>NZ_JABMKZ010000017.1 GCF_013204855.1 Paenibacillus alba | reverse complement strand
TTTTCTTTATTACGTTTGGTTGTCATCGGATTGACAAGAGCCACATCAATTCTTTGATCCACCAACCAGTTGGCAATATTGAACCAGTAGTGACCTGTGCTCTCCAAACCTACAACGATGTTATTCATGCCGTGCATCTTCTGTAGTTTACGAATGCTATATTCTAAATGCTCATAGCCGGCAAGGTCATTCGAAAATAGAATAGGGCGCTTGGTGAGGACAATACCTCGAAAATTAATAGCTTGTGCAGCATGCTTCTCCTTGGCAATGTCGATGCCTATGACCAGAGTGGTAGTAGAGATTCGTTCTACACGTTGATTTTGAGAATTAATTGGATTAGACTTCATAATAACGCCTCCTAAGGTGAGTTCTGAGGGCTGCAACCCAGTACATACTCATCCTAGCGAGGCGTTCTTTTTTCTGCAAGTTCCATCTACTAACACCTACAGGAATGTTAACGGGTAACGTTCGTTGAATTCAAAAGATTTGAGGATAATACTAACGGGGGAAAATCAATTGAGCGATAATAAAGAGTTTTTTATTACTAGGCAGGCAATTGAAAGTCTGACTCATAAATTGAGTCTACCTGAGTTAGGAAAGTATTCACAAGATTGGGAATATGAAAGTGCAGATTCATCGAGAGTGAACGAATTTGTCTCATTTTATGAAAGTGCTGAACTAAACCCAAGTGAAAAATTCGCGTTAATGAGCTTGATCATATCTTCATTTGATGACGCAGTGACAGAAGGAAAGATCGAAGATGGAATTTGGGGAAAGATAAAGGGCCATTTAATTAGTGATATTGATTTGAATAGGAAAACTATCTTGTATTGGTCATTAGTTGATGAAGAGATTAATAACTGTTTTTCCTGTACACCATTTATGAGAGAGATTATCTTGGATTGATAAAATTCTGTCCCAAACTTTTTGATTAAAGTAACGGATAACGTTAGAACAAATAAACCTGGAGCAGATTGCCACGGCAGCTGCTCCCTTTGCTATTAAGCTATTAGGCAGGATAGTTCCAATATGTGGTAAAATAAAATTGTCAGTGCTGTAACGGGTAGAGGACGAACTAAAGAGGTAGGTGAACGCAGTGTTACTTCTGAACGGCATTACTGGATTTCATGTCGATACTTTGCCAGAGGTCGATCCTTTACAATTCAAAAGACTCTCTTACTCGTTGGCAAACTACTCTAACGGAAAGATTCTGTCCTTTGAAGAACCACATGCATCTCAAAATTTCTATAAAACAGAGCTTGGTTTACATAACGAAAACATTTTCATTTTGTTAAACAGTTCATATCCCTTCGTAGCGTTCGCTTCTTCAGTGCAATACTTAGAGATTGAATTTATTGATCATTCACTTTCTAATATTGTTTGTGTTTTTAATGACGAATTTAGGGTACTGTCTGCTATTGAAACAAATCAAAAATTAGAACTTGATGAACGAACGCTTACCTTATTTATCAAAAATAGACTAAACGAAGCGGAATTATGCCAGATTTTTCATTGGAAACCTAAAACCGTCGGAGATGTCATTTTTAATTTTTGGGACTAAAAGATAAGTAGGTATTCCGCTAACAGGAGCTATAGTTCAATTAAGACAAAACATCTGTCGGCGAATGTTCGGCTGCCGTTGCCTGTAAAGTGATGGAAGATTTGTTTAAAAGCTACGGTAATAAATATCAGGTGGTGGTTAAGTTGATAACGTATACTAAGAAGCATGAGGACATTGTAAATAAAGGTGCAGATGCAATCGGAGAAGTCTTAAATAGTGTAGATGTTGATGAGAAAAGAAGTATATTATTTTGCTTAGATAAATACCTGGATCCATATTTCGGATATAATTTACCTTTTTTCGATGAGATATTAATTCTCTTAGAAAAACATTTGTTTGAAGATCATGATATGGAAGTTAAAGAAGATATTTTGCAACTACTTTCTGGTTATTCGAAGGATTCATTGGATTATTTGGCAGAAAGAATTGAATTAATTGAATTCGAACTGCTCGGAAGTGCAATTTATGCTTTAGGTAATACCTTTAATGTAAAGTATGCACCCATTTTTATTAGTTACGAAAACCACGACTATCTTAATATACGAAATACAGCAAAAGAAGCATTATTAGATTTATCAAAAGCTAATCGTGACACAAAAAAATAAAAAGTCTCTTATGTTGGTTTAACGCCGAAGATGGCGATTGATTGAACTAACTGCGAACGATACTTAAGAGGCTGCCGAGAAGCAGCCTCTTAAGTATCGTTCACGGGCAGGATGGTTGAATTACTTCGTGAATAAATTAAGTCAAGACGAATTTATGAAGTTTACAAAAAAGACGTAGGTAAAATCAGTAAATAATGTAAAGGAACAAGAATAATATGAAAACCTTAAATTACTTAGAGGCTAGACCTGCAAGTCGATATGATGAGTTTGACCCGAATCAAGATGGGAATAAGAACACTAAATTTGCTGATTTAATTATCGATGGTAGATCGCTATACCAAATGCTTAGAAAGCATGATATGGTTCCATCTCTAGGGTGGGGGAGTGAAGAACATCAAAGAAACATGATAGATTATTTTCTATTAAATAAACAACATGACTATTTATACTTTCGATATCCCATACTTGTTTGTCCATGGTGCGGGGACGAGGAGTGTGGATTCATTTCTGTTTATATCCAGAGAGAAGACGATATTATCATATGGCAAGATTTTAAAGTGGAGCCCAGTGCTAAAAATATAAATATTGGCCCCTTTTATTTCAAGTGGGATAACTATAAGAGAGTGATAAATTATACTTTCGGAACAGCAGGAATTCAATGATTTCTTGATTACAGGGAGCATTCGCTCGCCGCAAGTAGCGATTTCGGGGTTAAGCTCTAACGGATACCAATAGCTGACCGACTACAGACTGCCGATATTAAACAATTAAACTCCGTGGGGCTGGCGAGAAATTATTAAAAAAATAATGTAAGGGAGATTTAAGAAATGTATTGCCCTTATTGCAAAGAAGAACTGAAATTTAATAATGAAGAGTTATATTGCAAAGCCGGAGATAGTTATTTCTCAAAGCATATGGAAAAAATTCTTAATGAAGCAATAGACAATTCTAAAGAAGTTAAAGTACGGATACCAAAAGTTGAAAGTAGTGAAGAAGGAAGATTTTTTTGTGTGAATTGTGGAAGCAAAATGATGAAAATAGAAGCTATGCATGAAGTTTGTAAATGTTGTGGATTCGAAATGAACAAACGTATGTTCTATGAGATTGTTGAAATTAACCCCCATTGTTCATTCAGGTCAAAGAATCATTGGGGAAAACGAAATAGTACTTATTGAAGTAACGGGAGACTATAGTTCAGGGACTGCATTGAAGCTGTTCTTTTTTTAGGGCAGCATTAGTGGAATATCGAACCATTGGGAGTGATGATTTTTGAAAAAGTTTGTTTTAGGTCTAATTTGCGGAATTGGTTTAAGCGCGACAACTGCTGTTTATGCCTCAGACACAATTCAAGCGTATTTGTTTCCTGCGAAATTCGAGGTGAATGGACAAAATAAAGAAATCGGCAGTGAATAAACGGTATTGAACTATAACGGTCATGCATACGTACCTGTACGTTTTGTAGCAGAAAGTTTGGGTCTTGGAATAAGATATGCAGACAAAGACAATGTGATTTCGATTATGAATGAGCCAACTAACGTTGATGAAGTAACAAAAAAGGTTTGGCTGGTTCAATACTGGATCACTAACGGAGTGGACAGAAATTATGTAAAAGGTCTTTTAGGCGAACCAAGCGTAGAACGAACGAATGATGATTCACAACAAGGGGTTTGGAGATATGATATATCGCCGATCCAAGGATATAAATACGAGGATTTAAACAAAATTGACGTTAAGGGTCTTGAACAAGGAGAAATTAAAGCTCAGATTTTCATTCATTGGTCTAATGAAGGCAAAGTTGAAAGAATTGCATTGTGGTACACAAAAGATAAATGGATTCACGTGAGCTATTTATACGAAGACGGCTCAACCACAGATGCTATCTACGAATAAAGCTGAAAAGCATCATTATAAAGATGGTGTTTTATCACTATGCTAACGATGAACAGTAGTGAAGGAGCTTACCTCGCGGTAGCTCCTCTTTTTGTTCAATCAAGTAACGGGCGGATTACAATAGCGAATCATGCGATAATGTGTAGGTGTGTGGATGGGGGTGATAACAGAACTAGTTGTTGTTCATCACCGATAAAGTAGTCAAGGGAGTGTAATCAAGTGGATCTTATTCAATGGTTAGAAGAGTGGTATTTATCCCAATGTGATGGCGATTGGGAACATTGTTATGGTTTAAAAATCAGTACGCTTGATAATCCTGGTTGGAGTGTCAAAATTAATTTGCGAGAAACTATGTTAGAAAACAAACCTTTTGAAAGTTTGGTCAAAGAAAGAACCGAGCATGATTGGATACATTGTAGGTTGAAAGAAGGTTATTTTGAAGGGTTTGGTGGTCCTAAAAACTTAGGGGAAATTCTTTTATTCTTCAAAGGTTGGGTAGAATTGAACTAAAGAGGAACGATAGCAAAAATTGACGAGGTTAACGAGATGGTCCGATAGCCGTTCTATGAATTTTTTGAGGGGGTGCTTAATGGAGGAACAGGAATTCCAGTATTATTTAGGACATCTCAAATGGAGTATGTCAGAAAACATTCAGGAAGAAGCAGTGAATTATTTGTCTAAAAAAATTGAAGATAAATATATATCACGCCTTATTCAAGATACCGATAAGGATACGTGGGGCAATTCAATGAAAATCATAAGTAGCTTGGGTAAAGATAGGGCTATTATAGCTATTCAATGGCTATTATTTTTGCTAAAAGATCTAAATTGGCCAGGGGCAAATGAATCGATAGAAGTCTTAAAGCAATTTGACATGGATGAACTAATACCTTTTATTGATATAGTATTAGATCAAGCAGACCTAGAAGAAGATAGTATGTGGATTTATGGTATAAAAGAACTTATCGGCAAACTAGGTATTGAGGAATCTGTATTATCAAATAAAGAAGTAGTAAATAAAGCAAAAGCTTAAAATATAATAAAAAGAAGCGATCTAGAAATATGAAGCCTTTGACCACTGAGCTAACGCAGAACGATAGCTCAACACAAGATGACGGCAGCCGGCCACACGATCGGCTGCCGTTATCATTTGAAGTAATGGGCAGGATAGTTCCAATATGTGGTATGATTAGAACAAAAAAGGGTGATTTCATGGAACTAATCAGGATTTCATTCGAAAAGAAAATGATACTACGTAATCTTATGGAATTATATCAGTACGATATGAGCGACTTTGAAGATGACGGAGAAGACGATGTAAATGAGTATGGCCTTTTTGACTACATGTTTTTAGATCACTATTGGACAGAAGAAGGACGTTTTCCCTTCTTTATTAAGCAGTTTGGTAAGTTGGCGGGATTTGTTTTAGTTCGAGAAATTGCAGATGGTACGAAGACGAAATTTTCAATTGCGGAATTTTTCATATTAAGAAAGTACCGACGGCATGGGATCGGTAAAGAAGTAGTCTATACCGTATTTGAGATGTTTAAGGGCAATTGGAGCGTGTCATGGCTGGAAAAGAACTTGCCAGCGAAGACCTTTTGGACGAAGGTAATTCAAGAATATTCGAATGGAAATTGTTCGGAATCTACACAGGCAGGAAAGCCGTCGTTAGAGTTTTCCTCGTGATTCATTCAACTATCAGATACCGTATATTCAATACACGCAATGGGAGGCTGCTGGCACGATCGGCAGGCTTCCGCTCACCTAACGGGCAGCATAGTTAAATAACTATGGATAATTATTATATTATGGTAAACGTCAAATAGCCCTCACATTATCATCAAGTTGAGTATTTGTTCCTGGCGGGAGCAAGTTTCCTTTCCACATCTGACATTTATCTAATAAATAGCTTCATCGTCTTAACATAAAACGGATTCACCATGTAGCCGGTCGGTTTTACTGAATACCTTTTGCCCGTGTTTAATTGATTGATTTTTTCCATTTCTTCCACGATTAATTCAAAGTCGAATATCTCGCTGTTTTCTTTTATCCTTTTGGGGTTTGAAGATTTAGGGATCACAATAATCCCCCGCTGCAGATGCCAGCGCAAAATGACTTGCGCCGTCGACTTTTTGTGATGATGGGCGATTTCGACTAACTCCGGACGCTCCAGTAGTGCTTTATTGCCTTGCCCCAACGGTCCCCAGGCCTCATGCGAAATTCGATGCTGGATAAGATAATCGTGCAAATCGTTTTGTGGAAATTCCGGATGGGTTTCGATTTGGTTAATCATTGGCGAAATGCTGGATTGCTTCATGAGAAATTCAAGATGATTGATCTCAAAATTCGCAACGCCAATAACTTTGATTTTCCCTTCGGAGTATAATTCCTCCATCGCCTTCCATGCTTCCACATAATGAGGACCGGCAAAATGAATCAGGTACATATCAAGATACACCACATTCAGTTTTTTGCAGGTTTGTTCAAATGCTATTTTCGTCGCTTTATAACCGAGATCCGTCGTCCACACTTTTGAGGTGATAAAAAATTGTTCCCTGGGGATCCCGCTTTTTTGAATCTCTAGGCCGAGTGCTTCTTCGTTCCCATAAATTTTAGCCGTATCAAAATGACGATAGCCGGCACGGATCGCCTCACGAATAGCCCTTTCAAATTGTTCCCCTTTTTTTATTTTATACACTCCAAAACCCAATTGGGGAATTTTGATACCGTTCACTGCTTCGATTACCATGTTCATTCTGGAGTTCGCCCTCCTCGCTTTATAAAAAGTAATCCTCATGTGTCATTCGCATTGTGAAAGCAGCATCTCGATTTCATCCACAAGATTTTTCAGCAGCTTGAGCTTGCTTGTGACGTTCAGACGATAATAATTCATTGTTCCTTCTTTACGAACACTAATAATTTGCGCATCCTTCAATATTCTTAAATGATGGGACACCGCCGGACGGGAAAGATGGGTTTTCTCCTTAATCTCTCCCACACGCATGCCAGGATCTTGTTGTCCTTGAATCAGGGTCATAAGAATGGCTTGTCTGGTTTCATCTCCGATTGCGGTCAGTACCTTTTGATTATTTTTAAATTCGTTTGCGAGATTAGCTGTGATTTCTTGGTTCACATCACCCCCACCTTTCGAGATTCAAATGTTTAATTCTTTGGACAGATAAAGGGTATCACACCTTACTTTTCCGACGCTATATCGGGAAAGAAAATCGAGACGCTTGATTCAACAAATTCAGTCTAATACTACAGTTCCTGTTTCAATGTCCAATTTGAATATGCAATACTCTTTAGAAAATAGAAATACAATTAATAGGGGAAAGCATAAAATGGCTGATAAAAAATTAGGTTTTGCTGAAGTAACGACAAATGCACGTAATGCTTAGGAGCAGTCCTTTTTTCATCCTCTTAACAGTTGGGCAATTGTGGAAATTGCCCATATCCTTTATGCTAGAAGCATGACGTATATTCAAATAGAGGAGAACATCTATGTTATTGTCAAAAGGACAAAAAGTTGACGTTACCAAAGGTAGGAATTTGTCTGTGCTCAGTCTTCGCTTTGGCTGGACATCCACTGTCCCGGCCATGCAGATCGATGCTGCTTGTTTTGTTTTATCAGACAGAAACAGGTGCGAGCAGGATGAGGACTTTGTATTCTACGGCAATCCCTCCATTCATCAGGGCGCCATCGCTCATCAGCAAGAAGCAAATGGTTCATTTCAAGAGTCGATTCACATTCATTTATCCAAACTGCCGCCGACAGCCGCCAAATTAGCCTTTACTGTTACGATCCATGAAGCTGAAAAACACGGTTTTATGATGAAAAATGTTGCTCAACTGTATGTTGCATTAATCGATCCTGCAAGCAACGAAGAACTATTCCGCTTTAACTATGGTTCAGATTTGGACAAGGAGACCGCTATCGTCGCCGCAGAATTGTACAGGCATAATGGCGAGTGGAAATTTAACGCGATTGGTAGCGGATTTTTTGGCGGACTTGCTGCTCTGTGCACGAGCTTCGGATTGGAAGTCGAAGAGGAATCTGCCGCTCCGCAACAACTTCCTCCTCCGGAGAATAAGAAAGTGCTCTCCCCTATCGATCTGCGCAAAAATCTGGTGCAGATCACCTTGGAGAAAAAACAGCTTAGCCATCTGTCAGCCAGAGTCGGACTCGTTCTTGATATTTCCGGCTCGATGAGACATCTATATGACGATGGCACCGTACAGGAAGTGGTCGAACGTATTTTGGCCGTTGCCTGCAAGTTTGACGATAACGGCAGCTTGGATGTGTGGGTGTATGATAATGAATTCAGCAGGCTAGCACCAGCGACGGAAGCTGATTTTGACAACTATGTCCAAAAAGAGATCCTCCGCAATCGCCACATTCATAAGTTCGGATACAACGATGAACCGCCTGTCATGAAGGATGTGATACGCAAATACACCAAAGAGGAAGTATCCTCTTTGCCTGTCTTCTTAGTGTTCATTAATGACGGAGGCGTCTCGAAAACAATTAAGAAGGTCATTTCGGAATCGGCCGTCCATCCGATCTTCTGGCAATTCGTCGGTATCGGCTATTCCGATTTCAGTGTGCTGAAGAAGTTGGATACGATGGAAGGCCGCATTGTCGACAATGCCAACTTTATTCATATTGAAGATATCGCATCCATCACGGATGAAACGTTGTATAATCTGCTTCTGAATGAATTCCCGCAATGGATTAAAGCGGCGACTGAACAACGGATACTTAGAGCATAATCAATATGCAGTAGCTTTTGCTATCTCAGTCAAATAATGAAATTTCTCCATTTGGTGTTGCCTTATTTGTGGGGCATCGATTAACTGCTGCATGTCCAATTACTACCTTAGTCGTGCTAAGGTATTATAGAACAATACTTTATTGTGATTTATAAGTGGCTGATTTAATAGAGTAAGAAAGTCAGATCAACACTTTATTGTAATCTATCAGTAAGTATTACTCATTTCAACAAAGTATTGTTTTATAAAAATAACTACTTGTCTAAACTAGCAGCTTTCATTGAAGTGACCCGATCAATTAGGTGTTCGGGTCACTTATTATTTTAATTGGATGTGAAACAATCCAAATGCAGTATTGATCAGCTATATAAAGTTGTGATCTCTTTGCTAGTCCCGGTGAGCTACTACAGTCATCGGGACTATTTTTTTAAAGAGTATTCTAGCCAAGTGTCATTAAGTTAACGGGCAGATTAACGCAACTTCCAAGTAATGGAATCGTATAAAGTATGACAACAGAGGAGGGAAATTCGTGAAATTAAAAACAAAACTAATTGCCATCACAGCTATATGTTTAGTTACGGCAAGTATATTTTCTATTTCCGCACTAGCTGCAAAAGATATTGCCTCTCTGAAAGCTCTAGCTAAGGTAGCTAAGGATAAGGAAACTATTGAGCACAATTTATTGGATGCGATGCCTGACCAAACAAGAGAGGATAAAGATGCAAAAAACCAACAAGGTATTAAAGTTAAGAGTCTCGGTTATGAAACAAGAAAGCTCGAACTTGAAGCTGATCCTGACGATACTGAAAATTTCGCCAAGCAGTTAGATTTAGCCATTGAAACCTGGTCAATGGGTGTCAATGAATTGAAAGAAGCTGCTGTAAGATATAACGACGATAAGTATCTCAAACGGGCAGAAGAATCACTGAAAATAATCGAAGAGTTTAAAAAAGGAAGAGATGAATACCAAAAAAATGAAAAGACCGTAAATCAACTTCGTAAAGAACTCGATATTCCTGTCAACTAAGCTAACGTTAGGAACGTTTGTTCAACACATATCGAATTAGTTATAGTAAGCATTCCACGTAAGAATTCTCATAATTAATCCAATTAAGCTTTATTTTAAAATTACTTAGAAATACAATTTAAACCACTGGAGAGTATAATGAAAAATGTGAATTTCCCTGCAATATTCTCCGTAATTTTACCGGGAACTGGTCAATTATATAATGGTCAAATTTTGAAATGGCTTAGGATTACAGGCCTTCAAATACTTCTCACTGTTCTTTTTCCTTTACTATTCAAATTAGTAGGAATGATATCAGGCTTTCTATTTGCGTTGGGCTTACTTACCATTATTTTTTTGCCATTTGCATTCATACCTTTATTAATATTAATATTCGGATTTGTTATTGCTCCTAGATATTCAGCATATAAAGATGCTATTGATGTAGCTAATCAAACAACAATATGGAGAAAATATTTTAATACTCAACAACAACTGATTATTGTTATCTTAGTGACAATAAACGAAATAATAATATCAATGTTCCTATATAAATATTTCTGGGGGATTTCAGAACATTTGATACAGTAAGATAGGACTAAGTAATGTTTCGCGAAGCCTTAGCAGCGTTGAACTAACTGGGAACTTTAGTTTAAAGAAATAAGAATACCTGGGTAACAGCTGGGCAAACGTGAGGAGAAGTATGGATTCAAGATTTCAGCAATTAGCCGATTATGTTTATGATGTACAACATCAAATAGGAGCAACAGCGGCAGCGTTATATATTCTGCAGAATAACGAAATTGTGCTCGAATCCTATTCGGGCAAGCATGATGTAAACGAGCGTTCACGCAGTGTTGACGCATTTACGCAATTTAATGTGGGCTCTGTACGCAAAACCTATCTTGCATTAGCCATCAGCCTGCTTATAGAACAGAGGAGGATCGGGAGCGTAGATGATCTGGTATCTCGGTATCTTGGCAAATTACCTGAGCACACGCATGATGTGACGCTCCGCCACCTTTTGACACATACACATGGACTTATGGAAGTGCAAGGAAAACTTATTCAAGAGTTTACTGCTGGCAGAGGTTGGGCTTATCGTAATGTCGGTATTGCAATGTTATTCGAAATCGTATTCCGACTTACCAGGATGACGTTGAGTGAATTCTTGACTGAAGCCGTTTTCGAGCCATATGGCTTGCGTGAAACAGGTTGGCGTAACACCCAGCACGAACAAATGATATACAATTATTACTCGCATAAGGATAACTGGGTCGGTCCAAACGACAGTACAGCTGGAGACCAAAGCAACCTTTTCGTCAGCGCACGTGACCTAGCAAAGTGGGGACAACTTCATCTTCGCCGGGGATCTGTCTGGGACGGCAGGCAAGTACTGCCACATAGCGTGATTGAGCGTGTAACCGCTCTTCAAACACCTGAGGGAGTTCCTTCTCAGCAGCCACGTAACGGTTATGTTTGGTGGTTGCAGCACAGCACGCCGCTAAACCAAATTGGTGATCTGGTGCCAGCTGGCTCGTATCAAGCGCTCGGCATTACCGGATGCGCCGTGTTGGTCATTCCCGCCTATGATGTGGTAGCAGTACGTATGTATAACCAGCTTATTAATCCTGTGGACTATGATTATCTTGATGACATCCGGACATTCGGCAACTTGGTATCAGATGCTACCAATCGATATTGAACTAACGGTGAACGATAGTTCAACACAACATGACGGCAGCCGGCACACGATCGGCGCCGTTGTCCGTTAAAGTAACGGGAGGATTGTGGGGTTAACTGTTGAATATTCAGTTGATGGTTTCATTCTTTTGAAAAGCAAGCTTGTTCAGCAAATATGTATGAGAACCAATCGTGGGAGTGATATTTATATTTCAAAAAATATTTGATGCTGTGAGAGCTAAATTGTTAAGTAATAAATTAGGTACTGAAGTTAGAATTGTTAAATACAACTACCGTGGTGAACCGATTGAAGGACAAGAATTGAAAGAGTTATTGGACAAGATAATTTCACCTAGAGTATCTAAGCTTGGTCTTAAGTGGCGTGGTGATTATCTGTGGATTAGTGAGAATATTAATGGAATTAGACATATTGTTGAATATGGAAGATTTACGAAAAGCGGCAATCGTGGATATATTTCATGGGGGATAGCCTTTGATTTTGTAATGGTACCAAAAGGGAAAAATCTAGTGTTCAATAGAACTGAAAAGACTGCAAATATTCATATTGGAGAATGGTCAAAAGGTTACGCAGATTCATTCCTCGGGGTAGAAATGGTAGATGGGAAAGGTGTAGCTTCTCATTATGAACAGATTGCAGAAAGGACAATTACGGAAGCAATTGATGGTGAAATAGGTAATATATCTTCGTTTTTTGAAAAAGCAAAGAACATTCAAGAAATTATACAGATTATAAATGAGCAGATTAATAATCCTAAATCCCCTATCTACAAAATGAAGTTTCCTTCACCTACATGCTCACCTAACGGGCAGATGAGCACAATGATTCCCAGTTGATAAGGGGTATGGTAAGGTTATCCTTGACGGAATAAAAGGACTTGGCAAGGAGAGGAATTTAAAATGCAAACGGTTTACATATTGTCGGGGCCAGCTGGAGTTGGAAAGTCAACAACTTCTAGAGCATTGGTTCATACCTTGAAAAATAGTGCTTACATTTCAGGGGACTACGTGAGTCATATGCATGTTAACGGTAGTCAGAAGCCTTGGGAAAGTAAGTTTGAGCTATCCCTTATTTGGAATAATATATTGAGTTTAACCCAAAATTTCGTTTCCAATGGAATTGATGTAGTAGTTGATTACGTCACTTTCCCAGATGAAGCTTATTGGCTGAGAGATAGACTGATGGAGTTATCCGTAAATGTTGTTTATACGGTATTGTGGGTTGAACCTAAGACCCTTTTAAGCAGAGACCAACTCAGAAAACCAGAGCATCAAATGGGGGAGCGGTGTCTTATTTTAATCGAGGAATTCAAGGAATCAGGATTAGATACCAAACATCTGCTTGATACAAGTCACAACAGCGTAGATGCCATCGACCTAGTTATTGAGGATATTATGAACAACAAACAGTACAGGTTAGTGGACTAAGCTAACGGAAACGAGAGTTTAATGAACTGTTGGCAAAAAAATAAGGACCTTAATAGGAGAGAAAAGACCTATGACTACTACACCCGGTAGATTAAAAGGTAGAATCGCAATAGTAACAGGTGCAAGTCGTAGCGCAGGAATTGGTGCTGCAGTATGCAAAGAGTTGGCCTATCTAGGTGCAGATGTATTTTTTACACATTGGGTTAATTATGATCAACAGATGCCCTGGGGGAGCAATAACGAGGAGCAAAAGCAACTATGTGACGAAATTCGATCCATGGGCGTTCGTTGCGAACACCTAAGGATTGATCTTTCTGTACCTGAAAGCTTTGTGGAGTTATTAAATAACGTTGAGCAGAAGCTAGGAGAACCATCGGTTCTTGTCAATAATGCTTGTTATTCAGTTAACGATGACTTAAACACGATTACCCCAGAGTCTCTGGATGCACATTACGCAATTAATGTTAGGGCGGTAACTATACTTAGTGTGGAATTCGCAAGACGGTTTACGCAATCGGCAGGTGGCCGAGTTATCAATATGACATCTGGCCAATCACTAGGCCCCATGGCTGGTGAAATCTCTTATGCCACGACGAAAGGGGCAATTGATGCTTTCACACGCACTTTTGCAGCAGAGGTGGGTTCAAAAGGAATCACAGTAAATGCGGTAAATCCTGGCCCCACAGATACCGGCTGGATGACTCCTGACCTACGACAGCAACTATCTAAGCAATTTGTAACAGGTAGAGTAGGATTACCTAAGGATGCAGCTCGTCTGGTTGGATTCTTAGCCACTGATGATGCGGAGTGGGTTACCGGTCAAGTATTACATTCCACGGGTGGGTTCAACTAACGGGACACGTTTGTTAAATACACTACACACGAGGCTGCCGCTAAAATGAAACGGCGGCCTCGATGTGTTCAAGGGCAGGATTCTTCAATAAAGAATGTTAGAATATGGATGAACTTTTATCAACTTTAGGAGGCTTGTCATGCTATATCGTAAACTAGGCAATACGGGCGTAAGCATTCCTGCTATTGGCCAAGGAACTTGGAAATTTGGCGAAGATAAGTACAAGGAAAAAGACGAAATAGAAGCATTGCGTTTCGGAATTACTAACGGGCTTACTCTGATTGATACTGCCGAAGAATATGGAAATGGAGGAGCAGAAAAAATTGTTGGTCAAGCAGTCCAAGATGTTAGAAACAATGTATTCCTTGTAACCAAAGTTTCTGCAAAAAATTGTTCGTACGAAGGTGTCCTAAGATCAGCAGAGGCAAGTTTAGAACGTTTAAAGACAAGTCACATTGATTTATATTTACAGCATTGGCCAAGTCAGCAATACGATGTTTCGGAAACTATGGAGGCCATGGTTGAATTAGTGAACAAGGGCTTAGTTAAATATGTAGGGGTAAGTAACTTTTCCACTGATTTAATGCAAGAAGCTCAATACCATTTAGGCAGTGTCCCATTGATTTGTAATCAAGTAGCATACCATTTGAACGATAGACACATAGAGACTGAGTTTTTGTCCTTTGCTAAGAAAAATGGGGTAACTATTATGGGGTACTCACCATTTGGATATGCTCCTCATGTATTTGGCATGAAAGGTTTTCCTGAGGTCGAATCACAAGAACGGCATGTATTGGAATCAATAGGGGCCAAATACGGTAAGACAGCGTATCAAGTGGCTTTAAACTGGGTGTTAAGGCAGGAAGGATTAGTTACTATCCCTAAAGCCGCGAACAAGGAACACATCGTTGATAATCTAAATGCCTTAGGCTGGGATTTACAAAAAGATGATCTTGACCAGATCGAGATTAATTTCCCAATCGACAAAAAGGATTAAGACAACGGCGAACGTTACTCAAATAGGGATCGTCAGCTGCCGGGCAGTTTGACGCTCTCTATTTTGCTGAAGCAACGGGCAGACTTGCGCAACATGGTTGTCTTCGAAGAAAATTCAGATTTTTACTTGCCCCTTACGTAACGTAATGATTTATAGTGAACAGTAAGAGCAGGACGAAACACAGGCCTACTGCCAAAAAATCGAACAACTAAATTTGAAATTGGAGGAGAAGCAAACATGAGAAAACTCGTATTGTTCATGCATGTGTCGCTGGACGGGTATGCGTCGGATTCGAACGGAGGACTAGATTGGATTCCGTACAACGAGGAATTAGAGAAATACGCCGAGGAGGTCGTAGCCGAAGTTGGCTCTCCCGTATACGGACGCACGACGTATCGGATGATGGAGAGCTACTGGCCCACGGTGCTGGACAATCCGAATGCGTCGAGGCACGGTATGGAGCATGCCAAATGGCTGCAGGATGTTAAGAAGATCGTCATTTCCGGCTCGATGGACACTGTGGAATGGAACAATACGATACTGATCAAGGACAATATCGGGGAGGAAATCAAGGCGCTCAAGGAGCAGCCTGGCAAAAATCTCGTTATCTTCGGCAGTCCGGGGGCGGCGAAGACGTTGCTTGAGCTCGGCCTAATCGACGAATTCCTGCTGACGATTTGTCCGGTCATCTTGGGCGGCGGGAAATCGGCATTCCACGGCGACGGTGAGAAAATCAGGCTCAAGCTGCTGTCCAGCCGGACGCTCAAGTCGGGCATTATCGCGGCCCGCTATGAGTTGGAGAAATAGGCGTGCCATACAAGGTCTCCACTAACGAGAAGACTTTCCAAGTATTTACATGGAAATTCATCCTATGTTAGCAATAGGAACACCGCGGCAGCCGATCAGAATGATCGGCTGCTTTTTCGTTGAACTAAAGAAGCAGTTATACGTGGTGGATGAATCATAGATTATACCCGCTTTTTATACACCCTCATTGCAAAGAAATAGGCTACGATCAAAATCCCGATGCACCACGCAAGAGCGATCCATATATCATTGCCCACTGGCTGACCAGACAGCAGCGCACGAATGGCTTCCACGATTGAGGTCACCGGCTGGTTTTCGGCAAAGGCTCTAACGACCGACGGCATCGACTCGGTCGGCACAAACGCCGAGCTAATAAAGGGTAGGAAGATAATCGGGTAGGAAAAGGCGCTCGCGCCATCCACCGATTTGGCGGACAGTCCGGCAATCGCCGCGACCCAAGTTAATGCCAACGTAAACAGAGCGAGGATGCCGGCTACTGCAAGCCATGACAGTATCCCTGCCGACGAACGAAAGCCCATAATCAACGCTATGAGAATGATGACGACAACCGATATGGCGTTGGATACCAGCGAGGTCAGCACATGCCCCCAGAGTAAGGTGGAACGTGAAATCGGCATGGAGTGAAACCGCTCGAATATGCCCCGCTGCACATCGGTAAACAGGCGGAAAGCCGTGTAGGATATACCGCTAGCAATAGCAATTAGCAGTATACCAGGCAACAAGTAATTCACATAGTTATCTGTTCCTGTTTGAATTGCACCGCCAAACACATAGACGAACAGCAGCATCATCGCGATAGGCATGATCGTAACCGTGATGATGGTGTCCATACTGCGGGAAATATGGCGCATGGAACGCCCAAGCATAACGCCTAGATCGCTGAAGAAATGTTTCTTTACCGTCTCCATTTACTTTCCCTCCTTTTTGCCGACGATTGCGAGGAATATTTCCTCTAATGTCGGCTGTTTTTCAACATACTCCACCTTGGCGGATGGGAACAGCTTTTTCAAATCTGAGAGTGTGCCGTTGGCGATAATTTTACCTTCATGCAGAATCGCAATTCGGTCGGCAAGCTGCTCAGCCTCCTCCAAATACTGCGTGGTTAGGAGTACCGTCGTGCCACCGCCCGCCAGCTCCTTGACAATCTTCCAAACCTCGATACGTGCCTCGGGGTCAAGCCCAGTGGTCGGCTCGTCGAGGAAAATGATCTGCGGTTTTCCCACAAGGCTCAAGGCGATGTCGAGCCTGCGGCGCATACCACCCGAATAAGTAGAAGCCCTGCGGTTGGCGGCGTCTGTCAAGCCGAAGCGTTTAAGCAAGTCGTCCGCAACCTGACTCGGATTTTTGAGGTATCGCAGTTTGGCAATCATAATCAGGTTTTCCCGTCCGGTCAAAATTTCGTCCACGGCGGCAAATTGCCCAGTCAGACTGATCGCCTGCCGCACATTCTCGGGGTTTGCCGCAACATCGAATCCGTTTACGGTAGCGGTTCCGCTGTCTTGTTTGAGCAGCGTGGTGAGGATTTTGACAACTGTGGTCTTGCCCGCCCCGTTGGAGCCGAGCAGGGCGAAAATACTGCCCTTTTCCACCTCGAAATCCACACCCTTTAAGACTTGATGCTGTTTGTAGGATTTTACCAGTCCTTTTACTTGAATGGGCTTGGTTTGCACGCTTTGCATCGGAATCCCTCCCTTAAATTAAATGACAGTAACCTTGGACAAATCGGCGCCCATGCCTTTAAGCGAAGCATAGGTCAACTTATCCATGACTGCGCCGTCAAAGCAGATAGTTTTGATGCCACGGTAGTACTTATTGGTCAACGAAAAGAACGCCTGAAAAGACACATTCTTCAGTGTAGCGCCTCTAAACGAAACTTCATTTAATGCCGACTTGTCAAACTTGACGCCGATAAAGGTTTGCCCGTCAAGACACAGCCCGCTCAGGTCAGAATATTCGAAGTTCACGCCGTGGAAGATACAACCTTCAAATATTACTTTTCTAAGGTCAATCTTAGTTAGTGTGACGTCAGTCAGTTTTACGCCTGTGAATTTGGCTCCATCCATCCCCGAAACACTGAAGTTGGTGCGTACAAGGATCGACTCATTGAAGCTTACATTCGTAAGGTCAGTTGCAGTTAGGGTACAGTCCGTCAGATTTGCGCCGTCAAAATTGGCTTCACGTAAATCACTGGTCTTAAACGAACTTCCGGTCAAGTCGGCACCTGCAAAGTCGGCACCGCGTAACGCGCTAGCATTAAATTGACCTTTATGGGCCTTAACGCCTGCAAAATCGCTTTTCGCCAAGTTGCTTGCGCTAAAGTTTGTCACTACTTGCCGTTCTAGGGAGCGGGAGAGGTTGGCGACTTCCAGAATCGTTTGCTCAATGTCGCCGATGCTCTCAATAGTCATCTTGAACGCCGTTTCATCATCTTTGCCCTCGGCTTTGAGTTCACGATATCGCTCCTGTAAATCGGAGTTCAGGTCGGCCTTTAATTCGGTGACGCTTTTTACCCCATCGTAGGGCGTAAACACGCCGTTCAAATAGTTCGTCAATTTCTGATTCATCCTATCAAATCTCCTTTATAATAAATTTTCTAGCACGCGCTTCGAATACTCCCAATTGCTTTTGTTGCGGGCGTAAACACTTTTGCCTTTATCGGTAATTCTAAAATACTTGCGCCGTCCGCCCTGTGATTCGTCACCCCAATACCACTCGATATCGCCATCTGTCTCAAGCCGACGGACGCTGGAGTACATCGTGGCTTCCTTTAATTCATACTCACCGCCCGAGCGCTCGGCAATCAGTTTGACAATCTCGTACCCGTAGCGATCAGCTTCGGATAAAAGCCGTAAAATCATCGTATCGGTATGTCCGCGAAGCAGGTCGGATGTAATTTTGTTCTCGCTCATGTCATCACCTCCGTGTTTTTATAATACGACATACTACTATGACTGTCAAGGTAGTATTTGTAATGAAATACCTTGTTTGATAAGTAATAATTATTTTCATGACGATATCTCACGGATTCATTCTCATTTTTGTGTTTTATCAGCCAGACCTTTTGTCATTCAACGATCTCATCGATGAATTTCGATACGTTTGCTCGCTTAAGTAAGGTATACTAATAGATATGGGAACATAAGTGTGCATAGGTCAAAATGAGAAATGGAGGCATCCATATCATGTCTGATTTTATGTGTTTTTCTGCCTTGGAGAACCAGACGACGATTCCCGGGAAGCTCGTATCAGGTCGCTATCGTCAACCCTTTGATTATCGGGTAAAACGTTCCAAAGGAACGAAAGATTTTTACCTGACCCTCACGTTAAAAGGAAGCGGTCTTTTCAACAACGGCAAAGAAACCTGCGAATGCTTGGAAAATGAGGTTACGCTGGTCACGCCGGGTACCCCCCATTTTTATGGGACGCCAGAGAACACCGTATGGGAATTTTATTGGTGTCATTTTGTTCCAAAGGAAGAATGGCTGCCGCTTTTACAGCTTCCGGAAGCGATAAAGGGCATACGAAAGGCACGTTTTGATAATGAAAAGGAATGGCTCCGATTGACCAGCGCGTTCAGCCGTTTGGTCGAATATAACGAAGAAACGAATTTGTTTTCGGAAAAATTAGCAGTCCATGCCCTGGAAGAAATCTTGCTTTTAATAGCCAAAAGCGTATTAGAGACTCAATTTCCAATGGATCCTCGCGTTGAGAAGACAATACAGCTGATATCAGAGCATTTCAGTCACCCGTATAGCGTTGCTGAATTGGCTGCGATGGTCAACCTTTCAGCCTCCAGGTTAGCCCATTTGTTCAAGATACAGACTGGCGAATCCGTTATGGAGATGCTGAACAAGATTCGACTTCGCCAAGCCAGAAAGCTGATCGAAACGACATCATTACCCGTTGCAGAAATTGCCGAGGAAGTCGGTTTTAATCATCCCTTCTATTTCTCACGACAGTTCGCTGCCTTCTATGGCACGTCCCCCGCTGTTTTCAGAAAACACATTCTACATACCAGTAATGAGTAAATAAATGTTGGAAGACAAAAAGGAAACGGCGCATAATATGCTCACCGTTTCCTTTTTTAGTTGTGCTAGGGTGTAACGTAAATATTCGGCTGTGTTGGTGCAGCCATACCTGTTCCGAGGAAGTAGCTTGTGTGAGGCGGCTGGTTGTAAGCCACATTTTGCCAAGCGACGTCCAAACGGTACAAGGGATCGTGCATTAATGTCCATAGACGCGTTGTCGTTTCGTAAGGTGTTGCATAGATGCGTAACGCCGTGCTGTCCGACTTCCGCCAAATAACTTCTTCACGCCAATCACCTAAGATATCCGCTTGCAAGCTTGGATTTCCTTTGGTGGAGTTGTTGGAGTACGTGCCTGTTGCCGTCAATAACGTTGTGGTATTCAGGCTCGTGTAATTCCACTTATCAATTCTGCCGACGCCATTCGTTCCATCCCAGTTATGATCAAGCAGCTCGCGAGACAGATCCCCGTCCCACCAAATACCAAAGTTAATCGAAGACGGGACTGTGGAGCTGATTTTGGTACCATTGATCTGGTATAAGCCAACGCCATTGCTGGCCCACACTTCTTCACCGGCATACCTCGGATCAATATCAGCGGACATGCCTCTTCCTGTATCAGCGCCTGTATTGACTCCCCAACGCACGGAGCCTGTTCCGGCATTCCAAACGGCAGCACCATATGTAGCGCCTGTGTTCTCCATGACCTTGAATACTTCCAGCCCTGCGTTGTTTGGATCCAAATCTCCTACGTGCATAGCGTCACCATGACCTAATGCAGTGTTATAGAGCTTGGCGCCGTTATCGTTAATAGTCATAGCACCATACACAATCTCATCTTTGCCATCTCCATCAACGTCAGCGGCCGTAATGTTGTGATTCCCTTGCCCGGCATAGGCTGAATTCCCAGAAGTGTTGCTGTCAAATGTCCACAGTTTGGAAAGAGTTCCTCCGCGCCAATTGTACGCGACTAGTACGCTACGTGTATAATATCCACGGGCCATGACGATACTCGGTTTTTCTCCATCCAAATAGGCAACTGTCGCCAAAAAGCGGTCTACACGGTTGCCGTACGTATCTCCCCAATCACCGACCGTACCGCGAGGCGGATCATAGCTTGTTGTAGCCAATGCTTTACCCGTCGATCCTTGGAAAATCGTCAAGAATTCCGGTCCAGTTAACACTCTGCCTACCGAGTTGCGGTAATCCGCAGTCGAGCTGCCGATCACGACACCAGTGCCGTCCTTCGTACCGTCTGCAGTTTTCATCACAATTTCGGCTTTCCCATCGCCATCCAAATCATAGACCAGGAATTGCGTATAATGGGCGCCGGCACGAATATTTTTCCCCATACTAATTCGCCACAGCCGTGTTCCGTCCAGCTTATAGGCATCGACAAACACTTCACCGGTGTAGCCGTCCTGCGAGTTGTCCTTGGAGTTGGAGGGGTCCCATTTCAAAATGATCTCATACTGACCATCGCCATCCACGTCGCCAACACTAGCGTCATTCGCGTTATACGTATAAGCCACGTTGTCAGGCGTAGTGCCGCCAGCCGGTTTTTGAATTGGTACGTCCAAATAATTGTTGGCCCATGGCGTAACTGCAGCTGATGCGGTCTGCTCTACGCCGCCTACGACGGCTCTAACTGTATAACTTGAGCTTGTTGTGCCTGAGTTATCTTGATAGTTGGTGCTGGTCGTAATCGGAGTAGCGTTGAGCTTCGTACCATTGCGATATAAATTGAAGGAAGTGCTCGAAGCTTCTGTGCCCAGAAGTCTCCAACTAACGAGGACACCAGTAGTAACCTTGACGGCAACCAGTCCGCGGTCCAATTTCTCCATTTGCCTGGGAACTGCTGCGTGTGCGGTAGGTGTCGGCAGACCGATGGAAGTAATAAGTAGCGCGCCGAGCGTAATGCAGCTTGCTGCTTTCATCAAATTCTTGACGGATTTTAACATTTCTACAACCTCCTTAGATTCTTAAAAGCGTCTTCAAACTCTTCGATCACTTTAAGTGTTTGCTCGCCTACCGGATGACCTCCTTAATAAAAATGAATTCGCTTACATTATTTTTACTACCTAATTATACCTTGTAAAATAGAGAGATTTAATGCAGACAATCGCTAACTTCCTACACAATTCTGCTACACTTTGGGCGACCTGGTCGCTTGTTGTTTCCAAGTACTGCTGAGCTAGAGAAAAATGATAGCACAATAATAAGTACAGGCTGCCGGCAATTCGGCAGCCCGTTCAAGAGTAGTTTAGCTGAATAACTTACACAAGTAGCACATTTTTCCTAAGCATAGTTATTCAATGGTGTTTTTCGTTGCCTTATACATATTTTCTGTGTATTCGTCAATTTCATCTCGCGACATGCGCAAGCGATTCACAGAAGTACCGTAGCCAATTTCCTGTTTCCCCTCTTCTAATTGTTTGAAAATTCCATCCGCGAAGGCATCTAATGGTTCTCCAAGCGTATGAATCCCCATTCCGCCTAAATCTGTATTCACTGCTGGGGGAGCAACTTCAATTACTTCTACAGACGTATCGGAAAGTTGGAGTCTTAGACTCATTGTAAAGGAATGAAGCGCCGCTTTCGTTGCTGAATATATCGGAGCAATCGCAAATGGTGTAAAAGCTAACCCAGATGTGACGTTAATAATAGCCGCCTCTTCTTTCGTTGCAAAAAGTGAAGCGAACAACATAGATAGATGGATAGGTGCTTCAAGGTTAGTTGTGATTTCTTTACTGAGATAGTTCCAATTGTTTTTCGCATCCGTTTTGAGCACATTAAAGCGTTGCTGGATCCCGGCATTGTTAACTAACACATTCACTTCTGGATAATTCGCTGTTACCCAATCAAACAAGGCTGCACGTTCGGATTCAATATCCAAATCACTGACATGAGTAATAAGGCTAGGGAATGCTTCTTTGGCATTTTGAAGTACATGTTCACGTCGTCCAGTTATAATGACCTTATTTCCGGCTTTTATAAAGCGTTCTGCAAAAGCCAATCCTATGCCAGAACCTCCGCCTGTAATCAATACTGTATTTCCTGAAAGTTTCATTTTAGTTCCTCTTCTCCATATTTTCTTTACTGAGAACGGTTGTATATCGCGTAATTTTTACATCAATTCCAATTAAAGCTTCTTTCATCAATGAGATTTCATCTAGCACAGCTTGTTTATGATTCCTCATCATGTCAAGTCGAAGTGCAATGGTGTTTTCTCCTTCTAAAATCCAATCCAAATATTGCTTAATGCTATTTATCGGCATATGCGTGTTTTTTAAACGAATAACGGTTTCTAGGAGCGCAATTTGATCTTCTGAAAATAACCGCCTCCCAGCTTCATCACGTTCGATTAGTGGAAGTAGTCCTTTTTTCTCATAATAACGTAACGTTGATTCTGGCACATTGAATTTGGCTGCAGCTTCACTAATGGAACAATATTTCATCTGGAGTCCTCCAAATTGTATCTTATCCTGTCGACAGGATTATAATACGACTTAAACCATGGTTTAAGTCAACAGAAATATCTCACGAGTTAAGGAAGAGGGGATTTGATCTTTGTTTTTATAAATCACGTCTGCCTACTCAGATACTTTTCTGGTATGGATGAACAAATGGAAAATAATAGGGATGCTCCTATAAAAAATGAATAGAGTAGGATCGCAAATTCTGAAAAGAAAAATTCCGGTCTTCCTAAATACCCAAAACCACCAAACATAAAAGGAACCATAGCAGCTGTAAACAGGCTAAACACTAATAACACAACTATCTTTATCAAAGTATTTACTATGATTGAACGAACCTTAAAAAGGCGAAGAAGTAGGATGATTACAAAATAAATCGGAAGAGAAAAAAAAAAAAAAAGATGGTTACCCAAGGATATAGGAGATCGATCTCGCTTTTTTCAGGTATTGCAAGTAGATACTTTGTTATTTTGTAAAATAGAACCCCGGAAAAGTAGCTTATGATGACAATTAATGCATAAATCAAAAATCGTTTCATTGCTAGTTAAACTCCTTCCGTGATACTAATTTTTAATTGTGTGATCTTATTTATTTCATGTTATAAATTCCATTTTATTGTATTAGAGTGAATTTTAACAAATAATTAACCATCAAAGAACCGAACCTTTTTCTGATACAGAGACAATATAGTGTGTAAGCTGCTTACTCAGGAGGGCCCTCTGAATGCAAAATGAATATATGTATCAATTACTTATAAAAATGAAAGATGGTGATCAACAGGCGTTTCATGCGATGTATGATGCCACCTATCAGGACATCTACCGGACTGTCTCCTTTGATCAAATGCTGTACTAAAAAAGTATATGAGATCTAAATAATAGTGCATGGACAGAAGATGAAGGTTTAAAGTATTGTTTAAGAATGATAATCATTATTAATTGCATGATTAACCAGACACAAGGGGGACGATTGACAATGCGTTTAGAAAGACAAGGGTTAGGCAGCAAATTATGGTTGTATGTGGTGATTGCTGTTATGTTGTTGGTACTCGCAGGTTGCGGCAGCACGCGGACAGAAACAACTTCCAATAGCAACGAACAGGCAAAAAAGACTGCTGCTACAACGGAGAAACGTACGATAAAGGACGCTTATGGAGAAGTTCAGATTCCAGCGCAGGCTAGCCGTGTTGTTGTTCTGGACATAGGTGCTCTGGATAATCTGCTGGAGCTGGGTATCAAGCCAATTGGCGCGCCTTCTATTCTGGCCGCGGGTGATCCCTTCCCGACCTATCTGAAGGGGACGGAGGGAATCAAGAACATCGGCTCCGTCAATGAGCCTAATCTGGAAGCGATTGATGCATTGAAACCCGATCTGATTATTGGGAACAAAGATACGCATGATGCCATATACAAACAGTTAAAACAAATTGCTCCGACCATCTTCGTAAATACGCTGGGTATAACGTGGAAAGAAAATCTGCTCCTTCATGCCGAGGCTGTAAACAAGCAAGAGGTTGGGAAGAAGTTGTTGGAAACCTATCAAAAGCGCATCGATGAACTGAAATCCAAGTATGCTGGCACGGCTCCCAAAGAAGTATCCTTATTCCGCCCACGGAAAGATAAACTTCAACTTTATTTGAAAAAGAACTTTTCCGGTATCATTATGGAGGATGCGGGAATCGTTCGCCCGGCAGCACAACGCGACGCAAACTTCTCCAAAGATATAACCGAGGAGCAAATCGCTGAGTTGGACGGTGACATCATCCTTTGGTTTAATCGCGAGCCGGATGCTTTCGCCAAGCTGGAGAAAGGTTCATTATGGGCAACGTTGAAAGGCGTGCAGAAGAAAGCTGTTCATCCTGTAGATTGGGAATACTGGCTTAGCGGTCTCGGCATTCAAGCTGCTAACAAAGTCGTTGAGGATCTGAACACATTTGCAGCCAAATAAGTAGTTGGAGTATAGGATCAACTGAGAAATCGGGTCGTCACTTGTGACGATCCCATTTTTCTGTATAAAAGCAATGGAGGTAAAACTTTTGAGCATAAGCAGTAATTTAAAATTTGCTGGACTTATTCTAATAGGCTTATTCGGCTTTGCTGCATTTGTAGGCAGCATTATGTTCGGCGTCGTACATATTTCATTTCAATCTGTCCTGGAAGCTTTCTATTTTTTTGACGGGTCCCGCGAACATATGATTATACGCAACATTCGGCTGCCCAGAGCGGTTATTGCAGCCGTGGTGGGGAGCTCGCTTGCTGTTGCAGGCTGCCTTATGCAGGCGCTGAGCCGCAATGCACTCGCAGGGCCTGAACTGTTCGGAATTAATTATGGCGCTGCACTTACGGCTGTGCTCGCTTCCTTTTGGCTTGGAACGACGTCACTGCAATTGTATGCATGGTCTTCTCTCATCGGAGCAGCGGTTGCGGGGATTTTCGTGTTTCTACTTAGTTCCACAGGTGGCCAACCTTTATCTTCAGTCAAGTTTGTGCTTGCCGGTTCTACTCTGAATCTGCTTTTTGCCTCCATGACTCAGGGAATTCTTATTGTCAACGAGCAATCGCTAGATACGATGCGTTTTTGGCTGGCCGGTTCCCTGACGGGCAGAGATCTGAATCTTTTCCTTCAAGTATTGCCTTATGTATTGATTGGATTGGTCGGTTCGCTAGCGCTCAGCGGTTATCTGAACATCTTTAGCTTGGGGGAAGATGTCGCACAAGGCTTGGGGCAGCGGATTCGAATGATTAAAATCCTATGCGTGATCGTCACAGTCCTGCTAGCGGGCAGCGCCGTGGCGCTTGCTGGTCCCATCGGTTTTGTAGGAATGGCTGTTCCCCACATTGCACGGCTGCTGATAGGCAGCAATTATCGCTGGATCGTTCCGTATTCCGCTTTGCTGGGGGCGTTATTGTTGCTGGCAGCAGATATCGGGGCACGATTTATACTTGTCCGTCAGGAAATTCCAGTGGGTGTTGTTACTGCTTTTTTTGGCGCACCGTTTCTTATTTATCTGGCCCAGAGAAAGGAGAGATAAACATCGCTTCTTTTATTAAATATAGACGATCGATCGGGATTATCGTGATCCTGATTATTCTGAATGCAGGTGTGCTTATCCTGAATGTCATGCTGGGAGAGCGGACGATTCCCTCAGCGGAGGTTTTTCGGAGCTTGGCGGGAATAGGCAGCGAGGAATATCGGTTTACGATTCATCAACTACGGCTGCCACGCGTATTAACAGGGTTCCTGGTGGGATGTAGTCTGGCGCTATCAGGAACGATTTTGCAAGTCATAACACGGAACCCGCTTGCTTCCCCTGGCGTAATTGGCCTGAATTCGGGGGCCGCCGCTGCTGTAGTTGCTGTTATGGTACTTGTTCCATCTTTTCCAATGAGTCAGTTCCCCTGGATTGCTTTCGCCGGAGCCTTCATCGCCACAGCTGTAATTTATACCTTGTCTTGGCGCAAAGGAGGGGGGAGTTCTACGGTGCGCATGCTGCTTATCGGAGCAGGTATATCAGCTATGGCGGGTGCGCTCATTACCTATTTCTTAACGGTTGGTGAAATATTCCGTGTATCGCAAGCAACTGTATGGATGGCGGGAAGTTTATATGGACGGACGTGGGAACATTTTTGGCCTTTGCTGCCCTGGCTGCTGATTCTGTTTACTTTTTTGATCGGGATGAGCCGATACTTGGATATGTTCCTGCTGGATATGGAATCGGCCGCGGGTCTTGGCCTTCGTGTGGAGACGATGCGAGTAATGTTTATTCTAATGAGTGTGGGGCTGGCCGGATCTGCTGTTTCTATGGCGGGAACGATTGCTTTTGTCGGTTTGATGGCACCGCACATCGCAAAGCATCTGGTTGGCAGCCGAAGTCTTGTCCGTTTGCCTGTGGCTGCATTGCTTGGTGGACTGATCGTGATGGGAGCAGATCTTGCAGGGAGGAATTTGTTCTCTCCTTTTGAGATTCCTGCCGGATTAATTACGGCTTTTATCGGTGCGCCTTATATGGTTCATTTGTTGTTGCGCCGCAGAGCTGTATAATGAAGGAAGACGTTCGTGTTTCGGGAAAGGCTGGTGTATCTTCTTATGCCGTCTAATGAAAACTTAACCTATCTTCTATCATCAGTCCGTAAGCGGACGTTTTCTAAACGCGGAGCCAGGCATATCTGTATCCCTGTTTATTTCCTCTGTTTTATTACAGAGGGGGAAGGGGGTATCGTGCTTGATGGCACATTGCATAGAGTGCGCCCCTTCCAGCTCTATCTGTTCGCGCCTGGAATGCACGTAGAGGTTCCAGAGCAATATGGCGAATTCAACTATTATGCCATTTTTTTCGAGCCAATCCGACTGAAAAAGGCAAGAGGGAAATATGAGGCAAATCCTTCCCCATCTGATTCGCTTTCAACAGGGCATATTCCACTTCATCATCCCCAGCAGTTGCTACAGCGAATCATCAGGTTGTACGATCACAGCAAACAACAGAATAGCAAGGGCTCCTTGGCGCTGCGAATTCAGTTCGAGGAGCTCATTCATGATATTTCTAGCAATGAATCACAACTGCCTTTTGTACTGGATGAACGTGTTGAGCGAAGCATCACCTACATTGAACAATACTATACCGAAAAAGTAAGCATTGAGAAACTGGCGGAAGTAGCCGGGGGAATGCCCTCGGTCGCTTTTTCACGTTTGTTCCGAAATGAAACGGGCATGCCGCCTTTGGAATATGTGGCTAATGTACGCATGAATCAGGCGAAATTGCAGCTGGATAGGAAGAACAGCCGGGTGAAGGAAGTTGCCGCTGCGGTTGGTTTTCGGAGCGAGTTTTATTTTAGCCGCATGTTTCAGCGATGGGTAGGCGTCTCTCCGACATTATACATGAAGCGGGGCACGTTAAAGGTGGCAGTGGCTTCTTCTCTTGGTTTTGAGGATCATCTAAAATCAGTAGGATTAGAGCCCGTCTGTGTGGTGGATTTATTCCATTATCCTGGACACAGCAAGGAACATTACAGAGAGCGTCTGCATAGTCAGCTTCTTGAACTGAAACGATCCAGCCCTGATCTGATTATAGCGGATGATTATCATTTGGAGTTTAGAGATCAATTCAAGGAGATCGCAGCGTCTGTATTTTTAGATTTCTCAGTATGGGACTGGAAACGCAATTATGAGAAGATTGCCGAATTGGTTAACCGGGAGCATGAGGCATCCGAAATGCTGACACGTCTTGAACTTCAGACCGAAACAACGGGACAGACGCTGCGCCGAGTACTGGGTCAGGAGCGGGTTGCCGTTATGCAGGTCAGCCACCGGGCGATTGGCATACAGGGGCTAGCCAACCATCCGCTGAATGAACTGCTTTACGGAGAGCTTGCCCTGAGGCCGTGCAAGCAGGCTCCGGAAGATCTGTGGCGAGTGGAGATGCAGCCGGAGTCGCTACCTGTGCTGGAGACAGAGCATCTGTTCATCCATCAGCACCATATTCAAGCAGGCAGTGAGCAGCTTTATCGCGAAATGACCAGTCAGGCCGTATGGCGGCAAATTCCTGCTGTAAGAGATGGAAGACACAGGTTTATTAACAACTGGTTTGTCATGAGCTGGACGCCATTGGGCCGACTGCTTATTATGAACGAATTGCTTGCTGCGGTTAGTGACTCCCATTCTGTTATACGTAGGCAGAAATAATGTTATGGAATAGGGAGGTTAACTAGATGGAGGGTAAGTTCATTGTATCAATCATTTCCGGAATGGGAGCGATGGGGTTATGAGGACATTAACAAGTAGATGATTCAACACTAAAGCTGGAAGATATCCCTACGCTAATGAGGAACGTTTGCTATATAAGAACATTAATGAGCAGGTGCCCGCGCGGCAGCCTGCTCATTTTAATTAAAGGCCAGAATGTATACAATCATTGACAAACGAATGCTAAGATTTTATATTAAACTAGTATGATATCGATTATCATTCTCAAATAGAAGATATTTAAACCCTACATAAGGAGAATTGAAGATATGACGAAGAAACTGTACCTCCCTTTTATGTTAATTCTGCTTGTCGTCTTGTCCGCTTGCAGCAATAACTCGGCGAACAATAGTACAGCAACGCCGGGGCAAGCCGCCAGCACACCATCCGCAAGCCAGGAGGTATCCAGTACGATTACCTATCAATCCGAGACCGGACCTGTTCAAGTTCCAGCAGCTCCTAAACGCATTATTGCACTGACGAATGCTCCTAATGTGATATCGTTAGGCGGAACGCTGGTCGGAGTAGACGAATGGACGAATAAGAATCCGCTTTTCACAGGGAAACTTGCAGGCGTTACCGTAGTTTCGGAAAGTGAAATGGAGAAAATCATTGAGCAAAAGCCAGATCTGATTGTCGCTGGATCAGAGATGAAAAATATCGATAAATTAAAGCAAATTGCACCTACAGTGGTCTTTACGTGGGGCAAGCTCGATTATCTGGAGCAGCAGCATGAAATTGGCAAACTCCTAAACAAGGAGAAAGATGCACAGAAATGGATTGACGATTTCAAACAGCGTGCGGCAGCAGCAGGCAAGGAGATAAAAGCCAAAATTGGTGAGAATGCAACCGTGTCGGTACTCGAAGCAGATTCCAAAAACTTCTATGTATTCGGCAACAAGTGGGCGCGCGGGACAGAGATCCTCTACCAAGCTATGGGCTTGAACATGCCGGACAAAGTCAAGAAGGATGCTCTTGGACCAGGCTATTACACGCTCTCGCAAGAGGTGATAGCCAACTATGCCGGAGATTACCTCGTGCTGAGCCGGAGCTCAGCTGGAGATAATTCTTTCATGAAAACCGAAGCATGGAGCAACATTCCGGCTGTGAAGAACAAACATGTCATCGAGATTGATACGGAAGCCTCCACTTACAGTGATCCGACAACGCTCGAATATTTGCTGAACATCTTCAAAGAAGGTTTCCTTGGAAAAAAATAATCAAAATCTGATATGCCTCTGAGTCGTAACCGTCATGTGAAAATCACGTGGCGGTTTTTTGAAATTTTGTAAAGTAATAGGTGTCCGATTCTTACTGGGCTTTGGCCTAGGAAAAAACTGGACTTGAGTTTGTTCTGATCAGGGTGGAGCAATTGCTATACTTCTAAATGGATATACATACTTTGGAAAAAGGGGTTACAATCATGAAAATAAACTTTGGCAGCACGCCTGCCACAGGTTCAGAAGTGGATAAAGAGCGTATTCAATTTGCTAGGAGAGGACTTCTCGTTTTCTTTGCAATGCTCATTCCTCTCTCTATTATTGGCTATGTGCTGGCATTGGAATATCCGATCTTTGTCCTGTTCCTGATGTGGACACCTGGCTTGTCCTCCATCTTCGCTCGCTTGCTGCTGCATGAAGGCACAGTGGATATTTCCCTGCGGGTCGGAGGACGGCGTACGTTAAAGGCTTTGCCTTTTATACTGCTGTTTCCAGTAGTCATTGGTCTGGTTGCCTATGGGATTGCCTGGATTACGGGACTAGTACAATACGTCACACCGGATACGTTCTTGAAGGCTCCAGCTATAGTTATATTCGTGGGACTTCTGCTTATGCAAATGGTTGTTGGTACAATAATTGGCCTCATCGGCAGTGTCGGAGAAGAACTTGGCTGGCGGGGCTATATGCTCACTCGGCTGATTGACGCCCGCGTTCCCTATCCGATGCTGATCAGCGGAATCATCTGGGGATTATGGCATCTTCCCTTAATGATTGTTGGGAATTATTATTCTGGTCCCTACCTTGCGCTCTCCATTTTTTTATTTATGATTTCGGTCACCTCCTTCGGTTACATTATTGGGCGTCTGCGGCTAACAACCGGCAGCATATGGCCTGCGTTCCTCCTTCATGCGTCATGGAATGCCGTGATTCAGGAAGTTTTCGATTCAGCTTCCAAAGGTGAGAATGTGCTGCTCTGGACGGGAGAGTCGGGGATATTAGTAGCTCTTGCCTTACTGGCAGCGGCATGGTTCATTTCGAGGAGACCGATGAACATGAGGCAGTTGTAATGCATCGCACGGGTTATACATTTATGGAGGTGAGAGGAATTGCTTAGAATTTTCTTGCAATTTCTCTTTTTGCATGATAATGTGTTTTTATCATAGGTTAATCGATTAACAAAACGTTCTACACACGAATTTAGAAGGGAGGCCGCGAATGACTACTTTAAAAGATATTGCAAAACATGCTAATGTAAGCGCATGTACTATTTCTAGATATTTAAATTCCAACATTGTGGTAAAAAAAGAAACAGAAGCCAAAATTCAACTTGCTATTAAAGAACTTGGATATGTACCAAATGTGGTTGCTAAATCACTAAAACATATGGAAACGTTCAATGTAGCTGTCATCGTACCAAAGATTAATAACCTGTATTATTCTGAGATGACTTCTGGCATTAGCCAAACGTTGGGCAAACATCATTATAATCTTTATATTTATGAAGTCGACAATCTCAATTTAAGTGAAGATGAAATTCTTCAACTGATGCGTGAAAATATGATAGCTGGAATTATTTTTATTGGATTATTTTCTGATGTATCTTTCAAAGAGAGTATCCACAGCGTTGTAGAATGGAATATTCCAGTTGTATATGCAAATAGATGTATTCAGTACGATGGTTTTCCATTGTTGTATCCAGATTTAACGAAAGCAAGTAAATTAGGTGTAGAGCATCTATTGTTAAAAGGTAAAAATAGAATTGCTTTTGTTCATAAGCATTTGCCTGACCATCTGCTAGCTTATTTTTTAGATGGTTTTAGTCAAGCTAGCAATGGTGAGGACCAGCCTTTGATTATGGAAATCAAAGAGGGGATGGACTTATCAGCAGATTGTATTCCAATTCTTCTTGAGAACAATATTGATGCTGTATTTGTGCTGAATGAAATGCTTGCAGTCAATTTGGCCAAGGCACTGGTTCAAGCTAATATTCGTATATTTGAGGATATTGCCGTGTTGAGTTTGGGGAATTCTCTGATATCAGAAATTTCTACACCTGAGCTTACCTCTATAGATTTGCAGAACCGAGAATTAGGAATCAGAAGTGCAGAGATTATTTTAAGTCAAATTCAAAAACAAGAGTTTGAGCCGATAACGGTTCTAGAGCCGTTCATTGTCGAACGTAAATCCGCCTGAGTGTAAGGGATGAATTATTAATTCTAGTTAATCGATTAACAAGCGCATATTAAACGGTTAATCGATTAACTAACTAACGAATGTCAAAAGGTTAATCGATTAACCGAAACAGAATAATTAGTTAATCGATTAACAAAAGATTTAATCTTAGCCTTGCAGAAGGAAGTACGCGAATTCCGTTAAGTTAAGAGCTTTAAGCTCTTCTTATAAAAAAACAAAAAAAGGGAGAAATGACGATGAAACAGACAGAAACAAATCACCTTGAGAAAGTCCATGCTATTTTTGATGTTTTAAATGGCAATAAAAAAGCAGATCTTCTTATGAAAAACTTGAACATTGTGGATGTACATGGGGAAACGGTCTATCAGGGGTCTTTATTAATCTACGATAAGCGTATTGTAGCACTCAATCCAGATGAATCTATACTCAAAGTGAAGGAAGTATTTGATGGGAAAGGGCTTTATGCCATTCCAGGCTTGATTGATGCTCACTTGCATTTTGAGTCACAATTGGCTCATCCGACAGCGCTAGCCGAGGCGATGGTTCCTTGCGGAACAACGACCATTTTTGCTGAGTGCTTAGACCTTCTAAGTGCGGCAGGTGAGGATGGTGTACAGGCTGCTAAAGACTTATTCAAAGATTATGATCAACTGCCTTATCGATTGTATGCGTTTGCACCTGGCAAAAAAACAGCGGCATCGGTCACAAAAGCTGTTTTGGACATGGAACCCGTAATAGGGCTAGGTGAGTTTGAACATTTTACATACAGCTCTGGGGATGAAGATGATTTCCATAAAGCAGCTTGGGTAAGAGAGAAAGGGGGATTTATCAATGGACATTGGGGAGTGACAGCTCTCTCCGATATGGTATTGAACTATTTGCCAGCTATCGGTGTATCCAACAATCACGATGTTTGGAATGTGAACGATATCGAAAAAAGTATTCGCTATGGTTTTGCCACACAAATTAAGTTTGGTGTAGGCAGTAGTGAAGTTATCAAAACATTGCTCCGCGCCATTGTGGACCGCAAGTTCCCGACAGATAACTTTATGCTTTGTACGGATAACATATCGATTGAGCGCTTGCTTAAGATGGGGCATATGGATTGGATTATCTCGCTATGTGCGGAGATGGGGATCAGTCCAATTAAAGCAATTAAAATGGCTTCCTACAATACAGCTAAATCTTTTCATATGGAAGATCAAATTGGCTCTTTGACACCGGGACGTTTTGCAGACATCGTATTAACCGACAGTTTATCTAATATCAATCCGCTTTATGTTTTTAAAGATGGTGAATTGATTGCCAAAGATAAAAAGTTGTTAAAGAATGCTAATATTGACTACTCCAATATGTGTACGAAGGCTGTAACCGGATTAGATGACTTAACACCAGATCAGTTGGATATTGTGCCTTTGGAAGTTTCAGAAGATGGGACACAAGCTAAAGTGTATGTCTTTGATGTTTATGGGCGTGGTCATGCTAAGTTTTACCAAGAAGTTTGGCTGCCTATGAAAGATGGCAAGGTTATGCCAGAATATGAGGGTGAGCAATTAAACCGTCTGTCTGTTGTTCAGCGCTATGCCAATGGCAAACGCCATGTCATTAATGGTTTATTTAAAGGAGTATACATTGAACGCGGTGCTGTCGCGACTTTCTGGCCTGCTCCAACCCCTTATTTTGTCGTAGTCGGCCAAGAGAGTGAAGAAATGTGCTATTGCCTAAAAGAAGTTGATAAGTATTCAGGCGCATGTATCGTCACCGAAAATAAAACGAATAAAAGCGTTATGCTGCTCGAAATTTACGGCGTGATGGCGAATATGACTGTGGATGAATTAACATCCAGTGTAGCTGCAATTGACGCTGCCCTTGAGGAAATGGGCAACCACAACGAAGGTGAACCGGTTGTTAATAAGCTGTTAAGTTTATTTATTTCTTTGCATCGTTTCCGCTTCATGGAATAATAGTATGATGTCTTATAAGTGAAGTCCAGCACATCCATCTATTTACTTTACGTTGATTGTGTAAACGCTTTCCCAAACGTTGGGATGAATTTTTGAAATGTAGGATAATTAAATTTTTCTTTAGAAAGAGGGATGGCATATGCCAAATAAACCTGCTTTATCCGAAATTCAAAGTAACGGTACTTTAACCAAGCGATGGATCATTTATTTGATTGGTATTTATGTATTGACGGTTGGCATTAGTTTGGCAATCAGGGCAGGCGTCGGCATATCACCTCAGAGTAGTCTGACCAGAACGATGACGGTGGTTTATTCTCCAATAACGCAAGGAACTTACTCTTTCATTTTCGAAATTGTCATGTTGTTTTTAGCCTATTTAGTACTGCCAAAAGACTTTAAATTCAAGAACTTTACTTCACTAATTCCAGCCTTTGTATCTGGTTTATTTTTGGACCTTAATTTATTGCTGACTAGTTTCATTAAACTGGATGTCTATGTTGAGAAAATTATGCTTCTTGCTTTAGGAGATGCCGTTTTGGCGTTTGGTCTATATCTCATGATTGCAGCTGATCTTGTGCTTATCCCTGTGGATTTGTTTGTTAATAATGTTGTGAAAAGAACGAATAGAAAATGGGGTAATATTAAAACGATCTTCGATTGTACCTTGCTTATTACAGCAGCAGGCATCGGTTTGATTTTCTTGCATAAAATCACGTTTATCCGCGAAGGTACCGTATTAAATGCCATATTTGTTGGGCAATATTTGATCTTGTATTCCTATCTATTTAGGAAAGCAAAGGCTAGAAAAGGGATAGCAAACAATGTGACGATAGACAAGCATTAGTGGACCTCAACATAGAAGCAAGCTGACTTATTGGTCGGCTTGCTTTTTATTTTTGAACTTATCGGATTTATATATGACATACTATATTAGGTTTATTTCGTTAATAATACATTTGTATGAGTAATAATTGAATTTAATATTATATATTGTGTTATATATATCTAGATGTTATATTTATGACATACTTAATGAAAGAATGGGGATGCAGATGAGAGTTGGAATAAGTGGGACGGGAAGAATCGGAAGGCTTTGTTTGAGAAAAGCATTGAACGATAGGCAGCAGGACTACGAGATCAAGGTGATCAATTCAACAAGCCCCATTCAAGTGTTGGCTCATCTATTGAAATATGATTCTGTGCATGGCAGATGGGATGCCAAAATTGAAGTATTGAATGACCATGTAATGATAATTAACGGCCAGCGGATTGCTGTCATCAGCGAGAGAGAACCTGATTTACTGCCATGGGAAGACAGCGGTGTTGAGTTGGTTGTAGATGCAACCGGTAAATTCAATCATCGGCATGGCGCGGAAAGACATTTATTTGCTGGAGCCAAGAAGGTTCTGATTACAGCACCGGGTACGAACATGGACCTTACTGTTGTTATGGGAGTGAATGAGCATCAGTACGATCCCAAGCGTCATCGTTTGCTGTCTGCAGCCTCGTGTACAACTAACTGTCTCGCGCCAATTCTACATATCTTGGATGAAGCTTTCCATGTCAAGCAAGGGTGGATGACGACGGTCCATGCATTCACGAATGATCAAAATCATATGGATAACCCGCATAAGGATCTACGCCGTGCGAGGGCATGCACGCATTCCATCATTCCAACTTCGACTGGAGTGGGGAAGGCACTCCTCGATGTACTCCCTCATCTCGCCTCTCGTATCCAAGGCGTTTCGGTTCGTGTGCCGACACAGGACGTTTCGTTGATGGATCTTCAAGTGGTAGTTGGCCGGAAAGTAAAAGTCGATGATGTGAAGCTCGCTATCCAACAGGCGATTGCCGGGCAGATAGGAGCATTTGTCGACTACAACGAGCTGCCGCTTGTCTCTGTAGATTATATCGGAAATAAGAAATCCGCTATCATTGACGGTCTTAGCATTATGACGCAGGAAGATCAAATTAAGCTGCTTGCCTGGTATGACAATGAGTGGGGGTACGCAAACCGGGTCATTGATTTAGTTGCCTATATGTCTCATATGGAAAGCACACAATCGAAGGGGGAAGCGACATGTCTCAAACAAACCATGTAAAATTGGCGGCCATTCATCGGTATGATCTTGGGGTTGTCATTTGTAAATTGTGCAATGAAGTGATTGCGACGTTGCCGACGGACGGTTACAAAAAATTTTATGGCTTGTGCAATGCCATGTCGTGTATTGAAAAGAATAAGGAGGAGAACAAAAAATGATGCAGAAACAAGTTGTGTCTTTTCAAGATGGAAATGCTTCAATGAAAGCTTTGCTTGGAGGAAAAGGAGCTAATCTAGCTGAGATGACACGTGCTGGCCTTCCTGTACCCCCAGGCTTTACGATTACGACCGAAGCTTGCTTAACTTTTTTTGAAATGGGCAATCGAATGTCAGATGAACTATTTGGACAAGTTGCAGCAGCGCTTAAGCAGCTAGAGAAGATGAAGGGCCAAGCGTTCGGGGATGCCGCTAATCCGCTTCTCGTTTCTGTACGTTCCGGTTCTGTGAGTTCTATGCCAGGGATGATGGATACGATTCTTAATCTAGGTCTCAATGATAGTACGGTACTTGGATTAGCATCGCTGACGAACAATGAGAAATTCGCTTACGATTGCTACCGTCGATTGATGCAGATGTTTGGAAGTGTGGTGATGGGGATTGATGCGCACCATTTTGAGCAGCTATTGCATCATAGGAAAGAGAAGGAAGGCGCCAAGCAAGACCAGGATGTTACTGCTGAAGGTTGGAAGAGTCTGATTGAAGATTACAAAAAATGCATATTGGAGCAAACAGGCAAATCTTTCCCGCAGCATGTAGATGAGCAGTTGCGAATGTCCGTGGAGGCGGTATTCAAATCTTGGAACAATCAAAGAGCCCAAATTTACCGCAAATTAAACCGGATTCCCGATGAACAAGGCACAGCCGTCAATATTCAGAGCATGGTATTTGGTAATAGGGGAGACAATTGCGGCACGGGGGTAGTCTTCACGAGAAATCCATCTACGGGTGAAAAGGCCTTTTTTGGAGAATATCTGATTAATGCGCAGGGAGAAGATGTCGTAGCGGGTATACGAACACCACTTCCGATTGCTGCTCTAAAGAACGAAATGCCTGAGATTTATGAGCAGTTGTTTGAAGCATCCAGGCAGCTTGAGAAGCATTACAAAGATATGCAGGACATTGAATTTACGGTAGAAAATAATAAGCTATACCTGCTGCAAACACGAAATGGCAAACGAAATGCCCAAGCGGCTTTGAAGATCGCCGTCGATATGGTTCATGAAGGTTTATTAACCAAGATGGAGGCTGTTGGGAGTATTGAAGTGTCACATCTTGATCAGCTTCTGCACAGAGGTATAGAGGAAGAGGCCGTTAAGGATGTCTTGGCTAAAGGGCTTCCTGCATCGCCGGGAGCAGCAGTTGGACAGCTTGTATTTGACGCAGACACAGCGGTGCAGTGGAACCGCGCGGGCAAGACCGTGATTCTAGCCAGAAATGAAACAACGCCTGAAGATATTCATGGGGTGATCGCTTCGGAAGGCGTACTTACGAGCCGCGGAGGGATGACGAGTCATGCAGCTGTTGTTGCCAGAGGGATGGGAAAACCATGTGTATGCGGCTGCGAGGAAGTTCGAATAGTACTTAATGAGAAGCGGATGTATGCTCCAAACAAGGTGATCGAAGAAGGCGATTGGATTACGCTCGACGGGGCAACCGGACGGATCATTAGCGGTATGATGCCATTAAAAGAAGCGAGCATGACGGATGAGCTCCTCCTTATGCTGGAATGGGCGGATGAAATTCGTACACTGAACGTCTACGCGAATGCTGACAATCCTGAAGATGCCCAGATCGCCAGACAATTGGGCGCCCAGGGGATCGGGTTATGCCGGACGGAGCATATGTTTTTCTCGCCAACCCGTCTGCCTGTCGTGCAGCGCATGATCTTGGCGGAAGACAAAGAGGATCGTTTGCGGGCACTTGCCCAGCTGCTCCCTATACAGCAGTCGGACTTTGAGGGCATGTTCGAAGCAATGGACGGTCTTCCGGTAACCATCCGACTGCTGGACCCGCCGCTTCATGAATTTTTGCCTAACCTTGAGGAGCTGCAAAGAAGGCATGCGGAGCTGACTTATGATAGAAGCGGGTCAGATTTGGAAAGAGATGAGGTCGCTCAGCTTCTCAGCAAAGTGCAGGCTCTTCACGAGGCTAACCCGATGTTAGGACAACGGGGGTGCAGACTGGGTATTGTATTTCCAGAGATTTATGATATGCAAATTGAGGCTGTCTTCCGTGCTGCTTCGGATTGTATCAACAGAGGCATTCGAGTCCTTCCAGAAATTATGATTCCGCTCGTTGGTCATGCCAATGAATTGAAAATTGTAAGAGAGCTTGTTGACTTGGTTGCCGAGCAGGTGCTAGGGAAAGATAGCCTTCGAGATTGTCCGTACAAGGTAGGGACTATGATCGAGGTACCACGCGCTGCGCTTACTGCACGTCAAATTGTGGCGTATGCTGACTTTTTCTCTTTTGGGACAAATGACTTGACGCAAATGACATTCGGCTACAGCCGAGACGATGCGGAAGGGAAATTTCTAACCCATTATGTGGATCAGAAGCTGCTTCAGCATAATCCGTTTCAGGTTCTTGACACGGAGGGCGTCGGCCAATTGATTGATTTAGCCGTGAATGCAGGGCGACTCGTTAAGCCATCGCTCAAAACGGGTATTTGCGGAGAGCATGGTGGAGATAAAGAGTCTATTTTCTTTTGCCATTTGACCGGATTGGATTATGTGAGTTGTTCCCCTTACCGGATTCCTTTAGCACGAATCGCAGCAGCTCAAGCGTTCATCCAGCATGGAGATCCCCGTGAAATAAAGGTTGCCCAAGCGATTTGATACAAGTAGAGAATCAGTTTTATAGGATAATGAGGCTGTCTCAAAAGTCGAAAATGACTTCGAGGCAGCCTCTTCTGTTTATGAGGCTCCAACTGGTACGCCTAACCTAACTGTAATACCAACTGCAACTGCAACTGCAACTGCCTATTCAACTACAACCCCAGCCTGTTGCCGAATTCCACCGGAATTACTCCAGTGTTATCCGAGTAAAACTGCAAAAGTGCAGGCTTTTTCAATAAAATCGCTTGAAAAATGAAAAAACCTGCAATAATACAGGAATTTACTGATTATTGTTCCTAAAACTTGAAAAAGTCCATCAAAAGATGCAGATTTGCAGGAATTCAGGTTCTAGAGGTAGATTCTGAGCAAAAAAGATGCAGATTTGCAGGAATTTGATCCTGCAGTTGCTTCGAAGTCATCAAAAGATGAGCAATCGCAGGAATTCAGGTTCTGTAGACTCCGACAAGGCTTGCTACTCCAAGCAGCACCAAAGGACAAGCCTCTGAAAAAGGCTGTATAGTTAAATTCATTCTCGGATACAGCGTGCATCAGCGGCCTACCGACACGCGTTGTCTCATCCCTCAGCTAGAAAAAGTAAAGTTTGCTCTGTGCCATCGTCAAAGATAACACTTGAAGTTAATATTCAGTTTATAAAGTGCGGTTATATTGTATTTGTTGAGGCAAATTATGCCTTGAGCGAACAGTGTTCTTTACGTACATAGTTCGTTATACTATTTTAGAAGGAAGAAGGAAGAAGGAAGAAGGAAGAAGGAAGAAGGAAGAAGGAAGAAGGAAGAAGGAAGAAGGAAGAAGGAAGAAGGAAGGAAGAAAGAGAGATGGTCGATATGACGGCAGAAACAAAAGGTTCACCACAGGCGTTCTCTTTAAAAGCAATTTTGCCAACCCTTTTGGCAATTGCAACAGGTATGTTTCTCGTTATTTTGGATGGTACGATTATGAATGTCGCTATTCCCAAGCTGGTGCATCAATTCAATACTGATTTAAAGCATATTCAGTGGGTTATTACAGGCTATACGTTGGCTTTATCTGCTGTCATTCCACTGGCTGGTTGGTTTTCGGATCGTTTTTCGGCAAAACGAGCGTTTCTATGGAGCATCGTCATGTTTGTATGCGGCTCGGTTTTATGTTCTTTTGCTCAAACATCGGATCAATTGATTCTATTTCGGATTATTCAAGGCTTAGGCGGAGGCATGGTTGCGCCAATTGGCATCGCCATGACCTTTCAACTGGCTCCTCCTGACAAACGCGGCTCTGTTATGGGGATTATGGGTCTTCCCATGCTTCTGGCTCCCATACTGGGCCCCGTGTTATCGGGCTGGATCATTGAATACGTCAATTGGCAGTGGATATTTCTAATTAATCTTCCCGTTGGTGTGCTTGCATTTTTCCTTAATAAAAAATTTCTTCCATCTGCTAGTCCGAGTAAAAAAATGAAGTTGGATATCAAAGGAGCCATATTAGCACCTATTGCATTCGGTTCGCTAGTATTTGCTGTTCATGAGGGCGGAACGAATGGCTGGTCCAGCTCTTTGACGGTAACTTTTCTTGCCATCGGCGTTGCTGCCTTGTTTGCATTCATTTTGGTCGAGCTTGGGCACAAGCAGCCTCTTTTGGAGCTTCGAGCCTTCCGCTCAAAGGATTTCACTTTAGGTATTATTCTAGCTTGGGTAAATATGATGGCTCTTTTCGGATCTATTCTTCTTTTCCCGCTCTTTTTGCAGCAAGTTAAAGGCTTATCTCCTCTGGATGCCGGCTTGTTGGTCATTCCTCAAGCTATCCTGTCATCGATTGGCATTAATGTTGGCGGCAGATTGTTTGATAAATTTGGGATTCGTCCGATTGCCTTCGTCGGGATTATTTCCACAGCATGCTCGCTCTTTGCAATGACTCACATATCGGTGGATACAAGCACGACTTTCATTGTAAGTTGTCTGGCCTTCCTTGGATTGGGTCAAGGTCTCACGATGATGCAGATCAACGCGCATGTATTGAAATCTGCTCCGAAGGAGCTAGTCAGCCGCGTCACGCCAATCACAACATCGGCTCAACAAATCGTGGTTTCTTTTGCAATTACCATCATTACAGCGTATTTATCGAGTCAACTGAGCATCCTTCCTCATACCCTAGATGGCATGGCCGATGCATTCAGTCAAACATTTTATATTCCGTTTGGATTGGCGCTTCTTGGACTAGTGCTTAGCTTCTTCATCCGTAAACCGCAAAATAGGTAGGTTCAACTGAATAGTTCACAAAAGCCCGGGAGCTAGTTCCTGGGCTCATTTTTAGTTGACCTTTGCTAATTTCAGGGTGTTGATTGACTAAAAGGAGGATGTCCTTTATAGTGATTTTATACCCATAGGGGTATGGGTAATTAGCCATTCAACTCTTAAATCGACATCGGCAATAATATACCTATACAGGTATTTAGGAGAGGTAGGCATAGGATGATGATCTACGATGATGATGTGAAAAAACGGCTAAAGCGTATGGAAGGGCAAATTCGCGGTGTCTTGAAAATGATGGAGGAAGAGCAGAATTGCAAGGATGTTGTCAGCCAAATCTCTGCTGTCCGAAGCGCCGCGGATAAAGCGATCGCCTATATTGTTGCGGTCAATCTGGAGCAATGTATTCTTGAGGAAAAGGAAGCGGGTAGAGATACGGGGAAAATGGTCAAGCAAGCCGTTGAATTGCTAGTCAAAAGCCGCTAAAGAAATAGAAAAGAGGTTGGTTTATGGATTATAAATCCCTTTTTAATATCGTCGCATTTGCTTTCCTGGTATGGTTTATTTATTCGCGATTCGCCCCTGTGAAAGGTCTTAAGCACCTATCCTCAGATCAATTCCAGGAGGAATTGAAGACAAACCGTCAGGCTGTTTTGATTGATGTAAGAGAACCTGGCGAAGTTAAGCAAGGATACATCCCGGGCGCGATCAATATTCCTGTGACTCAAATGAAAAAAAGAGCTGGAGAAATAAAGAGCAAGGATCAAGTTTATCTCTATTGCCGAAGCGGGATGAGGAGCAAGCAAGCTGCTAAGATCCTTCGCAGACAGGGATTTAATGAAATATCCCATTTGCAGGGGGGCATGATGTCCTGGAAAGGGAAGCTGACCCAATAGATCCCAAAAATCATTAGCCCCATGTGGTTAATGATTTTTGGGCTTTTGGCTGTCGCTAAATTAAATATCGCACATAAATGTAAATGCTGGCTAACAACACGGAGAGCAGCATGAGTGGAAAGCCGTATTTCATATACGTTACAAATTTAATCGGGTGCCCTGCTTTGCCGGACATGCCAGCTACGATTAAGTTCGCGCTTGCTCCGATTAGGGTGCCGTTGCCGCCAAGACAAGCGCCAAGTGCAAGACTCCACCATAACGGTTCGAGGTTTCCAACTCCCATCACACCCATTTCCTGAATCATAGGAATCATCGTTGCGACAAAAGGGATGTTGTCCAGGAAGGCAGACGCGATCGCGCTAAGCCATAGAATCAACATGGATGTCGCCAAGGGATCTCCGCCAGTCAGCTCAATGGCTTGTGCGGCGAGCTTGGAGATAATGCCGGTTTCCACCAAACCGGAGACTAAGACGAACAGCCCAACAAAGAAGAAGATAGTCGTCCATTCCACCTTTGTGAAGGCTTCTTCCATGGCATGCTCGCCAGTCAGGAGCAGCAGCAGAAACGCCCCTGCTAAAGCTACGGTCGCGGATTCCAGATGCAGCATTTGGTGGAGAAAGAAGCCGACGATCGTAAGTCCTAAGACAGAAAGACTTTTCACCAATAATTTGCGATCCGTGAGAACTTCTTTTTCATTGATTAGCATGATCTTCTGTTTGAGCTCAGGTGTCGTCTGAATTTGCTTGCGGAATAACAGCACGAAGATGGGAATCGTGACAGCCATAATGACAACGACAACGGGGGCAAGATTGTTGATGAAGGCTAGGAAGGTTAACTCCTTGACTGCGCTGCCGATCATGATGTTCGGGGGATCCCCGATTAACGTCGCGGTACCTCCGATATTAGAGGCAATGATTTGTGTGATCAAAAAGGGGACGGGATTCACACGCAATTGCCGTGTAATGCTGAATGTAACGGGCACCATCAGCAGCACAGTGGTCACATTATCAAGAAAGGCTGAGCCAATCGCTGTGATAAGCACGAGGGATACGAGGATGCGAACGGGATCCCCCTTGGCCTTCTTGGCAGCAATCAGTGCGATATAAGTAAATAAGCCGGTTTCGGCCGTAATATTCACGATGATCATCATGCCGATTAATAGTCCTAACGTATTGAAGTCGATATGATGCAGCGCTGAGTCCTGGTCGACAACACCAAGAACTACCATAAGCACACCGCCGATCATAGCCACGATGGTACGATGAACTTTCTCTGCGATAATCATGCCGTACGTAAGAAGAAAAATACCAATTGCCAAAATTGCTTGTTGTTCCATAGGCCCACCTCGATTCACATGATTTATTTGTACTATTCCCCAAAACAGCAAGTTAAACGGCATAAAAAAAGAGCCCAACCAAGGACTCCTTCTGTGAAAAAAGAACAAAAGGAGCCCTTGGTGACAGGCTCCTCCGCAAAACATCAATATTAAATTAGTCCTTGAACGATAATGCTGCCAATACCAACCGCCGTTTAAACTTGTAGCTTAAATTTACATGGCAATTCCCTTATTGTCAATACGTCATTCGGCCGTCTAAATGGCTTTACATTGTTTTTGAAAGAAAGTATAGTATAACTAATTGCATAGCGGAAATTTCGGAGGAGCCTGTCACCAAGGGCTCTTTTTGTTTTTTTTTCGAGCAGATGGTTAGTAAAAGAAGAAAACGGGAGGCATTATGGAGCAGCAAGCAATTTGGGCAATCGGCATCTTTTTAATTATTTATGGGCTCATCATTTCAGAGAAGATCCATCGTACGATCTTGGCGATGCTTGGTGCCGTACTTATGGTTGTATGCGGGATCGTTGATCAAGAAACGGCCTTACACCACATTGATTTCAATACGCTGGGGCTGCTCATTGGCATGATGATCATCGTGGGTGTAACGGCGGAAACCGGGCTATTCAAATATGTGGCTTTGAAAGCAGCCAAAATAGCCAAAGGGAAGCCCACTAGGATTATGATCGCATTAGTTGTTATTACGGCTGCAGCTTCAGCTTTACTGGATAATGTCACAACGGTTCTGCTCATGGCTCCAGTCACTTTCAGTCTTACAAGACAGCTTCGCGTAAACCCGATTCCCTTTCTCATCACGCAGATTATTGCGTCGAATGTTGGGGGAACGGCGACCTTAATTGGAGACCCTCCGAATATCATGATTGGCAGTGCCGTCAAAGAATTAACGTTTATGGCGTTTATCACGAATTTGACACCCATCGTTATTATTATTCTTTTGGTCTATTTGCCTTTGTTTGTTCTGATGTTTAGAAAGCAAATTCAGTCAACCCCAGAGCTGCAGAGGAGCATCATGGAGATGGACGAGAAGGTTATGATTACGAACTCTAAGCTTCTGAAGAAGTGTTTAGTTGTTCTCGGATTGACGATCGTGGGCTTCTTTCTCCATCAAACCTTGCACTTGGAATCTGCGACGGTTGCCCTCAGCGGCGCGTTCTTACTGCTTCTGCTAACCGGAGAGTCTATGATGGAGAAAGCCTTTCATAGCGTGGAATGGATCACCCTGTTCTTCTTTGTCGGGTTGTTCATTCTTGTTTCGGGATTGGTGGAAACGGGGGTAATCGCCGAGCTTGCCGCCAAAGCTATTGAGCTAACAGGCGGGAATATCCTTGCCACTTCCATGTTGATTCTATGGCTGAGTGCTATTGCATCGGCTTTTCTGGATAATATCCCGTTTGTGGCAACGATGATTCCTATGATTCAAGAGATGAGCATTAGAGGAGTCAGCAATCCCGAGCCTCTGTGGTGGAGTCTTGCTCTAGGAGCCTGCTTGGGGGGTAACGGGACACTGATCGGCGCTAGTGCCAATCTCATCGTTGCTGGCTTAGCGGGAAAAGAGGGTTATCCCATCTCCTTCGTTAAATACCTGAAGGTGGGCTTCCCCTTGATGATTCTTTCCATCGTGCTTTCGAGTGTTTATATTTATTGGCGATATCTGTTGTAAGCAAGAGGGGGAATTTAAATGGTGTTAATGGATAGAATATAAAATAAAACAAGGGAGTATAACAATGAATTCGGACCATATTCCATTGACATCAACAGAAATAGGAAACCTATGGATGACGTATCAAGAAAAAACTATGCTTGCGAGATTCTTGGAATATTTCCTTGAACACGTTGATAATCAAGATATCGAGAAGATCCTAAAGAAAACATATGATTTAACTGAACGGACGATAGAAACGCTAAAAAACATTTTTGAGCAAGAAGGGGCTGTCATTCCGCTTGGCTTTACGGAGAATGACGTCAATAAAGGGGTTCCTAAATTATTTGATTATTTGTATGAACCGATGTTCTTACAAATGATGGGCAAGATCGAAACCAGCCTGTTTGCCTTGTACTCCACAATGTCTTATCGTCAAGATATTAGGAAGCTGTATAAGAGCTTAACGGCCAATGCGCAAGACATGTTTGACCATTGTACCCAGTTTCTTTTGGATAAAGGGGTGCTGGTCCGCCCGCCTTTTATGACGATGCCCAAAGAGGTTACCTTTATTAAGGACAACGATTATTTATCCGGCTTTAACTTGCTAAAGGCAACAAGATCACTAAATGCAATTGAAGTTTCTCTGATTCATCATGCCATCGAGAATAACCTTGTTGGCTTGCAATTAATGATCGGATTCGCCCAAGTAGCCAATGACAAACATGTAAAGGAATATTTCGTGAAAGGGATGAAGCTGTCTATTGATGTCGAAACAACCTTAGGCGAATATTTGCGCAAGGATTACATCGAGCCACCGGCTACCTCTGCGGGGAAAGCGACCAATTCGACGATTGCTCCCTTTTCCGATAAGTTAATGATGTATATTACTAATTTACTGGGATCTTTCGGTCTGGGGAGCAATGCGCTTGGCGGGGCTTTTAGCTTGCGGAGTGATCTGCCGCTCACGATGGCTCGACTAGCCCAGAAAATATTGCCCTTTCTCAAAGAAGGGGGAGAACTTATGATCAAGCATGGCTGGATGGAAGAACCTCCGCAAATAGAAGACAGGAAACAACTCACAAAGGCATAAAATTAGCACCTCTCACCATGGAATGGCGGGAGGTGCTTTTATTTGTTGTTTATTTAGGGTAATAGGAGAAACCGGGGTATTTCACGACAGGCCACTTTGTTTTGCGGAGTACATCCAGTAATTCAGGCCCTACATGTAAGTTGCTTTCCAGCAAACTGGCAGGTGTCAGAGCCATCCATTGATTCAAAGATACGTCTTCGAAACGATTGCTTTTGAACATCTCTAAGAACCAAAGCGACTGGGTGCCGGTATTCTGGATATAGTGTCCAAAGGCAAAAGGCACATAGCCCACATCACCGGCTCTGTAATCGAAAGTGCGTGCTGCTCCGTTTCCGCCAAACACCGTCATGCGTCCTTGCCCTGTCAAGTAATATTGCCATTCATCTTTGTTCGGATGCCAGTGCAATTCCCGCATAGCGCCAGGCTCAATTTCGACCAGAGCGGCAGCGACAGTTTGAGAAATGGGGAAATTGGTGGAATCAACGATTCGCACACTTCCACCAGGTGTTTTGACAGGCGGCTGTGCTAATAAGGAATGGGTAAAGCTTTGTGGAACGGTGCCATTAGGGGAACTGACCGCTTGACTTTCGATGGATCCAGGGACCTCATCCTGATAAATATAAACCTGGTCGGATGGGATATGATCAAACGCGTTCATCGGTGTGCCGAAGTTAGCGGACAGCACGTCTTTGGGCGTGTGCGCAAACCAATCGGAGATGGATAAGGTATTCAAGTCTGAAAATTTGCCGTCGTCGAAGACAAGAAGAAATTCACAGCCTTCGGCCAGCCCTTGAATAGAGTGAGGAAGTCCTGGAGGGAAGTACCATAAATCGCCAGGGCCCACATCAGCTATGAAGTTTCGGCCACTGGCGTCAACCGAAGTAATCCGAGCGCTGCCAAGTATCATGTAAGCCCACTCGGCTTGCTGATGCCAATGCAATTCACGCACGCCGCCGGGAGTCAAACTCATGTTGACGCCAGCAAGTGTTGTGGCAATAGGAAGTTCACGAACCGTAACTTCACGTGACCATCCACCTTGATTGAGCTGCATATGCGCATCGGAGAAAGAGAATTTCAGGTTGGGAATGAGCCCGGCATCTGTGGAAGGCGGGACGAGCATATCAGGATTCTCTCGGTCTCTCAGGATATCGCGTGGGCCCTTGTCAACCCAACCGGCGCCATCATTTCTAATCGGTTGGGGGATGTTCGCGTTAGATTCATGTGTACGCTTGTTATTGTTCAATCCGTTCACCCTTTTCGGCCATAAAGGCTTTACTAGTACTCTTCAAAATATGAAGAACATTCATAAAGTATGCAAGGAGATGGGCGTATTCAGGCTGTGTAGAGCTTCTGACTAATGCTGGGAATCTCGGGAAAGCTAAAGAAAACAGAGTGAAGTATTCTGACTACGGCTTATTGGAACGAAAGTGAGGGATATTAACTACCTTGTTGCGTGATCCTTCCAAACGTAAATTGCTGCTAAGTGCGGGAATCAGCTGGTTGTTCGATTCGATGGATGTTGGAATTATTTCGTTTATCGTGGCTGCGCTGGCAGTGGAGTGGAACCTCGGAGCCCAGCAGGTCGGACTGCTGGTAGCTATTAACTCCATCGGCATGGCTGTTGGTGCCGTCGTAGCAGGAGCGCTTGCTGATCGTCATGGACGTAAGGCAGTATTAGTAGGGACGCTCCTTGTTTTCTCCGCAGCTAGCGGATTATCTGCTTTGGCTACAAGCTTTGTCATGCTGTGCGTGCTGCGTTTCATCACTGGATTCGGTCTTGGCGGGGAACTGCCCGTCGCCTCAACGCTCGTTTCGGAGTCATTTCCGGCGCATGAACGGGGGCGTGCTGTCGTTCTCTTGGAGAGCTTTTGGGCCTGCGGGTGGATATTGGCCGCGCTGATTGCTTACTTCGTGATTCCTGCTTACGGCTGGCGAGCGGCTTTCCTTCTAGGTGCCCTACCCGCTGTGTACGCGTTATATCTCAGAAGAGCCATTCAAGATTCACCACGGTATAGGGAACAAAAGAGTCCAAAGCTGTTATTCCGAGAACGCGCAGCCTCAGTCTGGTCCTCCGAGCATCGACGTGCAACCTTAACGCTATGGGTGTTATGGTTCACTGTCGTGTTTTCCTACTACGGCATGTTTCTATGGCTTCCAACGGTCATGGTCCTGAAGGGCTTTAGCCTTGTGAAAAGCTTTCAATATGTACTCATTATGACCTTGGCCCAGATACCAGGGTACTTTACGGCAGCATTCTTCATTGAGAAATTCGGCCGCAAATTTGTACTTGTGAGCTATTTGTTGTTTACGGCGGCAAGTGCCGTATGGTTCAGCCAAGCCGCAACGGAGGGGATGCTGATTGCCGCGGGGATCTGCTTATCTTTCTTTAATTTAGGCGCTTGGGGAGCTATGTACGCTTATACACCAGAGCTGTATCCGACGCCAATACGCTCCACAGGTGTGGGATTTGCAGCCTCAGTTGGCCGCGTGGGAGGCATTCTGGGGCCATATCTGGTAGGGGTGCTAGTGGCTCAAAAGCAATCGATCGGCGCTATTTTTTTAATATTTTTCGTCGCTATCGTGATTGGCGCCTGTGCGCTGTTATTTTTTGGAAAAGAAACGAAAGGGACAGATGCAGATCTGAGCCCAAAACAAGAGCTGCCCTCAAGTAGATGAATCTACATGGGGGACAGCTCTTTGATTTTGTGCTTGTTGAGTTACAAAGCTCAACGACACAAAGCGAGTAATCGACGCGGGCCTCTTTGTTATCCTTTTTTCTCTGGGCCAATGCACCCATTTTCTAATTTCGAGTAGAATATGTAGTGTTCACATGGATAATGAACAGGGGCTCGACTATACATGCTTTTGGTACATTACGAGTTCTCAAAGGTACCTTATCGACAAGAAAGTGACGCTCTCAGAAAAAGTACGACAATATTCGAGGAAAATGATAGAAATATAGAGAAATTTACTTTCTTCCACTTTGCATAAAAGCCAGAATCTGATAGTATATAAGAAAATACCGATGGATTTAGTAAGAATTAAAAGGAGGCACCTTTCCATGCAAAAACTGATGCTTGATTCCATACAAGAAATGACGCATCTGGATCAACTCGAGGCTGAAGCGATTTATATTATTCGAGAAGTAGCGGCAGAGTGTGAAAATCCCGTGATGCTGTATTCGATCGGGAAGGATAGTTCCGTGATGCTGCATTTGGCGCTGAAAGCTTTTTATCCTGAGAAGCCGCCGTTTCCTTTCATGCATATTGATACGACGTGGAAGTTCAAAGAGATGATTGAATTCCGCGATCGCAAAGCGAAAGAATTCGGCATCAACATGATCGTTCACTCCAATCAGGAGGGGATTGAGCAAGGGATTAACCCTTTTGATCATGGTTCCGCGTACACCGATATTATGAAAACGCAAGCCCTGAAACAGGGATTGGATCAATACGGCTTTACGGCTGCGTTCGGCGGCGGAAGACGTGACGAGGAGAAGTCGCGCGCGAAAGAGCGGATTTTCTCGTTCCGGAATAAGAATCATGCCTGGGATCCGAAAAACCAACGGCCGGAAATGTGGAAGCTTTTCAACACAAGAATTAATAAAGGTGAAAGCATCCGCGTCTTCCCTATCTCCAATTGGACGGAAAAAGATATCTGGCAATACATTCGCCGAGAAAATATTGATATTGTGCCTCTCTATTTTGCCCAAGAGAGACCTGTGATCGAACGTGACGGACATCTCATCTTGGTGGACGATGATCGCATGAAGCTGGAGCCTCATGAGACAATTGAAATGAAGAAGATGCGGTTTCGCACATTAGGCTGCTATCCGCTTACTGGCGGAGCCGAGTCGGAAGCGGACACGATAGATGCCATTATTGAAGAAACACTTGGTGCAGTTTCATCCGAACGGACCACTCGTGTAATTGACCAAGAAGCGGCAGGAAGTATGGAAAGACGTAAACGGGAGGGTTATTTCTAAGATGAAAAGTCTGCTTAAATTTATTACTTGCGGAAGTGTAGACGACGGAAAATCCACCTTAATCGGACATATGCTTTATGAGGCCAAGCTATTATTCGCCGACCAGGAGAAAGCATTAGAACTGGACAGCAGACTTGGCAGCCGCGGCGGCAAAATTGACTATTCCTTACTGCTTGACGGGCTGCTAGCCGAGCGTGAGCAAGGGATTACGATTGACGTAGCGTATCGGTATTTTACGACGGATCACCGTTCCTTCATTGTAGCGGACACGCCGGGGCATGAAGAATATACACGCAACATGGCAGTAGGCGCATCTTTTGCGGATCTGGCGATCATTCTTGTGGACGCAACGAAAGGGATAATTACCCAAACCAAACGCCATACCCGGATTTGCGCGCTCATGGGAATTAAACATCTAGTATTAGCTGTGAACAAAATGGATTTAGTTCATTTTGAACAAAAGATATTTGATGACATCAAAGCGGAATTCTCCCAAACGAGCGCTGAATTTCATTTTCAAAGCATAGAGGTGATCCCTGTTTCTGCAACTGAAGGGGATAACATTACCAAAAAATCACAAAATACCCCTTGGTATGAGGGTCTTGCTTTATTGTCCTATTTAGAAAATGTGGATGTTCTTGAGACCAACGACACGAAACATTTCATGATGCCAATTCAGCGTGTATGTCGACCGGACCATACGTTTCGCGGTTTCCAAGGCCAGATTGAGGCTGGAAGCATTGCGGTCGGCGATGAGTTGACGACGCTGCCGAGTCGTGAGAAAGCGAAAGTCAAACGCATCTTAGTGACAGACCAAGATAGGAATTCAGCCTATGCTGGGCAACCTGTAACCATTCAATTGGATCGTGAAGTCGACGTTTCGCGCGGCTGTGTATTCACGAAGGATAATCAGATCCAAGAGGCTGATCGTTTTACCGCCACGATTCTTTGGATGGATGATTCCGTACTGACTCCCGGTAAAAATTATTTGGTCAAAGTAGGAACGAAAGTCCTGCCCGGCACCGTGACGGCAATTACGCATAAAATCGATATTAATACGGGAAATACAGTTCCAGCCGATCATATTGTCAAAAATGAAGTGGCGAAATGTGAATTCTCTTTATCGGATGATATCGTTTATGATTCTTTTGAACAGTATAAAAGCATTGGCGGATTTATTCTGATCGATCGTGTCACCAATATGACCTCCGCTTGCGGAGTGATTGACCAAGCCCTTCAAAGCTCCGACAGCTTTGTACGGTTAGATACGGAAGTCACCAGAAGTGTTCGCGCTGAGCAAAAAGGACAGAATCCATTAACCCTCTGGTTCACCGGTTCGGTTGCGAATAACTTAACCCTTGCGAAAGAAGTCGAAAAACGGTTGGTATCGACAGGCTACCACACCATGTTACTCGAGAATGGCCAGGGCGAATCGACGCGGCGAACGGCGGAAGTTGCCAAATTGATGAACGATGCGGGACTTATTGCTTTGGTATCGAATGATTCTCCGGCCGATAGCGACCGTGAAACTGCACGCGAGATCATTGGCAAAGAATTTATGGAGATTGAAGTCGACACAAGCAAGAATTCGATCGAAGAAGCTGCGAGTGTAGTAGTGAAACGCGTTATGAAATATTTGATTAATTCGTAGAAACTTCGACGCAACGAAATAGTTTTGAATAAAATATCCCTACATCATTGATGTAGGGGTATTTTCTTGTTTCCGCGGCCTAGGGCTTTGTTTTATGGGGAACGCATTGTTAAATTTTGATAAAGGTAGAGGGTATTTGGTTCATGTAACGAAGTCATTAGAAGCTTGGTATAGCAGTCAAGCCTGCTTATCTGGGAAGGCATAGTACAGAATTTGATTTTGAGTTAAAGGGGAGATGCATTCTCGCAATTTCCAATATATAGGTTTGATAATTTGTAGTATATTATTGACAAAAATAATTTTAGATCAAAGTTGGGGGATCATTTTCCATGCATACCGGAACGTACAGGAATTTATTAAATAAAAGAATATCTATAGTCCTATTGGCTATCTTTATGATTCTCTCATCTGCCATATTGCCTGGGATAAATGCTAATAAAGCATTCGCAGGAACTGAAACATCTCCTTCGCTTACGCTTACTAATTCTATCAGGGAGTGGGTACTGGATGAAGCGAGAGGATATATTTATGCTGTCTCTAAGGAGGCTAATAGTCTACTATTTATTCGAAAGAGTGACCTTCAGATAGAGAAGCAAGTAACGCTTGGTACTGCACCTTCAGATTTAGTACAATCCGGTGGCAAGCTTTATGTCGCTTTGTCAGGAACAACGGCCATTGCCATTGTAGATATTGCGCAAAAGGAAGTAGTGGGCTCGATTACAACGTCCATAAAGCCGTACGAACTGGCTATCGACGGTAATAAGCTGTTCTATGCAGAAGAAGATCAGTGGAGTCGTGTAGCGGCATACAATTTAACAACGCAAACAGAGACATTGCTGAATGGGGGGACTCACAATACCTTTTTTAATCCTGATTTAGCTATTGATACAGCAAACCATATTTTGTTTGTTGGCGAGTCGGGATCGACCGGCTCTAATCTTTTCTCATTCAGCACTTCTACACTGCAGTCACTTTCAAGAACTACTTATGATAATAACTACGGATTCTTTGGTCCTGCCAGAAAAGTAATTGTTGATGGCAATCAGGTTTTCTATGCAGGCTACCGATTTAAGAATACAGATTTAACCTCTATTCAAGGTACCTATCAAGATGATGTGATGTACGTTCAAGGCAACACGGTGTTTACCAGCCATTCGAATAATTCGGGAAATGCCGCACCAGACCGCAGCTATGTGTATGATCGAGAAGGATTTACTCGAATTGCTCAACTTCCTGTGGCATCAAGAAAAATTTTAATGGATAGTCAGAATCATGTTTATTCCTATACAGGATCGGATAGTGGGAACCCTAATATTCCAAACGTTATACAGATCATTAATGTGAATCTAGCACCCTCCACTACTCCGATATCTTGGCGGAACGACGATCTAAAGCTGGTATTTGATAAGTCGGTGACCGATCTCGTATATAGCAGTGATGGTGCGAGCCTGTTCGCCATCTCCTCGGAAAGCAATCAGTTGATGAGGATTCGCACAAGCGATATGACCGTTCAAGAAACCCGAACCATAGGATCCAACCCTAATTCGATATTTATAGATCATGACAACCTATATATCAGCAATGCTTCAGCAACACAAATTATGAAAGTGAATACACTTTCTGGAACAAGTGTCAACGGAGCTGTCTATTCATGGGATGTCGGCAATTTTGTCAGCCAAGTCGTTTATGGTAAACAAAAGCTGATCTATACCGCATTAGATAAGAGTGTTTCAAGTGTTTCTGGTTATCCGGGGATATATGTCATTGATACTGCTACTGGAACTAAGGTGAATTACGCTACAAGCATTTATCCTGGTCGTATGGTCCTTAGTCTAGGAGATAATGCCTTATACTTCGGAGAAAAATCACCTTATTCCACAGGTACAAATACGGCTATTAAGTTCAACTTAACTAACTTCTCTCAGCAAGCAGTATCTCAAGCGTACAGCAACGTATTAGGTACGATCACGATGAACGGCAGCGATCTATACTACGCGAGCAATCTTTTGGATAAGAATACGCTTGTTCAGATTCCAGCATGGAAGGGCTATTTTGGAGCTGCAGTTATTGCGGCTAAAGGAGCTAATGTTTTTGCAAAAGACTCGGTCTGGGATCGGGACTCGTATACCATGCAATACCCTCTGCCATTCATCGCGAAAAATGTGCTGACACTGCCAGACGGTCAAATTGTTGTGGTTTCTGAAGATGGGAAAACCATACAGAAATTCACTTCTATGCAGGCTCTTCATGATCATGCACCAGAACTTAGCGCGCCGTCGTTGCAAGTTTCTAATGTTAATTTTAACGATAACGACGCTAATGCGGGAGAAATAAGTGGGAATCTCTATTGGTACACCACACCAGGTACTTCTTATATAAGTAGTTACACGGTTTATTTCTTAAATCAAAATATGATTAAAATTGGAAGTAAAATAGCCGAAGTTCCTTATGCAGGAAATAGCTCGTCCTATAACTACAGTATTCCAAAAACTAGCATACCTGCGGGAGCGATGTATTTAGGCGTTTATTCCAAGAATGCAATTGGAGAAAGCTCTTCCGCCGCTACTGTTATGATATCGGATTATGGCGGTGGCTGGTCATCCTCCTTTTTTGTGTACACATTAGAAGATCAGAACCCAATTCGTGGGAAGGTCCATCCATTAGTGAATTGGTATACTCCAATTGAAACTATTTATTCGGGCTACCAACTGATTTTTACCGATGCATCTGGAACAGCGCTTGGAAGTGCGTATAGCGTTCCAAAGAATCAATCATCTTTGATAAATTATCATATTGATATTGCTGAAAACTTGGTACCTGCAGGAGCAGTTTATCTCGATTTGCGACCAATGGACTTGTCCGGGAATATAAGTACAGAAATGTACCGCATGCAAATTTTTGACAATACTATGAGCAGTCCAGTTATTACAGGGACGAATCCGGCGATTCCAGTTCCCAACCTTTTGTTCCCTTATATCTACGATGAAGATACATCCCGTGGTAACATTGGCGGCTCGATCAGTTGGTATGACCTTACTTCAGGTGGAGCTGCAACAAGCTATGATCTCTATTTTGTAGATAAAAATAACGTAAAACTACAATCCATTGCTGAATTAACACAAAGTAGGCTCATTCGTCCAAGCCATGGGTTGAACTATCCAAGTTATGAAATTACTTTGCCTAATGGTACTGCGATTCCAGCGGGCGCCGAAAGAATCGGGATTTTTGGTAAAAATAATTTAGGTGAAAGTACTAACGGATATTATTTCGGATTATGGGATAACATTGAATTCGATCCCTTTAGTAATTATGTCGAAGATATTGATACTAGCGCGAAGAATTACAAGGGTGAATTGCACTGGGTTCCTTTCATTGATGAAACAAGTGTGAAAAATTATGTTGTCAAATTTATTGATTCTATAGGGGCGCAAATGGGGGGCACTTTTGCACAAGTCAGCAAGGGGCAGCAGCAGTATAATGTATCCATCTTAGATACGCAGATCCCAGCAGGTGCCTCGAAAGTGAGGCTATCGGCTATCAATTCGGCAAATGATGAGAAAGTATTGGGAGATTATTATTTGTTGGCAAACAACATAGCAAGTGAGCCTGTTTCTAACTTGCCGATAACTTATCAAAATCCAGTTGGGTACCTACAACAGAGGGATGATGATGGAAATAAAGGGGAAGTGGGTGGCTACTTATCCTTTTATACAAATAATAATTTCTATGGTACTATGCGTTACGAGATTTACTTTGTCGACGATCTACTGCAGAAGCTCAAACCTATTATTAGTTTGCCAGTAAATCAAACTGGAAGCTATGAGACCACTATTCCTATGAATACCCAGATTCCATTAGGGGCAACCAAGATTGCCGTTTATGCGGTTTCCTCGACTGGGATGAGCACTCCTACTACGACTGACTTATTTGATCGGACTTACGGATCATCGTTGACACCGGATCAAATTCAAATTACCAATAACAAATCAGGGACCCCCGACACGATTACCATCTCGGGATTAAATCCTAGAGACATTGTTCGAGTGTACAGTGATCCAAACTCAGCTAATTCATTGTTATTTCAAGTAGTTGGGGATGAATCGACTTCAGCGAAATTTACCATTCCGCAGCTGGGAACTGGGGCTGGAAGTCTTTATTTCTCGGTGCAACGTGGTGGGGGCATTCCAAGTTTGAAGATTGAAAAGGCGTATAATGCTGAGCCTTCCGCTCCGGCTCCACCTGGAGGCGGTGGTGGAGGTGGAGGTGGCGGAGGCGGCGGTGGTGGTGGCGTAAGCTTGCCGACGCGTGACGCTAACGGCAAAATGACTTATGCCTTCCAACCGGCTCGTATAGATATGCTGATCGATCTTGCCAAGGAAGCAAAGAATGAGCTTATCCTTGATGCTACGGTTAAACAGCATCTCGATATTACTACGGTTAGCATCGATGGAGATATCGCTCAAATTGCAGCGAATAAGGGCAAGCCTATTGTTATTAAAGCTAACGACGTGCAGTTCAAGTTCCCTGTTAACTCCTTAAGCGGGACATACAAATTTGAAACTGTGAAGCTTACAATTGCATCTGAAGATCATCAGACATTGGGCGATTTCGCTACGGCGTCTCCAATACTGGATTTTTCTTTAGCCGAAAAAGATAAGGTTATAACAACTTTTGATACGCCGATTGAGGCTACTTTCCGCTACGATCAGTCAAAAGTAATGGACGCTAAGAATCTGGGTGTGTATTGGTTGGATGAAACAACGAACACTTGGACTTACATAGGGGGCAAGATGAATGGTGACGGTACAATTACCGCGACATTGTCACATTTTTCGAAGTATGCTGTGTTGGAAAAGATAGCAGCTGCCGGAAAAACATTCACGGATACCCAAGGACACTGGGCGCAAAAAGACATCGAGCAACTTGTCGGCAAGAAGATTATCGACGGTATGGACGATCAATCCTTTCAACCGGACAGCAATATGACTAGAGGGCAGTTTGTTACAATTCTTAAGAAAGCACTAAACCTGTCCGCTCAAGCACCAACCAAAGCTTTTGAAGATGTAGCTGCAGATTCATGGTATGTGGATGCTGTGAACGCTGCCTATGCAGCGAATATCGTAGGAGGAACAAGCGATAGCACCTTCTCTCCTGAAGCTAATGTTACACGAGAGCAGTTGGCGGTCATGATGGTCAACGCGTATTTGAATGTTACTGGTAAAAAACTGGGTGATATTGTCTCAGATCAACCGAACGACTATGTAGACGCAAGCAGCATAAGCGAGTGGGCTAAACAATACGTTGCAGCGGCTATAAGGCTCGGATTGCTGAACGGCGTAGACGATACTCATTTTGCTCCGTCTCAAAATAGTACAAGGGCTCAAGTGGTCACAGTTGTCGTACGTATGCTGAAACAAATTAGCGATGTGAAATAAAAATAAGTTCTATACCAAATAACTCTACGTCAATGATGTAGAGTTATTTGGTGTTCCACTTTTTATTCGTGCTCCCTTTTCAATTAGGGAATGGATTTGGGTGGAATGGAAAACTTTATGCGTCGTCGTAATACTTCCGCCATGTTCGCTATTTCGAAAATAAGCGAAGATAGAACCTGTAAGGCAATCCTACATTGTTTCTTGTTCGGACGGTCGTAACGAGGCGGGGATATCGAGATATCCCGCAGTGCCGTGCATGGTCTGTTACGGTATCCTGTACGGTCGGATCGGCAAGAAACCACATTTGGGGTTCGATTCCCCAATCGCATAGTGAGCGATTCTGGTAGAATACTCGACTTCCCATCGAGCGATGAGCAAATTATTAGACCTGTTAGCGGGAATCTTCAGCCTGACTTCGAGTAGGCACTGAGAAAGCAGCTATGCAGCCTGTGGATACCGGTTCAGAGATAAAGTGCTTGGCCACATAATGGCAAGATGAGTGAGAGCGGGCTGAAATATTAGATCGCATCGTCATCAGAAAGTTAAGTGTGCAGGTACCGATTTTCCAACCTTAAGCTTGGCTCCGCTTCTTGATCAGGAGGGTTCCCTAATAAAGGTCACAACACACTACAAAGGTTCCATGAAATGAGGAGATAAATGATGTTGAAGAAAATTATCGTTAAAGCTGACGAGCGAGGATTGCTGTTTAAGAAAGGCAGTTATGTGAAGCACCTGCAGCCAGGTGTTTATCGACTCGCTCCATTTTCAGACGATGAAATCGTGTTGTTGAATGTTACGAAGCCATTTGCCATACAAGGAAAGGATCTGAACTTATTTCTTCAGGATGATCGGCTGCTTGAGGAGCTGACTGTTGTCAATATTCAAGATCACGAGTATGTGCTTCATTATGAGGATGGCAAGTTCGTATCGCTTATGACAGCTGGTAAATACGCTTTCTGGAATGTGCTGAAAAAGCACGACTTTACGCGAGTTGATATTCGCCAACCAGAAGTTGCTGCAGATATAGATAGAGCCATATTTGCGAAAGTTGCAGGTTATCTTTATGTTTCCGAAGTGACCAGCTACGAGACAGGGGTGCTATTTTATAACAATGTCATGCAGAGGGAGCTTGCCCCAGGAAAATATTATTTCTGGAAGGGACCTGTGGTGGCATCGATAAAAACTGTGGATTTACGGCAGCAACAACTGGATATGACCGGTCAGGAAATGATGACGGAGGACAAGGTAACGCTTCGCTTAAACTTCGTCTGCCAGTACAAGATTATCAATCCGCTGCGTGCACTGGAAATCAAAGGCTTCGAAGATCAGGTTTATATTCTATTGCAGCTTATTCTGCGTGAATACGTCGGGACATTGAAGCTAGATGACCTGTTGCGGATGAAGCAGGAGATTGCGGCATTTGTACTGTCCCGTCTGAACGAAAAGAGTGAGGATTACGGGGTCAAATTCTTTTCTGCTGGTGTAAAGGATATTATTTTGCCTGGGGATATAAAAGAGATACTTAATACAGTGTTGCTAGCAGAGAAGAAAGCCCAAGCAAACTTGATTACCCGCCGTGAGGAAACAGCTTCTACTCGCAGTCTGCTTAACACTGCTAAGTTGATGGACGAGAACCAGACTCTATTCCGCTTGAAGGAGCTTGAATTCCTCGAGAAAATTTGTGAGAAAATCGGGACGATTTCGCTCACCGGCAGAGACAATCTGTTGGAACAGTTGAATTCGCTTCTTGGGGGAGCTAAATGAAAACAATGCTTATTTTCTTCAATAAAGCGGTACGGCCTCTCTGGGAAGGCAGGCCCTCCATTTATTCATTTATGCTGGAGCAAGGCGAATCCGTAGGAGGATCCTTGCCAGATGACGAAGAATTCTGGTCCGGCAGCAAGTTGAGGTGGGTAGCAGGCGGCTTGGATGGTGCTTTCGGGCACCATGCGGGGCCAGGTCAAATGACAGACGAGACACGTGAGTTGGTCCACCTGCTGGCGAAGCAATCGAGAAAGCCGAAGATTTCAATTAGAAAGACACTGTATGCTAAGCTTGTGAAGACGGATATTGGCAGCAAGATGGACGCTATTTTAGACGAGGTGCGCAAACAGTCTGGCATACAGCCAGATGGCTTATTCCAAGAGGCAAAATGGTTAGCCGAAAATGGGGCACATCGCAATGCCGTTAAATTTGGAATTGCGCTGCTGGGCCTTTTTCAGAACGAGCAAGTGAAGGAACTGCTTCTGACACTGGGGAGGCACGATGAATTTACGCTATATGCCGCGGTTGCGATTCGGAATGGAATGGAAGACAGCAACCAGGTTCTGTTTGAACTAGTTAAGTACGTTCATGGGTGGGGGAAAATCCATCTCGTCGAGAGACTCGAGCCGGCCACCGAGGAGATCAAAGACTGGCTGCTGCGCCAAGGTTGCCAAAACAGCGTCATGAACGAATACTTAGCTTGCATTTGTGCAAGGAATGGTGGTTTGCGCGAGGCGCTCTCGGACGATCTTGTTGATAGCGCATTGTTTGATGGGGCGACGGATATTATGCAAGCGTTATTGAACGGCGGGCCGGCAGAGGACATCGACGATTACGAGTATAGTCCGCAGGTTGTGTCTGATTACGTGAGGCTAGCCTGGGTGATGGGCTCATCAGTTAAACATTTGTCGGTCCTATTCAGTATTCGCGACTTCTTGGCTCAGGATGAGGAGAATTGGTCCCGGCGGATGTTGGAGGGATGGAGCGAGCAGTTAAGAACCGATAATAGGGATGCATGTGAATCGTTGATTGCTGAAGCCAAGTGGGTAAGCATTGTCATTGATGCAATTAGCACCGGTGATTCCTCGGATCGCCACTATGGAGCAGTGTGTGCGGATAAGCTTGGCATGGATATTTGGGATGCGCTGTATGGTCAGCTTGCCGCAGATCCGCTGCAGGATTTTCATTACTTTCAGCTGATGAAATCGAACGACCCAAACCGTATCCGGCAATTGGTTCAATTCGCCACGGAACATCTTCCTCTTCAGCACATCGCGGCTGGTCCCGGTGATGAGATGGGGGTTGGCCAAGAATATGCGGCACATCATATTTTGGATACCATTTTGCAGAGTTTGGATCGGTATGAGGGGATTGGTGTAGAATTGATCCTGACTGGTCTGAACAGTCCTGTAATCCGAAATCGGAATCTCGCGATCAAGGCGTAAGGAAAACCTAACCTCCCGTTAGTTTGACCGGCTTTAGTAGGTTCTCACGAAATCGGTGCAAATAGAGGGAGTTTTTCCTGCTAAAAGGAACTGACAAGCTTCTGCAGTCAAATTAGAGGGAAATTTCCCTTTATTTTGACAACAGAAGCATAACGGCACAAAAGGCTGTCCCACAAGTCATAGAAATGACTGGGGATAGCCTCTCATTTTTTGTGAAAAACTCAACAGCGATATGCGAAACCACTTAGGCGTCTTTCATGTCTACGCTCTACTCCTTTTGTGGTATAATGGTAATAGAAAAATCACTGGCAATCCAAAGCTGTTTGGAGTTGAAACGATGACTGAACTGTTAAAGCCGTCTGTCGATTTTGTGTTCAAAAAAATATTTGGCAGCGAAGAAAACAAAGATGAAGTCCTACTCAATTTCCTAAATGAAGCGTTGCGGGAAACGGAGCCGAAGCCGTTTGTCAGTCTGATGATACTCAATCCGAATATCGATAAAAATGCCGTGACTGATAAACAGTCCATTCTGGATGTCCGAGCCAAAACCGAGGATGGCAAACAGGTGAATTTGGAGATCCAGGTGAGCAATAAGTACGATATGGCAAAGCGGAGTTTGTATTACTCGGCCAAAATGTACGAGGAGCAATTAGAGGAAGGTAAGCTGTACACGACCTTACAAAAAGTCATTTCGATCAATATCTTGACCTTCTGCTACATTCCAAATGATCGTTTTCATAACATATTTCACATGAGGGAAGACCATACAGGCGAACTGTTAATCGACGATATTGAAATTCACTTTATGGAGCTGTCGAAGCTGGGGATTAAAGTCCACGAAATGGACAGCCGACTCGTAAATTGGCTGATGTTCATTAACGGTGCGAATCAGGATCGATGGGAGGAATTAGCGATGGATACACCAGGCTTGAAAAAAGCGATGACGACATTGGAGTTTTTGAGCCAAGACAAAGAAGCGCGGATGCTGTATGAGATGCGGAAAAAAGCGCTGCTGGATGAGCAGTCTGCTTTGGACTATGTGGAGTCCAGGGGCAGAGAGGAAGGAAAGGTCGCTAGAGATAAAGAGATTGTAGCTAACATGCTGCAAAAAGGTTTAGCGGTCTCACTCATTGCCGAAGTAACGGGCTTGTCCGAAGCGGAAATTGAGTTGTTAGGCAAACAGATGCACTAAAAGCGTAGCACAGTGGTTTCAACGACGGGTTATTAGAGAAAACACCACACACCATACTGATACTCTCTGAAGAGGATCAGAGCCGCCGCTCTGGTCTTCTTTTTTTGCACTTATTTTTCGGATAGGGAGTGTGAGAGAAGATGGAGATGATGAGCCGTAAGTAGCAGTATTGTATTGCAGAAACGATGGTTTCCATTATGACTAGGATATGTTGTGCTTTTTAGTAAGTTCAGATATTTTAACGATTACCTTTTTTGTCATGGTCAGATCACCTTTCGAGTAATCAAGTTTAGTTGTTGACTATACGCAATAACGTACCAGATAATATTTTTTTATAATGGTACGCATATACGTAACGATGTGAGGTGGCAACCATGCAAGAAGTCCAAACTAAATACGAAGAAGCGCTAAAAGAAGAAACCATCCTAACCCAAAGAATCAGCCTCTGCAAAGAATTCATCGACATCATTTTAGAGTATATCTGCCATAACGCTGATTCTATTCACATTCTTACTGCAGAGAACATACTTACCGCGGTGCATACTATCGGGCAGGATCTGGATACGGAGCTGCTCCATTTAAAATTGGAGAAGGGGATACTTGAAAATAAGATGAGAAATTTAGATAAAGCTCAAAAAACCTCCATCGCCATCTAAGTGGCTTCGGAGGTTTAGTCCATTTATTCAGAACGAATCGCTAAACGGCGACCGCTTATGAGTACAATCGCAACAGAGGTCAGCAATAAGCCAGCGCATATGCCATACATATAAGAGTAGGACAAATGATCGGCAATCGTGCCCATCACGATGTTGCCAAGTACGGAACCCAGATCGGATACGGCAATGAACACGCCGATTAACGTATTGCGGGAGGACAGTGGCAGTACAATGGTCAAATACGTCACCAAATGGGGGTAGAGCAGTGCCATGCCTAACCCAATCAACATGGAACCCGCATACATGAATGATGCTCTGCCATATACGGCTAGTGCCAATAGCTGCAAGCCAACAGCCATACTTAGCAGTAAACCAACGAGAAAACGGGGATGCCATTGACCGTCTGAAGGAACTTTTTTGCGTAAGGCGAATCTGCAAAAAACCATCACGCCAGCTTGGAGCATTAAGTAAATGCCAGCATGACCGACACCGCTTTGTTTCGTATAGAGCGCAATAAAGGTTGTAACAGCGCCAAAGGAGACAGAAGCAATCAGCATGGCTGTACTGCATACGAGAAATGCACGATGAGTCCACAGCTGGCGCAGCTGAGAAGTCATGGAGCTTGCTTGCTGTTGCTCATTCTGAGTGACTTGCGATCCGGAGGGCAGAGCAGCCTTGAAGCCTAAGATGCCTGTGACAAGGGCAATAACGATCATAGATGTGGTGAATGCGTTCATTCCGCCCCAGTCCCACAAGGTTAATGCCAGAATAGGACCGATTACGGTAGGCAGCATGCCTGCTAACAAATAAAGTGATATGCCCTGAGAACGATCATGGTGAGCCAGCTTATCAACAATGCCTAGCTGCAGCGATAAGGAGAAAAACGCCGTCGTTACGCCCTGCATAGCACGAAGAGCGAAGTACCATTCCAGCCCAGATATCGTATACAGGATTAGGACAAGTCCATTTGCAAGTAATAAAGCGCGTAATACAGACAGCGGTCCGAAGCGATGAACGATACTTCCCGCCCATGGACGGAAGAGCATGCTCGTTATCATATAAGCACCCATCATGACGCCGATTTCTGCATTGCTTGCGCCTTGAGCTTCACTGCGCAGAGGCACAATGATATTCAAGATCGGATTCGCGCTGAAAAATAGAAAAGTAATGGCGTATAGCTTTATAAAAGGTAGAGATAAGGGGCCGTTTTTGTTCATAGCGACCGACATTCCGCTTTAACGGATTTGATTTTCCGGTCTCGGGGATGCTCAGCAAGGACGGATTGCAACAAAAGCTTCACAGCAGGATGTGACGATGTGAAAATCGATTCCTTATTTTCGAACTGCCCCACGAGTTCTCCCTGATCCATGACCGCTAGTCGATCCGAAAGGGCGTATGCAGCCTTGATGTCATGGGTGATGAACAGATAAGAAAGCCCAAATGATAGTTTCAAGTCATGCAATAACGCTAAAATTTGGCTTTGATTGACCATATCAAGGCTGCTAATTGGCTCATCTAGCACGATGAGCTTCGGGTTCAGCGCAATCGCCCTGGCAATGTTAATTCTTTGCAGTTGACCGCCACTGAATTGATGGGGGTATTTCACCATGTCCGCTGCTTGTAGACCGACCCTTTCCAGCAGCTCGCCGATCGATCGCTTTTGTTCAAGCGAGGACATGGACTTGTAGTTGCTGAGCGGCTCTCCAATGATCTGTTCGGCACACATGCGTGGATTAACGGCCGAATAACAATCTTGAAAAACCACTTGCAGATCTCGACGAATCTTTCTGCGGGCTGTTGCATTCATGCTGTACATATCGTGCCCCATAAAGATGATCTTACCTTGCTGTGGCTTCTCAAAGCCAAGAATGACTTTGCCAAGTGTGCTTTTTCCGGCTCCGCTGCTTCCCAATAAACCTAGACAAACGCCTTCATCAATGGAGAAGGAAATGTTGGAAAGGATTGGCGGTTGTTGGCGTGTTGAGCCAAATAATCTATTTTTCCTGTAAGTATGACTGACTTCCTGTACTTGCAACAAACTCATTGTTGTTACCCCATTTTTAAAAGTTTACAGCATATTCGACCGTCTGCTTGTTAGAAAGATCGGGCAGCTGCAACCTCGCGTTTAGCAACTTTTTGGTATAGGCATTTGCAGGGTGATCGAACAGCTCAAAGACATTGGCTTGTTCGACAATTTTCCCATGCTGCATAACCATAACTTCATCTGCCATCTCTGCAATGACGCTTAGGTCATGAGAAATCAGCAAAATGGTTGTGCCACATTCCGATCGCAGCCGTTCCAGCTGTGATAACACTTGCAATTGATTGACCATATCGAGTGCAGTCGTTGGTTCATCAGCGATAACGACGGCGGGTTTCAGGCACATGCACATAGCAATCATCACCCGCTGCAGCATACCTCCGCTCAGTTGAAAAGGGTACATCTTGAGAATCTCGTAAGGCTTGGGCAAATTCACATTTTCTAGAGAAATGGCTGCCAGCTCATAGGCTTCTTTTTTGCTCAGCTTGCTGTGCGCACGGATGGTCTCGATGAATTGATTGCCAATTGAATACACTGGCGTGAAGGCATTCATCGGATTTTGCCTAATAAAGCCTATTTCTTTGCCTCGAATGCGCCGCATCTCCTTCGGATCCAAGCCGTTAAGCTCCCGGCCACCCAGTTGAATGCTGCCTTCGACAATGGTATGGTGATCCATCAACTGCAAGAGTGAATGGCATGTCATGCTTTTGCCGCAGCCGCTTTCGCCGACTAGACCGAGAATTTGCCCCTCATTTAAATCAAAATGAATATCATGAAGAAGCTGAAGCTGGCCTTGATCTGTTGTGACTTTGACGTTCAGCCCACTTACCTGCAATACTTTGCGAGTTGTGTCCATCTAAGGGCCTCATTTCTTGTTTAAAATCGTTTTTTTACCCCAAATTTATGCGATAGCGCTTCACCGAGCAGATTGAAATTAATGACGACAAGTAAAATAAAAAATCCGGGGTACATCATCAGTTCAGGATGGCTCCGAATGTAGCTCTTGCCCTCATGAATCATGGCGCCCCACTCCGGGGTAGGCGGCTGAATACCTAAGCCAAGGAAAGACAGCGCTGATATATCCATAATCGCCCAGCCAATCTCAAGTGTCCCGATTACAACAATAGGGGGCAAAACATTGGGAATGATGTGAAGCCTCATAATGGTCCATGGTGAGGACCCGCTTATCATTGCAGCCGAAATAAACTGACGTTCTCTTAAACTAACAACGAGGCCGCGAAACATACGAGCATAGGTTACCCACTGAACAAGAAGCAGGGCAAACACGATCTGCATAATACCGGGACCTAGCATCGCTACAATTCCGAGGACAAGTACAATATTCGGAAAAGCCATAACGCCATCACAGAAGCGCATGAGGAAGGTATCGATCCATCCGCCTTTGTACCCCGCAACCGTTCCAACGATTAACCCTATGGTTAAGGATAAAATAAACACAAGGAAAACTAAGCCTAACGATATGCGAGCCCCATACAACAGTCGGGATAATAGATCACGCCCCAAATGATCCGTACCTAATAAATAGTCATACGTAGGAGGCTGCAGCTTCAAGGCTAGATTGACCTTGATAGGATCATGGGGTGCAAGCCAAGGTGCCAGAATCGTGATTAAGAAACAAAGCAGCAGGAAGCAAGAACACGCGATGATGGTCTTCCTACCTGAGAGAAGATTCTTCATAGGTTTAATCACGGATCGGTTCTTCCTTTCAAAGAAATTCGTGGGTCCATATACATTTGAACAAGATCAACGATCAGGTTGCAAAGAAGGAATGCGCATGCAGCGAGAAGCACATAGCATTGAACGACCGGAATATCTCGATTAAAGATGGCTTCAATGAAGTATCTGCCAATCCCTGGCCATGAAAACACTTGCTCAACAATAATCGTCCCCGTGAGCAGCTTGCCGAAATTCATACCTAAGCCAGTAATGACGGGGGAGATGGCAATTTTCATCACGTGTTTAAGCAAAATCACTTTTTCGGGTATGCCACGAGTTCTGGCATATAACACATAAACTTCTTGTAATTGCTCCAAAATGCTTGCCCGCAAAAGTCGACTATAGACAGCGATAAGTGCAAGTGACAGGGTTAGTGAAGGCAGGACTAGATGCTTCCAGCTTCCCATGCCATTAACGGGCAACCAATCCAGTTGAACAGCGAAGAAAAAGATCAATAAATAGCCGAGCCAGAATTGCGGAATGGATGCGCCAAAATAGGAAAGCGCTTTGCTGAAATAATCCACCCAGCTATTGGAGTAAACAGCTGACAAATACCCCAGTCCTATGCTGACAACAATCGTTAAGATGATGCTGCTGAAAGCAAGTTGCAAGGTGGCCGGCAATCGTAGCGTTACCTCGTCCCATACAGGTTTATTGGACAGATAGGATGTTCCGAAATCAAGCCGGGCGATTTGGGTTAACGAATGCAAGTACTGCACATAAAGCGGTTGATTCAGCCCCAATTCTTGTCTCTTCTCAGCAAGAAGTTCTTCCGTCGGTTGAATATGCGAAGCGGAGAAATAAGCTTCCGCTGGGTCTACCGGCGAAAGCTGAATCAAGATAAATGTAAGCAGTGTGGCGAAAATGACCAAAGGAATAATGGCGAGCAGTCGCTTCCCGATATAGCTACTTAATTCCATTGAAAGGGTGATCCCAACGGCTTGCAGGGAAGGTAACATTGGATAAGGATTTATTGTAAACAACAGTTTGTTTAATGTAAGAAATAGGTACGATGACGGACTGCTCATGCAAAGTTGTCAAAATTTCCGTATAAAGCTTCTTGCGTTCGACTTCATTCGTGGAGGCAAGTACGGTCTGTATCTTCTGGTCCAGCTCCTGCTTCATAGGAATGCGTGAATGGGCTTCTGCTACACCAAAGCTTGGTTCTTTCACAGCATTAATAAGCGTATGAGGATCATAAGGGACACCGGAATTAAACCAGAAACGGACGTCGAATTTTCCTTCTCGGAGCAGCTTCGTTGCGGTAGTTAATTCCACACCGGCGATGTTCAGCTTAATGCCAATCTCTCCCCATGCCGCCTGCACGGCTTCTCCCATTGTTTTTTGAATCGGATCGGTTTTATCGTACACTAATTCCAGCTCTAACTTTTTGCCGTCTTTCTCCCGAATGGTTTGCCCTGGGGCTAGTTTCCAACCGGCTTCATCTAGATACGCCATTGCTTTGGCTGTGCTGTATTCAATCGGGTTAACTTTCAAATCCACGTACGGATAGTTGTTAGATAAAAGAGAATCGGCTTTTTGTTCTACACCGCCTGTAATACCATCCACGATACTCTGTTTATTCACGCCATGTTGGAGCGCAAGACGGACCCGTTGATCCGCAAGCTTCTCGTTGGTGGAGTTCAACAATATATTTCTAGTACCTACCGGATCTGAGAGAGCTGTTCCGTATTTGCCTGTGCCTTGCAGTTGTTTATAGGCATCCAGGCTGAGCGCGCCTTCGCCAAATATCATATCCAGTTCGCCTTTTTCAAAAGCTAATACACGCGTTTCGCTGTCAGGAATGATTTTAACTGTTACCTTATCTACCTTTGGCTGCTCACCCCAATAATTAGGGTTTCTAGTGAAGACGGTGTATTGATCTTGTTTGTACTCTGTAATCATCCATGGTCCTGTACCTATTGGCGCTTTTAGATCTTTTAGGGTATCATCGCCTTCTGGGAAACCAGCCTCACCTAGGAAACGAAATGGTCGAACGGTGGCTAAATCCTGTAAGGTTGGATAATACGGCTCAGAGAGTGTTAATTTAATCGTCTGCTCGTCAACAATCTCGGTTTTAACCAGCACCTTTGCGATGCCAAGCCAAGTGTGCGTGCTTTTATTTTTCAGGATGGCATCGAAATTTCTTTTCACGATAGCAGCGTTAAATGACGAACCATCCGAGAACTTAACATTTTTGCGAAGTTTGAACGTGTACTCTTTGCCATCTGTGGAAATGTTCCATGACTCGGCCAGGTAAGGCTTAAGCTCTCCGCCTTCGTTATAGCTGACAAGCGGCTCGTAAATCATCGACTGTGAAAATAATTGATTAGGGTAGTAGGCATGAGGATTCGACGGGCCCAAATCCCTCATCCAGGAAACGGTGATCTCCTTTGGTTTCTGCGCCGGAGTCGTTTTATCGTTGGCTGCTGGCTTTGGATTGGCGCAACCTAATACAGTGATAAGCAATGCTAATAGCACAGCTATTTTTGGTATGAAACGAGTTGATTTTGTGCGGATCATCGGATTAATTCCCCTTTTAAGTGATAATGATTATCATACTCGATAATAGTATTTTTTTTTGCTACACTTAACAATGGAGAAATAACTGTTTTTTTATTGGACAAAAAAGAGCGCATAGATATCCCTAACCAACAGCAGGCATGGACGGAGAAGGAGGGGGACCCTGACATGTATATATACGATATATTAGAAGTTAAAATCATAGATTTGTTGTCCAACAAGCTGGTTGTTCCCACGGATAGGACGGGCCATCGGATCATTTGCTTTGCCCGAACGGGAGGCAATCTGCGTCTGGCCGGGCATATCCTGTATGCGGATCAAGGATCTTGTATGCTTCTGGCCCCAGGGGACAAGGCGGAAATAGAGATTAGCGGCGGAAGTGATCTGCTTGGAGCTGTGTATATGATTCGTTTCCATGCCTATGGCATGGGGGAAAAAGAACCGTCGATTGATATTGGGCCCTGTGTTCCATATGAGACGAAGATCGATGTGAGGCCATTGTCGCGGCTTGTCGATTTGCTAGAACAGGTTGCTCATAGAGCTAGCGATGCCTTGAGACATGAGTATGTAGAACGTTGTAAGCAGCAGATTCATCTACAAGAGCTTCTCGTACTGCTTATGGAAAATGTCCAAACCATGCATTCTTTCACCGATGCCACATCAGCTGTTCAACAAACGATCAACTATCTCAATCACAACTATCGGGAAGAAATTACGGTTGAGCTGCTATCGCGAATGTCAGGTGTTGGCCGTTGGAAATATAGTGATTTATTTCAGTCGTTGATTGGCAAAAAACCGCTTGAATATTTGACGGAGGTACGCATTAACAGGGCCAAAGAGCTTCTTCTCCAAACGGATGACCCTTTACGCGAAATTGCTCGCCGAGTCGGTTTTAAGGACGAATATTATTTCTCTCGCAAGTTTCGGCATGAGATGGGAATGACGCCCAAACAATATGTCCGCACAAAAAGCAACAAAGGGACAACCAATGAACGAAGCGCAAGCCCTTTCACAAGAGTTGTGGCAGTGGGTGCTGTACTTGGCGATTTATTGGTTCTAGGCATTAGGCCGATTGGGGCAGATATGACGGTAATTGGCAAAAAAGTCGTCTATCGCGAGGAATTGAACAACATAGCAGATGTCGGGCTTTTAGGTGAACCGGGTAAGGTGAAAGCGTTGAATCCCGATCTTATTGTATATAGTGGTTTCCGGCTCGATTGGATCGATAAGCTGTCCGATATTTCTCCAATCGTAGCTATTGACCGGTTTGAACATACGTATGATCGGCTTCTGAAAGTAGCTGATCTATTCGGTAGGACCAACCAAGCGCGAAATTGGGTGGAGAGCCATGAGCAAAGATCCAATGAGATATGGACGCGGCTGTTTGCCAATCCTATGGATAAACGGAAGCAAGCTACCATTTTCGTCGTGAACGATGGTGTCATCTATGTCATGGGAATGAGAGGTGTAGCATTTACACTATATCATCCTTTAGCATTCGAGCCTTCTGACAAAGTGAAAGATTTGATCGCTAGAAGCATTCCGTTTTTCGCTATTGAACCGGAGATGATCAAGGATTACGGGGCAGACCATCTGTTTCTTCTCGTGGATGAGAATGAACGTTCCAAGCGCAAGGCACAGAGCGTAACGAATCATCCCTATTGGAAATCGATGGGGGAAGATTGCGTTCATATATTAGAAGGAAAATGGAATTTCGATGATCCGATTACGATGGATCGACTTCTCCCTTTATTGCCGCGCATTATCAGGTCTATTTAGAATAGAGGGCCAAAGTCATGGCACAGCTCGTCAAAGATGAGAAAGAGACAGTATCGAATGACATAATCTAGATATTGTCATTTATTTTATTTCTAATAGTATGGTAAGATAAGATCAGGAGAAAGGGGGGAAGAGGAGGAGCAGACGCGAACAGGCAAGTCAGCTAGTTTAGTCAACTGCTCTTCTACGACCATGGCCAATGATCAACAACCATTAACGAAAGAAGCGATTTTGGATGCCGCGGAACAAGTGCTGCGTCGTTACGGACCAGAGAAAACCTCGGTTGTCGATGTCGCCAAGGTCCTTCAAGTCAGCCACGGTACGCTTTACCGTCATTTCCCCAGTAAATCCGCTTTGCGAGAGGCCGTTACGGAGCGATGGCTGTTAGGTTTAGCCAGTTCTTTGCAAGAGATTGCCAATCAGACCGAAGGTCAAGCCAAAGATCGTTTGCGTCTATGGCTCGATACCTTGGTAGTCTTCAAGCGGAATTATGTCTTAGAAGATCCTGAGATGTTCAGCATGTATAGATCGGTGACCCAAGAAGCGGTCAAACTGATTCAAGACCATGTTCATCAACTGATTCAGCAAATTGCTCAAATTGTCGACGCGGGGGTCAAAACACAAGAATTTCAAGTGGACGCTAGTGAGGATGCTGCAAGGGCTATTTTCTTAGCCACATCCCGTTTTCATCATCCTGCGCATGCTACTGAATGGCTCGACTCGACGAATGCTGCGGATTTCGAGAGGGTATGGCAGTTAGTGCTTAAAGGTATTTCTTAGTTTCAGACGAAAGCCCTTCTGATGATTTGAGAAGCAGAGGGGCTTTTTAATATAGATTAAATGACATAATTATAAAATTGTTACTTGTTATTTGTTATTGGATCAGCTATACTCAAATTATTCAAGTAAGGAAGTTGGGAATAAGAAACGCATTCAACGATTTTCAACATATACCTTAAGGAGGAATAACCATATGAATAGCAACTTAGCAGGAAAAGTAGCGCTAGTCACAGGAGCATCCAGAGGAATTGGCCGCGAAATTGCAGAGAAACTGGCAGCTCGGGGGGCTAGAGTTATCATCAACTTTGCCAGTAATCCGGCTGCTGCGGGAGAAGCGGTGACAAGCATTCAACAAAAGGGCGGTGAGGCATTGGCGATTCAAGCCGATATCAGTCAAGTCAGCGAGATCGAAAGGCTGTTTCAGGAAACCCTTCAAGCTTACGGACAACTCGATATCCTTGTAAATAATGCCGGCATTATGATTACCAAGCCTATTGCTGCTATGACAGAAGCCGATTTCGATAAACAATTTGCTATTAACGTCAAAGGGACTTATTTCGCCATCCAGCAAGCTCATAAGCACATGAACAAGAATGGTCGTATCATCAATTTCTCCACATCCGTAGCGGGTGCAATGTTCCCGACTTACAGCGTGTATGCGGGTACCAAAGGAGCCGTTGAACAATTCACACGCCAATTGGCCAAAGAGTTTGGCCCGTCAGGGATCACGATTAATGCGGTCGCACCCGGACCAATTCATACAGAGCTTTTCACAGTCGGAAAGTCGGAAGAGCAGATCAAAGGAATTGCTGGCATGAATGCATTCGGTCGTCTCGGTGAGCCTGAAGATGTTGCAGGTGTTGTGCTGTTTTTGGCTAGTGAAGAGTCTCAATGGGTAACGGGCCAAACGCTTCGGGTTAACGGCGGTTTTATATAAAACAGATAGAGATGCCTATTCCGATAGGTGTCTCTTTTCCTTTGTGGGTGCACGAGAGTACCAGCCATTATTTTTATCAATTAGGGTGAGTTTTATGTGCACGGCTGCGTGAGATGAGGTGGAGTCTTGAAGGCTGCGCAAATTTTCTGCTGAAGAGGAGTTGCAAATCAGAAGATGATGATTTATACTGAAATCAGTTAGTAATTGGTCAATCAATAAAGTTGATAGGAGATAGATCATGGTTAAAGGTACAACATCATTGGATCGACGCAACGATATTATTTCTGCAGCTATTGAAGTGTTCGCCGAGCTGGGTTATTACCGGGCAACAACCGCGCAGGTTGCGGAGAGGGCAGCGATTTCACAGCCCTATGTTTATCGTTTTTTTACGAAGGAGTCATTGCTTGTAGCGGCGTTAGATCTGTCCTGGCAGCGAATCCTGCATGCCTTTCAACTTGTTCGAGATACGAAAGTTCCCGAGTTTTTGGAAGAAGGCTTCATCCGTGCTTATGAGAAAATTATGGAGTCACACCGCTATGAGATTCTGCTGCAAATGCAAGCAATGACCATTCTGGAAACTCCTGTCCGTGAGACGATGACCAAAGGGATGAACGACGTGCAGCAGCTCGTTTTCAATGCTTTTCTGCAGGCAGGTATTGAAGAACCGCAAGAGCGCACTACTATATTTTTGGCACGTGGCATGCTTTGTAACGTGTCGATGGCGCTGGATATGCCCAATTTAATGATAAAGAGATAGGATTAAATTTTTTTCGTTATTTGTGATTGTTTGATCAATAACTTAATGAGAAGAAAAGAGTGCGAGAAGACTAGGGCAAGGGAGCAAGCAAAAGAGCGAGGCAGCAAACGGGCGAGAGAGTAAGGGAGTAAAAGAACAAGAGAACAAGAGAACAAGAGAACAAGAGAACAAGAGAACAAGAGAATGTTATAACAAGGAGCAGAGGGGAGCAATAATAATGAATCATTTAATCGTGTATGCGCATCCATCCGAGGGAAGTTTTAATCATGCTATTTTGGAAACCGCCGTAACTGGGCTTCAGAAGAAAGGTCATGATGTCGTCGTAAGAGACTTGTATGCCATTGGTTTTCAACCTGTTGTCAGCAGCAGTGAGATTATTGGAGGACTGGGTGAAGATATTGTTCAAGAGCAGGAACATTTGAAGTGGGCCGACGTTATCACTTTCATCTACCCGATATGGTGGACGGGAATGCCAGCAATTATGAAAGGCTATATTGATCGCGTATTCTCTTATGGCTTTGCTTACAAATATGTGAACGGTGTGCAGATGGGGCTGCTGAAAGGGAAAAAAGCCGTCATTCTCAATACCCAAGGAAAGTCCCATGCAGACTATGCGAAAAGCGGGATGGATCAGGCGCTTCGGTTGACTTCGGACAAAGGAATCTTCGAATATTGCGGATTCGAGATCTTGTACCACATCTTCTTCGAATCAGTTCCAGAGTCGGATGAAGCTACACGTAAACAATGGTTGGAGCAGATTGCGGATATGGCAAGCAAAGCGTAATGAAGGTAATAAAGCATAATGAAGCGTAAAAAAGCGTATGAGGATGGGGAGAGGGCTGCATGTATGCGGCCTTCTTTTTTTATTATTTATGGAAATTTGCCTTGAGCCAGCCAAAAAGGCAGTCTCGACCCGCGAAGCAGGCTGGATCGAGGCAAAGGCAAGCTGAGCCAGCCGAAAAAGCAGTCTCAGCAGGAGAAAAGCATCCAGCCGGCGCTGAGCCTGCCAAAAAGGCAGTCTCGACCCGCGAAGCAGGCTGGATCGAGGTAAAGGCAAGCTGAGCCAGCCGAAAAAGCAGTCTCAGCAGGAGAAAAGCATCCAACCGGCGCTGAGCCAGCCGAAAAGGCAGTCTCGACCGGCGAAGCAGGCTGGATCGAGGCAAAGGCAAGCTGAGCCAGCCGAAAAAGCAGTCTCAGCAGGAGAAAAGCATCCAACCGGCGCTGAGCCAGCCAAAAAGGCAGTCTCGACCCGAGAAGCAGGCTGAATCGCGGTAAAAGCAAGCCGAGCCAGCCGAAAAAGCAGTCTCAGCAGGAGAAAAGCATCCAGCCGGCGCTGAGCCTGCCAAAAAGGCAGTCTCGACCCGCGAAGCAGGCTGAATCGCGGTTAAAAGCAAGCCCGAGCCTGCACAGACGGCCGCTCTAACACGCAGTGTATCTGCCAGCCTCATATGGAGGGGGCCGGAGCTCCACTGAAGGTTTTTCTGATTGCCCGCCTATCGGAAAAGTCCAACATGTTTTCTGCTTTGGGCAAATGCGCTTGCGGTTATTTTTGATACAATGCATGTGAAAGCAGTTATTTTACAGTGTACAGGAGGGAATTGCGTGAAGCCGCACGAGCATCCGCTTATTCAGGAAATAAACAATACCAATGTCCCTTATGGCACCCTGGGGATCTGGTTTCTAGGCCAAGAGAGCGTCATTGTCAAAGGAGCGGGCATCACTGTCTACCTCGACCCGTTCGTCTCCGACGATTTGGAGAAGCAAGGGACCCGCAGATTGTATCAACCTCCAATAACGCCGGAAGCAATTACGAATGCGGATCTATGTCTGATCACACATGAACATGCGGATCATCTGGACCCCGGCACGCTGCGCGTCCTCATGCAGCAAAATGAAAAGGCACTCGTAATAGCGCCTGCTGTGTGTCGAGGGCATTTAGTACAAATTGGAGGTGAGGCTTCCAACGTTATGGATGCGGATACGGAGCGCTCCCAAGCACTGTTTGAGGGCAAATTGAAAATTCAGGCCATCCCCGCTGCTCATGAAGAGCTGGAAACGAACGAACAAGGGCAGCACCGCTACGTCGGCTATATTCTGGAGCTGAATGGGGTGACTCTGTATCATGCTGGCGATACCCTTGTTTATCCGGGACTTCCCGATGTCCTAAGCCGCTATCGTATTGATTTGGCGATGCTGCCCATCAATGGTCGGGATTATTTCCGCACTAAGCAAGGAATTATCGGCAATATGAATTACCGGGAGGCCGCTAAGCTGGCGGCAGATCTGGATGTCGATACGGTGATTCCGCTCCATTATGAGACATTCGCAGGGAATGCGGAGCGTCCCGGATATTTTGTGGATGAGTTGAATGAGAAGTACCCTCAAGTCAAGTGTCAAATACTGGCGCGGGGAGAACGTTATGTGTATGTGACTCCGAGAGCTTTTTTGGCATAGAAAGGAATGGCGTGGACATGTATCGGATTGGTGTAGATCTGGGTGGGACCCGAATCAAAGCGGCTGTTTTTAATGCAGAATTCGCAGTGATACAGGAAAGAAGTGATCCGACTGAAGCTGAGTTAGGACCTGATGAGGTGATCAGCAAGATCAAGAAGATCGTTCATGACATGCTGCAGCAGGCCGGGATTGCGCAAGAGGCAATTCTCAGTATGGGGGTTGGCATTCCAGGGCTTCTTGATCCTGAGCTAGGGCTGTCAATCTTTTCGCCGAATTTCCCAGAGTGGGATCATGTTCCCGTGGTGGAGATGTTGAAGACTGATTTCCACTTTCCGATTTACATCGACAATGATGTGCGTGTGAATCTGTATGGCGAGTGGCTGTTTGGTGCTGGAAGAGGCTACAAGCATGTTGTGCTCATTACGCTGGGCACCGGTTTAGGATCAGGCATTATCCAGGATGGCAAAATGGTGTATGGCACAACGTCCAGTGCTGGGGAAATAGGCCATATGAATATGTTTAGGGAAGGTCGTCCGTGTCGCTGCGGCAGTTCAGGCTGTCTAGGCAGATATGCCTCTGCCATCGGGATGGTTCGGACCTTCACGGATCAGCTGGCGCAAGGCTTCACCAGTATCATTCAAGATTGGACGGGCGGGGATCTGGCGCGCATAACGGCGGCTATGATTTCAGATGCGTATGATCACGGAGACGTTTTAGCGAAAAGGGTCATGCAGGAGACGGGCCAGATTCTAGGATTTGGCTTAAGCAGCGTGATTAATTTGTTGAATCCACAAGTGGTTATCGTAGGCGGTGGGATGTCTGCGGCGGGGGATCGGTTATTGAATCCGGTGAGAGAAACGGTAGGTGCTCATGCTTTGAGGCTGTCATCGAGTGCATGCCAGATCATTCAGGCGGAGCTAGGCGTGAGGGCCGGGATGATAGGCGCAGCAGCTTATGCCAAGCTGAGAAGTGAAGCTAATGGATGAGACACAGGCTCAAGATGAGTAGTTTGAATCTAAAATGAATGAAGGGCAGGCAACAACATGATCATTTCAAATGTAGAGACGTTCATTGTAGGGAATTCATGGAAGAATTGGCTGTTCGTTAAATTGCATACGAAGGAAGGGATCTGCGGAATTGGCGAAGGGACGTTGAATGGCTTCGCCAAAACGGTGGAAGCGGCGATTCATGAGTTGAAGCATTTGTACATCGGGATGGATGTGCATGACGTGGAGACAATCTCCTTGAAGATGACGCGGGATGTGTACTCGGATGGCGGCCAAATTCAAGGCTCAGCCTTGGCGGCTATTGAAACCGCTTGCTGGGATATCATCGGCAAATTGGCGGAGCAGCCTCTCTATAAGCTGCTTGGCGGCAAATGTCACGAGAAGCTGCGCTGCTACGCTAATGGCTGGTACCGTGGGCCTCGTGAGCCGCAAAGCTTTCACGATAAAGCGAAGGAGGTCGTGGCCAGAGGCTACACGGCGTTGAAGTTCGATCCCTTCGGCAACGCTTGGCGCACCGTGGAAAGAAACGAATTTCAGGCTAGCCTAGAAATTATTGCTGCCGTTCGTGAAGCCGTTGGTCCCGATGTCGATATCCTCATCGAAGGACATAACCGCTTCAGCGTGCATACGGCTTTGCAATTCGCGGATGCGATGCTGCCTTACAAGCCGACCTGGTTCGAGGCGCCAGTGCCGCCGCAGCGAATCTCCTCCATGGTAGAGGTGGCGAAGCGCAGTCCTGTCCCGATCGCCTGCGGGGAAGATTACTACAACCGCGAGCAGTTCGCGGAGCTGCTGAAGCATGATGCGGTTCATATCATACAGCTGGAACCGCAGTATCTCGGCATCTCGGCATCGAAGCAGATTTGCGGCATGGTGCATGCGCATAATGGGGTAACAGCCCCGCATAGTGCGCAGGGGCCGATATGTTCGGTCGTCTGCGCGCATCTGAACATGGCGACACCGAATTTCTTCATCCATGAAATTTTCGATGAATTTAATGAGCCGTGGGAAGAGCAGCTGCTGATGCCGCCGCTGAAGGTGGAACAGGGTTATCTTCGTCCGCCGGAGGGGCATGGTCTGGGCATTGAATTGAACTTGGAAGAGATGGCGAAACATCCGTACGATCCGGGTCACTGGATTCCATTATTCAAGCAAGGCTGGGAAAAGCGATTGAAGAACGAGTAGGCCTGCCGCATTCCCGATTTTGCGTGTGACCTTGCCATGATTCGCAAGACAATATAGGGAGGTGTTCATCCATGAAAGCCTTAGTTTATGAAGGACCTAGCAGCATGAACCTGCGCGAGGTAGATCTTCCGTCTCTGGGGCCAGATGAGGTGCTTATTCGTGTTGAGCGGGTGGGCATCTGCGGCTCCGAGCTGAGCGGGTATTTGGGCCATAATTCCCTGCGCAAGCCGCCGCTCATTATGGGGCATGAATTCGCTGGGATCGTCGAGCAAGCAGGAAGCACCCGGTTCCGCCGAGGGGACCGCGTGACGGCGAACCCGCTGCTGTCCTGCGGGCGCTGCCGCGCCTGCCGGACGGGAGCCGCTCAGCTGTGCGCAGAGCGCCAATTGCTCGGAGCGCATCGACCGGGCGCCTTCGCCGAATATGTGGCTGTCGCGGAGCGGAATGTCTATGCGCTCGAGGATCATGTGAGCTTCGAAGAGGGCGCTTTTACGGAGCCGTTCGCCTGCGCGGTGCATATTTGCAAGCTTTTGAAAACGCTGCCAACGGATCGTCTTTTGATCATGGGCGGGGGACCCATTGGGCTTTTGGCACTCCAAGCAGCCAAGGTCTACGGCTTGCAGCACATCGTGCTTATCGACATCAACGAGCAGCGGCTGGAGATTGCCAAGGAACTGGGCGCGGTAACGTCCACTCGTCTGGATACTCTCCGTTCAGAGGAGAAGAGTATGTTCGATGCTGCAATTGATGCTGTCGGTATGGAGATAACCCGCCAATTATGCGTAGAGTCGGTGCGTCCCGGCGGGCGCGTTGTATTGACAGGGTTGCACGAAGAGAAAAGCAGCCTCCCGATTAATATGATCATTCGCAGCGAGATTCAGCTGATGGGCGCATTCGCGTATCATTCCGACGACTTTGAGACGGCGCTGCAGTGGATTAGCGAAGGACGTGTCAGCCTGTCGCCTTGGACACTTCTGGCTCCACTAGAAACAGGGGGTGCTTGTTTCGAACGGCTCATCCAGAACCCCGGGAATATAGCCAAAATTCTTTTAACGCTTGATCACGAGAAGGGGGAAGCTGCGCCATGAGTCTGGAGCTGTTTCGATTGGATGGCCGTGTCGCTTTAATTACGGGCGGAACACGGGGACTGGGGCTTGTGATGGCGCAAGCTTTGGCCGAAGCGGGGGCTGATGTGATCGTAACTAGCCGCGAGAAGGAGAAGGCCGAAGCCTCGGCTCAGGCCATCGCACAGTCAACGGGGCGGCGCGCGCTTGGCTTGGCCGTTGACGTTACGATCGCCGAGCAGGTTGATGCGATGGTGGCTTCGGCTGTGGAGGCGTTCGGGCGAATTGATATTTTGATCAATAATGCGGGTGTGAATGTCCGCAAGCCGATTGAGGATTTCGATGAAGCCAGCTGGGACCTGGTGCAGAATACAAATTTGAAAGCGCCTTTTCTTTGCGCCCGTGCGGTCGCCAAAACGATGAAGAACCAGCGATATGGCAGAGTGATCAATATGTCCTCCATGCTGGGCAGCATTGCGCTGCCGGAAAGAGGCGCATATTGTTCCAGCAAAGGCGGTTTGATTCAGCTCACCAAGGTTCTCGCTTTGGAATGGGCCTCTTATAACATTACGGTGAACGCGTTATGCCCGGGACCGATTGCAACGGAGCTGAATACGGTCGTGATGAACAATCCCGAGGCGAACCGGTTTTTCGTGGACAATATCGCGCTCGGCCGGTGGGGGAAGCCGGAGGAGATTATCGGCGCGGTGATCTATTTGGCGTCGGAGGCCTCGAGCTTCATGACAGGGGCTTCGATGGTTGTGGATGGCGGCTGGACAGCGAAGTAGAGCAAGGGTTTTATCCAAACGGAAGACTAATGAGGAAAAGGTGAGCGATCATGAAACTCGGTCTTGCTGTCTATGGCACTACGTTTATGATGGGCATTCATCCACAATCTACCCGCAGGCGCATTACGGCGTCGCAGCTTTTGGAGCAGGCCGCTGAACTTGGCCTTCAAGGGATTGAGCTGCCGATTTCGCTGCTGGAAGGCGAGAATATCGGATCGTTGGCTCTCCGAGCACGGGAAAGCGGCCAATATCTGGTCGTGGCTTCCGGCGGTTATGATCCGAAGCCGCTCTCTCAAGCTTTCGAAGCTGCGCTGCAGCTGGGAGCTCCGATCGTCCGCACGGTTGTAGGCGGGGCTGACTTTGGCGGTGATCGGCGCAAGCTGGCTGGACGCTGGACATCTTTCTTGGACGAGGTCTTGTCCGGACTTGGTGAAGCGGCGCAGGCCGCAGAGAAAGCTGGGGTTACGCTAGCGGTAGAAAATCATCAGGATTTGGCATCTGAGGAGCTGTTATGGCTCTGCGAAGAGATTAATTCTCCGAGCTTCGGGATTACGCTCGACACAGGCAACCCACTGGCAACGGCGGAGGAGCCGGTTTCGTTCGCAAGAAGGATCGCGCCTCACCTGAAGCATGTGCATCTCAAGGATTATTGGACCCACCTGAGCGACGAAGGATACCGGCTCGTGCGCTGCCCGCTGGGGCAGGGTGTGGTTGATTTTCCGGCACTGTTTCACATCTTTGAGTCTTACTGTCCAGAAGTGAATATGTCGATGGAGCTTGGAGCTTTGGAAGCTAGGCACACGAGAGTGCTCTGCGAGGACTACTGGCCGGAATATCCGCTTCGCTCGGCGGCTCAGTTAGCTGGGGTTCTGCGTTTTGTGAATGCCAATGCTAGACCAGTCGGGGATTGGCGGACTCCTTATGAAAAGGGTGCACCGGAAGATGACATCATCGCATACGAGCAGCGGCAATTACTAACGAGTGTGGCCTATATGCGAGGTGTAGTGGAGGCGCGCGCGAGCGCTCAGAAACGAGTCGGAAGCTGAGAGGAGAGGGACGGCGTGAACATTGATCTATCGGGGAAAGTGGCTATTGTAACTGGAGCGGGAAGAGGAATTGGCAGGGAAATTGCTCTAACGCTGGCGCAAGAAGGCGTTATTACGGTGATAACGGATATTCAGGAGGATTTGCTGGCAGCTGTAGGCAGCGAATTTGCGTTGAACGGCTATCGAGGCAGCCAGTATCTTTGTGATGTGCGCAGCGCAGTGCAAATTCAGCAAGTGATCGATCAGATTGTAGAAAAGTATGGACGAATCGATATTCTCGTCAACAACGCCGGTGTTGCGGGCGGAGCCCCGATTGATGTGCTGGCGGAAGAGGTGTGGGACTTGAATTTCGATATTAATCTGAAAGGCACCTTCCTGATGTGCAAAGCGGTCGCTCCCGTGATGAAACGGCAAAAATCGGGACGCATCATCAATGCAGCCTCCTTCGCCGCTATCGTTCCGAGCTATGGGAGCGCAGCCTATGCTTCGTCAAAGGCCGGTGTGGAGCAGTTCACACGCGTGCTCGCCGGAGAACTCGGACCGTGGAACATTGCGGTCAACTGCTATGCGCCCGGCATGATTCCAACGGATATGAACCATTTCGCCGATTTGCAGGAACCTCAGCAGCAGCGGCTCTTGGATACGTTGACGTTCCGCCATTGGGGCAAGAAGGACGATGTTGCCCATTTGATCTGCTTCCTGGCTTCTGACTTTGCGGGGTACATTACCGGTACGATGATCGATATCAGCGGCGGGAAGCTGGCTACGCAAATACCGCGAATTGCCTATGAGAAAGCAGCAAGCGAAGGAGCTTATGAGTTCTAGTGTCAAGCGATGAGGAGGCTGCACGATGAGGGAGAAGGCTAGCTTTAACTTTGCCGGCAAAACGGTGCTCGTGACGGGCGCGGCGAAGGGCATCGGTGCCGCTATTGCGGAGCAATTTGGCAGTTATGGCGCGAATGTGGTTCTCGCCGATGTGGATGAACAGGGCGAAGCGGCAGCTGCGGGGTGGCGTCAATCGGGTCGCTTGGCGCGGTTCATCCGATGTGATGTGTCGAGGGGGAGCGAGGTCGCGAAGACGGTGGCCTACGCAGAGCAGGAATTCGGCGGGCTGGACATTTTGGTTAATAATGCCGGCATTTTCCCGCGCGCCCGTTTGGCCGAGACAGATGAGGCGTTCTGGGACCGTGTGATGGACATTAACCTGAAGGGTGCTTATTTAATGTGCCAAGCAGCGGTTCCCGGTATGATCCGCAGAGGCGGTGGGAGTATCGTCAATATTGGCTCGCTGCATGCAGCTTCGGGTGCTCCGGATACATTAGCTTATGCGATATCGAAGGGCGGAATCGTCACACTGACGCGGAATTTGGCCAGTACGCTTGCTAGGCAGGGTGTAAGAGTGAATTGTATTCACCCAGGTTGGGTGGCCTCGGATGGGGAGATGGCTCGTTTGGCGGCAACAGGAGAAGGCGGAGATTCGCTGGAGAAGGCCATTTCACGGATGCCGATGGGCAGAATGCAAACCGGAGATGACATCGCCTCAGCGGTAATCTTCATGACGTCGGATTTCGCAGATCAAATTACGGGGCAGCAATTAACGGTGGATGGCGGCATCAGCTTGCGGTAACGATTATGGTATGAGGAGTGAGACCCTATGAAGAAGATTGCGTTTATTGGTGCAGGCAGCCTGGTCTTTACCAAAAATTTGGTTCGCGATTTGCTCACATTTCCAGCCTTTGAAGACTGCACGATTGCGTTAATGGATATAAATCCGGAGCGACTGGCTTTTGCCAAGACCGCTGTGGATAACCTTATTGCTGCTGGAGCTTACCAAGCCCAAGTAGAAGCAACGACTGATCGGGCGGAAGCGCTGACAGGTGCTCACGGAGTCGTCTGCACGATTCTGGTTGGCGATCTGGCGATTTGGCGCACGGATATTGAGATTCCGAAGAAATATGGTGTCGATATCAATATCGGCGACACCCGAGGTCCAGCCGGCATATTTCGCTTTCTGCGCACCGTACCTGTGATGCTAGATATTTGCCGGGATATTGAGCGCTATTGCCCTGAAGCGATCTTCCTGAATTATTCGAATCCGATGGCCATGCTCGTCCGTGCGATGCAAAGTGAAAGCAAAGTTCAGGTAACGGGCTTGTGCCATAGCGTTCAAGGAACGGCGGCTATGCTCGCCGGCTGGATTGGCGCTCCCATGGAAGAGATCACCTATCGATGCGCAGGGATTAATCATCAAGCCTTCTATTTGGACTACAAATGGAAGGGGAAAGACGCCTACCCTCTAATCAGAGAGGCGGTTGCGAAACGACCTGAGATCTACAATGAGGAACAGGTCCGCAATGAAATGTTCTTACATCTGGACTATTATGTGACAGAATCCAGCGGTCATAATTCGGAGTATAATGCCTGGTTCCGGAAGCGTCCGGATTTGATTGAGAAATATTGTACTCATGGTACCGGTTGGAATCCCGGCCGTTATGGGGAAATCATTACGTATGCCGAGAAGCTGCACGGGAACTGGCATCAGCAGATGGAGGCATGGCGGGATAGCCCAATCGACCTCCAGCGGGGCGAGGAATATGCTTCCTATATTTTCAACGCAACGATTGGCGATGGCGCTTTATTTGAATTCAACGGCAATGTGCGGAACTTCGGCCTAATTGATAATGTACCGGAAGGCTGCTGTGTGGAGGTACCGGTGCTTGCTTCTAGGGGAGGTCTAAGTCCGATTCACGTCGGCGCACTCCCTGACCAATTGGCTGTGCTTGTGAATACAAGCGCACGCTGTGAGGAACTGGCGGTTCAAGGGGCGCTTACGGGAGACCCGCGTTCCGTATTTCACGCGATTTGCTTTGACCCTCTAACTTCCGCAGTGCTCAGTCTAGCCGAAATCAAGGCAATGGTCGATGAGATGTTCGCAGCTAATCAAGCATGGCTCCCCCAATTCAAGCAGCTCTCCTAAGCATAAGCAGGTCGTTGTCAGCGCGAATGTGCTCGCATAAAAAATAGCGCTTCCAGCGGAGATTTACTACACTTGTAAGCGCAACCAAACCTGATATGATTAGAATGTGATACAAAATGTATACTTTAATACAGTCAGTATCATCACGTCGATTCATGAAAAGGGAGGATTCGTGCACATGAAAAAAACATTTTTAAGTGTTATGGCCGTAATCTTGACGATCTCTATTGTCCTTATGGGTTGTTCCAGCAGACCAAGTTCAGGGACGACGACGACAGACAACAAAGGCAATACGAGCACGGCGGCACCAACAACAGCAGCGACAACGACGACACCTGATGCCAAACCGAGTGGGGATAAATTAAAGCTAACCGTCTACAGCACCATTACAGAGCTGCCGAATCAAGAAATGATGAAAGGCATCGCTGCTGATTTTACGAAAGAAAATCCGAACATTGCTGTTGAATTTCAATTCCCAGGTGCGGAATACGAGAATATTCTGAAGGTTAAAATGGCGGCAAATGATTTGCCGGACGTCTTCGATACGCATGGCTGGGCCATTATCCGTTATGGCAAATATTTGGCCGACCTGCGCGATGAGCCTTGGGCCAAAGATATGACGGACACGATTAAGCCGGTCGTTACGGATAAAGACGGCAAAGTCGAAGCGCTCGTTATGAGTGAAGCGAAGGACGGCATTTCCTATAATGCGGAAATTCTTGAAAAGTACAGCATTCAACCGCCCAAAACATTCGATGAACTGATGGCGGCTGCCGAGAAGATCAAAACCTCCAGCAACAACGCCGTGACACCGTTCTTCATGTCTGGCGTGGATAATGGGATGATCGGCGGCTTCTCCGATCTCTATGCGACCTCTATGTACATCAGCCCGGCAACGAATGATGCCAAAACACTGCTCGACGGTACGTTCGACTGGAACAAATGGACACCGCTTGCGCAAAAGCTGCAGGATATGAACAAAAAAGGCTACATCAACAAGGATGTGCTGACGGCCAAATACAGCGATATGCCTCAGCTGTTCGCGCAAGGCAAGGTAGCCTTCGTCTTCGGTGCGCCTTCCTTCGCAGATGAAGTCTACAAATATAATAAAAATGCCAAAATCGGCATTGCGCCTTTAACGTCTATGGTGGATGGCGACAGCCAATCCTTCTCCGGCGGCGAGCGCTACACGATGGGCGCTTGGAAAGACGGCAAGCATTTGGCGGAATCCAAGAAACTGATCGCCTTCTTTGCGAAGCCGGACAATATGTCCAAGATCGCCAATGCGACGAAGCTGCCTTCCGGGCTGAAAAATATTGCGTCGAAACATGAATTTTCGGAGTACTACAAACAATTTGAGAATGTTCGCGTATTCCCTTATTTTGACCGGGTGTACCTGCCGAACGGGATGTGGGATGTCATGTGCAAAACGGGTGTGGCTCTGTTAGCCGGAACCGTTTCTCCACAGCAATTCTCCGATAAAATGAAATCCGAATATTTACGTCTGCGCAATCAGTAATAGCAAGATGAGGGAGGGTGACAGCCACCCTCCTTTTCTTCCTATTCGACGAAGGAGGATGGTGTTCACATGGCGGAACCAAGGACTGTGCTGGCACAGGCTAAGCTGGAACGGAAGTCATCGACGGTAATGGGGCGTATGATTCGCAATGGGGCTTTATTGAATTTACTCTATATTCCGGCGCTGCTCTTATTTTTCATTTTTATCTTTTATCCGTTTTTCAAAGGGATTAAAATTTCGTTTACCAATTGGGATGGGTACAATCAAGGCTATAAGTGGATCGGCTTCGAAAACTATAAACGGATGTTTCAGGATCCAGAAATCCTCAAGGTCATCCGAAATACGGCTATCTATGGCATAGGCAGCGCCGTTTTTCAAAATATTATTGGGTTGCTCTACGCCTTATTCTTAAATATGAACATTCGAACCCGAGGACTCGTCCGTACGGTCATCTATTTGCCAGTCATTATCAGTTCGTTAATTATGGGGTATATTTGGTACTTTTTCTTCCAATATCAAGGCGGGGCGATCAATGACATTATTCTCTTGTTCAACGATCAGCCGTCCAATTTATTGGGAGATCCGAACCTCAATGTTTGGATTATTACCTTCGTCAATACGTATCAGTATTTGGGGATTGCCATGGTGTTATATTTGGCGGGGCTGCAGTCGATTCCCAAGGATTATTATGAAGCCGCAACGATTGATGGAGCGGGAGCTGTCAAGCGGTTCCTCCATGTGACATGGCCGCTCATCGCGCCTGCTTTTACCGTCAGCATGGTTCTCAATCTGATTGGCGGCCTGAAACTATTCGACGTGATTGTCGCTTTGACCAACAGTGGTCCGGGATATGCCTCGGCTTCGTTATCTTCGATTATGTACTTGCTTTATTTCGGTCGCGAGGATGCCGGATATGCCGCAACGATCGGTATTCTAATGTTTATTATGATCTCCATCGTAAGTATCTCAGCCCTCTTATTCCTGAGAAAAAGGGAGGTCAATGCCTGATGACTAAGAAGACGTGGCTCACCATCTTTTCCCTGCTTATCTGCTTGATCCACATCCTGCCTTTCTATATTCTCATCACGACGTCGCTCAAAGCGTTCGATGATGTCAGCTCCAAATGGATGATGCCTGGCTACTTCTATATCGACAATTTCAGAGATGCTTGGCGGGAAGCTCATCTGGGAGATGCGTTTCGCAGCAATTTTATCGTGACGGTGATCTCGGTTATCTTGATTGTCGTCATCGGCTCTATTGCGGCCTATCCGCTTGCTCGGCGCCAGACGACGTGGAACAAATTCATCTATGCTGTTTTCGTATCTGCTTTGATCGTTCCCCCATTGACTATTTTGGTGCCATTGTATAAGTTTATGGTAGATATTGGCGGGATGAATCAATATTGGGGCATCATTCTGCTGTTCATTACTTTTAATCTGCCGATGACGATTTTCTTGTATACCGGCTTCATTAGTACGATTCCTCGGGATTTGGATGAAGCTGCAATGATTGATGGGGCGGGGCGGTTTCAATTGTTTTTCACGGTCATTTTGCCCTTGCTCAAGCCGGTAACGGCGACGGTTATTATTTTGTCGGGTGTCGCCGTATGGAACGATTACCAGTTCTCGATCTTCTTCCTGCAAAAGCCGGAAATGCGGACGATTACGGTAGCGCTTTCTACCTTCTTCGGTCAATACACGAGCAATGTCGGTTGGGTCGCAGCCGGCTCCTTCATGGGAGCCATTCCGATGACGATTGTGTACTTATTTTTGCAGCGGTACTTCGTTTCCGGGCTTGCTTCTGGGGCCATTAAAGGTTAGCTGTGGATAACTTTGGGAGGGGATACCATCAGGCAATCCATTCGACTGCGCTTATCGCTGCTTTTTTTCATCACGATTGTGATCCCGATTGTCGGTATTGTGACGCAGCTGCCCTCCTATTATCTTCATCTGATCAAAGAACAGGAGTCCTCTCTGCTGGAGGGGACTTTGACGGCTCTAACGTTTGATATTCAAACGTATTTGGACGATTTGGAGCGCATGACGGTTACGCCGTATTTGAACAACGAGGTTATGCGCGCTTTGAAGCTGAAATCCACGTCCCAGTGGAATCAGTTAACGCCTTTCGAGCAGTATGAAGCGGAAGAAATGCTCAACAAGACGCTGCCGAATTATTTGAAGAATATGCGCAAAGACATACTGGGAACCATTCTGCTGCCGATGGATGGTTCTGTTTATATTACACCGCCCAACAGCTACTCGGATCAAGTGGTCAAAGGCTTTCCGTTTGCGGAGCAGGATTGGTATCAGAAGGCGGTCAAGGCAGATGGGAACGTAGCTTTCACAGGTGTCCATCAACAGAACTATTTAAATCTTGCAGGCACCGAGGTGTTCTCTGTCGCTCGTCTCATTAAGGACCCTGATTCCAGCCGTCCGCTGGGCATCATTATGGCGGATGCCGATTCGGTGCTTCTGGATCAAATGATGAAAGGCATCCGTCTCAGTGACGGGGCTATTGTGGTTATTCTTGACGACAATCAGCAGTTAATCTACGCGAATCATCCAATTTCCCCGGAGCTGCAGCAGCAGGTCGCCTTGGGCAGTCATACCGTGACAGCGGTGGATGCATCCTACTCGGTCGTCCGCGAAACGATCAGCCGCTCCAAATGGTCGATTGCCATCCTCTCGCCGGAGGCGTTCCTCCAAGCCCATTTGCAGCGCGTGTATTGGCTGGGGTTTGCTTTCGCAGCGAGTGGTCTGCTGATCGCGCTCTTCCTGTATTTCACGGTATCCCATTGGATCGTGACTCCTTTTAAGCAGATGATTCAAGTGATGAAAAGGGTGCAGCGCGGAGACTTAACGACCAGCTATCACGTCAAAGGCAACGATGAAATTTCGCAGTTAGGCATGAATCTGAATACGATGATTTCGAAGCTCGGAGAGCTGATTGATCGGGAATATAAGGCTGTACTAGGCAAGCGAAATGCCGAATATCGGGCGCTGCAATCGCAGATCCAGCCTCATTTTCTATATAATACGCTGAATGGCTTTATCGGGCTGAATCGTACGGGACAAAGCATGCAGCTGGAACGCGCTATTCTCTCTTTGAGCGGCATGCTGCGATACACGCTAGAGCATAATGACTGGGCACAGCTGCAGGAGGAAGTTGAATTCATCAATAAGTATTGCAGTCTGCAAAGGGTACGTTTCGCGGAGAGAATGCAAGTGCATATCAGCTGTGATCCCAACGCGCTTTCAATCCGGATTCCCAAGCTACTGCTGCAGCCGATCGTGGAGAATGCCATTATTCATGGAATTGAGCCGTGTGATCATGTATGTGAGCTGCGCATGGATATTCAGTTTCAGCCGATGATGGATAACGGTCAGGAGGAAGGAATTGTCCTTATCGAAATCAGTGATAACGGCGTAGGTTATGACTCCGCAGCAGCGCAAGAGGGTTTGGGGATCCGCAATGTTAGAGAACGCTTACAGTTATCTTTCGAGGGTGCTTCTATGGTGCTTAGCAGTAAGCAGAATGAGGGAACGACTGTCCTGATCCTGATTCCTCTAAAGGATGTGAAACGAGCATGAAATTTATCATTGCAGATGATGAGCATCTGATTAGGGCCAGTATCCGAATTATGATTCAGGAAGTAGAGACCTCCTGGGATCTCGTGGGGGAAGCATCGAATGGAGAGGAACTGCTGGAACTGGTCCAAGAACATAAACCAAGTGTAGCGATTATTGATATTCGAATGCCAAGGATGAGTGGACTTGAGGCCATGCGGCTGGGGAAAATTATTTCTCCATGTACGAAGTGGATTATTCTGAGCGGCTACTCAGACTTCAGCTACGCGCAGGAGGCTGTGAAACTGGGGGCATCCGAATATTTGCTGAAGCCCATCAATCCGGTTGAACTAGAACGTGCCTTGACGAATACGGCAAAGGACAACAAAGAGTTCATCCGCATGCTGAATCAGCAATTTGAGAATAGCTTGTTTGCGCTTTGTAATGGGCTCACGTCTCTGAAATTCGAGGAGCTGGACAGCGTCTTCGTACAAGGCTGGTTTGTTGGCGCCATTTGTTTGTTTGACACCACGATGACGGGAAGAACACTGTCGGACCTGATGTGCGTCTTCTATGATGAGCTGCGCTTGCGAATGAACCGCCAGCTTGTATATGGCATGAATTTCGCAGTCGTTTCGCTGCCGAGTGGCGATATGGCCGCAATCGGTTCTTGGGACCCATCGAAAGGCGTAGACTGTAGGGATCAGATGCGGCACTTCTTCGGCGCGTTGGATGATCTTGCTCAGAGCTACCGACGGGAGGGAACGGCCGTTACGATCTTGCAGACCGGAGATTGCCACGGCTTTGAGTCGTTAAATATGCAGCTTGTTCAGCTTGGGCAATGGAGCCATCTTCGTGTCGTCTGCGGAATTGGGCGGCGTGTGGGGTATGAGGAATTGGAAGCAGAAGCGAGCGTACCGGCGAAAGTTAAAGTCAGCCAACTGTTCTGCTCGATCAAGCACCATCTGCATTTTAGAGCGTACTTGAATTACCAGACTGCTGTTGGTGAAATGGAAATTTTGTTTCAACAGGATCAGCGGCTGACTGTGGATCAAACCAAACAAGCCGTTCAGCTGTTTATGCAGCATGCTCTTGGCATTCGGCTGGCAGGCTCCTCCTCTGAGGAGGAGGTTATCCGTGAGCTGCGGAGCTTGGGAGAGCTTCGGCTGCTTGAAATTAAGCCAAGAGAGCCAGTCACGGCAGATTTCATTGAACATGTCGTCCAATATATCGAACAGCATTATATGGATGATGTCGGTATTGGCCAAATTGCCCATCAACTGAACGTATCCGCCAACTATTTAAGCACGCAGTTTCATAAAAAAACAGGCACACCGTTTGTGAAATATTTGACGAATATCCGCATGCTGAAAGCGAAGGAGCTGCTGCTCAACACGAATTTGCAGGTGAAGCAAATCGCGGAGAAGGTGGGCTATTACAGCACGCGGCATTTCACCAAGCTGTTCGTGGAGAACTGCTCCAGCTACCCGTCCGACTTTCGCAAAAGTCAGGTCTAATTAAATCATTTGCGAGAATTTGCGGTATTGCTGTGCGGAAATGCCTTCCCACTTTTTGAACATCCGGCTGAAATAGTGAAAGTCCTCATAGCCGATTTCCATCGCGATGGCTTCGATTTTATCATCGGTTTCGCGAAGGAGCCGCTTGGCTTGCTGGTGGCGAATGGATTGCAGATATTTATTGGGACTCATGCCCATACTATCTTTAAACAGCTTACTCATATAGTCTTCATGAACATTGATGAAAGCGGCCATCTCGACATTGGTCCACTTTCTTCGATAATGCGCTTTCAGTTCATGAGCTAAATGATGTAAGCTTTCTTGATATTTGGGGTGATGGACCCGGTTGGTTTCATCATGATGGCGGATAAGCAGCGTGAGCATTTGCAGCATAAGCCCATTGCAGATCATTTCGTAGCCTTGCTTCTGCTCATTCGTTTCCTGAATCATGGCCTCCATTAGCGAAACGATAGCCGGGGGCAGATGAATCGCATATCGGAAAGGCAGAATCGGGTTGCCTTCTATATAAGGCATAGCACAGAAGGATTCTTCATAGGGATTGTTCTCATCTACGACGAGTTCTTCCTGCTTCATGTGCAAATCATTGAAGAAATCGAAATGGATGCCTAGTAGCTGCACACAGGGCTCTGTCAGAATTTCAATTCGATGATGCACGCTGGCTGGCAGAAACAACAGATGCTCCGCGGGAACGAGGAAAGACTCGCCAAGCAAGGTCACTCGAATATCCCCCTGCATGACATAGAGGAACTCATAATCATACATGCGTCGTGACCATTTGAACTGAGGCGTTCTCTGATGCATCTGTGCCCAATGCACGCTCGGAGACAGCTCCCGATAAGTGGCATGCCGAATTGCGGGAAATCGATCCGTCACTGTATTCACCATCCAACAGGTAGACTGATGTATCAAGTTGCATTTCCCATTTTATCACACATCCGATTGGTGTAAGGGGATAATTCTAAGGTCATTAATTTTTGGTTCCTTTTCTCATAATTGGGGTATTATTAAGGTGATCTTATTAAGGATGGCGGTGTTGTTATGTGGTATGCACTAAAGAGGTTTTTAATCGGTCAGCCTTTAAAATCTAACGAATTAGGGGAGCAAAAGCTGAATAAAACGAAGGCTTTAGCCATCCTGTCGTCAGACGCTTTATCTTCAGTTGCCTATGGACCCGAACAAATACTCATTGTTTTGATTACCGTGAGCGCAGTAGCCTTCTGGTATACGATTCCGATTGCTGTTGGCGTGCTTATTCTTCTGCTGGCGCTTATCCTGTCCTATCGTCAAATTATTTTCGCCTATCCGCATGGCGGCGGGGCGTATGTCGTATCGAAGGAAAATCTCGGTGTGAACGCAGGATTGATTGCCGGAGGCTCCTTATTAGTCGATTATATTTTAACCGTTGCGGTCAGTATTTCCGCGGGGACGGATGCCATAACCTCAGCCTTCCCGCACTTGCATCCTTACAATGTGGAGATTGCGGTTATCCTCGTCATATTCATAACGATCTTGAATTTGCGGGGGATTACAGAATCAGCTTCCATACTGGCTTATCCGGTATACTTGTTTATTCTGGCTTTGATCATCTTAATTATCGTAGGCTTATACCACATCTTAACGGGAACTGTGTCACCGGAACTACATGCCTCTTTGGGTACTCCTGTTGCCGGTATTTCCTTATTTTTGCTGCTAAAAGCGTTTGCCTCAGGGAGTTCCGCCTTAACCGGTGTCGAAGCGATTTCCAATGCAATTCCCAACTTTAAGGATCCTGGTCCGAATAATGCCTCCAAAACGCTAATAGCGATGGGGCTCTTGCTGGCGATTTTATTCTCGGGAATCGTCTATCTGGCTTATTATTACGGCATTGCCCCAAAAGCGCAGGAAACGGTTGTCTCTCAGATAGCTTCTCAGACGTTTGGACGTAATGTGATGTATTATTTCATCCAGGGGACCACAGCCATGATCCTCGTGCTCGCCGCGAATACGGGCTATTCGGCATTTCCGCTGCTGGCTGTTAATTTGGCCAAAGATAAATTCATCGCAAGAATGTTTACGATTCGAGGAGACCGCTTAGGTTATTCCAATGGGATCATTTTTCTGGCGGTAGCGTCCATCCTGCTCATCATCGCCTTCAAAGGGAAAACAGAACATTTGATCCCGCTGTACGCTGTTGGGGTATTCATTCCCTTTACGCTGGCTCAAACGGGGATGCTGGTCAAGTGGATACGTGAGAAACCCAAAGGCTGGGTGCTGAAATTAACGATTAATTTGGTCGGAGCCTTGATCAGCTTTACGGTTATGATGATTTTCTTTTTAACTAAATTCGGTCAAGTGTGGACGGTTTTAATCTTCCTGCCCTTGATTGTGTTCATCTTTCATCAAATCAAAAAACACTATGAGGCTGTCGGCGAACAACTCCGTATCACTACCTGTGAACCGACGATTCCGATCGAAGGCAATATCATGATCGTGCCTGTTGCGGGGATTACGCATGTTGTGGAGAATTCCCTGAATTATGCAAAGTCGCTCTCACCGGATCAGATTATTGCCGTCTATGTTGCTTTTGATCGGGATGCGGAGAAGCAATTCGAAGAGAAATGGCAGACTTGGCAGCCGGATGTCCGATTAGTCACGCTGCATTCCCATTATCGCAGCATTATTCATCCCTTGACGAAATTCATAGACACCGTTGAACATAAAGCGAATGAGTCGAATTTCCGGGTAACCGTCTTGATTCCGCAGTTTATTCCCAAGAAAAGCTGGCACAATATCCTCCATAACCAGTCCAGCTTGCTGATTCGCGCTTTCCTGCTGTATCGACGGAATCTAGTCGTAACGACCGTTCCTTACCATTTGAAAAAATAGCTGGAACGGACATCGACCAATTCCTTCCATAAGTTAACTTCCGCTTAGGCATTCGTTCATGCAAAGCAGCCTTGATTTGAATACAGTAACACAGTGAATCAAGGAGGCGAATGTACAATGCCAGTGAAAAACGGAGGTCAGTATATTGAACGAATAAATAAGAATATGCCTGAAATCTGGTTAGCGGGTGAGCAGGTGAAGGGGGAGATATCGGAGCATAAAGCGTTCAAGGGGCTTATGGCGACTCAGTCAGCCATGTATGATATGCAGCTGGAAGATAAATTGAAAGCCAAAATGACATATGCTTCGCCGCTGACAGGAGATCCAGTGGGGCTATCCTTCTTGCAGCCCAAGACGAAGAAGGATCTTGCTGCAAGGAGAGAGATGATGCAGATATGGGCGAATGCGCATCACGGCTTCCTGGGCCGCGCCCCCGATTATATGAATACATCCCTAATGGCGTTCGCTTCCGCGGCAGGTTATCTTGAAGAGGAAAACCCGCAATATGCTTCGAATTTGAGACAGTACTATACCTATTGTCGTGAAAATGACATCACACTTTCGCATGTGTTTATCCAACCTAAGGCAAGCAGATGGCCGAGCTTTATGAAGTTTTTTGAAGAGTCGTCTGCCGCTCGTGTCATGGAAAAGAATAAGGATGGCATCGTGATCCGCGGAGCTTTTCTATTAGATACGCAAGGGGCTACCTCGGACGAAATTCTTGTGTATCCAACACCACTTCCCTGTGAGGGCGATGAGGAGAATCCGCTTGTATTTGCATTTGCTGTGCCGAGCAACCTGCCTAAGGTCCGGTTCATCTGCCGGGAAAGCTTCGTAGGCGGAGAATCTACGTTTAATTATCCGCTAAGCTCCCGCTTTGAGGAGATGGATACGCTTGTCATCTTCGATGATGCGCTTGTCCCGTGGGATCGGGTCTTTATATGCGGAAATGAGGAAATGGCGTACCGATTCTTCGACGAAAGCCGCTTCTTTACTCATGCCAGCACACAGATTATGTGCAAAAACATTGCCAAAACGGAGTTTCTGCTCGGAACCATTGAATCCTTGGTCGAAGCCGCCGGACTGCAGAGATATGAGCATGTGATCGAAAAGGTGACGGAGGTTATCATCGCCTTGGAAACGCTCAAGGCTCTGCAGCTTGCCGCCGAGAAGGGCGCGGCTCTTGACCGGTGGGGCAGTATGCTTCCCAATCGGAAGCCGCTACTGGCCGCTAATGCTTATTTTCCGAAAATATATCCCCGTATGATTGAAATCATTCAGTTAATTGGCTCAAGTGGGCTTATCATGATCCCGGATGAGAAAGATTTTGAAAGCGAAATCCAGGGTCAATTGGATCGGTACTTGAAAGGCATTGGCCTGGATGCCAAAGAGAATGTGCAATTATCCAGGCTGGCGTGGGAGCTGAGCGTCAGCGCATTTGGCGGCAGACAGACGGTTTACGAGCGATTCTTCTTTGGGAATTCGCTCATCGTGAACAGCCGCTTGTATCATGGCTACCAAGGCAGAGAAACGTATAAGCAGCGGGTGCAAGATTTTCTGTCGTAAGCCAACACGGAGAGCTGGCGTTGATGGTCTAAGTGCCGAGAGAATAGCCCCCTAAGGGGGAATAGCCCGGGTAGCCGGGGTAGCCTAAGTAGCCCGAGTAGCCCAAGTAGCCCAAGTAGTTCAAGTAGCTCAAGTAGCCTAAGTAGCCCGAGTAGCCCAAGTAGCCCAAGTAGTTCAAGTAGCTCAAGTAGCCTAAGTAGCCCAAGTAGTTCAAGTAGCTCAAGTAGCCTAAGTAGCCCAAGTAGCTCAAGAAGCCCAAGTAACCCAAGTAGCCCAAATAACTCAAATGACCCAAATAACCTGGATAGCCCCCACTTTACTTGGCCCTGGGTTCTTCATTGAAGTGAGGTACTTTGTCGCTGATTCTGAAAGCCTGCGAAAGTGCAGGTTTTTTCATCGAAAACGGGTGGGACATGGAGAAAGCCTGCGAAAATGCAGGCTTTTTAAGCTTTTTTATCCGGAAATGAAGAAAAGGCCTTAAAAAGATGCATAATCGCAGGCATTTCAAGATTTAGGTTATTTCAAGAACAAAAGGATGCATAATCGCAGGAATTTCACGATTTGAGAAATTCCAATTGCCAAAAATGCCAGACAGAGGTCCGGCAGGCGAAAAGTCCCCTGCAAACTCGAACGCAGGCCTCATTATACCTAGGCTATAATGAGACGGATTCCGCCTACAGCCTTTCTGTAAGGCGTATGGTTGAACCTGAAAGTGCGTTTGGCGAAATGCAAAACAACCGAGGATTTCGGCGATTTCTGCTGAGAGGATTCGCTAAAGTGAGCCTTGAGGTAGGTTGGCGTTCCCTTGCTCATGTCCTCAAGTAGATTTATCTGCTTTTTTGAGAAAGCCTCTTTTTCGTGCCATATCTTGGTGCTCTGCATGTACTCGTCCCATGAAAGCACGTAGCTCCTCTTCCGTTTCACATACAGCCGCGTGTTCCAGCCATACAAAGAACTTCTTTTTCAGCACAGCTGAAGCATGAAGGGGATAGGTATCCCGGGATTTTATGATATATAGCCCTGGGGAGGCTTCTTTCCAAGGTGATTTGAACATCGTTCGGATCGATAGGCGGCTGCGATGGTTCCAATCCTCGTCGCTTTGTTTCTTGCGGATGGATTGATACATATTCATGAGGATATAGTGATCACATACTTCGATCCAGTGGCTGCAGCCGGACAGTTTCGCATTCTCTAAGATTTCGGTCCTTTCGTTAGCGAACCAATAGCCGATAATCACAGGGAATTGATGCTCCTCTTCCAGCCATACAACGCCAAACCATTCGTAAGCCAAATGGATCGGATTCAACAGGTGGGGAACGATTCCTAAATAACATTGGCGAGAGGAAGCCATGGCAAATCTCCTTCTGACTGGTTTATGGGTATTGCCGTCACATGCATGAAATCATCGTAAAGGAGAACGGCATAAAAAGGGGGTAAAGAAACGAGAGCAACTTATAAAAATAAAATAAAAATGCTGAAAATGGGAGTAAACGGAAGCAGCAAGGAGTAAAATCAATGCAACTTTTATTTGGGTACGCTTCCATTCGTTCAAATGCCGCAAAAAATAAAAAATAGGATACTTCACTCTGTTTTACAACAATGGCTGAAAGGCGTAACATTCGTCTCAACAACATCACAGTTTGTTTCAAGGCGCTGCAAAGAAGCCTGAGGGTAGAGATTCTCTGCAATTAGGCTTTTTTTTATCGTTCAAAAATTAGAGGAGAGTGAATCGATTATGTATCCCGAACCCCTGTCTGTCCTCGATAAAGAGGAATGTACCGCCAAACTTACTCAGGCGTGCAAGATCACCCGTATTGAATGTTTCCGATTTGACTGCGAACTATCGGATAAGCTGCAGCCCGGTCATGGCAATGACTGCCATTGCGGTTTGCTGACGATTTCAACGAATCTCGGAACGAATGGCTTAGGGGAATTCGTCATTCCTTGTGAGAGCCTGAAAGGGGATTTCGTGCAATGGGCTGTTGTGTTCCAAAAGCTCAAGGGACTTACGCCTGAGGATGGTTTGGCTTACATTCATCAGAAAGAAGAGGCATGGGGAACGGTTCGAACACAGCTCATGGAATCCGCTTTGATGGATCTATCCGAGAAGCTCGAACACTCGGCAGCAGGCAAAAAAGAACGAAGCTTTCCAGGGAACCGCACTTATTTATTCGACCATTCACAAACGTATATTTCTTTCTAGGGTTCCCCAAAAGAGCACTTCCTCTGCGTATTTAGCGAGGAGGTGCTTTTTTTCATGCGCTGCTGCTGGGAATCAAGCTGATTTTTATGCTTTTTTTATACGCTGGCTATCGATTCTTTACCTCATTTTTATACGGTTCGGCGTTACAATGATTCAGGAAAGGGGGCGGTGATCGTCATGCAAAGTGATTTTTTGCTGATAGCTGCGCCAACCAAGGCAGGCGAGGACTTTATGAAGCTGGTGAAGCTGGCTGGCCTTCCTTTTATTGCATTATCCAACAACAAGATGGAAAGACTCAAGCTAGAAGGGCAGGGAGTGAAGCAAATTATGCAAGTGGATACGTCGAGACCGGAGACCTTCCTCATTCCCGACTATCCGATCGGAACCGTCATTCTGTTCGAGGAGAGCTTGCCGCTGTGCTGCAGGTATATCCAATTATGTCGAAGCCTGACATCCAGACCTATCTATGTGATTACGCAAAGCGTAAATCCCAGATTGATCTACAAAGGGCTAGGCGCGGACTATGTGATCTACTCTAAAAATGGTGATGTCAAATTTCTAATATCATCTCTAACTTGAAGGAGGTGCTCTATGTACAACGATGTGACAATACTCCTATTGATGGCAATACCGTTTTTAGCATTTTGGGGATTTATGAAATTTTGTGAGAAAGCATAGGAGGCATTCATATGATTGTGATTGGATTACTTGCCAGTGCCCTCGTGGTGTATCTGGGTTTTGTCTTAGTGAAACCGGAGAAATTTTAATAATCAAATATGAACTTATGTAAGCAAGGGGAGAACCTACTATGGGTATGGGATTGTTGCAAGTAGTCGTCACACTGGGGATTATCATGCTTTTGGTGAAGCCAGTGGGGAGTTACTTGGTGAAAGTTTTTGGATATGAAAAAAGTGGCCTTGATCGCATATTTGGTCCCATTGAGCGTGTAACCTATCGCCTAATGGGTGTGAAAGAAGAAGAAGCGATGGGATGGAAAAAGTATGCAGGAGCTGTGCTTCTAGTCAATTTTGTCATGATGCTGCTCATGTATGCCGTGTTCCGGCTGCAGAAGTATTTGCCGCTTAATCCCGATGGGCTCGGCAATGTATCGCCGACGATTGCTTTCAATACAGCGACTTCCTTTATTACAAATACGAACTGGCAAGCCTACAGCGGTGAGAATACTCTGTCCTATCTCTCACAGATGGTGGCGATTACGTTCCCGATGTTTACGTCGGCAGCAACTGGATTCGCAGTAGCGGTAGCTTTTATTCGCGGATTAATTGGTCGTCAAGACAATCTAGGGAACTTTTATGTGGATATGACGAGAGCTATTATACGGGTGTTTCTGCCGCTTAGCTTCATTGTTGCATTAGTTTTAGTTTTTCAAGGTGTGCCGCAAACCTTGCTGGGAGCTGTTCAAGCGACAACGCTGGAAGGAGCTCAGCAAACGATAACGCGCGGCTTAGTTGCTTCTTTTGAATCCATTAAGCATATCGGCACCAATGGCGGCGGCTGGTTCGGTACGAACGCTGCGCATCCTTTTGAGAATCCAACACCGGTAACCAACTTCATCCACATTCTATGTATGATGCTGCTGCCTACCTCTCTGGTATACGCATTTGGGTTAATGATCAAAAATAAAAAGCAAGGCTGGACCGTATTTGCTGCCATGGGCATCATCTTCTTGGTCATGCTCGCTACGGTGTTCTATGCCGAGTATAAAGGTGTGCCTGCTGTTGATGCCATGGGCGTGCACGGGAATATGGAAGGCAAGGAAGTTCGATTCGGACTCTCGGAAACGGCTCTTTTTGCAACAGTTACCACGGCAGCCACAACAGGCAGCGTAAATGCCATGCATGAATCGCTCACACCGCTGGGAAGCATTGTTCCTATGGCAGAAATGATGCTGAACAATGTCTTTGGCGGCAAAGGGGTGGGCTTGCTGAATGGGCTGCTCTATCTGATCTTATCCGTGTTCATATGTGGACTTATGGTCGGTCGAACGCCGGAATTTCTGGGCAAAAAGATCGAAGGCAAAGAAGTGAAATTAGCTGCGATCGCCATTCTGACGCATCCGCTCATTATTTTGGCACCAACCGCATGGGCACTTTCCCGTCCTGAATCCGTCACATCGATAGCGAATCAAGGTCTCCACGGACTTTCGGAAGTGTTGTATGCTTTCACCTCAGGTGCAGCGAACAACGGCTCGGCATTTGGCGGTCTAAGTGCGGGCACGAACTTCTATGCGATTAGCATCGGTCTTGTCATGTTAGTAGGACGTTACATTTCGATTATCGCCATGCTGGCTATAGCAGGTTCACTGGCTGTCAAGCGGGTGGTTCCTGTGACAACGGGCACGCTGCGCACGAACACACCGTTATTTATGGGTATTTTAATCATGATTATTTTAGTTATCGGTGCTCTAACGTTCTTCCCGGCGCTGGCCTTGGGTCCGATTGCTGAACATTTGGCAGCGCGTTAAAGATAGACGTAGTAGAGAGGGAGGATTGGCATGGCTGTGGAACGTAAAAAAACACTAACAAAAGATATTTTAAATCAAGCGATCATAGATTCCTTTAAGAAATTAAACCCTGGGGTGATGATCAAAAATCCGGTGATGTTTGTCGTTGAGGTAGGAACGGTTATTACTTTCCTGCTTTCCTTTGTACCTGATTTGTTTGGCTCGACGGAAGTAGGCAGGGGTTATAATATCGCGGTATTTCTGATTCTGCTGTTCACTTTGCTGTTTGCTAATTTCGCTGAAGCTTTGGCGGAAGGACGAGGCAAAGCACAGGCCGATTCGCTGCGAAAGACTAAGTCTGACACGATGGCTCGTGTTGTTCAGAAGGATGGTTCTTATAAAGAAGTATCTTCTACGACGCTTCGTAAGGGAGATATCGTTCGCATAGAAATAGGAGAAATAATCCCCTCCGATGGAGAAATTATTGAGGGTTTAGCTTCTATTGATGAATCCGCCATTACGGGCGAATCGGCTCCGGTCATTAAAGAAGCTGGCGGTGACTTCTCCTCGGTTACAGGGGGGACACGGGTCGCCTCAGACTATATCGTGGTCAAAGTAACGACCGATCCCGGCGAATCGTTCTTGGACCGCATGATTGCGCTCGTCGAAGGCGCCAAACGGCAGAAAACGCCGAATGAAATTGCGTTGACGACGCTGCTTGCTGTGTTGACGCTTATCTTCTTAATCGTCATTATGACCATGGTCCCGATGGCACAGTATTTGAATGTGAAACTGGAGATTTCTACGCTGATCGCATTGCTCGTGTGTCTGATTCCGACGACCATCGGGGGGCTTTTATCCGCTATCGGTATTGCCGGTATGGATCGTGTGACCCAGTTCAATGTTCTTGCGATGTCAGGCAAGGCTGTTGAAGCTGCCGGTGATATTGACACGATGATTCTTGATAAAACAGGAACGATTACCTTCGGGAATCGGATGGCTTCCGAGTTTGTACCCGTGAGTGGCGTGCCAGCCAGAGATATTACTTTTGCAGCGCTGCAAGCATCTGTCAAAGATGAAACACCAGAAGGGCGCTCTATCGTAGAGCTTGCCAATAAATTGGGTGAAGCTTGGCAGGCTGGTGCCTATGAAGGGGCAGAAGTGGTAGAATTCTCAGCCGAGACGCGGATGTCAGGACTTAATCTGACAACAGGTCTGCAAATTCGCAAAGGTGCGGTCGATGCGATCAAAAAATACGTAGCTGCTTTGGGGGGCAAGATTCCCGCTGATCTAGAGACGATCACGAATCGCATTGCCAAGGCTGGCGGCACTCCGCTCGCTGTTGCGGTTAATGAACGGATTTACGGTGTTATTTACCTCAAGGATACGGTGAAACCGGGCTTAAAGGAACGATTTGCTGAATTGCGTGCCATGGGGATCAAAACCGTCATGTGTACGGGAGATAATCCGTTAACAGCGGCAACAATTGCCCTTGAAGCAGGGGTAGATGAATTTATTGCCGAGGCAAAGCCGGAAGATAAAATCGCCGCGATTAAGAAAGAACAGCAGGAAGGCAAGCTGGTCGCGATGACCGGCGACGGAACGAATGATGCGCCAGCGCTAGCTCAGGCCGATGTTGGCCTTGCGATGAACTCAGGCACGATGGCTGCGAAGGAAGCGGCCAATATGATTGACTTGGATTCCGATCCGACCAAGCTGCTCTCCGTCATTTCGATTGGCAAGCAATTGCTGATCACACGAGGCGCTTTAACGACGTTCTCGATTGCCAATGATATAGCGAAGTACTTCGCTATCATTCCAGCGATGTTCATTCTGGCCATGCCGCAGCTGCAATCTCTCAATATTATGAATCTGGCGTCGCCGGAATCGGCTATCTTATCCGCGCTGATTTTCAATGCGATTATTATCCCGCTGCTCATTCCTATTGCGATGAAGGGTGTGAAATACCGGGCGATGTCGGCGAATAGATTGTTGTCCCGCAATGTGCTGTTGTACGGTATTGGCGGTGTCGTGGTGCCGTTCATTGGCATTAAAATCATTGATATGGTCCTTCATGGATTAAACATCGTATAAAGAGAAAGAGAAACGAGGAGATATCGTTATGAAATCGGTTTTTATAGCTATTCGTGTGTCAATCGTATTCATGATCGTCTGTGGGCTTATTTATCCACTTGCAACGACAGGCGTTGCTCAGCTGCTATTCTCTAAGCAGGCGAATGGAAGTCTCATTGAATCTGGCGGTACCGTCATCGGGTCGGAACTGCTGGCTCAAGGCTTTGAGTCACCGAAGCTGTTTCATCCTAGGGCTTCTGCGGCCAATTACGATCCAACCGCCTCTTCAGGCTCCAATATGGCAGTAGCTTCAAGCGATTATGCGGCGGCAATGGCAGAGAAGATTGATGCTTTGAAAAAGGAAAATCCAGCGCTAACGGATATCCCCGCTGATGTCGTGACGGTGTCTGGCTCCGGCTTCGATCCTGATTTGTCGCCGGAAGGGGCCAAAGCTCAAGTGCCTCGAATCAGCAAGGAAACCGGGATTGCGGAGCGCAGTCTGAATGACTTGGTGGATCGGTTCACCAAAACGCGTCAACTGGGCCTATTCGGAGAGCCAAGAGTCAATGTCACGGAATTAAATATGGAACTGCTTAAGCAAGTGAAATTGTAATCAGCAGACAACCACTCTCGTTATTAGAGAGTGGTTTCATGTCTTTTTAGGAAGAAGGGAGAAGGATGCTGTCTTGGAGGGCTTCAAAAGAAAAACACCGGAAGAGATTCTGTTATCGATCTCTAAACTGCATCGCGGCAGCCTGAAGATCTATATCGGAGCCGTTAGCGGATCAGGGAAGACCTACCATATGCTGCGGGAAGGACATAACCTTAAGCAGCAGGGGATCGACGTGGTGATCTGTGCGGTATCCACCCTGCAAAGGCCGGAAACGGTGGAGCAATTAGGAGATTTGGAAAGGGTCCCGAGCATTCATTGGATCAAAGACGGCGTTGAGCAAAAAGATCTAAATCTGGATGCACTAATCGAAAGAAACCCCGAGGTTGTTCTGGTAGATGGATTAGCCCATTGTAATCGGAACGAAGCCCAATTTCCCTCCCGTTTGGATGATATTAAGTTTCTGCTTTCTCATGATATTAGTGTTATTACAACGGTAAATGTGTATGAGCTGGAAGAGGCGATGGAGCTCGCTCATAAGCTGACGGGGATTGAAATGGGACCCTGCGTGCCTTCGGATACGTTGGAGCTTGCGGATGAGGTGCGTTTAATTGACGCCACGCCGGAAACGATCCTGAATCGCCTGGAAGAAGGACACTTGAAAGGAAATCGGGATGCGGCCCTGTTCAAACGCGGGAATTTAGGCGTGCTTCGTGAGCTTGCCCTCCGCCTTGTCGCCGAGGATGTGAATGATTCACTGGAAGCACACCGGGAAGAGATGGGCTATCTGGGGCCTTCCGGAGCAGCGGAGCGCATCCTGGTAACGACGCAATATCACTGGAATGGCTCCATCTATGTGCGCAGAGGGCAACAGATCGCGAAGCGGCTGAATGGCGATTTGCACGTGGTTACCTTGCGTAAATTCAATAAGCCGCTCACCAAAGAAGCAGCGACCTTTCGCCGATCTATGATGAAGCTTGTGCAGAAAGTAGGCGCCAAATTCGAAGAGCTGCCGCTTCGCTGCCGCCGCGGCATTCCGCGCACGCTGGTCGATTACGCGATCTCCCATAAAGTAACACGTCTGGTAATGGGACATTCCAGACAGACGAAGTGGCAAACCTTGCTGCAAGGCTCCGTGATCAACGGTATTTTAAAAAGAACCCGAAATATCGATGTGTTTCTGGTGGCAGATCGCGCTTCTCAAGAGGGAGAGCGAATCCTGCCTGCCCATATTCAGACGCAGAAAGAGCCTTACAAGTACAAACGGCTGAGCAAGCAGGAAGTGGATGCAAAAATTGAGAAGATTAAGCGCGGCAGATTCAAGGTGTATATCGGGGCTGCCCCGGGTGTTGGTAAAACCTATACCATGCTGCGGGAAGGAAATGATCTTCTCAAAAAGGGGATTGATGTCAAGATCGGCTTGCTCGAAACGCATGGAAGAAAAGAAACCATCGCTCAGATTGGTGATCTTGCTGTGCTGGCGAGAGCAGAAATTATGTATCAAGGGGTCAAATTGGAGGAGATGGACACAGCAGCCATACTTCGCCAGCGGCCTGAAGTCGTATTGGTTGATGAATTGGCCCATTCGAATGTGCCGGGGAGCAAGAACAAGAAGCGGTATGAAGATGTGCTCGACATCCTGGAAGCGGGCATTTCGGTCATTGCAACGGTGAATGTGCAGCACTTGGAAAGCTTGAATGATGCCGTTGAGCAAATTACCGGAATACGGGTGCGGGAGACGGTTCCGGACAGTATTCTCCGCACGGCGGATGAAGTCCAATTGATCGACGTTGCCCCCCAAGCCTTGCAGCTTCGCATGCGAGAAGGCAAGATTTATGCGATGGTCAAAGTGGAGCAGGCGCTGAATAACTTCTTCAAAACAGGCAATTTGATCGCCTTGCGAGAATTAGCCTTGCGGGAAATTGCAGACGATGTGGATGAACGCTTAGAATCGATGGAGCGCAAAAGCTCTCTTCGCGGTCCCTGGAGACGCAAAGAAGTCATCTACGTCTGCATCACGGAAATTCCGCAAGCCGATCGCTTAATTCGCCGCGGCTTCCGCATTGCCCATCGCTTAAAAGCAGCATGGCATGTGAGTGTCATTGCCGCTCGCGGCGGTGAGGGATGGGAGCAAAAGCTCGATGTGATCGAGAAGCTCACTATGCGGCTGGGCGGCGAGTTTTCATTTCAGGAAGTGACGAATCGCAAACAGATTCCAGCTGTTTTCGCCGCGCAAGCCAGCCGCGCAGGTGCGACGCAAATTATTGTATGGAAAGATGCCATAACGAAAAAGCTTCTGCCGCTCGCGAATCACATGGATGTTCTCATTGTAGCCGGTTATGAGGCGTGGCAAATAGCTGGAAATAAGGTAAAATGATAGCATGATGAATAAAACGAATGGCTTGGCAAGCTGGAAATCTTATGTAATAACCAGTCTTTTTATTGTTGTTTTGACCTTGTTTTTAAAAACGTTTTTTGCTTTTCTCGGCTTGGTCAATATCGCACTTCTCTATTTATTTCCTGTGCTTCTCAGTGCAGTACGTTGGGGGAGAGGCCCCTCTTTTTTTGCTGCGGCAATAGGTGTTATCTCATTCGATTTTTTATTTGTTCCTCCTGTTTTTAGTCTAACTGTTGCTGATTTGCGTTATGTGATTTCATTTCTCGTCTTCCTATCCGTTGCAGCTCTTACGGCAAGCTTGGCGTCCAGACTAAGGAATCAATTCCATCAAGCACAGCAGAGGGAAGCGGGCACAGCTGCGCTGTATGCGCTTAGCCGCAAAATTACGGCGATTTCCGATGTAGACGTTTTGCTCAATCAAATCGTGCAGCATGTCTCCGATACGCTGGGCGCGAAGGTTGCTATTATTTTGCAAAGCTCAATAGGAGAACAGCAGGTAGAAGCCTACTCCCGGGATGGCTTGGAGTGGGCGAATGAGGAGTCGCATTTGTCCATCGCGGCGTGGGTTTACAAGCATCATGCCCGAGCTGGGCGGGGCACACAATCCTTGCGAGAGTCATCGGACCTTCACGTCCCCTTAGAGACAGATGGTCAGGTGCATGGTGTCATGGCTGTGGATGTCGGAGATCACGGGATGTCGGAAATGCCGGAGCTGATCCGGATCATCGAAGCGCTCTCGGATCTGGTTGCCGTCGCGATCTCGCGCGTCAAGCTGGCGAATGAAGCCAAGGTGGCTCAGCTCACCGCCGAATCGGAAAAGCTGCGAACGGCTCTGCTCGACTCCCTGTCGCATGAGCTAAGGACGCCCCTTGCTACGATCATCGGGTCCGTTACCGGATTATTGGAAAGCGAGGCGGTCTTCAGTCCCGAAGATCGGCGTGAGCTGCTGCTGACCATTCGCGAAGGCTCCACACGGATGAACAGATTGGTGGGCAACCTGCTGGGCATGGTGCGCATTGAGAGCGGTATGCTGCGCCTGAACAAGCAGTGGTGCGGCATGGAGGACATTGTTGGCGTTGCGCTTGCGCAGCTGAAGGATTCCCTCCAGCATCGCAAGGTCAGCATCCGCTTGGCAGCGGAGCTTCCTTCGGTTCCGCTGGACGAAGTGCTGATCGAGCAAGTGCTGATCAATGTCATTAGCAATGCCATCAAATATTCACCTGAAGGCAGCGAGATCGTGATCGAAGCTGAGCAGCAGGGAGCGATGCTGGAGCTAGTCATCCGAGATAAGGGGACTGGGATTGCCTCGAGCGATTTGGCGCGAGTGTTCGAGAAGTTCTATCGCGGGCAATTAACCAAGCATATTCCCGGCACCGGCCTAGGGCTCGCTATTTGCAAAAGCATAGTAGAAGCTCACAATGGATATATTACAGCGACCCTGAATGGAGAACAAGGAACGGCGATTCATATCTGCTTGCCATTGCATTTCGCAGAGAGAGAGGAGGATGGGGATGACAGCAGGAGCGAAGATTTTGATCATTGATGATGAACCGCAAATCCGCAAATTATTGCGTGTTACCTTGACGGCACATGGCTTTGAAGCTTCGGAAGCGGCGACAGGCCAAGAGGGCATGCTGCAGGCAACGATGGTTCGGCCTGACCTGATTGTACTGGATCTGGGTTTGCCGGATATGACAGGCATGGAAGTCCTTCAACATATTCGTGAATGGTCGCAGGTGCCGATTATTATTCTCACCGCCCAAGATCAGGAACAGGATAAGATCGCGGCTTTGGACCGTGGTGCTGATGATTATGTCACGAAGCCTTTCGGCATGGGAGAGTTCATGGCTCGGATGCGGGTAGCACTGCGGCATATTGCCAAAACACAGGATGAACCCGTGCTTCGGCTCGGACCGCTCGTCATTGATTTATCCCAGCGTATGGTGGAGCTTCAGGGAGAGAAGCTGAAGCTGACACCCACGGAGTATGATCTGTTAAAAGTGCTCGCCCTCAATGCCGGACGTGTTATGACGCATCGCCAACTGCTTAAGCAAGTATGGGGCGGTCATCAATATGAATCCGACAGCCAATACCTGAGGGTATATGTGGGACATTTGCGGAAAAAAATCGAGGAAGACCCAACAAGACCCCAATTAATTCTAACGGAGCCGGGGATCGGCTACCGATTCATGTGGCAGGAGCCGCCTTTATAGGTAAAAAAGGCTGTCCCGAGGTGCCTAACGGCAGGGACAGCCATCTATCGTGTTCAAGCCAAGGCTCCCTTTAATGGGAGCTTTTCGTCTTTCTTCGGCCGAATAGCGAAGAGAGCAATGGCGCTGGCGACTACGCTCAGTCCGGCGATTATGAAAAACATCAGCGATGGTGAGCTTTTGACTAGAATAGAAGCCAAAGGCGGACCAATGGCTACGCCAATGAACCGCATGGAGCTGTATATCGACGTAATGGTTCCCCGTTGTTCTTTCTCAATTCCCTCGGTAATCATCACATCAAGGCAAGGCAGAGCCGCGCCGATGCCAATACCCGCAAGGCTGATTAAAGTTATGAGCACGTAGGTGGAGGTTGCCCATCCGCAGACAAGAAGGCTGCCCGTTAATAGAATCAATCCGGCAAAAATAATCCACTTCATGAGGCGCTGATTCCTTCCGATCAGCTTGCCCGTTGCAAAAGAAGCCAAGCAGAGAGCAGCAAGCGGAATAGCCAGCAAGCATCCTTTTATTACACCCACAACGTGTACTTTATCTTCCAAAAGGTCGGACAAATAAGTTAAAACACCGAATATGACAAGCATGCAGACACAGCCAATTGCGAAGATGGCATAGAGCCAGCGGCCATTGTTTTTGAATATCGTTTTGATGTTGGACAGGTACCCTGCAAAGGAGACCGGATTTGCTTGTTCGGTGCTCTTGGCTGGAGGCTTTACCAGAAAGAGAACAAGCAGCATCGAGATCAAACATAATAACGGAATGAACAGAAACGGCAAAAACCAGATCGCCATAGCCAGGGCAGAGCCCAAAATAGGGCTAAGCACTTTGCCAAAGGTATTGGCTGTTTCGACAAGGCCAAGACCGCTGCTAACGTCACTTTCCTTTTTGAAAATGTCACCTACTAAGGGAATGACAATAGGAAATGCGCCAGCCGCGCCTATCCCCTGAATGAAGCGGCCAATCAGCATGATGATATACGGTTGATCCATCCACCATGCCGCTAATCCTGAAAGCAGTCCGCCGATCCCCGTAATGATTAAGCTGGGGATAATGACGATTTTCCGACCAAATCTGTCGGATAAATAGCCGGCAATCGGGATTAAAAGGATCGCTATGGCGGAATATACCGTAATCAGCAAGCTGACTTGAAGTGAAGTGACGCCTAATTTACTCCTTATTGCCGGAAGCACCGGAATCAACATGGAGTTTCCGAGGGTCATGATGAGTGGGATGGACGCTATTGATAATAGTTCTTTCTTATTTGATTTCCCCATAACGCAGCCTGACTACACCTCGCAATATGATCTCGTATCGTTCATTAAAATAACCGAACCGAGGTCATATTATCCATGATTTATTTCTGGCGGACGGACCAGCAAGGGGTTGTCGTATAGGCAAGAAGCTTTGAGCCTGCCTTTTTGGGAGGCTCAGCGCCTGTTGGTGGAGAACGGCTTGCTATTGTGGCTGAGCCTGCTTTTTTGGAAGGCTCAGCACCCAAAAGTGGAGAAAAGGCCAGCTAATGTGTTAGAGCCTGCCTTTTTGGGAGGCTCAGCGCCTGTTGGTGGAGAAACGGCTTGCTATTGTGGCTGAGCCTGCTTTTTTGGGAGGCTCAGCGCCTGTTGGTGGAGAAAGAGCTTACAACTGTGCTTGAGCCTGCCTTCCTGGGAGGCTCAGCGTCTATAAGCGGAGAATGGGCTAGCTACAGTGATTCCAAGCGTAAAAAAAGCTGCCCTCAATCAGCCTTATCTACCGATGGGACAGCCCCTTGTTTGAATGTGGAGCTTAATGAACCTTAGGCAGCAGCAGTACTTTGCCTGAGGTCATGCTCGCGGCATAATGCTCGATGGCATAAACGGCTTGATGCAAGCCATAGGTTTGGCTGATTTCGGTCTGGATCGCAGAGCCGATGGATTTCTTCATCGCGCCCTGCAAAGCAAGAAGCTCAAAGATGGATTGGGTCTTCACCCAATCGGATGCCCAGAATCCGCTGATTCGTTTCCGGCGGAAAACCAGATCATCCGCGTTGATCGTTGTCGTGTGGCCGCCAAGGAGGCCATATTGGAAGAGCGAGGAGCCATCTGGGAGGGCTGACAGCACGGAGCCCGTCAATTCGCCGCCGACGGCATCGAAGCAGACCGCAGCGCCGAGCTCATGAGCCTTCCGTTTCAAGTCTTCTTGGAAGGAAGCCGCGCTGCTGTTCAGAATATGCTGTCCGCCGAGTTCTTGCAGGAGCTGCTCCTGCTCATCCTTGCGCACAACGCTGATCACTGGAATGCCCTGTTCGTTGCCGAGCTTGGTTAGAATTCGCCCAAGAGCACTGGCACCGGCGGTTTGAACAATCGCCTTGGATTTGAGCTGCTTGGTGATCTTCATCATCGCCATGGCACTCGCGGGATTCACGAAGAACACAGCGCCTTGTTCGTCGGACACCTGATCAGGCAGGACCATGCAGGTCATTGCGCTTGCTTTCGTATATTCCGACCAAGAACCGAAAACCTCGGAAACGAAGGCTACGCGTTTCCCTTTGAGCATGCGGGCTGCCAGACTGCTTCCTGTTGCGATGACAGTGCCGCAGCCTTCCATGCCGCCAACGGAGGGCAAGGCCCTTTGGATGCCGTAATTCCCATGAAGAAACAGCAAGTCGGCTGGGTTAATAGAGGCCGCATGTACTTGAATAAGCACTTCGTTACTTGTTATCTGAGGAACCATTGTTTCACCGAATTCAATTCCTGAAGCCCCGCTATAGCTTTGAATCAGCGCAGCTTTCATCGTTTTCCCCATTCTGATTGCCCCACCTATCTGATGTAAAATAACAAAGATTGTCCACACTGTATTATATAATACAAGATTGTGCAGCGGACGCTTTGCAAACATCAAATTTAGGTTAAGTCTTGGCTCAGGTACACATGAACCTGAGCTTGGGACCTATAATTGATTGATTAGACCATGAGCAATATTGAGATCGGACGGCAGGAATTTGGTGCTGCCTGATTTGATCAAGCCGGCAAGCACGATACAATTAGAGGCGACAGCCCCGCGCATCCACTTGGGATCGAAGGGAGAATTGGCTTCCAAATCGGAGAGATCCAGCGCAGCCAGTTGTCTTGCGAGTGAATTGAAATCGCTGCTTAGGCAGTAGAGATCTTGCTCCAGCTCAACTTCGAAATGCTTCAAATAAGCTCGTTCCCCGCCTGTAAAAGCAAACGTTTTCAACGTTGCTGGCAGCCTGCATGAAAGCCATTTGATGCAGGTGGCAATCTGCCTGTAAAGCGGAGGTTCTAGCAGCTGGAATTGGTGATTCAGATCAGAGATCCCGAATGGAATCAAGTAAGGCTCTTCGCTGTCTCGCGTCATAATCTGAATGCTGCCGCCTCCCACATTGATGACATCCAGATCACTTGGGATATCGGAAGCTGCCACAGCTCTCCTCAGCAATTCAGCCTCTTCCTTCTGGCTGATCGTGCGATACGCAATGTGCAGATTTTTGCATATTTGCTGCATATGCTCGGATAAATGCGGTGATCTTCGCATAGCTTCTGTACCAATGGCTTCCACCGTGCCCTCGTCAAGCCCTTCGACATAGGTATGATCTAATAACGATTTCAATTGGCCTTCAATGTCCGGCAGGTTTACGTCGCTTTCTAAGAGCTCCCATGTCAGTACATCAACTTGCTTGATGCCTTCCTGGGATTTTTTGAATATTTTTGCGCTATGACTTCCCAAATCCAAGATCAATTTATCACGTTGCATAAGATAAGACCTCACCCATTTATTCCGTCGTATGGTAATCATTATGTGGTTCCAGAAGTCCAATAATAAGGGATTATCGTTTTCGCTGTCAACCATATTTTACTAATAAATGTAATTTGTTTTCATCAATAACAGGTTTCGTCAAAATGCTAGGAGATCCGACATTTCTTTCGCAGTATAAACTACGACTAACCAATTAACGCACAAGCTCTCGATTCAATATCTTTGGGGTATTGGATAGGGTTTCTTCTAATGCGTGCCTCTGGGCACGCCATCTAAAAAAAGACTATCCTCACGTCTTCGACGTAGCAGGATAGCCCTAAATACAACCTTAATTATTAATCAAATTCGCTTGCTGAAGCAATCTTCTCATCATCGCTGCCGTCTGAGCACGGGTCACGTTTTCCTGCGGCATAAGACTTTGATGATCTCCTTGAAGAATACCGTTAGATACTGCACCCGCCATGGCTTGCTTAGCCCAGTCTGCTACAGCTTGATGATCATTGAAGTTTTGCAGCTGCTTGGCTGCCTCTTCCACGGTGGTTTGACGAAGCTTGGCAAGCTTGGAGGCCTGATTCAAGATTACGGCTGCTTCCGCTCGCGTTATGGTCTGATTAGGACGGAAAGAGCCATCCTCATAACCGCTTACTAACTGATAGGACAGCGCCGTTGCTACCGCGTCGGCATACCAATCTTCGCTCCGAACGTCAGCGGGCAGAGCCGCGCTAAGTCCCCGCTTTATGCCAAGCGATCGAACCATAATAGATATAAATTCCGCTCGTGTAATCGATTGATCCGGTGCGAACGATTGTTCATTTACACCTTGGACAATGAGTCGGGAGGCCATGTCATTGACATCCTTCTTGCTCCAATGAGTCTCTACATCGGCAAATTGTTTGGGACTATAAACGACGGCGTAGGTGCTGTTCGTCAAGCTGTTAATAACAGCGTAGTCATGACCGTCTTTTGTCATAATTTTCGTCGGTACATGAGAGAATGAACCATCTGGGTTCAATACAATCCCCGTCGAGATTTGTGAAGCTTGCACGCCTGCCGGAAGCATAATCATTCGCTCCACGTAGCTATTAAAACGCTGGACATCCACAGACTTGTCGCCCAACGAAGCCGTGACTTCAAAATTGACAGGCGGTGCCGCCATATGAACGCCGTTCTCTATTGCTGTCTTCTGCATGCTATCAAGCGTTTCTTTTGACGGCAAAGCGATTTTCACATTCACAATAATGTCTTGCAGCTTGATATTGCTTCCCAGTTTAGAGGAAATATCATCAATTTTCATTTGACTGGCCGGAAGCGTATATGAAGCGCGGTCGGTTTTGATTTCGAGCACGGCTTCCTTCGCTTCCATCAGCTTCACCATTTGACCTGTTAATTGACCGACTACCACTTCACTATTTCCAGATACCGGGATGGTAATAACTTTGATTCCTTCTTTTTCCAACTTGCCGATTAGCTTGTCTTGATCCAGCTTAACGGTAGTAATCGTACGATCTCCGACTTGTTCAGTAGAAGCATTAGCTAGTTTGTCCTGTTTCACGCCGTCTACGATAATGGTAACCCCGGGATCGCTGGATGTTGGTTCCGTACCTGTCGGAGCACTGTCATTCGAATGTGGCGAGTTGTCCGAAGATGAATCTCGGTCAGGGAGCGCACGGTACACATTCACCGTATAATCTTGCTTCGTTAAGTCGTCTTGCGCTGTCACCGTAACGATAATTACGTTATTGCCTGGTTTCAGCAGGATACTCTCCGAATCCGCACCGCTATTCAGCTTCACATCATTAACACTGAGCTTGGCTGAAGGCTCATAAACGGCAGCATTCACGGTAAGGGAAGTGACGTTTTGACCCACATGAACATTATAAGATGTCGTTATCGGTGAAAACACGGGTGACAACGTGCCTGCACTTGTGGTTAGGCTGCTTAATTGTGCGTTAGTTGAAGGCGCACGATTGACAACAACGGTGTACGTGTTCGTGTAAGAGCCGTTTGCCGCTGTGACCTCCACTGGAATTGTATTGTCGCCTGTTGAAAGTGCAATCGGTGCCGAAGGCACACCGCTAACTGCTGGCACTCCATTAATTCGAAGCGCTGCTTGAGGGTCATATACCATCGCCGTTACACTCGTCTGATATACGGCATAACTGACACTTTGACGATAGGCGTTGTTTCCAGCTGTAAAGGCAGGAGATAACTCGCCAGTAGTCATCGATAGTGCTCTAAGATCGGCCAGACCGGATTGGCCAATAGTTACAAGTGCTCTCATGTTGTTGCCTGAAGCGTCTGTTGCGTTAAGTTTTTCCTTGTTGGAAGCATCCACTGACAACAGCGTGCTGCCGGAGGGAATGCTGCTCTTAATCTTGAAATGAACAACAAATAGTTGTTTAGCTGCGACAATCGGGCGGTCGCCTCCAGAAATATCAAACCATCCCATTCGAATCCATCCTGAGGCCGAATTGATGGATGCTTGGAAGCAGCCCTCCTGATCCTCTAGGCATGCCGTCCCGGAAGCATTGCCATACGATGGCGTCACGCTCACCGCTTCCAGCACATTCTTATCGTAATCCAACTGTAAGCCGTAGGCTGCAATGCCCGGATACGCGGGAGTAACCGTTACAGGAATGTCGACCTGCTGACCGGCCGTTCCTTGAACCGATGGGATGGAGAACTGAACGTTTGCCGAGGCCGCCATCACTTGAATGGGGATGCTTTGGCTGAGACCGATCAAGAACAGCGTCGCACATATCCACATGATCACTTTGTGACAATTTTTAACTAAATCAGGCATGAATTGACCTCCGTATCCATTCTACAAATCTAATTACTACGGCGTGAAAGTATTAAATTTTTTGAAAATCGTTGGACCCATATTTGTTTTTGCCCAATGATTCAGCGCAAAAGTCGTCATCCCGCCTTTGGTCCCTGATTTACGAGTCAGGATTCCGCCTCCTGGCAATATCGACGTAGCGCTAGTTGCATTCGGTGTTCCCAGAACATCAATCACTTGACCGTTCTTTTTCAAAAGAAGAGCTGTCGTTACATACGTACTCGGGTCGTACATCCGTATATCGTCATTGAAGTACGTGATATTCAAAAGATCAAACGCATCATAAAAGATAGTGTCTATCATGATAAAAGGCATTGTAGGAGATATAGGGAAAAGAGATCTAGAATTCGAACGGATCGATTTGGCAGCTTTCATATATTGCTGCACTTCCACTTCATAACCAATCGCATTATCTGAAGGTTGTCCGTTACCTGGATAATAAATCGCTAAGGCTATTCGGCCGTCTCCTCCATCCAAATACTCCGAAAAGAAAGGATTCAACGTTTGGGGCACCGCTGTAATCGTCATACTGTTCGAAGTGGCGGCAACCCCTTTCGTCAGCGCACTTGCCTTGGCGGTGACACTAAAATTCGTAATATCGCCTGAGAAGACGTGCCAATCATGTTCCAGTAACAAGTAAGCTTTGCCGTTGTCAACGTAAGCTAAGGCAATGCTTAAACCAGGAGGCGCATTGTTCAACTGAAAATCCGCTTCATCTGCCGCAGCTTTAAACGTATCGCCAGTCACGCTGAGTGTGATCAGGGCCGCATCCAGATTGTTTTCTGTTAACGAAACGGGGTCCGTTTCAGCCGTTACCGTTGCTGCTACCGTGACTGCAGACGTTGTAAATGACCAGGCACTGCTGCTCGTGAGGCCTGCGAACGGATTGTTCGAAGCATCCGTGAAGGCTCCCGCTTCGATCTCTACATAATAGCCCGTGTTCTCGGCCAACGGAGGAAGGGAAACCGTGACCACTTTGCCGTTCACATTTATGGAATTCGTATCGCTCGCGGTATAGGTAGCAAGTGCAAGATGATCCGCAGATTGACGGATGATCACCTGTTTGCCGCTGATCGCAGAAACATTTTCATCAAAAGTCACGCTAATCGATGATAGTGCCGCATCGACGGACGCTGCATGATTGCTCGGCGTGAGCACTGCAATCTCCGGCGGTGTTTTGTCCCAAGTACTGAATTTCCAGGCACTGCTGCCATTCAGGCCAGCAAAAGGATGATTCCAGACGTCTTTGAACGCACCGGCTTCGATTTCCACATAATAATCCGCGCTTTCCTGTAGTCCTGTGACAAGAATGTCTATTTTATTGCCGTTGATCGTAATTTTAGTTGTATCGTTCGCTGCATAGTCTGCTAGGATTGTGTTATCAGACAGCTTGCGAATTTGGATATGTTTGTCCGTAGCGGTTATATTCTTACTCAAAGTGATGCTGAGTGCCGACAAACCTGGATCCACATTGACCTGCCCATTAACCGGAGCCATTAATGTTGCAACCGGAACCGAAGCATCCTCTACCTTGGCGCTTGCGGCACTAATGACTTGTTTCCCGGCTAGACCACCTAGTTCGACAGGGGTAACGCCAAAGAACAAATAATTGCCCACATCGGCTTCTCTGACCGTGTAAGTGGAAGTAACAGCCCCCGAAATCGGCACTTTATCACTACCGTCCGCCTTACTGCCGATGTACCATTGCAGGTTCTTCGGTCCTTCCGTTGTTTTCTCTACATCGAAATAAGTGTAGTTCCCCGTCAACGGTTGGCCAATTTCCGCTTGACCGTCAAGACTAACGCTGCGAGCAATAGGTACATCATTGATATCTCTAAAAATTGCTGTATAATTCAAGACTCCCGAACCGCTTCCCGATCCCCCGACATATAAACTAGTCAGTGCTACAGCGTCCGCATTCGTAATAACACCATCCCCATTGATATCCATCATCAATATCTCATCTTCGCTTACAAAAACTTTACCGCTAAGGTAACGAGAGATGAATAACGCGTCCGCAGTCGTCACAACGCCATCGCCAGTAAAGTCGCCAAGCTTATTGATCTCCACCTGAAACGTATCCGTAACCAGATTGCCCTGAGTATCGGTTCCGCTAAGCGTAAACACTGGCGTTCCCGGAGCGTTCACTTTAATCGTTGCCGCGAATCCGTTTAATGATCCGGTTGCCGAACCGGGGGCGCTGGATACAAGGCTTAGTCCCGTACATCCATTAAATCGATCGGATACGTTAAAGTTGAACGTCGATTCCGTATCCGCCGCAGCATCGCGCGGGGCCCAGCTCATGCTATTCGTAAAAATAGGTTTGACTTTCACTGTCTGCGCTTGAACCGGCAACGAAAGGGATGCAAACGGAATGGCCAACGCCAAGGCCCCGGTAAGCATACCTATTTGGGCGGCTAGTTTCCAAGTTTTATTTTTCTGGACAAGGTGCATGATCCGAATCTCCTTCATGACATGATATGGGCTTTCTAAAAAAACAGTCTATCAAACCGTTCTCACAAGCCTCTCATAAGCTGTAAATTGCTGTCGAAAAACAGAGAAAACGGAGTCCTGGGGATCTCCATTCGACAATAATCGAGTTCATTATACAAATACACAATAAACAAGGAATAAACAAAAAAGAGCCCCGGCATCAAAAATGATTCCCAGGGGCTCTTTCTATTCATTCATTTAACTTGTAATCAGGTCTATAATACTAGGATCAGGCTTCGTTCCGAGCTCATGCTGCAGCGTTGCTTCCAGTATACGATATTGTCGCAGCGCTTCATTTCTCCTCCCGAGACCGATATACAAACGGATCATTTCATGGCTGACGTCTTCCCGCAGAGCATCCAATTTAAGAATTTCGCCAAAGTAATGCAATGATTTTAACGGCTCGCTCCTCTGCAGATGGAGTCTGGCAGCTGCCTCCAGCAGTAAGATATAATTCTGTTCGAGCTGACGCATTGGAGCGCTCGCCCATTCATAAGCTTTTCCTTTCAAGAGCTGTCCCGTATATAGCGCTTCCGCTTGTTCGAACAGTTCGGCGTTGTTCGTTGGGGCTAGTCGAATCTTCTTTATTAACCGTTCCAATTCATACAAGTCGCAATAAACGCCGCTCTCATCAATCCGAATTTCGTTTCTGTCTGCAAGAATACAATGTACCGCCTTACTGTCGCTAATCGCTTTGCGAATATAGTACAAGGTCGAGTTCAGATTTTTCCACGCCTTCTCCGGTTCCAGGCCGCTCCATAAGGTATCAATGATTTCTTCCCGGCTGACGGTTCTCTTGCAAACAAGAAAGGCAAACAGCTCTTCGGTTTTCGGGCTTCTCAACTTAATCTGCTCGTTATTCTGATCTCTACGGTACAACTTCAGTCCATTGAACAGGTGAATCGCTATGGAAGGCTCAACAGCAGAGACCCGAAGTTTTTTTCTGATTTTGTCCAATGTTTTGGACATTCGCTGGGTAGTGACAGGCTTTAATAAATAATCTATGGCGCTCATATCGTAGGCTTGCACGGCATAATTGTCATACCCGGTAACAAAAACCACGTCTAGGGAAGTATCGAGTTCAAACAACAGGCCGGAAAGCTTCATTCCGTTAATTTCCGGCATAGAAATATCCAGGAAAGCAACATCGACCGGATTGGATTGCACAAACGCGTATGCTTCCACCGGGTTCAGAAACATACCGCAAATCTCGATCTCCCCGCTATTGATCAGGATATTTTTCAACCTTTTTATCGATAATTCCTCATCATCCACGATGATGGCACGAAGCATGCTTATAATCCAATCTGTCTGGGCGGGTGTGCAGGAATGGCAAAGAAAACCTTCGTCCCTACTCCTTCCTCGCTCTCAATACGAATGTCTTTTCCGTAAAGAAGCTTGATACGCCGGCTTATGTTCCACAGTCCAACGCCTTTCCTTTCCGTATCCGTTAACCGTATTTCCTCAAGCTTGCTCTCGCTCATACCGCATCCGTTGTCCACTACGACAAAGTTGACCATGCCTTCTGCGTTCTGCTTAACAGATATATGGACCGTACCTCCGCGGAAATTGGACATAAGGCCATGCCGTATGGCGTTTTCCACTAGCGGCTGCAAAATAAGCGGGGGAAGCCCGATTTCCAGATTGGCATCCACATCGTACTCCACTTGTAATCTGGAGCCAAAACGAGCCTTCTCGATATTGATATACGCTTGGACCAGCTCCAATTCGTTCTGGATAGTCGTTAGCGAATCCAATTGCTCGAAATCGAAGCTGCTTCTCAAATACTGCGAAAGCTGCAGGGTCAACTCCTCCGCCTGTTGAGGCTCATCCATGCAAAGTGCGGCGATGGAGTTAAGCGCGTTGTATAAGAAATGAGGCTTGATCTGGGAACGTAAAAAAGCAATTTCGGCTTCCTTCGAGCTTTTTACGGAAGCTTTCAGTCGGGTCAGGCTTCTTACTCGAGCCAAGAGCTCTTCGGCTTCAAAGGGCTTCCCGACAAAATCGTTCGCCCCGTTTTCCATCGATAAGATCATATCGGTAACTCGATTTTTGGCCGTCAGCATCAGCACCGGCAGTTCGAAGGGAGAGAACCTCTCCCGAATCGCTTGCAGCACCTCAAAGCCGGACATGCCCGGCATCATCATATCCAGCACAACCAGAAAGAAGTCCCTGTTCTTCGATAACTCATCCAGCGCCATCTGCCCGCGATTCACAACAACAAAGGAATATCCCTCCAGCTTGAGTAAATTAAACATGGATTGGAGGTTGGCGAAATCATCATCAACCACGAGAATAGGTTCGTCTTTCTCCCCCTGGACATAGATAGGATACTCGGGATAGGAGATGTTGACATCGATCGGCGAACGTTCTTTCTCCTCGGCGAATCTATTGCTTTTCCTCGAAGTCGTAACGGATAACGGAATGGTGAAACTAAATACCGATCCTTGTCCCTCAATAGAATCCACCCGAATTTGACCGCCGTGAAGCTCTACTAATTTTTTCGTTATGCTTAATCCGAGGCCCGTTCCCCCAACATTTTTGGTTTCGGAAGGATCAGCCTGTTCAAAGGCATTAAATATGCGAGCCTGTATATGCGGCGGGATCCCAAGACCCGTATCCCTCACACGAACCTCAACCATGTCACGGATCACCTCAGCACTGACTTCTATAACACCCCGATCTGTAAACTTGACGGCATTGCCAATCAAATTATGGAAAATCTGTATCAAACGGTTGCCATCCGCGTATACCACAGGACTATCTACGGAAACTCCGTTGACAAGCATGATCTGTTTCCCGCCAAGCAGAAACCCATGAATTTTGATTACGGAATCGACGACAGCCCTCAAATCCATACTGCTTTTAAACAGGGCAATATCTCCATGCTTCATTTTGGAATAATCGAGCAATTCGTTGACCAAATGAGTTAATCTTTTTCCGCTGTCCATGACCACAGCCAGATTCTGTGCTTGCCTATCGGGAATCGGCCCCTCTACTCCCTTGAGAAGGGAATCCGTTATGCTAACTATGGCATTTAAAGGCGTTTTCAGTTCATGCGATGTATTGGAAAGAAAATCATCTTTGATCTTGTCTAGTTGGAGCAGCTGATTTTTCATATCATCTATCGTATGATAAGCCTCAAAAAAACGAATCGCGATCAATACGATAAGCATGGCATTAAAAATAACAATATAGAATTGTCCCAGCCAGAGATTTTCTTTGAGCGAGAAGGCCAGCATGATGACATCCAGCGAATACAGATTAATACAGAGGATAGCCATGAATAATAGGAAAGACTTCAAGCGATCCTTTTCGGCACTTCGGATATAAAGCACGGCAATTCTCAATAGCAACCAAATAATCATTAGCTCATACACTAAAATAATATAAGGCTGAATCACCATATACACGCGAATCGGGAGAACAGCCACCAAAATGAGATAACCGCCCAGTACCATACTCACAACTTGAGTAAACTTTAATGAGACAATGCTTTTTTGCAATTGGTAAAAAAAGATGGTCAGGACGATGAAGCTCAAAAGTGAACAAATGTCTTTTACTTTAAAGATGAACTCGAATGATATTCCGTCTAAAAATAATAAGAGAGGCCGCTCCCCGATTAAGCCGTTAAAAATGGCATAAAGCGAGCAAATAATTGCGAATACCAACAAGGTATTATCTTTTTTTCCATATAATGCTGCCGTCACAAAGCAGATGATATAAATAAGAGCAAGGGTGCCGAGAATAGCAAACGTGCTGAATTCATGTGCGATGTTCCTCTGAAGGAGCTCTATCATGGCAGTTTGCTCGCCAAAATAAATCGACATCGGTATGCCTGCATTTAAATAATCATAGTTGGCAACCTGAATGACAATTTCGATATCGCCTTTTTCGGAAGCAAAGAAAACGGTTTGCGGAACATTCCCTGATCGATAATCCGCTGCCGATGCTGCCGGTTTTCCATCCTCGGCAAGCTTTTGTCCATTTACATACATCACGCTGGAAAAACGTATATTCGTTTTCTTTAAGGCAAAGCCTCCACTGAAAGGCACATGTTTCAGCATCATCCGGTAAGTAGCAACACCATAAGCAGGCAAAGGGTAACCGTCGATTCGTTTACCATTCCATGGAGAGGGTACTTTCATAAACGCGGAAGGCACAACCCTGTCTGCGCCGCCTTGCTTGAAATCATCGGGGGTTAATAATTGATTCCAATAAAATTCCCATGTTCCGTCCAGCTTGATGAGCTTATTCTGTTTATAATTCCACGCTGAGAGGTCCATGACGCCATCCCGGACTTGCAGCATATTCATTTGTTTATCATTATCCTTAAGGATAGAAAGCGGGATTAACAAAAAAGAAATCAAACCAATAAGGCAAACAACCAAAGTCCTTTTGAGCACAATTCCTCCCCTTTACCAAAAGATGAAATCCTTTGAAAGCCCTTATATTCGACAAAAACCTTCGATCCCCTCCAATAAACGACAAAGCGATGTGCCTTCTGGATTTTCTCTACTTCGTCAGCCGCAGCAAAAAAAAGAAGACCCCATCCTTAACGGATGAAGTCCCCAGTTTAGAGAACGAATTTATATCCAACACCCCACACTGTTTTGATGTATTTGGGCTCTTTGGGATTGATTTCAATCTTTCTTCGTAAATTTGTAATATGTACATCGATAGCTCGATCATTAATGTAGGAATCGAAACCGCGCAGCGCATTGATGAGATCTTCTCGGCGGTACACGCGCTCCGGATGTTCAAACAGCAAGCGAATCAATTCGAATTCGGAAAAGGTCATTTCTACGGATTCTCCGCGAACATAAAGTGTTCTTTTTTCCAAGTTGATGTTCAGATCCATTGGCGGTACGGTGACCGCTTGTTGAACGGGGAGCTGCTGGACTTCTGGGGGATGTGATTGCTTAAAACGACGTAATAGAGCTTGAATTCTTGCTTTCATCTCATGCATGCTGAATGGCTTGCATAAATAGTCATCCGCGCCTACGGTGAAGGCTTCAATCTTCTCGCTTACACGGGCATTGGAAGAAATAATAATAATGGGAACAGGTGTAATGTTGCGCAATGAGTTGCATAAATCGGTGCCTTCAAAGTCAGGAAGAATAAGGTCTAGAAGAATGAGATCGGGTTTGAAGTCATGCAAGGCTGCGAGACCTTCCTGACCATTGTGTGATCTTAGGACTAAGAATTCTTCCTCTTTCAGATACATACAGATCATCTCACCGATAATATCGTCGTCCTCTATTAATAATATTCTGTCCACTCGTAAACTCCCCCCAAACTAACTGTAGTTTCCAAATACAAATGAAATATGAAATGAACAGAGGGAATAATGATTGCTAACACTTTACTCATTATTTCTATTATACGGTGTCGAAATTTAAGAGTAAACCGCTTTATTTATTATTTAATGCGAAAATGTTAGTAAAATATTAGCGAAAAAAAGTTGAATGATTCATACCTTTTAGGTAAGTGCCCTAATATGTGGAAGGTAAAATGGAATTAACAGTAATTGGGGACATTTGTTTTTAGGGGGTGTTAATAGAATGGATCTTTGGAACAGGTATGGGGTCATTATCGTTAGTCAGTCGAATGAGTTCCGTGCAGCGGTGACACCTGTTTTCGAGAAAGGGACGCGATTTGTGGTTATAGGTGCAGCTCATCACGGCAATGAGGCCTTGTCTTGCATTCTGACAGGCAAACCGGACTTGGTTATCATTGACTTGGATATGCCTGACTCGGAGGGACTTATTGCCCTTCAACTGATTATGAGCCATTATCCGATCCCAGTCATGATGCTCAGCTCGCATACGCCGGAAGGTGCGGTGCAAACGATTCAAGCCATGCGGATCGGAGCGACGGATTATTTCCATACACAATTGTTGGCTCAAGAATCGTATGCAGGCGTGATGACTGATTATTTCCTGGAACGCTGCAAGATGGCTGTCCACAATGGCATTCAGCGTGTCTATGAATCCGCGATCCCTGTCGATGGAAATAAGGAAGCCGCGATCTCTGAGGCGCTGCTGGACAAGCAGGATACATTTCAAAGACGGATGGATATCGAGTTCAACTTGCGCAAAGCGATTGACCAACAGGAGTTCCACCTTGTTTATCAACCGGTGGTTGATATCGTGACGAAACGTATCGTTGGACTAGAAAGTTTAATTCGCTGGCATAGCGCGGTTCTTGGTCATGTATCGCCTAGCGATTTTATTCCTATTGCAGAGGAAAGCGGTCTGATTCACCAGATTGGTGAATGGGTGCTGAGGGAAGCTTGCAGGCAGAACAGGGTCTGGCAGGAAGCGGGACTACCCAAGATGTTCGTGGCCGTTAATTTATCTCGCAGACAGTTTATGGATCGAGGGCTCTATGCCATGATTAAGACAATCTTAGCAGAGACGGGGCTACAGCCTCAGTACTTGGAGCTTGAAATTACAGAAAGTTTGAGTATGGGGGTCAAGCTGGTTGCAGACACGCTTAATCAATTGAAGATGCTGGGCATTCGCGTAGCCATGGACGATTTCGGGACAGGGTACAGCTCACTGAGCTATCTCAAGGATTTCCCCATTGATAAATTGAAGATTGATCAATCGTTTATCAAGGGCTTGAAGATCAAACAAGTGAATGCGGCTATCGTGAATACGGTCATTACAATGGCCAGAAACTTGAATCTGCTCGTAGTAGCAGAAGGCGTTGAAACGGAGGAAGAGCTTCAGGTGCTTCAGGAATGCGGCTGCCGGTTCGTGCAAGGCTACTATTTCAGCCCTCCAGTCCAAGCGAAGCAGATTGAGGACATCTTGCATCAAGAGATATGCGTAATATAAAGATAGGGACTGCGCCTTATGAGATTGCCCTCACGGAAATGACGGTCAGGTCGTACTAACGGATCAGGTTAAGTTGAAAATAGGTTGGTGATTGCTAATGTTGCGTGATTTGATTACTAATTTTGCTATTATTACCGTATTCGTTATCTTCGTTGAACAATTTTTTATAATTACGAAGCTCGATCAGAAGCCATCTTGGTTGTATAAAATTTTTGTAGGGATTTCCCATGGTATCCTTATCGTTATTCTGCTTAACTTCGGTGTCAATATTAGTGATCACATTAGTCTTAATTTCCGCGGGGTAGGCTTGTTGCTCTCGGCCTATTTGGGCGGATTTGTCTCCTTATCCATTACATTTATTTTCTTATGGACAGGGCGCTTCCTGATGGAGGGCTCTGTCCAGATCCCGCAGCTGCTGATCGGCATTGTTGCTATTGTTGGAACCGGATTCATTTTCCGGCGAACACGCTCTTACTGGCTGAAATGGCTGTATGGGGAAGCTTTCTTCTTTTTCTTTTATTATGCGATGATTGGGCTTATTTATCGAATGCCGCTTGGTGTGGTTATGACTTATATTACGTATCAAATGATATGTGTATTTATTGTGGCTTGTTTTCTTCGGTATCTGGTACGAGCCAGGGAATATAAGCAAAAGATTCGTCAAGTGGAACAAGAGCTTATCGACATGCTGAGATTTCAACCAGGCTTTACGTTTAAATTCCATAAGCATCGGGATCATTTCGTGTACATCCTTATCGAAGGACAACTGTTGTATCAGATTGGCATGAGACCAAGTCAATTCATTGGCAAAAGAGTGAACGAAGTCATTGTCCTCAAGAAGGAATTTACCGAATACCTCATGCAGCAATATGAGATTGCGTGGCAAGGCGAGCGCATCACATACGAATATGACCTCGAAGGGTATATCATTTTGGTTACCTTGCAGCCGATTTACAAATATGGCTCTGTTCATGAAGTCATTGGCTCAGCGGTAGACGTAACCGAGCATCGTACCGCGCAGATGAGAGCGCAGGTTCGCGATGAGCAGTACCGGACGCTTGTAGAGAATTCGGAAGATTTCATTTTTCGATTTCGTTTGGACGGAAAGATATCCTCTGCGAATTTTAAAATGTATCAGACCTATCAGCTCACCCCTGCGCAGGTCAAAGGAAAGCCATTACCCGATGTGGTTCAGATGGATGATCCGCAGAAATGGGATAAAGCCTTTGTGCAAACGATTATGGGAGGGAAAACACAGCAATTCGCCATCAATCTTCTGCAGCCTGATAACACCGAGCACATGTATAACGTTACCTTGTCGCCTCTTTTTAACAATGATCGAACGGACATTACAGGTGTTACCGGGACTGTCCATGACATCACGGATTTGAAGAAGCGGGAAGAAGCAGATGAATCCAATCGGGCGAAGAGTCAATTCCTGGCCAGAATGAGCCATGAGATTCGTACGCCGCTCAATGGAATTATGGGGTTATCTTTGCTTTTGCAGCGGACCGATTTAAACGAGATTCAGAAGGATTATTTGAGCAAAATGGATGCATCATCACGTGTGCTGCTGGCAACCATCAATGACATCCTGGATTTCTCCAAAATCGAAGCGGGCAAAATGACGTTAGAGAAGGTCGACTTCTCGCTGGAAACATCGCTCCAGAAGGTCGCAGATCTGGTGGGTGTTACGGCAGGTAGCAAGCGTATTGAGCTGATGCTGGATACGTCGATGGATTTACCGGACATTGTCAGCGGAGATCCGTTTCGGTTAGAACAAGTGCTTATTAATTTGTCGAATAACGCGATTAAGTTCACACAAGATGGTTATATTCGATTGAAGGTGCAGTTGGAGGAATATGTCGAAGAAGGCGTTATTATCTCCTTTGCCGTAGAAGATTCGGGCATTGGCATTTCCAAGGAACAGTTGTCCCAGTTATTTCTACCTTTTTCGCAAGCGGATACATCCACTAGTCGAAGATACGGCGGCACTGGTCTGGGGCTTGTCATCAGCCAGCATTTGGTCCAGTCTATGGGGGGCGTTCTGCAGGTAGATACGAAGCTTGGAACTGGAAGTCGGTTTTATTTCAGTCTTCTATTTGGACATTGCGAGCAAGTGGAGGAAAGGGACAATCCCGAGCAAGAGCTTGGATATCTGCCAGGATGGAATACCCGCGTCCTTATGGCGGAAGATCACCCAGTCGTGGTTGAACATATTACCGAGCTTCTGAGTTCCTTTCAGCTTCATGTGGAGGCTGTTGCATCCATGCCTGACCTACTTGCCATATTGGAAAAAGAACAACGCGAGCAAGGTACAGCACCCGATTACCTCTTCGTCGATATGCAAATGGCGCAGCTGCAGCAGCGTTCTTCCTGGCAGCGTGTATTGAATGCGATTGATCGTTCGCAGACCAAAGTGATTGCGTTTACAACCTTGGAAGGCAGGGAAGAAATGTCTGCGCTTCCGAAAGACATTCAAGCGGATGCGATTATCGTAAAGCCGGTTAGCCGACTTACATTACGGAAGAGCTTAGAGGCGCTGAATCAACAAATACGCAGAATGGAGACTTCTTCCACGGCAAAGATGGATGATGCTGGATGGAAGAATGGCAGCTTCGTTTCGAAGGGCTCCATCCTAGTAGCTGAGGATAATGAGATCAACCAGCTGGTAATCTCTCATCTTCTGGAGAAGCTCGGATATCAAGCTGTGATCGCACGAAATGGCAAAGAAGCGCTGGCTATGATCGAACAGCAGGCATGGAAGCTTATTCTCATGGATATTCATATGCCCGAGATGGATGGTTACGAAGCTACAATGAAGCTTAGGCAGCATAAGTCGATGAAAGAGATCCCGATTATTGCGCTTACAGCAAACGTATTCATGCAGGATCACACTCAACTTCTGAAGCTTGGCCTGAATGATACCTTAATTAAGCCGGTAGATGAAAAACAGCTATCCGATATGATAGAGAAGTGGCTGGATTTAAAATGGTTATTCGACATCCCAGGTGTAGATACCGAACGCGTCATGAGAAATATTGATCAGAGAACCCACATCTTCCAGTACATGCTGGAGAAATTCAGGCAGGATTACACGCAATTCGCGGAACAGCTACTTCCCCTGGTTATCAATCAGGAAAACAAGGTTGCCCGCAGAATGGTTCACACCCTCAAAGGAATCGCTGCCAATTTCTACGCAGATTCGTTGTTAGCAGCTGTTTGTGCGTTGGAGAAGCATCTTTTCGAGGAAAGTCCCACAGAAGCCTGCAAAGAGGGCATTGCCGCCGTACAATATGAAATAGATCGGATCATTGGGGCAAGCGATGACTGGGAGCGAATCTGCGGCTAATGCGAAGATCGCGGCAGGATAACAAGAGCAGTCAGTGGAATACTTGGAGGTATCCTCTTAAGAAAGCGGGTGTTCTAGGGTATGGCAAGCACCGAAATACAGTTTAAGTCATTGACTCCAATTCTGCGTATATTTGACGTGAAGAAGGCCAAAGAATTCTACTTGGATTATTTGGAATTCACGCTGGATTGGCAGCATGGCGATGAGGATTCCCCCATCTACATGCAAGTTTCAAAGGGAGACTGCATCTTGCATCTTTCTGAACACCATGGCGACTGCTGCCCTGGAGCAGCGCTGAATATCGAAGTGCAAGGAATAGAAGCCTTGCATGCGAAGCTTCTAGCCAAGAACTACAAGTATTTCCGCCCAGGCCTCGAAACGACCCCTTGGAACACCAGGGAGATCTCAGTCATTGATGGCTTCGGGAATAAGCTGAATATGTTCGAGAGACTGACGTGAGCAAGGGCTTGCTCGCTTGCGGCGAGCGTAGCGAACGCGGAACCGGCGAACGTAGCAGGGCGGAACGGGAACGGGAACCGGAATCGGAATCGGAATCGTAATCGAAACCGGAACCGGAACCGACCATATTTCTGGGCAAACGGAACTAGGATACGCTATTTGGAGGCAAAATGGTCATATTCCCTGGCAAAGGGAACTAAGGTACGTTATTTAGGGGATTCCCCCTCAATATCATGCTTCTGGGATCAAATAGAGGACTCCAGTTCCGTCTCGCACCTGATTTAGCCGAAATCTGCGCGAATAGCGTATCGTAGTTCCCTTCGTGTTACGCATGAGCCTCTAAGACCACCTGAGGCGGTGGTTTTGGAGGTTTTTTGCTTGCGCAGTGGACTGCCAAAACCAGTTCCCTTATTATGGTAATATGGTGAAGGGGATGAAATTCCTTTTATTCAAAGGAGGATTATAAATGTCTGAAAACTTAAGCCAAGATATACTGAAAGAGCTCAAGGAGATAAATCAGAAACTAGATAAAATGAATGAATCCAAAGGATTGTCACTGCCAATGAAAATCCTTGCATTATGTATTGGATTCGCAGTAATTGGACCTCTGATAGTGATCTTGTTGTCTCGACTGCTTTTATAGCGGCTGATAGCCATACATAAGAAGGGAAGAGTTGATAATGAAATTTCTAAGCAATTCTTTATACGGGGGTTATGCGGTTATATTGGCTGTCGTCTCAATTTTCACCCGAGAAATCGTGACTTTTATTATGCTGGGTTTTGTTTTCATGGCACTAATCAATATAAACGCTACGCTGCAGAAGATACTCAAGAAAATGGATAAGTAGCATTGAACTCTAAAATAAAACTAATTAAAGGAAGTGTAAATCATTGGAAACAAATTCAACACCAATCATAAATGAAGATCCACGGGGACTTTCGGGTTTGGGAGGGTGGTTGATCCTTGTTCAAATCGGAATTTACGTTACAATGGTGATGTTTATTCTTCAGTTTGTCACGTACACGCTTCCCTCCTTCCAACCTGAAACATGGCATAGGTTAACATCTGTTGATTCTGAGAACTATCATCCGTTATGGGGACCTATTTTAGTGTTTGAAATGCTTTATAATGTGCTCGTTTTCTTTTTCTGTCTCTTTATATTGCTGAATATGTATCAGAGAAAAGCAAGATTGCCGCGGCTAATGATCATCTTTTACAGTACAAGTCTAGGCATTGCAATCGTGGATACCTTGCTGCTTAATATGATTCCGTCCATTCGGGATTTGGAAGAAGTAAGCAGTCTTAAGGATGTTTTTCGTGCTGTGGTTGCCTGTGCGATCTGGATTCCTTATTTTATTACGTCGGAAAGAGTGAGGAATACGTTTGTGCGATAGCCCTGAGGCTAACGTTCCGAGAACTGTATGCTATAATCAAAAAGGAGCCTTGCAAGGGCTCCATGTCCTAGGAATAGACGTCCTGTGCAAAGGGAAACGTCTATTTCTTTTTTGTTTTGCGGCATCGGCACATTAGTCAGTCTCACCTACTTTGGCAATGATGACTTTAACGCCTCGGCTTTCGATTTCTTCTATCGCTTCGATGGTCGCTTCTTCATCTGTAATTAATAGATCAATAGGTGTAATAGGAGATAACTTGGCGAAGGCGTCGATTCCTAATTTCTCATGCGGAGCTAGGCAGATTGTTTTTCTCGAAATTTCAATAGCACTTCTACCGAGGCTTGCTACTTCTGGAGTGGCGGTACTGATCCCGTTTTTGGATATTGCTCCGCCCGTAATAAAACAGAGGTCCAACGAGAATTGCCGGATAAAATCATAAGCCAGAGCATCTGTAATGTTACCAGAAGCTTTCACCTTGCCGCCGACCAGATAGGTGTCTATGTGCGGCCGTTCCTTTAAATGAGCTGCCACATTTATCGAGTTGGTAACGACGGTGAAGGGGAATTCGGGCAAGTATTTCAGCATGCCAAAGTGAATGCCAGCGCCAGAAATAAAGACGGTATCTTTCGCTTGAATGAAGGAAGCACCTTTCCTAGCAATCGCATTTTGAAGAGGTGTACCATCTCCTGTGCGCGTTATAAGTGTTTCGGCCGTTGGTGTGTTCCGCACTTTTGCAGCGGGTACTGCGCCGCCATGTGTCCTTTTTAACAATCCCTTTTCTTCCATCAGGGAGAGATCTCTTCGAATCGAGTCAATGGACATTTCAAAAACATCAGCTAACTGCCATTGAACAACTTGAAATTGTTCCCATACTAGGAGTTAAGAAGCAGCCTTGTCTGGCTGCTTTTGTTGTCCTGATGCGAAAGAGCTCCCACCAAAGCTATTGACATAACATTATCCTAAACCCAATATGTATTTATATTCATTTTAATGTATAAATATACGAAAGTGGTTAAGGACATGCTGCCTATTCCCAAGTCCCGGTCATTAATGGATGTTGTGAGAAGTACCACCCTTGTCAGGCAATGGCTGATTTAATGACCATTTATGAGGTAAAAGGTACGTTTGAAGGTATTACGCTGACCTATGTGGGGATTCATAATAATGTCGTTAATTCGCTGATAGCAGGTTGTGTTACTTTGGGTATTCGCCTTTTATTGGTAACGCCAATCGTGAACGAAGCATCATGGGATGAAGCGCTGATGGAGAATGCTTATCAGAGTGGATATGTGGAGAACATGAATTATATATCCGAGGCTATACCAAGGACTGATTTTATTTATACGGACACCTGGGTGGACATGGAGAATTATCAGAATAGCCATTATCAAGAAGAGAAAAATAGAAGAATTCAAACGATGATGCCTTTTCAGATCAATAGGAAAAATCTAGCCGGCTGCTCTCCTTACATCATGCATGATATGCCTGTGAATCCGGGCTTTGAGATCGAAGAGGAGCTAATTGAATCAGAAAAGTCGATTATCTATCAGCAAGCGGAGAATAGGCTGCATGTTCAAAAGAGTTTATTGCTTCATTATTATCCGCCCATTTCCCATGATTGAGCTCGCGGCGGACAATCAAGAAAATTTTAAATACATAAGAACCTTACATTTAAGGAAAAACTAAACAATGCTGACAACCTAGAATGGGGAGGCTTCATCAATGAAGCAAGAAGAAATGATCATGGCTAAGAAAATAGAACACAGTAGATTACCTTCTGGTGAATTCACGCCCCTGACCTTTACAAATATATGTTATTTAAGAAAAAGACAAGGTGCAATTGCGTGTCATGCACTTCTCTCTGTGTAAGCGGGGGTATTTGTGGTCAAGGGACATAAAATAGAACGGCTCCTATGGAGCATAGCGCTTCCTGGTTTCGGGCAATTTTTGAATAAGAAATACTTGAAGGGTGTCGTATTAATTGCACTGGAAGTTTTGATTAATGTGCAGTCCGATTTAAATGTCTCGATCCAAATGAGCTTCCAAGGGAATATTGCTGGAGCTATTGAGACGACGGATTATGAATGGCTGATGTTCTACCCTTGCGTGTATATGTTTGGGATTTGGGATGCGTATCGCGATGCGGATGAAAAGGAGCAGCCTCTGTCTTTCCTGCCTTATGTGAGTGCGGCTTTTTTTGCAACGGTTGGTATGATTTACTCGCCCTACTTCTTGGGCCCTGTTTGGTTGTCCTTGTTGTTCTGTTTCGTAGGTGTAGGCATAGGTCTTCTTCTCAAAAAAATACTCCTCCGATAGGAAATAGCTCCCCAAAGCGGTCGCTGACTTCGAGTGAAGTCCTTGGCGGCTTTTTTTGGGAGAAAATTGTCGGAAATTTTACAAAGTCTGGAACGAAACAAAAGAAATCTCTCTCTCGTCTAATGTATGTACAAATATGGGAAGGGAGGGTTATTCTGGTGAAAAATGTGGTATGGAGTGTACTGCTTACGGGGTGTATGAGCTTGATATGGCCAGCTGGCCAAAGTTTCGCATCCGAGCAAACGGTGAAAGTAACGCTGCCAACATTCGCGGTCAAGTTAAATGGCAACAATGTCGATAATCAAACACGGGAATATCCGCTTCTGGTGTATAAGGACATCACTTATTTTCCGATGACGTGGTACGATGCCAGGCTTCTGGGATTGGAGACGACTTGGACAGTGCAAGATGGTCTTAGCGTAACCAAAGGAAAAGTGACATCCTCCTATGTGCCATACCTGTCCGGTCATCCAAATGCCAAAAGCAGCAAGGCCAGTATTCCTGAGTACGCCATGACGATAAATGGGTTGGCTGTGGATAACTCCAAAGAAGATTACCCTTTGCTGAGCTTTAACGATGTTGTGTATTTTCCTCTTACTTGGCATTATGCTCATGATGAATTTGGTTGGGACTATGCGTGGGATGATGCGGAGGGACTTTCCATCACTTCTGGCAATCCGCACATGGAAGCTGTGAATCTTCCGGTATCTTCAGGTGAGAGCAGCGTGGCGATTTTCCAAGATCACTATTATTATGTGGAAACGACGGGGAGCACGAACCAAGTGATTCGAGTACCCGTACAAAACACCACGAAGAAAGAGGAAGTCTATTCCTACGAGCCAGATTCCAAGTATGGCATTAATAAAGACGTTAAATTTGAGATCAGAGATGGAGAGCTTTGGTTTTCTTATCATACGGGTGGAGCGATCATGGGATCAGATAACTATGTCAAAGTAAACGATGCTGGCAAAGGGAGCTTAGAGCAGCGGGGTTATCTGGATTTTAAAAAGACGTCGAAAGGCACCCTGCTTATCCAGCAGTGGGTCCCTCCCGGTGGAGATAATTTGCGGGTTGTCCCATTGGGGAAAGAGTACAAGGATGGGATTCAGGCAGGGGACTCTAAGCATATCTATGGATGGTATGTCACCGCGGGTGAAGGCACAGGGTTCAGCAAGGACCAGTCCACGACAGTCATCGGAGACGATATTTATGTACTGGCCTCTTCATATCCGGTTACCACGAGTGAGTTAAATCAGATACACAAGATTAATCTTATAACCAATGAAACTACCAAATTGATGAATGCCGGAGTCCGTTATTTTAAAATCATCCATAACAAGCTCTATTATGTGAAAGATGCCGATCATAACCTATACGTATCCAACATGGACGGGACCCTTGAACAGAAGGAATCGGACAATAAAGTGGCTGGATGGTTTGATGAAGTGGATGGTCATATTTTCTATATTTCTTTGGACGCCAAGGGACAATCCAATCTTTACAAGGCCATCCCCAATGGCGAAGATAAGCTGATTTTGAATGAACCGGTGGAAAGCGTACAAGTCGTTAATGGTAAAATTGTGGCCAAACTTGCAGCCGGGGAAGCGTATGGGCTTAAGATTATAGACAGTGAGGGCAAGCTTGATTTGGCTGTAGCTGATCAGGTTTCGGACGTAAATGTCTACAACGATGCGATTTTGATTAGATCTACGAAGGACAACGTAATCAGAAGGATTGCTGAATAGTGACACAGAGGAGGAGATGACCGCAGGGTGGAAATCTTTGATACGCGTGGATAGAAACATGGGTGATCAGGGAGAAACTAGCCCATACGGCAGCTCTTGCGAAATGATAAAGAACCTTACACACTGTTCTCACAGGAGTAAGGTTCTTTGGTTCAGGACTAGAATACCTTGGTCGTCCAGGATTCACAGTTCCAGGTCTCTGTCACAACGTCACGATAAAATTCCGGTTCGTGGGAAATAAGCAGAATGCTTCCCTTATACGCTTGCAGCGCACGTTTCAGCTCTTCTTTGGCATCTACGTCCAAATGGTTGGTAGGCTCATCGAGCACGAGCAGGTTGGTTTCGCGGTTGATCAGCTTGCATAGACGGACCTTGGCTTTCTCGCCGCCGCTGAGCACGGCAATTTTGCTCTCGATATGCTTGGTGGTAAGCCCGCATTTTGCGAGCGCCGCGCGTACTTCGAACTGGGTGAACGAAGGGAACTCGTTCCAGACTTCTTCGATACAGGTGTTGTAGTTCGTATCTTTCATTTCCTGTTGGAAATAACCGATGAAGAGATTCTCACCCTTTTGAACGGTGCCGGACAGTGCTGGGATTTCGCCTAGAATGCTGCGCAGCAGCGTCGTTTTCCCGATCCCGTTGGCACCAACAAGGGCAATCTTCTGACCGCGTTCCATGCGGAGATCAAGTGCTCTGGAAAGAGGATCGCCATAACCGATAACAAGCTCCTTAGCTTCGAAAATCAGTTTGCTGGACGTTCGCGCATCTTTGAAGCTGAACTGAGGCTTCGGTTTCTCCTTAGCCAGCTCGAGGACTTCCATCTTATCGAGCTTCTTTTGCCGGGACATGGCCATATTCCGTGTGGCAACACTCGCTTTGTTGCGGGCTACGAAATCTTTCAGCTCGGAAATTTCTTGCTGCTGACGTTTGTAGGCCGATTCATGCTGCTGCTTTCTCATTTCATGAACCTGTTGGAAATGCTCGTAGTCACCAACATAACGGTTTAATTCCTGATTCTCCATGTGATAAATCAAGTTGATTACGCTATTCAGGAACGGAATGTCATGGGAGATGAGGATGAAGGCATTCTCATACTCTTGCAGGTAGCGTCTTAACCATTCGATATGCTGCTCGTCGAGATAGTTGGTAGGCTCATCGAGGAGCAGAATGTCCGGCTTCTCAAGCAGGAGCTTGGACAGCAATACTTTGGTCCGTTGTCCGCCGCTTAAATCATGGACATCTTTCTCGAGTCCAATATCTGTAAGCCCCAACCCGCGGGCTGTTTCTTCGATTTTGGCATCAATCATGTAGAAATCTTGATTCGTTAGCGTATCTTGAATCGTTCCTACATCTTCAAGCATCCGCTCGAGCTCTTCGGGCGACACATCGCCCATTCGGCCGTACATATCGTTCATTTCCTGCTCCATATCGAACAGGTATTGGAAGGCGCCCTTCAGGACGTCGCGGATAGTCATGCCTTTGTTCAGCACGGCATGCTGATCCAGATAGCCAACGCGCATGCGCTTGGACCATTCGACCTTCCCGTCATCCGGCTGAAGCTTGCCTGTGATGATGTTCATGAAGGTAGATTTCCCTTCACCGTTTGCGCCGATGAGTCCGATATGCTCGCCTTTGAGCAGACGGAAGGAGACATCGTTGAAGATGGCGCGGTCTCCGAAGCCGTGACTTAATTTCTCTACGTTTAATATGCTCATGAATGACACCTTTTCTTGTGAACTTTTTTCAATCCTTAGCTTTATTTTAGTATAAACGATATGGCGCTAACAACTCCCAGATGAAAGAAAAAACCGACTCCGCAGAGTCGGCGTATATTTAGCCATTGATTTAGGTATTTGTTTAGGCAATCGCTGCCAAGTAATCGTCCAGTTGATCGAAGGTTCCGCCGAAGCCTTGGCGCATGCTGTCGAACATGCCGGCGAAGAATTGTTTTTCTTCGTCTGAAGCATCGAGGGGGCCGCCGCGAAGCGTAACCTTTGTTTTGCCATCCAGTTCTTCAAACGTTAATACATTAAGAATCTCCAGCGGAAAAGCAGCGCTAAATGCTGCGCGGGTAACATTGCCTTCCTCATCGGAAAAAGAATTCGTGAAAACAAGCTTGTCAGAGGGTGAAATTTCACGATAGTTAAACAGACCCCACATGATCTGACCATCCGGTGTTGTCATGCTGTAATGAAAGGAGCCGCCAGGACGCAGGTCTAGACTGGCTACTTTTAATGTTAGTCCCTTGGGCCCCCACCATTTCTCCAGGTGTTCCGCCTCGGTCCAAACTTTAAATACAAGCTCACGGGGAGCATTGAAGATGCGTGTAATTTCTAATTCTTGGTTAGCTGGGTTGGTGTTCTCGGACATGATCGATTCCTCCAATTAAGATAATGGTTATAAAGATGGATTGCTGTCTCTCGCATACGGCGAAAGGTGTTCAGATGCTTTGAAACATGTGGCTGACGGAGCTCAAGTCAATCAGCAGATTTTCCCCAACCGTCAGGGGCCATTTCGCAAAAATTCGACAATATGCAATCGGTTAGGCTCGGCAGAGCGCTTATCGTCGAATTCATGTTTATAATATACCTTCACGGGAATATTCCTGTAAAGGAATATTTAAGTGTCGAATGGAATGGAGCAGAGAAGTAGGTAAACAGGTAAACAAGTAAACAGGTAAGCAACCCACCCACCCACCCACTCACCCACCTACAATTTGCATCGTTATCAGTATTACCGAATATGGGGGATTTATTTGGTGCAGCAAGAGTGGAAGTAGAATGAATTACACTCTCATTCTACGTGTTATGGGCTAAACGCTAGCTAGTTGTTGGTACATGGAGTGGGAGAGGTGGTGGACGGCGGATGAAATGTGCGTTGAGAGAGAATAGGAACGGAGGAGTATCCAGACGGAACGACGATTCGGTAGTGGGACAAAGTGAAGATTTCATTGGATTTAATCCAATGACTTCGCTTTTTCTTGAGCGAAAACTCGGTTTGATTGGATTTTTTCCAATGGAAAGTCCCGAAGTTGGCCCATGGAGAGCCATTCTAAACCAAATGATTGGAGTAAATCCAGTGGAAGGTGGATTAAACGGCTTATACGCAAGGTTCATTGGAGTAAATCCAATGAACCTGCTACTTCTCGAATGAATTACATTTGTGTGCCCAAGTGACTGCCAATGTGTGTGGCAGAAGGGTTAGCTAGTTGTTGGTGTGTGGAGTGGCAGAGGTGGAGGAGATCTGGGTAAGTCGCTGAGTCGGTAAGCTGGAAGCACAAAAGCCGCCAGAGAGGCGGCTTTGTATTAACGAAGCGCAGCGGGCAGAGCGTTCAAATTTCTTTGAATCTGCGCCAAGTGGATATTGACATGTCGGATGAAGCCTTGGAACAAGTCGGCAGCGGAGACTTCCTTGCCGTTATTCAGCCCTTTGTGCTCCCACTGCTCCGGCTTCAAACGTTCGTAGTACCGCGCATTGTACGCAAGGATTGCGTCAAAAGCCAACAGAATTTCCTCGAACGAGGATTCGTTGGCTCGCGAGCTGGCTACCCAAGCATCCTGATCATACAGGATGAAATCTTGTGCCTGCTCCGCGACTATTTTGCGGATGCGCACGGAGTGGACGAAGCTGGAGTCCACGAGATGAGCGACGACCTCCTTCACGCTCCATTTCTCTGGAGCTGGCTTCCAGGTCAACTGGTCCTCCGTTAAGCTAGTCGAGATTTCACGAATTAATTGGGATGTCTCCCGGTAATTGTCTACCTGCTGCAAAGTCGTCTCACTCATGTTCTATACTCCCCATTCATCAAAAAGCTCAGCGGTATGTTCCCCTTTTAGAGGGGGCTGGCGATAAATTTGAAAATCATAACCTGACAGCTTCACCGGATAGCCAACGGTCGTTGTCCGTGTCTGGTTCGGCAGCTGAAGCTCATGAAGAAGCCCGCTTTCGGCGACAGCCTTGTCGCTAAGGATGTCCTCGAACGTATTAATCGGCGCGCAAGGCACGCCTCTGGCGTCGAAGAGCTCCAGCCATTCGCCAGCTGTTTTCGAGCGGAAGACCTCCTGCAGAAGGGCGGCCAGCTCCTTCTGGTGACGGGCGCGCAGCGTTTGATTCACGAAGCGCGGATCATCGGCCAGCGCCGGCAGCTCGGCGACGGCGCAAACTTCGCGCCACAGCTTATCGTTGCCGGCGGCAATGACGAACGGCTTATCGCTGCCGTGATAGCCCTGATACGGGGCATTGCGCGGATGAGCGCTGCCCAGTCTTTTGGGGGCGATACCATTGCCATAGTACTCGCTGGTTTGAAGGGCGGAAATGCCCAGCACGCTGCCAAGCATGGAGCAATCGATATAGCTCCCAACGCCGGTTTGCGAGGCTTGATGAATAGCCGCGACGACCGAGTAGGCGCCGTACAGGCCAGCGACGAAATCGGCGACAGGTACGCCGCATTTCACAGGCTCGCCTTGTTCTTCACCTGTTACGCTCATCAGGCCGCTGATAGCTTGAATGGTGACGTCGAAAGCGCCCTTCTGCGAATAAATGCCTTCTTGCCCGTAGCCGGAAATCGAGCAGTAGACAAGCTTGGGGTTCGACTTCACTAACGCGTCATAGCCGAGACCGAATTTCTTCAATACGCCGGGGCGGTAATTTTCCACGATGACGTCGGCTTTGGCGCATAACGCCTGTAGCCGGGCAAGCTGGTCCGCCGATTTGAAATCCACAGCAATGCTGCGCTTATTGCGGTTCAGCGAACTGAAGTTGGAACTGTAGGCTTCTCCATCCTCGTTGCTGAAAAAAGGCGGCCATTCCCGCATGCTGTCCCCCACATCGGGCCGCTCCACTTTCACGACATCCGCGCCTAAGTCGGCGAACAACAACCCAGCGAAAGGCCCAGCTGCAATCTGGCCAAATTCCAATACTTTGATGCCGGCAAGAGGTCCTTGCTTCATTTGTGACATGTTCGGTTAGCTCCTCTTAGTTAGAAGGTGTTTGGGTAGGTGGTTAGCTGTAAATCGGTGAAGCATTATCGTGTTTCGTCACGACATCGCGCGAATCGCCAGTCGCCACATCATGGATATGGCGGGGCTGCTTGCCAATATCGGTGCCGTAGATATGCACGGTTATAGCAACTTCATTGAACGGATTCGCGACACCGTGGATGTCATAATCAGGCGGATAGACGAAGGAAATATCGCCTTGCTTGGCTGTAACTTCCGAAACCTCGCGGATGGTGTAGCGGGGTTCGGCTGCTTCGCCATGATCCTCGCGGCGGTACCTCTTTTCGACAACGGCACCACGGTAGAGACCAACGAGGCCCCAGACGAGATGATCGTGCACTGGAGCAACCTGACCGGCTCCCCAGATGAAAGCAATGACGGAGAAGGCTTCATTCGCGGGCTTGTATAGCAGATACTGCGCGTATTTAGTAGGCAGCGGTGCTTGATATTCACCGGGAATCAAGTGATCGTTCAAGAGAAGCTTTTGAAGATACGGTTTCACATGATCAATGATCGTTCTGTAGTCGGAATGCTGCGCCAAGATAGATAGAACATCGGTTTCCAACTGTTTCAGTTCATAGGTTTCGCTCACGTTTGCTCCCTCTTTCTAGGCATAGCCTTGTAATTGTTTCGCAAAAACGGGATAAATCGGCCGAAGAGCAGCCGGAATGGTATGACGAAGCGTCTCCAACTCCACGGGGGAGGGAGGTTGTAGAAGGGGCAGGGGGCGATCTCCTGCCTTCTCTATGCCTAAATCAAAGCCTGTTCGGGCCTGCACGTCACTCGGCAGAACACCAGGTACAGTAGCAGCCAACTGCAATCGACCGCCCAAACCTGTCGGTTTAAGAAGGCCAAGAGGGGTAAATACACCAACAAGCTCACTGTTACGATGAACATGGGGCTCAGAGCGGGCAACGGACGTAACGAAGTCTAGCTTCTCCGGGAACCCTTTGACGCCATGATCCGTTTTGAACAGCAGAATCCGCTTGCACATGAAATAAACGACGCCGGACCCCGCGCCGCCAGGGAGGCGCACCTTGGGAGCGGCATAGTCCCCGATGACGTGCAAATTGATGTTCCCGTAGGGGTCAATTTGAGCGCCGCTCAGGAAAAACACATCGATGCCGCCTCGCTGCATCAAATCGAAAAACTCTTTGGTCCCTTCGAACGGCCAGTCCGGTTGGCCCAAGATATAGACCGATGCCTGTTTGGCGTGCAGCGCTTTGGCAAGCAAAGCCGCGGCGGCCGGAATCGGGGAGTTGTTTCCCACACCGATGACTTCATGATCCCGCAGCTCTCTTGCTAAATGGCAGATCAGCGTCTCCTCGACTGATGGCGCAGAAGCAGAAGCAGATGCGTGACTCATCGAATCGCCTCCTCTTGCGCTTCATAAATATGCTGCTGCAAGTAGGCTTGAAAGCCAGCTTGCGATGAAGCAGCTTCCATATAAATGGAAATCTGCTCGCCATCGATTCCGTAGCGGCCTGGGCAGGAGGTGGGAGCTGCCCCGCGCGGCGCATGAACGATGGCGCTGAGATACATCGCCGGAATCCAAGTTCCGGACTCCTTGCGCAGTTCCTCAGGCGTGACGATTTCCTCAACGGAGGCAATGGCAAGCTGAGAGGCTTGCGCGAGCAGGCGGTTGTTTTGCAGAGGATGGGCCACTACATTGCCGAGCGTATCCGCTTTATAGCCATGAAAGATGGCAACATCAGGCTGGATCGCCGGAACGATGGCAATCTGCTCATCATCTTCATAAGGATTGGTAATCGCCTGAAAATCGGGTCTGATTTTCATATAATCGGTACCGAGCAGCCCGCGCACAGGGATAAAAGGAATACCCATAGCGCCAGCTTGAATGGCAGCTGTGAGCGTCGGGCAAGCATGCTCCAGGCTCGAGAGAGAGCCGATCTCGCAATGTCGGCGAAAGTTAAGCGCGAAGCCATATTCGCCCATCGAGATCTGCGAAAATTCCACGGTGGACACCGCGCCTGCTCCAATCAAAAGATCAGCGTTCACGGCTGCCGCACCCACACAGACGAGATAAAGCTGCCGCTTCTGGGCGCGGACAATCTCGCGGATCAACGCCATGGGCGACATATCCATGTTCCCGCTGATCGCCAGCTTAGCGCCGTCCGGTATGAGAGAGATCGCCTCACGCAGGGTCACTAGTTTGGATGACAATGCTGACACTCCCTTAGCTGTTAGTTAAATCAGAATCGTAGAAGGCTTAGCCGCTTGCGAATACCGATTGTTCGGACTTGGAAGCCCAAAGTGTCCACGCAAAGTATCGGAGGTGTAAGCCTCGCGGAAGACGCCGCGATTTTGCAGCTCAGGAATGACACGTTCGAAGATATCGTCCAAACCGCCCGACATATAAGGGGCCATGAGGTTGAAACCGTCGCAAGCATCCTCTTTGAACCAGGTTTCCAAACGATCTGCAATGGAGGAGGGCGTCCCCACAACGACGTTATGAGAGCGGCTCTGAATGTACCATCTAGCCACTTGGGCTAGTGTCAGTCCCTCTTCCTTGGCTTTGCGGAAAACGAATTGGAACCGCCCGCGGCTGCCTCTAATCTCCTGCTCAATATCGGGAAAGGGCTCATCCAGCGCGTGCTTCGAAAGATCGTAATTCATGCTGCCTGACATGAACGCGAGCCCTGTTTGGGTATGAATGAGCGAATGCAGATATTGTTCTTTGTCCTTCGCTTCCTGCTCCGTATCGCCGACGATCAGCATCGTGCCGGGCAAGATTTTCACCGCATCGCGGGACCGTCCATAGCGCTCTACGCGTGACTTTAAGTCCTGATAGAAGGTCTTGGCGGACTCGATATTCGGTTGTGCGGTGAAAATCAGCTCCGCATACTGAGCGGCTAAGGCCCGGAAAGTGTCGGATGAGCCCGCCTGAATAAGAACCGGATGACCTTGCGGGGAGCGCGGTATGTTCAAAGGGCCTTTCACATCGAACCATTTGCCTTGATGATTGGCGTAATGCACTTTATTTTTATCCGCGAAAACGCCGCGAGGTTTATCAATGAGAAGCGCATCCGCTTCCCAGCTGTCCCATAATTTTTGGACGACCTCAACGAATTCCTGCGCTCTCTCATAGCGGGTTGCGTGATCCAGATGCTCCTTTTTGCTAAAATTACGGGCTTCCGCATCACTGGTGGAAGTGACGACATTCCAGGCCACACGCCCTTTGCTCAAATGATCGAGGGTCGCGAACATGCGGGCAATGTGATAGGGCTCGTGGTAGGTCGTTGAAGCCGTTGCGGCTAAACCGATCTTCTGTGTAGCAGCGCTGAGGGCGGAAATTAAGGTTAGCGGCTCTGCCGACAAAGCAGGTCTGTACGTGACCGAGGAATCGAAGTTGCCGCCGTAGTTATCATCAATCGCCAATTTATCCGCGATGAAAATCATATCCAGCTTAGCCGCTTCGGCTTTCTGAGCGATCTCCCGGTAATAGTCGAAGTCAAGCGGGTTCCCCTGGGCAGCGTCAGGATGGCGCCAACCGCCTGCGTGATGTCCATTCGCTGCAAGGAAGAGTCCCAAATGCATGGATTTGCTCATGTTTCATCTCCTATAGTGGATAGTGACATGCGGTGTAATGCCCAGGTCCGATTTGGGCAAGCTCCGGCACAACCTCTTTGCATAGCGCCGTTGCCGCAGGGCAGCGGGTATGGAACCGGCAGCCTGACGGCGGCCTCGCCGGGGATGGCATCTCGCCCTCCAACGGAACGAAGGTGCGCTTGCGTCTTGGGTCCGGTACGGGAATAGCGGACAGGAGCGCGTGCGTATAGTGGTGGGCAGGATGCTTAAACAGTTCCTCGGTGGGCGCGATCTCAACAAGCTTGCCGAGATACATCACACCGATACGATCCGAGATATAACGGACAATATTAAGTCCATGCGCGATGAATAAATAGGTCAGGTTCATGCGCTGCTGCAAGTCCTGCATCAGATTGACGACCTGTGACTGTACGGAAACATCCAGCGCGGAGACCGCCTCATCCGCAAGAATAAACTTGGGATTCAGCGCGATAGCTCTGGCGATACCGATTCGTTGTCGCTGTCCGCCGGAGAACTCGTGGGGAAGGCGATCGTACCAAGAAGGATTCAGCCCGACTAAATCCATGACGGCTTCCACCTTTTCTCGTTTGGCCGCACCGCGCAAGGATTCATGCACCCAGAACGGCTCGCCGATAATGTCGCCGACTTTCCAGCGGGGGTTGATGGAGCCGTAAGGATCTTGGAAGACGACCTGCATGTCTCTGCGGGTTTCTTTCCAGTCTTTCGTGCCGGCTTGCAGCAAATCGCGGCCTTCGAAACGAATACGGCCTGTCGTCGCCTTCTCCAACTGCAAAAGCACGCGTCCCAGCGTAGACTTGCCGCAACCGGATTCGCCAACAAGGCCGAAGGTTTCCCCTCGGTGAATATCGAAAGAGACATCGTCTACCGCTCGTATGAAGCTTTTGCCACGCTGGAAGAGCCCTTTGTGTATGGGGAAATACTTCTTCACATTCGTCACTTCAAGCAAAGGCTGCTCCGTTGATTGAGCAAAAGAGAGCGCGCGATTCGCTGCCGAATTCGTGAACGAAACGGCCGATTCCTCGGCTGTATCGCCGAAAAATTCAGCAGCGAGATGATCGATGCGCTCGGCGTTCCAACAGGCGACTTCGCGCCCGTGCAGCTGCTGTAGCGGTGGATCTTCGGATAAACACTTTTCCGTCGCATAAGGGCAGCGGGGGTGGAAGCGGCAGCCGGAGGGTAGATCGGACAAGCTCGGTATCGACCCCTTAATGGTGTAGAGCTTCAAACCCCGTACGTTATCCAGGGTGACGATGGAATGCAGAAGGCCTTGCGTATACGGATGCGCAGGATAATCGAACAGCTGCTGAGTCGTTGCCTGTTCGACGACTTTCCCGGCATACATGACGACGACGCGATCAGCCATTTCTGCGGCGATGCCGAGATCATGCGTAATGAGCAGGATCGACATGTTCAGCTCATCCTTGAGCTCCCGAAGCAGGCTGAGAATCTGCGCCTGAATCGTCACATCGAGCGCTGTCGTTGGCTCATCGGCAATCAGCAGCTCGGGGCCGCAGGCGAGCGCCATGGCAATCATGGCTCTTTGGCGCATCCCGCCGGAGAGTTCGTACGGATACTGCTTCATCCGAATTTCCGGTTCCGGGATGCCGACTCTTCTCAGCAGCGAGATCGCTTTCTCGCGCGCCTTAGGTTTGGACGTTTTTTCATGGCGGAGAATGACTTCCATGATTTGGCTGCCAATGCTGAAAATCGGGTCCAGCGCCGTCATCGGCTCTTGGAAAATCATCGCGATTTTCTTCCCGCGCAGATCGCTGATTTCCTTTTGAGACAGACCAACTAAGCTCTGTCCATCCAACTGGATATCCCCATGGGAAATAAATCCATTGTCATAGTTGATCAGGCGCATGATGGAGAGCGATGTAATCGTTTTGCCGCTGCCGGATTCTCCGACCAAGCACACAATTTCTCCTGCTCCAATTTGCAAACTAACTTGATTAATCGCATTGAGCGAGCCGTTCGCGGTTTGGAAATCGACCGATAGTTGTTGGATATCGAGTAATGGTTTCATAGCCTAGGACCTCAATTTCTTAGGATCCATACGATCTCTAATTTCATCACCGAGGAGATTAACGACAATAACAAGCAGTGTAATGGCAAGCCCTGGGAACGTAGCGACCCACCAAGCGACTGTCATGTAGCTTCTGCCTTGGGAGAGCATGTAGCCCCAATCGGGGATTTCTTTGACAACGCCAAGACCGAGAAAGCTAAGACCGGTGCCAACTAGAATCGAGCTTCCGACGCCGATCGTCATCATTACGAGTAAAGGCGAGAAGCAGTTCGGCAAAATATGGCGAACCATAATTTCCAAATGCGAGGTGCCGACTGCTCGTGCAGCATCAATGAACGGTCGATTGCGAATAGAGATAACCGTACTGCGAACAACCCGGGCTTTCCCGGGAATTGTTGCTACGCTGATCGCCAAGATTACATTGAAGAAGCTGGGGCCAAGCGCCACGGAGATGGCAATAGCCAGCAGGATGCCTGGAATGGTCATTAAAATATCGTTGAAACGCATAAAAATCGAATCTACGATCCCGCCCCAGTAACCGGCAAGAAGTCCGAACAGTGTACCGATAAACCCGCCAATGAGCACGGAAACAACCCCCATAATGAGCGATTGCTGGCTGCCATAAATGACAAGCGTCCAGACGTCCCGGCCGAACTGATCGGTTCCAAGCGGATGGGCGAAGCTGGGAGCCTTGAGCAGCTGATCCGTCATCATATCGGTTGGCGAATAGGGCGCAATCCACGACGGAGCAATGGCGCACAACACGAGAAAGGCCAGAACGAATAGGGAAAATCCGAGCAGAATTTTGGATAAGCTCAGTTTTTTGAGCTTGAAAGCGAAAGATGACCTGATCAACCGCTTAGGTAACATTGTTTCTGTTGTGATTGAGTTGAAAAGCATGTGAGCAACCTCCCTTTCACCATTATCCCGTTTTGCGAACGCGCGGATCGACGTAGGAATAGGAAACATCCACCATCAGATTGACGATAATATTGAAAATACCTGTGATCAGAATCGCCGCCTGAATGACCGGAATATCTTTCTGATTAATGGCATCGACAACTAATTTCCCAAGTCCTTGCCTCGAAAAAACGGTTTCTGTGACAACGGCACCCGATAGCATTTCCCCCACCAACAGCCCGAGAATGGTGACAGCGGGCAGTAAAGCATTGCGCAGAACGTGTTTGTACAAAACAATGCGCTCGGACAAGCCCTTGGCTCGCAGCGTCAAGACGAACTGTTCATGAATCACTTCGAGCACACTGTTCCGAACCATGCGCGTAAGCATGCCGGCGCCAGTGACACCAAGCGCAAAAGACGGCAGGATCAGCTGTTTAAAGCTGCCATTCCCAATCGCAGGGAGCAGTTGGAAATGAACCGAAAACACGAGAATGAGCAGGATGCCCAGCCAAAATTTTGGCATAGACACCCCAAGTAAACTGATAACGCGAACGATATAATCGAGCACGCGATTTTGATATACAGCAGATAACACACCGAGAATAAAACCTACGATAATAGCGAAAATTGTACTGAGCAGCGCGAGCGAAAGTGTTGCCGGCAGCTGGGCGAGCAAGCGATCCAGCACCGGCTGATTGTTCGCGAAGGAATGGCCGAAATCGCCTCGCATGCTATCCCACAGATACACCAAGTATTGCTGCCACAGCGGTTGATCGAGCCCGAACTGTTTCCTCAGGAACTCAATCCGCTCCGGTGCAGCGTCATCCCCGGCAATCATTTGGGCCGGATCCCCCGGCAGCCAGTGAATAATTAGGAAAACAAGCGTCAGTGATCCCAGAATGACGGGTATGGAGACGATGAGCCTGTTTAAAATGTACTTCAGCATCAAGGGCTCCTCCTTATCGCCTTATTTTTGAATCCAAGCATCGTAGAACACAGGCCAGGCTGGCGAGTCGAATGTAATGCCGTGCACTTCTTTGCTGGAAGCTACGGAGTAATTGAAGACATAGGTAGGGATGGTGTACACATTATCAATGATATATTCCTGTACTTCTTTATAAATGGCCTTGCGTTTCTCTGCGTCTGTTTCCAGATAACCTTGTTCGAGCAGATCATCTAATTTCGGATCGTTGGTTTTCGCGATATTATTCGTTTTGGAAGGCCCTTTGGTCGAATACAGTTGGCGCAAAACATCCGGATCGCCGGAAAATTGACTCGCAGCAATCAGATCGTATTCACCCTTGTTGCGACGTTCCGTGTAGGTGCCGGTTGGCAAGGAAATAACTTTAAGCTCAATGCCAGCCTGTTTCAGCTGCTGAGTGAAAATGGCGATCAAATCAAGCCGCTTCTCGCGGTTTCCTTGGGTATCGATGACCTCAATCGTCAGGCGTTTGCCGTCTTTGGCCCGGTAGCCATCCGCGCCTTTGGCCCAGCCGGCTTCATCCAAGGTTTTATTGGATGAAGCCAAGTCTGGCTTGTAGGCATTCTCCCGGGATGGGGAGTAGGCGAATTGCTGCGTGGATAGAGGCGACCAGCCTTGTTTGGAGGTTCCCAGATAAATCGTTTTGACAGCGGAGTCGATATCCAACGCGGATCTGACGGCCTGTCTCACTTTCAGGTCATTCCATGGCGCTTTCTGAATGTTTAGGTACAGGGTGAAGTTGGCTTGCAGCAATTCCGTTTCCTGTACATTGAAGTTTTTGTCAGCCTTCAGGGCGACAAGGTTTTGTGGCGGGATAATATCGGCTACTTGCACTTGTTTGCTTTGCAGCACGCTGACGCGTGTCGCTTCTTCCTCAACATATTTCACCGTTAATTTATCCAGATAAGCCGGGCCTTGATGCTTGGCGTTCGCTGGACCCCAGTTGTAATCCGGATTTTTTTCGAATTCTACTTGTGTGCTGGGCGTAATCTTTTTCAGCTTAAAAGGGCCCGTGCCTACTGGATTTTGCGGGAACGCATCGCCAAACTTTTTGACAGCAGTCGGCGAGACGAAGCCTAAGTCCACTTTGGCTGCATTGCTCAGGAAAGGAGCGAACGGTGCTTTGAAATTCACTTTAACCGTGAACTCATCAATGACGTCCGTTGATTCATAAGAGCCTAGCTCATTAAGTGAGCTGGAAGCTTTGGTTGCCGGATCTTTGATACGGTCAAAATTGAATTTCACAGCTTCCGCGTTAAAAGGAGTGCCGTCATGGAACTTCACGTCTTTGCGCAGGTGGAACGTGTAGCTCTTCTTGTCGGCAGCCAGTTCCCACGAAGTGGCCAGCCACGGCTGGAAGGTGTGGTCCGGCAATTCCACGACCAAACTGTCATAAATCGAGCGCATTACACGCGTAGTCGGAGCGAATCCAGCTTTGTGCGCATCCAAGCTGTCGGTCGTCACCGTTCCGGCCAAAGCCCAGACAAGCTCGCCGCCTGGTGTAACCGCCCCAGCATCTTTCGCTGAGGCATTGCTTGCCTTACCGCCTGTTTTCTCAGCATCGCCGCAGCCTGCTACAATCAAGGATGTGGCTAAGAGGATACCAGCAATTTTCCCAATTCCCTTTTTCATATCTCATCTCCATCTAAATGTTGAGTTGCTGCTCTAGCTTTAAGCCTGAGCTAATTTTTGTTTGGTATATCGGTTTACTGGTATTTCGAGCCCCAAGTTGCCACGCAATGTATCACTTTCGTATTCCTCCCGATAAATGCCGCGTTCCTGAAGGATCGGAACGACCAGTTCGACGAAATCCCGGAGGCTGCCAGGTGTACCTGTATGAATGATAAAGCCGTCAGCAGCGCCTTCCTCGAACCATTGCTGCACAATGTCAGCGACTTTATCTGGCGTGCCTACGAAGCTGCTTCTTGGTGTTGCGAAACGCAGTGCTGTTTGGCGAAGCGTCAAATTTTCTTCTTTCGCAATGCGCTTAATACGGTCTGTAGAGCTGCGGTAGCTGTTGCTGCCCAGATCGCCTAAATCTGGAAACGGTTCATCCAGTGGATACTGCGTGAAGTCATGGTAGGTGAAAGGACGGCCTAGCTGATCGAGCGCGTCTTCCAGTGTGACCAGTCCAGCGATTGCTTGATATTTGCTTTCTGCTTCTTCTTCGGTTCTCCCAATGATCGGGCTAATGCCCGGGAAGATTAGGATTTCCTCCGACGTTTTGCCGTAAGCTGCGGCTCTTTGCTTAATATCCTGATAGAAGGCTTTCGCTTCCTGAATGGTTTCGTGTCCTGTGAAAATAGCATTGGCACTCTTCGCCGCCAAATTCCGTCCATCCTCCGAGCCCCCGGCTTGGAAAATGACAGGCTGCCCCTGCTTGGAGCGGGAAATGTTCAGAGGTCCCTGAACGGAGAAGTGCTTACCCTTGTGATTCAACGTGTGCAGCTTGCTTGGATCGAAGAATACGCCCGTTTTTTGATCGCGAATCAGTGCATCGTCCTCCCAGGAATCCCACAACCCTCGCACGACTTCCAGATGCTCTTCGGCAATGCGATAGCGCTCATCATGGGAATAATGCTCATCTCTGCTGTAGTTGCGAGCAGCCCCTTCAAGGCCTGTTGTGACCACATTCCAACCAGCTCGGCCATAGCTGAGATGATCCAGAGAGGCGAACTGCCTTGCTACCGTAAAAGGCTGTGTGAAGGAGGCTGTCAGTGTGCCGACAAGACCGATCTTGGACGTGACCGCTCCCAGTGCCGAAAGTACCGTTAACGGCTCAAGCCGATTTAAGTAATGCGGCGCAGATTTCTCTGTGATATACGTGCTGTCTACAATGAATACGAAGTCGAATTTGCCTTCCTCGGCTTTGAGCGCCTGCTCCGCATAATAGTCAAAGTCTACACTGGCATCCCCCGGGATCTCCGGATTGCGCCATGTATATTTCGAAGTGCCTACCCCTGTAATGGTTGCTCCTAGTTTTAATTTGCGATGTTTGGACATTGGCATTCCCTCCTCTTAGTTCAGCACTTTGGCTTTGGCATTGCGGTTCACTGGAACCTCGAGCCCCAGGTGACCCCGTAGTGTTTCATGTTCATATTCCGTACGATAAAGTCCGCGTTCTTGTAAAATCGGCACAACGAGCTCGACGAAATCCTGCAGCGCTCCCGGAATCCCGACTCCAATGATGAAGCCGTCTGAAGCTTCTTCTTCAATCCATCGTTGGATGGTATCCGCTATTTTCTCCGGTGTTCCAACAAAGTTGCCTCTAGGTGTAGCAAAACGAAGGGCGACCTCGCGCAGCGTCAAATTATGTTCCTTGGCCAGACGTTTGATTTTCTCCGAACCGCCTTGTTGGCTATTAGCGCCGAGATCGCCAAGATCAGGGAACGGTTCATCCAGCGGATACACGCTGAAATCATAATCGTTGAAAGGACGGCCCAGGGCGATTATCGCTTTCTCAATAGACACGAGATTGACCGTTTCCAGGTATTTGCTTTCAGCTTCTTCCTCCGTGCGGCCAATGATGGGACGGATGCCCGGCAGAATGGAGACATCTTCTGGACGGCGGCCGTGTGCGGCAACTCTGCGCTTGATATCCGCATAATAAGCTTTGGCTTCATCGATGTTTTCGTGTCCAACGAAGATCGCGTCCGCATTTTTGGAGGCAAAATGACGACCGTCTTCCGACGTTCCCGCTTGGAAAATAACGGGCTGCCCCTGTCTCGAACGAGCGATATTCAGCGGCCCCTGTACGGAGAAAAACTCGCCTTTATGGCCTAGTGTATGAAGCTTGCTCGGATCAAAAAACACACCGGATTCTTTATCACGCGTGAAGGCATCATCCTCCCAGGAATCCCAAAGCCCTTTTACGACATCAACATGCTCTTGTGCGATGCGGTAGCGCTTTTCATGGGGCGGATGCTCATCTTTGCTGTAGTTGTTAGCGCTGCCTGAGAGCCAGGATGTCACTACGTTCCAGCCGGCTCTGCCTTTGCTGATATGATCAAGGGAAGCAAATTGTCTGGCTACGGTGAACGGTTCACTGTAGCTGACAGTTAACGTGCCGACAAGGCCGATGCGCTTGGTTACCGCAGCCAAGGCCGAAAGGATCGTGAGCGGTTCAAATCTATTTAAGTAATGAGGGCTTGATTTTTCTGTGATATGTACACTGTCAGCGATGAAGGCAAAGTCGAATTTACCGGCCTCTGCCGTTTGAGCTTGATGCTTGTAGAATTGAAAATTCGTACTGGCATCCGTGATGGCATCGGGATGTTTCCAATCTTCCCAACCTCCGCCTACACCATGAATCATCGCACCCAATTTGATTTTCTTCTTATTCGCCATATTCTCCGCCTCCACATTTTTAATTTATATTATTCCGATAAAGTTACTTGTATATAAACGATCATAAGCGAAGTTGTTTTTTTTGTAAAATTCAAAAAATAGAAGAGTTAATTCCGATTTTATGAATTAAGACTGCACAAACAGATAGAAATCGTTTATATTTGAGTAAACCGCTTGGAATAATTAGTAATAATGGTATGATAAAAATATGGTTTTGTAAAAACGAAATATCGGAACGATCGATTCCGTTTTCTTGAACTTACTCTGCTAGCAAAGGAGCCTGCCTCAATGGATATTCGGAACATTAAGACGTTTCAGACGATCATTAAACTTGGCAGTTTTCAGCGTGCGGCTGAAGAACTGCAATACGGTCAATCAACGGTGACGATGCATATTCAGAAGTTGGAAGGAGATTTAGGCGTTAAACTGCTGGAGAGAGGGAAGAAGCTTAAACTGACGGAGGCAGGTCGATTATTTCATCAGAATGCGGATATGCTGCTGAAAGATTACGATTTCCTGCATACCTCCATTGCAGAATTGATCCAAGGCGAGGCGGGGATCGTGCGGATCGGCGTCATGGAGCCGACGGCGAGTTATCGACTTCCGAGCATTTTGGGACCTTTTCTGCAGCAGCATCCTAAGGTGAAAGTGAGTATCCAAATTGGCAATACGACCATTCTAGGTCAAATGCTGAATGAGGGCAGCATCGATCTGGCGATCTGCTCCACGCCGGATACAGGGATTGAGAACACGTTTGAACCTTTGTTCAACGAGGAGCTTGCGCTATTAGTGCCGGACACGCACCCGCTTGCCGTTAAGGAAGTGATCCATCTGCGTGATCTGCAAAATGAGAATATCTTGATCACGAACTCCCTCTGCCCTTATCGCCAGAAGTTGGAGAGTTCCTTGCTGGAGAAAGGCGGCAGCCCTTATGCGGGCATGGAGATCGGCAACATGGCCGCACTCAAATTTTATGTTCAAGCCAATTTCGGCATCGCTGTGGTTCCCGTCATTACCGCCATGCCGAACCCGGAGGGAACTGTGCTGAAAAAAATACAAGATTTGGACTCCGGCTTGGTCACGGGCATGCTTCGCAAGACTAGCGGCAGCTCGTTCAGCACCGCAGCTGAGAAGCTGATCTCGCTTCTGCGCGAGGAATTGCAGACGATTTATCGGAGTTGAGCGGGAGATGGCAAGGCGTGTCTCAAAGGTCACAGAGCCTTGGGGCAGCACTCCTCCTATTGGGGCAAATAAGAGCCTTTAGCAGCTCCTATTTGCACAAAAAGCAGGGGGTTTTCTTGAATAGCAGCCCTTAAAGACTCTTATCTCCGGTGAAACACGCAAAAACTCCCACACATGAAGCATTAAGAGTCTCAAAGAGCTCTTATTTGCATGAAAAGTGGCTGTTTTACACGAATAGAAGTCTTTGGAGACTCTTGTCTTGAGCCGAAACCAACCAACCTCCCACTCCTTAAATGAATCTCACTCGTGTGCGTAAGTGTGTGTAAAGATTAGCTAGTTGTTGGAGCTTGGAGAGATAGAGGTGGATAGGAGAGAGTTGATGTGTGCGGCGAGTAAAGAAGTAAGTGGAGTAGATATGGGTTAATGCTGGCGATGTCCTTGGATTTAATTCAAGGACATCGTAGAGCGGCAGTGGTGAATGTAAGAAAATGGGGATGCCCGCTAAGCGTGGTGCAACGACAGTCGGTTCACCCCGTTAGTGCACCCAAATATCGGAGTGGTACGCCTTCATGAAGTTCAGCAGCTTCTCGAGAACTTCGATGCCCTTCGTCTCGGATTCTTTGGCTTGGAGCAGCAGGTCAATTGCCCGATCCGCTGTTGCCGGTTCCTTGGGCGTTCCGCCTTCGGGGAACGGGAACATGTCGCGCAATTCGCTGAGCGCTTCCGCGACAACGGCATAGTGGGCTGCAGCTTCGGCAGCATGGGCGCGGATGTTGCGTTCAACGATATTGCTGCCGTCCCATTTGACCGCCATTTCCCGCAGGTACTCGGCCGCAAATTCCCTCGCATCAGCAGCGACAGCTGCGTTATAAGCATTGCCGAATTCATCGGCGCTGCGCTTTTCCATAGCTTCAATCCAAGCCTCATACCCCTTGAGACCCTGCGCGTAGCGGTCTTTAAACATATGCGCCCACTCACGCCCTCGGGCATGATCGACAATCATATCCAGCGACATTCGCAGAATTTCATATTTGGAGTGGGCGAGGCTATCTTCGATGGTAATGAGGAAGAGGACTGGAATTTTGGGCTGACCGAATTGGGCATAGGAAAGTGTGCCATCTTGCGAGACATCTTTGGCATAGAACAACTGCTTGTCATCGTCGTAGCCATAAATCAGACCGAATTCCGGTGTGAAGAGATCGAAGGCAATGGCAGGATAACCTTTATCTACAGATCGCTGAATTAAGGCGATCGTTTTCTGCAACATGTCGGGCGAAACGGGGACAGAGGCTTCTCCCATATTGCTGGTGAAGCCGAGATTACAGAGATTGCGGCGAAAAATATAGCCACCGGGAAAAGAAGTGGGCCCAGCCACATTGACCTCGATCGGATCGATATTCAGGCGAAACGCATGTCCCGTAATGCCCATGACGTCGATGAGGGAGAAGCTCTTTTTATCCGTATAGCTAATTGATCCATAAATAGTGCTTGCGGCGGAGGACAAGGTCTTCGTCCAGTCCCGGTTGATGCGTTGTTCCACTAGCATAGTAGTAACCTCCATTGAACAATCAGATTGGGGGAGAGGCAAGGATAACCCGCTTGGGCAGACCTAGGGCGGCTCTTTGCTGCACGTAGCCATTCAGGGAGACGCGAATTCTTTCTCTGCACACTTTGGAGCGTGAGCGGGACAGGATGTTGTATACATTGGCTGTTTTGGTCTGAAACAGGGCGGCGATTTGAACAGGAGTCAGCTCATCAAAAAAATGAGCTTCAAAGACGGCCCGCTCACGCTTGCCGAGGCACGACAGCAGTTCCCGCAAGCATTGAAGCATGTCGGCTCTCAGGAAGGATTCCGCAGGATCATCACGATAGCGCGCTTCGTCGATTGCTGAGCCCGCCAGCCGAAAGAGGATACTGTCGATGTCTGACCAGTCTGTAGGTATCAGAGTCCCTTCCGCTTGACGGCTGAAAGATGAGAAGGGCTGTTCTTTGCCGTAAAGTCCTCCTCGGCGCAGCTTCATATAAGCTTGATTGCGAACAATCCGCTGCAGCCAAGGTACGAAGCGATCCGCATTCATCAAGGTGCCGATGTGCATGAATGCCCGAATAAGCGCATCTTGCACAATATCCTCGGCGATGAAGGTGTCTCGCGCTATCGATGTTGCAAGGCCGAGTGCTTGGCTGCGATGATGGCGCACCAGATCCCCGAATGCCTCTCTGTCTCCAGCACGTGCCCGTAGGACAAGCTCCCGTTGTGTTTCCATACAGCTATCCTCGAGCTGTTCCAAGTGCCTGTTCATCCTCTCACTCTCCCCGTTATCTGATAGATGCCACCAAAGCATGCGAATCTATCATCACACGAAAAAAAAGGAATGCAGCTGAGGATGCTGTTCTCCTCGCGCCTGCAATCCTTCGTCATGGTGTGTTGTAAATCTCATGTCGCTCGCCGACCGTGTTCCACCTTGCGGTAGTCCTTAGGCACGACGCCTTTGCTTTCCCGGAAAATTCGAGAAAACGTTTTGTACGAGCCGTAGCCAACCTCAAGAGCAATTTCGGTCACGCTCATGTCCGTGGACACGAGCAGGCTGCAAGCATGCCGCAAGCGCAGGTCATGGAGGAAATGGACGAACGTCTGGCCGGTCGTTTGTTTAATGACCTCGCTGATGCGCGAGATGCTCATCGAGAATCGTGAGGCCAGATCCGACAAAGCGAGATCCTCTTGGTAATTCCGATGGATATAGTGAATAATGGGCCACACCGAAGGGCTCGCCTTGGAGCCGAGGATAGGTGCGATTTCGACCACTTCAAGATGATCGGCTTCGGCTTGCTTCCAACGACTGCGGTCGAAGCGTACGAGTACTTCCTTCAGCTTGGATTTCAGCAGCGTCTGACGGTAGCGCTCGTCGCCTTTGTATTCTTGGTACATATCCTCAATGAGCATGCTCATCTGTTGTTGATCTTGTCCACTCAGCTGAACAAAGGCTGGCAGGGTATTCGTGTCTTGGAAGAGACCGGATAAGCCTTGATCATGTCCTGGTTCCATGAGAAGGTCCATACTGAACGTACAGTTGAAGAGGACCAGATTTTGACCGGGATCGGTGAAGATTTCATGCACCTGATAAGGAAGCACGAAGGTGAAAGTACCCGGCGTCATCGTGTGCTTCACATCATTGATCATTTCGGCCCCGTGCCCGTCAATGACAAAAGAGAACTCCAGATAGTCGTGACGATGAGCCCGAAATCCGTGAGCAAGTGTATTTTTGCTAAGGTGGAAAGGGAAGGATGAATCCATATTTGGGTACGTTTTCAGATAATCGGGAAAGTACGTCATAATAAGGCTGGTCTCCTTCGAAGAATTGGGACGTTTTTCGAAATTTAGGTGCGTTTTCTTCGTCTGTTTATTTTATCATAAAAGCAGTTCGAACAGGATGCAGATATGAGGAGGAGACTTGTTGTGGGAAGCGTTAACAAAATCAGATTAGGTATCATTGGTGCGGGTAATATTGGTGGCGTTCATATCCGCGAGTTTTCCAAATTGACTAATTTATGCGAAATTACAGCGATTACGGATGCGTATCTGCCTCTTGCAGAAGCGCGTGCTGAGGAACATGGCATTGCTTATGTGGCAGCAACTCCCGAAGAACTTATACATAGTGCAAATGTGGATGCGGTTATTATCGGAGTGCCGAATCAATACCACGCAGCACTTGCGGTGCAGGCGATTGAAGCAGGTAAACATGTGCTGATTGAGAAGCCGATGGGCATTAATGCGGAGGCGGCGAAGCAAATTTACAAGGCCAGCGAAGCTTCTGACAGAGTGGTCATGATTGGTCACCAAATGCGCTGGGAAGCTGTGCCGCAGCTAATCAAAGAGCAAGTTGATGCGGGCGAGCTCGGCAAAATATATACAGCCAAAACCGGCTGGTTCCGTCGTAAAGGAATTCCGGGCTGGGGAACTTGGTTTACGAAGATGAACGAATCTGGCGGCGGACCGTTAATTGATATTGGGGTGCATATGCTGGATTTGGCGCTATATTTGATGGGCAATCCGAAGCCGGTATCGGTTTTTGGGGCAACCTATGCCGAATTTGGGCCGCGCAAAAAAGGGATCGGTACGTGGGGCAAGCCTAATTGGAATGGTACATATGACGTGGAAGATTTGGCTACCGCTTTGATCCGTATGGAAGATGGCAGCACCTTAACGCTGGAGGTTAGCTGGGCTGTTCATATGGACACTGACAATACGCCATTCATTCATCTTATGGGCTCAGAGGGCGGAGCAAGCTACAAAGGCGCTTCCGGCAAGCTGCTGACAGAGAAATTTAATCGGGCAATTGAGACTGATTTGAAAAAACCAGAGGATGACGAGGGCGAGCGTCTACGACTAAGCCTCCACTTCCTGGATTGTATTGCGCAAGGAAAGCAGCCGATTACTTCTGCCTTATCGGGCTATACGAATAATTTAATTTTGGACGCTATTTATGAATCTTCCCGTACGGGCAATGAAGTGAAACTAAACTGGGATATCTAAAAAGGAGGTACGACCATGCTGAGAGGATTAACCGGAGCAGGGCTTGGCAAGCTGGAAAGCAATGAGCAATTTATCGAGCTAGCGGCCAAATACGGCTTTCAAGCCATTGATATTGATGCGCTAGGCTTAGTAGAGAGTCACGGTGTAGATGGTGCGCGTGGGCTTTTGAGCAAACATGGCCTCGTCATCGGCTCGATCGGTCTGCCGGTTGAATGGCGCCATAGCGAAGAGGCATTTCTTGACGGTTTGCCTAAACTAACCCAAGCGGCAGCGGCTGCAGCAGCGCTAGGCTGCAAAAACTGCTGCACCTATGTGCTGCCGTCAACGGACTATAAAGCTGCTCACTTCATGACGCTGGCTACACGCCGATTGCGCACCTGCGCTCAAATCCTTGGCGCGTACGGCATTCGTCTTGGTTTGGAGTTCGTAGGACCACATCATCTGCGTACGCAGTGGAAGCATCCGTTCATCTGGACACTCGAAGAGACGCTGGATTGGATCGACGCCATTGGCGAGAGCAATGTTGGTCTGCTGTTCGATGCGTACCACTGGTACACGAACGGGTTAACCGTTGCGGACATCGAAAAGCTTCGCGCAGACCAGATCGTTCATGTTCACATCAACGATGCGCCGGATGTGCCGCTCGAGGATGTACGGGATAACGGGCGTATCTATCCGGGAGAAGGCGTTATTGACTTGGCTGGCTTCCTGCAAGGTTTGCAGCGGATTGGCTACAAGGGTGCTGTAGCTCAGGAAATTTTGACAGCGGCTCCGCCGACGGATTCCCCTGAAAGCTTAGTGCAGCGCTCCAAAGCCGGTTTTGATAAGGTGTACGCCGAAGCGGGCATTGGTTAGGTGGATTTTTGGATAAAGCAGGCTGGCCTTTTATGGGCTGGCCTGCTTTTTTTCGTTGGATTAGAGAGAGTAGAGAAGCGGCTTGTTTGGGCTAAGCCGAGGAAATGGCCGCGACGCGAGCGCCCACTCCAAGAAAACGCTCACGAAGCGAGCGATAGGGCTGAAAAACAGCCCTAAAGCTGCCGCAGAAGCGAAAGTCCCACCTGTAAGGCTGAAAAACAGCCTTACAGAGGGCTAAGCCCAAGAAAAACACCCGCGAAGTGAGCGATAGGGCAATAGCTTTGCATTGAAGCTTACATGTGCGAACTAGGCCCCATCCCTATCTCGAAGCAAATAGATCCAGAACCTAAAAGAGGTTGAATTGGATACTTTGCCTTGACTTCGATTATTAAAC
>NZ_JABMKZ010000016.1 GCF_013204855.1 Paenibacillus alba | reverse complement strand
TGGGGTATAGTAGTCATTGAGTAGGGCTCCTTCTTGGTGGTGTGGTAATCCCGAGAATACCCTACTTTTTTGTCATTTGCCTATACTCCAAATGTTGGTACACAAACTATTTTACTTCATCGATGAGCGGCCGAAAAAGATAAAAATGCCTGCACAATTGCAGGCATTTCCACTTTTTAACCGAATTCGCTCGGTAATTCCTGTATTTTCGCAGGCTTTTACGGATTATTTGCCTTTCGTCGATAAGGAGCCGATGATTTTACTCATGGCTTCAACATCGAAATCAATTCCTGAGTACAATTCGTAGGTAAACCCTTTATATTCCCAAATCACAATGCCATTCGCATAATAGACCTTTGTCCCTTTGATTGTTTCTGTTTTAACCTCATCTGTGGTGCTGATCCCATTATTTGCGCCCTTTGAAATCAGCAGTGAAATCAGATTTTTATCCTTCTCCTCATACTGCACCTCAACCATACTTTTGCCTTGAGATACTACGTTCATGAATGTATAGGTATCGGATAACCAGGTTGGCGCCGGAAAGTCAATTCCCATAACTTCACGGGCTTTGTCCAACGTCATGGCTGGCGGTGCTTCTCTTTCAATTCGCTCTGTTTCCTTGGCAGATTCGGGGGAAGGGTCTCCTACCTTCGAAACCGGCAGCTCTTTATCGTATTGTGTAATTTCCATATTCCCAACTTGAAAGCGTGCCATTATCGTATGAATCATATCCTGTGCGTAGGAGGTCGTCGAAAATACGCCACCCACACAAACTAATGCAGCGGCAGCTACAGCAATAGACTTCCACGAATTCTTTTTCATAGATATCCCATCCTTTTGTAGGTCAAATAATTGAATTTTTCCTGTTTCCATTTTATATTTTAAGCGATTAAAGATTCGCTCTTTATGAACGTTGTCCCCATCCATCTCGGCATGCGAAAGCAAGGCCGTTACCTTCTCAAATTCCTTTAAATTCCGTGTTTTATTCAAATTGGGCCCCTCCTGTATCTAATTCTTTATGCAGTTTGTTCAAACTTCGGTAGAGAACGACACCAATATTTGATGCACTTACACCCAGTAAGTCGGCAATTTCCGAATTTTTCAAGCCTGCTGCATATTTCATTGCAATGATGTTGCGTTCCCTGTCATTTAGCTTGGCTAATGCTACAAACAGGGCTTGATTATTATCATCTCGTATCACAATTTCTTCTGGAGAGGACTTGGGTAAAAACATATTCATAATTGAATCTAGTGAAAAAGCAGCTCTTTTTTTCTGTGATCGGAAATAGTCTGTCACTGCGTTTCTCGCAATCGCAAACAACCATACCTCGAAATTGGATTTCTCCGGTGAGAAGCTCTGGTATTTGGATATGATGACTTCAAATACATGACTGCATATATCCTCTGCCGCATAGTGATTGTTGATTCGATAGCAGATATACTTATAGACACGACTATAGTACGTCTCATATATTTGAGTAAATCGATCTGTCGTCATGATCCCATCATGTAGATGGCTTTTTTTATTTGGATAAACGCCTGCCTTCAACTGCGCAATCTCCAATGCTTTGCCCTCCCTTCACTTTCTTGATTTACTTTTGTGGGCCTCACATTAGTTAATACGTAAAAAGGTTGAAAGTATTAACAAGGAACTACCCATCTTTCTTTCTCGAACTTTTCCTAAAGATCATATAGCCTAGCAAGCCCCCGCTAACATTTAAAATGAGATCATCCACATCGAAGCTTCCAATCGACAAAACGAGCTGTGAGCATTCCAAGCATAAGCTTAGGCCCAAAGCTCGCATGAATACGCCTAGAAGTGATATTTGATGTTTTTGATCCATCCATACAAGAAATATCCCATACGGCATGAATATCGCAATATTCCCTAATAAGTTAATCAGATCATGGTTGGAGAGACTCTGAATATTACTGGATATGGATGCAAAGGGAACCACATTGGCCGTTTCCCAACGATCCTTGATGTAGCCAAGGTTGCCCAAGTTTCTCAGCAGCTGATGCCAGAGGAAGGGGATATCCATAGAGCTGAACTTAAATAGAATAATTTTGAATACGGCATACATATATACCGCATATAGAGCTGGCACTATGCTGTCTTTCACTCGTATCGCTGCTTTCATTCTGTATCCTCACCTTCTTGATCATCTTGTCTGCCATCATGGAAGTAGTGTCACAATGACACCATCTATATTGTTACCTGACATCTCATAGCGTTGATTGCTAGGCACATGGATGGTCGTACTCTTGGAAACAGGATAATACGTAATCTCGTATTTCTGGACTTTCACTGTCGTCGAAATGGTCTTCTGCTCTTTGATGAAATCCAAGTACTGTTCCAAGGTGAAATTCTTTTGCTGCATAATCAGGCTGTGCGGCAAACCTACATAGCGGAAATGCCAAGGTTCATACTGAATGCCCGTGATGGCCGTTTTGTCCTTGGGATAGCGCAAAATAAACCCATAGGTCCAAGCATTCTTTTTCAACCATTTCCCTTCAGGCGCTTGGTCCATTTCCTTCTGTGTAGATCCGATATCAAGAGCTAGTCCTAGATTATGCTCGCTATAGCCCGCTGGCAATGCGTAGTCCGATCCCATTTCTTTATACAGCTGACCTTGCTCCTTCTTATCTCGATAACCGCTATTGATCATAAAATGATCAATACCGTCTTTGTCAGCTGCCTGAATCATCTTCGTAAAGGGTTGCATAACACTCTGTGATAATCGAATCGTATCGTCCAGCAAGCCAAATCCTTTTATCAACTCTTTATGCTGAAAGAGATTTACCACATCCGTCGTTGTGCCTGCTTGATGGACCGGGTAATCCTTATTAATTAACACTAGATTTCCTTGATAAATCTGGTCTGGTGTTACCTTTATCGTTAGATCGCTCCCTTGAGAGGTCACCGCTTGTACCTCATTGTTAGTCTTGTCTGAATCCCCATTTATGACAACTTCCGCTTTCTGTTGAAAGGCTTCATAGCCCAAAAGCAAGCAGATAACAAGCCAAAAAACCCACTTCTTCATTTTTCGTTTCCTCCCTAACCTTGCTTCATTCAGGATAAGGAAAACTTTTTAAAAAGAAGTGGGCTAATCTTAAAATTTTTCTTAAATTTTCTGCGGTAAACGTACTTCAAAGAGGGTTCGAATCACGCTGCTTTGCACGGAAATCGTTCCACTATGCTGCTCTACAATATTTTTCGCTATAAATAATCCCAGACCTGTACTTCCCCCTTGATGCGTGCGAGCTTGGTCCCCGGTATAGAACATATCAAAGAGATGAGGCAGCTCATCTTCGGGAATACTATTCCCGTAATTGATGACTTGAACGACCACATCCCCTGCATCCAAATGGCCGTTAATATCTACGAATTGACCCTCTTTCCCATAACGGTTGGCATTCGTCAGCAGATTTTCAAATACACGCGCCAACAGCTCTCCGTCCCCCCAAATAGTCATAAGCGGCGTTATATGCAATCTCGCGATCAAATGATTATTCTCGAAAATGGGATACAACTCCTCATTTAATTGAATGAGAAGCTCGCTTAGATCAATTGGTTTCTTATCAATCGTCAGCATGCCATAATTCATTCTAGTAATTTCAAATAATTCATCAATCAACTTTTCGAGGCGTCGAGACTTCGTAAAAGCAATCGTCGTATAATGCTTCACTTGCTCTTTCGTTAATTGATCGTCTTGAAGAATAAAATCCAGATACCCGAGTACAGATGTCAGCGGCGTACGCAAATCATGGGCTAAATTCAAGACCAGCTGATCTTTGCTGCTTTCTGCAAAATCTCCCCGTTCTACCGCCTTTTGCAGCTTCTCGCTCGCCATGTTGATGTCTTCGGCAATATCCTTGAACTCGTCATTGGATGAAATTTGCACACGACTTTGGAAATCGCCATTGGCAAGGCGATGAATTCCCCTCGATATCTCATTAAAATACGCCGCATAGGGCTTAGTCAGGAAAAAGAAAAACAAAATCGCAAGCGGGATAAAAACAATCATAAAAAAGTTGAAATCCCCGATGTTGTATATCACTTGGCGTACTTTGGCTAATGGATTTTCTAACCGAACGCCTGCATAATAGAGCTGCAGAACCTTATAGATGATAAAAGTGACGCCGCCTGACAACAGCATGCTTAAACCTAATAATGCGATCATTTTAGATCGAAAGCTGCGCATCATGTTAACCATTGAACGTGTATCCCACCCCCCAAACGGTTTTGATTAATTTATTTTTATTCGTATCCTCACCAAGTTTCTTCCGAAGAGTACGGATATGCACCATAACCGTGTTCCCGCTCTCGTAATAAGCTTCGCCCCACACTTGCTGGAAAATATGTTCCGCACTAAAAACTTTCTTGGAATGACTAACTAACAGGTACAGAATATCAAATTCTTTGGGCGTTAACTCGATGTTAGCGCCATACAGAGTAACGGTCCGCTGATCGGCATCCAGACTTAATCCCCCTGCTTCCAATACGGCCTTATTGCCTGTCGTTGATTGGTTCAATTGCATGGACCGCCGCAGCTGAGCATTCACCCTGGCGACAAGCTCCATGGGGTTAAACGGTTTGGTCATATAATCATCCGCCCCCATGACCAAGCCCGTTATCTTATCCAAATCTGACGATTTAGCACTCAAAAAAATAATCGGGAGATGATATTGCTCGCGAATTTGCCGAGTCACTTCATGTCCATCCAGCTTAGGCATCATAATATCTAGAATCGCCAAATCAATGGGATGCGATCGAATCGCATGTACCGCCTCTTGGCCGTCCGCGACCTTAATCAGATGGTAACCCTCTTTTTCCAAATGCAAGGCTATCAAATCCGCGATCTCCGGCTCATCATCAGCGATTAGTATCGTCGTACGCTTCATCCAAATCCCGCTCCTGTATATATAGTCTGACCTGTCTTATATGGGTTTCATTCTTATTCTACCCGATTCCACCTTCGGAAAGTACCCTCTGCACCGTTTTGCGAAGTCGATCCGGCTCAACGGGCTTCACGATATAATCATAAGCATACACCTCAAACGCAGCTGAGGCATATTCCTTATAAGAAGTAACAAACACAAGTTTCTTCAGGCTGCCGCTCTCTCTTAATCGCTTGGCAAACTCAATGCCATTCTCTCGCGGCATATTAACATCAATAAATATCAAATCCACCTCATGCTTCTCCAAATACGAATATGCCGCCGTGGTCTCCTGGAAGCTTCCTACGATTTCGATCCCACTCAACTTAGCTAGCATTCGTTCCATAATCAAATGCATAGCCCATTCGTCATCAATAATAATTACCTTCAACTCATGCCCCTCTCCTGCCCCTGCTGCAAGAACATCTGAATTTGATTACATCAAGTATAAACTACCCCAATGATGGCAAAATGACAGATTTCTAGCTTGCTTCGCGAGCGGAGACTGTTTTTTTCGCCGGCTCAGAGCGGGGTGGAGGTTTGGCTGCCTCGGAGACTGCCTTTTTGGCTCACTCATCGCATCTTTTGCGCAGTTTCGCTCCTTTTTACGCCCGAGACTGCCTTTTCGGCAGGCTCAGGGACGGTTCACTGCTTTTCTGCCTCTGAGTCAGCCTTTTCGGCAGGCTCATCGCAGCTTTTGCGCAGTTTCGCTCCTTTTCACGCTCGAGACTGCCTTTTCGGCAGACTCAGGGGCGGTTCACTGCTTCTCTGCCTATGAGACTGCCTTTTCGGCAGGCTCATCACAGCTTTTGCGCAGTTTCGCTCCTTTTCACGCCCGAGACTGCCTCCGACAAATAAAGCAAGCCAAACATCCTTTAGGACAAATCACCTAAAGAACGTTTGGCTCGCTTGCATGAACATAGTCCTGATGCTTTCTGCCCCAGCCGCACATGCTGTCAAGAACGGCGGTCAGCGTTTTGCCATGCTCCGAAATACTATACTCGACTTTGGGGGGGATGTCGGGATACACAACGCGATCAATGAGCCGCGCATCCTCAAGCTCCCGCAATTGCTTCGCAAGCGTTCCTTGGGAGACATCCGGAATGAGGCGCCGCAGTTCGCCGAATCGTTTGGTTCCATCTATCAATAAAATAAACAAGATAAGCGGCTTCCATTTCCCTCCGATCATGTCCAGCGTCGTTAGGACTCCTCTAAGTCGTGGTTCCATTAAATCCATCGTCTTCTTCTCACCTCTACTGTTATCATACCCGCTCACCCGTCTCTTTCCTACCAATAAGTACGAAACTTCGTACCAAGTACGAATGAAGTGCGTACTTGGCAGTGCTCCATTTATATCGAATAATAAAGACACGAATCCTATCCAGTATGAAAGGGGACTGCATCCATGTCCACAATTTCTTTGAAAAACCAGCGTATCGTTATTATCGGGGGAAGCTCCGGGATCGGTCTAGCGACTGCCCAGCAAGCAATCGAACAAGGAGCCACCGTCGTCCTGGCAGGCCGCTCGAAAGAGAAACTGCTCCAAGCTCAGCAGCACCTTGGAAGCGATGCTGTCGAGATTTATCCATTAGACAATCGCGATGAGCAACAGCTGCAAGCATTTTTCGAGCATGTAGGCAGCTTCGACCATTTATTTACGCCGGGAGCCTCCTATGTCAGAGGTCCCATCTCATCCTCATCCGAGATCGCGCACAGCTGCTTCAATGCCAAGTTCTGGCCGCAATATAATGCGGTAAAATATGCATCTCCGCACATCAACCCAACTGGCTCGATAGTGCTTATGTCCGGTGCCTTTGGTCAGCGCCCTTTGGCGGATGGAGCCTCCTATGCGGCCTGCAACGGAGCTATTGAGAGCCTCGGCAAGGCGCTGGCCGTAGAACTGTCCCCGATTCGGGTCAATGTGATTTCCCCAGGAACCATACGCACTTCCTTCAACTGGGAAGGTGCGAAGCAAGAAGTCAGAGACGAGTCCTATGACCATTATACCAAAATCAATATTGTCGGTAGAGTGGGTACAGCCGCCGAAGCCGCGCATACGACTATTTATTTGATGACCAACAACTACACAACCGGAAGCACCTTGTTTCCTGATGGCGGTTATATATTGCGGTAGTGATCTATTTTAAGAGGTGCTGATCTATTTTAAATCGTAAAAATTCCAACCTCACGCTTCAATACCGCGGATAGCTGACGCAGCTCTCTCAGCTTCGTTGTCATTTCATCGACTGTCGCCAACTGTTCCTCCGTGGAAGCTGCTACTTCCTGCGAAGCGGATGCAGATTCATCAATGAGCTTCGAAGACTGCATGAGCGCTTTCAGGGAGTTATGGGACATGGTCGACAGCTCGTTGAATATACTTTGAATGCGCAAGGTGCTTTCGGCGGTTAAGTCCACCTTCTGTACGATCACTTCAAGTGATTCTTGGCCTTGTATCACCAAATCATTCTGCACGATGACCACCTCTTGGCTTGCTTTCATCGTCTTAACAGCTGTATTCGTCTCTTCTTGAATCTTGCGGACAAGCTCTGAAATCTGCTCAGCCGTTCGGCCCGAGCCTTCAGCAAGCTTACGGATCTCGCTTGCAACTACAGCAAAGCCTTTCCCTTCTTCCCCAGCGCGAGCCGCTTCAATCGCCGCATTCAGCGCGAGCAAATGAGTCTGGTTGGCTAATTCGGAAATCATGGTACTCATTTCGCCGATTTCGTTGGATCGGCTGTTCAGCTGTACCATGGCCTCGGTTGAGCTTTGGATCGAGCTAACCATTTTTTCCAAATTATCAACAGAGGCTCTATTGGCTTTCTGGCCAGATTGCACAGCTTCAATTAAAAGATGGGAATCTAGAACCGTTTTCACCGTTTCCAACTTCACTTCCTCGGAAATTTCCCCTGTCCGTTCCATCATCGCAAGAACTTGCCGAACATGTTCGGCTTGTTGTGTCGACCGATCGGCCATATCCGTAATAATCGTTGTGATCTGCTTCGATGATTCATTCGTTTGCTCTGCCGCCACCTGCAGCGTGCCTGCATGGCTGCTCAGATGGTTAGCTTCCATCGTAACATTCCCTACAATTGCTCTTAAGTTATCTAGAAACTGATTCATAGAAGAAGCTAATCTGCCAATTTCGTCCTTGCGTTTCATATGCAGCTTCTGCGTCAAATCACCGCCGTGCGCAACGAGCTCCTCAACATGGTTGTTGATTACACGCAAAGGCCGAACAATACGCCGAGTTAACAAAATAAAGAGCAACACCGTAAAGATAACCATAGCGATAATAAAACCGCCTATAATTAAATAGAGATTTTTCTTCATTGGGCTATTAATCTGGTTGAAAGACGTCGCCAAAACCAGCTTATATCCCGTATCACCAATCATCGTGAAGGCATAAACGTTCTCCATGTCCCCAGTCCCGCTAGTTTCCCCCGTTCGCATAATAAGCTGCCCTACTTGCTGCAATTGGGAGTCCGAATCCTCCATCATTGATTGCCCTATAACGAATTTAGGATTCTCACTTGCCGCATACCGACCTTCTTTATCTAAAATAAAGTAATATTCGCCAGCATGTTCTTTTACTTTTGCGAATACCTCATGGAATTCTCTACTTTGCAGTACTTGCTTAGTATCACTGTTATTCAGAAGTAAATTGTTTAATTTCGCGGAGGCAAGCTCCACTTGGTAATTTAATTTTTGTTCCACTTCATGGCCAACAATTTCATTAAACCTCGAAAATGTATATTGACATAGACCTGCGAAAATAAACACCATGTACACGATAACAGTGATCATAACGATCGTTCGAACTGATTTTTTCTTTTGCATGAATGCCTTTCCTTCCAATCTGGTATGAGATATCTTCTAGTCGTTTTGCGCTTTTGCAATCTTATCTCATTGACTGTTGTGAGCCTAAGAATGAATTTGGCCAGGTTGCTTGGTTCTAGCTCCAACCTCTCTCCTGCAGCGGGTTTCCTTGTTCAGCAGCTCATCCGCTCGCAAGCAGTCCAAGCCCTTGCTGCGAATTTCTTTCAGTACTTCCCTCAATCCGGTTATCATGTGCCGCGGCGCCTCTTCATCTGCTCCAAGCGTATCGCCGCTATCGTGAAGAACGATGATGGACCCGGGTTTAATCCTTTTCAACAACGTACGTTTCAATTGTTCCACGCTGACCGCTGGTTTCCAATCTCCGACCATGACCGACCACAGCACGATCCGATAAGACTTTCTCATCAGAAGGAGGTCGCCTAAATTAAGAAGCCCCCACGGAGGTCGGTAAAAGATGGGCCGCTCTCCAGTTAACCGCTCGACAATATTAGCCGTACGATCCGCTTGCTCCCTCCTATTCGTCCATGGGAACAAGAACCAATTAGAGATATGAACATAGTTATGAATGCCGATTTGGTGCCCTTCCCGGTGCATTCGCTGAATCAGTTCCGGGTATTTCTCGGCCTTGCTGCCCAGTACGAAGAAGGTGCCCTTTACTCCCTGTTCTTTTAATAAGTCCAGCACCTCAGGTGTATAATTAGGATGAGGCCCATCATCGAAAGTAAAGGCAATTCCTTTGGCTGCTTTTCCTTTGGAGAGGACACCCCATCCACATATTCGAGTAAGGATAAACGGAACAATCATATAGAGGATCATCACATCCATAGATAAAATCATTAACATTCGTATCATGAAATCGCCTCTTTCTTCCTTCGATTGTGCAAATCTTGCAAGTCATTATCCCGTAACGCAAAACGCTCCTTCAATGACTGCTTGCTGATTATCAGCATCAAGGGAGCCAGCTTCTCGCTGCTGTATTGGACTCGTTCTTTCCCCTCCGGATGCAGAATACGCAGGAGGAGGCGAAGATACGCCGCATAGAATCGTTGCTGCCATCTAGACTCAATAGGATGCTGCTCAAAGCCTATTCCATGAGTGATTCCCCGGTGAAGCAGCGTAATTCCCGTGATCGCCCGAACTTCCGATAGGTCGGTGTTGCTGTCGAGCTCTTTGCTAATTTGCTTCATGGCATCGCGAAGCATGCGGACCGTCTTCAACCCGGCACGGTCTGCCCCGAACGTGCGTGAAAGCCCCATGACCTGCCGATTATCCAGGTGAAGCTCCCCCACCCAATCTCCGGCCTGTATGCCATGCCCATCCTGACAAGCAATTCTCTTGCCGTGATGCTGCCTGACTACTAATTTACATATCCCATATCTCAACACAGACTTGCTTCGAAATCGGGTGATGAGATCAAACACGTTCTCCCACATCATCCAAAGAGACTGCAAAGGTATTTTCATAAGTGATGCTGCCATGTCATCTATTCCCACTCTCTATTTGGTTTGAATCATCGTACCCGCTAGAAACTTCCGGTTCTCATACTTTGTCAGTTAAACCTTTAGCCATACAGCGTGTATAGCCACCTATCATTTTTACTAAGCCATTGCCCAAATAATGACCAACCCCCATAAGTATTACGCCTACAAGCATTATGAGGAGTGCTTCTTTCAATGTTTGAATTGTCATCCCCATAATGGTTACGTCAATAAAGGAGTATAAAAATGGCGTTAACATGAACATCAGCGGCGCCACATAGAACAGAACGGCACAAAGGATACTGGCAATTCCAATCACGAATTTCAGCATCAGCCAGAAAATCGTTCTCCAATTACGCACATCCGACAATTCCGCTCTAACCTGCTCCCATAAGCTCCCTTCGCCCCTTCGGCTTGAGACCATGGCAATCGAGATATCAGTATAGACCTTGGTTTGCGTCCGTTCATACTGCACGAATGTCCGAGTGGAACGCAGCACATAATGGAGGATCGGAAGCCCCACTAAGGTGAAAGCCATCCCGATACCGAAGGTGATTCCCACCAAATAAAAGCAAAAGTAAAAAATTCCTGTCACAAAAGTAAGCAATAGAAATCTGAAGTTTCTCATGTACTTGCTAATGATTTGATTCATATCGTCTCTTCCTCTCAACTTGAATGATTCTTGCACCCTTACAACTGCTATGCTAGTGCTTATCGTGTCAAAACAGCTAGTGCCATAATGTCATGTGACATGAATTTTCGATCAGATAGCAAAAAACACCCTATCGTCCACTTCCGGGAAGGAAGGGAGAAGACAGAGTGCTTGCGTGGTGGTCTTGCTTTTATATGGTTATAGGTAATCAGTTATTAGTATCTGTCATTCCTCAGGTCCAAGTACTTTCTGTACCGCCTCTTCACGGTTGCGCACGCCCAGCTTCGCGTAGATCGTGGAGGCATAGTTTCTTACAGTGCCATCGGATAAATATAATTTGGCGGCAATGGATTTGTAGCGCAATCCTTTCGAGAGGCATTCCAGAATTTCGATTTCCCGCGGATTAAGACCATACTCGTTATTCTTTTCTTTGGACACCTGCGAAATCGGATGAATGTCATAGTTATCAATCAATACATTCGTAATATCCGGTGTAATTACTTTAGCGCCGCGATGCACGAGACGAATCGTTTCGAATAGCTCCTGCGGCTCCGTAGATTTAAGCAAATAGCCATCTGCTCCGTTACGCAAAGTTTCAACGGCCCTCTCCGTTTCTTGGAACGTTGTCAGGATCAATACGCGGACATCTGGCCACCTCAACTTCATTTGTTTGGTTGCCTCCACACCATCCATGTTGGGCATATGGAGGTCCATCAGCACCACGTGAGGTTGAATCTGCTCGCAGATATCAAGGGCAGCAACACCATCTTCAGCCATACCTACAATTTCGAAATCTTTTTCTCTTTCCAAAATAATTCGAAGACTCTCCCGGATATAGGGCTGATCGTCCACCAGCAATATCCGAACCTTGCCCTCCGGAATTTCCACAAGCCGTGGCAAAAGGCACGTCACCATCGTTCCTTCTCCCGGCTTCGAATAGATATGAACCTGCCCTTGCAGGTTGGAGGCCCGCTCCTTCATAGCACTTACGCCAAAGCCTGCTTGCAAGTCTTCTTTGCCTAATCCATTATCCTGCACTTCCAGCCTAATCTGCTTCTCCTCATAGTGCAGGTTCACCATAATGTCACTGGATTGCCCATGACGCACAGCATTGGTTAACGACTCCTGCAAGCATCTGTATAAGGTCATCTTCGTTTGCTTCGAAACCGAGTACGCCTCCCCGAACGTTCTGATGCGAACCTTCACCTTCGAGAGCGCTTGGAATTCATCCACTAAGTTCCCCAAAGATTGTATCAGAGGCAATGTATCCTGAGGCGCGCCGACTTGATGCAAGTATCGCCGGACTTCCTCCAGGCTATTGCGAGTCAACGCTAGCAAGGAGCCCACCTTACGCTCACCTTCAGGTGTGTTCACCTCGGAACGCAGCGTTTCCAACCCCATCATAATGGAAGTAAACGAATGACCCATCGTATCGTGCAGATCTTTGGATAAGCGATTCCTTTCTTCCAGCAGTGTCATTTGCTCCATTTGGGAGATATACTGCTCTAAGACAGCGTATTGATCTCTAATAATGTTATTTTGCCGATGATTCACCATGAGTAAATGAAAAGCAAACCCAAGCACGTAAGCCAAGCCAAAATCCAGGATCAAATTCACGGCATATTCTTGCTGCGACAACTCGGCTAACAAGAATGGAATCAAAACAATCGTAATAGGACCAGCCCAACGATAAGACTTCTGAGCGCTATTACTAGCGATCATAAAAGCGGGTGCCATAAAAACGAGATAAGAGTCCGGAAACAGATAAGCCAAATACAAGCAGAGACCTCCGGTAAGAAGCATCTCTGCGATAAGGTAATACATGTAATGGAGCTGCAGACAGATCCAGGGAGCTGAGAAAGCGATAATTCCCCATACAATAATAGCCCAGAAGATTATAGTGATATGCTCCGACACCAGTCCTACGGTAACTAGTATAGAAGCAAAGAATAAAATACGAATCAGGAACATCATCCAATCATACCAAAACCACATCTTAACAAGGTTAAACAATCCATTTCCCCCTAAACCCTTCGCTGACTTATCCCTTATTATATGGCAACCCTTTGAAGCCTACTAGTTACAAAAAGTCATAATAAGAGGTGACATTTATGCTTACGGCCTCGTTTTTGTATTTATTGCTATGAAGTCGTTCCTTCTCCTATCATTTCGGCGGTACTCTAGAAACATCCAACCTTAGCAATTCACCTGTCGTTGTATCAATGTAGGCGTAGCCCATAAAGAAACGGAAACACAAAAAGCCATCGCACGATTTCTCTGATAGATCCACTTCATTGTAGAAATATGGCTTCATAAAACGAATGTAATACAATTTAACCTTATCCCCATTTTTTAATTTGTTCATGAATACGGTTTTGGAACCATCTTTACGGCTTAAATTGTCCATTGCTGCTTGTGCGGTTTCGTCTGTGAACAGTGAGGGTATCGTTCTGTTTTCTGTCTTCACAATTTTGAGTTTAGTATCAGGAAGGTATAATGAAATGGCTTTAACAACCGTATAGTTGACATAATACCTATATCCTCCATAACCAATGAAAGTTAGTGCGAGAATGCCCAAGATGAGTAGTGTTTTTTGGTGTTTCACAATTCAGCTCCCCCAAAGAACAGCCGCATTCATTTGCTTTAGCCCTGGTTGTTCAATCGGGAAGTGCCCGGCCCCCTCTAACATTACATATTCTTTTTCACCTATATCCTATATTTACATTTTAGTCCAAATATAGCAGAACGCAAAAAAAAGCATCAAAGACATCGATATGCCCTTGATACTTCTCTTCAATACTCATCCAAATGACGAAACGATTGCATATAGGTGTGGATGTCCTCTTGGTCCAAACATCCGCAGATTGTGCAACTGCTGTCTGGTAAAACCTGCAATTGTGCATCTTTTTGCATGATAAAATGGCATCTAGCCTTAAATTCCTGCGATTGTGCAGGCTTTTCCAGCCAAATCCTGATTTCAGGCCAGAAACACTTCAAAAACCTGCATAATCGCAGGAATTTCCACTATTTACACGATTTCCTTGAAAAAGCCTGCATTTTCGCAGGTTTTATAGATTTCCAGACTCAGCAAGCAATAAGATTTGGTCAAGATAAGCCCATTATCCCAACCCACGCGGAGCCCCAATGACGTGTAGACATGCGTCTTTTATGAATACAATGCCAACAGCTCATGAAGCCTCTTCCGAATCGCTTCTTTCAATTCTGCCGGCCCTTCCAGGACCACTTCGTCTCCTAATCCAATTAGAAACTCCGTATAAAAAGGGATGTCACTGCGTGACACATCCCTATCAATCGACCCGCTTCCGTCTTCGCGCACATGCAGCATCGGAGCAAGCCACAGCTCAGCTTCGCAGCGCTGGATGCCGCCTCGGCTCAGCTCTGCGCGCAGCCGAACAGGCTCTCTCGGCGCGGCAGCCTCGCGCCGGCTGAGGCGGACGTCGCCTAGATCGAGCGGCTCCGTGCCGAACGGATCATCTACCGCCCCGCGAATCCGGTCGCACCGGAAAACGCGAAAGCCCTGACGCAGGAAGCAGTAGGCTGTGCAATACCAAAAACCGTTGTTTGCGTATAGGCAAACAGGCTGAATCCGGCGGCTGCCCGCCCCCTCCTCCTTCGACTCGTAGTCCACGACGAGCACCTTCTGGTGTACGGCCGCATCAAGAAGAATGGCCAAACAGGGGGCATCGCCCCGCCTTGTCGGTGTAATGAAGTCGACCCGGTCCTTCATACCGTCGATCCGGTCCCGGATGTCACCGGGCATATGAAGGTAGAACTTGCTCAGCGCCGCAGCGGATTCCGTTTCGAACGGCAGCGAGGAGTAATGACGCAGGGCGTGCACCGCAAAGAACATCGCTACGGCCTCCTCCTCCGTGAATGCGATGGGAGGCAGAACCCTCTCCCTGATCACCTGATAGCCTCCGTGCGGACCCACCTCAGAGTATAGCGGCACTCCCAGCTCGCTCAGCTCCTGCAAATCCCTTAAAATCGTGCGTGTAGAGACCCCGAACTCGTCGGCAAGCTCCTGAACCTTGAACCGCCTCTTCCGGTTGACCGTCATCATCAGTTCCATCAATCTTTTGGACTTGGGCATCCGGCTCAGCCCCTTTTATAGGAATATTTAAGTTTATGACAAGTTTTGTCACTATTATAGCTTACGATAGAAAATGTAAGCAACATTAAACCGTTTAGGAGGGGTCAACCATGCGTAAATATACTGTTCTCTTCTTCCTCATCATGTTCATGATTGGAACGGATACGTTCCTCATCTCGCCCTTGCTGCCGACGCTGCAGGTGCAATTCGGCGTGTCGACATCAATTGCCGGATGGATGCTAGGCGCCTACACACTCGGCTCAGCCGTCTTCGCCTTGATCGCCGGGCCTCTGTCCGACGGCTGGAACCGAAGAACCGTTCTGCTGAGCGGCCTGCTCGGATTCTCCGTCTCGACGATCCTGTGCGGCTTCGCGGATAGCTTCTGGACGATGTGCCTGTTCCGCCTCCTCGCCGGCATTAGCGCCGCATTCACGGCTCCGCAGGTATGGGCCTCCATTCCTGCCGTCATGCCAGCACCCAAAATATCGAAGACGATGGGCATCGCCTTCGCAGGACTTGCGGCTGCTCAAGCGCTTGGCGTGCCGATCGGGAGCTGGCTCGCGACCGCCCATTGGTCGGTTCCGTTTTGGACAATTGGCATTGCTTCGCTGCTGCTAGCCCCTGCCGCCTTCTACTTGCTGCCCGATATCAGGCCTGCCGCACGCTTAGGTGGTGAGCAGGTGTCCATCCTTCGCCGCTACATCCCTCTTATTCGGAGCGGCAAGGCAAGAAGCGGCTTCCTCGCTTACCTGCTCCTTCACTTGGGGAGCGGTACCGCTTTTGCTTTCGCCGGCAAATGGATCTATGACCGCTTCGAACTTCCGATCGGGCAGCTCGGCACCGTGATGATGTTCCTTGGTTTCGGCAGTCTCCTGGGAAGCATGGTTAGCTCTTACGCGGCCCGAAAGCTAGGAAATGCGAACACGGTTACGCTTGGGATGGCGATGCTCATGGTGCTATATGCGGTTATGCCTCATTTGCCAGGCCTTTCTGTTGTAACAATTGTCTATCTGATCATCTTCGCCACGCTTGGCGTGATCTTCCCGATTGTTATGGGGGCACTTACCTCCCTGAACGCCTCGATTCGAGGGACGATCTCCAGCCTAGCCAACTCGACCATGAACGGCGCGAACACGCTTGGTGCGTGGATTGCCGGCATGCTCTATGTCCAGTTCAGCGGATATGCCTCAATCGGCATTTTCTCAGCAGTTTGCTTGGCGCTCTCGCTAGGAATGTTCCTTATCGGAGGCGTCTTGGGGAAAGAAACAACCCGTAAACCCGAACAATCCGTACCCTCTTCCTAAACGCAGCAGGCAAAAAGCAGTCCGCAACGGCCATACGCCAACAGTGGACTGCTTTCTCGCTTTCTCTTTTGCTTGCTGTTTTGCTTGCTGTTTTGCTTGCTGTTTTGCTTGCTCTTTTGCCTTGTGCTCGCCTTGCTGTTTTGCCTTCTCTTTTGCCTTCTGTTTTGCTTGCTGTTTTGCTTTGCGCTTTGCCTTGCTGTTTTGCTTTGCGCTTTGCCTTGCTGTTTTACCTTCTGCTTTACCTTTCTGCTTTACCTTCTCTTTTGCTGCGATCTTGCCCTGTGCTCTGCCTTGCGATCTTGCCTTGTGCTCTGCGCTGTTCTGCCTTCTGTTCTGCCTTGTGCTCTGCCTTACTGTTCTGCCTTCTCCTTCACCTGCTCCTTCGCCTATTTTTGTCTCCATCTTTACCCGCTTTCCCCCGCGCCTCCCCCTCCTTTTCCCCCTGTCTCACTACCTTTTTTCGCGAAAATGGTATGAAGCCCTGCAAACCCCTGAATAAAGGAATAACACTATTGATGTCGAATTTTCGTGTATGATGATACGAATAAAAAACAAAACCACCCTAACCCATATAGCCACAATTGTCATATTTCTAAGCGTTCTCTTCGGCCTGCGAATGGTATGGTCAGAAATTTTCACGACAGCGAACCAGCCGGTTGTTGTCAATGGCGTGCTCGACCTGCGCGGCAAGAACTTAGACCAATCCCCTCCCATCGCGTTGAATGGCGATTGGCAATTCTACCCTGCGAAATTTCTATCTCATGAGGACGTACAATCAGCTGTTGACACCCCCCAGCTTCTTAAAGTTCCCGGAGACTGGAGACATGCCCTAACGAATAGCTCAGGTTCCTCGTATGGGTACGGAACGTATAAACTGCGTATTCTAATCGATCCCCCGAAGCAGCCCGTTGGCTTCTGGTTCCAAAGCATTCAGGCTTCATCTGAAGTCGAAATTAACGGAACTTTCTTAGGCGGTCTCGGTAAGATTGCCACGAATGCGGAGGAATACATCCCTCATAATGTTTCCTACACAGCTTCCTACTCTGTAGAAGGAACAACGGAGATCGAATTGCTGATTCGCGCAGCCAACTTCGATGAACCTTTTAACGGCGGAATTACACGCTCCATTCGTTTCAGTTCTCAAGCCGCGATTGACTATGTACGCTGGTATTCCATCGGCTTTCAACTGGTTACGTTTGTTGTTTTGCTGCTTCATGGTTTATATTCTTGCATTCTTTATGTATTCAATCCTAAAGAACGGATTTTACTCATTACCAGTCTGTTAACCCTGTCTGTCGGAATTGCCGTGATGGCGGGTCATGACAACATACTCATGCTATGGCTGCCAATTAATTATACATGGGCGATGAAGATCAGACTCTTTTTTCTCCTGTGGCAAAATGTATTTATCCTTCTTATGTTCAGAAGATTTACTTCGGCTCCCCCACGGAATAAATGGCTGCAAGCATACACCTTGGCACTTATCTGCCTGTCGGGAATCCTGCTAGCCGCTCCCGCTTCATGGGTGAATGGAATGGTCGATCTACGATTATTTATTGTCTTTTATATGTTTCCATTCGCTTGGTTTATTTATATCGTAGGAACGATGATCTTCAAAAAACAGACCGATCAAGACGTTTTCTTCTTATTGCTAACCGCCGTTGGCATAATATCCAACTTAATTTGGAGTATCGTGGAGTCGATTACGGACATAACCACCGTTTATTATCCTATTGATATTATTGCCGCTATCATCGGATTTTCGGCCTATTGGTTCAAGAAATACTTCCGACATTCCAGGGAAAACACCCAGTTAAACGAACAGTTAAAACAAGCCGATAAACGGAAGGACCAATTTCTCGCCAATACGTCGCATGAACTGAGAACGCCGCTGCATGGCATTATGAATATCGCACAAACTGTTGTGACCAAAGAGAAAGAGAAGTTGAATGAGAGCAGCCTTAAAGATATGGAACTGCTTATCACAATAAGCCGCCGTATGTCGCATATGCTTGGGGATCTTCTGGATGTCGCACGGCTTCAGGAACACCGCATTGTGCTGCAGCAGGAGCCCTTGCAGATTCAGTCGATCGTTCCTGGCGTTATCAGCATGTTGAAATTTATGGTAGAAGGCAAGCTCATCCAACTGAATACGGATATCATGGAATCGATGCCGCTGGTCATGGCCGATGAGAAAAGACTCGTGCAAGTTTTATACAACCTCTTGCATAACGCCCTCAAATTCACGGAAACAGGAACAATCTCAGTGTCCGCTGAGGTTCAGGAAGGACGTGCCCTCATCCATATTTCGGACACCGGAGTTGGCATGAATAAGGAAACACAAGCTCGAGTGTTTCTCCCTTATGAACAGGGCACAAGCGATGGGCAAGGCATCGGGCTTGGCTTAAGCATATGCAAGCAGTTGGTAGAATTGCATGGTGGTACGCTAACCGTTCGCTCCGAGCTGAATAAAGGCTCCGTATTCAGCTTTGATCTGCCCTTAGCAACGGTGTCGAATCTTTCATTGTCGCAGCACCCTCTTCCTAGCAGCCACACCGTGGATGGAACGGCTGATGGGCTTGCTGGGTTGATTTTTCAGGGCACCGCTATGGGCGAATTGGCCGCCTCCGTACTGATCCCGCCGCTTTTGAACGACAAGCAGATGAATATTCTTGCCGTTGACGACGACCCCGTCAATCTGAATGTGCTCGTTGGCATCCTTTCATCGGAACCATATACCATCACGACTGCTCATTCAGCTCGTGAAGTGTTGGAATTGCTCGGTACCCAGCAGTGGGATCTGCTGATTGCCGATGTCATGATGCCGCACATGTCTGGCTACGAGTTGACACAGCGAGTACGGGAACATTACTCCGTATCAGAGCTTCCGGTCTTGCTGCTTACCGCGCGTAGTCAGCCTGCTGACATCTACACCGGATTCACAGCGGGAGCCAACGATTATGTGACCAAGCCTGTAGACGCCCTTGAACTGAAATACCGAATCCGGGCGTTGACCACGCTGAAGCAATCTATCAATGAACGCTTGCGTATGGAAGCCGCCTATCTTCAAGCACAAATTCATCCGCATTTTCTGTTTAATACGCTGAATTCAATTATGGCACTCAGTGATATAGACACGGAGAAAATGCGAGATCTAGGCGTTGCTTTTGCAGCTTATTTACGAATCAGCTTTGATTTCCTGAATACAGGAGAACTCGTTGAACTATCCCATGAGTTGGAGCTTGCCAAAGCCTATTTATATATCGAAAAAGAGCGGTTTGAGGACAGATTGTCTATCGTCTGGGAGGTTGAAACGAACATCAACTTGCTTCTCCCCCCGCTTTCCATCCAACCGCTGATTGAAAATGCTGTCAAACACGGCCTCCTTAGTCAGAATAAAGGCGGTACCGTTCATATTCGAGTTACACGCCAGGACAACTTCACGCTTATTGAAGTGAAGGATAATGGCAAAGGGATGGAGCAGGACAAGGTCATTCAGCTGTTGAGCCCAACCATGAAGGGCAAGAGTGGAATTGGTCTCTCCAATACGAACCGGCGATTAATACAATTGTATGGCCAGGGCTTATTTATTTTCAGCAAGCCCAATGAAGGAACAACCGTTTCGTTCGTCATCCCTGATAAGAGAATGAAGTAGACTAATGCTGATATAAGACGACTCTTAAATTCATTAGGAGTCGTCTTATTCGTGTTGTTAGAGGTTGACAGCTATTCCCCCCACCTTTATAATGATCAATGGTATGATTATGATAATCATTATCAATATTCGTTTATCAATCAATCATCATTATTAGCACAAGATCCTAAAGGAGAGTCATCTATGAAAAAACTATTCATTCCGTTAACATTAGCTTCTGTCCTTCTACTTAGCGCATGCGGTGCCAACTCTACGAACACTGCTAACCATACAAGTAGCCCATCTTCGGCCGCACCTGCAAATTCGGCATCTCCATCGGCCTCCACCACGCCAGCTTCGAAATCCGGCACTTTGATCTACCAGTCTGAGGAAGGACCGGTTGAGGTTCCGAGCAATCCCCAGCGTGTCGTTGTCATTACTAGATTTCTAACAGGCAATGTTATGGCGCTTGGCGTGCCGGTAGTCGGCGTGGATGAAATGTCCAAAACCAATCCGAAATTTGAAGAGAAGCTGAAAAACGTTCAGGCCATTACAGACGAAAGTGTTGAGAAAATTATCGAGCTGCAGCCGGATCTGATTATTGGTCTCTCCGACATCAAGAATATTGACAAATTCAAGAAGATCGCCCCTACAGTCACATATACTTATGGAAAAGTTGATTACTTAACACAGCAGCTGGAAATCGGCAAATTGCTGAACAAAGAGAAAGAAGCGAAAGCTTGGGCTGACGATTTTAAAGCGCGAGTTAAAACGGCTGGAGAAAAGATCAAGGCGAAGATCGGTGAAAATGCCACCGTTTCCGTCATTGAAACATTCAATAAACAGCTCTATGTTTATGGCGATAACTTCGGCCGTGGCACCGAAATCCTCTATCAAGGAGGCTTCGGGCTTGCTAAACCGGAGAAGGTCCAAACAGCGACGCAGAAAGAAGGCTACTTTGCCGTATCGTCAGAAGTTCTGAAGGATTACTTTGGCGACTACGTCATTTTCAGCAAAAATGCCGATGAGGATAATTCGTTCCAGAATACCGAAACGTACAAAAACATTCCAGCAGTCAAAAATCAACGTGTCTATGAAGCCAACGCGAAGGCTTTCTACTTCAACGATCCGCTGAGCATGGAGTATCAGTTGGACTTCTTCATTCAGAGCTTTCTCGGCAAACAATAAATAATCGACTCAAATTACGAAAACAGAGCATGGCATTCAATTCGCCTTGCTCTGTTTTTTAGTTTAAGGTTACCTATAAACCTAAAAATATTGTCATATTTTGAAAGGTGCTGTAAGATGTAACTTACAACCGGACAAAGGAGAGAGTAATACATGAGAAAAAGCACACAACGAACATCCGTTATCTTAGCACTAGTTCTGCTCGTTGCCGTATTCGCATCCTTCACAGCTTTCGCAGCAAATGAAAAACGTTTCGATTTGAAAAATGGTAATTATGTAACGATTTCAAACGTTATTGAAACAAAAAAAACAAAAGACGTCGGCTATGGAGATACCTTGTACGTTGTGACTGCACCCGTAACCATTACCTTCCATGGCGAAATTACGGAAGAGGCATCCATTGCTAAATGGGTTGACGATGAAAGCCTTGACTATGTGGACATCAAGGATAACAAAGCTGAGCTCACCGAAGCTGTTAGATATGGCGTTTTCCCTGTGTTCAAGAATGAGACCCGCGATGATAATGCCCCTATTCTTCTTCAAGTTGTTGCTGGCACTGCGGAAACTACAAAACCGGTTACCAACCCTCCTATTGAAACAACGTCCCAATCTTTGCTTGCAGCTCCAACAGCAGCCAAAGTTTTGGTCAATGGCAAGAGCGTATCCTTTGAAGCCTACAACATTAACGACAATAACTATTTCAAATTGCGGGACCTGGCTTTTGCTGTCAATGGTACCGAAAAGAACTTTGAAGTGAGCTGGGACGCTGCCAAGAACGCAATCGCTCTCCTTTCCCAAAAAGCCTATACGCCAGAAGGCACTGAATTAGCTGTTTCTGGACAGCAAACCAGCAAAACCGTAACGGAAACAAAGGCCAACGTTACACTCGATGGCAAAGATATCAAATTTATTGCCTACAACATCGATGGCAACAACTACTTTAAGCTGAGAGATGTCGCTCAATTGATGAATATCGGCGTTACATGGGATGCGAAAGCTGGTTCAATCGGCATCGACACCAAAGCCGCTTATACCGAATAAGCCTTCCTAGAGGCAACTCATAAACAAAAGCAGATCTGTCCGCGTATCCGGCAGATCTGCTTTTTTAATGAACAAAATCTATAGATTCTCCTGTTTCAAAGCATCAATAATATTGGCTTTTTTCACTTTTGAACTCGCGTATAACATGGATAAGCTTACGATAACAAAGACAGCAGCAATCACATACAGAATGCTAGTCCAAGGCACTATGAAACCGTACGAGAAACTATGCATGAAGGATCGGTAGATCAGCACCATGATCACTCCGCTGATTGGAAGCCCATAGGTTAGGGCTTTGATTCCATAAAATATACTTTCATAGTTCATCATTTTGTTAAAGCTTTTGGGCGTCATTCCCACCGATCTGAGCATCGCGAACTCTCGTTTGCGAAGGGCAATACTCGTCGTAATCGTATTAAGAATATTTGCCATCGAAACCGCCGTAATCAACGCTACAAAACCATAAACAAATACGGATAATAATAAAATCTTTTGTTCCGAGCGCTGTCTATCTTGGAATAAGTTCATGACAGACAGATTATTCTTCATTTCTTCGATATCCTGCTGTGTTTTCAAAGGATCGTTACTATTCAAATAGAGTCCTGAATACGCTTTGGCATCCTTGCTCCTTTTCATTAACTGATCCAAGACCGGTTCGGAAACAACTAAATTAACTTGAAAGGTGCTTTGAATAATCCCCATTGGGAATTGATCTGTTACCGCGGCTACCTCCAGCTTGTTGATCGTTTCCTTTTCATCGAGATCTGTGGAGACAAGATCTAACATTTCCCCTGCTCGGCCATTGATCCCTTTCGTTTCGATAAACTTGCCCTTTTCATCTTTATAGGTCATGACATCAATCAATATGGCGGCTGGGCGATCGAGATTCGTTAGCTTCGTATAATCGATACCAACTTTTTGGGCATAGTCTTTCAGCTTCTCTTCACTCAAGGCATTTACGCCTATATAGTATTTATACAGACCATTATCATGAGGCAAATAGGTTTGCACGCTTTGAGGAATGACCCCCTCTTTCACCCAGGTGAAGGCACCAAATTGTTTGATCAGGCTGTACTCCGTAATGCCCTCCATCGAAACAATAGACGTCAACAAACGCTCGTCAATCGTTGACTCTTCGCCCTCCTTGTGAACCCCGACATCATAATTGTAGCCCTTTTGCGAAAGATCAAGCGATCTCTGCAGGTTGGAAGTGAAAAAAGACACGGATAGAAACAGCACAATACTAATAACAAGTGAAAAGACAGTGGCATAATATCTGCGCTTGTTTCTTTTTAAATTTTTCAAGCCAAACTCGGCTTCAATGCCGAATATAAGGTGGATCAGCCTCGATGTTTTCACCGTTTTACCCGTAAGCTTAATATCCATGGTTTGCCGAATCGCGTCGATGGCAGAAATTTTAGATGCTTTTTGGGCTGGAAGATAGGTTGAGACAAAAATAGTAATGATCGAGACCACACAGGTCGTGAGCAGCGACAAAGGTGTCACAACCAACGTTAACTTTTGGGTGACGTCTAGCGCATCTTCGAGTATCGAATTAATGAAGCGAAAAGTAATGCCGATGCCAATCATCCCGCAGATGAGACCTAAGGGAATGCTAATGACGCCAATCACCGCACCCTCGAAAAATACCGAGTTCCTCTTCTGCCTCCGCGTTGCTCCAACACTTGATAGCATCCCTAGATAACGCGACCGTTCCGAAACAGAAATCGCAAAAGCATTGTAGATTAAAGAGATAGAGCCAATGACAATAACCAGTACAACAATGACGAATAGTGAGCTATAGGTTTTGCTTAAGCCACCGCCCATTACCCCATAATAACGCAATAAAGAATCATTCGTTTTAAACGAACTGATGTTGTTTTTATTGGATAAGTCATTGGCATGGTCAAATACCGTGCTATCGACTTTCTTCACAACCACACTCGCATCAACCGTTTTGTTGGTATCCACCATACTTTCGTCTACATACGTAAGGGCCGTATAACCCGGCGCCCATGTCTGCTCCCACGCAGGACGCTTAATAAAACCTACAACCGTATATGTTTCAGTTGTTGTATGAATTAAAGTTTCCGTGCTAGCACCATTATTGAATCTTAATTGATCATTTTGATAAAGCTCTGTATCGTTAGGATCAGCAAGATTAGCGCGCTGCCCGACATCGAGGGTTAACCGATCGCCAATCTGGTAGGCGACTTTGGCATTCGTAGCAACAGCTTCCGAAAGAACGACCTCATTCGCTTGTTGCGGCAAACGCCCTTGACTCAATGCAATAGGGAAATTTGTAAAGCCTTGGGCATTAAACGCTTTGATGAACAAATAAGGCTTGTTGGTATTTTGACTTCCTGGCAGCAAGGCAAAGCCAAGTTCCTTGGATGTAATGAGCTGTTTGGTTACTTCATCCTGCTTGATCGCTTCGAGTTGATCTTTGTCGACGTCTTTGTAAATGACGTGCCATTCTCCTGTGTATTCAATCGTTTGCTTTTGCATCAATACCAAATACGAGGAGCCAAGCGTTATCACAGCCGTCACCATAGCCACGGAAATAATGACCCCGATCACGGTCACAAGCGTTTGTTTCTTATTTTTCAATAAATGTCTGAGCGTTAGCTTATGGATGATGTTCATGGTCGAATGACCTCATCTTTGGCAATCTTGCCATCTTCAATGGCGATAATTCGGTCAGCTTGCAGAGCAATGCGTTCATCATGCGTAATCATAATCAGCGTCTGATGAAAGCCTTTGTTGAACATCTTCAATAAGTCAATGATTTCGCCGCCATTTTTACTGTCCAAATTACCCGTAGGTTCGTCTGCCAGTAGGATAGCTGGTTGATTCATCAATGCTCTTCCAATTGAAACCCGCTGCTGTTGGCCGCCAGAAAGCTGGTTAGGCAAATGATTCAACCGGTCTTGTAAATTTAGCATCCGGACAATATGCTCAAATTGTTTTTGATCCACCTTATGTTCATCGAGCAAGAGCGGCAGCTGTATATTTTCTTCCACCGTTAGAATCGGCAGAAGATTGTAGAACTGATAAATCAAACCGATTTGTCTCCGTCTAAAAATGGCCAGCTGCGTCTCATTCAAGCTATACATGTCCGTCCTATCCACAAACACTTTGCCGCTAGTTGGTCGATCTACACCGCCTAGCATATGCAAAAGCGTTGATTTCCCCGAACCCGACGGGCCGATGATGGCGACGAACTCCCCCTTTTCCACTGAAAAGGATATATCGTCAAGCGCTTTTACCGCCGTGTCACCTTTGCCATACACTTTAGACAGATGTTCAATTCTTAGAATTTCCATGTTGAAACCTCCATAAGTTTGTCGATGGATGTAGTATATCTGCCTGAAGTGACTTTACAGTGACTTGAAAGTGACAGTCTAGTCACTTAACGCTGTTAGACGATTCGCTTATAGAATCGGATCCGAAATTGTGATCCCTTATCGACCTCACTCTGAACGTCTATATCGCCATTTTGCTTGGTAATAATGCTGTGAGCCATCGAGAGACCAATTCCACTGCTGCCCTCGCCAGCACCCTTGCCTTTATAAAAACGTTTAAAAATCGAAGTTATCTCCTCCTTGGAGATGCCTTTACCATTATCCTGGATACTAATCTCAGTAAATAGCGGGTTTTCTGAAAAGGAAATCACGATGGTTCCACCCACTTGCGTATGTTCCACACCATTCTTTAAAACATTGATGATAGCTTCCGTTGTCCAATTGAGATCACCTAGAAAAGAGACGTTGTCTTCGCCCGTTATGGAAATCGTTTGTTCCTTGATGTCTATCGGAATTAGAACGGGTTGCAGCGCTTTTTCAATAAGCTTGGCCACTATGACTTGATCTTTCTTGAACTGCACGGTGCCTGCATCGATCTTCGAAAGCTTTAAAAGGGAAGAAACAAGCCAATCCAGCCGTTCGAGTTGGATCCGAATATTGCGCGTGAACTCCGCTCTTTTGGCTTCTGGCAGTTGGGGGTCGTCTAACAGGTCGGCCATGACCATCATGGAGGTTAGCGGCGCTTTGAGCTGATGTGAGATGTCCGAAATGGCATCTGTGAGATGGATTTTGTCTTTATGCAAAAGGGCGCTTTGCTCCGACAGCATGACGGTTACTTTATAGATCGTATTTTTCAAAATACTGATTTCGCCTTCACGATTATCGCGGACATCCAGGGAATAGTCGCCTCCGCTAATTTGCCGTAAATAGCCAGACAGCTTCTCAATCTCGTGATATCTCACTCTTGTAAATAGGAGGCTGCATCCAATGAGCAAAATGGAAGTGATTAGAACGAGGACCACGGCAGCTAGGGACAAGAAAGCCGCGGCTATCAGCATAACCAGACTTATCGTAGACATCGACAAGAGTACGAGGCGGATCTCGTGATTACGCAGCATGCTACTCACCCACCTTATAGCCTAAACCGCGTACGGTTTTAATGAACGTTGGATCCTTGGGATCATCCTCTAGCTTTTCCCGCAACCTTTTGATGTAAACCGTTAACGTATTGTCATTGACGAAATCCCCGGCAACATCCCAAATTTGTTCTAAAAGCTGATTTCTGGAGAGGATCTGCCCGATATGGTTAACGAAAATCAGCAACAAGCGGTACTCCAATGCCGTCACTGGGATTTCATCCCCATGTTTATATACCTTGCCTTCCAATGTATTAATTCGAATATGATCTAATTCAATGATTGCTTTGGCTTGCGGCTGCTTCTGATATCTTCGCAACACCGTCTTAATTCGTGAGAGCAGCTCGCGAATGCGAAAAGGCTTGGTAATATAGTCGTCCGCTCCCATATCAAGCCCCATCACGACATTGACTTCATCATCCACGGCCGTCAGGAAAATGACAGGAATGTCGCTTTGCCCCTTCACCATTTTACACAACTCATACCCGCTTCCATCCGGCAGTGATAAATCGAACAGGCATAAAGCAAACTGCTCCAACTGCTCGGCTATCACCTTTTTCGCAGAGGCAACGTCATGGCACAGAACCGTGGAAAACTGGTCTTGCTGCAACGAATATTCGAGTCCAGACGCAATGGTCTTATCATCTTCCACCAATAAAATGTTCATTGGATCCTCATCCTAATTTAATATTTTCCAAAAATGACTCGTGACTTATGATTGTATCATATTAAAAAGGTTGCGGATTAGCAAAGTAGCAGGCTTTCGGCAAGCCTTTAATACAAAAACGCCTTTCCTGAAATACAAGAAGGGCGTTTCTGTTATATATTCTATGCACTTGCGGATACTCTCTCATCACATGCTGCTTTCTCGAATCTTACGATTTACAGCTCTTTCTATAATCAGCTTAACTTTTTTGAAATTTTCTACGTCTTTTTCGGTTTCCGTCATTTCTTTTTTAAACTCGTAGTTGATACAGCTTAGATTTTTAATCATTTTCACGGCATCTTCAAACTGATCATAAGATAGAGGAGTATTTATATATGGACTGGTCTGACGGCGTGCCTCTATAAGTTGATTATGCTGCATGCTGCTTTTATTTATGGTATTCCAAGTAATTGATTGAATAAAATATTTGACTTGTGGTCTAAGATTGCTAGATGGAACATGCATGACATCACTTTCACTTCCATCATTATTGCTCGTTGTAATCGTATAAAAGTTCAGACAATTATAGTTATTATGTCTTTCCTCCGAACTTTTAATCTTCGAATAAAGAATTCTCGATGTTGCGTAGTTGCTGATTTCATCACTCAGCAGATCCAAGTTCCCATTCATTTCATACAGCTCATTATCTGTCATGTAAATATACTGAACCTGAAAAGAAGCATATACTTCATGATCACCAAATTTTTTCGAAGTGTTCTTTGCATTGGGTGTTGAAATGAAATGCAGCGCAACAAGCTCCGACTCGTCAACCCCTAGATGTGTCCTGCAAAATTTCACGCCATGGTAGTGCATGGCCTGCTCCACTGTACTGGAAGCCTGCTCATACGAAAGTTCCATCGCATTGTATTCACTCAATTCGGCTTCGTGCATCGTAAGATCGGACTGATAGACAGTCAGCTTCTGTTCATGCTCTTGTATGAATTTCTTCGTCAACTTCCCATTTATAAGGTTGAAAAAAGCATCCACTTTCTTCTTCCACACAAAATAGGCAACCAGCATTAGAAAGACGACGCTCCAAAGAATGATAGAAACCACATCGGAAATACTGCTAGTGATCTTGAATCCCCAGATGATGACACTCATGACAAAAGCCAGGCTCATCCAACATCTCACCGGCTTCTTCGCTAAATTATCAAAGAAGCGGTTCCTCTTAACCTCAGGCTCCTTCTGGTTGAAGACAGGAACCTGTGTTGTCAAACTATTCTTAAGATAGGAAAGCTTGTCCGTTATAGACAGATCGTCGAATGAAACATCGGCTAAATGTTTTAATGTGCTCATAGAATCTCCTTCCGTCTAAATGGCTAACAAAGAATCAAAGTAACTTCTATCGCTTTCATCTAACTTCACAATTTTTAAAATCTGATGTATCTCTTCCACGTCAAGTTGAAAATTGTTCGCTTTCTCAAGAAGCAGCTTGCTGCTGCCACCTTGATGCATATTGAAAAGGTAGTACTCATAATAGTCTCGCTTAATTACAGCTTGCATAATATAATACAAACCTGTTCCACTGGATAAGACTTGAGCACTGTTTAAATAAGACTCTACCTTACGGACTTTATCGATGTGGAGTACACGCGGTTTTTTTCCTTCCAACATAGCAAGAGCCATATAATAAAAGACATTGGGATCTGTACAGTCATTTTCGGCCAGCTTCTTTAGAATATCGAATGAAAACTCATAATTCTGCGCATCGATATGACACATCGCCAGGGAAATCGCAATGGGAATATTGCCTTTATTATCCTCTAATTTCTCCTTATAGGAGGTGATGTAATTGTGCTTTGTTTGACTATCCATCTTCGCCAAAGCAGCCAAATTCTTGGGGATATAGGCGGTGCCACAAAATTCACAAACCTGATTAATGTCTATCGGCAGGTTTGCCCCACAATTGGGACAAGTATTTACAATAATCTTCGCCATAGGGTACCTCCTATTGAATTCTAACTTTATCCAATGCCACAATTTCGTTTAGAATGCGAGACGTCTTCTGGTAGATTTCATTGACGTTCTCTTGTTCGAGGTGATTTTGACCTTGTAAAACTTTAAGCCGGTCTCTCAATTCGTCGCAAGAAAAAACAACATCCCATTCTACCTCAGGCTTACCACTGCGTCCAAATACGCCCAGCGCCCTTGATTTAATCGTTAACTTATCATACAAAATCTTAGTTTTGCTGAAATCAAGGCTCTGATACTGCTCAGCCAATTGGTTGTAAGATAAAATGATATGGGATAACGTTGTCGCAACATCTCGGGTATTCGCCTTTTGCAACTGTTCATTGTCCAATTCGTTTGTTGAATGATCGGCTGCGTAAAGTATCGAAGCGTAAGCTATAACATACAAGGCGACACCTAACAATGCTAATACACTATACGTCGCGCTTATTTTTAATTGGGTCGTTTCTATAGCTGCGGGTAACTTGCGTACAAAATGATCCAGAGCACTACTCAAAGCGAATCTTGCATATATCCCTATTAACGTCAATTCAATAGCAGCAAACAACTGCGTCGTGGTTACAAGCGCTAGCTTATAAGGGAACCGGATGGATGAGGTGCTTCTCGCTATAAAGGCTTGATAGAAACCAAATACTTCAGCTGCACCTATGAAAATAACAACGAGCATGATGAGGTAGGTAGCAAATGAATTTAACGCCAATCCTACGACAATAATAAGGAAAAACACGAGTAATAATACGCAGGCTGCAACAACACTTGCCAGTATCTTAAAATACTTATCCTTACTCAATTCAACCACTCCTTATACTAAAGATGTGCCGCATTCAGGGCAAAACCTTGAGCCGGCCGTCAGTTCGTGACTACAACTTGGGCAGGAAATAATCCCGATTGCGGTTCCGCATTCTGAACAAAATTTAGCATTTTCCTTGTTCTCCGCGTTACATTTATAGCATGGTTTGGTCGATTGCATTTTTTGTCCGCAATCCGCGCAAAATTTGGCATCGGCTGAGTTAGCCGAATTGCAATGTTTGCAAGGAACACTTGTCTCTGCGGGTGATGGCACAGGCTGTCTTATCGTATTATTCGATATATTCGAAATTGCGCCTCCGAGCTGGCCCATCATGCCAAAACCTAAACCCATTCCGATACCCGCATTAGCCATTCCCGAGGTACCCTCATTTTTGGAGAAATTGCCCATAATCTCAAATTGTTTTTGCGTGGCATATCTAGCATCACCAAGAATATCAAACTCGGCTTTACGCTGGAGAATGCCATTAATAACTTCCATATCTTCATCCGGAAAATTAATAGAATTGACAAAAAAGTTAACCAATTCTATTCCGAACGTTAAGAAACCATCCTTCATATCATCCATACATAGCTGTGCGATTTCTCTTTGTTTGGTACGGATATCTAAGACCGATACTTTTTTCTCAATGATGTATTGCGCTAGAATCGTATCTACGCTATTAAGGACGATACCTTTGAAATTCGGCAGCAAATTTTGCACCGTGATGGTCGTCCCACCCTTTTGCGTGCCTATAATTTGGGTCAGAAATATGCTGTAGTCATTCACTCTCATGGTGTACTGTCCATTAGCTCTTGCATTAATTCTTACATGGTAAACCGGATCTACGATCTGAATCGGCGACTCCGTTCCCCACTTTAAATTCATATTCAACGTTGTGTTAATATAATAAATTTCCGCGGTAAAAGGAGTTTCATTACCAAATGGCAAATTGACCAGTTGGTTTAACAGCGGAATGTTTCCCGTTGACAAGGTATGGGTACCAGGCCCAAACAAGTCCAGCGCTCTTCCTTCTTTGACGAATATAGCAAGCTGGCCTTCACCGACGACTAGCTGCGCTCCCATGGTTAAATCTTCACTAGGATATTTGTAAACCAACCAATTCCCGTCCGCAGCTCCATCATACTTAATTCTATCAATTAGTGCCAAGCTAACCACCCCAATAATCAGCAAAATTTAACAAAAAGCAACAAATTTATACTATCATAATAACTACTAAAGTACCAGATTATAACAGTAGATAGTCCTACACTAAGCAAACAACCGGAATAGGCGTTAGCCATTCCGGTTGTTCTAATTCCCCTTATTTATCTGCGAGTACATACTTCTCACAATTGCAGATTTACTTGGATATTTCTTTTAATTGAATGCTGACTGGAGTTGCTGCATCGGTTTGTGTATCGTCGCCAAGCTGGCCGTACCCGTTATAGCCCCATGTCAAGAAGTTCCCTTCCTCGCTGACTGCACTGCTGCTCATAAAGCCTGCACTTATAAAGGCTATACGACCGCTGATCGCCAGTTCAGATGGGATCGAACTCTCGGAGTTAACGCCAAGCTGGCCTGCATTATTGGCTCCCCAAGTCCATACAGTACCGTCATCTTTCAGCGCCATACTATGTAGTGCGCCTGCGGACACACGTACCACCGAGCTAAGGTTTGCTGTTTGTATTGGCGTAAATCGGTCGGTGGATGTACCATCGCCCAATAAGCCCTTCACGTTGGTTCCCCAGCTCCATACGGTACCGTCATTCTTTACAGCCATGCTGTGATAAAACCCGGCTGATACCGAAGTAACACCACGCAGCTCTGCAAGGTGCACAGGGCTTAGGCGGTTCGTCTTAGTGTTATCGCCAAGCTGACCATACACATTAAAGCCCCAGGAGAACACTTCTCCATCATGGTTAATAGCTAGATTATGGAAGGCACCTGCAGAAATTGCAGCGATAGAATTCAAGCCTGCAACCTGTACGGGCAACGCTCTATTCTCCGTCGATCCGTCTCCGAGCTGCCCATACACGTTAAGGCCCCAGGCCCATACCGTTCCATCAGCCAACAAAGCCAAAGAATGTTGTTCGCCCGCTTGAACCGCTACAACATTGGTCAATCCTGGCACTCTTGCTGGAACAACTGTTGGGTCCAATGTGCCATTACCCAATTGTCCGGCATTATTGCCTCCCCAAGCCCATACCGAACCGTCTTTGGCAAGTGCTAAGGAGTGATCCTGTCCGACAGTCACGGCGCTGATCGTCGGCAGCCCCATGATTTGAATCGGCTTCTGACGATAAATCTCTTTGTTATCGCCAAGCTGGCCCTTATAATTATTTCCCCAAGCCCAAACGGAGCCATCTGGCTGTACCGCTAACGTATGGAGGGCATTGCCGCTGCCCATACTCATAGTCGAGCTGGTTTTTCCTTCGGTAAGTGTAGTAACCTTCAACTCATTACTCATTTTAGATACATTCCCTAACTGATCTTTAGCTTGTACCGTAAAGGTGTAATGCTGCCCCGCAAGCAATCCTTGAACGGTAAAAGCAGTTGTGCCATAAGTGACTTCCGTCACCAGAGCAGCGTCCTTGTAGATAGCATAAGCTGTAACTCCTGCATTATCTACCGACGGAGTCCACCCCAATCCAATGCTGTCTGACGTACGATGGGTAAGACGCAGTTCCGGAGTACTGGGTGTTTCCAGAGTGACCACTGGGAGCGTGCTAGCCATTATTGCGCTGCTTGGCATTGACACCGGCCCCCACGCATTCATGGCTTGCACCGTGAACGTGTAGCGTTGGCCTGCATTTAACCCTTTAACCGTATAATGAGTAAATCCAGCTGCGTTGAAGCTGTAAACATTTTCGTATACACTTGAGCCCACTGTATCGACCATCTTTACCTGATAACTGACATCCGCGTCAGAAGATCCCGCCACTGCACGCCAGGTCAAACTGATACTCGTGGAGGTAGTGCTGCTGACCGCCAAATGATCCGGTGCTTCCACAAGATCATGTCCTTCACTGTAGACACCCTCCGCATAGCTAGCAGCAATGAACGGACTGACAGTTTGAAGTATAAGAGCCAAGACGATAATTAAACACTTTTTCCCTATTGGAATCAGATTCCTTGCCATATTTAATCACTTCCTTTGGAACAAAATGGTATGTTCAGATTACTTCTCTCTATTTACTGAATCGTAATTCCGGCACTCGCATAACCTGCCACTGTATTTATCAAAGTCAGACCTGAAGCAGACGAACTAAACACTAACAATAAGCGTTCACCGGCAACAACCGGGATTGCTAACCCAGTGACTGTGCCATTGCTTATTGTTCCAAGAGCTACGATTCCAGTCAAAGAAGGGGCTAATGTGGACTGTGCCCCTGGAATAGCTGTAAAGGTGTTGCTATTTGCAGGCGCTTTATAGAGTTGTGCAGCAACTGTTACGGTAGTACCAACTAAGGACATGGCTGCCGTTGAACTAAAAAATCCGCTTACTGAAGTAATAGTACCTGAACGTGGAACAATAAACGCCTGATTCATTGCAGTTCCCGGACTTCCGGTAATATCTATTAATCCTCCTGTGACTGGGACCCCTGAGTATGAATTACCAAATCCGAGCAGCGCCATCTCGCCAGGTAATCCTCCTGCAACGGTTTTCATTGTAATCGGTATTCCTGAGGAGAATGGAATAATACTTGCTGCTCCTGCTGCTCCTGCTGCTCCGGTCGCTCCAGTCGCTCCCATTGCCCCCATTAACCCGGTTGCGCCGGTTGCTCCGGTTGCGCCTGTGACTCCTGCGCCGGTTGCCCCAGTTGCTCCTGCTGCTCCAGTTGCTCCAGTCACTCCCATTGCTCCCATTGCTCCGGTTGCTCCTGTCACTCCTGTGACCCCTGCTGCTCCAGTCGCTCCAGTCGCTCCCATTGACCCGGTTGCTCCGGTTGCGCCTGTGACTCCTGCTGCTCCGGTCGCTCCGGTTGCCCCGACTGCACCTGTTGCTCCGGTTGCCCCAATTGCTCCAGTTGCTCCGTTAGACCCTGTGGCCCCTATTGCTCCGTCGGCTCCCGTCGCCCCGTTGGCTCCAATTGCCCCCGTTGCTCCAGTTGCACCTGTAGCTCCAGTTGCTCCTTTAGAAACAATCAAAGTATAGTCCGTCAAATTGGATGGCAATCCCGTTGGATTGGTTACTGTAACGATGTAGATGCTGCCGTCATAAGCTACTGCTTGCCCTATGGCATACGCAGACGCCTGCAATGGATTGAACACTACTACTCCGTCAAAGCCAACTCCTGTAGCTCCAGTTGCGCCAGTTGCTCCTATAGCACCTGCAGCTCCAGCAGCTCCTGTTGGCCCTTGTGACCCATCGGACCCTCTTGAACCGGATTCCCCTTTCTCGCCTGGCTCACCCTTCTCACCTTTTTCTCCCTTATCTCCTTTTTCGCCATTCTCGCCCTTAGGACCGGCAGCTCCAACCTCCCCAGTCTTCGGGACACCACCACCTAGCACTTCTATGAAGGATGCTGTCTCTCCATTATGAATAACCGTCACCAACTGCCCAGTTGGTATAATTCCTTTACCTTCGTCTCCAAAGAAAACAGAATTACTATTCGTAGTGAATTTAACCTTTTGTCCGTTGCTGCTTAATACTTCAATTGCGCCGTTCGTCATGGAGACCACAGAGCCGCGAGTAATACGATCGGATACTGCACTATTGAATATTTCGGCATTGGATAAAATGACCGCAAATTGAGCGCGAGTGGTTACTTGTTTTGGTTTAAAGGTATTATCTGGGAATCCAGTTATTACTTTTCGGTTAACAGCAGCATTGATGTAGCCTGTTGCCCAGTCCGAAACATCTGCCGCGTCCGAGAATCCAACAGCTGTACCCTTCAGACCGTTTGCTTCTGCTTCCTTACCTGTAGCACGTATAACTAGACGGGTAATCCATTCACGATTTGCCCGCTCCCTCCCCCAAATGACACCGCTCGGCTTGACCTCTTCGCTGGCAATCACCAGACCATCGTCAATGGCTTGCTGTACCCAGGAAGTAGCCCATGAATCGACGGTGAATGGCAGGCTGCCGCTGCTAGCTTTAGGCTGCTCATACCCTATAAAACGAAGTACCATCAACACCGCTTCCTGATTCGTGATCGGACTATCCGGATTGAAGTTGCCCGACTCATCTCCGATGGCTACACCAAGCGCTGAAATTTTGGAGATATACTTATACGCCCATGAAGACTTGTCAATATCGCTATACGTAGCGGCGCTCGCCCGAGATGCAACACCGCCTAGAGATGGCAACAACGGTGTAATCAGTTGACTCATCAGCATGAAAGCTACCGAACTTTTATACACCAACTGCCTGCCATTCTTCTTGCCATTTGTTTGTTTGTTTCTCATTTTTTTCATACCATCCTGCCTCCTAATAAATTAAGTATTGCTGTAAATAGTTTCGATTGGCTGTGACACTCGGATTATCTGGCACATAACCACCCGCTATCTCATTGTGATAGTGGGCCTGTTCATAGAGACCCAGCCGGTCGTAGCAAACACACAGCTGTAAATGTGGCAACCATGTCCAGGAAGGTATATCCAGCCTGGCATTAGGCTCAATCGGCTTAGCAACTTCCGTAGCAAGCTTGTACCAAAAAACAGCGTTCTCCAACCGCTGCTCTGACAGCTCGTAATACCCTAGCTGGCAGCACGATTCCGCGCGGGGAAGTGCGTAAGCAAAGCCTTGAAGCACTTTATGCCTGGCTTCTTGTAGCCGACCTAGTTGCGCATAAGCTTCACCTGCACGTCGGCTAGCCAATATCTTGTCCTCGACCCAACCATCTGGCGATGCAATGAAGGTGTCATACTGCTCAATCGCTCGTTCCCATTGGCCGTGATCGTACAGCTCATTAGAAAAATAAAATAAATCCCGCGGAGAAAAGACCGCTTTCGCTTCCTTCATGTCCTCATAAATGAGAAGATTTCGTGTGGACTGCGTATGCTTCCGATCATGTGTTACGCCCATTTCGGCGTATAACACAATACCAGCTACATCCAAATATTCATGAACGAATCCAATCCAGCGAAATCCACAACTACGCTTTACTAGACGATTGCGCCGCAAACTTGCGGTTACACGCCCGTGTAGATCATGATCCAGATAATAGTGCATAGATACGGCATCAATATCCCATGAAAGCTCGGATATGATGGACTGAAGCGCTGCAGCATCTTCGGGCAGCAGATAATCATCTGCATCCATCCATAGTATGTATTCCTGAGTGGCAAGACTGAACGCATGATTCCTTGCTTTGGAGAAGTCATTCACCCACTCAAAATCATAAACCTGGCTGCCATACGAGGCTGCAATTTCTTTCGTCGCATCCTCCGAACCTGTATCCACAATAACAATCTCATCCACCAGGCCGCGTACGCTGGACAAGCAGCGATCCAGAGTTTTCTCTTCATTTTTCACAATCATACACAAGCTGACCGTGACCTTTCGTTTATAGCTGTACAAGGCTTTAGTTACATCAAAACCCCATTTGCTTATCGCCACAGCTCGATTCAACGTCAGTCGGTTATTGTACCAGTCCGGATCACCAAGAACTGCATGCGGTGGCTGCACCCAAAAAACAATACAGCCCTCAGCTATGTAAATATCGCTATTCATGGATAAGGCCCGATAACAAAGATCGTCATCCTCAAAAGACTCCACCTCGAACCTTTCATCAAAGCCTCCAGCCTTCTCAAAAAAATGACGCGGCATCATCATTAGCAAACTAACGAGTCTCGGAGTTCTGGTCCAGGTCATAGATTTGCCAATTGCCAGTAGATCCCCCATTTGATAGAGATGCTCGTAATTTTGATAAACAATTGGAATTCCCTGGGCACCGCTAACATCATTCATCATCGGGCCAACGATTGACGCATTCGGATGTTGGTCCAGACAGCCTGACAACTGCTCTAGCCATCCCTCATTAACCATGATCTGATCTCGCATGAAAACAAACCGGTCTCCTGAAGATGCGACCGCACCCTGATTATAAGCGGCAGCTACTCCCCTGCTTTTACGGTTATGGATGACATGCACGTTGTAGTCATGCTCAATATAGCGCGACACTTCCACGGACTCATACTCCGTAACAACAATTAGCTCATATGGGATCGACGTATACTGCTTAATTCGATCCACACATTTTAAGGTCAAATTAAAGTGTTGAGCCAGCACTATAATGCTAATTTTCATTCGCTTAGCACCATCCAATAATGTGAAGTAGTCTATCTAACTTACTCAGTATCTTTTTCCCAGGATAACGGGCCCTAAAGCAAATTTTCGCAAAAAGTAAGTTATATGGATTCTATCAAATCGTTCTCTCAAAAAACTCACATAAACTCAGTTTTTGATGAAAAATGTTCGCCTCTGATAATATGGAGGGATTATTTTTAGTTCATTACTCTTAACTGGTCAAGATTATCACACTCCAATGACTAAATAATGACAAACTTCGATACCATAAACGGTATTTACCTAGTTACTCGACAAAAAGTGAGCCTAAAGACACGTAATTTTGATCATGTTTTGTTGTGTATGGGGTTTGAAACTCAACCTAAATAAAGAAGATGAGATGCAGGGTTAAATACCTACATCACATCTTCTTCGATTTGTGTATGACTTTTGAGTAGTGGCAGCTCGACGCCTGATTTAGGCACCCTTTCTGTCTCACTCATCAAACTCGCGACTGATGATTTCTTCTCCTCATAGAGGACTGCAAGTTCATTTGCTCTCTATACTTGGTCACCGTTCTACGTGAGATCAGTAACCCCTCGCTTGCCAGAAGGGATGCAATTTGTTGATCAGATAACGGCGAAGCCGGCTTCTCTGATGAGATGCATGCCCGAATTCGCTCCTTGATGTAGATCGCCGAAACCGTTGTTCCGTCAGCCTGTTTAATAGAGGACGAGAAGAAATGCTTTAGCTCAAAAAGTCCCCACGGCGTTCGAATATACTTATGGCTAACAGTGCGGCTAATTGTTGACTCATGCACGCGCAGCGCTTCGGCAACCTGCTTCATGGACATCGGCCGAATAGAAGAGGAGCCTTTCTCGCAAAACCCCGCCTGCAACTGAAAAATAACGCCAGCCACCTTGAGCAGCGTCACCTTTCTTCGCTCAATACTATCGATCAGCCCTCTCGCCGCTTGCCAGTTTTTCTTCAAATAACGGTGGACATCCCCTGGGGCTATCTGCTCCATCATACTAAAGTAGGAACCACTCAGAGTGATGGCTGGCAGAAAACTGCTCTCAAGGAACACTTCGTACTTCCCTTCAACCTGCTTAAGCTGAAGATCAGGTATGATATAAGGCGTCTTACCCCTACTATATAAAGCCCCTGGCTTGGGTTTGAGCGAGCTTATTTTCTGTATGGCTGCTTTAATTTTCGCAAGGTCTGTTTCGTACTTCTCCGCTAGCTGTCGGAACCTTCCTTCTGCGATGCTAAGCAAATCATACTGGACTAGGTTAAAAACTAAAGGATCTCCCTCCAGCTCCTGCCGCAATTGAAGAATAAGGCACTCCTCTAATGTTGAAGCCCCCACACCATATGGCTCTAAGCCTTGAACGACGCCGACAGCCTCACGCACCCGACTTAAAGAAGCACCCTTAAAGTCAGAGATTTCCTCTATGGAATGGAGGAGATAGCCCTTATCGTCCAGATTGCCGATGATCCATTTGCACAGAGCTAGGAGAGCAGGATCAAGCTTCATATAGGTTAGCTGCTCAAGCAATACCGATTCTAATGTTGTCTCGCTTGAAAGATCGACATTGAGCCACCAATCTTGTTCAGAGCTGCCTGCATGGCGTATTATGGGGATATTCTTAACGGGTTGAAGCTCAATAAAAGGATTATCCATCGCTTGCTGCTTAATAAATTCATTCAAATCCATGGAGGACATATGCAGGATTTCCATAGACTGCCGCATCTGGGGCGTAAGCTGCAGCTTTTGTTCCTGCTCAGCGGTCAATAAGATTTCCATATGCATTCTCCTCCTTGGTTTTTGATTGCAAGAGCTTAACACTATTATATTCACTGGTTTCTGACAGAAGCTATAAGAAAATAAACCCTGCCCCTTCGCCATGGAAGGAAACAGGGAACTTGATCCTTGCAAATATAAAGCTTAGAAACCTAGCACACGCCGCTCCTCATCCGTGAACATCCTCGAGCGGGTCAGAAAACGCTGGCCTTCCGGCCCTTCAAGCGAGAACATCCCGCCTCTGCCAGGTACGACATCGATGATGAGTTGCGTATTCCGCCAATACTCGTATTGGGCCTTGCTCATGTAGAAAGGTGCGTCACCTATGTCCCCTAGCCATACATCGCTCTCGCCGATCAGAAACTCCCCTTGCGCGTAACACATCGGAGAGCTGCCGTCGCAGCAACCCCCAGATTGATGGAACATGACGGGGCCATGCTTCGCCTTTACCTTTTCGATTAGCGCTAGCGCTGTATCGGTAGCAACAACCTTGCTCACTTCCGTTGTCATCGTATCGCTCTCCTCTTAGAAGAAGCCAAGAGCGTCAGGGCTGTAGCTGACGAGCAGATTTTTCGTTTGCTGGTAATGCGAGAGCATCATCTTGTGATTCTCGCGGCCAATACCAGAGGTCTTATAGCCGCCGAAGGCAGCATGAGCAGGATAAGCATGGTAGCAGTTCGTCCATACGCGGCCAGCTTGAATGCCGCGCCCCATTCGGTAAGCCGTGTTCATATCGCGCGTCCATACGCCGGATCCAAGTCCATAGAGCGTGTCATTAGCGAGCGCCAACGCCTCCTCCTGATCCTTGAACGTCGTGACGGAGAGGACCGGTCCGAATATCTCCTCCTGGAAGATTCTCATTTTGTTGTGACCCTTCAGAACGGTTGGCTGAATATAGTAGCCTTCGGATAGATCACCTTCAACCGTTGCCCGTTTACCGCCGATTAGGCATTCCGCGCCTTCCTGCCCGCCAATATCGATATAGCTCATAATTTTCTCAACCTGCTCGGTGGAGGCCTGAGCCCCAATCATCGTTTCCGTATCGAGAGGGTTGCCCTGTTTGATCGCAGCGACGCGCTTTAAGGCTCTTTCCATAAATTGATCATAGATCGATTCCTGAATCAACGCGCGAGACGGACTGGTACAGACTTCTCCTTGATTCAGGGCGAACATTGCAAAGCCTTCGAGCGCTTTATTGAAGAAGGCGTCATCGCGCGCAACCACATCCTCGAAGAAAATATTCGGCGACTTTCCACCCAGCTCCAAGGTGACCGGTATTAGGTTTTGCGAAGCATACTGCATAATTAAACGGCCTGTCGTTGTCTCGCCGGTGAAGGCGATCTTCGAAATCCGGGTACTCGAGGCAAGCGGTTTGCCGGCTTCAAGTCCAAAACCGTTGACGATATTGAGTACACCCGGGGGCAGCAGATCTTGGATAAGCTCCATCAGCACCAGAATGGATGCCGGCGTCTGCTCAGCGGGCTTCAGGACGATTGCATTCCCGGCCGCAAGAGCCGGAGCAAGCTTCCATGTCGCCATCAGCAGCGGGAAGTTCCACGGTATAATCTGGCCGACGACTCCCAGCGGCTCATGGAAATGATACGCCACCATATGATCATCCAATTGGCTGAGCGAGCCTTCCTGAGCGCGAATGCTCCCTGCAAAATAGCGGAAGTGATCAATCGCCAGCGGCAGGTCGGCTGCCAGCGTTTCCCGAACCGGCTTGCCGTTATCCCAGGTTTCGGCCACCGCCAGCATTTCCAAATTAGCTTCCATACGATCGGCAATTTTGTTCAGAATAACAGCACGCTCGGCAACGGACGTACGGCCCCATGCGTCCTTCGCAGCATGCGCCGCGTCTAAGGCCAGCTCGATATCCTCGGATGTAGATCGTGGAACCTCGCAAAAAATGCGGTTATTAACAGGAGACGGATTCTCGAAGTATTCACCCTTAACAGGCGCGACCCACTGTCCTCCGATAAAGTTTTCGTAGCGTTTTTTGAATGTAACCTTTGATCCGTTTTGTCCAGGTTGTGCATAAATCATAAAGCTCAGCCTCCTTAAAATGGATTACATTAAATTAATAAGCAAGAATCGTGCCAACTTATTGAATGCCGTTATATCGGGTTATATTGGAAGCGCTTTATTCCAATTGTTCCTTTCTGATACAATGAAAGTGTTCCATTTCGGAACATTCTATTTCCACTTCTCCACTAATATAAGCGACTATGGTATGATCGGATTAGGAGACCGTTTACAGTGGAGGTGATCTTTTGCTACCCATAGAAAATAAATTTCTATCCGAAGCAGCGTCATTATCTTGGAAGCGCTGTCACGAACTTGGTTTAAAGCCAAATGACCCTGTTGACGATGACATCTTAACTGGAAGCCACATACACACTTTATTAAGACAGAACGAGCAAACCATACATTACGCAGAGCAAATATTCGAGCAAATGAACGTCGGCATCAAGCAATCCGGCCAGATGGCGCTGCTTATCGATTCGGAAGGAACCATCATTCACACAGTCGGCGATGTCGATTTCTCTCGCCGTGCGTTAGCGGTTCAATTGCAGGTAGGAGCTAATTGGGCTGAGAAAAGAAAGGGAACGAATGCCATTGGAGTCGCCCTCGCAGACAAAAAGCCCGTACGCGTACATGCCGAAGAGCATTATTTCAGCTCCAATCGCTTCTTAACCTGCGCCTCGGCCCCCATCTTCAACTCCATCGGCGAGCTGATCGGCGTCATCAATATTAGCGGCAAACAGGAGCATTACCACGCGTATACGTCTACGCTTGCGTGCATGGCAGCATTTTCCCTGCAAAACAAACTACTGCTAGAAGAGTCAAAGAAAGAACATCTCATTACCCTAAGAGAACTCGAGCATACCGCATTAAATCATCCATTGCCGCTGCTCTCTCTCAGCCAGGATAACCGAATCCTTCGTGCCAACAATGCGGCCATCCGCATCGTCGGCAGTGACGCCATCGGCAAGGAGCTTACGAAGCTGGACGGCTTCTCGGTAGAAACGATTCATAATGAGCATCCGAAGCTATGGCAGTCCGTCTCCATTGCCAAGCAGACTGCAAACGGACAGCGCTTATACACATTTAGAGATATCGTCGGGACATGTCCCACGATCATCCAAAAGATTGAGCTTGCGAAGAAAGCGGCCGTGACCGACTTCCCTGTCTTATTGCTGGGTGAAAGCGGCGTGGGGAAGGAACTGTTCGCACAATCCATTCATACCGCAAGCCCCCGTTCGGCAGAGCCGTTCATTGCACTGAATTGCAGTGCTATTCCGGACAGCCTGATCGAGAGCGAATTGTTCGGATATGCTCGCGGCGCATTCACGGGAGCGAACAAGGACGGCAATGTCGGCAAATTCGAGGCCGCGCACAAGGGCACTATTTTCTTGGATGAAATAGGCGACATGCCTCTTCGAGCTCAAGCCGCTTTATTAAGAGTGCTCCAAGAAGGCACGATTACACCGATTGGAAGCTCGAAGAACAAGGCGATTGATGCGAGAGTCATTGCGGCAACGAATAAAGATTTGGCCGCAGAGGTGAAAGCTGGCCGATTCCGCGCCGATCTGTATTACCGGCTGAAGGGTATACACCTTACGCTGCCGGCATTACGGGAGAGAAGCGATATTCTCGCCTTAGCCGTTCATTTCCTCCAGAAGCAGCCTTTCCCATGTCCATTCCTGACGGAAAAAGCACAGCATAAGCTGTTAACTTACAGCTGGCCAGGCAATATAAGAGAGCTTAACGGCGTTCTTATGCAAGCGATCTTCCTAGCTGGAGAACAGGCGATTGACGCTGAGCATCTAACGTTAGAAGAGCCCGAAGAAGCCGTGCAGCCAAAGTCCGGCGAAGATCAGCCATCCACTTTGAAGGATGCGGAAATCACCGCGATTAAGAAGGCGCTGAAGGCCTCGGAATGGAACCTCAGTAAGGCGGCCGGGCAACTCAGGATCGGAAGAACGACTTTATATCGTAAAATCGAGGAGTATGGCATCACGTTATTTTAACGCAGCAGAAAAAAAGAGGGTGTCCCCAGTCATTTCTATGACTTATGGGACACCCTCTTTTAACAAAATCATCTGAAAAGAAGAAAAGCCTGCGAATGTGCATCTTTTTAGGCTGGATTTCATCTGTTGGAGGCAAATTCCTGCGATAATGCATCTTTTTCTGATTTATTTTCCATTTCAGGATAAAGATGTCTAAAGAGCCTGCACAATTGCATCTTTTTTAACATTTCAAGGGATTATTGCAGAGAAAGCCTGCATTTTTGCAGGTTTTTACTACCAGGTGGCCGACGCTAAACACAATCTTGGCTTTTGGGACAGCCTCTTTGATGCCGTAGATTCGTCCACTTGCGCATTAGCTTACTTTAATATTGTCCCTTAATCACAAAATACGAGCCCCGAATTGTTCCAGCTAGTTTAGACTTCTGTCTAGCAAACTTAAACTTCCCTTCCAACTCCTGTGGTACCTCCATCCCCTCAGAAAGCTTAAAACCAACAGCCCGCTTCTTAGGGTCATCAACCGTATACATGACATTGATCCCAAGACCATCCTCATAAAAGACGTAGGTAAATTGGATATTTTCCACTTGAAAACGCGACGTTTCCAAAGGTTTGGCCGCAAATGCAATATCACGTTCTTTCAAAACTCGGTTCACATAATCAAGATTGTCCTGACTGTCGCTAGCTAGTACAACCGTAAATTCATGTTTGTATTTATTCATGAAGTAACGGGCTTCATTAGCACGTAAACCAGCAAGCGCATCTGCTACAGGTGAAGACTCTAAACCTATTGTAGATACATTTTTAAAATCGACGATATATGACATTTTCATCTCTCCTTTTATTTCATTATTTTCTAAAAACAGAAATTTAATCTTCTTTCTCTACCAAGTATTATACCAAAAATGATTCGATATAAACGTTCGTGTTTTGGTTATGATACACCCCGTTGTTTCCACTCAATAAAATTCGCCTCACTTGTGATACGGTTCAGTTTAACGATACTATCAGCGAAAAATGCGAAAGGAATTGCTGCTGCGCGGTGATCTGCTTGTTCCGTTCAACTATCGTACCTGTTAGTTGCTCACGCCATGTTGAAATTCATGTGACTTTGGGAGTATTTACAGCGGACAATCTTATAGTGGTAAAATATAGATATGAAATATCGGGGGGGTGAAGTTGTGTATGGCTGAGTACAAAGATAATAGGAAGTTGAATTTTCTATTACCGCACCTAGAATATCATAACACCTACAAAAAACCGTTCAATAATGAGGAAGAAAAAGGGAAGAAACCCCCTCCGCCGCTCAGGGAGCGAGTATCTTCCTCGGGAGGACGATGCCAATGAGGGATGCTGGGGAGGGTAAGCAGAAGCACGGGCAGCAAGAACATATCGAGACGCTGCCGCTCTTCTCCACCACGGATAAGAACGGACGAATGACTATGCTCCGGCCGGGACGTCGCGTCGGACGCGCTGCTCCGCTGATACCGTGGCTGATTACAGCCGCTGCACTGTGGGCGCTGACAGGTTCCGTCCCGTTCGGCGCACTGCTCGGCATGGCGCCGACACCGGCGATCAACATGCTCCTCGGTCATCCGGTCACAGTGGGCGTCGCCGTTTTGCTGCTGTTCGTCGCGATCGTTATGACCGGTGCAGTGTACTCGCTATCGATGGAGCAGTTCGGACAGACCAGGGTAGCGGGCCTTTTCTCGACGCTATCGGTAACAGGAGGGCTCGCAGCAGTCGCGGGAGTCCTCCTGCTCTGGACGCTGACAAGCAACCCATCGCGCCCCTTTGACCTCGAGGCCATAGCGACATCGCCGACGATCCCGCTTGAACTCGGCGCCGTCGTCGGAGCTAGCTTCGCCCTCTGGGCCGCCATCGCGCTCCTGCGGTTGCCCGGCTCTATCGCCCACGCCCGGCGGCGTCAGGCGGACATCGAGCGACTCCGCGTGGAGGGTTCGTCATACACCGGGGCGTTGACCGCCGTGAATTTTACTAACAGTTGGCTCTTTAATTTGCCGATTTTCACGGTTGAGGTAAATTATATCGTTGACGGTGCTCCACGTGTCGTACCAGCACACATGCGCACCAGCGACGACCGCGTTCCCGTCGTCGGGTCGCGAATGATCGTGCTGACCGACGATCGCGGAACCACCCACGTGGAGCTGGACCTGGCGAGTGGAGCGGCATTCGAGCCGGACGTGGGTAAGTACGCCCCGTCGGACGGTTGATTTTACGGCCCTGATGCAACATGGTTATTAACCATCACTTTCCAAAGTCTTATAACCACAACATGGGCAAGTGTAATTTTGCAATATTAATCCTCCCTTTACTTTTATAAATAAAATCGTGCTTTAATAATGTTTTATCCCCTCCTATAGAAATCTTTTCCAATAAAATCAACTACTACTTCTACTCTCTGCTTTACCACTACTTGTGGTAAGGTTCAGCTTAACAGGGGAGCACAAAATGCGAAAGGAGCTTGCCGCGCAAGCTCCTTCGTTTTAAGATCAACTATCAAAACTCATTCTAAACTCAGTTACATCCACAAATATTTTAATTTAAGGTACTTCGCGCCGTCTATAAAGGCAAGTCTAAGGCCATTCTTATGATATGACCTTTCCTTTGCATCCCGAAACAATGTTAAAGAGTTATAACACCGACTGCAACCGTTAATAGTGTATTATCGAGCCACACGACAGTTTCCAGAAATTAAAAGAAGGAGCCCAACCATTGCAAGCATACGTGGAAGTTATCTTTCGAACGATCGCCGCTTTTATCCTCCTCATGATCACGTCGAGAATTCTCGGCAAGCAGACGATATCCAATATGACCTTCCATGACTTCGTGAGCGGCATCACGCTGGGCGCTATTGCGGCGAATTTGGCGTTTAATGATAAGCTCAACCATTGGCTCATCGTCGTATCGCTGCTGATATTCTTCGGCATCTCTTTCCTAGTGTCCAAGATCGCGATCAAAAACCGGGCATGGAACCGATTGGTATCCGGCACTCCGACCGTCGTTATCGAGAATGGCAAAATTCTCGAGGACAACATGCGACAAATCCGTTACACGTTGGACTCCCTGGCCCAATCTTTGCGCGAAAAAGATATTTTTAATATGGAGGAGGTCGAGTACGCTTGCTTGGAGGATCACGGAAAGCTGTCCGTCAAGAAGAAAAGCGAGTATGAGTGGGTGACGCGCAAGGATCTGAAGCTACACGCCGCTACCGTTCAATCGTTCCCTGTCGAGCTGATTATGGACGGCATAATCATGGAAGACAATCTCGCTCACAACGGGCTGACCGCCCAATGGCTGGAGCAGGTGCTGCGGCAGCGGAGCAAGTCCGTATCCGATGTATTTTATGCCGTGAGAGGTACACAAAATCAGTTGTATTTTGACTACTATCGGGACCACATTGACAAACCTATCGATTAGCCCCGGCATCGTTCAGCCACTTCATCAGCTTCCCCCGTTTGCAGTCCATTTCAATGCTCCGCGCTGTCTATCGTCCATATAAAGACAAAATACTGACCGCTTTTTCAATTAAATATTCTCTAATATGCGAAGGGCTCAAACATTCACAGTGATTGGTAAACCTTCCTCTCCATAAAAATCTATCATCGTCTTTTTAATATTCTCATTAAATCTGGTTTGAACATTTATCCAAGAAACTTCTTTGGAGAAACGATTTTTTTATGATGTAATATCGTCGAAATTCTGCAAAAGGCGCAGCTCCAGCCCTTTTTCGTCTGTTATTAGTTCTTGCATGATCGGAATAGTCATATCGGTATTGGGGTTGTATTTCAGACCCCAGTGCATAATGGCAAAAACGACCGGAAACAGGTCAAGTGCCTTTTGTGTTGGTCGGTACATGGTTTGTGCGCGGTTTGAATCCCCTTCTATCTTGACGAGCAGGCCTGCTTCAACGAGTGATTGGAGCCGTGCGCTCAAAATATTAGTTGAGATTTGCTCGCGTGAAGCAAGAAACTCGCGGTAATGCCGCTTGTTATGGATAAGGACGTCACGAAGTATGACTAGGCTCCAGGGATCACCCCATATGTCGAGCGCATATACGATTGGACAAACTGTGGAAGATCGCTTTTTCATGAGATTGATTATACAATTCGTGCTTGCATTTTGCAAGTTTGTGCTTGCGTTTTGCAAGTACAGAATTTATACTCAGTGTGTAGTCAACAATTAACGAGGGGAGATAACTTGCATGAATCAAAGTTACAGCACTTTTTTTAAGGTAGACCAAAGCCCCGAAGAAGTCTTCGCCGCCATCAATAACGTCCGCGGATGGTGGTCAGAGGAAATTGAGGGCATTACCGACGAACTCGGTGAATTTAAATACCACTACCAAGATATTCACCGCTGCACCATCCAAATCACCGAGCTTGTTCCAGGTAAAAAGGTCGTTTGGCACATCACAGACAACTACTTTAACTTCGTAAAGGACAAGAGCGAGTGGAAGGATACCGACATTGTCTTTGAAATCGCCAAGAAGGACGGCAAAACAGAAGTTCGATTTACGCACGTAGGCCTCGTTCCCGCGTATGAGTGTTACGCTGTCTGTACGGACTCCTGGGGTATCTACATAAGCGGCAGCCTTCGCGACTTGATCAGCAAGGGTAAGGGAAAGCCCAACCAAAGCGAGCAAATTGTAAACAAACACGGCATTGAGAGCTCTTAGAAACCCCATGCCATAGACCAAAGCTCGGCGCTTAGCAACCGAGGCTTTGCCAAGAGATTACGCTGCCTCTTCCTAAAGCGTCGAGCAAAGTGTTAGCAAGAGTCAACTCAGACCCCTGCGGGTTTCTCCCCAAAAATCTTGCCACCATTTCAATCAGAGTGTTGTAATTTAAAGCAACTTAATCAGCTCTTCTAGCTCATCAACCAATACTTTTGCAAGTTCAAAATTAGTCTCTTTTAAAGCCAATTCTATTTTCATTTCAACTGATTTTTTATTTTGTTCAGCTTCTAAATAGTCTCTATCAAAATGACTAGCATAAATCATCTGTCTAAATTTTCGCATACTCATTTTTCTAATCGTCTTATCGTCAATGATTAGAACATAATCCATACCATTTACAACAGAATAGAAATCATGAGAAATCATGAGAATCGCACCTTTATAGTCTTCAATCGCTTTCTCCAGTGCTATTTGTGTATAGGTGTCTAAATGGCTAGTCGGTTCATCAAGAAGCAATACGTTTGCTTTACTGGCAGAAACTTTAGCTAATTGAAGCATATTTTTTTCTCCACCAGATAAAGATGCTATCTTTTGATTAACGATTTCTCCTTCAAAGCCATAGTTTGAAATATACAATCTAACTTCATCATACGTTTTAAACCCAGCATCGATGAATTCTTCTAGAATTGTATTAGAATCCTTTAGCACTTCGCCTTGATTCTGAGATAAATAAGCCACTTTAGCATCAGCATTTATTTCAATTGAATCATGATTATTTGCAAAAATATCGCGGAGTAACGTCGTTTTCCCGGTACCGTTTGGACCAATAATAGCTACTTTATCGGTAGATTTTATCTCAAAATTTACATTGTCTAAAAGCAACTCATCAAAGGCAACACGATAATTATTAACATTTACAACAATGGTGTCTTCAATTTCATTATCAATACCGAAACTGATAGTCGGCTGCTTAATATCAACAAATGGCGCTTTAATTCTACGCGCTTCCAATCTCTCTTGAAACCTAACTCTAGCTTTTAACGCTCTACCTCTAGAGGCTTCTGAATTATACGTTGCGATAGCTCTAAGATTATCAATAATGTTATCGTATCTCTCAATTTCTTCTTGTTCAGCGACTGCGATTTCTTGCAACTCAATTTTTGTCTGAAGTAATGAGAAATTATACTCCATATACCGCCCATCAAACTCTTGGATCTCCATGTTTTCAAGGTGAATAATTTTGTTGAAACAATGATTCAATAGATATCGGTTGTGCGTAACAACTAGCAGTATGCCTTTGTGAGAATTAATAAGATTTTTAAGCGCATTTAAGTTTTCAAAGTCTAAAAATACATCTGGTTCGTCCATAATCATTAAGTCTGGATTACTAAGCATTTCCTTCATCACTTGAATAAGTTTGAATTCCCCGCCACTCAGATCGGATACCCTAAGATCTTTTAGCTTCATGAGGTTTGCTAGATTTAGTTTCTTATTAATGTTGCTTTCAAAATCAGCCCCACCGATTGAATCAAATGCGTCTAAAGCTAATTGATACTTTTCTAATAACGACTCAATATCCGATGATGTTTCCATTTCCGTACAAATAGCTGTTATTTCATTTTGTATCTTAATAAATTCTTCCCCTATATATTCAAAAACTGTTGTTTCTTTCGTTTTGTCGAATTGTGGGAATTGGCTTACATGCCTAATTTTGCAAGTCGGATCTATTTCTAACATGCCCTCGAACAAATATCTTTCTGGATCCATCAGTATATCGATCAATGTACTTTTCCCACTGCCGCTTGTTCCTATAAAAGCGCAATGTTGTGCCTCTTCAAGCGTAAATGAAATGTTCGTATATAGTTCTTTTTGCGGAAATGAGAAGGATAAGTTATCAACTTTTATCATAGTATTACCTTTCTTTATAACTAAAATAGTGACTATTGTGGATGAATGGCATAACGTAGATTATGAGTTTACCGTTGTAAGAGTAACACTGTTTACAATCAACTACAATCCCATTGTATCCCATCCCTTGGGGACTTGATTCTAGTTGTACACTAAAAACGTTGCCGCTACTTATGATACGGCTCCCCGTAACGGGTCTGCCGCAAAAATATCACTCAATAAATAGGCGCTGCCTACCGGCAAAAAAAGTGAACCACTGACCACGGCAACAGTTATCAGGAAATCCATGCAGTAAAAAGACACTGAGATTCAATCCATCAGTGTCTTTGTTATTGTTGCTTTTCTACCAATCTTGGAAATAATCTTCTCCTTCATGCAGGTCGACTTCGCTCAGCCTGCGAATATTAGGATTTTCAGCAAAATAAACCCCTGCCAGTAAAACTCCCCTTCGTAAAATAAAGCTGATTGAGTTATAAAAATGAGTTCACAGTAACTTGTTCACTCATTACGTCATTTCTTTCCATCTGCTTTGACGACGTTATCATTTTGATTAATTATCGTTTGGAAAAATTTAAGCGAAGCCTGCAGTTCTGATTCCGAAAATGAGTTCAAATCATCGAAAAATTTGCGTTTCATTTTTTCATGCATCATCGTGTGCGCTTCGAAGACTTGCCTGCCTTTGGGCGAAAGGCTAAAATACACTTCTTTCTTGTTGTCGTTCATCTGGCTTCGCTTAATGAAACCTTCTGTATGCAGTTGAGTACTGACTTTTGTAATATTAGCCTTGGATAAATTCATTTTTTCCGCGATTGACGTGTTATTTATTGGTTCGTTGTTGCCGATGCAATCAATTACGTGTATGCCTGTCAAATTCGGAAACGAGGCAAGTCCTTGCAGCCTTGCGAGATTAGCAAACTCTTCAATCTCGGTTGTGGAAATATCCTCTGTCAAATGCAAAAAATGAAGAAATCGGTCATATAAAAATTGCTTAAGTCCCTCGGATGGATTCACTATGCTCCCCCCTTTATATTACAAAGTTATATTAATGAACCAGTCACATATGGATAACACCTATCGAAATTGTTAACACGTAAACTAAATTACCACATCCATATCAATTAATCAATTGCTGAACCTCTATCCAATTTGATGACCAAAATTCATAGCCAACCCTGTTTGTTCGATTTTTTTAAACATTTTTCGCAAACCTCACATGATATCCACTCTCAATTATAAGTTTGACAAAAGCCATTTTCACATTATATAGTTTACTAGTGAACAAAAAATGATATTTAAACTTCTTGATTCTTTGATTTCAAATTAAAATTATTGTTTATGTATTAACAAAAAATGAAAAAGGTGATCTTTTTGGACTTCTCCAAGGCGATAAAAGAACGTAGATCCATAAGGAAATTTACTGCAACACCGATAGAAAAAGAACTGATTATTTCCTTGCTGAATAACGCTGCAAGCTTGTACGAATCCGAGGAGACGCCACACTGGCGTTGTGTTCATTTCAACACGCTCGATTCGCGTCAAAGGCTAGCCAACAGCATGGTTGCCAAGGTAAAGGAAAGCAGGCTGGGAAAGCTTATCCCCTCCCCAATGACGGATTTTTTCGCGAAACAATTATCGAATACTCCTGCCAACTTGGTCTTTATTGCAGAAGCAGCCGATAACAAGCAGCAAAGTGACGAAAATTATGCAGCAGTATGCAGCATCATGCAAAACTTTCAGTTGCTAGGGTGGGATCACTCGTTGGGCATGCTGTGGTACACAGACCCAATGATTCAAAGCGAGTCCTTCTTTAAGGAAATAGGCCTGCGAAAAGGAGAGAAATTTGCCGGGATATTGCATATAGGGCACTTCGAAAAAACCCCAAGATCCTGGCGGAAAAGAACGCCGGCAGAAAAGAAGTGGATTTCAATTGGTGAGGACAATAGGCTGCATTCGGATAACCTTCAAATAAATTCACAAAGTATTCTAGAGGTTCTTAATGAGGCGGTCTGGGCACCAAACGACGGATTACGAGAACCGTGGCGATTTGTTTATGTGACTGATAAAGATATGGTCAGCCAACTAGCAACCTCATATGAGGATGCTTCCCCTTCGTTGCTTCTGGTCGTGGCAAAGGAAGAAGCGGATCTCCACAAGCAAGAAGAGGATTACGCAGCGGTTTGCTGCTTAATTCAGAATTTTCAATTGTTGACCAAAACAAAACCATGGAACGTGCGACGCATGATTCCGGATTGGATTTATGACCGCGAACGATGTAAGCCATTTGGGATTCTTCCTCAGGAACGAATTGTGGCGGTGCTGGAGCTCGGGGGGAACAATCGATACTCGAATTCCGCATCAACCTCCCCATTGCTGAATATTACCCATCTTTGACTATTGTGACTTTTAAACGCCCGACGCTTGCTATAGTTTTCGTCCAAATTAATTCCGTGAATGATACCTCTCGCAGTCTCATAGGCGTTGCACGTACTGTCAGCCGTCGCGGGTCTATTTAACACTAAATTCGGAGAGCTCACCGTTATCGTGTACGCAACCTTATTCGTTCCGGCTTCGCGAGGTTACGATGATCTTCATACCTGTCTCTAACGTCGCTGGTTTCGTTTTTCCGTCCGCATTGTAGATCTCGAACGTTGCATTCTGTGACGGCGTGATCGCTGCCTCAACACAATGTTACATTTATTTTTATTTTAAGGTAACAAGATGTTACAATTTTAGTAAATCAAATTGAAGATTGGTGGCGTTATTAGGGGGCTTCAGAGACAAGAACCGAAGACTATTATAATAATTAATATAATAACAACTATACAACCAATTCCTGCCCATTTGCTTATAACTGCTTCATTATTTGGAATAGTTGTATTTTCAAGATTTGTATATGAAGCATTTTGAACTTGGATTTTTTTCGTTTTTTTTACTTCATCAATTTTCTTTTTTTTAGCAACTAACTCGATTGCATTTTTTAATTTTAGTACAGATAGATATTTCTCCTTGTCCATTCCGTTGACTTTAATTCATTTCCACAGCTTCTACAGAACAATGCCATACTTATTCACCAATCAAAAATGGCAGGGGTCCTGGAATCCTTCTGCAGGTGATACCATTACAGCAACCACTCAGACCATTCATATTGAGTTTCAAGTTTCTTTCGAATCAAAAGAAATTCCGCCCCTGGCGTACCGTCAGGCTTTACCCGCCGCCTTTAGCAGACGAAGCAGCAGCTCCTTGCGCGGTTCCTGCGCCTTGCGAGCCAATGCAGCCAGCTTCTCCGCCTTGCCCCAGATCGGGTACAGCACCCGCTCGGCCTCGTAATCCGTCAGGGCCTCTACATGCTGCACCAACAGCGACAGCTTGTCTTCGCTTTCCAGTTCCGGCTGAATCTTCAGCTTTAGCGAATTGTGAGAGCGCCGCAGGCAGGCGACCAAGGCGGGAATCGAACGTTCCGTTACGCCATGGGTGTCGGCAAAAACGGCAGTGTACTTGTCCTGCACCAACTGATGCTCATCGTCCACAAGGGCCATGTAAGCTTCGACCAACGGAAAATACCGCTCGGCCGAAAGTCCCAGCCCGAATACGGCATAACTGCCCGGCATTACGCTTTTTTCGCCTTCCGTATCCTCGTACCATTCAAACTCTTCCATCGCCTCACGAGCGTATTCCTCCAATAACGGATGCAGCTCGGAATAAGCCAGCGCATTCGCAAAAAAACGGTGCGTATCCGATTTGGCAAGCCCCTTGACGGGCAATACCTCTCCCACGCTGGATTGTAGCTTGATTTTGTAGCTTTTCGGGAAGCCCTTTCGGAGCAGGGAGAGAATAAACGAAATCGCCCGTTCGTACGCCCCGGCTTCTTCCTTGCAAATAACGACCGTAATGAGGGAAAAAACATCGTTAGCCTTGCATTCGGCCAACTCATGACACATATGGACATCTTCTTGCGAGAAACTGTCGCTGCCCTCCTTCAGCATGCGCTCGGCCTTGCCGCTGCCAAGTTGCGTCGCCAGCTCCAGAAAAGTCTGGCCCTTGAATTTGCTGTAGCTGGGCTCGTAACGAAGGATCATCACCGCGCCGTACAACAGCAAGTCGACAGGCTGATTCAGCTCATCCTTGTTCTCCAGAGCAGCATCCGGCTTGATTTTATAATTATTGATCCTGTATTCGGAACGGGTGAAATCGTAGTAACGTCGCAGGAAGACATTCTCGGCCCAGCCGGTCAAGGCCCGGATGATATTTCTTCGATGATCCGCCAGCGCTTGCGTCCGTTCTTTGTTCAGCTCCTGAATCCGACCAAATAAAGCAGTCATCCTTGCCACTTCCGGTTCGTGAAACAAATATGTGTCCAGCAGATGACGCATCAAAAAGAAGGTTTCCAGTGGCTTTGTCGGGTAAGAGCCCTTCTCTAATTTTTTCTCGATATAGGACTGAATTCGTTCCAAAAGCTGCCGCTTTTTCTCTTCATATACGATTTCCAGCACCGTTAATTTCACGCGCCCGTCTGTCGTTGCGAAGGTTCCTTGCAAGGTAAACCGGTAGTCGATCAAAGGCGACGTCTCCAGCTTGTCCAGCTTCTCTTTTACGAATTCCGCCAGCAGGGGCTGAACCTCATGCAAGACCTGCTCCCTCGTAAATGGTGTGGCCTTTATTGACTTGCTGCCTGCAGCATTCCGTCCAGAATTCAAACTGTCAACGCGGGTCCTGCCCGGCCGGTAATCCAGCATAACGCCGCTAAATATGCCCATTTGCAGCGTGGTTCGCTTGACCGCTTCCTCCACGTCCTTCCGATTTTCCTGTTCGTCAAACCATTCATGAATCGCCGTTTTCATCTCTTCCAGCGCTTCTTCCTGCAATGTGTTCATCGTCTCCCGCCTTTCCATGTGTTTCAACAGCTGCTCTCGCCATGCCGTCAACGTATCTATTTTAAAAATAAGGATTAACGTTCGCATGTTCCTATTATTTTACATGCCGGCACGTTCCAGAACAATGAGCCTAACGTCCGGTTGCGGAAAGAAAAAACCGGATTCAGACGTATACACGCCCAAATCCGGTTGTATAACGAAATCCTGTGCACGGCTGCCGAAGGATAGCGTAAGCTCTTGTCTTTTTGGTTCTAATAACACTGGCTTATAAATGGAAAAATAAGTGGGTAACCCAGCAATCTCTGTAATCAAAGACTGAATAAATCACTTCAAAGCTGTGGAATGTACCGAGATACCTATGAAATTCGACGTCTACACAATACAATGGTCGAACTTGCACCTCATGATGAGAAATTTGAATAACCGCTTATAGAGCGAAATGAAAGGCGACTGATCCATCTAATCGTGCTGCAATTCGACGATACTGACTGAGGAGTCGAAGTATGCTGCGCAATCCCAGCTCGAAAAAGTCCGAACGATCATGAAAAAAGCCGCTTAAAAAGCACTAAAACGTGCCTTTTAAGCAGCGGCTGTATGTAATAAGAACCCTTTCAGTTCTTATGAAATATTGAGATGCAAAGAATTCTCTATATAAAAGAGCGAATTTTTTTCGCCCTACTTGTGATATGGCTCCCCCCGATTTATCCGCATCGCGCGATAAATCTGCTCCACCAGCACCAGCCTCATCATACAAGGCATCGGCTTTATCCTGTAGTATTACATTCATATTACCGCATTAATTATAGGTTTTAATAAAATGTATAGTGTCCTATTGTAGCCTGATTGTTAGCATTTGCGTTAGCAATATAATGCATTGGATTGCTATGATATTGAAAACCATATAAGACAATCTTCACACTATATGTTTGAAGTACCCGAGAGATTGGCGGTTACTTTTTTTGACAATATCTTACTTAAAAAGATATATTATTAATTGATACTTTAATAGAAGGGATGGTCATAAGTATGGAAAAAGAAAATGTTGTAATAATGGTGCCATTAATTGAAAATCAACAAGAGCAAGCTTTTACTCCTTCATCAGGTGCGACCCAGGCCTTGCTAGGAGCTGTTCCACTTACAATGGAACAAATCGGAGGGCTAATCGAGGGTTTTCCAAAATTTTCACTCGATACAATTGAATTACACGTTAAGGGGGCTGCAAAAACTGGCGGTATAACACAGTTAGTTGTTGGTCTATCTGGGGAAGCTGGCATTAAACTTGTTTTAAAAAGGGATAAGGACGAGTAATAGAAAAGCGATTTCTATCAGGTCGAACTCCTGATTAGAAATCGCTTTTTATTAACCAGCATCCTCAACACTAGCGTCAACGTGTACCTCAGTAAGGGTACTGAATCTGTTCTCTGCCTCTACTTCTATCCCGCCGTATACATCTACATCTGTTTCGGTTAAGTTTTCGATAGTGACTACAAGAGCATATTCAATATCCTCTACAACCTCAGGCTTAGTTAATATTTTCAGCCAAATCTGCCAATCACCTGGATTAAATACACTAAATACTTGAGAAAAATGATGCAAATGATGCCATGATTTTCTTCCTTTTTTTGAACCCGGGTTCTTTGTTACTGAGGTATTATTTGAATTAATCGCGTGCAATGATGTTTCAATATATCCACGGAGATACTCTGATCCCATATTCTTATCAACAGGAGGCAAACAATAGCAGGTTACTGTCACTTTTGCAACCCTTGCCTTACGCTTCGCTTCTCCAGCTAATACACTTGGCATCCAAAATTGAATGCGCTGCTTTATTAGGCGTGACATCTTACCTCTACGAATAAAAGTAGCTCTATTTCGATGAGAGTTTTTTGCATCTTCAAAACTACCTAAACCACGACCATACATTTTTTCATTAACTTCATCAACTTCAATTATTGTTCCATCACCAACTTTTGCATGATGTATTAATAAAGCTTTAGCAGTCAATGGATCCTTATTCGGTACCGTTTCTGTTAATAATGCAAGATCAGCGGCAGCTATCGGAGCGGAAAAGCTTGTCCCAAATTCTTGAACTAGATATCCCTCTTTATTTATTACATATGCCGCCGAGTTAGCAGCAATATATGTTTTTCCATCTTCTAGTTTATACACGTTGCCACCCGGATAAACTAGGTCAGGCTTATAGGAGCCGCAGAAACCATATCCAATTCGGCTGAAGGGCGATAAATCATTTTTCTGGGATAAACTATGTATATGGTTTTCCCTCGAAACTGATCCAACAGATAGACCAAAGAACGCCTCTGCTGGTGATTCCAACCGAGAGGAAGAGTCATCTGTAATCTCGTCTAGCGTAGAATATACAGTCCAAAGCCGGTGGTTGCCTGTAGGAAGTGAAAAATTCACCCCTTTTCTTGATAGGCAATCCAGTTCATATGCCAGATTACCTACATTAGAATCGTCAATCTGGTTCCCATTAAACGCAAAACAAAAAACAGAAGTTATACCTTTAATGTCATGTACCGCTTTTTGAATACGTCTAATTAGAGTCCCTTCATAAAGTGTACTGACCCCATCACTAATAACAGCATTAATAACTCTAACTCTCGGCTCCAAACTTTGATTAAGAACCTGTTGATCCAATGTATCTCCAAATATTGCTCTACTCGCTACTTTTGTCCCATGTTCTTTTGTGCTAGTAATGATGTCATCTGCACTCCAAGTACCGGCAATACAATCGCTCATATTTTCAGGTAATTCAATCCCATCATCAAGAATACATACAATAGGAAGTTCCTTTGGATCAACATTAAACTTAAGGGGAATATCCTTTACATCCATCTTGCTTTCCTTAGGTTGAGAGCTAATGTCGAAAAAAGGCGATGGTTCTACCTTTAAAACAATTTCTTGGTCAATTAATGAATCGATTCCACTAGAAGGTAGAATAACGCGGAGAACCGGTGTATTATCTGAAAGACGATACATTCCATCCTCACCAATACGACCATTTTTTGCCTTAATTTGCTCAAGCAAAAAAACCATCATTTTATCATATAATTGTTCTTCAAGTTTTGGTACTAATGTAATTTGGATATCCATTAATTCAGTAGTCTTTGTCTTTTCTTCAAGTAATTTAGCAGTTTGTTTGTCACTAACCTCTAAGTTCGAAATTGAGTTAATATACTGAAAGAACTTCTGAGCCTGACCATTTTTATCAATATACTTTCTGAGCTTTGAACCTAGTGCTTTTAAATTTTGTGGTGAAGTAGAAACAATTGCTTCGTTAGACTTAGTTATTGCATTTATTTTCAATTTATTGTCTTCAAAAATAGTTTTATGGTCACCGCGCGCATCAGCTTGTTCTCCTTCTTCTAATTGGATTTTAAAGATTACCAATTGATCTGAAATGGGGGATTTTTCCTTTCTATGTCTTTGTTGAATTATCTCAATCCCTTTAGCCAATATCTCTCCATGTGCAACGTGATCAATATCCAAATATTGAGGGATGACTCTCGGCTTATCTTGAACATTTAAAACTTCAGTATCTGGAATCCAAAAATGTGACTTTGGGTCGTTCTTTTTATTTTTTTCATCTCTGCCTCTTTTATTATCAGCCATTTTCAACTTCCTCCTTTTTTAGCCAATCAGATAAGGTAGTTCTTGGTATATTTAACAACTCAGATATTGATTTCAAAGTTAGTCCTTTCTCACGAAGTTTTCGGATTTTTGAAATATCAATATTTTGAAAATTGTTGTTATACATTAGAGTAACTTCGATAATCGATTTGGCAAAATCCTCAGTCGTTAAGCTTTTACTCTCATGAAATACAGCTTTTTTTAATGTCTTTAATAAAAGTTCTTCAATTTCTGAAAAGTTAAGACCAGATGTATAATCAACAACTTTTTCAACGTCAATATCATCTATGGGCATATTTTCTTTAAATGCTTGAAGCTTGTTTCGTATAAATTTACTTCTCATATTGTTATCTGGGAGTTCAAGCGATAAAACAGTGTTAAATCTTCTCCAAACAGCTGGATCGAGCAAATTTTGATGATTTGTAGCAGCTATGAGAAAAACATCATTAGATAGCATATCTATATTCTGGAGTAATGTATTGACAACTCTTTTTAATTCCCCTAACTCATGCTTATCATCTCTTGCCTTTGCAATTGCATCAAATTCATCCAAAAAAAGAACTACTTCTTTTCCATTAACTGATTCAAATATTTTACGTAAATTTGCACCTGTTTGGCCAAGTAGTGATGAAATTAGTGAATCAAGTCGAACATAGGCAAGTGGAAGACCTAACTGTTTCGCTATCACATATGCCGTTGACGTTTTACCACAACCGGGGGGACCACATAATAATAATCGGTTCTCAAAAGGTAAACCCAAATCAATTAACCTTTGTTTTTGTGAATACTCGTTAAGGATAGAAGATACTTTATCTTGGATCTGATTTGATAGAACAATGGAGTCATCTTTAATATTGGGATAAAACAATTCAAACAGGTCAAAATTGTTAGCCTTATCTTTGGGAGAAACAACAGTTGTAGGCTCTCGCATTACTAATCCAGATGAGGGACTAAAGACAGCTGAACTACTGAAAGAATTATTACTACTCTTTCCATCATCATGTTTCAATTTCATTGCCTCAGTAATTTTGTTTACAAATTGTTGATTCCCTTTAAGTGTTTCTTCGTGAACAATTATTTCGATAGTCTCTTTAAACTTTTGATTATCTTTTGAATAATGCGCATTAACCAAGTTCAACACATGTTCTGTTCTCATTTTCTTTTTACCTCCGAATCCGTAAATATCCGTCTTCATATTTCATTATACCATATTATAGCGCACTTTTTGTGAATTTATACTTTATAATTTCGTACAAATCCGTCACACTTAATTTATATTATTAGTTTATGCGAACAAAGCATCAAAAAAGTGAAATCTGCCTTGATAACCCTTTGCAGACTTCACCTTCTCTATTCAGAGATATCTATTTAGCTTAACAACTCAACTTAAGATACTGTAGCCCCTACTCCCACTAATAATTCCAAAAACATTGGATATGCTAGAAAAACGGAGGAAAACGAAGAGAAATAGAATTTGTAATTTTGATTAATGTACACAGAAAAGTTTTCGGGACTTATTCACAAAAGATTTAATTTTGTACATATATACATCACTTTAAAGCGATAAAGTAATCAGGGACTTTAAGTTAAGATATATACTTTGACTAGACTTTTATGGTAAACTTTGGATAATTACAGGATATTATGAGTGGGGTTGATCCTATGAAATTTGGTTTTCGAACGCCTAGTTTAAAAAAGCGTATAGCGGCAAGAACTAGCTTAAAAAGGCAGGTTGTGCACCGCCTTGGCGTTAAGATGCCGCGCGGCTATGGATGGCTTAGAAGCCCTAAGAAAGCCGTATACAATAAAGTATATAACCGAACGACTTTTGACATCTTCAGTTTGATTAAAAAATTGTTCAAATAAAAAAAGCCCTCAATCCCGTTTATTCGGGAAAGAGGGCTTTCGCTTTTTTTATGACTAGATGAGTCCTTTGCGGTGGAACACAGCAAGCAGGCTATAGAAGTCATAGCTGCGTCCTTCAGGTGTATCAATTAATCCTTTTGATACAGCGGAGGTGACAGCGTCTTTCGCCCAATCAGGCACCGACATGCTCGCCTTGGCCTCTAGGTCATTAATTTTTTTAATGTGTACATCTGCCGTGTTCAGTAGCGTTTGAAATTTCCCTTTTAGTTCTTCAATTTCTTTTGACATATCGTCTTCCTCCATGCATTCGTTATATTCTAAAACCACATCAGCAATAAGATTGTCAAACGTTTTACCAAGCAACTTTAAAGCATTCATTGGGTCCGTTTTTCTCTTGGGGTCAAGGATGTGATGTCCCGTGATTGCTTGCGCTGGGTCAAGCGCATATTTCCAGCAGCTGTACGCAAGTACCCATACATACCGTTTGTATGCTTCTGTTAGGTTGACATTACCGCCGTAACAGAGCTCTACGCCGCCTGCGGCATCGTTCGCGTCAGCGCCATAGCGTTGATTATCAGTTGTTACGTTATAGATGACGTGCCAAGCTTTCTCAGGCGCGTCCGTCAAAAACGGAATACACTCAATGATTTGCTTGTCATCGACGAAGATTTGGGCACTTGCCTCCATGTCATTGCGACTGTTTTCGTAATATCCGACATTTCCGGAAGCTGTTGATCCTGGATTGCCCGTATCATGCGCAACCATAAAAATGACGCTCTGCATGGGTATGCAAGGGCGTCGTTTGCTTGGGCCAGATAGATATCGCGGTACAATCTCGTATTTCATTTTAAAATTACTCATTTTTCCTCACCTTTCTGTTTCATTGCCCTGTCTATCTTGGCCTTTATCTCAGAACTGACAAATGCAGTCACACTTTTTGGAATCCATTTTTCCCAACCTGCGCGATAAGCGTTGGCCGTCATGCTCTCCCAAGTGTGATAGGCAAGCATGATTGTAATTGCGAAAAAGGCATAGCCTGGTTGATTAATACCAAACACTGTCAATGTGACCTTATCCAACAACCAGCCGATAACAGGTATCCAAAGCATTAACAACGTGCGGAGCGCACCGGAAATGCCGTACTCCGAAGAATATGTGTCATCTTTTTTAGCTGCCGCTATACCTGTGATCCAGTCAGCTCCAATTATGGCCAAAAATAAAATGAAGGCCCAAAACTTCCCGTTGCCAAATGCCTCCATAATGAACGGCCCGATAAATGCTCCGACGAAGCCAGCTCCAACATTTGTTGGCTTTATGATCGATTCTAAACTCACGATTGATTGAAAATAACGATTCATGTATCCCTCTTCCTGCCTAAAATTGGCGTAAATTATTTTAACCACGGTGATTCCCACAGGTCTTGCTCATATCTGCGGAGAAACTGTAGCAATGTAATCAATTACAGCTTGCTTGTATTGCTCGTTGGTGATCTCATCTAAAGTGTAGACTCCAGCAGTTTTTGGGTTTATTCCGCCATTCATGATGCGCTCTGCTATTACCTGAACCACTAAAGGATTGGTCATAGGATACCTCCGCTTAATTCGTCTGATAGAAGAAGTAGTTGGTCTTCCAAACTCTTGATATATTTCTCTTGGGCATTATCATTAAATACTAGGGATTTATTTTCCGGCAGGTCATAATCGCCTACTAGAATCTTATCTTGGTTCGCTGCTATAATTTGATTACGTTCTTCCGGAGTTCTAAATGTGAAGGTAATTAATGTATTCTGGATCATTATCTACCACCCTCTCTGAGATTTGAAGCATTTGTAGGAGATGTCAATGTGTTTGTGATAAGAAAGTTACCTACGGTAGCTCCTCCTGAGGAACTCGCGGCTTTGGCCCAGACCTCAATTACGTCCCCTGAGTTTACTGTTACTGCTAAACCTACTGAAAGGCCTGGATAAGGTTGATTCGTGTAATAACCATCAGTATTGCCAATTGGTGAACCATTTTTATAAAGCCACAGGGTTGCATATACTCCATTGTTAAATGTGTTACCGAGGTTCATGGAGATTGATATCTGTCCAGTTATGTTAATTTGGGCAGCTTTCACGAGCCCGGAGGTGCCGTCGAAGTTTTGTATATATTTGGGAGTAGGTAAAGACACATAGACGGGCTTTGTCAGGTTTCCAGTAACCCCGAAGATGGCTGTACCAGCTGCAATATTTGCAGCATTCAGATTTGGATCACCATACACAACACCACCTCCACTATGCGCACCCCATGGTACATATTGATTTACCGTCGAGGGCATAAAATTCTGTGATCCCCTATTTGGTAATGATCCGGCCTTTCCTGCAATAACATTTCCTTCAACTACGGCATTAGCGTCAAATACTACTCCTTGAACTGTCGTTGTTGGGCCGTAATAGCCGGCTGCCAAAGTTATATTGCTACTTGTTGGAACAATTGTGGGTGTTCCGTTATTTGTCATTGTCCCTGTCCGTTTTGTTTTGAAATCAGTATTATAGTACGTTACTCCCGCTAACACTTGCGAATCAGCCGCTGTTCCAGATCCTTGTAGTGTACCTGTGATTTTCGATCCTGCATACGCCGTCTTCCCGACATATATGTCTCCAGCGGTGGCTGTTGCATCTGTACTGATTGCACTTATTTTCGCTGCCATTTGTGTAAACGTATCACTGCCGGTTGAAGCTTGATTCTTGCCAGTAATGGCGGCAGCGACCGCATTCTTTCCGCTACTGACAGAGGACTTTAAACCGTCTATTTCCGCTTGAACGCTAGACCCGCCAATGAACGCAATTTCATTGGCATTGTGAGAATGAGAAGACGGTGGGAACGTACTCGGTTTGCCCGTGATGTTGGCCCATGTCGGCGCGGTAGGTGCGGGTATAGCGTCTACAGCAGCTTTCAGGGCTTTCATTGTTGCGATTTGATCCGTATTCGTACCTGCTGCCGCTGTTGGAGCCTTTGGAATTCCGGTAAATTCTGGCGAGTTAAATATCCCTGCCAATTTTGTTCTTAATTCTAAAATCGACTTATAAGTACGATTAAAAAGCCAATTGAAGTAACTCGCTGGCGGCTTGTCTTCTGGTTGCCATCCTGTCGTTTTCTTGGACGCAGGTGGTTCGGTACCGACTTCCAGCCACTCGGGAAGTTGTTCATTAAAATCCATGTTTTATCATCCTCTCTAAACTGGCAAATCAGGATCGTCTCCCGGTGTGAATGCAGCTCCAAAATAACCGCCTGTGGTGCTTAAGTCATTGCTGAATCCAGCAATTGGACTGCTTTCGGTAATGGGACCGGAAGCAAACTGAAATGTCCCGGTCATCTCTATGGCTCCAACTTTAACTCCTGCAGCAACCGTTTGTTGAATGATGCGGGCGAATTGGATAGGCGACATTCCAGCTTCATTGACCGCTTGAAGGGGCAGCTTGATAAGCGATATCGTAGCAGGTTCAGGATCGACTTGATCGGCATAAAGTTCCTTGATTTCAATCTCGGATGGTTCACAATCCAGCGCCGTAGACAAAACACCAATAATCGTATTAATGTCCCCTGTGCTAAGGTTACGGGCAATCTTGGACTTAATGAGAATGCGATACACCTCATCAGTAGCCACCCCACGTGATTGGTTGACAATCGTCCCGATCTTATCAAGCGTGCTGCCCTCAGCAACATCGATGTCCCGCCAATCCCTGATTCGTTCAAACGTTTGTTCAACATTTCTTAGCTGATCAGCCAAAATGGAAAGTAGCTTCCCGATGTTGCTCTCAGGATTCTTTGTGAATTTATCCGAAAGGCGCTTGAGCATGGATTCAACGGTAATCACGGTGTAACCACCACCGTTATGAGCGTATGGGTTGTTTGGGCGACTTCATTCGGCGCGATTGCCAGATTGTTCTCTGACCAGGTAGTTCCATTCTTGCTAATCTCCACTTTAATATCCGCAATGCCTTCGACGGAATAAGCGGCGGAAACGAGGCGGGACTGTACAACATCGTCACCCATATTCAGGCCGATATACAGCATGCCGTCTATATCCAATCCGCCAATGTATTTAATTGCAGAGGCTTTAAGCAATGCAATCCCATCCACCGGAAAGCGAGTATCTTGAGTAATAGTGAATTTGATATGAACATTAATTTCGCTGGCGTATGAAAATTTCATGATGTGATTAAATCCGGCGTCATCCTTGACGGTCACTGATTGGCTCCCATGGGGTTCGATTCCTGTAGCCTTTGTGTCAATAATAGCTTGACCAATATCACTAGCTAATCCACCAAGAACATAGCATTCAAATGATTTACTAGGCCTTCCAGCGGAATCTGTTGTACTTGTGTAATTTTCAATGACTGTAGCCGCTCGGACACCAGATACTTTCAGCAAGGCAGACCTAAGCGAGCCCAAAGTCGCCTTTCCCCGCCCTTCACTGGATATGGCAAATCGACCTCGAAACTCTGTATCTGTCTCATCTTCCCGCCCACCCGTGGTTGCAGCAGCATTTGTTGCTGCCGTAATGTTGGCATTCGGGTTCACGATTTCATTAATCGCCCCTGCAGCGACGTTCCCCGTTTTCCCTGTTTTGACAGCTCGTATGGCTCCAGTTCCGGTGCCTCCGCTTAATATAATGGGTTCCGTTGTTTCGAAAACAACTTCATCGGAAGTCTGGACACGGAAGCCAGCTGCTTGCGTGTACCCAGCTGCACCCGATAACGTGATCGAACCTATCGCCTGCAGCGGCGGCAAAGATTTAATCCCGGCATAAGGGCCAAGCTTTTTCAAGCTCGTTCCATTTGCTGTATTTGGGTATCCGCTATTGTAAACATCTTCCGCTAGTTGCCAAACGAAAGACAGGAACCAGGCGAAGATCCTTAGCAATATCCCCAAGACCGCACGCTCGGATGTATTGATTTTCTGACCGTATACGTCTTTGGCCTTCACTTCCATTTCTGCGAAAAGATCGGCAAAGCGTTTACGTTTGAAGCCGTTTCTATCTAGTGCCACCAGTTATCACCTGCCCTTCCGCACTTGTGGCCTTAAATGTGATGAGGCTTTCTCGGGACTTCGTGTCCAATTCAACCCTAATTTCATCAACAGTTTTAATCCGGCTCTCTTGTCGAAGTCCTTTTCGTATTTCTTCTTTGGCTTCTTCCGGGCTGATTTTCTTTCCATTCAATTTGGAAAAGTCGATACCAAGTAAAGGGTTCAAGAACCATTCGCCTTGGTTGGTCCCGAGAACAATCTCACAACACTGGGCCAGTTCTTCTGCTCCATCTAGGAGTACCAGATCATTGTTTTCAATTAGTAAATCGCCATTATTTAACTTTGGAGACTGCACGGCAGCACCCCCACAATAACAGCATCGTTATGATCGTGACTCCGCTGGCTGCTAGTGCCAGTTATTTGACCAGTTAACGTATTCTTCAATTCATGATCGGTACAGACCACCAAAACGGCGTCTCCCGCGCGAAGGGCAGGTCTGTACTCATGTTCCACACCCTCTAGGGTAAATCGATGACCAAGCGCTGGAACGTTCTGAATGGGAGCGGAATCGTTCTCTGTCGCTCGTACCAAGGGTTGTATGGTTGCCATGCCAGAGCTTGAATCATAGGCAAGGACGCGGCACACAAATGAGACGCAAAGAGAACGTGCCATCATATCGAAAGCACCCGTGATAAGCGTTCCTATCGCGCCAGCTGGATCGTTCTTCATGGGAGAATCGCCTCAACTTCCGTTGTGAAATTTCCTGTATTACTGAATTTATGGGAACCCGAACGCACATGAACCCTTCCCTCGAAAATAGAACTGGTCAAATCAATAACGGAAGCAGTCGTTATCCGATATTGTAATTGAGTGTGGATTGAAAACCCTTTGAATCCCTCTTCCTCAAATGGCTCGGGCGAGCCAATAAGCCCAGTATTCACGGAAAGAGCAAAAACATCGTCCGCACCCATTCGCAAGTTTCGGATAAATAGCTTCCCCTTGTTTACATAGGCCGATGTCCCACAGTCTGCAGCGACATCACTGATAATTTTTGTAACCTCGCCCTTGGCTGTATACCCTTCTTCGTACCGATAATCTTGATTTAATTCAAATTGTCCGAGAGGTAGCCCAAGCTGCCCGGCCATATCCTTTAAAATGTAGCTGGCTAGGGTATTATTTTTATAAGCAATATCGACTTTTCGTTTGGTGATATCATCTGAGTCCAGTACGTATATGCTCGTTATTCGATCAACGCCTTCTCGTTTCGTAACGACCTTGGACACGAATCCATGTAGTATTAACCCCATATCGCCACGGTACCCAGCGTTTACCATGGCAGTTTGGCCGCGCTGCAATTGTGCGATCGTTTCAGAAGATAAATTCCAAATTTTTATTTCACTTTCGTTCGGTAGTGGATCATTGTCAAAGGGAATGGACCCTTCCATCGTCAAATCGCTATTGGAAAACCGTTTATTCCCGATAAGAATTTCCACTACACGGCCAAAATTAGGCATTCACTTCACCGCCCAGATATAGAAATACGTTGACGCTAAGAGTTTCCCAAATGACTGACTCGCTATTTCCCGAGACATCGAACGGCGTGATTATCATTTTGGGATACCGAATGTCCCGAATATCTTGGAATAACGGGGTTCCATAGACCAGCTTTTCTCCAAGTGCAAGAACTTCGGAACCTTTCGATAAATCAATCGTGAAGAAGTCGTAATCCGCGTTATAGTGGACTTCGAACGTAAACACTTCACTGGATATGGAGATGTCAAAACGATACGGGATCAAATTCTTTTCAATGTCTATATATTTCAATGGAGTCCTCCTTTACGTGGCCCAAGGACTGCCCGCCTTAAATGTTACCTTTTGGACGCTATCTTCTTCCTTTTTGTCTTTGCTTTTGGTTTGTTTGGTGCCGGAGCTGATAATTGGAGCAGCCTGAGCACGGATCGGTGTTGGCAACGTTTCGACATAGGAGCTTTCAGCGGTCCTAACCTCTTTTAAAGTCATGGAAAACGAAAACCCGTTTGCTGTACTTCGGTCATGTTTAGGCGAAAAATTCTGAATCAGACCAGTAAAATAGTTTCTTCCGTCATAGTTCACAATTTCGCCGGAGTCCATGGAATTTAACAGGGATTGCCGAATTTCATCGGCGTTCTCTCCGAGTATGAACCCTGAAATAGACATTGAAACAGCTTTGCGTTGGACATGGTCTGTCAGGTTAACACCTTTTTCTACAGGTTCCTCGGTAATTTCAACCTCGAACTGCGGATCTTCGCTTTCAACCGTGACATAGTAGCCTTTAATTAGGGCCAACGACGTTCACCCCCATGCGGCGAGCTGAGCTTTCAACGATATCTTGAAACAACAAAGAAAGCTGATTGATGATATCCTGTGATAACGGCGAAGCACTAGAAGTACTCGAGTCACCTGTTAATTCAACCTTCAAAGCAATTTCTAATCGTTGTGTCCCTCCTGCTGCTGCAGCACTCGATGATCCGGATGAACGCGCAGGAGACAAGGAAGATGAATTTTGATATGGCGCTGTCACTTCTCCCGCTAAGTCAGAGGAAGCATCGTTGACCATGCCTTCCGTCCCGGTGATTCCTTCCGCAAGCCCAGCTCCTGTGTAATAACCAACTTCCATCATGACGCGAGAAGGCGAATGAATATCTAATACTTTTTTAAACCCGTCCGCAATACCGGAGGCAATGCCCTTTACCTTGTCCCATACAGCAGAAGCCATGCTGCCGATCCCGTTAATTAAACCTTCAATGACGTTTTTGCCAACATCAAATAAGTTGAGGCTTGAATAGAAGGAAACAATCCCATTCCACAGGTTCGTAAAGAAGTCGCCAATCGATGTAAACACGTTTACCGTAAAGGATTTAATTTGATCCCAATACGCAATAATGAGCATGACGAACGGTGCAATCGGTCCTGTTAGAAGTGCTAAAGCATACGGCCAATAGGTTGAAAAGAAATCACCAATTGATTGAAAAATACCTACAACCCAGCCTTTAAAGGCGTTCCATTTTTCAACAAGCCATTTACTTATTTCACCCCAGTGCTTAAAGGCGTACACGATACCAACAATGGCAGCAACAACAGCAACACCAATTGCGATAAATGGAAGCCACGGAGCCACCGCCGCCCATCCAGCAACAGCAGCGCCCCACATGGATATTCCCCAAGCAATGAACGACGGAATAAGGGCATACCCGATTACGGCAGCGAATCCGGCGAGAGCAGGTCCAATATAGTCGAATTTGTCAATTAAGAATGAGACACTCGATGCTACTATATCAATAGCTCCTCCAAGTGTGTTCCCCAGCGCTGCACCTACTGCTTCAATCTCAGGTTTATGAGTGGACATCCATTGCCCAAACTGAGTGAAATATGGAAGCAGCTTCTCGCCAAAGGGTATTAAGATTCCGACTTCCAGTTGACGGCCGAACATTTCAAAGGCTTGTCCCGGTGAATCGAATCTAATTTGATTGACCTCATCCAGACTCTTCTTCGTCATATCGAATTGACTTTTTGTCGCTCCCAAAGAACCTATCACCGTGGCTTCCAAGTCCTCAAACTGCGAACCCATGAGCGACACGCCTACGGTATTTCTGGCAACAGGATCTTCAATATCCGCAATCATTTGCATAATTTGGGTAAACGATTGTTTCGCTTGTGGCCCGCCTGCTGCGAAGGTCTGCATCATCTTTTCTGCATCAAGTCCCAGCATCTTGTACGCATCGGATGAAGCTTTCGATCCGTCCTTTGAACGAATGTTAAATTCTTTGACGGCATCCCCGATTTTATCCAGGTTAAATGCTCCGGCTTCGAGTCCAGACGAGAAGGTATCAAACATTTCATTGGCCGTGAACCCTAGTGATTTAAATTGCGGTGAATACTCATTCGCCGAATCGAGCAGCTCCCCCGATTTATCAAGTCCCTGCTGAGCTCCCTGAGTAAAAAGTGAAAAAGAGTCTGAGGCACTTATGCCAAAATTCTTCATCATCGTGTCCGCTGTTTTCGTTGCCTCGGTAACCTCATACCCGAATCCATCGCGTAACAATAAGGCCTCTTTTGTCGTTTGTTTTAATTCCTCGCCTGTTTGCTTGGTGAACTGCTGGACAGTGGCGATAGTAGATCCTAAGTCCTGCCAATTCTCGCCGAAATTGTTGGCATAAAGATCCTTGGCAATTTCTTTTGTCCCTTTCATTTGCTCCTGAGTGGAGCCCGTTGACATCTGAACTTTTGACATCGCTCTCTCAAACTCTGACGCTGCGTGAATGGATGCAGTGGCAAAACCAGCAAATGCAGCAACCGCAGCTGCACCAAGTCCGAATACGCTTTTCTTTAATGAATCAACTTGACTATCAGCGTCACGTAAAGCGCGATCACCTATTTTGAATCCTACGGCAAACATGAGATTGCTAATAACACCCACTACATGACACCCACCTTCCTAGCAATAAAAAAAGCACCCTGCGTGAGAGTGCTATTTCTTCGATTTATTTTTTTGTTGTTCGATATGGATGTCCAGAGCAGCATTAGCTTCCATGATATCGTCATCATCCATGCTATCAAGATCCTTGTACGTAATGTTCATATCCGACAAAAGCAGCCGCCACATACGCCAGTTCTCGATTGCACGCCTCTTAGCTTCACTCTGGTTGATCGTCATCGGCTTCTTCTTCGATGCCATACATAAAGTTGACAGCAGCAGCAATGACCTCGTTGAATTCTCCAATGTCATTGAAATCTTCAATCTTCATCTTAGGTTCCACGATGACATGAGCAAGAACCTCATCAGCCACTTTTTCGTCCTGCAAAATGCCATATTTATTTTTGACGCGGTCTTTAATTTTTGTAACAGCGCGGATACCAGGGAATTGAAATGTATACACGTTACCTAGTTTCTTGGAAGTGTACTGCTTTTGTTTAAAGTTGCTCATTACTTATCGTCTCCTATTCCATTTTAAGGTCCATACATTTAACTTCATATTCCCGATCTTCGGCAGCGTTGCCGTACTTACGTGCGGCAGGCTTACCGATGAAGGCTTCTGTCGCGGAGGATGTTTCCCGAGTCGTTCCCGCGCTGATTACCGTTATAGGAAACATTTTTCCACTGTTCGCGAGCCCATCCAAGTAGGAAATTTGAGGGCTTGTTTGCTGCAAGGTTATTTTAATTGTTCCTAAATTATTGTTGATTTTGGCTCGGGTTGTATCACCCTGAGCGCCAACTTTCACCTCGAAACTATCTTCATCCTTCTCTATTTCAACCATGTCCTCGGAGAACCCGGTTAGATAAATACCGTCAATGATGACGGACACGCTTTTGGGATCATAGGTTTTTGTACTCAATGTCTACCCCTCCTTACAATTTAATAGTGCCGCGAATGGTTGTTTGATGAATCGCCCCGGCTAATTCGAAGATAAACGATCCATCGTTGTAGGTCCGCGCTGCTCGGTCCGCTGCATCGACATCTGATCGACTTTTAAAATTAGTGCTATATAGGCCAATTCCATCGGCATCCGCTGCGATAATCCCTTGATTAAAGGCACGCTGCAGCTCTGTTTTTACAACACTTTCAAGCTGGGCAATACCGTTATAGTCGTAACTAATCTTTGGTGATTTGTTCAGTAGCTTTTGAACAGCAAATTGGATGGTGGAAATGACATAATCCTTCGCATGAATGATATCAATGTATTCTCCGCTGACAACTTTCCCTTCGCTGGTTACATCATCGCCAGCTTTCGTAACGTATGTGTTGGCAGCTAGACCATGAATCTCATTTAGCTCCGTTGCGTTCAAGTTTACGGGGGAAATCCCTGTCAGTGTCTTAAACTTCCACGTAACTGATCCCACTGGCGCGGACCCAGTTTCACCTATCCATGCCGCTTCTGGATAATTCGTAATGGTCGGGTGGTAACCAACTGTCGTTCTTGTCCATTTTTTAGCCTTATAGATAGCAAGATCCGTTTTGCTATCCGAGCGAGAGAAGAATTGACGTGTCCCATTTAATTCCACCGCATCACCGATCACAAGCACGTCAGCAGAGGCCGCACTAGTTGAAATGAGGAAATACCAGTCCAATAGCATTAGAGCCGCTAAGGCATCGCTAAGCACCTCAGGCGTCGCGCCTGTTTTTCGAGAATAGATAGCAATTTCAGCAGGCGCGTTATCTCCCTGCGAAAATATTGCCAATGCTGCTTTGTATTCCTCGGTGCTTGCCGCATAATCCGACTTCACCGCATCAATATCCGCATAGTTCTTATATGGTTTTCCGGCTGTGCTAGCACCGAGAATTAAAGGTTTTCCGAAGCCTAACCTTGGTGTAGGTTTTTGAATATCAATAATGACCGTTACGTCATTGTTTGTAGCCAATAGAATCAACCCCTTTTGATTTCTGCCGTTTCAATCGGCATTTCATTTGTGATTACAAAATTAACTGTTCGAAAATCTACGTCGAAACCATTTCGCCGTTCCCATTCATCACCAATTCGAACATCTCGATTTTGAACGGGGCCAGCGCTGACAACGATCACATTAACCGTATCCTTTAACAACTGATGTCCAGTTGTCAGAAACCAATCCCGCAATCTCATCGCATTTTCGATGCTCTCGTCCTTTGAATTGGCATAGGATTGAAACGAGATGGAGAATTCCACGGTTTCCGTATGTGTTTTATGGCTGCCATCAAACGTGACAGCAGCAAACCCGGCTGCAGCATCCGGCATCTCAGTAAAATCATAGGTGATATACGGATATGGCGGCGCTTTCCCTGAGTTGTTCATTTCAATTAGCTTGATACCTATATCAGCGGACGAAGATTTAACGACAGCAGAACGAATGTTACGGAATGGGATCATGCGTACTCACTCTTTTCAACATAAATTTATAGGTATCACAGTAATCGGCCCGGTCATCGCCATCATTTACCGTGTATTGGTGGCCTTTATAGAGAATGATTTCGCCATTTTCATGGGCATATGTGGTATATAAGGCCCGATCATCTTCGGTGTACCGCCCACCTTCCAATTGCAAAAGACGAGCGCCTACGGGCTGTATACTTCCACGCAACGGAATGCTTTCAGGCGCTCCTTTGTGGTAAACACCGTCATCATCATAATTACCGTCGTTAGCACGAATCAGTGTATAACTGACAGAATAGCGACGAACCGTAGAAGCAAAACGAAACATGTATCTTAACCTCCTTTATTCACTACGATGAAGGTTATCGAATCTCGAAGGGCCTTTTCCAAGACCATGATCTTTTTCGATCCTTTTCGCTTCGCGTATATGGGACTCAGTGGTGGCTTACGAATCTTGTCAAAGTTTTTTAGGGTTCGTTCTTTGCCCAATTCCCCTATCTCTTTAAGAAATGCATTAACACTAATTCGATCATAGGCAATGTCATTAACCCCTTGGCGGACAAGTTTGGATATGGGAGTAGTCGACTTCTTTTTCCCTGTTCCGATAAACGACCGGGCAGGAATTTTCATCTTCTGTGACCCATGCTCGAGCACGCCTGCGATCATCGCCAGTTCTTCATCCCCCTGTGCACCGATATGAACCTCTTGTTTAGCTAGCTTACGAAGTTTAGCAATGATAGCAGGTAAAAGGGTACTCTCTGTGACTTCAACGTTCGCACGGCGGCCTCTCGATCTTCTAGGCGGCATTACACCCTCCTACTTACATACGGACCTATAAGCGCCTTCACGGCGGGCGGGAGACTGTCTCCATCGCTTTGATATGTCAGGGCTATGTCGCCGACACGTTCAGAGGTAACACTTGGCGCCCTCATTAAAGTTTGTGCAAGCAAAATGCAAGCCATCTCAAGTGATCTTGGTAAGTTTGTAGGTTCTGCTTCCGTTGCGATGTCCGGCGTAATAAACCCCGCTGTATACATTGTCTCAATGATGAATTCACCTCTAGGCCATCCGTTTTTCCGGAATAAAATGCCCTCATCAGGTAGGAGCTCATAATCCGTTGTGTTCTCCCCTGAAACGGTGAATGTATCTATAGATAGAATCGGATACTGACGAAGAACGAGCTTTGTATACAGTTGACTTGGCGCCTGATAGGGCTCCTGTATGGTGCTGATCTTTTCTGTATAGGACCTTTTCGTAAATAATCGCTTACAGTGGGTTTCGATAATACTAGAGGCCATTTCAAGAGCAAGCGCTAGCGGAAGCACATCCTCTTGATCTGCTATAAATGATTTAGCTCTGGCTAGGGTCGTCAGCATGCGTGCCGCCTTCTTTCGTGTTCCCTAAATCGGTTCCATCTGTAATATCGTGCGGCTGCTGCAATTGATCCAAATACTCTTGGAGTGCTTCTTCCGCTTTCTTTTTTCCATGAATTACTTCACCATTTGGAAGGCGGTACACACCTTTAGACACTTGTTCTAATCCTTCAATAGGTTCGGCCTGTTTGTTATTCATTTCTAAATTAGCGACTTTAACGGGAACTTCTTCGTACAATTTGGCATATCCAGCCTCGATCCAAGCCTCCGCGACTTCGTCAGATACTTTTACAAGATCATCAGGTTGATAACTATCAGTGGCAGAAGCCATGGAAACGAGCATGATTATAAGTTTCAAACAAAACACCTCCGAGAAAAGTAGAGAGGGCTTGAAGCCCTCTAGGAAAAATTAGGTTGCACTATTGGCATAGTACGAAACTGGATTCACACCCGCACTAATAAAGCGACCATCTTGACGAAAGAATAGGACAAAGCCAACTTGGAAGGCGTCCATATACTTTTCACCAAAGCGAACCATGATCGGGTTACGCACACGTCGAACCATGTACGTTTTAAAATCACCAAATAGAATGGACTTTGCAGCTGCCGCCATTTGAGCCATATCGTTATTGATGGAATACCCGTATCCGTTTATTAAATCAGGTTCTTTATAGGCGATGCCTGGCAGCCATAGCGGGCGTCCTTGTGAATCTTTTAATTTTTTGAGCGCCTTCAAGGTATTGTCGTGGAACTGAAACTTTGATCTTGCCCGATAAGCGATGTCTACAGAATGAATCAAATCAACCAAATCATCATAAACGACGGTCGAAGTTTGGCCCACGATGCCCGTTTTACCGAGAGCTGCCTGACCGACAATACCTTCCGGTTGACCTGTACCAGTCCCCGTAGTGAAATGGGCATTTGCTGCGCGTGCAATTCGCTCCGCAAGCTTATCGCGCAACCATGTTTCAAGGTCAAAAGCGCTATCTTGGAGTAAACCAACAGGAACCAAAACCACATCCGATGTGTAAATAAAGGAGCCTACGGATTTTTGTCCAAAAGATGGATCAATATTGGTATTTGCTGCGACATTTTCACCAATGATCCGGCCTACGTTGCCTGTATCATTTCCTGTAGGGATGAGGAGTGTATTTCCTGATGTCGTATCAATGACATTCGCGTCTTCGTAGAAGCTACTGAAATATTTCATAGCTGTGATCAAGCTATCATAAAAATCAGTTGGCACCGTATTTCCTCCAGCTGTAGCAGTCCCTGCAGCCAAAGCACGCTCCTCCTGTTCAAGAGGTCGATACCCTGCTTGTAATGCTTGACGCTCTTCTTGCGTCATCTCATGCATACCCACCTGTAAGAAGCGTTGAAATGCTTTACGGTATTCGGGGTTTAGCTTGTTTTCTTCAGCAGCAGCGGCATGTCTATTTTCGTGACCATCCAATGAACGCTGCATATCCTCAAGCTTTTCAAAGCGTTCAATTTTACCGCGCAGTTCGACCTCATCAGCAATAATTTTGTCAGCCTGAGCATTTTCTTCTGGTGTTAATCCACGTTTTTCATTCGTACCGCGGTCGAGAATTTCTTGCAGCTTTGTGACCAGGTTTGCTCTATCTCTTCGTAATTCAATAACTGTGTGCATATGTGCCATTTTTTTAAACCTCCATGGATTGTAGGATTTTTAGATAATCAAAAAAGCGCTGTTCCGGCTTATCCTGAGTGGATTCTGCCGAATTGCGCTCTTCGTCTAACGTTTTTAATTTGTCTTTGCTTCTCTGTGATAATACAGCTTCTGTATCAGGGTAAGCCGGGGTAGTCACAACGGATACATCATAGAGTGTTCCAATCCGTTTGATTGTGCGCTCGTATGCTCCCCGGTCCTTGTTGTAAGACCACTCTTCGGAATCTTCACCCTCTGCCAACGAAAAGGCAAAGCTACATTGATTAATCACGCCACTACGCATATTTTCCATTAAATCGCGACTATATGTAGTATCTGTGGGTGTGCATCGCCATTTAAGGCCAATACCATCGGTTTCGAGTGTAACGGAACCTTTTCCGCTGGAAACGGTGTTTCGTCCCAAAACAAGATTGCTGTCGTGGTTAAAAAGAGCAACCACATTCCCCATATCGGCATCATCGAGAGCCTTGCTATCAATTTTTTCGAAAACAGGTGTCAGCCAGCCTAAATTATCACTTTCGCGATTAAATTTGAGGGCATATGCTTCGATATACTCTGTTCCGTCACTCGCTGTTCGGATTTCCATCGGGGCCGTTAGGGTTCGGCGTTCCGTTCTTGACATTTTCTTCACCTCCCTTCAGTAATACGGAAACAGGCTGCATGGCTGTGTTCACCATGTACGTATCGCCGCCCTGTTCGACGGGAATTGGATTTTGATTTTCTTTTCTCAGTATATCGTTGGGACTCATCCAGCCATTTTGCCTTGCAATTTGGTAGGACTCATAGCGAGCTTTGGTATCGCTTCGAAGTAGCGCTTCTACCAAATGCTCTGCATAATACTTTTGTCTCTCTTTACCAACCAAAAGCCGCATGGTGATGGCTTGCTCCCAGCGGATCATCCACGGCTGCAAGCTATCTGTTAGAAATTCCATGCTCTGATGCTCGATGTTGCTAAATGTGGCCTTGTCCAAGTCCGCGATCTTATGCGGCGGCACACGGAAGATTCGAGCAATTTCACCTAATTGAAATTTTCTCGTTTCCAAAAACTGAGCATCTTCAGGTGGGAATGAAATCTGATGATACTTCATGCCTTCCTCTAAGATGGCAACGCGATGTGCGTTTTCAAGGCCGCCATGTGCGGCATGCCAAGATGCTTTTAAGCGTGTGGCGCTCTCATCGGTTAGAGAGCCTGGATGTTCGAGAACACCACTAGGCCGAGCGCCGTTTGTAAAAAACTTGTTTCCATAACTTTCGGTCGCTTTAGCTAAACCGAGCGCCTCAGCATGAAGACGGATCAAGGATTTACCACCAAGCGGCCCTTTAATGACGAAAACACGATAGGCAGGAAGCTTATATCCTACGCCGTTAATGAACGTTACATACTCGATAGTTCGTTTCTGTTCATCGTAATATTCCGTCGTGTTCTCAGCACGTAGCGGCCAAAGTGCTTTCAATTGACCAGCGGCATCCCACTCGATTTCCGCAAATCCCATCCCTCTTGTAATCGCATCAACGGTGATCCATTCTCGAAACTCCATAGCCGACATGAGCTCGTTAGGCGTATCGTGGAGAAGTGAATAGAGGGGATGCTCTTCAGCGCGGCCTCTTCCGTCTTTCACACGCTTGTAAAGCACAAGAGGAAGTGAAGAAATTGGTTCAGCGATGGCTCGGATGGCTGCTGAAACGGCTGTCTGTTGTACAGCGGTTCTTTCCGTGATACCAGTACCAGTGGTTTGCGTAATGTCCGCAAATGTTGAACTGTTGCCGTTATACGTAACGGCGGCTTGCCGTTTTTCCCAGAACCTAAAATTAAAACGCATGTATGAACCTCCTTTAAAGAAAGACTATCCCTCTGGCCTCATATACAGATTTTGTTTTCTTGCTACCTAAGGCCAGCTTATGGGCATCGATCACGGCATCGACGGGGTCAATACGTTTGGTTTGTGCATGCTTTTCGATTTTGATTTCACCGAAACTATTTGAATCGGTTTTTGCATTGACCATCGACCAAGTTAAGAGGCGGCTGCCTTTGTTATAGAGGACATTTCCGGCTTCGACTTCCAGACGGAAATCGACGGTAGCATCATTTAAACTTCGCGCACTTTGAACAATCTCGACACAATCCACACCAAATACTTCATCGAGATCATGCAAAAAGGCATCCGCGTTATGAGGGTCATAACCGATGCCTTTAAGTTTGAGATTATAGGTTTTAATGAGGCCCTTATAATAAGCAAGAATATACTTATAATCTGTCTTCACACCGCCTAGCGTTTCCGTGACTGTGAGAAGCTTCTCCTTAATCCACATATCATAAGGTGCGTTGTCACTTTTAATATGTTCGGCTACGCGTGCTTTAGGAATGAAACTGTGCGAATGAATGTAATACTTTCGGCTGGCTCCTTCATCGAATGGGAATTCGAGAGCGCCGGACGTAAGGTCACCGCCACTTGATAAATCAAGGCCCAAGTAACACTCCTTACCCCGCATGTCTTCAAGTGTCAATTCACTTTCGCAGTTTTTCCAGTGTTCCATGTTCATGTATTGGTTGTCTGCAAACTGCACCCAAATATTTAGGGATTTCGTCATGAAATTCCGGAGTTCGCTGCCCTGCATTTCCTTCGCTTTTATCGCATCAGCTCGAAGGCTTACCAGGGTTTCTGGCGTCCAAAGTGGATTAGCCTTCGGCCAGTTCTCTTCATCCCATATATCGTCGTCTTTATCCAGTTCACAGATAAAAACAAACTGTGTTTCATCTACAAAGACCCCTGCAAGGATTTGCTTGCAATAATTATAGAGTTCATAACAGGGACTGTTTAATTCAAATCCTGCTGTCGTAATAACCGAAATTAGGAATTGCTTGAGCTTCTTCGTACCGTCTACCAACAACTTGTACATCTGGTTGTCCTTGTGCAAATGGTACTCATCTACGCTAGCAAAGTAAGGCCGAAAACCATCAATTGATTTTGTGTCCCGCCCTAGAGCTTTAATTATTCCTTTGGTTATTTCACAGAGTATCTCGCCTTTGTATTCCTTAACATCGAACAGGCCCGTTTCATACTCGCTACCACAAAGTTCAGTATCTGCATCAATAAACTTAATGCATTCCTTCAGTACGATTTTAGCCTGTAATTCCTTCGTAGCTGCACAGTAGATTTGCGGGTACTGATATCCATCAAAATTCCCATAATAAATGGCTGGTACTGCATTACCGAGTGACTTTCCGTTCTGTCTAGCCACCTGGATGTAAGAAGTTCGAAAGCGTCGATATCCTTCAAGTGTACGCCAACCATGCCAACTACCAAAAATGAAATCCTGAAATCCCCAAAGCTCGAGCGGTTTTGGTTCCTCACCTTCTGCTAGAGTTAGTGTTTCTGCGAAATCGATCAATTCATGTGCACGGTCAGGATTCCAAACATAAGGGAAACTATCAGTTCCCTGCCGATCTAAATCGTTCAGGTGACGTTGGCATGCTTGAATTTCTGATTTACCTACCCGGCGAGATACATTCCCGGAAACTACATCGAGTGCATATCTTGTCGCTCGATCATCTCTAGCCAAAACATTTAATGGGTAATTAGCCACCGCGACCTGCTCCAAACTGAGCAAATTTGCTTGGTGCCTTCTTATCATCCTTCTTAGGCTGCTTGAGAACGTTTTTCACTCTAGCCAAAGGATTGAGGAACAATCGGTCTTGCATTTTTAACAGCATATCCATTTTTTTATTGATAGCCGTCTCAATACGCAAATGTCCTTCAATGGAAATCAGGTTGGTGAGATACATCCATGCCTTTTGCCTAGATTCATTTTCGTCCTCATCTATAAAATTCTCCAGAGGCCCCATATCTGCCGCTATGCTGTCAATTCGTTGATAGGATCGAAGCAGTCTTTCATATTCCGCATAGGTCTGACAGTAGAGGGACAAGATTGTTACGTCAGAGGTAGTAATTAATTCAATACCTTGCTCTGCAGCATCTTTATACTCTTTCATGTTCTGTTTCCAACAACCATAAGCAATGGCATCATTTTTCACAAACGCCGGGGGCTTGATCTTATCTAAATCTTTCTTACCAAGTTTTATTTCTGCAGCTTTTCTACTTTGTATTTCTTCTTTTGTTAGATGCTTTCTACCATTAGCGACGACTAAATCAATCGGTTGTCCTCGGCGAGTCATTTTGACCACCTCCTATCAAAAAATTCATATGGGGAGTTTTTACGCGAATAAAGGGACGCGCGGTCTACATTGCAAAATTTTCTGGAAATTTTACCCCCCCTACCCTATCTCTGGAGAAAAATTAAACCACTTGCAAAACAGAGGACATAAAGCACGACGCATAACACGCCTACCACAGTCTCATACCACTTAATTGTTCGTGTGTCTGGCCTATTCTTGGCGTTCCTTCTATTGGCTGTTGGTTTGTTAATACTCATCTGCCAAAGCCTCCATCCTCAGTAGCTGTTTTAATATCGTGGTGTCTCTTGCATAGGGGCTGCCAATTGGCTCGCTCCCAGAACAAACCCTTGTCACCCTTGTGGGGCTTGATATGATCGACTACCGTAGCGGCGCCTATGCTGCCCTCATTGTCACAGTGCACACACAAGGGATGCTTCTTAAGGAAGTGTAGACGGGCCTTCCTCCAAGCGCTGTCATAGCCCCGCTGTGCTGCTGATCCACGTTCGCGTTCTTTGACCAGGTCTTGGCCGATATGCTCTGTGCAATACTTTGCCTCTGTCAGCTCGCGGCATCCACTCTTTCTGCAAAATTTCTTTAGAGCCATTACTATTTCACTCCTATCTCTTGCCGTGGAACAATTATGAATATTATTCAGGAGCCAATCAACAAAAGTAACCCTTTTAAAATAAGGGTTTTTCCGACTTGTTAACATACTATTCACATAAAAAACTATGACTTTATTCATGATTTTGCATAAATGGTCTAGTTCCTCATATCTTAATAGAGAGCATAACTCAGAAGGAGGCTTCATCCTCAGTCCTGATAAGGGTTCATAGCATTTTCTGAAAATGAGTTACACACTCACCAAATGAATGGAACTCATAATCCGAATCCTCTCATGGCTTCGTTCATGGCGTCCTGATCAAGACCGATGTATCTCATCGTAATAGCCTTATCAGAGTGGTTGAGGAGCTTCTGGACGAGCGTGATATCCTTTTTCATTTGGTACATGTGGTAACCAAAAGTTTTGCGAAGCGTGTGCGTTCCAATATCCTTTAATTTGAACTTCTTTGCTGCGGCTTTCATGATCTTGTAAGCCATGTCTCGTTTAATAGGATCGCCGTCGCCTTGTCTTGACGGAAACAAGAAATCTTCTTCCTTCATACTTGACGCATAACGCTTAATCTCACGTTTCAAGGTTGGATTGATTTCAATGATTTTTCTTTTTCCGGTCTTCATTTCATTCATGAATAAATGGTCACCGGATACGTCTTTTACTCTCATCTTTAAAATGTCTTGGATACGAAGGCCAGTGTTGATGCCAAACACGAACATCATGTAATTACGATGACTTCGCTTCATCAAATATTCTTTAATTGCCTCAATTGTCTCTTTCTCGCGTATGGGCTGGACAAAGTTCATTTCACATCACCGCGTTCGCATACAATTTTTGAACAGAATTGCTTAGACTCTTCCCAACGGCCCCATACACAGCCCTTACAATGTGCAGGCTGCTTTGGAGTACTATCTTTGTTCGTCATGTCCCTCCCTCCTAACAGTGAGAGCAATCTATTTTTTCTGTTTTTCCCAGCTATCACGCCACTTCCTCCGTCTTTCGGACCTAATAAGAGTCTTGGATGGTTCTTGATTATTTTTATTGAATAGGGATTTAATTTTCTTAAACATTGACCAAACCTCCTCATTTGAATAAAAGCAAAGAGAGCCACGTTAAGCAGCTCCCCTTTTTTGTCTCTGTCTGAAAAATAGAATCATATATTTTTTCTCTTGTTCAAGGTAGCCGAATGAACAAAAGGAACTGGACGCCTGGACACAGACATACACTTCGTCTTGTTCATTAAAATTATTTTGAGTCGCTTCTCAGAGCAAGGCATCTGAATATCGTGTAACTTACGAACCTCCGAGATCCCCCCGGATACCGCGCCTACTTTCCCCGACTACTTCGTCCTTCGGACTTTTCATACGACCTATTAAAGTTTCAAGGTACAGCATTCCAAAAGTCGTAATGACCTTCTGTTTATACTGTACCTTGAGGGTGTAGACACTTTGTGGACTCGCATTAGACATGGATTGGACATGTAGTGGACATTTTTTACTCGAGATATAACAATGTGTTCGCAACACTGGTAATTCCTTCGAAAATCTTCCGGTCTATTGTTTTATCGCAATAGTTCCATCCGGAAAATCTCAAAATTGTTGCTGCGCGGGAAAAGCCCTTAATAAATCGGTACTCCGTAATCTCTCTGACATCTTGTTCTAGGATCTGGCCAACGGCACGTTCAAGGTTGGAGCAAACCTTAACCCATGTTTGATAATATTGAAGCTGCTTTTCGGAAACAGGTGGATTTCGTTCGAAATTGATTACCGCCTGCTTCATTTTTATAAAATCGGTTAAATTGACCTTTGTTCGCTCTATATCTTTCTGCGTTGCTATAGGAAATAATGAAAATTGATCTGTTTCAATTTCGGCTACCATCATATTCCGCACACCCCTATTATGTTATAATTGGTGTGAAGAATAGACCAATCCTCTGCGGACCCGTCCAAGGTTTACACGCAGAGGATTTTTTTATTAGCAAACTCTCTCTAGTATTTGCTGTTTAATTTCTTTATACATACGAACAAGCTCGTTATCACCACAATTGAGTATCTGCTCTTCACTTCCTGCTCCATAGAAGCCGACCAAAACTTCTATTGCTTCATTAGCTTGCTTCGGTGAAAGTTGTCCATATTCTACAATTTTAGCGAGGACATGAAGCGATGCTGCCGAATCAAATTTATCTACTGAATTTTCTTTCAACCTTATTCCCTCCTTTCCTTTCTTATAACCCACCCAAAAACACTCCCCTTACTGACCTCTTCCATGATGTATGCACAACCCTTTTGGAGCCAGTTATTTGAATCTAAAACTAAAACCCCATATTTTGTCTCGATGTAACCTTGTTCAAGAAGTGGTGAATTAGGAGTTACATACATTACCATTTTATTGATGTCTCGTTTTTCAACTTCAATAAAGGGTTTCAAAATACATTCAATCAGTACCAGTGCTCTTGTATTCAACTTCAACACCTTCCCTTATGTATTTCCTTATTCATTCAGATACATCGGCCTTAATATAATCATCAATAGTGGCTTGGTTTTCCTCGTTGTATTCTTCCAAGGGCCTCCCTCCCTCAAAGCCTGTCCATTGCAATATTTAGATGCAATTTAGGTATTTGTAGCTTTGCTGCCAGAGCTGATCTAGAAAGATTATCCCTATGTTTAGCAACATCTAGTTTCTGTTCATCTGTGAGTTGAAAGGTAATTAACTCTTCCAGCAAAGTATCTGGTCCCACATTACCGTGAGTATTCCAGCAATCTTTATTTCGCCTTTTTACTACTTCGTATGGCAGATCAACTGCCGAATACACATACCTTTTGGGATTTCCAGTTCGCTTCACGGCCCCGAAATCCATCATCCGATTTAAACGTTCTATAGTATCTGGTTTCTTAATTCCTAACTCCAAAGATATTTGTTGGTAAGTCATTCCAGCGCGTAATAATTCGAATATCTTTAATTCGCCTGGTGTTAACTGCAGCATTTACAAAACCTCCACTCTAAAGTGATTTTTTAAATATAACCAGCTTGCCCGTAGCAAGAGCGATAAGCACAATTTCGTCCGCTGTCTCGCTATTTGCCAAGTACTTCTTGGGGTCCCATCCAGCAGCTTTGAGACTTATTACTTGAGGTGGGGATAGTTCAAAACCCTGATTCATTCGATTGCCTCCCTGTATGCTGTTTCAAGTAGCTGCCTCACAGTGAAGGCGTAAGGCTTAAGGTAAGTAGCTGCCATTTCGTCAAAAAATTGCTTGTCCGGCCAGCCTCCGTCACTTGGAGAAATAACTCCATACGGCTCGATTAGAGGAACAAGCTTTACATCATTGGTGCTCCACTGGATGACCGTCCCGATGCTTCGGATCGTCCATAATCGTTTTTGCAGTAGAAGTGATATTTCTTTATGTTCAGCATCAAGAATGATGAGAAGCAGCTTCCGCCAAATACGATGGTCGGGGAGGTAGGGACGCGGATCGGAGAACAAATCAAACATCAGTTGATCCCGTCCTATTCAATCTTTCATCCAGCTTAGCGGCCATTTCACGCGCCCTTTTCAAATCATCCTCCGATAAACGTTCAACATTGCCAGCATCGGGGAGAATACCTTGTACGATGGGCTTATTGCTTCTGCCGGATCGGTTACCCGAATTAATAGGGATGACTTGAGCGTTCTTCTTCGCTTTGTCCATTTCCATTGCCAGCCTAACGAATTTCTCTCGAAGTTTGGCAGCACTAAGGATATTCGTCTTCCAAAAGTCATCTTCTGTAGCCCAATCAATGACTTTTCGTGCCGTATCCTTATCAACCTTGTCTTTCTCTAGCAATAAACGGCAATCGTTGGCCCAGCTCTGCATATCTGAATCTCTTAGTAAATGTGCAACCTTTGCCTCTTCTGCATTCACTTTCACTTTCTCAAATAGATAAACAGCCATTTTATAAAAAGTGCTGTCCTCGGCATACGTTTTTAGTTGCCGAGGGGAAGATTTCTTAGGTTCTTTATTTTTACTTTCCTTTCCTTTACTTTCCTTTACTTTACTTTGTGTACTTTTTGATGGTGGTTTGTCATCAATAACAGGCTTTTTGTCATCAATAACCGAGTTTTTGCTATCAGAAACTAGCAAAAGATACTCGGAGAGTATGCTATTCTTTGCTCTCCGATATGTTGCTGTAAGATATCTTTTTTGGAACCCTGCAGACGTTAATATTCCATGATCTTCATATAGTTTTTGATGGAAAAAACCCCACTTTATGCACTCAGAAACTACATCAAGAACTGTCTTAACGTCTACAGAAATGCGGCTACTGAATGTATAGTGCTCCCGTTCAGTCCATGGATAGTAATAGCCATTCTTATATATTTCAGCCATTAATCTGACTATTATTCCAAAACCTAAAGTTCCGAATTTCCCAATAACAACAAGAAGTTTGTCATCGCTCTCAATACCAATTTCTAAAGGGAAATATTCCAAACCTTCCTTGGTTGGTCTTGCCAAGCAAACCCGACCTCCTTCCCTGCAAATCTTTATCTAATCTCCAAAGGCAGGACATTCCTGAGCCGCCAAATCATCAATTACGAGATTCAAAAGCTCAATTGGTAGACGCTCTATAACCACGGCTCCCACGGCATTACGGTATAAGTCAATCATTCCATTGCCTGCATCTCTGTAGGCCCATACCGGAACTGGAAACAGTCCAAGAACGGTATACTCGTATCCTTCATATTCAATTTTTTTATGAATCGCGCTGCCACCTCCGCGAAATAATATTGATGCTTAGCAGCATCGGAGGAGACACGACGTATCATGTCCTCCACGACAACGCTAAACCGCAGTAGAAGCCTCATTTGACCGTTTGACAATACTCTTGATCATATGTCCATTGCCCTCTTGAATCTCGCCATCCTGAACGCGCTTGACCTTGTAATGAATCCAAGAAGACATTCGACGGATGTCCATAACAACTGCTTCCACTAGTTGCTTCCCGTCTGTCCTGTAGCCCCCCAACAATGGGTTTGGTACCAATTTAGCCACTCGGACCGTATCCCCGATTTCAGGGGCTCGTAACTCAAGCTTCATATCCTTAACTCGCTTTGTTACATCCCTTTTTAGTGAAGCAAGATGCCTTTGGGTCATGCTGGATAAATTGATGCAGTAATTATGAAGCAGAATCCCTTTGATAGCCTGGTCAAACTTTGCATCTCGCTCAACGCAGAATGTTGCCAAAGCAATTACACAAGCGTTGCGGTCGTTCCATTGAAAGTTTGATTTCAATTCTCTCCCCCCTCTAACCAATTCAAAGAATCCCTAAGTGTAAACATCCCCAAATGAATTGGCGGTTTAAATGTTTTTCTTCTTTTTGAGAACTCATACTCCAACATCATAACTTGAGGGTCTAGCCCATCATTCCAATACACTACATAGGCCAATTGAAAATATAAGGCGTAGTCGCTATCGTGTGTGACACGAAATTTTGTAATCTCTTTTTTTCTATCATCCGATATGATTTTTACAGAGACCTTTACATCCTCCACAAGATCAGGACTCGTCATCTCAGATAATTTTTCAAAATCAAACATGCGGACGCCATCAACGACTTTAAACATATCCAAAGTTAAATTAGGCATTCACCAACCACCATTGCCTTCCGATGTCATGAGAGGTATACTTAAGTCACAATTTGTTTTTAAAGCTTTGAAATAGTCATCGTGTCCAGCGGTGGCTATTTCTTCGTTTACTGATACTCCGTTTTCAATGAGAATCCGCTGAGTCATTTCACTGATTGACTCTTGTGCTCGGCAGTCCGCTACCATCTGCATCACTTCCGCTGCTTTCATAACCCCGCTTGCGTAAACTGATCCAGAGTTTAATCCATATTCTTTGAGCATCGTAATGAACATGTAAGCCAACTCCTTCTATGTATTAGCTGCCCGCAACTTGCATTAGATTTTGCATGATGGATATTCCGTCCATGCCATACATAAATGACACAACAACTTCTCTAGCGCCTGTAATATCCGCCCAACGCATCATCGTTGGCAAATCTGGCGTTTTCATGTCATTTTCAAGCTTGCTGATACAACTGCGCGATTTGTGCAATTTATCTGCAATTTGTTCTTGAGTTAGACCAGCGCGCTCTCGGCACGCTTGCATAATAGCACCGAATTTCATCTTTCTCCCCTCACCTCCCTCGCAAAATGTTCCATATTGGAACAGACAACTCTTAACGATTTTATTATGATGAAAATACATGTTGGTTCTGTTGGCTACCAGGATCACCACCCTCTACCCGCCGCAAATATTGTGCGGCGGTCTTTATATAGCATGGGAATCATCTATGTAGTCCCTCTTTAGCCAAGTAAACAATTCTGATTTCCGAACACAAATAATTTCACCCTTTTTCCTTCGCTTATTGAGGACAGGGAATGATGGATCTCTTGTCCATTCTGATACTTTTGATAGACTCACTCGCATGAGTTGCGATATTTCTGCAGGGCGTAGTACCTCCGGGTAGTCACCGTTCGACAAAAGCTCAGAGATTTGCCGTTCTAGCTCTTCAACCTTTTTTGATTGCTCATAGGCTACTAACAAAGCTTCGGAAACAGTCAAGGGTCTTGCTGGGACGTTGCTTCCTTTTAGTAATTGAATTTTGTTCAAAATCATCTACCTCCAATCATAGTTTCTACTAGCTCTTGCGCTTCCTATCCAATAATTTATTTAGTTGATAGTAACATTTCGTTACCTTTTGTAGCAAAAAAAATAGTCCAGTTAAAACCTAGGACATTTGCTATTTTTTTAGCAACTTTAACACTCGGATTACGATAACCTGTTTCAATCATTGTGTAATATGGTCTTTTAATTTCAGTAGAATCGGCTACTTGTTCTTGAGTAAAGCCCTTCTCGATCCTAATTTTAATAAGCCATTCAAGTTTTTCTGTCATAATAATTACTCACCACCTTGATGTATCGATTCGTTACGTTCGATATTTTCATTATACGTATCGATTTGTTACATGTCAACAAAATAGTTTCATATTGTTACATTTATTTTAAGGTAACAAGATGTTACAATTTCAGTAAATCAAATTGAAGATTGGTGGCGTTAATCCTCCATGTTCATGTTCCCAAAAAGACTATTATTGATGAGGAACAAATATAAAAAGACACAACAAGAAATGGCAGATCATTTAGGTATAACTCGGCCAGCTTATACTGCATATGAAAGCGGAAATAGAAAACCTGATTATGATACGTTAGATAAATTAGCCAGTTACTTTCATACCAGCACTGATTATTTGCTAGGTCGAACAGAAAATGAGGTACCAATAGAAACGTCTCCAGAAACACTTGTTAATCCAGACGATGATCCCCTCAAAGATCCAAAGCTTAATATATTTTTCAAAGATTGGGATAAACTGTCACCAGAACGACAGGATGAAGTGAAAGCCTTTATTCGTGCGCAACTTCTGATTGAAGATATGGATAGAAAGAATAAAAATTAGTATTTCAATACGAAAAATGATGATCTAAACCAAATGGCCCTTTATCAAGAACACATGTACCGAAATGGTTACATGTAAAGGGCTATTATTTTTAGCCAATTATACGAACATACATTCTAAAATTAACATCTGAGGTGTTGCATGGATTATACGTTGTATCAAACTACTCATCTTGAGGATTTCGTAGATCAATTATATAAACAACATAGCATTTGGCAGCCCGCGCAATTAACCATTCATTGTGTGGCTGCTGCAATGGGAATACGTGTCCATCCTGCCCCAATTAGTTACATTATTCAGAGGGAATGCAGAATTACCATACATATCAATGAAAACTTAGATTCTCGCGAGCAATGGCAAGATTTCCTACATGAACTTTGCCATGCATTACGCCATGCCGGAAATCAACTAGATATGCCTCCTTTAATGCGAGAATGGCAAGAAATAGATGCTTTCAATTTTGCGATTTACGCAAGCATACCGTACTTCATGATCCGTCGGATGAAGCTTCCAGATAACCATTTGGCTGCAATACATTTGTTAACTTCCACTTTTCATGTTACTGAAGAAATGGCTTATACTAGACTGTTGCAAATCCAGCGCCGTATTATGCAAGGGGTATGGGACAAAAACATGGTGGAAGCTTAATAGGCGCCTGATACGAAAGTCCATGAAATTGTTTTTTATTTTTATAATCTGGAGGGATTCTTATGAAAGGCCATACTTATCAAAGGGGTAAATCTTGGACATACGTAATTGACCTACCCCCAGATCCTATAACTGGAGTAAGGAGACAAAAATCAAAGGGGGGATTTAAAAAAGAAAAAGACGCTGAGGCTGCTTGTGCTGAAGCGATAACAAAAATAAATCAAGGTAACTATGTTGAAGGTAATAATATTACTCTTGGGGGCTTCTTGGAGCTTTGGTTAAAGGAATATGCTAAACCTCACTATAAGCCAAATGTATACGATGTTGAAGAATCAATAGTACGCAAGCGTATTATCCCAGTTATAGGACTGCACAAATTACAGCAAATTAAGCCACTAACAATAACACGCTTTTACAACCAATTACAAGAAAACTATTCGAGTGATTATTCTCGCCATATTCATGTTGTTCTTCGCAATGCTTTTATGATGGCTGAAAAATGGGAAATGTTACTGGACAACCCGATTAAAAAAGTAATACCTCCGAGAATAAAGAAAAAAGAAATGAAAGTCTGGACTGTAGAACAATGCATGAAATTTTTAATAGAAGCAGAAGGACATGCACATTACATTGCTTTTTCGCTAGCTATTCATACTGGTATGCGACGTGGAGAGATTCTTGGACTTCGATGGAAGGATATTAATTATAAAACAAAAACACTCCGCGTCCGACAAAATGTTGTCTGGACGCCTAGTGAAGGGATAATAGTTCAAGAACCTAAAACTGAAAGCTCAAAACGAACCATCGCAATATCCGATTTATTGATAAAGGATTTAGAATACAGACGATCCCAAATAGAAGATGATATACTACATAACCCTGATTTATATTGCGATAATGATCTCATTTGCTGCTATACAAATGGAAATGCAGTCCAGCCAAGGAGAATAAATGACAGGTTTGAATATTTGATAAAGAAATCCGGGCTTCCAAAAATAAGGTTTCATGATCTGCGACATTCACATGCTACTATGCTTCTTGAAAACAATATTAATCCTAAGGTGGCAGCTGAACGACTAGGACATAGCAGTGTAAAAATGTTCTTGGATCGATACTCCCATTTACTCCCGAGCATGCAAGATGAAGCCGCCTCGGCAATAGAACTCGCTATGAATAATGCTAAGAGAACTGTAGATAAAGCTGTGGATAAGTAATTTTCGTTAGCAAATACGTTAGCAGATGCATTCATTATATACTTTCATTTGCTGTGAAATTGTTCTAATTTTCCTAAAAAACCATTACTACTTGTGATATGGCTCCCCCCGATTTATCCGCATCGCGCGATAAATCTGCTCCACCAGCACCAGCCTCATCAGCTGGTGAGGCAGCGTCATGCGGCCAAAAGACAGCCGCATATCCGCACGGCGCAGCAGCTCGCCAGATAGCCCCAGCGAGCCGCCGATCACGAAGGCCACCTGGCTCCGCCCGTAGGTGGCCAACTTGTCGAGCGAGCCTGCCAGCTGCTCGCTCGACCACATCTCGCCGTCGATGGCCAGCGCCACGACGTACACATCCGGGGCGAGCTTGGCCAACAGCCGCTCGCCCTCCTTAGCCCGCACCTGCTGCTCCTCCGCAGGGCTCATGTTCTCCGGTGCCTTCTCATCAGGCACCTCTATCATCTGCACCTTGGCATACGGCCCAAGGCGCTTCACATACTCCGCTATCCCATCCACAAGATAGCGCTCCTTCAATTTCCCAACCGTTAAGATCTGTATATGCATAACCGATGTTCTCCCCTCAATGACTCCATTGGATATCTTACATTCAAATCGAGCATAATTCTCTTCGTTGCACGGAACAATGGAGTTTATCCAATCAATTGCTCCAAATCTGCAACTTTCAAACCGTTTCATCAAATTTCACTGTATATTATCCATTGAACCTGTCCCCAATCATTCGCCTCACAAGATTCCATTGGACTAACTCCAATGAAATCGCTGCACCCAGCGGCTTAATCCAACTCCGCCTACCTCAACCACCCAAACCAAAACAAAAAAGGAAGGCTTCCGCCCTCCTCAAACAACTAGAAATCGCGCTAACTCCTTGCAATGCTCGCAATGCGTCGGTGGCTCCCAATTCGCGAAGTGGGTCTTCGCCAAATCCACGATATCTGGGGCTTCCTCATACTCATCAACAAATTCATCTATTGCGATTTCTACGTGATCTTTACAAACAACATACATGCAAGTACCTCTCATCCGCCATGAATCTTTATCTTTTACTCTTTACTCTTTACTCTTTACTCTTTACTCTTTACCTCTTACTCTGTACTTGTTACTATCTTCCTTTTGTCCTTCTCTTGCCAGGCTTACACCCAAATCACTTATCCGCAGCTTCCACCAAGGTAACCACCGCACTAAGCTTCTTCCCGCCGCGGTAATACATCACATTCACTTTATCGCCAATCTTCTTCTCGTTATATAAATATTTCCGGAGCGCGATCGTACTGTCGATCTTGCGATCATCCAGCTGCACGATAACGTCCTGCGCTTTGAGACCCGCTTCCTTGGCAGGGCCGGATACCTCGAAGACGATAACTCCAGTTTTCACATCAGCAGGCAGCTTTAATACATCCGTTCCTTTAAAAGCCTGCAATTCTTGTGTCGACACACCCATGAGTGGTCTTTTTACTTTATGATCCGTAATCAAGCTCTCCAGGATCGGCTTTACGCTATTAATCGGAATCGCAAAACCTAGCCCTTCCACACCCATATCGGAGATCTTCATCGAATTGATGCCAACCACCTTGCCCTCGATGTTGACCAGTGGTCCGCCGCTGTTTCCTTGGTTAATGGCTGCATCCGTTTGGATGACATCCATTTCCCAGTCGTAGTCCGTGCCTTCCCGCGAGAGTGAAACCGGTATTGTCCGCTTCGGTGATGAGATAATGCCCTGTGTCACAGTCGGGGAGAAACCAAGTCCCAGCGGGTTGCCTACGGCAATCGCCATTTCGCCTGCACGCAGCGTTTCGGAGTCGCCGAATTCAGCGAGAACTTTAATATCTTTGCCGTCTGCTTCAAGAACAGCCAAGTCGGTAATCTTATCCCGTCCTATCAAAGTCGCTTTCCGATGCTCCCCTTGGAAGTTGACGATTTCGAATTGGTTCCCGTTCTCCACCACATGGCTGTTTGTGACAATGCGGACTTTATCGCCCGACTTCGCGAACATGACGCCAGAACCGATGCCAATCCCGGTCTCTTGGCCTTTATCATCCCTCTTGGCAGAGATGACACTAACGACCGCAGGCTTAATTTTCTCCGTTGCCGCTACGACAGAGTCGTTGACGTTCATTGGACGCGTTTCTGCTTTGGTCGCAGCGGCTGGTACGGCTGCCGTTTCGGCATGTGTTCCGCTTTTGCTTAAGCCGCCTAATAAGCCAACTAGCAGCAGCATCGCCAGTGCCCCGCCTACCCCTGCGATCAAGGCGACATTTCGCCTACGAACGGTGAAGCCCGTGAATGCTCCTGACCCTTTAGGACGCCATGGCGTCTCCCGCTGTCTGGACCTTTTCGTGGAATAAAAATCATCATCAAACAAACTCATCTCGGGTCCCTCCTCGCTAACGGGTTCAGCCGTTCCACACTCGCATTGGTTGTATATCAACATTGTTTTTTTCAAAAAATTAGGAATGTTTCCTTGAGTTCTTGCCTACAATAATAGTAAACCAAATCTCTTAACGAATTACTAGAGTTTACTAGAACTTTAAATCAGAAATATAAAGGAGACTGACCCTTATGAATCGTATTCCTTCCCATTTTGACGAAATCAATATGATCGGTAAACTCGCTGACCTCAAGGAAAGCCACTATCACCAGTCCCTTGTACTTTCATCGCTCATTCAAACCTTGATTGATAAAGGCATCATCACCGCGCAGGAGCTTCAGCTGAAGTCTCAAGAAATCGACGCTGCGCTTACTCCGAATCCAGCACATCCCATTTCGTAGATCGGTCAAAATACGTATCCATCAGCCGCAATTGTTTGGACTCCGGGGCACGCTCTTGTACTATGTTATTCACCGTTAGCCTGGCCAAATCCATTAAATTATGGTCACGGCTTAAATGCGCCATATAGACCGACTTCGTCTTGTTGGTCATCACATCACAGAGCGCTTCCCCAGCGGCTTCATTGGATAAATGACCTTTGTCTCCGAGAATACGACGCTTAATACTCCATGGATAATGTCCTACACGCAGCATGTCTACATCATGATTCGTTTCCAGCACCATAGCGTCTGAATCCGTGATCTTCTCTTTCACCTTTTCACTCATGTAGCCCAAATCCGTCACAACGCTTAGCTTCTGCTCCCCTTCGTACAAGCAGTACCCCACCGGCTCTGCTGCATCATGGGATATTCCGAAGGACTCTACCCGCATTGTGCCGAATTCCGCCACACCTCCGGTTTCCATAACCCGTTTATTGCCTTCCGCAATGACACCGATCTGTCGGTCTAACTCTTCCCACGTCTTCTCATTCGCATAAATAGGCAAGTCATATTTTCGGGCAAAAGCACCTAACCCTTTAATATGATCGGAGTGTTCGTGCGTAACCAGGATCGCATCTATGCTGCTTGCCGCGAGCTCGCGTTCCTTCATTAACAGCTCCATCTTCTTGGCGCTAAAGCCCACATCGATCAGTACCTTGGTCTCCCCATTATCGACCACCGTTGCATTGCCCGTCGATCCGCTCGACAGCACTGTAAATCTCATTCCCATCTTCCCTACTCCTCTATGCCTGCCATTCATCTTCCTTGTTATCCTGGCCTTCATGCTCTGTTATTTCTTATCTTTGCTCTTATCATCAGGTTTGGCCGTACTCGGGGCCTTCTCACCCTCAGGCTGCGTACCAAAGGGCGCCAATTCAGACCCTTTCTGCGGAGACTCCACAGCGCCATTGAACGCTTGCACATAATAAATATCTCCGTTATCGATCGTAATCCGCCAATGCGGAAACATCGGTTGCGTTTGTGAGTTATAGGGCTGTCCGTGATACCCTAGTCGAACCTCCGTAATAATGGAGCCTTCGCTCAAATAATTGTCCACTAAGCTGCGCACCGCTAACTGTGCGGGAATCAGCTTAGTCTCGGTTTGCTCTACACCTGATTCTACTTCAACGTACGCTTGACGGTAACTGGTAATTTCTCCATTTTTCTCATTAAGCTCCACTTTCACATCGAAGAGCGGGAGCTTGTCATACAACTGCGTGAACACATAGACCCTTTTCCCATCTTTGCTCTGCGTAGAATCTAGTTGATATAGGCTGAAATTAGGAATATCCGATTGGGCTTGCACTTCTTTACTCGCGCCTTTACCTAGCAAATTGCTCATGTTAATCGGCGTTTTCAATGGCTTCTCTTCACCTGGCTTGATACTATCGTCATATTTCACCGTGATGACCTTCATCTTCAAAATATCCGTCGGCAGCTCATCCATTAACCGAATATTCTTATTGCGGAGTGCCCGATTCAGCTCCTCTACCGTACCCGAAGTGTCTAGTGATACTTCTATCTGATTGGAACGATTGGTGGACCACAATTGGAAACCAAGAATCATATTCAACAGCAGAAAAGAACATATCAAAATCGTTTTAGCCCGGCTCCAATTCATGATCTCACCCATCTTCCATCCATATATAATTTATTCAATAAAATCGTAAGTGCCGTCTCGCAGCTCCAGTGCCCATGAGGGAGTGAGCGTAAGCGTCTTATCCGAAATAACAGGACGGTACGCCGGGAAAATCGCTACAATACTCGTGCGGCGCTGATAATATTGCAGTCTTTCTTCCAAGGCATCTCCGGATATCAACTCGGCATCCCGCCGCTGAGCAGACTTGAGATCAGGTACGACCATCGACCGTTCGAAGCCGGAAATAATCCCTTTTTGCACCTGCATCTTCATCGTTCCGAAGCCTTCCAGCTGTGCGGTCAGAATCGGCAAGGATTCATAATATTGTCGGAATACAAATGTTTGATTGTTGAATAACTGTTTTTCCGGCGTATGCGCGACCAAATATTTGCCATCCCAACCAATATGCTGATTAATAAATTTGACGCCTGCCAGCAAATTCTCCAAAATTTCGCTCTTGCTTTCCACAGGTGCCACAGGATCGGAATACGTAATCCACTTGAGATCTCGATTGAGCTGGAAACCTCGCTTGCTGTCTGTATATATCTCAGAACCATCGCGCTCTTTGAGATAACGGGTTATCCCCGGATCAACGAAAAAGCTTTGTTTGAGCTGGTCCGCCGTCAGCAAGCTGTACGTAAATACATAACTCGGCAGGCGCAAGGGTTTAAGCGGAAGGTAGTAATCTCCACCATTTGTTGTTTTGTATAAATTCGTTACATCTCCGAAAGCAGCGAAATTCTCCACGTCTTTACTCGTAAAATCGGCCCCAATCACTTCATAGCCAACCCCCGGGGAGTCCGTGAAAAAGAAAGCCCGCACATCTTCATTCGTGCCTTTGGAGTAAATCCAAATACGTGTCACCTTGTCATTATCAGGCGGAAGCTCGCCTTCAATTCGAAGCAGCTGCTGAAGAACAGTGAAAGGAATGCCGTCATGGAAACGAATTTCCACTCCCTGCTGCTTCGAGCGAATCTCTTCCCAATTGACATTGACCAGGTACATGGAAGTTTTGCGAAAGCCCTTGAAGCTCCGCTGTTTGATATTGTCTAACAATCTGGTGTAGTAATAGTTGCTCGGGTATAAAACAGAGTGCTGCTGATTCCCCATATGTACAATGATCTGATCAGGAAAAAGCATATCCTGCAGCTCCGCCTGCTTGCCCAGCGTCTCGGTTTGAATATAATTGCTTTGCTGAATCGGTTCAATCTTCGGTGGATTGTAGGAAGCTAGCAAGAAGCTTTGATACAAGCTGGACCCGATAAGGACAACAAGAAAGATCGATTTCAAACTCTCAATCATAGCTCATCCTCCTCTTCTTGCTGAATCGGCAGCGTGAATACAACACGCGTTCCATGACCCAATTCGGATTCCAAATTGATGGAGCCGCCGTGCGCTTTTACTATTTCCCGGGCAATAGACAATCCTAGCCCTGTACCGCCCATATTGCGGGAACGTGCTTTATCTACGCGATAAAACCGGTCAAAAATCCGAGACAGATCCTTCTTCGGAATACCGATGCCATTATCCTGAACCGTAATCTCCAGCGTATCTTTCTCGAGCTTCTTCGCTTCTAGGCGAATAGCTCCTTCATCACCGGTATATTTGATCGCATTGGATACCAAATTATCGAGTACTTGATCAATTTTATCCCGATCCAGCCTTAAGCTGGTTACGCCGGGCTCCACTTGGATAACGATGTTAATCTTGCGCTGCTGCAGCTGAAAAGAAAACCGGTCCGCAACCTCTTCCAGCATCTCACTCACCAATGTCGTGGATTTGCTCATCATCGATTGCTTCGAATCAAGCCGTGACAGATGCAGCAGATCCGTCACCAAGCGGATCATCCGCTCTGTCTCGCTGCGTGTCACACTGATGAAGCGCGAGGCGAGCTGCGGCTCTTCGATCGCGCCGTCGTCCAGCGCCTCCAGATAGCTCTTGATCGTCGTCAGCGGCGTGCGCAGCTCATGCGACACGTTCGCCACGAATTCGCGTCTGGCTTGCTCCAGCTTCTCCTGATCCGTGACATCCTGAAGCACCGCAATAATCCCATTCTGTCCTTCGCCACGACGATGAATCGGTGTAAAAATAATTCGCACGGACAGCTGATCGTCCTCATCCGGCAGTTCAATATCGAGGAGCGTCGTGTTCACTTGTCCCTGAATGAAACCCCGAATAGCCTCCATCGGAATGCCCAGCACCTCCGAAATATCCAAGCCGAGCGTCATCGCTTCTTCCGTTTGCAGAATTTGCTTCGCCCTGCGATTCAGCACGATGATTTGACCGCGATCATCCGTCGCAATAATGCCGTCGTTCATATTCGTCAAGATCGAAGCCAGCTTCTCCTTCTCCTCTTCATTCAAGGTGAGCGCTTCTTTGAGCCGATTCATCATGAAATTGAAAGTATGGCCCAGCTGTCCAATTTCATCGGTCCCTTGAATAATGAGCTGCTGATCAAATTTCCCCTCAGCAACAGCCGTTGCTTGCTTGGTAATTTCTTTGATCGGATTCGTAATGGTGCTGGTGAGCAGCACCCCCAGAATTGCCGTAAGTCCCAGAGCAATCAACGTACCAGAGATGAGAATCCGGTTAATCGAGCGGATCGTCTTATAGACATCTTCCATCGAAGCGATGATGTAAACGGCTCCCAAAACACGCACACCGCTGCCTACAGGCTTCGCAATGATAACCTTCCGATAACCGTCTTCGTCCGTGAAGATCCGCTGGTTATCCTTAATGCCTTGCAACGCCCGGATGACCTCCGGCTGTGTGTTTTTCTGCTTCAAATGATTCGGAACCGACGTGCTGATAACATTCCCGTTCGCATCGATAATTTGAATTTCTGCATTATTAATTGAAAATAAATTGCTGACGAATTCGTTCAAATCCGCGTACGTCTTCTTGCCTTCGGCCGCATTCTTGCTGTCTTGGTCGCCAGTCAGGTAGGAACCCACGAAACCGGCGAGCAGCGTCACCTGACTGTTGCGCGAAGCCAAAAAGTCATTCTTGAAATACGTCTCCACCGTCTTATAGAAATAGACGCCAATTAGCTGCATCGCAATTAGGATGAGCAGGACATAGATAATAATCAGCTTCGCTTGAATCGATTGAAAAAAGCGGATGCCCTTCATGCTTAGAAGCCTCCGGCCTTAGGACTGCGCATCAAATAGCCAAGCCCCCGGCGCGTCATAATGTATTCCGGACGGCTCGGGTCCGTCTCCAGCTTCTCGCGCAGCCGCCGGATCGTCACATCGACGGTTCGTACGTCGCCGAAATATTCAAAGCCCCACACCGCTTGCAGCAGGTGTTCACGCGTCATGACTTTGCCCGAATTTTTGGCCAAATATTGAATCAACTCGAACTCCCGATGGGTCAAATCGAGGGGCGTGCCATCCTTATACACCATGTACATGTCGTTATCGATGAAAAGCGCATGAATCCGCATGCCATTGCGCTGCGTGTCCGACTCGCTCGGAGCCGACTGCGCTTTGGTCTGTCTGCGCAAATGCGCCTTCACGCGAGCGAGCAGCTCTCGTGTCCCGAATGGCTTGGTCACATAGTCGTCTGCGCCCATCTCCAGTCCAAGCACCTTATCCAGTTCTGTATCTTTAGCTGTCAGCATAATGATAGGTGTATTCAGCTTTGAGCGGACCTCTCGGCACACATCCATGCCATCCTTCACAGGCAGCATGAGATCCAGCAGAATCAGATCCGGCCGCTCCGAGAAGGCCAGCTCTACCGCGCTTCCGCCATCATAGGCACAGATCACCTGATAGCCCTCTTTTTCCAAATTAAACTTCAAAATATCTGCAATCGGTTGTTCGTCATCCACCACAAGAATTTTGCCAAACAAACCTACCACCGCCTACTCAAGGATCAAACCTCTTTGCTTTCGCTGTCCCATGGGACGAGCGTGCATACTTCCCTATATTTTATCATATATTCAAATAAAAAGAGACAAGGCCTCCCGAGTTGTCCGGTTTGACCTTGCCTCTATGTAAACTTAGCGATTTAGATACTTAAGTGGGTTCTCCAAATTGCCGTTCTTATGAATTTCCAAATGTAAATGGACGCCTGTGGAATCGCCCGTGCTTCCCATAATACCGATTTTGTCACCCTTCTCAACGATGGTGCCTTCGGTAGTTGTAACCTTGCTCATATGACCATATAACGTCTCGTAGCCATTCAAATGATTAATAATAACATAATTGCCGTAATCGGATTTGTAGCCCGTTTCGATCACTTTGCCGTTATCAGCAGCCATGATGCTCTTGTTCCCGGTGATATCAATCCCTTTGTGGAGCTTGCCCCAGCGTACGCCAAACGTACTCGAAATGCTAGGAGAAACGACAGGCCATGCGAACTTGCCAGTGCCTTCGCCTTTGACGACTTTGGTTCCCTTTTTCACTTTGGCTGTGACCGGTTTGTCGATGATCTCTTCATCCACGAGCTTTTCTTCGGTCATTAAACCATCGACCTTCGTCACTTGAATCGTAACCTTCTTCAGCCCGTTCTTGCCTGGCGAAATCGGTTCTACGACCCCGACGCGTTGCGAATCATCTTTCACATACTCCGTATCGTATTGAATCTCTTGATTCTTCACAATGCGTTCTGTCGTTTTAACGGAAAGCGGCGGCTTCAACACCGTGACATCGAGCTGATTGCCGATTTTGAGCTTATCATCCTGAAGCCCAGGATTTTTATCATAAATAAATTGCTTCGTAATCCCTAATTTCTTAGCAATACAAGAAACGCAGTCGCCTTCAACTACCGTGTATTTGGCTGGCTGAACATCACCCGTTTGGAGTTTCTTGACGACGTCTTCGGGTTTAGCCAATTCCTTCGGATCAATATTTACATCGACCTGATCCACCTGCTGAACAAACTCAACCTTCTCAAGCTCCGAAGGTGCAGTTGCAATATCATCGCCCATACTCGCCGATAGCGCAGCAACCTTAGCGGTTTCCTTGCCTTTGGGCGCGAAAGGAGCGCTTACCTGATCCAGAACCTGATTAACGGTCTGTTGATCCTTCAAAATGGCAACCGTCTTCCCGTCTATCTTCAACGCTACCCCGACCGGTTGAGGTATCAGCAGTTGATTAAGAGACGCCAGAACAGATGCATCATCCGACTTAGCATTGTAAGCCCTTTCAGGGCTGTAGGTGATCCCATCTGTTTTGAGAACAACGTGTACTTCTGGAAAATCGTTCTGAACTTCTTGTGGTCTTTGCTGCTTATAGTCATCAATAATTTTATTATCACTTACAATACCTATTTCTTTGCCATCCAGCATAACATGATAAACGTTATTCATGCCTGCTTCCACATATTGATGTCCGGTAAATGTAATTACCCCTGTGAGAGCGATTGCGCTGACTCCCAGTACTAGAGACCATTTATGTCGTTTCATTACCGTTAGCGTCGTTGTTGTCGTTGTTTCTTCCAGCTGCTTGTCTGATACTGATTCATTTCCGGTCAAGCTTTCTCGCTGAGGTGTGAATCTCTTGATGAGATCCTTCACAAAGCGCATACCCCTGAAACCTGTCATGATCTTCTCCCTTTGAACGGTTTTGCATCCACAGATACATAAATAAACCTTGATTAGACATAATATCCATAAAGGATGTCTTCCTTTTGTTAAATTTAACACACTTTCTCTGCCTATTTCAACAAAATCCTCGATATCCATGTGATAGATTCGTGTCAACCACCAAAAGAAGACGCTAAAGAGTCACTTTTTTGTCCGCATTGCCAATTGATTTTTGCTGCTGCTGCTAAATTTGACGAATTTGCTTGAAAATTAGAAAGGGGTTATAGATGATGGAAATCAATCTAGAAGCGAGATTTTTCGACAGATTTAATATGGAAAAAACGGCCGAAATTCTTCGATCGCAAGGTGTGCTCGATATTCGATTTACAACCGAGAACGAATCCAACACTCCTTACTCTACGGACAGCTACGTTCAATCCATGGATCATGACGCGGCTGAACCCATCTACTCCCTTAGGGTCAGTGTTGAGAAATCCCGCTATCGCCAAGCAGAGGATACGATTATCAAATACGGCGGACAGCTCCATTAGCTTTAATCGACTATTCGGATGCCTCTCGAGCTCTAGCTGGTTTAATACTTGCCCAGAATATCGTTCAACTGCTTCAGCTCGTTCTCATTTAAATACTTTTTAAGCGTTTCGTTGATTTGGTCCATCTCATCCGTGGTAATCCCATCCTCGAGCATAACGGATAGATGCTGAACTTCACTTTGCGGCAGCTTGGCAACAACAAGCGAGAATAATTTCATCTTATCTTCGCTGGTTAAGGCCTCCTTCTTTTTGGCAAAATCCTCGGTCGACATGACGATATCTTTCTTCTGTTCATGGCTCTCGCTTTGTACCCGTCCCATCACAGGCAGAGCATCATCCTTCGCTGGGGAAGGCAAGGCGCCAACTTCCTTATTCGGATTACTTTTGGAATCAGCTGTAGGCTGACTTCCAGACGGGCTGGGACTAGGAGCAGGCTTCGCGTTCGAAGGTGTTTCGACTGGAGCAGCTTGCTTCCCTCCGTCTCTACGCATAACTATATTCAGCTCGCCCCCCAATCTTGCAGCAAATTCACTAAATTGAATCTTTTTACCCAAAGCTGGGATCTGATATTGTCGAAATATATCCTCCACGTACATATTCACAACATACCATGTCGTAAACATCGAAATTGATGTAATAAGGACGGTGCTAATGACAATTTTGCTCAACCACGTTAATAATTTCATTTCTTCATATCACTCCTGGCGCATAATCATGTTCCCCCTTCCCAGTATTGACGAAATCATCTCCATTAAATCCCTTTGGACAAAAAAGAAATCCTCTAAGCTGCGCAACAGCCTAGAGGATTTTTGTTTATAAAGCGAAATGACTCGCTTCCCTATTTATTTTATGCGTAGATAGGACGAACCAAGTTTGTTTGCTCACGATTACGGCCTACCGAGAAGATCGCAATCGGAATGCCTGTAAGCTGGGATACGCGCTCTACGTAATGTCTTGCGTTCTCTGGTAGATCGCTCAGCGTACGCGCTTCAGATACGTCTTCTGTCCAACCTGGAAGCTCTTCGTACACGGCTTCGCACTCGGAGATAGCTTTCAAACTAGCTGGGTAGTGCTCGATCAATTCACCGCGGTACATGTAGCCTGTGCAAATTTTGACAGTTTCAAGGCCTGTTAACACGTCGATGGAGTTCAAGGAAAGACCTGTGATCCCACTAACACGTCTTGCGTGACGAACAACAACACTGTCGAACCAGCCTACGCGGCGCGGACGTCCTGTTACTGTGCCGTACTCAAAACCTTTTTCACGAATCCAAGCACCGATCTCATTGTCCAGCTCCGTAGGGAAAGGTCCGTCGCCAACACGTGTTGTGTAAGCTTTGGCTACACCGATGATGTTGTGAATCTTCGTTGGGCCTACGCCGGAACCGATACAAACGCCGCCAGCCGTTGGGTTCGAGGAAGTTACATACGGGTATGTACCTTGGTCGATGTCCAACATAACGCCTTGTGCGCCTTCGAAAAGCACTCTGCGGCCTTGATCGATATATTCATTAAGAATAACGGACGTATCCTTCACATAAGGACGAAGGACCTCAGCGAATGCCAAGTATTCTTTGAGGATAGGCTCTACATCAAGACCTGTGGAACCGTACACTTGCTCGATCAATACATTTTTCTCAGCCACAATGCGTCTAAGCTTCAATTCAAACTCTTCCGCATCCATCAAATCCGCAATACGAATGCCGTTGCGAGCTGCTTTATCCATATAACAAGGTCCGATCCCTTTGCGGGTCGTGCCAATTTTGCTATCACCTTTGCGGTCCTCTTCCAAACCATCCAGCAGCAAATGATACGGCATAATGACATGCGCGCGGTCACTGATGTTCAGATTCGTCGTTGTAAAACCATTATCATGAATGTAATTAATTTCTTCAATAAGTGCAGCTGGGTTGATAACCATCCCATTCCCAATTACACACGCTTTATCTTTGTAAAAAATACCGGAAGGAATCATTGTTAGCTTATATTTCTTGCCGCTAATAATAATCGTATGGCCTGCATTGTTACCACCTTGGTAACGAGCAACAACCTCAGCAGATTCCGCTAAGAAATCCGTGATTTTCCCTTTTCCTTCATCTCCCCATTGCGTACCGACAACAACAACCGTTGACATATGCACTTACCTCCGTACGGTGACGAGTCACCCATAATGAGCCTTGATGGCTGTAATTCCACAGAGAAAAGTTGGACCTCATTAAAGCGCTAAAGCATTCAGCGTCCATCATACTTCCCTCTGGCGATGCAAATCCCTTTACACACCGCTCGCGCGGGTCACAGGCTTACTCACCGAAGGAACACCAGGTCTCTTCGGCAGTGATCTGCAGGAAGTGGACCTACCTTTCGGCATGAAAAACGACCTAACTTCGAACTAGCCCTGCATCATCATACAGGCATTCGACAAGGTTTTTTTCACCGTCTCTAGTGTAGCAGTCCCCCATAGCAAAGTCAATGAAAAACGAACAATTCCACATGTGCTTGTATAATCGTTCGGAAATTGCACACACTATTACATTCCACCTTCGGATCTGCAAGCAAAACGTGAAAACTTGAGGAGGAATCGCGTTAACTCCGCGCTTTGGCTGCTTCTAACCTGCTTGTTCTTTAGGGCTGTTTTTCGGCCTCTCAGCGACCAATTACAGAGAATCTGCTCTTTTCTCCTCCTGTAAGGCCGTTTTTCAGCCTTACGGAGGGCATTTCCAGCTTTCCACCCACCTTAAGGCTGAATTTCGGCCTCTCAGCTTCCACTCGAGGAGAATCTGCTCTTTTCTCCTCCTGTAAGGCTGTTTTTCAGCCTTACGGAGTTCATTTCCAGCTATCCGCTCACTTTAGGGCTGTTTTTCAGCCTTACGGAAGTCAGTCCCAGCTTTCCACCCACCTTAAGGCTGTTTTTCAGCCTCTCAGCTTCCACTCGAGGAGAATCCGCACCTTCGCGGTCAAAAAAAAACAGCCGTCAATACTGACCGGCTGCTGCTTCTTGATGACTTCGATCCATGTTCACGAATTTATTGAATTGCTTCAAGAAAGCCAACTCCACGGTGCCTACCGGACCGTTCCGCTGCTTAGCAATGATAATTTCGATAATGTTCTTCTTCTCGGATTCTTTATCGTAGTAATCGTCACGGTAAAGGAACGCGACGATATCGGCATCTTGCTCGATGGAGCCCGATTCCCGAAGGTCAGACATCATCGGGCGTTTGTCCTGCCGCTGCTCAACACCCCGGCTCAGCTGCGAGAGCGCAATGACCGGTACGTTGAGCTCACGCGCAATTTGCTTCAGCGTACGGGAGATCTCAGAGACCTCCTGCTGACGGTTGTCGCCTTTGCCGCGGCCGGCAATCAGCTGCAAGTAGTCGATGAGGATCATGCCGAGCCCCTTCTCCTGCTGCAGACGACGGCATTTGGCGCGAATGTCCGCGACCGTAATTGACGGTGAATCGTCGATGTAGATGTTGGCCTCAGACAAAGCGCCGATCGCCATCGTCAGCTTCTCCCAGTCGTCGCCCTCGAGGTAACCTGTCCGCATGCGGTTGGCATCGACATTCGCCTCGGCGCAAATCATACGCTGTACGAGCTGCGCCGCGCCCATCTCGAGGGAGAAGATGGCGACGGTTTCCTTCGCTCGGACGCCAACGTTCTGCGCCACATTCAGCGCGAACGCGGTTTTCCCTACGGAAGGACGCGCCGCCAAGATGACAAGGTCAGAACGCTGGAAGCCGGACGTCATCTTATCGAGGTCAATGAACCCCGAAGGGATCCCCGTTGAGCCGCCCTTATTCGAGTAGAGCTGTTCAACCTTCTCGAAGACTTCCATGAGCACGTCGCGAATGACCACGAAGCCGCTTGAGCTGCGGCGCTGCGAAATCTCGAGGATCTTCGATTCAGCCTCGCTCAGCATGGAACCTACATCGTCTTCATTGGCATAGCCGTTGGAGACGATCTGTGTCGCTGTGCGAATCAAGCGGCGAAGCATCGATTTCTCCTCGACGATCGCCGCATAGTAATCGATGTTGGCTGCTGTCGGCACTGCATTGGCCAGCTCCGACAAATACGTTACGCCGCCGATCTCTTCGAGCTGCTGCTTGTTCTGAAGCAGCGATGTTAGTGTTATCAGATCGACAGGCTCCTGATCTTCCGCAAGCTCAACAATCGCTTCGAAGATCCGCTGATGCGTCCCCCGATAGAAATCATCGCTGGATATCCGCTCCATAGCCGTAATCAACGCATCGCCATTAATCAAAATAGCACCGAGCACCGCTTGCTCGGCTTCTATATTTTGAGGGGGTACACGATCCATAAACATATTATCTCCGCTCATGCTGTTATACCCGCCTTTCTTTTCGTAGTTAGTTGTTTCATATTTTCGGATCATTTTAATAAAATAGAAGCCCCCAGAGACTCTTATTGGGACAGGAACCTGCCAAATAAGTGATAGACTCACAAATAAGAGCTGCTAGGGACTTCTATTCAGTTCATTTCTTTTATGACTATGACTTTAATCTGATTGTGTTACTTCTCTTCCGTCACTTGTACATTCAAGCTAGCTGTAACATCACTATGAAGCTTCACAGGAACTTTGGTCACACCAAGTGTGCGAATAGGATCTTCCAAAACAATTTTACGTTTATCGATCACAATTTTATATTGTTTTTCCAGAACCTCAGCAATTTGCTTACTTGGAATCGCTCCGAACAATCGTCCGCCTTCACCTGCTTTGGCCTTGATTTGAACGGTCATTTCTCCCAGCTTCTCACCTAGTGCCTGCGCGTCTGCTTTCTCTTGATCCTTGCGGCGTTGTTCAGCTTTCTTCTGGTTATCGAGCACCTTCACAGTGCCTGTTGTCGCTGGAGCAGCAAGCCCCTGAGCAATCAGGAAATTCTGAGCGTAGCCCTCAGATACTTCTTTCACTTCACCTTTTTTACCTTGGCCTTTCACGTCTTTCAATAAAATTACTTTCATTCGAAAAGTCCCTCCTCTTCCTGAATATCCTCTAATACTTTCTTCAATCGGCTCGTTGCTTCCTCTAAAGTGCCATCCAGCTGAGTAGCCGCATTCGTCAAATGCCCGCCGCCACCCAGTCGCTCCATAACCACTTGGACATTCATCTGCCCCAAAGATCGAGCGCTAATGCCAATCAAACCGTCATGTCGCTCCGCGATGACAAAGGAAGCCATAATATTCGTCATATTCAACAATGTATCAGCAACTTGCGCAATCATCAACTGAGAATATTTATGGTTTGACGACGCAACGGCGAGTGCGATATGTTCGTGAATCGTTTCCGTGTGCTTAATCACTTCGGCTCGCTCGATATAAGAATCGAGATCTTCCTTGAGCAGACGCTGAATAAGCGCGGAATCAGCCCCATTTCGACGTAAATAAGAGGCGGCTTCGAAGGTTCTGGCTCCGGTACGGAGGCTGAAGCTCTTCGTATCTACCACAATGCCGGCAAGCAGCGTCGTGGCCTCCAACACTTCCAATGCAAGCTTCTCATTGATGTATTGGAGCAGCTCCGTCACGAGTTCGCATGTAGACGACGCGTAAGGCTCCATATAGACGAGTGTAGCATCATGGATAAACTCCTCACTGCGACGATGGTGATCGACCACCACGACCCTATGGGTCTGCTGCAGCAGCTTAGGCTCGGCTACCATAGATGCCTTATGCGTATCTACGACAACTGCCAAAGAGCGCTGAGTCGTAATCTGCATCGCTTGTTCCGGTGTGATGAACCAACGATGCAGCCTTTCGTCCGCGGCGATCGTTTCCATCACCTTTTGAATCGACGGATTAACGCCCTCCAGTACGATGTAACCTTCTTTGCCAATTACCTGTACCGCCTTCAAAACACCGATAGAAGCCCCAATACAGTCCATATCCGGAAACCGGTGACCCATGATGATCACCTTGTCACTATCTTTCATCAAATCACGTAACGCATGGGAGATCACTCTTGCCCTTACCCGCGTTCGCTTCTCGACCGCATTCGTTCTGCCGCCATAAAAAGACAGTCGCTGTCCAGCCTTGACGGTAACCTGATCGCCGCCGCGGCCCAAGGACATATCCAGACCCATTTGAGCCATTTGGCCAAGCTCCATAAGCTGTTCAGTCCCTGAGGCGATCCCGATACTTAACGTCATCGGCAGCTTGTTCTCAATGGTCAGATCCCGGACATCATCCAGGATCTCGAATCGTGTTTGCTCTAGTAAGCGCAGAGCTTTCTGGTCCAGCAGGATGAGGAACCGATCTGATGAGGTTCGGCGCAAATAAATTTGGTGCTTTTGAGCCCATTCCGTAATCTCACCGGTCACCTTCGCCAGCATGATACTGCGCGTCTGATCATCCAGTCCTTGCGTCGATTCCTCTAAGTTATCCATCATCACGATACCGATAACCGTTTTTTCATCTTCATACTTCTTGGCCAAAATCGCTTGTTCCGTAATTTCACGGAAATAAAGCAGCCGCTCTTCGGGCTTAATCCATACTTGATAAATAAACTTTCCGATCGATATCTCGAGCTTATCGGTTTTGTCCTTTTTGCTTTTCAGATCAGGTAAATAATCGTACAAGGGCTCACCGATGACCGAATCCTTCTCCAACATTTTCGCGACAAAAGGGTTATGCCATTCAATGCGCTTCTCTTCATTATATAAAATAATTCCGATGGGGAGGCCGCTCATCACTTCATTGCCGGCTTTTTTCACCCGATGTGTAATTGTCCCGACATAAGTGTTCAGCTCTCTACGAAAAGCCGTCTCTGCTTGCAGCGTAAAATATGCCATAACCCCGCAGACCATGAAGGCTGTAAGACCCAACCACCATTTGAACATATAGATTGTCGCTGTCATCACAATGAGCAAAACGAAAATCCACACGATATGTTGACCGTGCCATCGCTTTAAAAGGAACTTCGGCATTCGAAACTAGCTCCTAATCCTATAAATTTTTCTTAAACCGTTCACGGATTGGAAACGCAACATCAAATACCCCTAATAAGCTGTATACGATAAAAAGAGGAGGCATAAAACATACCAAGATTATCGCTGCAATCGGTAAAATAGGCTTCCACTTGTTCGCATGAGCAACGAAGAACAGAAAGCAAATCGCTTGGATGGTAAAAGCGAGCATAAGCAGCGGCATCGCATTCATCAGCAGCGTGGGAATGAAGGAGTTTGAATTGGGGTTCGTGAATAAATCCAAAACAAACACAATCAAATAGAGCCAAACGAGCGATTTCTGCAGCATCCACTCCCGCATAGGGCGCAGTCCGGGAATACCTTCCCCTGTTTTATTAAGCAGCCAACGGCTGATACCGTGAGTTACAAACGTATAGAACAGGGCAACGAAAATCAAGTACAACGGAATCACTTGGACAATGAAATTCACATACCAGTTTTGATCCTTCGGCAGCACCTCTTGAATCCCTGCAGGCATGCTCGCAATGCTGTCTATCATGAAGTTTTTGAACTTCGCAACCGGATCGAACCCAAGTGAATACCCGATCAGAAGAGTGATCAACGATTCCGCCAGAAACGTAATGATTCCTGCCGTCAACACGGACCTTGCGGCTGCTTTGCGTTTATATAAATTACCCATAACCAGAACCGGCGGCAAGAAGAACAGAGAAACCGATATCAACGAAATCCCATGCCATTGGGTTAATAAATAAACGACAAGCAAGCTCACCACATAACTGATCACGAAACGCTTGGTGCTTGATTTAACGTATAGCATTAATACAGGAATGATAAGAAAACTAAATGTGAAAATAATAAAAGGCGTCATTAAAGATAGCAATGAAACAATGGTCACTGCGCTCCAGATAATGCTTTGCCAATTTCGATTCCCCAACCGGGCTCACCTCTTACGTAAATGTTCTTCGAGCGATGAAATGTCGCCGTACCAATCCTCAAGTTGATGGCCCTCTTGGCGGTGCTTCTTCATTTTATCTATAATGGCTTCGTCCAAACTGCGATAAGATATACCAAGTCTTCTTCCCAAAATATAACCGCTTGAGATTAAGCTGGCTAATCCATCGACAATTTTCACTTGGCTGCCTTCCCATATGCCTTTGAGTAGATGTGCTACATGATCTACGACTTCTGTCTTGAGCCACTCAATGACTTTGGCCCGTCTGGCTAGGTCAACATCCTTTTCCCTACTCAGCAACCGTCATCTCTCCCCATCCAACAAAGACTATGGAGTCAATTATACCACAAATACGCACAAGAAAAGAAAACCTCTACGAACGGTGTGGATCCTGAATTATTGGAGATTCCCGCACGTCTCTTCACATCGTTCTATTCATGCCAAATCGGATTCATTTGAATGAGCCATTTACAGTATCTTAACTTGACCCTCATGTACTTTAAATTTATATTTATGACAAATGTACAGAGTAAGAACAAATGTAAAAACTTACAAATACGAACAACATTGAGGTGACAACATGCAGGTAAATATCTTGGGATTCTGGGGTGGATATCCTTCTGCCGGTGGCGCAACAGCAGGCTACTTAGTAACAACGGACGAAGGACAAATTTTGCTGGATTGTGGAAGTGGCGTAATGAGCCAACTGACCTTTCATACGTCCGTAGAGCGCTTGTCCGGCGTTATTTTATCCCATTTGCATCATGATCATATGGCCGATGTCGGGATTTTACAGTACGCTGCTGTGGGAGCCATAAGAAACAAACGGATGAACCACAAGCTAAAGTTATTCGTGCCTGACGAACCGGCTGATACGCTTAGCAAACTGTATGGTCCGCATACCGATATCACCCTGATTAATCCCCTACTAAAGATTCAATTAGCTGGAGCGGAAATTGAATTTGTTCCCGTACAGCATACGATATCCTGTTACGCTGTGAAAATTACTTATCAAGGCAAAGTATTGGTTTATTCCGGTGATACCTCGTATTGCGATTCGTTAATAGAAATCGCCAAAGATGCGGATATCTTCTTGTGTGAAGCGACCATCTGCGAGGGCAGCCATCATACAACTGGTGACGGACATATGGACGCAAGCCAAGCGGCAACGATCGCCGAAAAAGCAAACGTTAAGAAATTAATTCTGGTGCATTTGCCAGGAGACGGCAATCTTGAATTAATGAAACAAACGGCAAGTGAAGTGTTTGGCGGCCCTGTCTTCCTTCCTACCACAGCGGATATGTACACGGTCTAAACTCGCAATCCCAAATTGAATGGAGCAAAATCATGTATAGATTATTAGCGCTAGACATGGACGGCACACTGCTGAATCCTAACAAGATCATAACACCTAGGGTTTATCAATCCCTGCAAGCCCTTATAGGAAAGGGGGTGAACGTAACCATTGCTTCGGGGCGCTTTCCCGCTTCGGTTTGGCTGCACGGCAAACACGTAGGTATGAATGCTCCGCTTGTCGCTTTTAATGGAGCCGTTATCTTGGATGCCAGTACCGGAGCGAAAATACACGGTTATCCAATTCCGTCTGCTGCCGCTCAGCGCATTGCAGCATTAGGAGAACGAACAGGCTCATACGTACATTTTTACGGCTATCAGGAGCTATTTGTCGAACAAGTCAATGCAATGAATGCGGCGTGGCCTTTAGCCAATGTTGTCATGGACCCCAGCAAAGCCCATACCTATGAGAATTATAAGGATCAGGCGAGCAGCATTCAGGTGAAACCAGTAGGCTCTTTGGTCACATTTGCGAAGACTACATCGGAACTGCTTTATAAAGCTACCTTCATTAACGAAGATAGTCATTTACTGGACGAGCTGTATTATGAGCTTCAATCCTGGCAGGAGTTCACTTTGACTAGAACTGGAAAAAGACGCTTTGATGTCAACGCAGCAGGTGTCAGCAAACAAGCAGCCTTAGAGGTCGTATGCCGCTCGTTAGGCATTTCGTCCGACCAGGTTGCTGCTATGGGCGATTATGACAATGATGTGGACATGCTCCAATGGGCAGGACTAGGTATCGCCATGGATAATGGCAGCGATGAGGCCAAGAAAGCCGCCAACGCAGTAACGGCAAGCAACCAAGACGATGGCGTTGCCGACGCGATTGGGCGATACTTTCAAAATCTATCGGTGTAACAGAATTCTTTCTTGCCATGTTTACAAACTAGGAATCCACAGTTAACAGCCTTCTGACAAATGCTTTATATACTAAAAATAAAAGATATTTAGGGAGAGAACCATGTTGATGAAAAAAGGATCTATCATAGCTAGTTTGGCAGTACTACTCGTAGTAAGTGGCTGCGGTGCAAAAACGGCTCAACCATCCCCTTCTCAAGGAGCTCAAGCGACTCCGTCAGCAACAGCAGCGCAAGTTTCAGGGAAGCTGACGTTCTATACCTCCCAACCAGAAGATGATGTGACGAAGCTAATCACCGCATTCAATAAGAAATATCCCGATGTGAAAGTAGAAAACTTCCGTTCTGGAACTGAAGAAGTAACTGCGAAAATCCAGGCCGAGAGTCAAGCCGGCAAAGTGCAAGCCGATGTGCTTTTACTCGCTGATTCCGTCACCTTTGAAGGTTTAAAGAAACAAAATCTGCTAGCCTCTTATAAATCACCGGAATTAGCAAAAATTCCAAAAGATCTGGTTGATCCAGAGGGCATGTATGCGGGAACGAAAGTGATGGCAACCGTTCTTGCGATTAATACACAAAAAGTAAAAGCAATCCCAACCTCTTGGAAAGTACTTTCCTCTGCGGAGAGCAAAGATGCGGCTATCATGCCAAGCCCGATCTACTCCGGTGCTGCTGCTTATAATTTAGGCGTATTGACTCGCACAGACGGATTCGGTTGGGACTATTTCAAAGGCTTAAAAGCGAACAATATTTCCGTTGTCAAAGGAAACGGTGTTGTGCTTAATGCTGTAGCCGCTGGAGAAAAATCGTACAGCATGGTCGTTGACTATCTGGTAGCGCGTGAGAAAGCCAAAGGTTCTTCGGTTGATTTGATCTATCCTACAGAGGGCGTTCCGGTTATTACAGAGCCTATCGGCATCATGAAAAATGCAGCAAATGAAAAAGCAGCGCAAGCTTTTGTCGACTTCGTATTATCCGAAGATGGCCAAAAATTAGCTTCCGATATCGGCTACACCCCCATTCGCGAAGGTGTTCCGGCTCCAAAAGGTCTAAAAAGCATCTCCGAATTCAAAGTAATCTCCTCTGACATAACCAAACTGACAGAAGCTCGTGACGCAGACAAGAAACAGTTTACTCAGTTATTCGGACAATAAGAAGCGGAGCACATAAACAATGATCGATTCAAAGAAGATTCAGATTGCGAGGGAGGAAGTCGGGATCAAACCCGCACTCCTCCCCTTTTTTATGAAAAGAGCTGCTATTCTGTTAACCGTCATCTTGCTTGTTGTGTTCTTTATCATACCCATTGCTAAATTAATCTATTTAAGCATGCATAGCGGAGCTGGGCTAACCCTAACGCATTATATGGAAATGCTGAAGCAGGACAGACTGTGGAAAACGCTCAAAGACACCTTTGTTATCGTTACTGGTTCCTCCCTATTATCCATTATACTAGGCGTCTTATCGGCTTGGTTCATGGGTTATACCGATCTTAAACATAAGAAACTGCTTCATATGGCTATTTTGCTTTCCTTTATACTGCCTTCTTACGTCTTAACCTTATCTTGGTCTTCCTTCATGGGCACGCAAGGATTCGCAGCTAATCTTCTGCACTTTTTTTATCCTGATGCTAAACCATGGAGCATGTACAGCTACGGCGGCATTATCTTCGTAATGGGTATTCATCATTTCCCGCTTGTTTATTTATTGACCGTTGATGTGCTCAAAAAAATTCCTCGGGATCTAGAGTGGGCAACAAGAGCAAGCGGCGCCGGAAGATGGAAAACCTTTTATCTGGTCACCCTACCCTTGTCTTTACCTGGTTTAACCGCTGGTGGACTGCTCGTATTCCTGGCTTCGTTAGATAATTTCGGAATTCCAGCCTTCCTTGGCATTCCCAAAAATATATCCGTATTAAGCACGTTGATTTATGAGGAAATTATTGGTTTTGGTCCTTCCGCTTTTGCAAGGGCAGCCGCTTTATCCGTTATGCTGGGCATTATCGCCGTCATTGGTACGCTCTTGCAATGGCTTTCCGTCAAAAAAATCAAAGCGGTGGATACCGTTATGATCGATAACAGTCCACGCCACTTGCTTGGAAAGCACAGATCATGGATAACCACGACCATCTGGGCGTTTCTCGCTTTGATTACTGTGGTGCCGTTAAGCTCCATGGTTGCGATCTCCTTAAAAAAAGCGTATGGACTTCCTTTTAAATCCGTCAATTTGACGTTTGCCAATTATCATTACATCCTGCTTGAGAATCCGAAAGTATGGCAATCCATTAAAAACAGCTTCATGCTTTCTGCCACAACCCTGGTCGTTTGCTTAGTACTCGGATCCCTGATTGCTTATGTTCGAGTACGCAAGCCTTCGTGGATAACCAAAACGACCGAGCTAGCTGTCGCCCTTCCTTATACATTGCCTGGAATCGTGTTTGCCCTGTCCATGATATTCGCATGGATGGAACCGATCCCTGGCTGGAATCCCGGTGTTTATGGGTCCATTCGTATTTTATTTATTGCTTATGTCTGCCGATTTCTTATTTTGCAGGTCCGTGCAAGTATTACAGCTTTTATGCAAATCGATGCCTCCATGGAAGAGGCCGCACATATTTTCGGCGCTGGTTTTTGGCGGAAATGGACATCCATCCTACTACCGCTTCTGCTTCCCGGACTGTTAAGCGGAGCATTTCTTGTCTTTTTGACAGCTTTCACAGAACTAACCGTATCTGCACTGCTATGGTCGACCGGCTCTCAGACGATCGGTGTTACGATATTCAGCTTTGAGCAGGCTGGTAATACCCTGTATTCAACGGCGCTATCCAGTTTAATTGTCATCTTAATCGTTCTAGGCATGGTCATTCTTCATCTGTTTGAAAAGTTTCAATCCAAAAAAGGAGTTCAGCAGCCATGAGCATTCAAATCGCCAACGTTAGTAAAAAATTCGGAAGCTTTCAAGCGCTGAAATTATTAAATTTATCGATCGCCGAAGGTGAATTCGTGGCCATTCTAGGTCCATCCGGCTGCGGTAAAACAACTCTGCTGCGCATGCTTGCCGGATTTGAACAGCCTACAACTGGAGAAATCCAGATGAATCATACTACGGTAGCGAAGCCAGGCTTTAGTCTTCCTCCGGAAAAAAGAAGAATCGGCATGGTCTTTCAGGCCTTCGCCTTGTGGCCGCACCTAAATGTCACTGAGCATGTACGGTTTCCGATCCGTCATCATAAAGAGACGCCAGCCTCTATTAAAAGCAGGGAGCAGGATCGTATTACCGAAGTACTTCAGATGGTCGGCTTGTCACAACACGCTTTACGTATGCCGCATGAGCTGTCTGGCGGCCAAAAGCAGCGGGTCGCTCTAGCTAGAGCGATTGCTTCTGAACCTTCCCTGCTGTTGATGGACGAACCGCTCAGCAGTTTGGATGCCATGCTGCGCATGGATATGCGTCGTGAAATTCAATCCATCCACAGGCAGACTGGAACTGCTGTCGTTTACGTAACCCATGATCAGGGCGAGGCTCTGGCCATGGCAGATCGAATCGTCGTCATGAAGGACGGACAAATTGAGCAGATCGGTACACCCCAAGACATTTATTTGCGACCGCAAACAGAATTTGTTGCCAAATTCGTTTCCAAAGCCAATTTGGTTCGTGGCCGCTGGCACAACGACATGTTTGCACCGATAAGTTCTGATGGAACCGTCCAGTGGCATGGCAGCCAAGTAGCTGACTACTTTAGAGCGACTGGTTTATATCCAGTTCGCCCCGATCAATTTCAACTGAGTCCTCCCCATCAGTCAGGTATTCAGGGTGAGGTTGTTAATGTGCAATTTCAAGGAAAGGAATTCCATTATGATATCCGATCCGAAGACGGCCAGTGGGAAATCAGTTCCCCGCTCCATTTTCAACTGCATGACAAAGTATCCCTCAATTTATTGAATGAACCTGTACAGAACTATAACAATATTGAGGTGTTTGCGTGAAACGAAGCATGATTTTTTTTGATATCGACGGAACCTTGCTGGATCATAATAAGCAGCTGCCTCCTTCAACCAAAGAAGCCATTCTCAAATTGAAGGAGGCAGGCCATGAGCTTTCCTTTGCAACCGGCCGCTCCCCTTTTATGCTCAAACCACTGCGGGATGAACTCGGCATCGATTCCTTCGTAGGTTTCAATGGCCAATATGTGATGCTGCAAGACAAGTTAATTTATAAGAACCCCATTCCTACAAGTCTCATTCGTTCTTTATCGGACTACGCCCTGGAAAGCGGCAATCCCCTTGTATATTTAGACCACGAAGGGATGAGAAGCAGCATCCAGTACCATTCTCACGTCGAAGAGAGCATCGGCACTTTACTTTACACCCATCCGGAGTACGGCCCTACTTACTATGAAGATCGGGAAATATATCAAACCATGCTTTTCTGTACCGTTGATGAAGAAGCCGCCTATCAAGAACGGTTTCAGCAGCTCGATTTTGTTCGATGGCATCCTGTCTCCATGGATGTACTGCCGTTTGGCGGTTCCAAAGCTCAGGGCATTGAGCGGCTCATTCACACTCTCGGCTTTGCCAGGGAGGATGTTTATGCATTCGGCGATAATCTCAATGATATGGAGATGCTGCAGTATGTAGGCCATAGCGTGGCGATGGGCAACTCGCCTGATTTCGTAAAAAAAGCAGCACGCTATGTAACAAAGGACGTTAGTCAGGACGGCATTGCCTATGGCTTGGAGCTTGTAGGCTTATTATAAGAAGTATAGGATTAGTTAGATGAACCAAAAAAGCCCTATAAGCGTAACATCTTTTCACAAAATGTTACGCTTATAGGGCTTTTCAACATCCATTTTTGTTAACTCGAGGATACGATCAAATGATTCTCTTTTAGTCGAGCCACTAGGCTGGACGCAGTCAGTTCATCCGTTATGAGCACATGTACATATTTCCCTTTTAAAGCCGCGAGAATACTATCGATTTTATGTAAACCGACTGCAATCCCAATCACCATTTTCACGGTTTTCAAATGCTCTAGCTCGATACCAATAACCTTGTCATTAATGGGATGCTTGCAAAGCTCACCATTTTGGTCAATAAAGCGGGAATTAATATCGGCTACCGCATGCAATGATTTCAATTCCTGCAGCACATCCTGACTCAAATAACCAATCTGTTCCATCGTAGACATGGCAAACGGATTGCCGATTCCGACTAAAGCCATATCGATTTGCTTGCCTTCCTCTAAAACGGATGCTATGTAAGGAAGTTGAACGAGCTGATCTCTAAGAAGCTCAGTCTCCACCACCGCGGGTGCATAGAGAGATTCACATTTGACCCCCATTTTTTTAGACAATTCGTAGGCAATTTGATTAGAGTGAATCTCCGTCTTGTCATTGCCCATCCCGCCGACTAAGGGTATGATCTTGAGATTTTCTTTTTGCTCAAAGGGGAATTCCTTCACCATATGAAACAAGGTCGTGCCCCAAGATACACCGATGCGTTCCGTTTGCTTCATTGATTTCAGTACAAATTGTGACGTCGCCTTGCCAACCGTGCTATATATCAGATCCTGATTCAAGTCTCGGGTAGGTACCACAAGCACTTGTCTGAGATCAAATGCCGTTTCAATTTCTTTCTCCAGATCGCTGGTTTCCAACCTATCATCATGAATGAGGATTTCTACAATGGACTCATCCCTTGCCTTTTGCAGTAATTTGGAGACGGCCGGTCGTGAAATGCCGAATTTGACCGCAATTTTCTCCTGCGTCCATGACTCAAAATAATAGAGTTTACATATTTTTACGATCAGTTTTCTTTCTTCTGAATTTAACAGGCAACTCACCACCTACATTTGTTCTTACCTTACACATTTGTAGTAAATATAAAATTAATAACGAATAACGTCAAGTTAAGAGTTCGTAAATCGCATATTCTTGGGTCCCACCCGCGCAGTAAAAACGACAGTGATGAAGATGATTACGAATCTCGTCAAGCCGACAAGTGAGGAGATTCTATGATAGATGTATTTGTGAGAGGGACATTTATTATTTTCGCGGCCGTCTTGCTGCGGCAAAAGGGAAAGAATCTGCTGAAGAAAGGTTACAGCTGCCGAGTTAATTCCTGTGAAAACAAATGAAGTTCCTCTGTAATATCTGGGTCTATAAAAAACTATCCTTTCGTGGTTAATTCTACTTCCTTAGCTTGATGGGCATGCGGCGGTAACCCTTATAAATCCATATCAAACAGCTAAGAGCCTTACAAATTTCATGACTTAACTTTTGCAGTCATATGAATCTAGCTACTAGGTCATTGTGACTTTTTTCGATTAGTATAAAAGGGTATTAAGAATTAAGAATACGATGGTTCAGGTATCTTAACGAAGTGATTTGAGGGATTCAAATTTGCATTTCATTATATTAAGTCAAAAGGTTGCATCATCCTTACATAGAGTTCTAGAATAAAGGTAATAGAAATGAGGGGGATCATTTTTGTATAGAGTGGCTATTTGCGATGATGAAGAGAGACAAAGAGAGCTTGTTAGAGCTATCCTTATTACTTTGTCGATAAAGTCAAACATAGATTTTGAGATCGAATTATTCGGCTCGGGAGAGCAGTTGGTATCTTATTATGAGCGCCGTGAAAATCCATTCCATATATTGATCTTGGACATTGAAATGGATGGAATGAACGGGATTCAAACAGCCCGTACAATAAGAGGGTTAAATAACCCGGATGAACAAATTATTTTTCTGACAAGCTACCCTCAATATATGGTGGAAAGTTTTGACGTCATGACATTCCAGTATTTGATAAAACCCATTGCCCCCTCGACCTTGGAGGAGAAAATCATCAAGCTATGTCAATACTTTCAAGCACTTGATAAAAAATTCATGGTCATCAAATCTGCCTATGAAGAAGTCGTTTTAAAATATGATGATCTCATTAGTATTGAAGCTGCCAAAAGCTTAACCATAAAAAGCAAACTACATTTTACTACCTCTAATCAAACCTATGAAAGCAAAGGCATCATCTCTGATTATGCTTTGGCATTAAAAGACTGTAACTTCTTGCAAATCCATCGTTCCATTATTATTAACCTGCTTCATGTGAGAAAGTTTGCTAGCGGAGTTGTTCTAATGTCCAATGGGTTGGAATTACCTATAGGCCGTTCTAAAATTAAAGAGGTTAAAGATACTTACACCAAATTTATGATTATGAAGGTCAATTGATATGATTTCAAATAATTTTCCTATTGTCTTTAGCATTGTACTACTGATGGGTGTTCAAATTAATTTTTTCTTCAACTCGGTATTTGATAAATCAACTAAAAAACATTACCGATTCATTTACTTCCTTATCTTTGGGTTGCTTTATTACCTATATCTAGTTATTCCCGTCTCGCCTATTTTATCTTCGATTCTAACCTTGCTTATGATATTTAGTTGTGCGCAATCTTATAAAGTAGAATTTAAAACCAAGTTCACTTTTTCAATACTTTACGCTGTTTTAATAACTCTCGCTAATTTTATATCCCTTTATCTTTTTTATACCATAGATTCAGTTGACTTTAGCTTTGATCCTGTAAATGAACAAGACCAAATAGCCAACACGAAAGCTATTTTACTCGGTTGTGTGATCATGTTTGCGATCATTCAGATCATACGACTAGTTACAAAACGTAGAAGTTTATCTTTGGATAATCGTTACTACGTATTATTCTTGGTTGTTCCTATCGTAAGTATATACCAGCTGAGTACTCTAACTTATAAGGACGTTTATTCTTTCATTTCCGTTATTGGATTTCTTTTCTTAAACGTTATGATTGTCTATATTTTTGATAATATCGTTGATAAATTTCAATTCTTGCATGAGAATACTCAGTTGCAACATCAGATGGACTATCAGGATGCGAATTATGAAAAAGTCGTTCACAGCTTCAAATCCATTAAAAGAATCATTCACGATACGAATCAACAGTTTTTGTATATTGAAGAGTGTATTAAGCGAAATGAGTTAGCAGCAGCCATGGAACATATTAAGACTACATTAAATAAAGTCGAGGGAGCCTATCACCGGGTGAATACAGGGAATCTGGTTATAGATGCTCTTGTCACAAATACGCTTAATATTGGACAAGCCAATGGCATAAGAATAGATACTAAGCTTAACTTATGTTCACAAGAAGTCCATATTGACCGTTATGACTTATGTGTTGTCATTGGAAACATGCTAGATAACGCAATAGAAGCTTCTAAAAAGCTAAAAATCGCAGAAGACAGATACATGCTTATAAAGATACATGCTACCGAGTCTACCCTTCTCATTCACATCTTGAATCATATGGAGAATGAAGTTGCCCACTTATACAGCCACAAACCAAACCCGGAATTTCATGGTATTGGATTAACGAACATAGCTAGAATCTGCGACAAGTACGGTGGTCATATGACCATTGAAACGAAGCATAAAGTATTTAATAATATGGTCCTACTGCCATTTAACAGCAACAATCCTTAGACAGCATGTTGTTTAGGGATTGTTTTTTTCGTTTCAGGGTGATTTTTAATATAACAGCCCTCTTCCTTGTATGATGAATTCAGCAAGTCACATCTAGAAAGAATACGAGGAGGAATTATTAATGAAGAAGATGGTTTCTGTATTAATGACCACTATACTTATTTCAATACCGGTCACCCCTGCTTTTGCTCTAACGAATCATGATACTGTAAAAGAAAAGGCACAGGAGCTGGCTTCGAAGATCGTGTCCGATTATGGTGTAAGTGGATTGCAGTATGCAATTATGGATCATGGATCCATTGTTTTATCGGATAGCGCTGGTATATACGATAAAGCGACCAAGAGTCCGATAACCAAAGACACGATGTTTGGCATAGGCTCGGTAAGTAAAACGTATGTGTCTGCTGCAACGATGATGCTAGCTGATTCTAATAAAATTGATATTGATAAACCGCTAACCACGTATATCAAGGACTTTAAAATGGCAGATGAACGATATAAAGAGATTACGCCACGCATGTTGATGAATCATTCTTCAGGAATTTACGGTAGTTACTATGGGAATAGTTTATTGTTTGATGATACTGATATGAAAAATCATGATGAATTATTGGTCAAATTACAATCAGAGCGCTTAAAGTCAAACCCCGGCGAATCTTCGGTATATTGTAATAATGGTTTTCAGCTGCTTGAAATCTTGATTGAACGAGTGAGCGGTTTAAGTTATAGCGAATTTCTTGAAACCTATATTAGCAAGCCTCTTCATTTAAGCTCTACTAAAACACCACTTGATTCATTTGATAGAGGCAAGCTCGCAAAAACTTATTCTCCTTCGCAAGATCAGGCTTTACCCGTTGAGAATACCAATATCATTGGGACAGGAGGCATCTACTCCACAGCCGAAGAATTAAGTAAGTTCGCTGAAGTATTAATCGGGAATCGAACGGATATTTTATCTGAGAAGTCAGCAGAGGCGATGCAAAGTCACGAATATAGAAAGGGTGTGTGGGTTTCTGAAGAGACAAACACCATTAATTATGGTCTTGGTTGGGATGCCGTCCGTTTAGCGCCGTTTAGTGATTACGGAATAACCGCACTATATAAAGGTGGAGATACGCTTATGTATCACGCTGCTTTGACTACCCTACCCGAACATGATATTTCTATAGCTGTGCTTTCATCGGGAGGGGGTTCTATCTACAATAGTATGCTTGCATCTAATGTTTTATTGGAATATGCAAGAGCCAAGGGCATCATTAAAGAGATCCTACCTGAAAAAACATTTGAAGCTCCATTGAAAGTGGATATGCCATCGGATTTGATTGCTTACTCTGGATTATACGGTACCGTAGGTAAAACGATAAATCTGGAGATAAAGAACGGAGAGATTGATTTACCCACTCTAGGAAATGGATTTCTACCGCCTCAAAAATATGTATATACAGGCAATGGACAATTCAAAAACAACGATGGGAATGTAACCCTAAGCTTTGACCAACCGAAGAATGGAGAAACCTATTTAAAACTTAACGCTTACATAAATATTCCAGGATTAGGTCAAACAGTTATGGTGATGTATGAATATCAAAAGTTAGATTCCAACTCTCTCAATCAGTCAACTAAAACGGTATGGGAAGATAGAAATGGAAAAAGTTACTACACTTTGGATGAAAAGATAACTTCAGTCATGTATCTTAACAAAGCACTGTTGGCCAAAAATATATCCGTTGATACCAACCATGGATACGCATCCGGTACTAAAATTGTTGATAAGAATAAAGCAGTAAATGTAATTAATATTCCTATTATGAAGGGAAGAGATGCTTTTGATTTGAATTTCTATAACGTGAACCATGCAGAGCATTTAGTGATCGATGGACAATCCTATATCAGAGAAGATGCGATTCAACCCATTTATGAAGGGAACGACTCGTTTGCCGTTATACCATCCAATGGTCAAGCTGTATGGTATAAAATTGATGAAAAATCAGCCAATCGAGTCATGAACGTTGAGACTCCGGTAAGTGGGGAATTTGCCGTTTATGACAAGGATGGAATGGTTGTGAACTTTTCAAAGATAAGTAACAATCATTCGACAGTACTGCCTGAAGGTGGGATGATCGTTTTTGGTGGTAATGCGGGGGATGTATTTAAAATTAATTTGAAGAATAAATAGATTTGTAAAAGTCCGCATAATTAGCGGGCTTTTTGATTTAAGGCTATATAAGCAGGGCGTGAATGACTATTACAGCGATGCGATCGCTTGGGCCAGCCAGAATTACATCTGTTCTCTATTTAGCGCTATTGACTCTGGGGTATCTACTAGCGAAACAGTTCTCACAAGCATCGCCTTATGTATAGTTTCGGCAGCCCTTTGTTAATACTCATATTATTCTTTCCCTGCTATTAAAAAAGTCCCAGACGCTTCATGTTTTTCCTGATCTGTAATTCTTACAGAAAGCAAAAAAACAGCCGGTTTCCCGGCTGCTCTCTGTGTAAACTCTATTCCGTTGTGTAAGGCAACAATGCGATTGTACGGGAACGCTTGATAGCGATTGTCAATGCACGTTGGTACTTAGCGGAAGTACCAGTTACACGTCTAGGAAGAATCTTCCCGCGCTCACTGATGAACTTTTTGAGAGTTTCAATGTCTTTATAGTCAATGTGCTTGATTTTGTTAACTGTGAAGTAACAAACTTTACGACGTTTGCCTTTACCGCCTTTGCCACGAGGAGCAAATTTGCGGTCGCCGCGATCTTCACTATTGTTATCTCTTTTTTGGAAAGCCATGTGTTTGTTCAGTCCTTTCTACATTTAGAAAGGAAGTTTTGTAACCTGAGACATGTGTAATCCCCAACAAAACCCCGTTATTACTGGATTTGTATTGTGTTACACAACTATTCTGTGTAAGTTGTCAGTCTCCATTCCATGTTTCTTCTCGGATATACATGAGTTTACCCTTTAAGTATGCAACTTTAAGGCAATAAACCAATTTTTCCGTGTTATTCTTATTTTTCTAACAGTCGGCAGTTTAGTTTATTCAATTATCAAGGTTCATCAGAGAATCTTGTACATTATATTAGTCAAAGAAAGAAACTACAATAGCTAAATAGAAACAAAAAGTTTCAAAGTATGCACAATGGTAATCTTATAGTTCTTCGTTAGCGGAGAAACTGCCGAACGATTGTGGCTCAGCATTCCACTGGGCATACATTACTTTACCCCAATTCACTAATCAATAAAATATTTACTATATGGATGTGGTTCTACATTGTAGAGTGCGATGAGCCACGATTCGTTTTGCTGTTACATCAGAAAGCTTTAATTCACCGTTGACGCATGTTAACCAGTCATATCTATCTCTACCCATCCTACAAGAGACTATTGTGCCGCTATGCGCTCTTGAATGATTGTTCTGTCCTCATCACGCTTCAATTACCAGCCCTCACAGGTAGCGCCCCATTTGTAATGTTCAGCTTGCTCTTTATGAGTTTTCATGTACATATCTCCTCTCTTCTTTCAACTTCTCGGCATATAAAAAAAGACAACTGATTTTAAGAATCAGTTGCTCTAACGCTTCTACATATTCACAAATCTTTTCCACTTTTAATTAGACATGGGAGTGAAAATCGCTAAGGGCACCGTGGAGAATACGTGCAGCATCTGGAATGAATTGGGTGATTCAACTTCACCTCTGTTCCCTCATGCCTTTTTAACGTCACGTCCTAATATTTCTCGCTCTCTTTCATTCATAATCGATACCTAATGGATGAAATCCTGCGAATAGACGAGCTTGCGTGAGATAATCAAATCATACCGAGGGAGCGTAAAGATTTCACTAATCATAGCTGCCGCGCCGACATGGCAGCTACGATTAGTTGGATCGTGTGACAAGCCAGTTCTTACGTTTACTTAATCTTTGCTGATCGGAAACCAACCCGGTGCTGCCAGTATGAAATTCAATAGTTTTTTCGGAAGTTCCAACTGATCGAGTTTTGAAGTCTTCATCTCCGTATCGATCTCGGCCTCCTGGCCATTTTCGGTCTTTTCAACCCACTCGGAATCTATAAGCAACGCCTGACCAATAGCAATTAGCGGTAACCCTAACTCTACAGCTTTAAGTGCATCGTCCGGTGTTTTAACGGAACCAGCCGCCATCAACGGTACTCTGTCGTTTATTTTGTCGAGAATCAATTCGAGTCTCGATTTGTCACCTTCGTTATCAATCGGTTTTGAGGTCAGGTTATCTAAGGAAGCATGGATATAATCAACATCCAGTTGAACAAGCCGTTCGATTATTTCGTACGTATCACTCATACGCAATCCCCCATCTTTTGATGATTCTTCAGGGGAAATGCGGTAGCCCACAATAAACGGTTTTTGCGCATGTTTCTTAATGACATTTTGGATTTCATTAATAACAGCTGTAGGGAAACGCTATATGGATGTCATAAATGGTAAGAACCTTATCCCACCAGAGCTTTGACTGATTTAGAATCGATGCTCAAGTTTTCAAAATCAGGTTCTACGTGAAGGGCATACCATATTATTCGATAGTTTTCAGGACGCGTTCTAGATAAAAGAAAGAATAGACAGGGAAAACAACGACTGATTATAAGTTGATATTTTTGTTTACGGCAGTAGAATGGAGCATTATTCGGTATTTTTAAAAGACAAAACATATTTTGTTTCCGATTACACGAAAATATACCTAAATGGAAAATAAGCCTCCCAATCCGGTTGCGGACTGAGAGGCTCCTGTATCATTAGTTATTATTGCCTTCCAATCGTTTATGTTCGAATACGTATGCCAGAACTTCTCCCGGGTTTTTGCCCGACTTAAATTGAGAATAGAGTCCCTTCGCTGCAGCCGCTACTGACCATTGCTTCGTTTCAACCAGAACTTGAATGGCTTTGTTTATGCTCTGCATATACTCGTTATTCATCTCCATTGCCGTTTTTAGTTCTTTTTCGCTACTACCGATGCCTGAAAATTCCGGGGTCCGCTCGTTAGTCGCTTGGGAAAGAGCTCTACGCATTTCTTCTACGCCAAGATCCGTGCAATAGGCAGGCGACCCGGGTTGTTGACGCCAAGATTCGTCAAGCCCGCCAGCATCTACAGGATCAAAACCTGCCTCGGCTGCCAACTGGAACACGATTGCCTTAGCTGCAGCATCATCGCCAGATATGGGTAAAGCAAAGCGGTGAGAAAGTCCTGACTGAATTTCTTCCGTCAAGTTATACCAATACGTGGCATTAAACGCTTTGATAACCGGATGATGGATTTGCTGCTCGACCCAGCGGCTTTCGGGTAAACCTTTTTCAATAGCCTCGATAACGCCGTCGCGGAAAAAATAATAATTGCAGGTATCGATCACAATCGCACCTGGAGCAATCGTATTGAGGAATTCCTTTGGCAAATCGAGAATTCTATTTTCAGGAATAGAAAGGATAATAACTTCGGCTCCTTGAGCGACGTCCTGAACCGTTGCTGGAGTTGCTCCCGTCTCTTTGGCTAATTCGTGCAGAGCTGGGGAGTTACTTGAATTAGCGATAGTTACAGTATGTCCTTTTCTAGTGTAAATCCGGGCAAGGTTACCTCCGACATCTCCCGTTCCGACAATAGCAATTTTCATATTGAACAACCTTCTTTCTTAGTTTTTTATTGTAGTCAATAGTGACCGCGACGGGGTCCGCAACTGCCGATCCCGTTTTATTAATTGAACCAACGTTCTCCGTTTAGCGTAAAGATTTCACTAATCATAGCTGCCGCGCCGACATGGCAGCTACGATTAGTTGGATCGTGTGACAAGCCAGTTCTTACGTTTACTTAATCTTTGCTGATCGGAAACCAACCCGGTGCTGCCAGTATGAAATTCAATAGTTTTTTTGGAAGTTCCAGCTGATCTAGTTTTGAAGTCTTCATCTCCGTATCGATCTCGGCCTCCTGGCCATTTTCGGTCTTCTCAACCCACTCGGGATCTACAACCAACGCATGACCAATAGCAATTAGCGGTAATCCTAACTCTACAGCTTTAAGTGCATCGTCCGGTGTTTTGACGGAACCAGCCGCCATTAACGGTACTCTGTCGTTTATTTTGTCGAGAATCAATTCGAGTCTCGATTTGTCACCTTCGTTATCAATCGGTTTTGAGGTCAGGTTATCTAAGGAAGCATGGATATAATCAACATCCAGTTGAACAAGCCGTTCGATTATTTCGTACGTATCACTCATACGCAATCCCCCATCTTTTGATGATTCTTCAGGGGAAATGCGGTAGCCCACAATAAACGGTTTTTGCGCATGTTTCTTAATGACATTTTGGATTTCATTAATAACTGCTGTAGGGAAACGCAAGCGGTTTTCTAGAGTGCCGCCCCATTCGTCGGTACGTTGATTTGTCATTGGTGACCAGAAATTTTGAATTAAAAATCCATGTGCCCCGTGAATTTCAATACCATCAAATCCAGCTTCGATCGCTCTTCTTGTGGTTTCACCAAAGGCATGGATAATGGATAAAATCTCCTCATGTGTCAACTCTCTAGTTTCTACGCTTGGTGCAAAGGTCGTTTCTTCCGTTTTCATTGCAGTAGGACTTACTATATCGAGGCCCGGCAAAGCCTTATTACCGGCATGGAAGACTTGAAGTAAAGCAGGAGCTCCGCCACTTTTCGCAGCATCTGCGAGTTTTCTCAGACTCGGAATAAAGGAATCATCGTAAGCGGCAAATTCATCAGTAAAGCCTTGACCGTTTGCAGTGACCTGCGTGCATCCCGTTATTACGAGTCCAACACCCTTAACTCTTTTGCGGTAATAGCTGATTTCTTCGTTGGAAATCGTTAGATCATCGTTGCTCGACCAGGTAGTCATCGGCGCCATAACGACACGATTCTTAATCGTGATACCATTTTTGAACGTGAAAGGTTGGAACAGTTGGTTGTAGTTTGTAGTCATTATTTGTCCTCATTTCTTGATTTAATTGATCGAACGTTCGTTTATAATAAGTGCAAAAAAAATTACTGACTTATCTTAAGATTTCCTGTCCGACTGTTTTTATAATAAACGTTCATTCGATTAAAATCAAGTGGTAATAATCAGAGGGGGCTGTCCCCCTCTGAAAATATCAAACTAAGCTTTTACAGCATCCCAGGTCATTTGAATTAATTCGTTAACACTTTCTTCTTTCAAAGCCATTCGTCCACCAAAATATTCTTTAGCATATTGAACAGCCGGATAAAACATGAACATTTGGAGCAAACTCATATCTACCTGTTTGAAAACATTTTGAATCTTACCTTTTTCAAATAAGCTACAGATTGGTTCAAACAGTTCATCTTCTTCTTTTCGGGATATTTTATGAAGAAGAGGTGAGTTTGAAAATTGCTCTATAAATAAAAATTCATCTTTATTGGTCAAAATATAGTTAATAAACTTTGTCAACGTATGGTGGAAAGCTGTTTGAATGGAGATGGAGTCATCATAATTCGAATACACTTCAAGACACATCTTCTTATTGACGCTCAAATATAATTTATTCAGCATATCCTCCTTGTTTTCAAAGTAAACGTAAATCGTCGAAGCAGATACGCCTGCTTTCTTCGCAATCTTGGACATTGAAGTTTCAGATAAACCAATTTCATTTATCAGCTGGATCGCTGCATTAAAAATGCTCTCACTTTTATTTTCATCTTTATGTCTCATAGTTTAAAACTAAACGATCATTCGATTAAAGTCAAGTTCCTTTATGAGCATCCTGTAATGAGATAATATTCTTGTTACCAGTTATTTCTACATGGGAGTCATAAATGGTAAGAACTTTATCCCACCAGAGTTGATTTTAACAATATTTAATTCGTTCTTTTTCTAACATTAAATAACTATTGAACTATGCTTGCCCTTTAGCTTAATGAGGCCCCCCGATCTATCCCGAGGCGGCCTCATTATGTTTGTGTTGAGCTATCATTTTCCGTTAGCGGAATGATGATTCACGCAATGGTCCCAACCGGACGATCCGTTGACGATGCAAGCCAAGGACGATTGGGCTGCTCATCATCAGGGATTGCATTGTCGTCGGAGTAGGCGGGACAGATGCGAGTCAAACCTACTTGACCCGGGCTCGGCGGATGTTAATCGTCCAAACGCCCACGCCACCATCAGCGGGAACTCTTCTCGCCACATCACATCGTCGTGCGACGCGACCCGCTCTCTCATTTCAACGTCAGCACCTGCATCGCGCAGCGCAGCCGCCCACCGGGTCGCGTTCTCGAGGAAGAACGGCTCCAGTGTGCCGGCGACGTATACCGTAACCTGACGACCACCATCATACTCGAGCGTCTCTGTGACGAGCTCTCCCGCGATCTTCATATCTCACATCTCCTGTGTTTATAATCAAACTTATCTCGTGTAGAGCAACTCATAGGATAACCTGAAGAAACAAGTAACAGTACGGTTTGAACAGTCTCGAGCGAAACAATAAGATCTTCAAGAGAAACGTTTATCAAGGGTAGTATCAGCGAAGCTGAAGCTGTCACCAAGTGCAATCTTTCTATACCCCCAAACCTATTACAATATAGCCGAGCTACGCAAACCTTTAAAGAGCTTCTAGCCCAGGGGATCGATGATGCATTGATTCAGCCTTATTCTGGCCATGAAAGCCGTAAATCATTAGAAGTTTACTCTTGATATTTTGGTATGCAGTAACTTCCTTACACGAAACCGCCCATAACAACATATCTGGAGCGGAAATCTAACCACCCACTAGTCTCTTCTGAAAGCATCTTACCGAATTTCAGTAAGTTGAACACTTCGAGCGGTGAATTGATCAGCAGGGTGACGGTCTACACATACCGGTACCTTAAGGGTATTGCATGGATAGTATCACCCATTCCTGAATGTCCTCATCAAGGATGCAGAAGTCTAATGACCATGTTATCCAACCACTGCATGATCCGAATGTCATCTCTAAAGGTCTTTTAAGGCACGAGAGCGAACGTCCAATCATTTATAGTAGCTAGATCGGAGTATTGTCTTGTGACGTTTCTTCTGAGTACCGTCTATGACTACAGCTTTCTGAAACGTGTGCTTGTGGATCTCATAACGCCAGTTGTAATGCAGTGAAGCCTTTGCCACGATCAGGACCCGCCATACTTCACCTCTACGCTTACGGGCTTCCATAGCTGTCCCTACTTGGAACGACTTACCTAAGCCCACGTCATCAGCCAATATGAGGAACGGACGCTCAACCATAGCGTTAAATCTACGCACCATAATGTACACCACCGCGGGGGTGGAATTTTATCTAAAGATAAAAAAGAGACGCAGTAAAAACACTGTGTCCCTGTAACAACTAATCTTGCTATATACTTCTTTTTTATTTAATTCATGTGCTAGTAAAGTCATATCCTTACTTCAATATCTCTAAACTGCTTAGCAATTAATTACTCGAAAATTATGTTTAAATGATCCCTTGTAAAACAAGTGAGTCTTTGTTGGTTAGTGTGGTTAAGATTGACGTGACTCCAGGCAGTTATTCAAGAAAATTAATGAGAACCTGCACGACCCACTGAATCAAAACCGTTCTCACGAATTCACTTGAGCTACGTCTTCATCTTTTCTCGATATCATCTCCCTTAACAAAACAAAGAGCAACCGGTTTCCCAGTTGCCCTTTGTTTCAAATCCTATTCCGTTGTGTAAGGCAACAATGCGATTGTACGGGAACGCTTGATAGCGATCGTCAATGCACGTTGGTACTTAGCGGAAGTACCAGTTACACGTCTAGGAAGAATCTTCCCGCGCTCACTGATGAACTTTTTGAGAGTCTCAATGTCTTTATAGTCAATGTGCTTGATTTTGTTAACTGTGAAGTAACAAACTTTACGACGTTTGCCTTTACCGCCTTTGCCACGTGGAGCAAATTTGCGGTCGCCGCGATCTTCACTATTGTTATCTCTTTTTTGGAAAGCCATGTGTTTGTTCAGTCCTTTCTACATTTAGAATGGCAAGTCATCATCGGAAATATCGATCGGTTTTCCGTCATCAATGAAAGGATCCTGCTGCTCGCGCGATCCACCGCCACGATTGCCACTACCGCTTCCGCCGCCGTAGCTAGCGTTAGAGTTAGATGATCCGCTTTCTTCACGACTTCCGGCACTATTACTCGATTCAAGGAAGCGTACATTATCGGCAATAACTTCGGTCACGTATACACGCTTGCCCTCATTATTATCGTAATTCCGTACCTGAATGCGGCCTTCCACTGCTGTCAAACGACCTTTACGCAAATAGTTCGCGCATGTTTCGGCAAGCTGCCTCCACGTGACGATATTGATAAAGTCCGCTTCTCGTTCTTTCGAACCTCCACTTGTGAAAGGACGGTCTACTGCAAGAGTAAACTGCGTAACGGCTACACCGGCTGGCGTATAGCGAAGTTCTGGATCTTTGGTCAATCTACCGATAAGAATAACACGGTTCAACATCGGACATTCCCCCTGACGAAAATACTGGCATGCATTTAAGCTACGTCGTTTGTGATTAAGTGACGGATAACTTCATCCGAAATCTTAAGTACGCGATCAAGTTCAGTTACAACAGCAGGTTCTGCGTTGAAGTGTACCAGCACATAGTGCCCGTCACGGAACTTATTGATCTCATACGCAAGACGGCGTTTGCCCATCAGGTCATGTTTGGAGACTTCGCCTCCACCGTTCGTGATGATGCCTTGGAACTTTTCTACTGTAGATTGAACAACTTCTTGCTCAATATCAGTACGAATGATGTACATCATTTCATATTTGCGCATGTATTTCACCTCCTTTTGGACTAAGCGGCTCCTATTCGAACTTGTTAGACAAGCGAAGGAGCAAGGAGCGAGGATTCTTATTCAAAACTCGCACCTGAATACTATAGCAAATTAGGCGACAAATTACAAGTTTTTCTCTTTCGATAAGAGAAGGATGAACATGGTAATGCCCTACATACATGGTTCCCCTTGATAAGGGTAATCTAAACACGATAATAATTCTTGTGAAGAGGTGATCATTGTGGGTGAATGGACACATTTTAATGAAGGCGATCATGTTCCTAACGACGGTGAGTATATGGAGATCGGCGAGAATGCTTTTCACATGGGGATTACGAACCCGAAAACAGTTACTTTGAAAAAAGGTGATACCTTCCCGGCCACTAGCAACCATAACCGGAAATGGCACCGCAAAGGGCTGCGGCAATAAGTTTGATCATGACAAGGAGAATGACTCCATGCGAACAACTACATTTACCTGGCTGTTCACCTTTCTTGGTGCAGCTCTCTGTTTAGTTCATTATTTATTTCATGATCATGACGCTTTCTATATGATCTTCTATGCTCTCAGCATACCGGCTTGGTTTGCATCCACTTTTACGAACATCTATGAAATATCGATGTCTAAGATGTTGATCATTTATGTGCTGACCATCGCCACATGGACGATCGTCGGCTACGTGATTGACCGCTACTCCGTCAGCCATAAACAGAAAAAAACCTACTAGTTTTCGGATTCTACTGAAGTTCCCTCTGAGCACCTGTTCAGAGGGTTTTTCGCAGTCACGTCTGTCTATTAGGTGTGTATTAGGCGAAATTTTATTACGTCTACGTTTCGGAAGCAGGTATAATTCTTTTCACTGGAATTTGTCCAGTGAAATCAGCCGTCAAAGAGCTGAGTGCAAGCTTCCACTGGAAATAATCCAATGATTTATTCATTTTAACCTCAAATGTACCTTCTTGATGGATTATGCATTGGAGTTTTTCCAATGAAAACGTTACTTCAAGTTATTCAAACTAGTTTGCATTGGAATTAATCCAATGAAACCAGTTTTTCACTTCATCTCTTCTCAAAGAAGGGGAGACCCCTGCTTTACCTTCATTTGCCCACATGTAGAAATAGGTAAACCCATACTTTTATCCATGGGGAGGGAGGCGTGTGGGGCTCCAACCGCAAATCACCTTTCCACCCTCACCACCTTCCCTCTTCTATTCTACTTTGAGCTGCCTTCCACTTCTTTGTTTTCTATCCGGTCTGAGATCCGGTATTCGTATCCATATCCCTTTGTATTACTCTGGATACGTAGCCCCTCCACAGCTCTCACATGTAAATTGTAGCGGTACGGTCGGATCCCTCAATAATAAGGGCTAAGCTTCACTCACCCAAACCCAAAAAAAGCCACACAACAAATTTCGTTGCGCGGCTTCTGCAATTACTTCCGAAATACTTGCTTCTCTGAAATCTTGCCATCTGCAAAATATACAACTTCCAAGATGTAACCAGGCTGATTGGATATTGCAAAATCATATGTTTTCTTGCCATTCTCATCTTTGACTAGTTTTCCTTTGGCGCCTGTTTGCTTCACCAAATCATCGTAGGTGTCTGTCGTGCTTATTTTATCGACCTGTTCCTTCGTAATCTGTGGAAGTGGCTCATCCTTCGCAGCGTCCTTGCTGCCAGCCTGTGGAGTCGCTGTCGCTGCTGTCCCCCCGTTTGTCCCACTAGGCGTCGCAGAAGCCCCAGCAGAGGGCTGTACCGTCGCTCCTGTTGTTGGGATAGGAGTTGTTGTACTCGTCCCCTCATTCTTCTTTGAGCAGCCTGTAACGACTAGGCCCAATACGATTGCCATCATCAACCAATTTTTCTTCATAGCCTTCTACCTCCTTCTTTTTGCCTATGCACAGTTATAGATTTAGTCTGCTTCCTTTCACTGCCTTCTATCCCTGCAAATAAACAAAAGAGCTTATTACATCCTTATAGACGTAACAAGCCCCTATATTGTTTCAAATTGTTATTTTGCACATTATATGCTAAACAAAAAAGCCTCCTACATTATAGTCATGTAGAAAGCTTCTTAACGATTTCGTTTATGGACGGAAAGAGTGGGAGTCGAACCCACGCACGCCTCGCGACGCCTAACTGATTTCGAGTCAGCCCCCTTGGACCACTTGGGTACCTTTCCAAGAAAACGAGAACAGGACTTATTGTATCAAAAAAGTCTGTCTCTCGCAAGTGTTTTCCGCTAGCTTTTTAAGAAGTCTCTTCGGTTGCTTCTGCATTCGATCTCAGCACTTTTTTCAGCTTGCTTTCGAACTTTGTTCGAGGAACAAGAACGCTGTGTTTACAGCCCACGCATTTGATTCGAATATCCATGCCCATGCGGATGATTTCCATTTCATTGGTGCCACACGGATGGGGCTTTTTCATCTGCACAATATCGCCTAGCTGATACTGCTTCTTCTCCATTCGCCTGTCACCGCCTTCTCCAAGTAATAAGTTAGGAGCCTCCCAGATTGATCACTTCAATTTGGCTCATATCGAATTGCTTCTTGATTTCAATATTCAAAAGCCTTGTAACATTAAATTGAGTAGTCGGCTTACACTCGGCAATAACACGAATTTTCAAATCTGTCGTTCCGACAACCTGCACCCCAAGGACCTCAGGCTCTTTGACGATGTTATCTGTCAGCGTCTGTACATGTCTGACCGTATCTTTGAGAATTTGTGTCGCTTGATCAATATCCAGATGGCTCGGCACCGTCACATCAACAACCGCTAAGGAATTATAAGTTGAGAAGTTCGTTACCTGTTTGATGTTTCCATTCGGAATAATATGGACCTCACCCGTCCAACTTTTGATTCTTGTTACGCGTATGCCGATTTCTTCAACCGTCCCTTTAAAGGCATCAATCTGGATAACGTCCCCTACCCCAAATTGATCTTCAAAAATAATAAAGAAGCCCGTTATTACATCTTTGACCAAACTCTGTGCTCCGAAACCAATCGCTAACCCCACAACCCCTGCTCCTGCGAGCAGCGGCCCCAAATTCAAGCCAACTTGACCCAAGATGAGCATGATGCAAATCAGATTGATTGTGTAAGTGATTAGATTATGTATGAGACTTCCAATCGTATTCGATCTTCTTCGATCAAATTTAAGGGGCGACTTATCCCTTGCCAGCATCATATGATTGATGGTCTTGTTCGCTATATGAATGCATATTTTAGCTACGACATAGATTAATATAATTTTCACGATAATCCAGAATATCGAAGCTAGCATTTCAGGTTTTGTAACATGTTCGCGGATCCATTGCATTAAATTCGTATAATATTCAGTTATAAAGGCCATCTTGAGACCTCCTTATCGTCATTCCATCGTAACATAAATATCGTCTTTTTTAAAATAAATGCCTCTGATTTCTACATGCTCCGACGCAATGATCTCTTTCACTTGTGATAGATTCTCTCCGGGAAATTCAATGGAAAGCGCACAACCTGCCGTGATTTCTTTCGGCGTAGGTCTGATATCGATTTCGATATCTGCGTACTCTAGCAGCATCTCTGCACGAAGCGCTTGCTGGGTCGAATCGAATGCTAATAACATCACTGAAAGTTTCAGGGAAAATCCCCCTCTCCCTACGTATAAATGCCCCTATCTATCCATATACTAGTAAAAAAAGAAATAGCACTTGGAGGGATATTATGAAATTTCAATTTGGTTTCGACGGCGTTAAACACACGGATCTAGCCCCACTGAAAATCCAACATACCGATGCCGATTCCCCTTTTCTTCTTTCTAAGCATCTACAAGCCATTTTCAGTAAACTACCAACCTATCAACCTATCGTCGTCATTTGTGTAGGAACAGATCGTTCCACTGGAGATTCTTTGGGACCGCTTGTTGGTACACATTTAAACCGAATTGCCACTCTCCGAAACCTGCATCTTTTTGGCACACTGGATGAGCCGGTTCATGCTATGAATTTATCGGAAACAGTAGCCAATATTCAGCAGCAATTTGAAAACCCATTTATCGTAGCTGTAGATGCTTGCCTTGGTCAAGTATCTAGTGTTGGATGCATTCAAGTAGCGGATGGTCCTCTTAAGCCAGGCGCCGGTGTAAATAAAGACTTGCCTCCGGTTGGGGACATTCATGTTACCGGTATTGTGAACGTTGGCGGCTTCATGGAATATTTCGTCCTGCAGAATACACGACTTAGCTTAGTTATGAATATGGCTCACATCATAGGTGATGCCCTGCATTCAGCCTTGCGCCGGACTCAAGCTTATACACCCAATGCTACGGCTGCTTTAAAGTTTGATTAATCGCTTCTTTTTCCTCGGGACTTAATGTATACGTTGATTGTGCATTTTGAATGGGCTTCGCATATAGATACATCTGTTCGCGACTATGTATTCCCGTCAGAATGACGCCATCTTGAAATTCATCCAATAACGCTATCGTAAAACTTAGATCACTTCCACCTTCGTTAAAAGCATTGTAGCGATGAATAGCTACTTTGGATTTCATCTTCATTATGGCTTGACGAATCGTTTCAACCTTGGCTGAAGTCGTTATGGATTCGGCCTTTTGCTCGTTGATCCCACTTTGCATATCAATGATGAGCTGCTCCATATTCTCAGCTTGTGAACCATTCATCATTAGCGTGTATTGTTTACGCAAGGATGATAATTTAACGAAAAGTACAATGACGAGAATAAATAATACAACTATAAATGCGAGGCAAGCTAGAACGATAACTCCGCCATCCAAGCCAAACAGTTCCCCCATGGTTTATCCCTCTTTCTATTTAGCATATTGCGAATGGATTTCCTTCACGGCCTGAATTAATGCATCCACTTCATGATCTGTTGTAAAATAACCAATGCTTGCACGTACGGCGCCTCTAGCCAATGTACCGGCTGCTTCATGCGCAAGCGGGCTGCAATGATAGCCGGACCGAACGGCAATCTGAAAAGATTGATCCAGAATAAAGGCGACTTCAGATGAGTCGGCATCGTCGATATTGAAGGAAACAATCCCTGTTTTATTCTGTCCAAGTTGGGGTCCAAGAACCGTTACTCCTCGAATTCCCAGTAGGCCTTCCATTAACAACTGCGTTTGACGCCATTCCTTTTCATGAATCTTTTCAACCGTTTCCGCTAAGACGAATTTCACGCCTTCGTTTAATCCAGCGATGCCTACCGTATTCTGTGTACCAGCTTCGTAGCGGTCTGGCCTTACGGTTGGCTGCTGAATCGCCTCAGATTGACTGCCTGTTCCACCATGCAAAAGAGGGTCAAGATCGATGTCGGGATGTATATACAACCCACCCGTTCCCTGAGGCCCTAGAAGCCCCTTGTGGCCGGGGAAGGCTAACATGTCGATATTCATACTCCCTACATGAATAGGCAGTATACCAGCGCTCTGAGCGGCGTCTACAAGCAGTTTAGCGCCATGCGTACGGCACAGCTCTCCGATTTCACCAACAGGCATAATCGTTCCCAACAGATTCGAGCTATGATTCACAACGACTAATGTTGTATTTGATTTAAAAGCCCTTTTGAGTTCATCTAAGCTTATATCCCCATGCGCGTCATTATGAATATAAGTAAGCTCAACTTGCGAAGTTGCCTTCAAATGTTCCAGTGGCCTTCTCACAGAATTGTGCTCAATGTTGGTACATATCACATGATCGCCCGGCTTCACAAATCCTTTGATCGCTTGATTGAGCGCATGCGTTGTATTCAGCGCAAATGAAATATCATTCGGATTTCTGACTCCAAATAATTTAGCTAAATTCTTTCGCGTCTCAAATAAGGCTCTACTCGCTTTCACGGCCATCTGATGACTGCCACGCCCAGGGTTCGCAGCATACTCCTCCATACAAGCCATCATAGCTGTCATGACCGCTGGTGGTTTCGGCCACGACGATGCAGCTTGATCGAAATACATAACATTCTCCATTTTTTCACCCTCTCCTCATAAATATAGCATACCTTAGTTTGATCTTTCGAATCGAAAGAAAACCATCGGTATGCTATCTAATTTTAAGAGATTTTGCCTTGAAGCAATTCTAGTAAACGATTTAAATCATCTTTAGAATAATAAAGAAGTTCGATCTTGCCTTTATCCTGCTGAGCCTTGATTTTAACTGTCGTTCGGAAAATATCTCTCAACTGCTCTTCAGCCTGATTAATGTAGGGATCTCTATTTTTTTCTTTCTGTGCTTTCTTTTCCTTTTCTTGCCCTGGTGGTTCTTCCAACATCTTCACAGCTTCTTCAAGCTCACGAACACTCCACTGTTTACTTATGGTTGTTTCTGCGAGTTCCTTCTTCACCTTATCGTCCTTCACACCTACAATGGCTCTTGCGTGACCCATTGATAATGTTCCACGTGAAACATATTGTTTAATGGATTCCGGTAATTGAAGCAATCTCAAAAAGTTGGCAATGTGCGAACGGCTCTTCCCTACTTTGGCGGAAAGCTCTTCTTGGGTCAAAGAGAATTGATCAATAATTCCTTGATATGCAAAAGCAATCTCCATCGCATTCAGATCTTCACGTTGAACATTCTCTATCAAGGCAATTTCCATCACCTGTTGATCAGAAAAACTTCTTTCAACAGCTGGGATCGTCGCTGCCCCCGCAACCTGCGAAGCACGGTACCTGCGTTCACCTGCAATAATCTCGAACCCTTTAAGAACTTTACGAACGATAATTGGTTGGATAACACCATGCTCTTTAATCGAATCAGCAAGTTCTTTAATACTGTCTTCGTTAAAATGCTTCCTCGGTTGATACGGATTAGCTCTCAATTGGGATAAAGGAATTTGAATGACTTTATCACTTTCATCAATATGTAATGAAGTGATTAAAGCATCCAACCCCTTACCTAAACCTTTGGATAAACCTTTGGTCATACAGAGATCACTTCCTTCGCAAGCTCTAAATACACTTCCGCGCCTTTTGATCTAGGATCATATGTAACGATGGATTGTCCATGGCTGGGCGCTTCACTCAAGCGAACGTTTCTTGGAATAATCGTTTGATATACTTTTGTTTGGAAATACTTCTTCACTTCTTCAATAACCTGAATACCTAAGTTCGTTCTTGCATCAAACATCGTCAACAAAACACCTTCGATTTGAAGCCCTGTATTAAGATGCTTTTGGACTAGTCGAACTGTATTAAGCAGTTGGCTTAATCCTTCAAGCGCATAATATTCACATTGAATTGGGATAATGACAGAGTCAGCAGCAGTCAATGAGTTAATCGTAAGAAGACCAAGAGACGGGGGACAATCTATAAGAATATAGTCGAATAAATGTTTAACTAATTGAAGCGATTTCTTCAAACGAACTTCTCTTGAAATCGTCGGTACTAATTCAATCTCGGCTCCAGCAAGCTGGATCGTTGCTGGCAAGATTTTAAGATTTGGAACATTTGTATCAACAATTGCATCTTTGGGATGAACGTCATTAATCAGAACGTCATAAATACAATTGACTACGTCTGCTTTATTAACGCCAATACCGCTTGTCGTATTCCCTTGCGGATCAATATCAACAAGAAGCACTCTCTTCCCAAGTGAAGCTAAGGAAGCTCCCAAATTAACAGAAGTTGTCGTCTTACCGACGCCACCCTTCTGATTCGTTATTGCTATTATTTTAGACAAAACCATTTCACCTCAATCACTTATGTTCCAAATGCCAATCAAAGAGCAGTATTACTATCTTAACACATCTATCAGCTAGTTACCTCACTATTTGATAGTTTTAACTTCTAAGAAGCAAAAAAAACGGCTTGCGCCGTTTAAGGTAGCAATAAATGCCCGTTATCGTTTAGGAATTTTAATAATAATTTCGTAATGATCCTCGTGATCTTTTTCAGAGGTGTTAATGTTCAGTCCAGAGCTGGTTACCATCTCGACAGACTGTCGAATCGTATTCAAAGCCAAACGTACATCCTTAGTAAAAGATACACGACGTGTTTTCTTAAGCTTTGCGGCTTCTTTCAGGAAATTAATTTTAATTTCCGTTTGTTTTACATTTAACTCTTTAGAAATAATTTCTTCGAGAACCTTAACTTGCAGTTCTTCTTGATCAAGCGCTAGTAATGCTCTTGCATGTCGTTCCGTGATTTTCCGTTCCATCAAAGCCATCTTGACCGGCTCACTTAATTGTAAAAGACGAATCTTATTCGCAATCGTGGACTGGCTCTTACCCAAACGCTGCGCCAAGCTTTCTTGCGTCAAGTCATGCATCTCAATGAGTTGTTGGTAAGCCGCTGCCTCTTCTATCGCAGTAAGACCTTCCCTCTGCAAGTTTTCAATAAGGGCAATAGATGCCGCTTGCGAATCATTGAAATCACGTACAATTGCTGGAATAGTGTCCAGACCCAGCTTTTTAACAGCTCGAAGCCGGCGTTCCCCCGCGATTAACTCAAACGTATTATTTTTGACTCTGACAACAATCGGCTGAATAACACCATGCGTCCGAATGGTCTGACACAATTCTTCAAGTCGATCATCATCAAACAACGTTCTTGGCTGATACGGACTTGGAATAATATTGTTGACAGCTATGTTTTTGACTTCATCAGTCGTTGAACGATCAGCAAGTCCAAATAACTTCGATATTTGTTCTTTCATAGGAAAACCAACCACCAACTCTTCCCGTAGTTTAAGCGACCAATACGATCCAAAGATAGACGACCTCTTCGTCCTACAGAACGAAAACGCTTGTCAATAATACGGTGAAGTATGACAAGTGCTCACATAAACATACTAACTTTATAATATATATCGTACTTATGTTATAATTCTCCATGCAAAGCCAAAATCCTGCTAGAACTGCACGATCTGCGGAATGTTTAAATGTTTCACGTGGAACATTTTCACATTTTGGACAATGGTTCTTTCAGCGGAATGCCTGCTTTCCTCGGATACTTGCTTGGCGTTGCAGACACCTTTTGAATTTCAACAAAATGACGAACTGATTCCTCAATCGGCAGCAACATGCGGTTCACTTTAATAACTTTCCCTTTTAACTCCGATAAGCTATAACTAGCACTCGCAAGTTCCTCTTCAATCTCAGAACCTTTCATCGCGATGAATGTTCCCTCCTTTTTCACAAAAGGAAGACAGAACTCATTCAAAACTTGAAGTCTCGCTACTGCTCTAGCTGTAACTAGATCGAATTGGTCACGATATTTAGGAAGTCTAGCAATATCCTCTGCCCTGCCGTGTACGCAATCCATATCCGTAAGACCAAGCAGATTAACAATTTCCTTTAGAAAAAGAATCCTTTTATTCAACGAATCGACGATCGTCACTTTCAGATAAGGAAAAGCAATTTTCAAAGGAATGCTGGGGAAGCCTGCTCCTGAACCAATATCAGCAAGACTCATTACAGAATCCATAGAAAAGTTAAAAGAGACAGAGAGGGAATCATAGAAATGTTTCAAATACACTTGCTCTCTCTCTGTAATACCTGTTAAATTCATTTTTTCATTCCACGCCACCAACGTCTTATAATACTGCTCGAATTGATCCAGTTGGTGCGCAGAAAGAAAAATATTTTCTTTTTCTAATAATTGAGTAAACTGTTGTTGAATTGCATCCATTAGTTACCTCTTGCCGCAGTGACGCGATTATAATGTTCCAAGTAGACAAGCAAAATAGAAATATCCGAAGGCGTAACGCCACCGATCCGTGATGCTTGCCCAATGGAAATCGGGCGAATCTTTGCAAGCTTTTGCTTAGCTTCAGTAGCAATTCCATGTATTTCACTGTACTCGATATCATCGGGAATTTTCTTCTTCTCCATTTTACGCAGGCGCTCTACTTGATTGCTTTGCTTCTCAATATAACCCGCATACTTAACTTGAATCTCAACTTGTTCTTTCATTTCCTCATCAAGAGGCAGAGACGATGGCGACATTTTCTCAATAGCACTGTACCCAATCTCAGGACGACGCAGCAAAGATATGGCTGGCACGGAGTTGTTAAGCTGCACGCTCTCCAAGCTTTCCAACAATTGCTGCACATGAGGTTCAGGCTTAATCTTATCAATAGAAAGTCGTTCGATTTCTTGATCCACCAAAGACTTCTTATTTAGAAATGCCGCATAACGCTCATCTGAAATAAGTCCGATCTCATGACCTATTGGCGTTAAACGCATATCCGCATTGTCGTGACGAAGCAGCAGCCGATATTCTGCACGAGAAGTTAACAAACGATAAGGTTCATTCGTTCCCTTTGTTACCAGGTCATCGATTAGAACACCGATATACCCTTCCGAACGATCCAGAACAACAGCTTCTTTCCCCAAAACTTTGCGGGCAGCATTAATACCAGCCATAACACCTTGCCCAGCAGCTTCTTCATATCCAGAAGTTCCGTTAATTTGGCCAGCAGTGAACAAACCGCTTACCAGCTTAGTTTCCAAAGAAGGTTTCAATTGCGTAGGAACAACCGCATCATATTCGATCGCGTAGCCGGTACGCATCATTTCAACTTTCTCTAGTCCAGGAATAGAGCGCAAAATGCCAAGCTGCACATCTTCAGGCATACTCGTAGACAATCCTTGCACATAATACTCCGAAGTGTTGCGACCTTCGGGTTCCAAGAAAATTTGATGTTTAGGCTTATCTGCGAAACGAACAATTTTATCCTCGATGGATGGGCAGTATCTTGGCCCTGTACCTTCAATAGCCCCAGAGAACATAGGAGCGCGGTGCAAATTCGAGTTAATAATATCGTGCGTTTCTTCAGATGTGTACGTTAACCAGCAAGGCAGCTGCTCATCATTGTTAGGAACACCTTTCGTTTCAAAAGAGAAGAACTTAGGCTCATCGTCACCAGGTTGAATTTCTGTTTTGCTGAAATCAATCGTATCTTTATGAACACGCGGGGGTGTACCTGTTTTGAATCGAACGAGATCAAAGCCAAGCTTGCGCAATGACTCAGATAACTTAACAGAAGGTTGTTGGTTATTCGGCCCGCTCTCATACATCAGCTCACCCATAATAACTTTCCCTCTTAAATATGTCCCCGTTGTTAGAACAACCGCCTTCGCATAATACTCAGCGCCTGTTTTGGTAATTACGCCTTTACAAATGCCGTCTTCGACAATAAGCTCCTCGGCCATACCTTGACGTAGTGTCAAATTCGATGTGGCTTCGATGGTTTCTTTCATTTTATGCTGATACGAAAATTTATCCGCTTGTGCACGTAGCGCGTGAACCGCAGGGCCTTTCCCCGTGTTCAGCATTCGCATTTGAATATAAGTCTTATCAATATTGCGACCCATTTCGCCGCCTAGAGCGTCAATCTCTCTAACAACGTGGCCCTTCGCAGGACCACCAATGGATGGATTGCAAGGCATAAAAGCAACCATGTCCAAATTGATCGTTAATAACAATGTGTTGCAGCCCATTCGTGCTGAGGCCAGTGCAGATTCACATCCGGCATGTCCAGCACCGATAACAATGACATCATAATCACCTGCATGATATCCCATAATAAACGTCCCTCCCTCTTTTATGAAAACGCAAATGCTGTCGTTTTCATTTTCCTAAGCAGAATTGTGTAAAAATTTGATCGATCAACGATTCTCCAACGGAATCCCCAATAATTTCACCTAGCTGCTCCCAAGCAGCTCTTATATCAATCTGAATCATATCTATAGGTACATATTGCTCATTCGCCTCGAGTGCATCATGAAGAGAACGTTTGGCTTGCTTCAATAACGCGATATGTCGAACATTGCTAACATACGTCAAATCGCTGGATTCCAGCTTGCCTTCAAAGAAGATAGCCGCGATTGCTTTTTCCAAGTCTTCAATACCTTTATTTTCAATCAGAGACAACTCGACAATACGCTCCTGCGGAAAATAACTTAGCACTTGTTCAACATTCAGCTTTCTAGTCAAATCAATTTTATTAAGAATAACAATGGTTTGCTTGTCTGCTAATTGCTTCATCAAGGCGATTTCATCAAGCTGCAGCTCTTCATTGCTGTTAAGTACAAGCAGGATTAAATCCGCTTCAGCTAAAGCTGTCTTGGAACGTTCCACACCAATCTGCTCGACAAGATCCGTTGTTTCCCGGATACCTGCTGTATCGAGTAGCTTCAACGGAATACCGCCAATATTGACGAACTCCTCAATAACATCCCTCGTGGTACCTGGAATATCAGTAACGATAGCCCGATTTTCCTGAGCCAGCTCATTCAGCAATGAGGATTTGCCTACATTCGGCTTACCTACAATTGCAGTCTCAATGCCTTCGCGCAAAATCTTTCCTTGCTCCGCAGTCACCAAAAGTCTATCAATTTCAAGCATCACCGTATCGCACTTCGTCTTAATGAAGGCATTCGTCATTTCTTCAACATCATGCTCTGGATAATCAATATTCACTTCAACATGAGCCATTAACTCCACCAAAACATGCCGCAAATGCTTAATTTGCTTCGACAAATTACCTTCAACCTGTTTCAAGGCCACCTTGAAAGCTCGATCCGATTTGGCTCGAATCAAGTCAATAACCGCTTCAGCTTGGGTCAAATCTATACGACCATTCAAAAAAGCACGCTTCGTGAATTCACCTGGTTCAGCCAACCGCACTCCTTGCTGCAGCAGCAAATCGAGCACTTTTTTGACAGAAACGATGCCTCCATGACAGCTGACCTCCACCACATCTTCCATCGTAAATGAACGTGGAGCTTTCATTAACGTAACGAGAACCTCCTCTACCTTTTCGGCAGAAGCAGGTTCTACAATGAATCCATAATGTACCGTATGCGTCTGCGCAACAGATAGTTTCGTTTTTGAGCGAAAAATCCGTTCCACGAATGGAACGGCTTCCTCTCCGCTCACACGAATAACCGCTATCCCACCCTCGCCGAGCGGCGTAGAAATAGCAGCAATCGTATCATTTAGCATCGTATTTACACCTCGAATTTACCTGAACTTAAAGAAAAAGCAATGACATGAACAAAGTCATTGCGGCAGCATTATTTGACAGCGATAACGACCCGACGGTTCGGTTCTTCGCCTTTACTATACGTTTTGACAACAGGGTGTCCTTGCAATTCGGCATGAATAATTTTACGTTCCTGCGAATTCATAGGCTCGAGAATGACTTCTTTTTTCGACTTAATCACACGATTAGCAAGCCGAACAGCCAACTCTTCCAATGTTTTTTTGCGTCTGTCGCGGAAATTTTCCGCATCTAAGATAATGCGAAAATGCGAATTCGCATACCGGTTAGCAACAATATTCACCAAATACTGCAAAGCATCCAGTGTTTGTCCTCTTTTACCGATCAAAATACCTAACTCAGAGCCACTCATATTCAAGACGAAGCCTTCGCGATCTTTGCGTGTATCTATGGTGATGGAAATTTGCATCGCTTCGAACATATCTTGTAAGAAAGCAATTGCTTCCTCAAGTGGATCCGGTATCAACTCAAGCTCTACTTTAGCTTCTTTGGAACCAATAAATCCGAACAACCCTCGAGAGGGCTGCTCCAAAATATGAATGTTTACACGATCCTCGGAAACTTGCCATTGAGCTAGGCCGGATTTCACCGCTAACTCAATAGTCTTTCCAGTCACCACAATTTTTTTCATTTGGACAGGCCACCCTTATTTTTTTGCGATCCGGACTTTTGTGATCCAGGAGAACCATAAATAAAGTAAGACTGAACGATCGTGAAGATATTACCGTAGATCCAGTAAAGCGGAAGAGCCGCTGCGAAATTCATGGACATCACGAAAATCATTACCGGGAAGATATATAGTAAGCTTTTCATTTGTTGATTCATTTGGGAAGACATAAACATCTGTTGAACGAATGTGGTTGCCGCGGCAATCAACGGAAGAATATAGTAATGATCCGGTTGACCAAGATTCATCCATAGGAATGTATGCTCACGAATGTGATCATTACGCATAATCGCTTGATAAAGAGCGATCAGAATTGGCATTTGAACAATGATTGGAAAACATCCAGCTAAAGGATTCACACCATTTTGCTGAAAAAGCTTCATCGTTTCTTCCTGCTGTTTCTTTGCATCATCTTTGTACTTTTCTTTGAGCTTCTTCATCTCAGGCTGCAAATCTTGCATCCGTTTAGAGCTTTTGTATTGCTTTAAAGTAAGCGGCAAAATAATTAAACGAATGATCAAGGTAACAACTAAGATTGATAACCCATATTGACCCCATAAATGATCAGCGAACCAATCCAGGGTTTGAGAAAGCGGGTACACAAAATATCTGACGAAAAAACCTGCGGTATTGGGATCAATTGGTGCCATAGCTGCGCTTGATGGACTACATCCTGACAACAATAAGATCAACGCAGAAAACGATGCAAGCAAATAGATTCGACGAGTCAAAATGAGATCCTCCTAAATATCTTTTCCAACATAAACTATAACACATCTTCAGCTCGCAAGGAAATATTGCGTCACTTTTTTATTGTGTCATTTCTTTTTAATAAAGAAGCTTTGCGGATGACATGCCAAATGCTTTTTTCCATCTCGGCATATTCCATTTCGACGACTGGTTTTCTGGCTAATAAGATGTAGTCATAATGAGGCGTCATTTGATCTTTTTTCAAACGAATAATTTCCTTCATCATTCGTCGAAGGCGATTTCGGACAACGGCATTGCCTACCTTCTTGCTCACAGACACACCCAGGCGAAATTTCTCAAGCTTTGGCTGCGGCAAATAATACAGCACGAATTGGTGATTGGCCATTGACTTGCCATAGCGATAAATTTTATTGAAATCTTCTCTTTTAGCTAATCTATATTCTTTTTCCACGGATTTTACGCTCCAGACAGATAACATCCAAATCTATGTTTCATAAACACGACAGATATGATCTAGTTTTAACCGAATTCAGCTCATGTAAACCGATCAGACAAAAAGCAAAAAAAAAAGCCCCTTCCGGAGCCTCTTTTTACGCGCTAAGAATTTTTCTTCCTTTAAGACGACGAGCTTGCAGAACTTTACGTCCATTCTTCGTGCTCATTCTTTTACGGAAACCATGATTCTTCTTACGCTTTCTCGTATTAGGGTTAAACGTCGGACCCATCTATAGCACCTCCCTACCTGAGGATATCCATCCTACAAAATTTCTACTACTCATTAAATCATATTTCCCTTAAGAAAGTCAACCTACCCGAGTGTGCAGAAAAAAAGACATTTTGTTCAGCACATTTCCAAAAAGAATAACCTGTGTATAAAAATTTGGCTTGTGGAAGAGAACCCTGTCGAAAATTAACAGAATATCAACAATATCTTGTGTTGTGAACAAAATCTATGCACAACTTGTTGTAATTGTGGATAATATCAAACAATCCGTTGATTAACGGACTGTCTTTTGTTAAGATGATAATGTTTCTGTTGTGGATAGACACCACCAACTCTCCGACTTATCAACAATCTGTGGATAACATTGTGAACAATTTTCCCTCTACAAGAATAAGTCATTTCGACCGATCCTTAATAATGTGGATAAAATCGACAAAGTCTGTTCTTTTTTGACCCTAGCAGACATCAAGGTTCATTTCGCCGTTAAACGAGCAGACTATACTTACTTCGTCACGAAGCCTTTCCGGACTGGCGATTCACATACATCGAGTTGTATCCATAACGTATGCTTTTTCGACACAAGCTCATTACTGGCCTTATGCCACATGTTTAATTTCAAAGGAGTGAATACTGTGGAAGGCCATTCTACCGACTTATGGCAACAGATTTTAACAATCATTCAAACCAAACTCAGTAAACCCAGCTTCGATACTTGGCTCAAATCAACGAAAGCGACAGTTTTTAATGACTCTACTGTCGTTATTTGTGCGCCCAATAATTTCGCGCAGGAGTGGCTGGAAAGCCGCTACACCAAGCTGATTGAAGGAACAATCTATGATTTTACAGGCAAGCATGTGTCTGTGAAATTCATCATTGAAACGGAAGAACAGAAAGCACAGTCTACAGCGATGCTTCCAACGGTTATACCGCCTAAAGGCCCGGCAATCGTCGCAGGTGAAGAAAATTTCACGAATATGATGAATGCGAGATACACCTTTGATACCTTCGTTATCGGATCCGGCAATCGCTTTGCGCATGCAGCGTCTTTAGCAGTTGCTGAAGCTCCCGCCAAAGCCTATAATCCGCTATTTCTCTATGGTGGCGTTGGTTTGGGCAAGACACACTTGATGCATGCGATCGGTCATTATGTGCTGGAGCATAACCCAGGTTCCCGTGTTTTATATATTTCATCCGAAAAGTTCACGAATGAATTCATTAATGCGGTCCGCGATAACCGCGGTGAAGGATTTCGTAATAAATATAGAACAATCGACGTCCTATTGATTGATGATATTCAATTCCTCGCCGGTAAGGAAGGTACACAAGAGGAGTTCTTCCATACTTTCAATGCCCTTCACGAAGAAGGCAAACAAATTATTATTTCCAGTGATCGCCCGCCCAAAGAAATTCCAACCCTGGAGGATCGCTTGCGTTCACGGTTCGAATGGGGCTTGATTACCGATATTCAACCGCCCGATTTAGAGACTCGGATTGCGATTTTACGCAAGAAAGCCAAAGCGGAGAACCTAGAAATTCCGAATGAAGCGATGATCTATATCGCCAACCAAATCGATACAAACATTCGTGAGCTCGAAGGAGCGCTAATTCGCGTTGTAGCTTATTCGTCCTTGATCAATCAAGATATCAGCGTTCATCTGACAGCCGAAGCGTTGAAGGATATTATTCCGTCCAATCGGCCGCGCGTCATTACGATACAGGATATTCAGCAGCGTGTTGGAGAATTCTATGGATTGAAGCTGGAGGATTTCAAAGCGCGCAAACGAACAAAAGCCGTAGCCTTCCCAAGACAGGTCGCGATGTACCTGGCGCGTGAGCTGACGGACTTCTCTTTGCCGAAAATCGGAGATAATTTTGGAGGTCGTGACCATACAACCGTCATTCACGCCCATGAAAAAATAACGCAGCAGTTAAAAGTAGATCAGGATTTATACAAGATCGTTCATAACCTGACAGAGCGCATCAAAAACCCCTCTTAATAACTTCCTTTTTTCAATAAGCCTATGCACAATCTATTCACATGTGGATAGGCTTGATTTATATAAGATTCATCCACATATCCACATATCCAGAGCCCCTACTGCTATTACTAATAAAGAATGTTATTATATAATGATTATGCTAACGCAAATTAAAAAAGAACCACAGGAGTGAAATCATGAAATTAACGATCCTCAAAGACCATTTAATCGAATCCATTGGTCACGTTTCCAAAGCCATCTCATCTCGAACGACAATCCCGATTCTTACAGGGATCAAAATAGATGCAACGTTAAGCGGTGTAACCCTCACTGCCAGTGATACAGATATCTCAATTCAAAGCTTTACAGCAAGTGAAAATGAAACGATCAAAATTATTCAATTATTCCAAGCCGGGAGTGTTGTGCTTCCAGCTAAATTTTTCATAGAAATCATCCGAAAGCTTCCTGCCCAATTGATTGAAATCGAAGTCAAAGCCAATTTTCAAACGATTATTCGTTCAGGATCTTCCGAAATTCAAATCATGGGACTTGATCCGGATGAATATCCGCTGCTGCCCGAAATTGAAGAAAGCAAAATGCTTCGTCTTCCCAGCGATTTATTAAAAACAATGATTAAGCAAACGTCTTATGCGGTTTCCACCAACGAATCTACACCGATTCTTACGGGTGTTCTCTGGAATATTACAGGTGATAAACTGAAATTCATTGCTTGCGACCGGCATCGCCTGGCTAGTCGTGAAGTGACAGTTGATAACGATAACGCGCAAAACCTGCCTAATATTGTTATTTCAGGTCGAACATTGAACGAATTAAGCAAAATTTTGCCCGATCAAAATTCACTTATAGATATAGTTATTTCAGACAATCAGGTTTTATTCAAAATTCATTCAATTTTGTTTTACTCCCGCATTTTAGACGGAACCTATCCAGATACATCCAAGCTAATTCCGCAGTCTTTTCAAACGGAAATGGTCGTACCGACCAAAGAATTGGCAGAAGCGATCGACCGCGCTTATTTATTATCCAGAGAAGATAAAACGAATATCGTCAAAATGATGATGCAAGAAGATCAGACGATCGAGATCTCTTCAAGCTCATCGGAGCTGGGAAAAGTAACGGAGCAAATTAACCTGCAGCACATTGCCGGTGATTTACTCAAAATTTCGTTCAACTCCAAATATATGCTTGATGCCTTAAAAGTACTCGATTCCGAGTTTATTCACATCGGATTTACGGGAGCTATGCAGCCAATCATCATGAAGCCGCAAGATTCTACAAATATGCTGCAGCTCATCTTGCCTTACCGAACGACGAATTAAGGAGAATCGGACATGAAACAGATCGGAATTAATACGGATTATATTACCCTTGGGCAGTTTTTGAAGTTATCGGACTGTATATCCACAGGTGGACAAGCTAAATTTTTCGTTGTGGATACAAAAATCGAAGTAAACGGGCAAGCTGAAAATCGCAGAGGACGGAAGCTCGTTCCGCAAGACGTGGTAACCGTGGAGGGTTTCGGACAATTCGAAGTCGTTAGCTCCTGATCGGCTTAAACCAGGAGGATGACCAGCCATGTTTTTGAATAGACTTGCACTTCGGCATTACAGGAATTACGAGCAGATTGAGATTACAACGACTAACAATGTGAATATCTTTGTTGGACCTAACGCGCAGGGAAAGACGAATTTATTGGAATCCATCTATGTGCTGGCCATGACCAAGTCACATCGCACCCATCAGGACAAAGAATTAATTGGCTGGAATGGAGAACAGACACAGCTGTATGCAGAGATTCAGAAAAAGTATGGCAGCTGCAAGTTGGACCTTTCCATTACGACCAAAGGCAAAAAAGCCAAGATCAATGGTCTTGAGCAAAAGAAACTAAGCAATTTTATCGGAGCTTTGAACGTGGTTATGTTTGCTCCGGAAGATTTGGAAATCGTCAAAGGCACCCCTGGTGTCAGGCGGCGTTTCCTCGATATGGAAATCGGCCAAGTTCAGCCTTCGTATCTCTACGATTTGTCGCAATATCAGAAGATTTTGGTGCAGCGAAACAATTATTTAAAACAATCTTTCCCCGGAAAGAGCACGCCGGACGCCATGTTAGACATTTGGAACGAACAATTAGCGCAATATGGTGTTAAAATTATGAAAAAACGTCAAAGCTTTATTAAGAAGCTGCAACAATGGGCGGAGACCATCCATCGAGGAATAACCAACGATAGCGAAGCCCTTCTTATTCGTTATGCCCCGTCTTTTGAGATCGAAGCTGAAGATGAATCTGTTTTATTAAACCAATTTATGATAAAGTTATCATTGGTTAGAGATCAGGAATTCCGAAGAGGCGTTACGCTAGTGGGCCCTCATCGCGACGATCTTCTTTTTTACATCAACGATAAAGAGGTCCAAACGTACGGTTCTCAAGGGCAGCAACGAACAACAGCGTTATCCCTCAAGCTTGCGGAGATTGAGCTCATTCATGAAGAAGTCGGCGAATATCCCCTATTATTACTTGACGATGTGCTTTCAGAGCTTGATGAATATAGACAGACGCAATTGATCCGCACGTTTCAACAGAAAGTCCAGACGTTTATCACCACAACCGGATTGGAAAGTGTTCATTTGGACCAACTGGACCATGCTTCCGTGTTTCATGTGTTGAAAGGAAATGTAAGTGGCAGGAGCTGAGGAGCATGTTTATTCATTTGGGTGGCGAGAAAATTATTAGAGCTTCCGAACTGATTGCTATTTTCGATATCTCGATTGAGAAGTCTTCCAAAATATCGAAACAATTCATTCAGCAAGCTGTAAAAGATAAGAAAACAGAGAAAATCGGTGAAGAAGAATGCAAATCGCTCGTCGTTACGAAGAGTAAAGTGTATTATTCACCAATTTCCTCAACAACGCTCAAGAAAAGAGCACATCAGTTGTTAACGAACTAACCTCCTCTACGCGCGGTCGCTTATCTTGAATTGGCATCGATAGAGGTTTATCTCACTATAAAAAAGCAGGTGGAGATTAACATGTCTGTGAATCAAAATGCATACGATGACAGTCAGATTCAGGTTCTGGAAGGTTTAGAGGCCGTTCGTAAACGGCCGGGTATGTACATTGGTTCCACTAGTGCACGTGGACTTCATCATCTGGTCTGGGAAGTTGTCGATAATAGTATCGATGAGGCGTTGGCCGGCTTCTGTACGAAGATCGATGTTATCGTCCATAAGAATAACAGTGTAACCGTTATTGATAACGGCCGTGGAATCCCAGTGGGTGAAAATGCGAAACTGAAGCGTCCGACACTGGAAGTTGTTCTTACGGTTCTTCATGCGGGCGGTAAGTTTGGTGGAGATGACTCGGGTTACAAAGTATCCGGGGGTCTTCATGGTGTAGGTATCTCTGTTGTCAACGCGTTGTCTGAGCTGCTGACTGTGCAAGTTAAGCGTGACGGCAAAATTCATGAACAAGAATACCGCCGCGGCGCGCCTCAGTATGACGTGAAGGTCATTGGGGAAACCGAGGAAACAGGCACACAAGTGACGTTCCAGCCGGATCCGGAGATTTTCAAAGAAACCGTTGAGTACGATTACGATATTCTGCAATCAAGAATTCGTGAGTTGGCTTTCTTGAACAAAGGGATCGAAATTAATTTAATTGATGAGCGCACGGATACTTCGAATACACATATGTATGAGGGCGGGATCGTCTCCTTCGTTCAGCATTTAAACCGCAACCGCGAAGTTGTGAACGAAACCCCTATCTATGTGGAGGGCTCCAAGGATAATATCTCCATCGAGATCGCACTTCAATACAACGATAGTTACACAGAGAATATTTATTCTTTCGCCAATAATATCAATACCCATGAGGGCGGAACGCATGAATCCGGTTTTAAAAGCGCATTGACGCGGATTCTGAACGACTATGCCCGTAAAAGCAATTCCCTGAAAGAAAGTGATTCTAACCTTTCCGGTGATGATGTGCGTGAAGGTCTTGCTGCGATTATTTCCGTGAAAATTCCTGAGCCTCAGTTCGAGGGTCAAACGAAAACGAAGCTTGGAAATAGTGAAGTTCGTGGGATTGTGGAATCTCTGTTTGCTGAGAAGCTGCAAGAATTCATGGAAGAGAATCCTGCGACTGCGAAGAAGATCCTTGAAAAAGGGATTCAAGCGGCAAGAGCCCGGGAAGCTGCCCGTAAAGCGAGAGAATTGACCCGTCGTAAAAGCGCCTTGGAAGTTAGTGCCCTGCCAGGTAAACTAGCAGATTGCTCTTCCAAAGATGCGTCCATCAGTGAAATATACATCGTAGAAGGTGACTCTGCAGGCGGATCAGCTAAGCAAGGACGTGATCGTCACTTCCAAGCGATTCTGCCGCTTCGCGGAAAAATCTTGAACGTAGAGAAAGCTAGATTGGATCGTATTTTGTCCAATACTGAAATTCGTGCGATGATTACTGCCTTTGGTACAGGGATTAGCGATGATTTCGATATTGCCAAAGCGCGTTATCACAAAATTATCATCATGACCGATGCCGATGTTGATGGAGCTCACATTCGTACGCTACTGCTCACTTTCTTCTACAGGTACATGAAAAAGTTAATCGAAACCGGTTATGTGTATATTGCGCAGCCTCCTCTTTTCAAATTGGAGCGTAATAAAACGGTTCGTTATGCCTATAACGAAAAACAAAGAGAAGCCATCATGCAGGAGTTCGGTGAAGGCGCCAAAGTCAACGTTCAACGTTACAAAGGATTAGGCGAGATGAATCCGGAGCAGCTATGGGAAACGACAATGGATCCGGAAAGCCGTACGTTCTTACAGGTAACGATCGAAGATGCGATCGAAGCAGATACACTTTTTGATTCTTTGATGGGCGATAACGTAGAGCCGAGAAGAGATTTCATTGAGGAACACGCCAAGTACGTGAAAAATTTAGATATCTAAACGTCCTAGACGTTGCTAACGATGTAGCTTTCAGGAGGAACATTCATGAGCGAAGAATTACATTCGCAAGTCAAAGAAATTGACATTTCGACCGAAATGCGTACATCCTTCTTAGACTATGCGATGAGTATCATTGTCAGTCGTGCACTGCCAGATGTAAGAGACGGTCTGAAGCCGGTTCATCGTCGTATCTTGTTTGCGATGTCTGAGCTAGGCATGTCTCCAGATAAACCACATAAGAAATCAGCGAGAATCGTCGGCGAAGTTATCGGTAAGTACCACCCGCATGGTGATACTGCGGTGTACGAAACGATGGTTCGGATGGCGCAAGATTTCTCCCTTCGTTATATGCTCGTTGATGGTCACGGTAACTTTGGATCCATTGATGGCGATATGGCAGCAGCGATGCGTTATACCGAAGCTCGTCTATCCAAGATCGCTATGGAACTGTTACGCGATATCAACAGAGAAACGATCGATTACAAGCCCAACTATGATGGGGAAGAGAATGAACCCGTTGTTCTTCCTTCCCGTTTCCCTAATCTACTGGTGAACGGAAGTTCAGGGATCGCAGTAGGGATGGCCACAAATATTCCTCCGCATAACCTGCGTGAGGTTATCGAAGGTATCCAACTGATGATTCAGAATCCGGATATCACGCCGCTTGAACTGATGCAAGTCATCAAAGGACCGGATTTCCCTACAGCTGGCTTTATTTTAGGTCGCGAAGGGATTAGACAAGCGTATCAAACGGGCAGAGGTTCTGTTACGATGCGGGCTAGAACGGTTATTGAAGAGAACAATAACAAAGCTAGAATCATCGTTAATGAATTGCCTTATCAAGTGAATAAAGCAAGACTTGTTGAGAAAATTGCTGAGCTCGTTCGCGAGAAGAAAATTGACGGCATCACGGATCTGCGCGATGAGTCTGACCGTAATGGGATGCGCGTTGTTATTGAGCTGCGTCGTGATGTGAATCCGAATGTCGTTCTGAATAACTTGTTTAAACAAACAGCCATGCAGTCTAACTTTGGAATTATTATGTTGGCGCTAGTTAATGGCGAACCAAGAGTTCTGAATCTACGCGAGATGCTGCACTACTATCTCAAGCATCAACAAGAAGTTATCCGCCGCAGAACCGAATATGATTTGCGCAAAGCGGAAGCGCGTGCGCACATTTTGGAAGGTTTGCGTATCGCTCTTGACCACTTGGATCAAGTTATTGCATTGATTCGTTCATCAAGAACGACGGAAGAAGCCAGAGAAGGACTCATGTCGACATTCCATTTGAGTCACGATCAAGCTCAAGCTATTCTGGATATGCGTCTACAGCGTTTAACTGGTTTAGAGCGCGAGAAGATCGAGGCGGAATATGCGGAGCTCATGAAGAAAATCGCTGAGCTTAAAGCGATTCTTGCTGATGAGCAGCTGATTCTAGCGATCATTAGCGAAGAATTGAATGAGATCAAAGAGAAATTCGGTGACGAGCGACGTTCTGAAATCACGGTTGGTGAGGAAAGCATCGAAGATGAAGATCTCATCCCGCGTGAAGATGTCGTTATCACGATTACACATACAGGTTACATCAAGCGTCTGCCGGTTACGACGTATCGGAATCAGAAGCGTGGTGGACGAGGCATTGTGGGTATGGATACCAAAGACAATGACTTCGTGGAACATTTGTTCGTAACCAATACGCATCATTACCTGCTGTTCTTTACGAACAAAGGGAAAGTGTATCGTCTGAAAGCTTACGAGATTCCGGACTTGAGCCGAACTGCACGAGGAACGCCGATCATTAACTTGATCCAAATCGAGCAAGGCGAAACCGTGAATGCTGTAATTCCGGTTGAAAGCTTCGAAACCGACCAGTACTTATTCTTTGCAACGAAGCAAGGTGTTGTGAAGAAAACGCCAATTGACGATTATTCCAATATCCGTAAAGGTGGCTTAATTGCTATTAATTTGCGTGAGGACGACGATCTCATCGGTGTTAAACTGACAGACGGTAACCAAGGTATCATCATGGGAACGAAGCAGGGAATGTCCATTCACTTCCCAGAGCAGGATGTACGTTCGATGGGTAGATCGGCTACAGGGGTTAAAGGTATTCATCTTGATGCTGAAGATGCTGTCATCGATATGGATGTTGTCCATGAAGATAACAGTGTGCTTATTGTAACGTCCAAAGGCTTTGGTAAACGGACACCTGTATCCGAGTACCGGATTCAGTCACGTGGCGGAAAAGGGATCAAGACATTGAATGTCACGGACAAGAACGGTCCTGTTGTTGGACTTAAAGTGGTGGAGCAAGAGGAAGATCTCATGATTATTACGGCATTAGGTACGGTTATTCGTACAAGCATGGACGGTATCTCCGTCATGGGCCGTAATACACAAGGGGTTCGCCTAATCAATATTCGTGAAGACGACGAAGTCGGAACCTTAGCTCGTGTTCAGAAAAATGAAGAGCAAGATGGCAGCGAAGAAGATGGCGATTGGGAAGAATCAGAAGCAACAGAATCAACCGATTCTGAGTAAATAAAATGTGGGGATGGGGCTTACAAACCCATCCCTTTTCCTTTACAATATGAAGTATACGATAGTTAAGGTGAGTGAATGACCGTGCCGAACGTAATGGTTTCTCAATTGAAATATGGTGAAAGATTAGGCGATAATGTAATAACGAAATTGGGGAATGTCCTTTTTAACAAAGGGAAAATTATCAATAATAGAGATATTGAGATTCTCCAAGCATTTCTGATCGCATCCGTTTTTATTGAATCCAAAAATGGCAGTGAGGTCGAGGCCACAACGGAAGAGGCAAAGCCGAAGGAAACAGCAACCACCCCTCCATTTCAAATAGAGTATCAGAATATGCTAAAGCTGCTTAAGCGTGTCTATCTGCTGGCTAATGGCGGGCAACCATTACCGATCTTTGACATTAGGAATGGACTTGAAGCACTCATCCAGCATATCGATGCATATAAAGTGCTTACCTTCGCACCCAAAAATCGCAATCTGCAGGATTATATCTATCACAAAAGTATCATGGTCAGCTTAACGTCCTACTCGCTGGCCATATGGCATGGCCTTCCTCAGAAGGATTTGATGCAGATTGCGTTAGCAGGCCTTCTACATGATATTGGGACAGCTAAAGTAGATCCGGCTATTCTGGAGAAGAAAGGCCGCTTAACGGAAGCTGAGATGGATGAGATCAAGCAGCATACATTAATCGGGTATCAAATTCTCAAAAATGTATCCGGTATTAACGAAGGCGTGAAATTAACGGCAGTCCAACATCATGAACGCGAAGATGGCTCTGGATATCCATTGGGTATCAAAAGCGATCAAATTCATTTGTATGCCAAAATCGTAGCGATTGCCGATATTTATAACGCAATGACGAATGAGCGTTTCCACAAAACAGCTGTGTCTCCTTACATCGTGCTTGAACAACTTTTCACGGAGTCCTTTGGTAAAGTAGATCCAACGCTCGTTCAAGTATTTATCAACAAGTCTACACAGATCAGTAATGGCACGCTCGTCAAGCTTAGTGATAACCGAGTGGGTGAAATTATATTTTCAGACCGTTCTAATCCGACTAGACCTTGGGTTAACGTTAATGGAACGATTGTTAATCTAACACTCGAAAGAAGTTTGTTCATACAAGATGTTATCGGACATGTTTAGCAGCTTAAAAATCCATGTGAAAACCCCTGTTGAAGGGGTTTTTTCTTTTCAGTTATGAATGATCTTCGATAGTGGTTTTCTTGATTAAAAAGAAATATCAAAAAAAGCTTGCATTCCTTTTCCGTATTTGTTATATTACTCCTTGTCGCTTCGGCGGTCGAACGAAAGAACGAAAGAAATTGAAAAAAAGTTCTTGCAATCGAATAGGCCGATGTGGTATATTGATCAGGTCGCCTTTGAGGGGCGAAGGATGAATATGGAAGACATTGATCTTTGAAAACTGAACAACGAGTGAGTAAGCACGAACGAGCAATCGTTCAAAAAAGAGATTGTAAAATCTCGCTAGCAAGTCAATTGAGCATTTCAGCTTTCAGATATACGGATGAGCAATCGTCCGCTACTATGGAGAGTTTGATCCTGGCTCAGGACGAACGCTGGCGGCGTGCCTAATACATGCAAGTCGAGCGGAGTATTTCCTTCGGGGAATGCTTAGCGGCGGACGGGTGAGTAACACGTAGGTAACCTGCCTATCAGATCGGGATAACTATCGGAAACGATAGCTAAGACCGGATAACTGGTTTTCTCGCATGAGAGAATTATGAAACACGGAGCAATCTGTGGCTGATAGATGGGCCTGCGGCGCATTAGCTAGTTGGTGGGGTAACGGCTCACCAAGGCGACGATGCGTAGCCGACC
>NZ_JABMKZ010000015.1 GCF_013204855.1 Paenibacillus alba | reverse complement strand
GGCCAGCTACTGTTTTGCGAGTTTTGGCCAAGTTGCCGCTTAAGCTCCTTATTTTCGTTTTCGAGGTATTCAACCTTGGCAACCAGAGACAGAATGAGTGCCTTAATGGATGCCAAGTCACCGAGCATAATCCGATCAATTTCTTCTATATTCATTATGCCTCTCACCTCGTTCACTCTAAGTATTGGTACTATCTATTAAACCAAATTTTAGAATTTGAATAAGGTCCTGAGTAGTAACCATTTTCGCAGGCTTTTCAACACCGGTAGGGCACCGAGAAGAATCGTAAATATGGATACACTTCTGTTAAAAGAGAACATGTAACTTCGGACTTTATTTGTGTAACATTAATTTCTAGCTAATTATTTAAATTGAGCGAAAATACAATCTCTTACGCTGTTAGTTTCTTGTTAGTGTCTTGATTGTGATTTTAAACGCCAGTCCATTTCGTAAGCGCTTCCTTAAAAGCGTTTACAAGATCTTAAAAAAAGATACACTTCCATTAAAAGAGAACATGTTACTTTTTGGTTAGATTATATAACATAATATGTATAACTTCTTGTGAGGAGGTACACGATTCATGAGTTTGAGTCAACTTGAACTTCAACATGCCAGAACACATCTATCGCCGTTAAGAAAAAATTTCAAGAAGTACTTATGGTTTTATTTATTGGCAGCTCCCGGAATGCTATATTTCATTGTGTTTAAATATTTTCCTATGTGGGGTGTGCTCTTAGCCTTCCAAGATTACAGCCCATTTCTTGGTTTTAGTAAAAGCCCCTGGGTAGGCCTTCAACAATTTCGAGATTTTTTCTCAAATGAATCCTTTTTTCTTCTTTTACGGAACACGTTGATGTTGAGTTTGTTTAATCTGCTTTTTTATTTCCCATTCGTCATCCTTTTGGCGATTATGCTTAGTGAATTGCGTTCGGCTGCTTTTAAGAAAATTATCCAGACCATCGTCTATTTGCCGCACTTTCTGTCATGGGTCGTTGTTGTTGGGATAACGTTTATTTTCTTCGGACCTTCCGGCGTGATCAACCATTATTTGGGTTCAATGATCGGGAAGGAATTCGCATTCATGACGGGCACAGAATGGTTTCGTTCGCTTGCCGTTTTTCAAAGCATATGGAAGGATGCCGGTTGGGGAACGATTATTTTCTTAGCAGCGATTGCCGGCGTCAATCCAGAACTTTACGAAGCGGCTACAATGGACGGTGCCGGACGCTGGCGAAGAATATGGCATATTACGTTGCCTGGCATTAAAAGCACGATTATTATTTTGCTGGTCATTCGTCTCGGGCATCTCATGGATTCGAATTTCATGCAGGTATTTCTCATGACCAATCCGCTCAACCAAGAGGTATCCGATGTCATTGATCTATATGTATACAGGGTCGGACTAACGGAGGCGCATTTCAGCTATGGTGTTGCGGCAGGATTGTTCAATTCGATCATAGGGCTCATTCTCGTATTGCTGAGCAATCATTTAGCCAAAAAAGCAGGAGAAGACGGTGTTTTTTAACCGAAATGAGGTGATAAGAATGAGCAGACAGTTAATGATAAAACGGTTTCCAATGTTTGATTTCGTGATTGGCTTCCTTATGCTTGTATTTAGTTTGCTGATCATTGTTCCATTCCTGTACATTCTAGCGGTATCCTTCAGTGGGGGAGGGGAATCGATCGGTGGGGACTTCTTCCTCATTCCTAAGGAGTTTTCCCTGGAAGGCTATCAATATTTGATGTCAACCAGCAGGTTCGTTCAAGCGATAGGCAATTCAGTTTACGTTACAATTGTAGGTACCTTTGTTAATCTCCTTTTCTCGGTAACGCTGGCTTATGCTTTATCCAAAAAGTTTTTACCAGGGCGCCGCTTCATGATGCTGCTGATCTTCTTCACGATGCTGTTCAGCGCCGGAATCATTCCCAACTATTTGTTGGTTAAGTCGCTCGGCTTGCTTAATTCGTACTGGGCGCTTATATTACCAGGCGCTACCAATGCTTTTACCATTATGGTGATGAAAACTTTTTTTCAAGGCTTGCCCGAAAGCTTGGAAGAAGCGGCGCGAATGGATGGAGCGGGAGAAATACGGATCTTATGGTCGTTGGTGCTTCCGCTGTCTATGCCGGTAATGGCTACGTTTGGGCTGATGTTCATGGTTGGTCACTGGAATGAGTTTTTCGGTGCTGTCATTTATTTGAGCAAGAGCAGCATGTGGACCGTGCAGGTACTGCTGCGTCAGATGATCGTCGTCGGCACCTCTAATATTAACAATGAGTTTAGTATGAACGAGAAGTCAGCAGCACAATTGGGAGATACGATCAAAATGGCAGCCATCATCATCTCGATGATACCGATCGTGGCTGTGTATCCATTTTTGCAAAAGCATTTTGCACAGGGCGCTATGATTGGATCCATTAAAGAATAAGGTGAACTCTATGCGGGAGGTGAAGAAGACAGGCTTAGATCATGAAGAGGATAAGCTGAGAAGTGGGTTATTATCGTTGAACATTGGAGAGGGTGGTATAGGTATGAAAATGAAAAAAACGTTGTACGTTTCACTTGCTGCTGTGATGACAATGAGTCTTTTGGCTGCTTGCGGAAAAGGCGAGGAAAAACAAGGGGCAAATCCCAGTGCTAACAAAGAACCACTTAAAATCAAGGCGATGCTCATTTACAACGGAGAACCTCCGGTGCTCAAAGGGAACAAGGCGAAGGAAGATATTGAGAAACGCGGCAATGTCCAACTTGAGCTGGAGCTTGTTCCGGAAGATATCTATAAGGATAAAATAAGCATCGCGATGGCAGATTCGTCCCAATATGATCTGATTCTGTTCGATAATGGCAAAGATGCTGTATTCACGAACTATGTGAAGCAAGGGGCATTTTATGACCTAACGCCATATATGAAGGGTAAAAATAATTTGAACTTGATTCCAGAAATTACTTGGTCTCAGACGAAGGTAGATAATAAAGTATTCGGGATTCCACGGCCAAGACAGTTGTATAGTGCACAAGGAGCGTTCCTTTACCGCAAAGACTGGTTGGATACATATAACTTGAAAAAACCGCAAACGCTGGATGAATTCACACAAGTTTTAAAAACATTCAAAGAAAAAGATCCTGTTGGCGGAGGTAAAACAATTCCTCTTCTTACCTATGCGACCAACACCTATACCGTTTTTGATTGGCTTGGGTCCGTTCAGTATGCGTTCGGGATGCCTAATGCCTGGACAATTGACAACGGAGTTCCCAAGTTTGCTATTCAATCCGAGGGCTACCTGAAATATTTGGAATGGTTAAAGAATGCTTGGGCCAGCGGGTTAATCGAGAAGAACGCTACCGTGCTAAAATCGCAGCAAGCTGTTGAAAAATGGACACAAGGCATTGCCGGAGTCAAAGCCAATCATGTCGGTGAATTGAGCGATGCTCCTAATTCCCCTCTTGATAAAATTCGCAAGGTGGATGCCAAAGCGGAAGTGGACATGCTGCAATCGCTTAAAGGTCCTGATGGCAAAGGCGGTATCGGAAAAGCGGCCGGTCTCTGGGGGTTATGGGTAGTTCCGTCCAGCACGCCGAAGGATAAAGTTCAGAAGCTTGTTGATTTCCTTGATTTCAGTGCAAGCGAGGAAAACTATGCTTTCAGCAAAGCGGGCATTATCGGTCAGCATTCCACGAGCTATAAAGACGGCAAGGTAGAGCGTACAGCCGATCAGGTGAAGCTGTTCCAGACCGAGACGCCAGCCACTTGGGTGCTGGATAATCGTTACGATCCTTATTACTACGTCGCATCGGATGCGTCTGACCCGGTAAGGGCTAAAATGAAAGAATATACGGATAGCTTCGAGAGCATTGGCGTAACGAATCCGTTCGGCGGAATGACCTCTCCAACCCTTACGAAAAACACGGATCATTTGAAAAAAGTCAGCACCGTTGCTCTGAAATATGTAATTGGTGAAGGCTCAATGGATGATGTGAAAACGGAAATAGCCAATTGGGCGAAAACCTACGGTGAAGCTGCAGGCAAAGAATATATGGAGCAGTATAACGCAACACAGAAATGAGTGAACTTGTCAAATGGAGAATTGCCCGGTGATTAGGGTGATTCTCCATATATGTTAATTAGGTTTTGTGATTAAGAAGGAGTGCTTGGATATGAAGCAAGTGAAGGATGAAGGTATACTCAGCGCAGCAAGGTTCATCAATCCGCCTCAGTTAACCAAGAAACGATGCGATGCGGCCATTGGGCATATCTTGAAGCAGATCGATCGCAATTTGGAGTCGTTCACAGACAAATTTCCCGATATCGTCAGCAACAATCTGATCTATGCGGCTGCTGATAACTATGAATGGACGCCTGGATTCTGGACAGGCATGTTATGGCTCGCTTATGAAGTGACAGGCGACGAGAAGTACCGGCGTGTCGCCGACAGGCAGTTACTCAGCTTCAAGAAGCGTGCAGATGAACAAATTGGCACCGAAACCCATGATCTAGGCTTCCTTTATTCGCTTTCCTGTGTGGCTGCTTATAAGCTTACAGGCAACGAGGAGGCGAAACAAACAGCGCTTCGCGCGGCTGATTTGCTCATGTCCCGTTATTTGGAGCATGCAGGCATTATCCAAGCGTGGGGGAGCTTAAGCAATCCGAAGCAGCGGGGACGAATGATTATCGACTGCTGCCTAAATACGCCGCTATTGTATTGGGCCGCGGAAATTACGGGAAATCGGGCTTATTCCGATGCTGCAGCCACCCATGTCAAACAAGCAGCGGCGTATTTGATTCGTGAGGATGCGTCCAGTTTTCATACGTATTATATGGATGTTGATTCCGGTGCTCCGCTTTACGGCAAAACCGCACAAGGGTTTTCAGATGATTCCTGCTGGTCACGCGGTCAGGCTTGGGCCATCTACGGGTTTCCGCTGAATTATATCTATACGAAGGATCAAGAACTTCTTGATGTAACTAAAAAAGTTGCGAATTATTTTATTAACCGGCTGCCGGAAGACTGCGTGTGCTACTGGGATTTGATATTTACGAGCGGTTCTGAAGTGCGCGATAGTTCAGCTGCCGCCATTGCCGTGTGCGGTATGCTCGAGCTTATCAAGCATTTATCTGCTACGGATCCTCATAAAGCCATTTATGCAAATGTGGCAAGCGCAATCCTCTTGTCTTTGATAGACAATTATTCAACCGTTAACACCCCGGAATCCAATGGATTGCTGCTGCACGGCGTATACAGTAAGCCTGGGAATTCGGGCGTAGACGAATGCTGCTTGTGGGGCGATTATTTTTATTTTGAAGCGCTTGTTCGGGTTACGAGAGATTGGAAGACTTATTGGTAAAAAAATGAGTGTGACTTACTAAAGGAATCGAGGAGACGTTTGTATGAAACAGCTTACAGCTATTTTAATCGGAGCAGGAGCCAGAGGTTCTCGCAGTTATGCGCCTTATGCACTAGACTACCCGCATGAGTTGAAGTTTGTTGCCGTCGCGGAGTCGGATCCGCATCGCTTGGCACAGTTTGCAAGAGAACACGGTATCCCGCCGGAGGGTTGCTTTCATTCTTGGGAGCAGCTGCTTGAACAGCCGCAGTTGGCTGATATCGCGCTGATTTGCACGCAGGATCGGATGCATTACCTCCCAACGATGAAGGCCTTGGGCAACAAGTATCATGTTTTATTGGAAAAGCCGATGTCGCCGAATCCGAAGGAGTGCATCGACATGGAGCAAGCGGCTAAGGACAATAACCGGCTGCTGACCATCTGTCACGTGCTTCGCTATACGCCGTTCTGGTCGGCCATCAAACGGCTTATTACGGAAGGGCGCATCGGTAAGGTGGCTTCGATTCAGCTCAATGAGAACGTCGGCTATTGGCATATGGCGCATAGCTTCGTTCGCGGCAACTGGAGCAACTCGGAAGTGTCCAGTCCGATGATTTTGGCCAAATCGTGCCATGATATGGATGTGCTGTCTTGGTTAATGGATGAGAAGTGTATACGGCTTAGCTCGTACGGTTCACTCCTGCATTTTCATTCCGGCAATGCGCCGGAAGGCTCGACGGAATACTGTATTGACGGCTGCGCAGTCGAGGCGACATGTCCTTATTCGGCCCCTCGTTTTTATCTGGGCGAGGGCAAGGATTGGGCAAGACATTTCACGAAGGAGGTATCCCGAGAAAGCATTGTGCAAGGATTGAAGGAGACGGGGTACGGCCGGTGTGTATATCAATGCAACAATAACGTTGTCGATCATCAAGTCGTGAATATGGAATTTGCGAGCGGCTCCACCGTCATGTTCAGTATGAGCGCCTTTACCCGTCATCAGGAACGCCGGATTCAAATTATGGGCACCCTTGGTGAAATTCGCGGTGAGGATGACAAGATAACACTGATGGATTTTGTAACCCACGAGAATATCGAAATTAAGCTTCCGAAGCAAACGAGCGGACACGGCGGCGGGGACAGCGGGATCGTTCGCAGCTTTTTGAAAGAAGTGCGTGAATACGACGGAGAAGAAAGCTTGACGTCCGCTGCTGCCTCGGTTCGCAGCCATCTGATGGCATTTGCAGCTGAACAATCCCGCTTGGCTCAGGGGAAATCCATTGAGCTGGCTGAATTTACTGATTCTCTCAAAAAGATTGAACTATCCGTATGATCATGTATGGCCCTATCCGCCATGTGCTAAAATAGTCTCCATGAGAGATGCGTTCTAATCTCTTGGATGATAGGGAAAGGCCGCGATTAGCATATGAGAGTGTCATTTCTGAGTTTTATTCGAAAAAGTTTTTTTGTTAAAGTTATTTTTTTTCTTTTTCTGCTTTCTTCTATTCCATTATCGATTTTTGCCTTTGTAACGGTCCATGTGTCTAACCAAACGGTAATGACGAAAGTAAACGCATTGAATTTACAAGTCGTGAACCAGCTGAATGAGCAAATCGAAAATACGATGGTGCGCATTCAACAATTAAGTAATCAATTTGGTCTTTCGCCAATTATTACGAACTCTTTGAACGTGCAGAGCAACTACTTCGACTATGTTGTTCAGATGCAGGAGCTGCTGAGGACACTGGATGCGGGAAAAACAACGATCGGGGATATAACAGATATCAGCATATATGCGGTCGATTCCGGTGAGGTGATTTCAACCACAGACTCCATTGTTCCAATCGAACAATCGCGATATGAGAAGCTGATTCGCTCTGTTGAAGCATCCAATAAGGCGTTTCAATTAATTGATGATACTAGCAGCAATGATCCATTTCTTGCGGATAATAGCTTCTTTTTGCGGAAACTGACATATTCCAATGGGACAGGTTACCGAGGAATGCTGGTCATTATGCTGCCGAAGCAAGCTTTGCAAAAGGCGATCCATAACATTAATCTTGGCCCGGATGGCGCTTTATATATCGTCACGAGCGAGAATAAAGTAATCGCCACAACGAGTTCTGCTTCTTCCCCGGAAATTGCCAGCCATGTGGGTAAGGCAATCGAGAATTGGAACGAGAGTAAACGCAGTGAGCAGTTCTTGGTTGATCATTCCCTATACACGATTAAACAGTCGGGAAACTTTCATAAGTGGATTGTTATTTCTGAAATACCGGTTGATCAATTGTCGGAAAGCACGCGTTTTATTACGAGAACGGCTTTGCTGCTTTTATTTTTGCTTATGCTATTGGGGCTTATTGGATCACTTGTGATCGGTTACAACCTGTATCGACCGCTTCAGCGGCTCAAACGGCATATGAGGTCGATTCAACAAGGCAACTTTTCCAATTCCTATTCGGATTATCCGAAAAACGAGCTTGGCGAGCTGGGTACAATGCTGAATAACATGGCGTTTCGTCTTAATTCACTGGTGGAAGATTTGCAGCAATCGGAAGAGCTGAAAAGGCGTAGTGAAATTACGGTGCTGCAGGCCCAAATCAACCCTCATTTCTTATATAACACATTGAATACAATCAGTATGTTTGCCATGCTGAAGGATTATAACAAAATTAGAAGCATGCTGCACAGACTTGTCTCCATGCTTCGTTACTCGATGGAAAGCTATGAACAGTTAGTTCCTCTCTCCGGCGAGCTGAATTATATAACCGATTATATCGCTATGTTGCAATTGAGATACGATTGCCAAATTATTGTGAGGATGGAAATAGATGAGCAACTGCAGGACATGCTGATTCCTAAGCTATTATTGCAGCCTCTGATTGAAAATTCATTGTTTCACGGTATTTTTGGCAAAGAAACCGATCAAGGGACCATTGTTGTTCGAACTGTTTGTCTTACGGAAGATACCGTCATGATTCAAATTGAAGATGATGGTTTGGGCTTGGAGTCTGATCGTCTGGAGCAGCTGAGGCAGCATATTAAGCACGGAAATCGTGGGAAGAGCATCGGCATGATGAATGTATCAGAACGTGTCAGACTGCTGTTCGGCGAGCAGTCGGAATTTCGACTGGAAAGCAAGGGTCAAGGAGAAGGGACGATCGTGTCCATCCTAATTCCAAGGCATCGATTGGAATTCGCTAAGGAGGAACATTCGCATGACGGGTCCATTTAAAGTATTAATCGTCGAAGATGAAAAACCGGCTCGCGAAGTTTTTAAACAAATGATTGCCCAAGAGAATGGCTGTTTTGAACTCGTGGGGGAGGCTGTTAATGGGAAAAGAGGGCTTGAACTGTGCAAGGAGTTTCACCCTCATTTTCTTATTACCGATATAACCATGCCCGTGATGAGCGGTATTGAATTACTTGAAGAATTAAAGCAGTTGGATCAGGAGATGCCAGAGACGATTATTTTATCTTGCCACAAAGATTTCCATTTTGCGCAAAAGGCAATTGAATTAGGGGCCTCATCCTACTTGATTAAGGAAGATTGTCTGATTCAAGAGACGCTGCTTACCGACACACTCAAAAACTTCATCCCGCGAATTTCCAAACGGGAAGAGGATCGCCAAAAGTTAGAAGCAGCCGAGCGAAATAAGAACGCGGGACAACCGGAAGAGGGCTTTGACCAAGTGAGTCCTTTGAATACGATCATGTTGAACGTTCTTGGACAGCTGAAGGCTGATTTGGCCGTTTCGATAAGCCTCGAGGACATGGCTGCCAAAGTTGGATACAGCATTCCCTATTTCAGCTCCTTGTTTAAAAAAACGACAGGGCAAACGTACACCCAATACATGATGTCGATGAGAATTCAAGCGGCCAAGAGGCTGCTGCTTACAACCGATCTCCGAACATTTCAAATCGCCGAGCAGGTTGGGATGGAAAATTATCGGCATTTTAATAAAATATTTAAAAGAATGGTTTGCATGAGTCCCAAAGAATTTAGGCAATCCCATCATCCATTGAGCAGCTCTTATCAACAGGAGAGCCCTTAAAGGGAGGTTCCGTTACATGTATCCATTGCGTTCAGCGGCATGGCTTGAACAATTCCGATCGCGCCTTCGAACCGAAACAACGGCTCAGAACGCACTAGCCTATTTAACAGGACAAATGGCGTCTATCGTCGCTTCTCAGCCGGAAATTCCGCTCAGCGGGGGAGGGTGGAGCCACTCCTATGTCTGCCCGGTTGACGGAACGCGTCTGACGACGATTACGCGTGTTCTCCACAAGTGCCCCCTCTGTCAGCAAGAAATGAGCGGTGCTCCCTACGACGATGTAGTTATCGCAGAGGAGCATTCAGAGTTTAGCCAACATGCTCTGACCGCTGCGGTCCTATACGTCGCAACCGATGAAGCGCGATATGCTGATTGGGCGATGGAAGTTATTTTGTTTTATGCAGGGCATTACGCTTCTTATGAATTGCATGATATTTTTGGGAAAAGCGGTGACGCGGCGGGAAGATATGGGGCAAAGGTACAAAATCAGACCTTGAGCGAGGCGATGTGGATTATTCCGCTTGCCCAAGCTTTTACAATCCTTAAGTCCTGCCGACGGTGGACGGATGTGGAGATGTCGATCATCGAATTGAACCTGTTTCGGCCGGTTATCGCCGTGATCGACCGAAATCCGCGCGGAGAGTCCAACTGGCAGAGTTATCACAATGCTGCTGTCGCTTCTGTTGCTGAAGCATTGAGTGACCAAAAGCTGTTCGACCAGGCTGTGAACGATCCTGCGAATGGGTTCCGCTTTCAAATGAAGCAAAGTGTAGGGAAGGAAGGCTTTTGGTTCGAGGGGTCTTGGGACTACCACTTTTTCACATTGAATGCGTTGATCACGACAGTCCTCTCAGCCTCAGCATTTGACGAGCCTTTATGTGAAGATGAGCAGTTCCAGTCCATGTTCCGTATCCCTCTTGAAGCTCATTTGCCAGACTACACGTTTCCGGCTGTTCATGACTCCGCAGAAACTGATCTAAGGAAATATGCGGACTTGTATGAATTTGCCTATGCCGCATACGGCTTTGGGCGTGATGTCCTTCGCCAATCGGAGAGACGCTCCTTGTCCAGTCTGCTATACGGTAGAGATATGGGGTCACGGCCGGAATCTGCCGACGAAGCAGCCATCCGTGATATCCGTGCGATTGATTTGAGTAAGCCAGGCATGCTGTATGTGACAGTCGGAAAAGGTCCCTCAGCGCAAGCGGTACTGATCGATTATGGAGAGCACGGCGGGTGGCATGGCCACTTCGATAAATTGAATTTGATCTATTATGCGGGAGGCCGCTGTTGGCTGACTGACGCTGGCATGTTGGGCTACAGCCATCCTATGCATGATGCCTGGTTCCGACAAACGATTGCTCACAATACCATAGTGGTCGGCGGTCGTTCGCAAAGTCCTTCCACTGGCGTTCTCAGCGAGGTGAAGATGAATGAACGGAATGGTTCTGTTCGAATTTGCGCAGAGGTGAGGGACGCTTATGAAGGTGCCCAGTTGAATAGAAGCATTACGATTAAGAACGGGCTATTAATTGATGCTTGCAGTGTTCTATGCGACCGTGAAGAAGATGTTGATTGGGTATTTCATACTCCCGGCGTCCCGAAGCGTCTGCCATCATTAGATGAGATACCAGTCTCTTCTGCACAATTATCAGCGTCTGAGGGGTATTCATTCCTGAAAGAAATCCGAAGACTGCCCGGTTTGGCCGGTGATACTCGGATGCTGGAGTGGAAATGGAACGAGACAGATGCGCAGCATGAGCGGCTGCAGATCTACGCTATCGGCAGTTCATCTGGCAGCTTGAAGCAGGAGATGTGGTATTTGGCTGAGACGCCGGGCATGGCCCATGTCAAGCGCCGGAGTACGCTGATTCGCCGGGTGAGCAAGGTAAGGGAGGCGTCATTCGTCACCGTATTCCGAGTTTGTTCGGAAGGCGATGCACCGCTTTCTCAGCCAAGTCTGACTGCTATTTTGGCAGAAGAATTGGGAGTTGAGATACATTAATTTCAATTTAGCATTGACAAACGATGTCAAGAAAGATATGATAGCATCTGTTGATTTATGTAACTAACAGGAGGTGTTTTGATCATGGCTGTTCCTCAAAGGAGAACGTCCAAAACACGTCGCGATAAGCGCCGTACTCACTTTAAACTGGCTGTGCCAGGAATGGTGAAGTGTGAACAATGTGCTGAGTTGAAAATGGCGCATCATGTTTGCAAAAACTGCGGTTCATATAAGGGTAGAGAGATTGTAAAAGCTCAATAATCATATGAACAGCAACGAAAAAGACACTTCTAAGCGATTAGAGTGTCTTTTTTGTATTTTGGCGAAGCGGCTGCGGCGTTAGTTAAGCTGCTGGACAGGCAAGCCGGTAATTAAAGGCGCGCGGATTCTGGGCGCGCGTTGTGTCGCCGCCGCATGGCGGCTGTCAAACCCCACCCAGCAGCCTCCTCGCCTATTTTGGCAAATTCCTGCGATCATGCATCTTTTTTGGCTTTGGAATCGCCCAGATCGTCAAATTCCTGCGATCATGCATCCTTTTGAGGCCAAATGTGCATAGCAGGGTGAAAAGGCGGAAAAAGCCTGCATAATCGCAGGCTTTTTCCTTCTTCACACGATTTCCTTGAAAATGCCTGCACTATCGCAGGTTTTCCAAAACCCACAGCTCGCTCAATAGGGGAGAGTCAGAGAACCTGATCCATTCCATCTATGGAATGATCAGTGAACCTTTTTCCTGCAGCGTATTGAAATCATTCGCTTTGATGAATCCGTTCGAGACGGTGTACAGGGTATCTCCGATAGAAAGAACGCGCTGCACCTGTTTGTCGCCGGCTAGCACATACTGTCCAGCTTTTTTGAGATCATCCTCTGTCAGATGGGTGATGCTGCCGCGGAGCTGGAAGCCTTTTTCCAAATCAAGCTTGTAGATGTAAGCTCCCTGGAAAGCAAAATTGCCATAAGCATTTGCTGGCTTAGCGTTATTTGGATCCAATTTCATCACGCTAACCGGGAAAGAAAGGAGACTCTTCTCCTTGGAGAACAGCAGCGCTTTGTGATTGTGAAGCAGCTCGGAATCGGTTCCGCGGTCCCCAATGATTTCTTTGAATTGCTCCTTCGGATTGTTCACATCGGTCACGTCGAACAGCGCTATTTTCATGCCTTGATAATAGGCGATGGACTGCGGACCTTGCGGGTTTTTGAGATCGACCTCACTCGTATCTTTCCCGAAGCCAATAAGATGGTTTTCATCATAGGGATGCAGATAGTCACTGTAGCCGGGAATCTTCAGCGCCCCTAGCAGCTTGGGCTCAGCCGGATTCTTCAAATCGATGACAAATAGTGGATCCGTGTTTCTAAAAGTAACCATATAAGCCCGGTCACCGATGAAACGCGTGGAATAAATGCGCTCACCTGGCGCGATGTTTTCGATCTTGCCTTTTACTTGAAGATTCGCGTCAAGAGTGAAGATATGATTTTTCGACGTCCCCTCGTCGGTTCGCCACATTTCACCGGTTGTCGTCGCGAGCCGGAAGTAACCGTTATGCTCATCCATGGAAAATTGATTGAGCAAACGCCCTGGCACCGTGCCCGTATTCTTGTAAATTGCTTTGCTCGCCGTCAGGCCAAATTGATAAATAATGGTTTCCTCTTTCTGAGGCTCGATAGCTTGAAGTCGTATGCCTTGTGTGGAAGAATTTTGTGTGGAAGAATCAACAGGCACGGGCAAAGTTCGGATAGGCATTTGTTCATAATTCGTTACGGCCATATATAAGTTTTCTTCGGAGGCGTACACATTTTGCCCAGAGCCTAGATAAGCAGTGACATTCATCGGTTTATCTAATTGTTTCAGATCCATGCCTCCGATGAGCACGTAGTTAGGCTCTACAGCCCTTGGCAAGTAATAGACCTGATCTAACGGAATCGTGGTAAAGGCATCACCTGATGCTGAATCCCGATAGGAAGGAGCTAACGCAGCTTTGACTTCTTCCTTGTTCTCGGTTTTCAGGTATGGATAATAATTCACGTACTTATTGGCGATGAAATACAGGGATGATCCGATTTTGCGGGAAGAGATGTAGCTGCCATCCAGCTCAGCTTCCTTAACAAGCTTCAGGCTGCTCCTGTCGGTGAGGTCGTAAACCATGACCTTCGTGTTTCCTAGCCGCATCATCGGCATGATCATTCTCTTTTCTGTGAGGCCAGCTCCTCCACTATAGGGGACCAATGAATCGCTTTGTTGGGAGTTGCCGATCACGATCAGATGCTTGTCGTCCACGTAGATCTCAGTAGGCTGAAACGGAGTACCTTGATTTTCTTGGAAATCGAGGATGCTCAGCACTTTCATTTGATCGGCGGGATAAGCCTGCGTGACAACAATGCGCTGTTTGTTTACCGTGTACAAGTAATTTCCATCTGTCTTGACAATATCGGATTCATCCACGCCTTGCACTTGGACATTCGTATCTGAGTATGCGGGGCTCTCCGATTTCATCGATTCTGGAGCTGGGCTTGCAGAACCATCACTAGATGGAACTAAGGCGGTAGCTGAAGTTTCGGTTTTCACACCTTGGGTCATAAAAACTTTGATACTCCCACTTCTTTGATTTTGCGTCAACAGTGTAACTAGATGATCATATGTACCGACAACAGGCAAGGTGTCAGCTTGCTTCGTGATATTCACTGAATTTGCGGCAGAATCCCAGCGAACAACATAATTTGCACATTCCATAAAAAAGCGAATCGGGACATACATAGAACCATTTACCATCTGTGTGGTGCCATACATGGTGCGTGCTTGCCCATTCACATAGGCAAAGTCTGAGTTCTTCGGCAGCTTAAGTTCGAACTCGTTGTGGGTCACAATCGCAAGCAGCTCATCTTCTTTCCATGTCACTTCCATGCCCAGAGCTTGGGCCAGATCCCGAACGGATGCCATCAGAACGCCATCCATCATTTTGGGCTGCAGCGTGAAAGAAATCGGCTGGCCCTCCAAGCGGACCATGGGTTCTTGATCGGCCTGTGTGGCGACCGGAGCTAGAGTGGACGACAAGATCGTTGCGCAAAGCAAGAGACTGATGGCCAGAACCTTTTTCATCTTCTTCATCCTTTTTTAGTTATTGGGCATGCCAAATAATTCTTCTATAACCATTTAACGGATTGAATTTCAAATATGTTTCAGCAAAATCTTGAAAGTTTTGGAAATCATAAAAAAAACAGATTGACAACATAAATGACATGAGATATTCTACGTTTAACTGATAGATAATGCGCTTTCAAACATTCGCTGCGAACGATAGAGAAGGTTGGGCGAATCAGTTAACTTTGTTGGTTCCTTTTTTTTAATCATTTCTGGTATCGATTCCATAAATACAAGGCAGTTAACTTGTAAGCGCTTATCTAATTTTTTTTACGCCAATATGGAATCGATACCAGAACATTTGCTGAATGACGGATACAAAGATGTTAAAGGGGTTGGTAAGCCATTTTGTGATCATTGCGAGTAGTCATAGATGAATTTTGAAATAACAAGGCAATATAAGCTATCTAATTATTTTTAATTCGCACAATTTGGAGGACAAAATGATGAAATCAAAAGTATCTTTTGGTGTACTGCTCGTTGTTAGTTCAAGTCTTATCATGACTGCCTGTACGCAGAACAATGCGAATACCTCAACACAAGCACCAACTGCGACATCTTCCACTCAAAATGAAAACGCTTCTACGCAGAAAATAACGCTTAATTTATGGTATTGGAATGGTGCGATATCGGATTCAACGATTGAAGCAGCAAAGAAAAAATATCCGAATATAGATCTGCAAGCACAAAAGCTTCCGTCGGGACCCGATTACTTAACGAAGTTAAAAACAACGATTTCTGGCGGAGGAAACGGACCTGACATCGTGGCGATGGACAGCTGGGTATCTACGATGCTTCCTTACAAAGAGAAATTCGTGAACTTATATGATCAAGGCGCGAAAGATATTCAGCCCCAATACTTAGATTGGAAATGGAAAATGGCAGCAACGGCCGATAATAAATATGTGATCGGATTGCCAATTGATGTTGCACCGGTTGTTTTGTATTACCGCAAAGATTTGTTTGAGAAAGCTGGAGTGCCGAGCACGCCGGAAGAGATTAAGAATCAAGTCAAAACATGGGATGATTATCTTAATTTGCAGAAGAAAGTAAAAGACGCAACTGGCACGCAGCTTTTATCCATCGTCGATGTTTTCAGGAATGCGATCGGCCAAAACAGTGAGGGCTATTTCGGGGCAGACGGGAAATATATCGGGGACCAGGCCCATGTGAAAAAAGCTTGGGATACGGCTATGAAAGCCTATCAACTTGGCTTAACGTACGCGAATGTCAATGATACGGAGAAAAATGCAGCGACAAATAATAGCAAGATTTCTTCCTTTATCGGAGCTTCTTGGGCAGTTGGTGATTTGCTTGGCGCAGCGCCAGACACCAAAGGGAAATGGCAAGTTGCTTATCCGCCCGGCGGTGTAGGCAATCAAGGCGGATCGTTCTTCGGTGTGTTGAAATCGTCCAAAAATCCGAAAGAAGCGTATGAAATCATTAAATTCCTTGTAAGCCCTGACAATCTGGTCGCTGGATATAAGGAATTTGGCAACTATCCGTCTACACCGGAAGTTTACAGCAAGCCTGAGATGGTAAATAAAAGCGATTTCTTCGGAAATCAAGATCTGAGCAGCGTGTTCGCGGACGCAGCCAAGGATGTGAAAGTCGCGCCAACAGATGCTAGAGACGATATGGTGGCTACGACGTTAGCGGATGAAATAGGTCTCATTGATACGCAGAAGAAGGATCCTGAGAAGGCTTGGAAAGACGCGCAAGATAAAATTAAAAGGCAGCTTTCAAGGTAGACATGACTTGGCTGCAAAATGAATCATATCAAAGATGGGGCGGGGAGCTGTATGCCCCCTCTATCCAAGTGGAGGAATAACATGGGAGGTACGTTTAAAGAAATTTACAAGAGCAGGACACTGTATTTGTTTATCTCTCCTTTTTATCTTTTGTTTCTAGTCTTTTCGGTGTTTCCGATTTTATTCTCAATGTATCTAGCTGTTCATAAATGGGATGGCATCGGGGAAATGAAGTATGTCGGGTTCAATAACTTCGATTATATGCTGCATGATCCGGCTTTCTGGCAGGCGTTAGTGAATAACATTGCGCTTTGGATAATGGGCAACGCGCCGCAGCTGCTGTGTGCCTTGATTGTCGCCTATTTGATCAATTTATCGATGATTAAATTCAAGGGTTTCTATCGAATTGCTTATTTTCTGCCGAATGTGACGGCGATGGTCGCCGTTGTTATCATCTTTCAGTCCATGTTTGGCAATGAATATGGATTGGTTAACTTTTTTCTGCAAAAGATCGGGTTAGATAAAATTGCGTGGCTAAATTCTGAGTTTGGCGTCAGAACGGTCATCGCAGCCATGATATCCTGGCGATATATGGGGTACAACGCGGTCATTTATTTGTCCGGCTTGCAACGGATACCGAAAGATTTATATGAAGCTGCCGAATTAGACGGGGCTAACCTATTTCAAACTTTTACGAAAATTACGATTCCAATGCTCCGGCCGATCATCCTCTTCTCCGTGATGATGTCGACCATTGGAGGATTTCAAATTTTTACCGAACCTCAGGTTTTAGCGGGCAATCTTCCGCCATACCCGGGCTCCGATACGATCGTGCTCTATATGTTCAGAGAAGGCTTTAATTATCAGAATTATGGGTATGCGGCTGCTGTATCCTGGGTGTTGTTCATCATCATCGGCTTATTATCCGTCCTTAATTGGAAGTTTTTCAACAGATCGGATGATTGAGATAAAGGAGAATACGAGATGACTGTTGAAGGTTTAACGAAAAAAATTGTAGTTAATTGTATTTTGTTAGTAGGTGTTGCCATCTCCATATTCCCATTTTATTGGCTTGTGGTGATGTCCACGAATGAAACAAGTGCGATATTTGCTTTTCCGCCAAAGCTGACATTTGGGCATTATTTGATGACAAACTTTCACCATGTATTGGACAAAAGCAATTTTGTTCGCGCCCTTTTCAATACGCTGTTTGTTGCTATGATCAGCTGTGTGCTTCAATTGTTTTTCAACTCATTGACAGGTTTTACCTTTGCCAAATTTAAATTTCCTGGTTCCAGCGTGCTGTTTTTTGCCATGATGGCGACCATGATGATTCCTGCGCAGATGCTGCTCGTGCCACAGTTCATTATCATCAAAGAATTTGGCTGGTTAGGAAGCTATAAGGCCTTGATCATACCTGGAATGGCAAGTGCATTCGGAATCTTCTGGATCAGGCAGTATGCGCTGGCCATTCATGACGATTTACTCGAAGCAGCGAGAATCGATGGCTGCAATAAATTTGGACTCTATTGGAACGTAGCTCTGCCGATCTTAAGGCCTGCGCTTGCTTTTCTCGCCATCACCACGTTCATGGGGGTATGGGAAGATTATTTGTGGCCTTTAATCGTCTTGACGGACACGTCCAAATTCACGTTAATGCTGGCCTTACAGCAATTAAAATCGGCTCATACAGCCGACTATTCGATGGTGATGACCGGAACGCTGATGGCTACGCTTCCGCTGATTATTTTCTTCCTATTGGTGAGCAGACAATTCATCGCTGGGATCACGGAGGGAGCAGTTAAAAGTTAGTCTGACCTTATGGATGACGTGGGTTAATGGAAAGGCAGGATGACGATCATGGCACCAAAGATTAAGGATGTAGCGAAAATAGCCGGCGTATCCGTGACAACCGTTTCAAGGGTATTGAACGGAGAGAAATATGTGAAAGACGATTTGAAAGCTAGGGTGAAGCAAGCGATCGCTGAGCTTGGTTATACGCCAAGTCATATCGCCAGAAGCCTCGTGCGCAAGAAAACGAATTTGATTGGCGTGATTGTACCGGATCTGACTTCAAGCTTTTACTCGACCATCTTAAGCAGCATTGAAGAAACCGCGAGTCTGAGCGGCTACAATTTGCTCGTGTGCAACATTATTGAAGATATCGAGAAAGAATATAAATATTTAAATGTGTTCAATGAAATGCGGGTAGATGGCATTATCATTATGCATGAGAAATTAAACGAGGAGATCAGGGATTTTCTGAATAAGCTTGATATCCCGATTATATTTTCGAGTGTCAAACCGATGGATCAGAAGTTCGTTTCTGTGATCATTGATGATTACGCGGCGGCGTATGACGCGACGACTTATTTGATTGAGCTCGGACATACAAGAATTGGGTTTATTGGCGGCGACATGAGAGATGTGACTTCGGGTCAAAATCGATACATTGGCTACCGCGATGCGCTAACAAAGGCGAACATCAACATCGTAGAAGCGTACATCAAGTTTGGTGATTACAAAATACAAAGCGGCTACCAGCTCGCCAAGGAGCTTCTGGCAAGTGAGCCATGCCCAACAGCCATATTTGCGGTCAGCGATGACATGGCGGTAGGCGCGATGAATGGCATTCATGACCTTGGGTTCAACGTTCCTGACGATATTTCAGTCATTGGCTTCGATGGCAGCCAGTTAACCGAGCTGGTGCGTCCGCAGCTGTCATCCATGGAGCAGCCCATTCAAGACATGGGCAAGGTTACGGTGGAATCGCTCTTGGATATGATCGCAGGTGATGCTCAGGCGGCTGCAGGGGATTTGATTTTGAAGCATAAGCTGGTTGAGCGTAAAAGCTGTAAGACTTATGGCGCCAAAGAAGAATAGAAGCCATAAGCGTAGATATCGAGTCTGGATTGGAAGAGGGAGAGCATGTTGAAAAGATTTGATGCAGTTGTCATCGGTGATGCCAATATAGATCTGATTGTGGCGGGGTTAAATCAAATTCCGCAGCCCGGGCAGGAAGTTTTCGTAGACAATATGACTATGCATATTGGCGGCGGGGCTGCTTTGTTCGCGATATCGCTAGCGAAGCTAGGGTCGTATGTAGCTTTTAAAGGAGTGCTTGGCAATGATGGCTACGGTCAATATGTCAGGGAGCAGTTCACCCAACATGGTATCGATACCATGTTAATTGAGACGAGTCAAACGAGTAATACCGGTATCACAATTGCGATTAATCCTGAGAAAGATCGTTCTTTTATCAGTTATGCAGGCTCCAATCGAGAGCTGGATATAAGTAAGTTGGATTTGAAGGAAGTCGCTCAAGGCAAACATGTTCATATCACGGGGTATCGAGGCAGAGCGAATCATGATGCATTCATACAGGCAGCCCGCAAGCTCAAAGAGCTAGGGGTTACCCTTTCCTGTGATGTCGGATGGGATGATTCTGGCGAGTGGTTCAAAGGTGTATTTGATTTAATGGGTTGCTTCGACGTGTTTCTGATGAACGAAACGGAAGCTTGCCATTATACCAATTTGGACAATATAGACGAAAGTCTTCGCTTTATGGCGAATTATTGCAAACATATTGTGGTTAAGCTCGGAAGTCAAGGAGCCATTACGATGAAGGATGGCTTGCAGACGTTTCACTCCGCCTATCAGGTTGACGCTGTAGACACAACGGGTGCCGGGGATTCTTTTAATGCGGGTTATTTGTTTGGATATTTGTCTGGTCAGGACGTAGAAACCTGCTTGAAGTACGGCAACGCTTGTGGCGGGCTATCGGTCAGCGCTAGTGGCGGCAGTACGGGCACCCCTGATTTCAACAGACTTAATCACTTTATTCGTCAATTCGCTGATCAAGCCAAAGTTCGTTTGGAAGTCATATAACCAATGAAAAAGGAATGATGGATGTGTTGAATATCACGAAATACTGGGAAGATTTGAACGTTCTTCAGATAAACAGGGAGGTTCCTCGAGCCTACTATATTCCCTTTGCAAACGTCGAAGCAGCACAAACAGGGAAGCGCGGTCGTTCTCCTTACTATCAAACCTTAAATGGCAGCTGGAAATTTCAATATCACCGCAGTGTCAGGGACGTACAAGAAGGCTTTTATGAAGAAGCGGCAGATGTCAGCGCTTGGGATTCGTTGATTGTTCCTTCTTGTTGGCAGGTGAATGGATACGACCAACTTCACTATACCAATATCAAATATCCGTTTCCTTGTGATCCCCCTTATGTACCGAGCAATAATCCGGCAGGGCTTTATGTGCGGGAGTTCAACGTTTCGGATCGCTGGGAGGCGAAAGATAAATATATCGTTTTTGAAGGAGTTAACTCCTGCTTCTACCTATGGGTCAACGGACAGTTTGCCGGTTACAGCCAAGGCAGCCGAGTCCCAGCCGAATTCAACATCTCCGCTTTGATTCGAAATGGTAAAAATCGTATCGCTGTTATGGTGCTGAAATGGTGTGACGGCACGTATCTGGAAGATCAGGATTTGTGGCGTTATTCCGGCATTTTCCGGGATGTTTACTTGCTGGCTCGCGAACCTGTTCATATTCGGGATGTCTTTAATAAGCAAGAATTCAGCGCCGATTATCGCAAAGCTGATTTGCTGACGGAGCTTGAAACCTCGGGTCATTGCGAGGTTAGCGTGGAATTGAAGGATGCCGAGGAGAACGTCGTCAGTCGTGGGCAAGCCGTGGTAGATGGCAAGGGCGTTATCAAGCTGGAAATAACAGATCCCGTTCTATGGAATGCTGAGAAGCCATATTTATATCGCTTGTATGTGCAAAGTGGGGTAGAAGTGCTTCAATTCCGGGTTGGTTTCCGAAAAGTGGACATTCAAGACGGCGTATTCCAGATTAACGGCAAAGCGGTCAAGTTAAAAGGCGTAAACCGCCACGATTCTCATCCAGAGCTTGGGCAGACCATACCGATCAATCATATGATCAAAGATTTGAAGCTGATGAAAAAGCATAACATCAATACGATCAGAACCTCTCATTATCCGAGCGACTCCCGCTTTATGGATTTATGTGATGAGTATGGTTTCTATGTCATTGATGAAGCTGATTTGGAGTGTCACGGCATGGGCGATGCTGGCAGCTGGGAAGACGGGCCTGTGCACAAGCTTTCTCAAGACCCTGTTTGGAAGCCCTCATTTGTCGATCGTGCCATTCGCATGGTGGAGCGAGATAAAAATCATCCATCGATTGTCATGTGGTCCTTAGGCAATGAGTCTGGTTATGGCGCAAACCATATCGCGATGGCTGAATGGATTCGAAGTCGGGATGCTTCCATACCGATTCACTATGAGGGAGCAGCCCCGCATTACAAAGGAGATCCGAGTGTCGCATGTCTTGATTTGGAAAGCCGGATGTACGCTTCACCGAAGGAAATTGAAGCCTATGCTCAGGATGAGAACAACAAGAAGCCGCTGTTCCTCTGTGAATACAGTCATGCGATGGGGAACGGTCCAGGGGATTTGAAGGACTATTGGGATGTGATTTATCAATATCCGAAGCTCATTGGCGGCTGTGTGTGGGAATGGAGCGATCATGGCATCAAGAGCGAGACGCTAAACGGCCTTCCTTACTTTGCTTATGGCGGTGATTTCGGAGATACGCCTAATGACGGTAATTTCTGCATCGACGGACTCATTAGTCCTGACCGCAAGCCGCATACCGGTTTGCTGGAGCTGAAGAAGGTGATTGCGCCGATTCGGATTGAAGCGCACGACCTGCGGATAGGCGAGATCAAGATAACGAATCTTTACGACTTTATAGACTTGTCCCATGTGGGGATTCACTGGAAGGTGGAGCAGGACGGAATGACCGTCCAGCAAGGTCAGATTGACCTTCCCGAAGCGGCGCCGCAAGCCGTCCAAATTGTAACGCTTCCCTATAAGCTGCCAGAAACGTCGATCGGCCGCTATGTGCTTACGTTCTCTTGTTGGTTGAAAGAAGAGATGCCTTGGGCAGAAGCGGGTCATGAAATCACATTTGAACAGTTGGATTTACCAGTTACGAGGGTGAAAGACCAGCAAGATGTTGTGTCGAGTGCTCCCCTGCAAGCTCACCAAGCGGGCAATCTCTTGACGATTGAAGGGTTTGATTTCTGCCATGTTTTTGACATGTACGACGGTACGCTGCAGAAGATTTCCAAACATGGCGTGGATATGATTCAGGCGCCAGCCCAGTTCACGATTTGGCGTGCTCCAACGGATAATGACAAGACGGTGAAAGAAGCATGGCTGGAAGAGGGCTTCGATCGTACAGGTATGAAAATCTACGGCTGCGAATGGACGCAAACCGGGAAATCCTCTATTGAAATCAAGAGTTCTTTCTCGCTGGGAGCAGACAGCCGGTTTGTGATCGTTCGCGGAGAAGCGCTTTGGACGGTGAACGGCGCCGGCGAGATTGCCCTTCAGCTGCATGTGAAAGTAGCCGAAGAGCTGAAGACGTTTCTTCCGCGATTTGGGCTTCAGCTCACGATGCCCGAAGGGATGGAGGAAGTTGAATACTTGGGCTTCGGTCCGCACGAGAGCTATATCGATAAGCGCCAAAGTGTAAAAAGAGGCAAGTATTTGCTGACGGTTGATGAGATGTTCGAAAATTATATCATGCCCCAAGAGAATGGCTCTCGATATGGAACAGAATGGGCGATTGTCTCCAATGAGCAAGGCATGGGTCTCAAGTTGTCCGCACAAGAGGCATTCTCTTTCAATGCGGCTCATTATACGCCAGCGGATCTAACCGAGGCGGATCACAACTATAAGCTTGTGAGAAGAAAGGAAACGATTGTTCATCTGGATTATCGGATGAGTGGAGTTGGTTCAGCTTCTTGCGGGCCTGAGCTTCTGGAACCTTACCGCCTCGATGAGAAGGAATTCAAGTTTGAGCTTAGCTTGCTGCCGATATGCAAAGAAGACGAATAAAGCAAACGGAGGGATTAACATGAAATATATGCAAATCCAAGGCGTAGAGAAACAGATTTCCCGATTAATTATGGGGACAGGCGATTTGAGAAAGCTGGAAGAGCCCGAACGGGCGATGCTGGATGCCTACATTGCAGCAGGCGGCAATGCCTTCGATACGGCCCATCAATATCGAAATAAAGAAAAGATTCTGGGGCAATGGCTGGCTGAGAAGAATCTTCGAGAGCATGTCGTAATTTTGACCAAAGGCGCGCATCATGATGACGGCAGTCCGGGTCCACGGGTGAACCCGCAGGCCATTCGCAAGGATTTGACGGAGAGTCTGGAAAGACTAGGCACGGATTATGTTGATCTGTATGCGCTGCATCGGGATGATCCCAGCGTAGCTGTTGGACCTATTATGGAAGAGTTGAACGAACATATTCAAGCGAAGCGGATCAGAGCTATCGGGGCTTCAAACTGGTCGCATGGTCGAGTTCAGGAAGCAAATGAATATGCGGCCTCCCATAATCTCATTGGGTTTGCGTTTAATAGCCCTAACTTGAGCCTTGCCAAAGCGATTGAGCCTAGATGGGAGGGCTGCGTTTCGGCAGACGAGGAAACCTGCAGATGGCATGCGGCCAACCAGCTTCCGCTCTTTGCATGGTCTTCCCAAGCAGGAGGGTTCTTCTCGGGCAATTTCTCGCCGGACGATCGGACTGACGAAGAGATGGTGCGGGTTTACTACAGCGAGAACAACTGGGAGCGGTATCGCCGTGCCGTGAAGCTGGCGGAGGAAAAGCAAGTAACACCGATTCAAATTGCTTTATCCTATGTGCTTAATCAATCTTTCCCAACATGCGCAATCATTGGACCAAGGAAGCCGGAAGAGCTTCAATCCTCGATAGAATCTATGAATCTTCAATTAACCCCGGGTGAGATTGATTGGCTGGATTTGCAAAAGGAGGAGATCGTGAAATGATCCGACACAAATTAGCAGCTCAATTATATACGCTAAGAAACGAACTGAAAAAGGATTTTCCTACGGTTTTGAGAGAGTTGAAAAAAATGGGCTGGGCAGCCGTCCAAATCGACGGCCTGCACGGATATCCCGCATCAGATATTGCCGCCGTGATGAAGGAAGTCGGTTTGCAAACGGCTGGTATGCACGTTGGCTTGCATCGTATGAAAACAGATTTGGCTGCCGTACTGGAGGAAGCTCGTCTATTCGACACGAAGGATTTCATCTGTCATTCGCTGCCGGATGAATTGATGAATCCGGAAGGCTATGCCAGCGTTCGCAAAGATTTGCACGATGTGGCTGCCCAAGTAAGCGATAAAGGATTCCGCGTTGGTTATCACAATCATGATTTTGAATTTCATACGATACTGGAAGGGAAATTTGCGCTGGAATATGTGCTGGAGGATCCAACCATTTACCCGGAAATTGATACCTATTGGGTCAAAAAAGCGGATCAAGATCCGCTGTCCTTCATCCAAAATTATGCCTTCCGTATGCCAATCCTTCATTTGAAGGATATGACATCGGACGGTCGGAAATATTTCGCTGAAATCGGTACAGGATTGATTGATTTTGCCCCGATTCTGAAGTGGGGACTGCAAAATGGCGTAGAATGGTTTGCTGTTGAACAAGATTATTGCCCGGGAAATCCGATGGATAGTTTAGCCTTAAGCTTATCTAATTTGCTGGAATTGGAGAAATCTATCGTTTAATTGCAAAAGAAGGCGAGGTGCGGCATGTTTTTCACAGAATCGAAACTTGAAGCAAGATTGAATGAATTAAGCGAGACCCGTTATCGTGACGTGATCCTTCTTGAAAGCTTTGCGGCTGTAGAAGATGAAAGCGGAGATATAGGTGCTAGACCACCGCTTGCAGCGGCATCTTTTGAACTGAAAACAGGCGAAACTTGGAAAGGGCGCGACCGTTACATCTGGTTGTCGCGTTCAATCGATATTCCGCAAGAATGGGCTGGAAAGTCCATTCTCGGGCGTTTCGACTTTGGTGAAACTGGCGGCGGCAATAATGACGGATTTGAATCTCTTCTCTATTGGAATGGAAAGCCGTTTCAAGGCGTCGATTCGAATCATCAGGAAGTCTTTTTCCCGGAGGGATCGGCAGGAACCCAAGCAAAGATGGATATCCGTTTGTGGTCCGGTCTTGAAGGCGGCGGAAAGCCTAAAGAAAAGAAGCACACTATAAACCGAGCTGAAATCTGTTGGATGGACGAACAAGTCGATGATATGTACTATACGGGGCGTGCCGTTTGGGAAACGGTCCGCAGTTTGGACGCGCATCATCCTGATCGCGCGCGGCTGATGAAAGCGCTGGATCGCGCTTTCTTGCAAGTAGACTGGTCCAGACCGAATTCGGAAGCTTATTACGAGTCGGTGTACACAGCTCGCCAGCTTCTGCATGAAGAGCTGAACAACATGGAGAAACATCATCCCGTCACAGTCACTGCCATCGGTCATACGCATATTGACGTCGCGTGGCTTTGGCGGTTGAAGCACACTCGCGAGAAATGCGCGAGGTCGTTCTCTACGGTGCTACGGTTGATGGAGCGTTTCCCTGATTATGTGTTCCTCCAAACGCAGCCGCAGTTGTACGCTTATATGAAACAAGATTATCCGGAAATTTATGAGTCGATTCAAGAACGGGTCCGTGAGGGGCGCTGGGAAGTTGGCGGCGGCATGTGGCTGGAAGCCGATTGCAACCTAACCTCCGGGGAATCTCTGGTCAGACAGTTCCTTTTCGGCACGCGATTCATGCGTGAGGAATTTGATGTGGAAAGCACCTATTTATGGCTGCCTGACGTATTCGGCTACAGCTGGGCTTTGCCGCAAATTCTGAAAAAGTCAGGGTTTGAGACGTTCATGACGACGAAAATCAGTTGGAACCAATTCAATAAAATGCCGCATGATACGTTTAAGTGGCGCGGGATTGACGGAAGCGAAGTGCTGACGCATTTCATCACGACCCCCGATGACTGGGAAGGCGGAAATTCCTTCTTCTACACATACAATGGTTTGATTGAAGCCAAAACGGTGAAAGGCATCTGGGATGGCTACCAGGAGAAGGAGATGAATCAAGAGCTGCTTCTCTCCTACGGATACGGCGATGGCGGCGGTGGCGTGAATCGGGAAATGCTGGAAATGCGCCGTCGTCTTGACCAAATGCCGGGCATACCGAATGTCCGCACAGGGCGGGCAGACGAGTACTTCGAACGTCTTCACGAGACGGTGAAGGCGACCGACAGCTATGTGCATACGTGGGATGGCGAGCTTTATTTGGAGTATCACCGTGGAACGTATACAAGTCAAGCTTACAATAAGAAAATGAATCGGAAGCTTGAGCTTTTGTACCGGGAAACGGAGTGGTTGAACGTTCTGGCGGGGCTGAGCAAAGCGAGAGGCCATGTCTATCCGCAGGCTGATCTGAATGAGGGCTGGACGATTATTTTGCGCAATCAATTCCATGATATCATTCCGGGTTCTTCGATTCGCGAAGTGTATGAGGATAGCTGGCAAGAGTATGCACAGGCGTCGTCCATCGCAACGGAGAGTTGGCAGGCAGCGATGAACGCGATGGTTGATCGAGGGGCAGAAGGCTCCAGAACGATTATCAACAGTTCCCCTTGGAAGCTTAAAAATCTGCTCGTTCTTTCTGCGGATAGCGCGCCCGAGGGAAGCGTTTGGAGCGATGAAGCGGGAAATCCGCTCGATTCGCAGCTTACGGATGGACGTTGGCTGATCACAACGCCGGAAATTCCTGCACTTGGCTTGACGACTGTTCATTATGGAAGTCAGGAATCGGCCAGCGTTGTCGCTGCCGCCGCTCCATTCCAGTTAGCAGGCAGCCTTCTAAAAACCCCTCATTATGAAGTGGAGTGGAATGAAGCTGGTCAATTGACGCGCATCTATGACCGGGATCATGGCCGCGATGTGCTTGCGAAGCAGGCACGAGGCAACGTGCTGCAGGTGTTCGAAGATAAACCGCTCATGTTCGAAGCATGGGATATCGATATTTTTTATCAAGAGAAGATGCAGGAAATTTCTCATCTAATTAGCTTTGAACTTGTGGAAAATGGACCTTTGGCAGCAACCGTTAAGTTCATCTGGCGCTATCTCAATTCTACAGTGACACAATGGATGACCGTCTATGCCGACAGCCGTCGTATTGATTTCCGTACGCATATTGATTGGCAGGAGCGTCAGCAGCTGCTTAAGGTTGCCTTCCCTGTGGATGTGCGCTCCAACGAGGCGACATATGATATCCAATTTGGCAACGTGAAGCGGCCAACGCACTGGAACACAAGCTGGGACTGGGCGCGATTCGAGTCCGTTGGCCATCAATGGGCGGATTTGTCCGAGCGCGGCTACGGCGTAAGTTTATTGAACGATTGCAAATACGGCTATGACATCAAGGATAACGTCATGCGATTGTCGCTCTTGAAATCGGCTACGCACCCTGATCCAGATGCGGATCTTGGCGAGCACTCCTTCGTGTATGCGATCCTTCCGCATGCAGGTGATTGGTATGCAGGGAACACGGTACAAGAAGCTTGGCTGCTCAACAATCCGTTGCAGAGCTCCGAAGGCGCGAATACTTTCGGAAAGCCACTTTCCTTATTCGAATTGTCTGTACCCAATGTGATGGTGGATGCGATCAAAAAAGCAGAGGATGGCGGTGGGGTGATCCTGCGTGTCCATGAATATGCCGGCGTGCGTTCTTCCGTAATGGTGCGCAGCGATTTGAACATCCGCTCGTGGCAGGAATGCGATTTGATGGAGCGTTCTCTCGGAGAAGCTTCTGCGGCTGATTGGATGTTTGAACTGAAGCCTTACGAGATCAAGACGTTCCTAGTCTATCTTGAATCATAAATAGAAAGACCGAATCTAGGTCGGTGTGGAGGCTCATATGAAAACCATAAGACTTACGATGGCGCAAGCTTTACTTAAGTTTCTGGATCAACAATATTTGTCTGTGGATGGTGTAGAAACTAAATTTGTGAATGGGGTTATGGGCATATTTGGCCATGGCAATGTGACGGGGATCGGCGAAGCTTTGGAACGGGACAGCGGCGAGCTGGTCTTCATCCAAGGGAAAAACGAGCAAGGCATGGTTCATGCGGCAACAGCCTTCGCCAAGCAGAGCAACCGCCAGCGCATCTTCGCCTGCACGACTTCCATCGGTCCTGGCGCACTGAATATGGTTACTGCGGCAGCGACCGCTACGGTGAATCGGATTCCGGTTCTATTGCTGCCAGGTGATAACTTCGCGTGCAGGCAGCCGGACCCGGTGCTCCAGCAGCTGGAGATGCCGCAGGATTACACGATATCGGCGACCGACGCTTTCAAGCCCGTCAGCCGTTACTGGGACCGGATCGTGCGGCCCGAACAGCTGGTCACTTCGCTGCTGCAAGCGATGCGTGTCTTAACCGATCCTTCGGAGACGGGGGCTGTCACCATCGCCCTTCCGCAGGATGTGCAAGCAGAAGCTTATGATTATCCAGCAGCATTTTTTGAGAAACGCGTCCATACGATGGACCGACGGCCCCCGGCTGCGGAAGCTGTGGAGAGAGCCGCCGCATTCATTGCACAGAAGAAGAAACCGCTGCTCGTTGTAGGCGGGGGCGTGCATTACGCTGGGGCGATTCAAGAGCTGCTCGATTTCGCAGCCGAATTTCAGATCCCGGTGGCCGAGACGCAGGCTGGAAAAAGCGCGATCTCTTGGGAGCATCCGCTCAGCGTAGGCGCAGTAGGGACAACGGGGACGTTAGCCGCGAATAAGCTGGCGGCGCAGGCCGATGTCATTATCGGCGTTGGAACTCGCTATTCGGATTTTACAACGGCATCCAAATCTGCCTTTCAGCACCCGGATGTATCGTTTGTTAATGTCAATGTGAATGCCTACGATGCGATTAAAATGGACGCTGTCTCCGTTGTCGCTGATGCCAAAAAAGCGCTCATCGCTTTATCGGAAGCGCTGCGGCTCGAAGGCTACCGCTCCCAATATGAGACTAGCTTCATTGAAGAACTCCGCAAGGAATGGAACGAGGAAGTCGATCGTTTATATAGCATCAACCTAGATGAAGGACTATCGCAAACAAGAGCACTTGGCGTGATCAATGCCTTCTTAAATCCAACCGATGTTATCGTCTGCGCGGCAGGAAGCTTGCCCGGCGATCTGCACCGCGTTTGGAGAACGAGTGCGCCCAAGTCGTATCATATGGAATATGGTTTTTCCTGCATGGGCTATGAGGTCAGCGGAGCGTTTGGCGCTGCTCTGGCTGCCCCGGACCGCGACGTGTACGCGATGACAGGCGATGGAAGCTATATCATGCTTCATTCCGAGCTGGTCACCAGCCTGCAAGAAGGAACGAAAATGACCGTGCTGCTGTTCGATAATCATGGCTATCAGTGCATCCACAACTTGCAAAGAGGTCATGGCAGCGACGGGTTTGGCAATGAATTCCGCTTTAGATCGGCCGAGACTGGCCTGCTGAAAGGAGATTACATGCCAATTGATTTCGCCGCGCATGCACGCAGCATGGGTGTCAAAGCATACACGGCCACAACGGCCGAGCAATTGGCGGAAGCGCTCAAGCAAGCGAAGCAAGAAACGATTTCGACTTTAATCGAAATCAAGGTAGTCCCAGGCACGAACACAGACGGATATGAATCCTGGTGGCGGGTAGACGTTCCCGAGGTTTCAACCAGTGCCAAAGTTCGTGAGGCCCGTGCTGAGATGCAAGCTCACTTACAGTCCGTTAAACCGTTATAAGAAAGAAGGTTAAGTCAATGAGCTATCTTTCCACGCATGCAGACCGCTCCTTGGATTTTATCGCAATCGGCAGGTTGTGTATTGATTTGAACGCGAACGAGATTAATCGGCCGATGGAAGAAACGGTGACATTTACGAAATATGTAGGTGGTTCACCTGCCAATATTACGATTGGAATGGCTCGCATGGGGCTCAAAGCCGGATTTATCGGCAAAGTGGCCGACGACCAGATGGGGCGTTTCATCGTCAGTTATTTGGAACGCAATCAAATCAACACTGACGAGATCGTCACCGATCATACGGGGGCTGTAACAGGGCTTGCTTTTACGGAAATTAAAAGTCCAACCGATTGCAGCATTCTGATGTACCGCGACAATGTGGCTGACTTGCTGCTTCGTCCCGAAGAGGTGTCGGAAGCATATATCGCCAGTGCGAAGGTGCTGCTTATTTCGGGAACGGCGCTTGCGCAAAGTCCCTCCCGAGAGGCGGTTTTCGTCGCCCTTGATTTTGCCAAAAAGCATGGCGTCTCCATCGTATTCGATCTCGATTATCGCCCTTATACGTGGACTTCCAAAGAGGAAACAGCGACTTATTACAACTTGGCAGCGGAAAAATGCGATATCATCATCGGTACCCGCGAGGAGTTCGATATGATGGAGGCTTTGGAGCGCAGAACCGAAAGCAGCGATGCGTTGACCGCGGCCAAATGGTTCGGCTACAGTGCCAGGCTAGTCATCATCAAGCATGGCAAAGCCGGTTCCATCGCTTATACGCATGACGGCTTAAGCCATACGGCAGCGAGCTTCCCTGCCAAAGTGGTGAAGACATTTGGTGCAGGCGATTCCTATGCGGCCGGCTTCCTATATGGACTTATGCAGAATTGGACGGTTGAAAAAAGCATGGAGTTCGGAAGCGGCGCCGCTTCCATCGTCGTGTCGAGCCACAGCTGCTCGGACGCGATGCCAACCGCTTCAGAGGTGGAAAGCTATATAACACGCTGCAAATTCGAAGAGATGAAATAAATGATAAAAGGAGATTTTCCGATGACGACATCAGCTTCTGTACCAACTTTGAAAAACTTTATCGGCGGCGTCTGGGTGGATGCCTTGACGGGGCAAACGGAAGCGGTATTCAATCCGGCCACAGAGGAAATTGTTGCGCATGTCCCGCATTCGACGGGCGAAGATGTGAATCGTGCCGTCCAAGCGGCTGCCGAGGCGTTCAAAACGTGGAGCCAAACGCCAGTTCCGCGCCGAGCTCGTGTTTTGTTCAAATATCAACAGCTGCTTGTCGATCACTGGGAAGAATTGGCGCGCCTGATTACCCTGGAGAACGGCAAGAGCTACCATGAAGCGCATGGCGAAGTTTTGCGCGGCATCGAGTGCGTAGAGTTCGCGGCGGGCGCCCCTAACTTGATGATGGGCAAGCAATTGCCTGATATTGCAACAAACGTGGAATCCGGGATGTATCGTTATCCGGTCGGCATCGTTGGCGGTATTACACCTTTCAACTTCCCGATGATGGTGCCTTGCTGGATGTTCCCGCTTGCGATTGCTTGCGGCAATACGTTCGTATTGAAGCCTTCCGAGCGGACGCCGATGCTGGCGAATCGCTTGGCTGAATTGTTCCAGGAAGCCGGCTTGCCGGATGGCGTCCTTAATCTTGTACACGGTGCGCATGATGTCGTGAATGGTCTACTTGCGCATCCAGAAATCAAGGCGATATCCTTCGTTGGCTCACAGCCGGTAGCGGAGTATATCTATACGACAGCATCAGCTCATGGCAAAAGAGTGCAAGCGCTCGCTGGGGCCAAAAATCACTCGATCGTCATGCCGGATGCGGATCTTGATCTGACCGTGACGCAAATCGTCAATGCCGCTTTCGGCTCGGCGGGCGAGCGCTGTATGGCCTGTTCTGTTGTTGTGGCCGTCGGTGACGTTGCGGATCAGCTTGTTGCCCGCCTGAAGGAGCAAGCGGATCAGCTTACGATTGGCAATGGGATGGAAGACAACATTTTCTTGGGACCTGTCATTCGCGGACCGCACAAGGAAAGAACGATTGGCTATATCGAGACAGGCGAGAAAGAAGGCGCTGCGTTAATTAGAGACGGACGCCAAGATTCAGCAGTCAGCGAGAAAGGCTATTTCGTAGGTCCTACGATTTTCGATCATGTCGACAGCACGATGAAAATTTGGAAAGATGAAATCTTCGCTCCGGTCTTATCGGTCGTGCGGGTAGAAACGTTAGACGATGCGGTGGCATTGTCCAACCGCTCTGAATTCGCGAATGGCGCCTGCTTGTTTACGCAAGATGGCAGCAACGTTCGCCGTTTCCGTGAAACCATCGATGCCGGTATGCTGGGCATCAACTTAGGCGTGCCTGCTCCTATGGCCTTCTTCCCATTCTCAGGCTGGAAGAAATCGTTCTATGGCGACCTACATGCGAATGGGATGGATGGCGTTGAATTTTATACAAGAAAGAAAATGGTGACGGCGCGTTGGTAAGCAGCTGCTTTCCCAGCAACTAGGTAAAGGAGGATGTTTCCATGCCCTTAGTGTCAATGACAGCTATGCTGCGCAAAGCAGTTAAAGAGCAATATGCAGTAGGCCAATTTAATTTAAATAATCTGGAATTCACGCAAGCGATTCTTCAGACGGCGCAAGAGGAGCAAGCTCCTATTATTCTTGGACTCAGCGAGCCTTACATTCCTTACATGGGCGGTTTGAACTGTATTGCCGCCATGGTCAAAGAGCTGATCGACTATTATGAGGTTACGGTGCCTGTAGCGCTGCATCTGGATCACGGCACCTCCTTCGAGGTCTGTGTGAAGGCGATTCATGCCGGGTTCACTTCCGTGATGATCGATGCTTCCCACTACTCATTAGCGGATAATATGGCTTTGACCCGCAAGGTGACAGAAGTCGCTCATGCGCTGGGCGTGTCCGTAGAGGCGGAGCTGGGCCGAATCGGCGGTCGTGAGGATGACACGTATGTAGATGAGGCTGAAGCGATGTATGCGGTCACCTCCGAGTGCGTAATGCTGGTTCAATCTACAGGCATCGACGCTTTGGCACCTGCCCTTGGGTCGGTTCACGGCAATTATAAAGGGACCCCTAGACTCGGATTTGAGCGAATGGCAGAAATTCAGAAGCTGACTCAGCTTCCGCTTGTGCTGCATGGCGGGAGCGGGCTCCGTGATGAAGATTTTCAGAAAGCGATAGCTCGCGGTACGGCTAAGATTAACGTGAATACCGATAATCAAGCGGCGTATACGTCGGTTGTAAGACGCATTCTAACCGAGCAGCCGGATGTTTACGATCCAAGGCATTACTTAGGACCGGCAAGAGAGGCTGTTAAGGAATCTGTTAGAGCCAAAATACGCTTATTCGGCTGTGCCGGCAAAGCGTAACGAAGGAGCGTAAATGAATGAGCGATTTGATTGTTTCTAGTCATCCAACACCTGATCCGCAAGGTCAGGTGCTTTCCATTACCCCGGAATCGGCAGGTTGGACGTATGTCGGTTTTAGCGTCTATTCGCTAAAGGAAGGACAAATGCTGCGTCAGATGACGGGAAATAACGAAGTCTGTGTCGTCTTTCTTGGCGGTCACGGGAAAGTTGCCACAGCTAAGAAGAAGTGGGAACGTGTCGGCCATCGGCTCCACGTGTTTGAGAAAACCCCGCCCTTCGCTGTCTACGTTCCTAATGAAGACTTCTTCGAAATTACGGCGCTTACGCCGCTCGATATTGCGATATGCCAGGCACCGGGATTCGGAACACATGAGGCGCGTTTGATTTCTCCCGCTCATATCGGCGTGGAAACAAGGGGCTATGGGAATTTGGAACGGCAAATTCATCATATTCTTCCGGAAAGCGAAGCCGCGGACAGCTTGCTTGTCGTGGAGGTCTTTACGCCAAACGGCCATTGGTCCAGTTATCCACCGCATAAGCATGATGAGGATAACCTTCCACATGAATCCTTTTTGGAAGAAACCTACTATTATAAAGTCGAACCTGCGCAAGGTTTCGCTATACAGCGGGTATACACGGATGATGAATCACTGAATGAAACAGTTATTGTGAAAGACGGCGAAGCGGTGCTTGTGCCTAAAGGCTATCACCCGGTCTGTGCGCCGCCAGGTTATGAGGTTTATTATTTGAATGTGATGGCTGGTCCGCATCGGACGTGGAAGTTTAGCAATGATCCGGCGCATGCTTGGGTGATGGCGCCGCCTCCAAAAAGCTGAAAAAAGGTTGTGATGAAATGGCATTGCCAATAGCGGATGGGGTTAGGTTTTGGAAAAAGTAGCGGGACGACAATCTTTACAAATGCCAAGGTGCGTTTCCCGTTTATAGAATCCTGTTTTGAATATCGCGGTTACGTGTGTTGAGGGAGCGAGTGTATTGCAATTCAAACAATAAATAACCATTCTTCATTTCCCCCCTGCTCAAAGAGTCTTTGCTTGCAGTTTAACAAAAATGTATGTAAGAATTATGTCAGGATTTTGGGTTCCGCTTCCATTTCTGTCACAACGAAGTCGAAGAGGATGCCAAAATAAAAGACTGCCACCTACTCACAAGGAGGAGAATGGCAGTCTTATTTTAGCTTTTTCCTACATCAAAGGATTAGCGATTGAAACCTTGCAATTGCTGTTCTGCAACTTGGACCAGACGCTTCGTAATGTTGCCGCCTATGGATCCTGCATCACGTGTAGCGAGGTTTCCATTGTATCCATTTGGTTGAAGCGGAATACCTAATTCTTGAGCAACTTCGTATTTCATTTGATTCAGCGCTGCTTTTGCTTGCGGAACGACTAAAGTATTGTTGTTAGCCATGATGTATCACTCCTTCTCTTGGTGTACTGATAGTTTGTCGAGTGTGAGGGAGTCTTATGCATTCCGAACTAAAAAAGTTTTTTGAAAATGCCATCCTCCGCCCAGTAGCATAAGCCACATTCGGAAAAATGGACGATTTACAATCGATGACGGGTTATAAAGGCTGATTTCTGATAAAATCACGAACGATTCTCTTGATTATTTCAGTAATCCTATGTATTATTAAGATAGTTTTTAAGCAGCAAGGGTTGATTATTGATCTTGAAGGTGATTTCATGTCCCTACCAGATTCTAACGAATACAAGAAGAAATTGTGTCACCTATATAACGAGATATCCAAAGAGTTGTTTGGCTTTGGCACAACGTTACTGAAAGTATCCATTGATCAGAACATCATTACGTTTCATGCGAAGCACCGGCGTTCGCCGCGTTCAACAGCATTGGAAGGCGAAGCTCCTACGTTAAAGCACGAAGTTGATTTTTATATGTCCTCGATTTACAAGAAGCGAATCCGGGAGAAGCTGGAGCAAGAACTCGGTTTATCTATGGATGCGGTACTCAGGGACTATGATCCTCCAACCCAGTGGGCGATCACGAACATTATTCTTAAACAAACTGAATAGTCAAGTCGCCGGTGTTTCTCTTTTGATCTATCTTAAGAGTCAACCGCATGTAGATCACAGATGTCTCTTTACATTGTTTACGATGAAAAGTGCTCTTGTTAGAAGGTTTCTTCTATCAAGGGCATTTTTCTATTTATTTATAGCTGTAGCAGGGGGAAGAAGCGCATATATCAGGGGCTTCGAGTCGCATACTAGTCAATATTTGACAAGGGATTCACGCTTTAAATCATAGATATAGTTAAAAAATGGGAGGACGACGATGATGATGAAACAAAAAATGATCAGGGGTTTACTTTCTTTATCTGTAGTAGGACTGGCTTTGACAGGATGCGGGACAGCGCCTGCCCAAGATCAGGGGGCTGCGAGCACGGGGGCAGCTGCGCCTACGACGTCGCCGAAAGGGGAACCTACACAATTGGTGATTTCGACGTGGGGGTTTTCGGACGATTTCTTCAAGAAAGAAGTGTATGCTCCGTTTGAGAAGGAGCACAACGTCAAGATTGTGCTGGAGATCGGCAACAACTCCGAGCGTCTCAATAAAGTGAAGCAAGGCAGCTCCAAAGTGGATCTTATTTATTTATCAGACTATTACGCGCAACAAGGCATTGAAGCCGGTTTATTTGAGAAGATCGATCGCAGTCGTGTTTCGAATTTGAAAGATATTTATGATATTGCCAAGGCGCCGCTTGGGGAAGACTATGGTCCTGCGTATACAATTGGCCGCTTGGGGATTGCCTACAATCCGAAAGCAACCGGCAAAGAGATTAAGTCCTGGAGCGACCTGTGGAGTCCTGAGCTCTCCAAGAAGCTGACACTGCCTAGCATTACGTCCACGACGGGCCCAATGGTACTGGATGCAGCCTCTGTTGTCGCTGGCAATGCGGCGTTTAACGAGGATCAAGCTTTCGCCAAAGTGAAGGAGCTTAACAAAGGCGTCGTCAAATACTATGGACAAACCTCCGAATTCGTCAACATGTTCGCGCAAGGGGAAATTGCTGCCGGGCCGATCATGGAGATGTATGTGAAGGATCTGAAAGCGGCGGTGCCGGAGACGAAGTTCATTTCTCCGACTGAGGGCTCCTATGCCGTTATGAATACGGTCAATGTGATCAAAGGAAGCAAAAACAAGCAGCTAGCGGAAGACTTCATCAACTGGCATTTGAGCAAAGAAGTGCAGGAGAAATCAGCAAAAGCAAAAGTCGATTCTCCCGTGAATACAACACTTCAGCTTTCCGCCGAAGAAGCGCAAGGCATTACCTATGGGGCTGATGTCGTGAACAAGCTGCGTAAATTAGACATGAAATTTGTGAACCAAAATCTTAAAGCATGGATTGACCGTTGGAACAAGGAAGTTGCGCAATAAAAGAAACGATGCAAAGGCATATGCGCATGTGTATGCCTTTGCTTTCTTCATGAAGAGAGGAGAGGGGCTTAATCATGACAAAGAAGGTCATCCTCGATGTAGATACCGGCGTGGACGATGCGCTAGGTATTTTACTGGCTATACGCAGCGGAGAGATGGATGTGCTTGGGATCACCACGGTGAACGGAAACGTTTCACTTGAGCAAGCGACCAAGAACACCTGCAAGATTCTTCAATTGCTTGGGAAGGAAGATGAGATTCCCGTCGTTAAAGGGGCAGACAAGCCTTTGATGCGCCAGACGTATTTTGAGCATCGCGTTCATGGCAGTGACGGTCTTGGCGGGGCATTAAGCGATATGGAGGTTCATAAGACGGCGGCCGAGGGACATGCATCGGACTTCATAGTGGACCAAGTGCGCCAGCACGCTGGAGAAGTCACGCTGGTCATGACGGCGCCGCTGACCAATCTGGCAATTGCCGTTATGAAGTACCCGGAGCTGATCCATCAGGTGAAGGAAGTGATTGTGATGGGAGGCGTCGTTCTGGGTTTCGGCAATGTAACGCCAACAGCGGAGTACAACATGTACGTCGATCCCGAAGCGGCCAAAATCGTTTTCCAAGCGGGATTTCCAGCTTTAACGCTTGTAGGGCTGGATGTAACGAGGAAAGCGCTGCTGACCGACGAACATATTCGTCTGCTCGGAGACTCTCCGATAAGCCGGTATATTCAGGAAAGCACAGCAGACTATATGAAGCGTTATTATGAACGCAACGGCGTTAAGGCCTGCGCGCTGCATGATCCTCTTGCCGTTGGGGTCGCGCTGAATAAAGAGTTGGTCACGACCCGTCACTATTACGTTGATGTAGAGACCAAAAGTGAGCTGTGCGACGGACAAACCGTATGCGATTTCCAGAATCGCTTGTCCAAGGAGCCAAATATTCACGTATGTACCGATGTATCAGCTGACGCATTTCTAGAGCTATTTATCCGCACGCTGCGTGCTTAGCAATTCCAGGAACAGGAGCAAAGCTACATGAAAAAAACGTACTTATTTTACCTTTTGCTGCCGGGATTACTGTTCCTGATGGTTTTCATGGTGGTACCGATTCTACTTACGATAGGATCGACCTTTTTCGATAAAGGAACGTTTACGTTTGGCGGGTACTTGAATTTTTTCAAAGACCCTTACTTTCTCAAAATTGTGTGGACGACGCTGCGAGTCAGCTTAGTAACGACCATCCTCTGTATGCTGCTTGGATTTCCTGTGGCGTATTTTATTTCCAAACAAGGTCCGCGACAAAAGGCGATTCTGCTTGCTTTAGCGATTTTCCCGCTGTTGACGAGCTCGGTTGTCAGGTCGTTTAGCTGGATGATTATTTTAGGGAAAAAAGGCTTGTTCAACAATGCGTTGATCGCGATCGGGCTCATTAAAGAGCCGCTTGATATTTTGTACACGCCGACGGCGATGATGATCGGTCTGATCCATTTATTTCTGCCGCTCATTATTATTACGTTGGTTGGTGTTCTTGAGAATATAGATCCTGATCTGATCAAAGCGGCGGAGAGCTTGGGCGCCAATCGGTTTACCGCGTTCGTCAAAGTCATCGTACCGCTCAGTGTACCTGGATTAATCATAGGCAGTATTCTCGTTTTCGTCGGAAGCTTGACCGCTTATACCACGCCGGCTTTGCTTGGAGGCAAGCAGCGGGTCATCTCCACATTCCTTTATCAGAATGCGATTACGCTCAACGATTGGTATCTCGCCTCCGTCATTGCCGTCATCATGATCGTCATCACCTTCGTGGTTATTGCGCTTATGAACAAACTGGCAACTAAATTAAATCCGAAGGGGTAGAAGTATGCGGGAGAAAAATCGAGGGCTGGCCTTGTTTACGCTTCTTGTCTATATATTTTTGCTAGGGCCGCTTGTCATTATTGCTTTTGCTTCATTTGAGCCAGGGAGTGTACTAAAGTTCCCGCCGACAGGATTTTCATTGAAATGGTACCGCAACATTCTGGAGGTCAAGATGTTCATGACGACCTTCAGCACGTCAATCATCGTCTCATTAATCGGCAATTTGTTTGCTTTGCTGCTTGGGATTCCCGCGGCGTACGCGTTAAGCCGATTTGAGTTTAAGGGAAAGGCAGCACTGAACGCTGTGTTCATTTCCCCGGTGCTTATTCCAGGTATTGTGCTTGGGTTCACCATGCTCAAATACTTGATCATTACGTATCACCTGCCGATTTATGCCGCACTGTTGATTGGGCATACGGTAATCATGCTGCCCTTCATCATCCGGGTCGTGGCATCGAGCTTATCGAACTTCGATTTTGCCATCGAAGAGGCGGCATTAAGCCTAGGAGCCGGTCAGTTTAAAACCTTTTTCAAAGTGGTTCTGCCAAATATCAAATCGGGTATTATCGCGGCCATTCTGATTGCTTTCTTGGAATCCTTTAATAATGTCGACATCTCCGTCTTTATGACGGGACCTGGTCTCAGCACGCTGCCCATACAGATGCTGACCTATGTGGAGAACCATTTTGACCCTACCATTGCCGCTATTTCTGTGCTGTTAATGATCTTCACTGCGGTACTTATGTTCATTATTGAACGGTTGATGGGACTATCCTACTTTACCAAACGATAACGGAGGCTTACGCCCATGGCATTGCTAACACTGGAAAACATGTCGGTTGCCTATGACCAGCATTATATACTGAAAGACTTCAATTTAAGTGTTGAAAAAGGAAGTCTGATTTCGCTTCTTGGTCCAAGCGGGTGCGGGAAAACAACAACCCTGCGGCTTATCGCCGGATTCATTGAAGCGAAAGAAGGCAAATTCGCACTGAACGGTAAAGATTACACACGCGTGCCTGTCAGCAAACGAAACTTCGGATTCGTGTTCCAGAGTTACGCTTTGTTCCCGCATTTGTCGATTTACGATAATATCGCTTTTGGCCTGCGTCTGCGCAAAGTGAATGGGGCAGAGCTGGATCGACGTGTCCGGAACATTATGGATATCGTGAGCTTGTCCGGCTTCGAGAAGCGTTTCCCGAAGGAGCTATCAGGAGGCCAAAGACAGCGGGTTGCGATCGCACGAGCGCTCGTCATTGAACCTGAGCTGCTGCTTTTCGATGAGCCGCTAAGTAATTTGGATGCCAATCTACGCGTCAACATGCGGGTTGAGATTCGCCGCATCCAGCAGGAGCTGGGCATTACGACGGTCTATGTGTCACATGATCAGGAAGAGTGCTTCTCGATCTCCGATCAGGTGGCGATTATGAATAAAGGGGTTATTGAGCAGCTAGGCGCTCCGTCCACCATTTTCAAATATCCGAAGACAGAGTTCGTGGCCCGATTTATCGGCTTTACGAATTTTATTGTTTTCGATTCCCGCTTTGAAGGCAGCGAAGAGATCGCGCTTAGAGTGAAAGACTATATGTTTGCCGTATCCAAGCATCCCAGCAAGGGAGAACAGCCTGGCAAGAAGGGAGCTATTCGCCCTGATGATGTCGTAATGGGCTTATTAGAGGAATGGGAAGAAGGAGCAAACCGATTGACCGGCCGCATCAAGGTCAGTACGTTCCTAGGGAGAAGCTATCAATACGTTGTCGAGACAGAGCTGGGTGATTTCACAGTGAATAAAGAAATGGAGCTTCCTTACCAGAACGGTCAAGAGGTTCGGCTGCTTTTTCCAAGTGAGAAATTAGTGTTAGTTGAGTAGTGTACGTGGAGGCGAAGTCATATGAAAGTCGATTTACTGATTGAAAATGTCAGGATTTATAATAGTTATTTCAAAACATTCATCCAAGGCAACGCAGCCATCTTGGACGGAAAGTTTCTATATATCGGGAAACGGGGCACGGATAGCTTCGAAGCCGCCGAACGCTTGGACGGACAAGGGCGTTATATGATCCCTGGCCTTATTGATATCCATCTGCATATCGAAAGCACCATGGTCACCCCGGAGACGTTCTCTTACGGGCTGATCCGCAATGGTGTTACGACGATCGTCCCGGAGCCGCATGAGATTGCCAACGTTTTCGGAATCGATGGGGTAAAGCAAATCATGAAGGCAAGCCAGCAGTGTGTGGCGGACATGTTCTATGCAATTCCCAGCTCGGTTCCGGCCACTTCAATGGAAACGACGGGCGGGGCGATTGAAATTGCCGATTTGGACGAGCTGCTGCGTACGGAACGTATTATTTGTTTAGGCGAAATCATGAACTATGTGGACGTCATTCAAGATCCCGACAGCAAAACCAACCATATTCTCAAGCATATACGCAGCCAGTATCCTCATCTGATTATTGAAGGGCATGTGCCTAAACTATTGGATTTGGATCTGCATCGGATGATTTACAGCGGTGTCGATTCCGATCATACGCATCAGAGCATCGAAGGCATGGAAGCCCGGATCGCTGCGGGCATGTTTATCGAGATTCAAGAAAAATCGATGACGCCCGAAGTGATGGCGTATTTGATAGAGCATGAGGTATCCGAGCATTTTTGCTTCGTTACCGATGATGTGATGGCCGATTCCTTCGAGCGGCGGGGGCACTTGAACACCATTGTCCGCAAAGCGATCGGAATGGGCATGAAGCCGGAACAGGCGATTTATGCCAGTACGCTTTCTCCAGCCAAACGGATGCGGATGCATGACCGCGGCGTCATCGCACCTGGCAAAATTGGCGATTTCCAGCTGATTTCCAATCTGGAGCAGCTAACGATTGAGCAAGTTTATAAACAGGGGCGCAAAGTTTACGATGTACATGAACCTTACACGTTCACAGCTAAGGCTCCTGCCTTCCCAGCGCATTATTATCAAAGCGTTCAGATGTCACCGTTAACGGAAGAGGATTTCTCCGTCAACATCGAAGCTGCGGATGATCGCTATGCGTGCCGCGTCATGATGGTGAAGGATGGATCTACGTTCACGGAGGAGCATCTGGCTGAGGCCGAAGTTCGGCAAGGGAAGCTAATCTGGCAGGAAAGCGGCAAAGGGCTTATCGCGACTTTTGAACGCTATGGGAAAAATGGCAACCGCGCCTATGGTTTAATCGGCGGCGATACGATCAAGCGTGGAGCTGTCGCGACGACGTATTCGCACGACAACCATAACCTGCTTGTTGTCGGGCACAACCCGCACGACATGATGATCGCGGCTAACGAGGTCATCAACAACCAAGGAGGATTCAGCGTTGTTGAGGACGGCAAAGTGATTGCGAGTCTTCAGCTGCCTGTTGGCGGTATTTTAACCGAAGAGCCGCTGGAGCAAGTGGCCAGTAAAGTAGAGCAGCTGTGCAAAGCTATGGTATCGTTAGGCTACCGTCATTATAATCCGATTATGTCCATCAGCACACATTCTTTGCCCGTTAGTCCTGCGCTTAAAATAACGGACTTTGGTTTAATCGACGTCAATAACGGCAAAGTCGTACCTCTAATCATAAAAAGCTAGTAAAAAAAAGCTAAGTCAACAAGGGAATAACCTTTGTGGCTTAGCTTTTTTTTACGCCGGAACCCCAGAGCGATCCTTCCCATGCCCCCAAAAAGACTGTCAGGACAGATTTAGTCTCAGGGATGAAGTGATAGGCTTGTTTCATTGGAATAATTCCAATGCAAGCTGGTTTTAAGAGCTTGAAGGATGAACTTCACTGGATATACTCCAATGGATAATCTTTAAGATGGTATTTTGGGGTTTTAATGGAGAATTTGATTGGATTATTTCCAGTGAAAGCTTGAAATAAGCCCATTGAGGGCTGATTTCATTGGACAAACTCCACTGAGAAGAATGTATACCTGCTTCACAGAAAGGGTTATCCCTTTCTTAATCCCGATTAAAAGTGGCTATAAGGCACTTTGGGGACTAGGATACTGCCGATCACGTAGATCAGCGCGACAGTGCCAAAGCTGCAAAGAGCGGCAGCAGCGACAACGAGTCGAATTAGGGTTGGATTGACCCCCAGCCATTGGGCTAGTCCTCCGCAAAGTCCGGTTAATTTACTATCTGTGGTGGATCTGAATAATTTGTTCATCATCTATTTCCCCTCTCGATTATCAAACCATTTTATTTGCTTTCGCTTCGTTCTCATGTCCTTATTGTAGCTTGTGTAATGAAAGACGAAAACGGACCTGCGGCGGTTTATGAAGCTGTACTAAAGTCGGGGGAGTTCCACGACTTAGGGAATTGACAATGTCCTACGCTACAAAGCTTATAATTTAATCCAAGCGTAAAAAGGATACAATTTACTTCTTAGCGAATGGTTAAACAACCCAGGTCTAACAGAGGCGGGCGGAACTCAGGAAAGAACGGTTGATTTGAATTGGAGGGGTCGTCGATGAAATTCAGCATTACCGGCAGGGTCATGATCATTTACAGCATGGTTTTTATAACGGTTATTCTCTTAACTTTCTGGATGTCTTACGCCGGAACGGTAGGACGTTTAGAACAGAATTTGAAAGATACGCATATCGCTCTGTTAAAGCAGATTGATAATAAAATCGAATTGGTATTCCGTGAAACAGACAAAAAATTGTTAACGGTATCGGAAGCACTGGAAAATGTGTATTTCATGTATGACAGCTATGATGATATGTCACAAAAATATACGAATTTCTTCGCTTTATCCAACAAACTGAAGTCTTTAGTGTATGCCAACGAACAGTTCTCTTCTGTCATGCTGTATTCGGATCTAAGCGGGGAGATATTGACCGATAAAACGTTTTTCAAACGGAATGAATCCGTGGACAACTGGTTAGTCCCCTACCTCGGCATCGAAGGGTATTCGAAGTGGATCACTACGCACAAAGTATCGGATGGCAGGGATGGCGAAAAAGATCAGGATGTCGTCACGTTAATTCGTCCCTATCCGTCCATCAGCAGTCCGGGATACCGGAAAGGGCTTGTTGCGGTGAATATGAAAGAAGATGTCCTTTATAAGATGATTAAAGATGTGTTTGAAGATAGCGCGCAAGGCGGTCATACGTTCATTATTGACGACCAAGCGAACATCGTAACGCATGATGACAAATCGGTGTTGTACACAAATTTGAAGGACGTTCCCTATATCAAGCAAATTATGGGCCAAAGCGGCAACGGACACTTTACAACGAAGCTCGATGGAATCAAACAATCGGTGTTTTATACGCTTTCGGCTTATACAGGCTGGAGAATTGTGAGTGTGGTACCTGATTCGCAGGTGTATCAGCCGTTGGAATCGACTCGCCAATTCATGATCGCCATTGCTTTCGCCATGATTGCTATTGCCATTACCGTATTGTTTATCGTGAATCGCAGGACGTTTAAACCGTTGGATCAATTGGTTGGAAAAATGTCGCGAACGTTCAAAACGACGCATCCAGAACTTGGCACGGTTGCAAACGTCGCCGGCATGGGCTATTTAGAGACGGTTTTCGATCAGATGTTCATGGACCGCGAGCAGTTGGAAAAGCAGGTTCGCGATTCGAAACCCGTACTGAAATGGCGAATTGTGATGGACATCCTCTCCGGCTACAAGGCAGAGTATGCTTCGGTTCGCAGCCATCTGGACTTCCCAGGAATTCGCTTATTTCCTGAGATGTTTGTCGTATGTACGGTTGAGATTGGGAAAGAGAGGCTGGGCAATCCGAAGGACGAAACGTTATATACCTATGCGCTATGCAATGTCGCTGAAGAACTTCTGAACATGGAATACGCAGGGGTGGCCATTGATTTGGGATCAGGCTCATCTGCCATGATTATTAGCTTTGCAGAAGGCGATGAGGAGCAAAACCATCTGCGTGCTTTGACGGTTCTCGAAATGGTTCTTGATGTCATGAGACGGCAATTTGGACTCCTAATTACAATTGGTGTAGGCAACTGCTATCGAGAGATGAAGGATATTCCCAAATCGTACGACGAGTCGCAAAAAGCGCTCCAGTACAAAATGGTCATCGGCAGCAATTCCGTCATTTCCATAGAAGATTTGCTGGAATCGGACAATCAGGACTACTATCGGTTGATCAAGATGACAGAACCTATTGTCGCAGCATTAAAACAGACGGAAACGGAAAAGTTAAGGGAATTCGTTTCCCTGCTGTTTCATGAAGCTGTAAGCGGCAGCTTATCGCCTGATTTAATCAGGCAGCTTTCTTACGAGCTGATTATGAAATCTTTGCAGGTCGTGGCTTCTGTCGGCATAGATACGGAACAAGCGCTTGAGGAGATGGGCAATCTCCATCAACGAATTAACGATTGTGACAATTGGCAGGATGCGGAATGGATTGTCACTACCATTTTGGAAGGATTAGCTGGGAAAATTGAAGAAAAACGCAGCTCACGGGGAAGTAATAAAACCATTGAGAAAATGCTGGTGTATATTCGCGAGCATTATCACGAAAGTGAATTTTCGCTCGATCAATTGGCTGACAAGTTTGCATTAAGCCCACCTTACATCAGCAAGCTGTTCAAGGAACAAACGGAGCGTAATTTTATCGATTACTTAATTGAAATCCGGATCAACGCCGCCAAGGAGCTTCTTGCCGATAAGCATCGGAAGGTGAACGACATCTCGGAGTTGGTGGGCTACACGAATGCGCGCAGCTTCCTGCGGGCTTTCAAGAAATATACGGGAATGACACCGACCGAATACCGTGAATGGATCATCCAAGCGGATGAACAAACCGTGCTGGAATAGGCTTTACAGTAGCCCAATCGTAAAAAAATGCACGCTATTTAAAAATTGTAACCTCTCCAATGGCAAGAAAAGGCACGAAAATCAGAACATGTCTATTTTCATTTCAGTCCCCCTTTCATACAATCAAAACGTAATCGAATGACAGATGACGAAGGCGAAAGGGTGAGACGACATGTGGGGGAAGGTCCCGAGCGTAGGCACGCAGAACGGGACACAAAAGGCCAAAACCGGCGTATTCTGGCCGGCAGTACGGAGAAGGTTAAAGCAGGATAAATATTTATATTCGATGCTTCTACCGGTCATTGGCTTTTATGTCTTGTTCAAATACGTTCCGATGATTGGGGAGATTATTGCTTTTAAGAATTACCGGTTTGTTGACGGTATTTTTGGAAGCCAGTGGGTTGGATTCAAGCATTTCCAAATGCTATTTGAGAGCTTGGATTTCTGGAGAATATTGAGAAATACATTGGTGCTTAATTTGTATAGTCTTGTTTTCGGATTTCCGGTGCCGATTATCCTTGCTCTCTTGCTGAATGAAGTACGCAGGGAATGGTACAAACGGATTGTGCAAAATTTACTGTACGTTCCCCATTTTATTTCATGGGCTGTTTTGGGTGGAATTGTTATCGCGATGCTCTCGCCTAGCACAGGAATCGTCAATCTGATTCTAAAGAAATTATCCGGTGGTGAATCCGTTTATTTCATGGCCGATTCGTTCTGGTGGCCCTTCGTTTATACCTTATCCGGCATTTGGAGGGAGGCGGGTTGGGGGACGATTCTGTATCTGGCGGCAATGGCTACGATTGACCCTCAGCTCTATGAGGCGTCCAAGATGGACGGAGCCGGAAGAATACGCCAAATTTGGCACATTACACTGCCGGGTATTCGTGGAACGATGGCGATTCTTTTAATTCTGAGGATAGGGCAAATGATGGATGTAGGCTTGGAGCAGACACTCGTTCTCCAAAACAATTCCGTTCTGGATGTGGCGGATGTCATCAGTACGTATGTTTACAGGGTAGGTTTGCAAAATATGGACTACAGCTACACAACGGCGATCGGGCTGTTTCAATCCGTTATCAGCTTAATTCTGGTCGTTGGTGTGAACAGATTGATCCGGATTTCCGGCGAACGGGGGCTGTGGTAAATGATGCTTAATACGAAAAAAAGTTGGGCCTCCCAACTTGGCATGGTCATGGCTTACCTCTTTCTCGGCATCATCTCTGTCTTGACCTTATTCCCTTTCTGGTATGAGATTGCTGCTTCCTTCAGCAGCAGCAGAGCGATTAATTCAGGCGAAGTTTTCTTATGGCCAATTGAGTTCAATACTGTGGCGTATCAGCGTTTGTTCGAGGATGGACAGTTGATCTTAGCGCTTCGCAATACGATTGTTGTAACGATTGTAGGAACAGTGTTCAACATCGTGATGACGATTCTTGCGGCATATCCACTTTCAAGGCGCAGGCTGATAGGGCGTAAGCCGCTGCTCATGTTCATTACATTTACCATGCTGTTCGTCACAGGGCTCATCCCTAATTTCATTCTCGTGAAAACGCTGGGCATCATGAATTCCTATTGGGCGGTCTGGCTGCCTGCACTCATCAGTACCTATAACATGTTTGTCATGAAATCATTTATGGAGGGCTTGCCAGAGGAGATTGAAGAATCAGCGGCGATAGATGGAGCCGGCGATTGGCGAATTCTACTGCAAATTTTCATGCCCCTTTGCAAGCCGATTATGGCCGCCTTGTCCTTGTTTTATGCCGTGGGTTGGTGGAACAGTTATTTTAACGTCATGTTGTATATTACGAAATCAGCCAAATTAACCGTCATGGTGAAGCTGTATCAGATGGTCGATAAGGTGGATAACAATTTACTAAACAATGCTGGAGGAAATGATGACCTGAGCCAGGTCGTTCTTACGCCGGAATCGATCAAAGCGGCTGCTATCGTGATTGCCATCATGCCGATTCTATGCGTGTATCCGTTTCTTCAGAAACACTTTGTCAAAGGTGTTTTGATTGGATCTGTCAAAGGCTGATAGCCAGGAGTGAAACGCTTCTTGAACGCTACATGTAAGGAATCATGAAAAGGGGATGAAGTAGAAATGAAAAAGCTAAAACATGCAGGAAAAATGGTTCTCGCCACAGCCTTGTCATTGACGATGCTTGCTGCTTGCAGCACCCAGACAGGCGTGGCTCAGCCGAGTGCTTCGGCCGGCTCAACGCCTGCGGCGGCTGGTCCCAAAAAGGAAATAAGCGCCTCCATGTTTGATCGTGGTGCCGTTGCAACAGCGGAAGGGGACTACGAGAACAATCGATGGACGAAGTGGATCAATGAAAATTCGCCTGTGAAAATAAAATGGGTTCCAGTTACGCGAAATCAGGCACAGCCTAAACTGAATGCCTTGATCGCTTCTGGCGAGGCGCCTAATCTGATCTGGGAATATGATCGGAATTATATTAGCCAGCTAGCCAATCAAGGAGCAATTCAGCCAATTGACGATTACATCAACAAGTACAGTACGACGTTCAAGGCATATTTGGAGAAACATCCAGACCTTAAGCCTTACCTGACCATCAATGGGAAAATGTATGCGGTCTCATATGAACGGGATACCGTTGCGAATCATGGGATATGGATTCGTCAGGATTGGTTGGATAAGCTTGGTCTGAAAGCGCCGACCACGTTAGAGGAACTGCTGGATGTCGCACGCAAGTTCAAAGACGGCGACCCAGATGGCAACGGCAAAGCGGATACCGTACCATTCGCGTTAAGCACGAGTGCTACGAGTATTTTCCGCACGTTATTTTTCACCCAAGAAAACCAGTGGTATGTGGAGGGCGGCAAGCTTCAATTCGGAAGAGTGCTCGACCGTTATGCAGATTCTCTGGCTTTCCAGAAGCAGCTCTTTGATGAAGGTCTAATTGACAAAGAATACATTACAGACACGAACTTCCAGCGGTCCAGCCAGCTGTTGACGACCGGGAAAGCGGGCATTTATTTGGCTAATTGGGATATTCAGGCGGCCAATAGCGAGCTCCTGAAAAATGTGCCCACCGCTAAGTTGGTGCCCCTTGAATCGGTGAGCACCAAGTATGGGAAGAACGGGCTGTACCAAGAAGCGCCGCCAAGCGTATTTACGGCCTTCAACAGCAAAATGAAGGAAGATGAAATCAAATCCGCCATTCAAGCGTTGGACTGGATGCTGAAGGACGGTTGGATATCGCTCAAAAACGGGGAAGAGAATATCCACTACAAAACGGTTGATGGTGTTCGTCAGAGAATCGACCAAGAGAAATTTACGAAGGAAGTTGGCTATGCGAGTGAATATGCGCTTTTAATTGATTACATCATGAAACCGGAGCAAATTCCGCTGATGGCTGCCAAGGATGAAGCATCCCAGAACTATGCCAAGCAAAAGGCGAAGTCGCTGGAGTTGGCGTTAAAAAATAAATACCGCAGAGACATTCCGTTTAATCCCGATCTTCCGGAAATGACTCAATTGATTGCGACATTCAATCCGATTGCCCAGCAAATCGAGGCCAAAGTCGTTACCGGCGGTAAATCCATGTCGCCTCAGGATGGACTCAGTGAACTGCGGAAAGAATGGAAGCGTCTTGGCGGAGACAACGTGGAGAAGCTGGCGCAAGAGTGGTACGAGAAAAATAAAAGCATGTTAAAATAATACGAAGGATAATAAATCTGCAACTGGCACGGGGGCGGAAGCCAGCTCATCTTGGAAGAAGCTCCCGTCTGGTGATCATGGAGGTATGGCAATGCGACACAGCTTCGCGTCTGAACGAATCAAAGAGGAAGAATCCATTTGGCTTTTCAAAATAAGGGAATCCGTAGAGCTCCTGCATCCTGATTACAATACGGACATTAACATGCTTCGCAGACCGTTCACAAGTCCAGGTTATCATACGTTGATCAAGGAAGCGGAATATATACATCCGATTAGGGAAACGCTTGATTACGCTTTGGCTATCCTCGACAGCGGAGAGGCATTATATCGAGAGAGAGCATTCGACGCTTTGAGAACTGTCCTTTCTCTTCAAGATCAGCAACCGGATTCTCCGACCTTCGGGATCTGGTCGTGGTTTTGGGAGGAACCGCTTGCTCAGATGTCGCCGCCTGATTGGAACTGGGCAGATTTCTGCGGCAAGCGCCTGCTGCTTATTTTGATCAGACACAGCACTATTATCCCTGATGATCTGATCAGCTTGATGAAGAAAGCGATCATTGGCAGCTGCGAAGCGATTATGAAACGGAATGTCGGGCCGGATTATACGAACATTGCAATTATGGGCGCATTCGTGACGCTAATCGCTGGGGAACTGATGCTTGAACAGCGGTATGTCGACTATGGCCTTGCTCGGCTGAGAAGGTTATACGATTATACGATACAATCCGGAGCTTTTCTGGAATACAATAGCCCTGCTTATACGACGTTAGCGATTTTGGATCTATCGGTATTAGCCGCCCTCACGCAAACGGAAGAAGCATTAACGCTGACAAATGAACTGCTTGATGTCACTTGGAAGACCGTTGCGGAGCATTTTCACCCTTATCTTAAACAGTGGTCGGGTCCACATGCCCGTTCTTATCAGTCGTTCCTTTCCCTTTCTCATTTATCCTTCTTGTACATGGCTTGCGGGGGACAAATACCGTTAATCGAGGAAGATCAATTCATTTATAATTCTGAATGGTATTGTCATGGCGTACGATGCCCGGAGAGCTGGCGTCAACTGTTTACGGATATTAACGTTCGAGAAGTCGTGCAGGCGCTCCCTGAGTACCCTGAGTTTGCGACAAGAGTAGCCTATACGTATCTGACACCAGACTATGCCTTAGGATCGTTCAATCACAATGTGATGTGGAACCAGTGCCGCAACCTGCTGGCTTATGCCCGGACAGAGGAGGGCGAGTGCAGTTATATGCGTCTGCGTTTCCTGCACGATGACTATGATTTCTGTTCTGCGGTGTTTAAAAGCGAGCAGAAGAAATCCTCCGTGTTGTTTGGCTTCCAATTTGCCTTGGACGGAGGGGATACCCATGTGAATCTCGATCCTATCCACGGGCGTATGATGGCTTCGGATCTTCGCGTGCGGATAGAAATTGGCTATTCCGGGATGGCTCCTGAATGCTTAGCAATCAATGAGGATACGGTTGAAGCCGTTCTGGGAACTACGATTATGTCTGTACGTTCCTTATATGGAGCCATGGATGGATTCGGCCCGTTCCGCTGGGAAATCACAGAAGAAGGGTCAACGAAACTTCTGGACTATGTGTTGTATCAAGGAGAAAGAGCCGAAATCGATTTTCATACAATGGAGGAGGCGTTGCTCCTGTTCTCATTGACGTTCTCGAAGCATGCCGAGCGGCTTGAAAGTGGAGCAGCGGTAAGCCCTTCGGAGCATGCCGTTCAAGCGTCGCTGGCAACACCTGAGCAGCTTATTTCGTTGACACTCGGGAAAAAGCCAGCTAATCGGACTGTTTTGCTGCATAGTTAATAAAAAGTATTTCTGCCCAACGGCAGAGATGCTTCCACAGTAATTGTAAGCGCTTTCTTGGTGGTAAGGAACTGTGAAATTTTACGAAGGAGGTAAATAAAGTGAATTTACTAGCTTTCAAATTGAGAAATGGAAGAATGAGAATCGCAGCTTTTATTAGTTTTGTCATCCTATTCACGAGCAGTATCGGAATGGTTCCACGCGAGGTTACCGCTTCAACAGGGACGGCAGTTCAGACGCAAACACCGATTACTGTTCAGGTGTACGCTTCGGATGATGCCTTTGTTAGGGGAGGCACCAACGCGGAGACGAAGTTTGGAGCAACAACGCCAAGCCAGCTGCAAATAAAGAACTATTCGGGTACCAATGCCGTGGATAAGCGGGAAGCTTTCATTAAATTCGATTTAAAGGGTATTCCCGGAGTGATTACGGGAGCAACGCTTAATCTGTACGGAGCCGTTGCAGATGGAGCGCAGCCTACGGGAAAATCGGTCAGTTTGAGCGTGTACGAGGTGTCTAGTGACACTTGGTTAGGAACTGAAATTACTTGGAATGCCAGCCCTGTGAAAGGAAGCTCCGTTGCGTCTCCCATCACGATGTTAAACAATAAGCCGGCCCAGTGGTATTCAACGGATGTCTCTTCGTATATTGCCACTGAGCAGCTTGCCGATCAAACAGCAAGTTTAGCTCTGATAGACACAAGTCTTGCCAATTGTTTTGTCAGCTTACAGAGTATGGAAGCAGCCAATAAGCCCTATTTAACTGTCACTTATATGCCTGCAAGCACGGCGGATACGGATCCCCCACTCTGGCCGGCAGGCGCGCAGCTTGCTAGCGTGGTGACAAGCTCGACTTCGGTGCGGCTTGAATGGCTGCATGCCCAAGATACTTCAGGCATTTTGGGATATCGGATTTATGCGAATGGTCATCTGCTGGGCAGCGTGAGAGGTGCGATATCCAGCTATGACGCTGTTTCTTTAATACCAGGTGAAACCTATGAGTTCTCGGTTGAAGCCGCCGACACTGCGTTAAATTGGTCTCATAACGGCCCGCAAGCCCGTGTAACCTTGCCCATGATCGAGCAAAAGCTGGTTCCGACCAACGATACCTATGTCAACGGCGGTACAAAAGCAGATATTAACTATGGGAATGATGCATCGCTGCTGGTTAAGACTAATTCAGCTGATTTGACACGGGAAGCCTTGTTGAAGTTTGATCTTGGCTCTGTGATCCAGGATATCGGTTCGGCTGAACTGTATGTGTATGCCTCAACGAACGATGGAGGCGGAACGACGGTGACGAATCAACTGTATAGTACGGATTCGGAGCAATGGAACGAAGCGGAGACAACCTGGAACAGCAAACCGGGGGTGCAGGATTATCTTCAATCTTTTACCGTAGACCGCACGCCAAAATGGTTCAAGCTGGATGTAACGGCTTACGTAAAAAGGCAGTCGGCTGCAGACAAAGCTGCAAGTTTTCTGATTCGTCAGGAAGTACAGTACGGACTGAACGTTAGCATGAACAGTAAAGAAAATGCTGCCAACAAACCGTATCTTCGGATTTCCAAGAATAGAGCGAATCAGGACGCTCCTAGTTGGGGGGATTCTCCGCAGCTTTCGGTGGTCAAGGAGGGAGAAGACGAAATTGGCGTAAGCTGGACGCCTGCAATTGGCGCCGATGCTTACCGCATATATGCTAGCGGCGTTCTGGTTGGCACAGTAAGCGGTAGTACAACGAACTATACGTTAAGCGGGCTGACAGTTGGAAAGTCATATACGATTAAAATTGAAGCGGGACAAGTCGGAGTTTGGAGTTCGGATGGTCCTTTCGCAACGGCTAGGACGCTGGATACTAAATTGATCCAGACACAGCTCGGCAACGTATATTGGAGCAATGAAGATCTGAGCATGCAGCTTCAGACAGGTAGAACGGCTGTGTCTTGGAAAATTGCGGACGTATGGGGTTCGCAAGTGGCTTCCGGCACTGCCGCGCCGCAAAATGGAGCAGTTCAGATTCCATTTCCGACTTCATTACGCGGGTATTTTACGCTAAAAGTTCTGGCCGAGTCGGAAAATCGAAATCCGCTCTCCCTCGAAACGAGCTTTACCGTCTTGACGCCATTCGATGTGAGCCAGCTCAGCGATTCCCCTTTCGGCGTCAATACGCATTTTACCTGGACCAGTAAAGGCTGGAGTCCAACGTTAACAAGGCTTATTGCCAAGGCAGGGATCAAAAATGTGCGGGAAGCCTCGGAATGGGGCTCCGTGGAGAAGCAGAAGGGTGTCTATACTGTCCCTGTATCTCCGGTTGCCGCAGAGTATCAGAACGATTTCCGGGAAAAATCGCTGGATCAGCTGTGGGTGCTTGCTTTCACCAATCCGCTCTATGATTCAAACAGCACGCCTTATACCGATGAAGGCAGAGAGGGCTTTGCTAATCATGCGAAGGCAATTTTGGATGCTTACAATGGAGCAGATGCAACAGCGCCTAGCTATACCCACTTTTTGAAACAGGTGGAAGTCTATAATGAGTTTAACATCGGCTTTGGGGATCGCGGAACGGGACCTGCCGACTCCAAGCCGGAGTATTATTTCCCAATCTTAAAGAAAACCTATGAAACCGTTAAATCCGCACATCCGGACACGATCGTTTCCGGCATGTCCACGGCGGGCGTCCCCATGTCCTGGCTGGAGTCCGTCATGAAGCTGGGCGGCCTGAATTATATGGATGCGCTGACGATTCATCCGTACGTGTATCCAAAGGATCCTGAATTGTTGGTGAAATCAATCAAGGATGTGAATGATCTGGTTCGCAAATATAACGGAGGAAACACGATTCCTCTCTGGCTTTCAGAAATTGGCTGGCCGACACACAACAGCCTTTCGGGAGTCAGTGAAAAGAAATCGGCAGATGATTTGGTGCGCGGGTACGTCCTTTCCTTGGCGAACGGTGTGGAGAAAATTTACTGGTATGATCTTATGAACGACGGTGTGAATAAAAGCAACAATGAGGATAATTTCGGCCTCATCCGCAATAAAGCTGACGAACTGGGCGCTTATACGCCAAAACCCGCTTTCACGGCCTATGCTGTCATGATCCGTCAGTTGTCAGGGGCCAGCTTTAACACAGACCTGTCTGCTGCAGGCTCCTATTATCATTATTTATTCAAGAAAGGCAGTGAGGATGTTCGGGCCGCGTGGGCGGTTCAACCAAGACCTGTTGCGATAGGGACACAAACACCGATTCGGATTGTTGATTATATGGGCAACGAAACCGTCTATACGCCTGTTAGGGGAAAGGTTCATTTGACATTGAACAGTGAGCCGATCTATATTCACGGGGCGATTGAGAGCATGCAAGAGGATCGTACGTTCGTTCTGGCCGGTGAGACCTCCCTCATTCGGGAGGAAGGCAAGCTGAAGCTGAGCGTAACCAATACGGATAACGTTCCCTTATCGGGGATGATCGAAGTAAACGGGCGCAACTATCCTTTTGCCGCTGCCGCAAATGCCACTGCGAACCTTTCGATCCAAGTACCTGGTCAGGATCATGAGGGGAGCATGTCTGTCCGTGGAAGGCTTACTTCTGCGGACGGCAATCCACTCGGATTGGTATATGCAGATATCCCCTTCCGAAAGCCCTTTACCGTTGAGCTCAAGCCATTCTTAGCAGCTGAACCAGGGATTGATCCAACTGTGCAAGTCATTATTGATAACCATGCGCTCGCAACACCTCTGGAATTGGCGAAAATAGATTGGTCGATCGGTCAATTAAGCGGCACGGTCGCGACAAGGACGATTGCACCTTCTTCGAGCGCTGTGGAATCGATCCCGTTACCGGGATTTGTGGAAGGGGTGTCCTATCCGCTGGATGTCACAATTGTTTTAGCTGGCTATGATCCCATTCCAATTGTCAGTTCTCTTGATTTTAATCGTGTGGCTTACCGTGGTGGAGCCGATGAACCTGTTCCTATTCTTTTGAGTTCCGGAACGAACAGGATCCAAGCGGGTTCTTACACTGGGCCTGATGACTTAAGCGGAAGCTTTAATCTGTCCTGGGATGAAACGAATTTTTATTTAGAAGCAGATATTGTAGATGATGTGTTTAAGTACCCGTTTGTCGGACAGGAAATATACAAAAATGACAGCATTCAGTTTGGCATGGCAGGCGGCATTCCCGGCATGGTTACCTACAATTATGAGATCGGCATTTCGCAAACGCCGCAAGGACCGCAGATTTACTTTTATAACGGGCCCGAAGGCATTCCTCTTGGCATCCATGATAATGGCGATATGGATTTAAAGGTTTCCCGCGATGAGGAGCATAAGGTGACGAAATACCGCTTAATGATGCCTTGGAGAGAATTTGAGCCAATCCTACCGACAGCAGGCAATGTTATCAGTTTCTCTATGTTAGTCAATGAGAATGATGCCGGAAGCCGGGAAGGGTACATCGAGTGGGGCTCCGGGATAGGCGGGGCGAAAGATCCGACGAAATTTAGAGCGTTTCAAATGATGGCTCCCGACGATTATGCACCGCCGACGAGCGTCGCGGCACGAATCACAGCGAATGAAACGATACTTGTCCAAGTAAAATAAAGCAAATGAACCATTGCTGGACGTTGTGATTTTTAGGCTCAAATTTGTCATGTTTTCGAATTTTGAAAAAATTTGTTTACCTTCTCCGCGTTATTTGATAATATAATCGCAACGTTCAAATGCAATGAAGAGAAGAGTAAATAGGTGAATTCTTTCACAGAGAGCTCCGTTCGCTGAAAAGGAGCAAGAATCCGTTATTGAACAAAGACTCAGAGCAGCACATCGGAACTCCATCAAACAGGGGGATGGTGTGACAGGAGCTCCTGTTACAGAGCTAAAGTATAAGCATTACATGTAATGCCGTACTTGAAGAGGCTAATATGGCGACATATCGGCGAATCTGGGGTGGTACCACGAGTTCAACAATCTCGTCCCTAAGACTGAAACAAGTCTTGGGGGTGGGATTTTTTTTGTTGTGCTAAAGAAATACAACATAGTGGCAGATGAGGGTACACCAAATCAAATCAAATGAATTGAATAGTTAGTAAATGAAGATAAATATGGAAAGGATTTGAACATAAAATGACAGCAAAATTGAAGGTTGGTATTGTTGGAGGTACGGGTATGGTGGGGCAGCGATTTGTTCAGCTGCTGGATCAGCATCCATGGTTTCAAGTAACGACGATTGCGGCTAGTGCCGGTTCAGCTGGTAAAACGTATGAAGAATCCGTAGCGGGCAGATGGAAATTGGCTAGTCCGATCCCGGAAGACGTGAAACACATCGTTGTCCTAGATGCATCGAAAGTGGAGGAAGTTGCCAATCAGGTAGATTTTATCTTCTGCGCAGTTGATATGAAAAAGGCTGAAATTCAAGCGCTGGAAGACGCGTACGCCAAAACGGGCACGCCCGTTATTTCTAACAATTCGGCTCATCGTTGGACGCCGGATATTCCGATGGTTATCCCGGAAATTAATCCAGGGCATCTGGATGTCATTGCCGCTCAAAGAAAACGGCTCGGAACTGCGACTGGATTTATTGCGGTTAAGCCTAACTGCTCGATCCAGAGCTATGTGCCGGCACTTCACGCACTGTTGGATTACAAACCCACACAAGTGGTTGCATCGACCTATCAAGCGATATCCGGAGCAGGCAAAAACTTTACGGATTGGCCGGATATGCTGGATAATGTGATCCCTTATATTGGCGGCGAGGAAGAGAAAAGCGAGCAGGAGCCGCTGCGCATCTGGGGAAGTGTTGACAATGGACAAATTATTAAAGCCAGCTCACCGTTAATTACGACCCAATGTATCCGTGTTCCTGTTACAGATGGACATTTGGCAACCGTATTTGCTTCGTTCGAGAAAAAACCTTCGAAAGACGAAATTCTCGATCGCTGGTTGAAATTCAAAGGACGTCCGCAGGAGCTTGGTCTGCCCAGCGCACCAAAGCAATTCATCACCTATTTTGAGGAAGAGAACAGACCGCAGACGAAGCTCGATCGAGACATTGAGAACGGTATGGGCGTGTCAGTCGGGAGATTGCGCGAAGATTCCATCTACGATTTTAAATTTGTCGGGCTATCGCACAATACGCTGCGCGGCGCGGCAGGCGGCGCGGTTCTGATTGCCGAGCTGCTGAAAGCTGAAGGGTATATTCAAGCAAAGTAAAAGGATAACTATATATGAAATAGATAGACCACAAGCAAGCATTCTGATAATTTCAGGTGCTTGCTTGTTTTCTATTTAACAAGCTTATCTATAATCATGATTTCCTTTGACATCCTCCAAGTTAAAAATTAGTATTACGTTATAAACGCTGGGGGTGGAGTGATGATCGTTTATGAGCACAAGGGCACTTTGCGATTCTATGAGCAACATCAGCATGCTCAATTGGCGGGGAAGATAGCGGCTGCATGGAAAAAGGATTGGTTTATTGGAGCAGAGTACTGGGATGATGTGATGTATGCAGTGAAGGAGCATGATCGAGGTTGGATAGATCTGGATGAGTGCCCGATTTGGGAAATTGGGCAACGATTGCCCTATGGTTTTTGGAACTATCCGCTTGCTATCAAAAAGCATTTTTACCACTTGGGCGTAAATGAAGTAGAGGACGTAAATCCTTATGCCGCTCTTCTTTGCAGCCTGCAATTCTGCAAGCTCATGCAAATGATACCGGAAGACCCTCACGCTGTTGATTTTCTTAAATTGGAAAAGAAACGTCAGGAAAGGCTCGAGGAGCTGCTTCATCTGCAGAGCCAGGATGCCAAGGCAAGACTTGCCTTTCACCTAGCCTTGCTCCGTTTCTGCGATGATTTGAGTATATATATGTGTATCCATCCTCCGGGCACTGTGAAGTCGAAGGAGAATTGGTTCCGTGATGGATTGACGGAAACCTTTGATTTTCTCGGGGGGAATCCGGTGATCCCTAGTTGGGACGGAGAAGCGATTGTGCGGCTTACCGCATTCCCTTTTCAAACCGATTTGCAACTTGAAATTCCATATCGTGAAGTGGAGACAGCCGACGTTTCACTGCTTGGATTAACTGGCGCCTATAAACAAGCCAAGCTTTCCAAGCTAATCCTTACGTTGACAAAAGCTTAGACGATGAAGGAACTATGGATAGGTGAGCAGCCGCGGCGGTGGTTCAGGGGTTGTTGCATTGTGAGCATCGTCATGCATAAAAAAGTCCTTGAAATCATTGATTTCAAGGACTTTTTCCGTATTTGGGGAGGGAAGAGTTCAATCGCAAGTTTTAATTATTTATAGTAAGAAGTTGTTAAAGGTACGAAAATGCCTGATTTATCGTCATTTTCATACGAATAGAAAACGGTGACATCGCTTAATCCCGCTATATTGACTTCGATTGTTTTTAATCCATCAGCGATACTTACGGTATCTTGTTTAAGCAAAACGCTATTCTTGTCTTGAATTTTCAATTCAACATCTGAACCGATAGCGGCAACTTGCAAATAAAGCTTTTGATACTTGCCCTTTGGCTCTAAAGTGAAGTTAGATCCTGAGCTTTTAGTATCTTTAATGACTTCCGTATAATCCTTGCTTTTATATTTCGTCAAATTAGGATCTTTAATAGCTTGATAGAAAGTTTGACCAGCATTAACGGGAGTGCCATCAACCTTTTCGCCAAATAATACGCTGTTTGAAGCGGCATCATAGTCTACGGCTACGTTTAACGAATTTGCTATGGCGCGTGCTGGCAAGTAGGTGCTTCCATCATATGTAATTGGAGTTACCACATTCCCTTGTGCATCCAAAAGTTGAACTGCAGCTCCGTTTACTTTTACCTTTATATCGTTGTTCAGATAAGCCTTAATTTCTTGTAAATTAGCTCCTGCATAAACGCCACCTGCTGCGCCGAAAAGTAGTGACAACCCGACGATAGAAACTATCGTTTTTTTCATTCGTATCTCTCCTCGTATCTGTATTAGTTCCAACTCACCTTTAACACTATATATAACAAATAAAGGAAATACAAGGGTCAAAAGGAGGAACATCCTAGTGCTTGAGATCAAGTTCCGTAAGGTGGAACGCTCAGCTGGAGTACTTAGAATTAACTAATTTGATCATTGACCCCCCAGAGGGAACTAGGTTCCCTTATTTAGCCTCAAAACAACCATTTGGCTTGTTAAAGGGAACTGTGGTACGTTAATTGGTCTAACTTGATGGATTTTCACGGCAAAGAGGTGAAATAAGGGATCCTACTTCCCTTTCAGCAGCAAATCGAGGATTCTGAGGCAAATAGGGGATCATAGTTCCTTTTCGCGCCGGAGTGTGAGCAATTTGCTATATTAAGTAGGCCTTGTCCATCCTGTGCCTTCGCACATGGATGGTCACAGAGCCTCTCAAAGCCCTCTAGAAGAACAAGCGCAGCAAAGAAGCATGATAATTGGAAAAATCGACGGATGCTCCCAGAAAGTAACCGATAGAAATAAAAATAGCACACCAAACCATGGCCCCCATGCCCGAATAAAGTAAATATTTGCGGGGGCTCATAGCGCTTACCCCTGCCAGGTAGCAGGTAAGATGGCGGAGACCTGGAATGTAGTAGCCGATGCATATGGCCCAGGGGCCGTAGCGCTCGAACCAAGTCTCTGTTTTCTCCAGCCTTTTTGTCGTAAGCTTGATCCATTTGCCGTATTTCCAGAGCAGCGGCTTGCCGAATTTCCGCCCGAGTGCGTAACTGCACAGCATGCCGGTCATGGCCCCGAAGAAGCTGACCGCAAGGGATAGCGGGAGAAGAAGCAGCCCCATCGAGGAAAGGTAGCCGACAATGGTCATTAGGATTTCATCAGGGACGGGCAAGCCGATAATACCAAGAGCCAAACAGAAGAAAATGGCGATGTATCCGTATTGTATAATGATGTCTTGTAGGAAAGCTATGGCGACCACGCTCCATTTCTACTGAAAGTCTGCTGATTTATCGGTGGTTACCTCAGAAGCTTTTTTTGTGGATAAGATTGGGTTTGCTGATTTTTGGTATTTTGATTCGACTAACCATCAAGCCGCACAGAACGATGACCAGAATCACCGTTAATTCCAGATGATTCAGAATCGGTGACCATAGCGCAAGCACGGCTAACAGGCATCCTGCAACATGAATAGGCAAACCTGTATGATGGCGATGAACGCAGGTTGCAATGTTAAACCGAGCCAGCCGAAGCGCACCGCAAATGATGAAAAGAGAAGCAAGCAGCAGCCCTGAGACGGGCAATTTGTGCAAGCTGATCAGATAAACGATTAAGGCTGGAGCCGCGCCAAAGGAAATCAGCTCTGCGAGCGAACGGAACTCTTTGCCGAATTCGGTGGCAAGGCTCAGTTTGCTGACCATATACTCGTCAAATCCGGCCAATACAGCCGCTAGGACAATGCAAAGCACCGCTTGGGATGGTTTATCGTGAAACGAGAAAAACATGGACATCATGCCCCCACTGAGAACAGCCATTTTGAGCAAAGTGGGAATGGTTTGGACTGACATGGGATCACTCCTTTTCTAGGTGTTGGAAAGTTTGGTTTTTTCCGATTTTTGAATATCCAGAATATCAAGTAAAAAAACAAAGGTTGGGATGCCGATGATCAATCCCCAAATGCCGAAGAAATGCTCGGAAAAGAGCAAAACAAGAAAGGTGTAGAAGACGGGCAAATGCGTTTTGGATGCCATCAGCCGGGGATTGAGCACGTACGCTTCCACAGCATGAATAATCGTGACAGCCACAACTAGGTAAATAATATAAGTGAATCCGCCCAAACTAAAAGCAATCATACTTAGCGGAATCAGCGATAGAAAGACGCCAGCTACCGGTACAAGCCCGAGGACATAAATAAGCAAGGCCAAACCGATCAGATTGGGAAAGCCCATCAGCCATAGCGCGAAGGTCGTCATCAAGGAGTTGATCAAGGCGATCAGCAGTTGGGCTTCGATAACTTTGCCGAATGTCTGAACGAGTTTTTTGCCGAAAAACTCAACTTCCTTGGAGAACCAGCCCAGCTTGCTGGTGTGGAATTGCGCGGTGAAGCGAATGACGTTTTCTTTGCCCAAAAGCAGGAACAGGCTAAGCATCAAGGCCAAAAAGGCTTGAAATCCGAGGTTGCCAATTTTGATCATGAAATCGAAGCCTGGCTTCACCATGCTAGGAAGGTCGAGACTGTCCAACCACGTGGTTATGTAGCCCGCCACTTCGTTCTGAGGATTGTCATAGAGCTGCCTGACAAGTTCGAACAGTTGGGCGATTTGGCGGACCAGAGCAGGGAAAAATTTGGCGCCTGCAACAACCACAAGCGTTAGAAGGGCACCATAAATGAGCGCAAGCAGAAATTTGGAGTTGACTGGGATAATTTTTTCGATCCATCGCTTACTGTATTGGTGCAGCCGATTCATTAAAAATGTCAGCAAGAAGGTCAGTAGAACAAGATTCAGCATGCTGCGAATAAAATAGAGAACAAGGCAAAACAAGGCTAATACGGCAAAGCGCTGCACTTCTTTTTTTTGCAAAATAGCCATGATATTCATAGACGACTTCCTTTCGGGACCTCAATTTCGATCTGCTCCATCCTGATTATAGCGGTGTGTTGTGTCCTTCATGTGTTTTATGGGAAGTAATTTTGTATAATAGCTCTATCTGAGAACACATAGAAAACACAAGAATCCGCTATTCTTGTCTTATAACGTACGAGTGTAGAGGAGGCAGCTGCAGCATGGATCGCAAGGTTTTGCTTATTGAAGATGAAAGTTTGATCCGCGAAATCGTGGGCGATTATTTCAAACGGGAGCAATGGATCGTCTATGAGGCGGAAAATGGCTTGCAAGCGCTGGAAATGCTGGAAAAGCTGGATGCCGATCTGGTTATTTTGGATATTCTTATGCCGGAGTTGGACGGATGGGCTGTTTGCAAGCGGATTCGTGCCCAATCAGCCGTACCGATTATTATGCTGACTGCCAAATCTGAGGACGACGATAAAATGCTTGGATTTGAGTTGGGTGCGGACGATTATGTAACCAAACCCTTCAGCCCCAAAGTGCTGGTAGCCCGAGCAGTCAGTCTGATGAAGCGTGTCGAAGGAACGGTAGGGAAAGACGAGCACCTTCTGAATTTTGGGCGGATTTCCATTAATCGAAGGTCGCATCGGGTCGAAGTGGATAGACAGGAAATCGACCTGACGCCCAAGGAATACGAACTCCTTCTATACTTGTCCAAAAATGAGGGCATTGTGCTCTCCCGCGAAACGATTCTCGATCACGTATGGGGGTTTGATTATTTCGGTGACCTGCGCGTCGTAGACACGCATATCAAAAAGCTGCGCGGAAAGCTCGGAGACGAAGCCCGCCATATTCGCACAGTCATTCGATCCGGGTATAAATTCGAGGAGGAACGATGAGAAGAATAGGGGTTACGATGAAGCTGTTTGCTTTCACAGCCTTCTTTTTTCTATTGTTCTACGCGATCATTTTGGTGGGGCAGCTTAATTTATTTGAAACCTTTTATCAGCACCAGAAAACTGCTACATTAGAAAAAAAGCTTAAAACTTTCAGTGACACTTACGAGAAAAAGCGCTGGGATGATCGCCGTATTTCTCGCGAAATGGCGCTGTTCATCAACCAAAATAAAGCGCAGCTTGCCATTCTGGGCCCTGAAGGCAATGTGAAGTATGATAACTTGTTTCGTATCGTCATTAAGGATGATAAAGGAAACCCTGTTCGCATCTCCCTTTCCTTTCTACTGAATTCCAACTTGCGGAAGCTGCTGGATGCGAACCTTCAGCGCGGAGATAAGATCGAGGTGGAGGGATACTTTGAGGACGAGAGCACGAAGGATCTCTTCTACCCAGTCATGATTCATCGAGAGGATGGCCCCAAGGATATCGGTCATTTAGATACGGTAACGACCGAGCCATTGCATAAAATTTCTGGTGTTATCACCGATGTTGTACTGCCTTCCACTAATCAATGGAATTCGCGGCAAGGCATTTTGTTTCTTGCCCTTGAAGAATGGTTCCCGCTGACAGAAGAACGGAAAAGCATGTTAGATAACGGGAAAATGATTGAAGAGGAATGGACAGATACGATTAGTGGGACACGCAGCGTAGTTTTTATTCAACCCCTTATGCGCGATGGAAAGGTAAGCGAGTTGATCATGGTGCTGGCCTCCCTTCAGCAAATTAGTGAAGCTTATGATGCGCTGCGTTTGTTCTACCTCTATATTGGGATTGGCGGCATTATTCTCATCCTGCTGCTCTCGAGCGTCTACACCAAAATCATATCGAAGCCGCTGCTTTCCCTGAATCAAGTCGCCCTGCGAATGGCACAGCTCGATTTCTCGGTGAAATCGCCCATCCGAAATAACGATGAGATTGGGAGCTTGTCGCGCAGTTTAAACAGCTTGTCCGAGAAACTGGACGACACATTGAAGGAGCTGTATGACGCTAACGAACAGCTGCGGGAGGATATGGAGCAAAAGCAGCGAATGGAGCAGCTGCAAAAAGAATTTATCTCCAATGTTTCGCATGAATTAAAAACGCCGCTCAGCATCGTCAGGGGATATGTGGAGGGCATCCGTGACGGGATCGGGGAAAGCAAGCGGGAACGGTATCTCGAAGTGATTTTGGGTGAGACAGACAAGATGGAAGCGCTCATCAAAGATATGCTGGAACTTGCGAAGCTGGAATCGAAGACAATCAAGCTGAAAAAGAGCTGGTTCCTACTCAGTGATCAAGTCGAGGATATCGTTGACAAATTATCGCATCACCTGGGTGAAAAGGAGCTGAAGGTGGTCACCATTATCATTGGCGAACACGAAGTTCACGCAGATCAGGTGAAAACGGAACAGATGCTGGTCAACTTGCTGATGAATGCAATTCGGCATGCCACAGCGGGGAGTGAGATTACCGTTCGCATCGAAAATGAAGGCGAGTGCATCCGCATGGCGATTGATAATGAAGGAGAAGGTATTCCTGAAGATCAATTGGAGACCATATGGGAGCGTTTCTACCGGGTTGAAAAGTCCAGAAACCGCAAAACCGGCGGAACGGGACTAGGCCTTGCCATCGTCAAGCAGATACTGGATCTTCATGAAAGTCGATATGGGGCGGCAAACACAGAGCGCGGCGTCAGCTTTTACTTTTATTTGTAGCGTTTTGGTGGGGAGTAGAAGTGAAGGGAGTGGGATTATGGAATTCAGAACGATTGATGTCAAGAAAGATAAAGAAACGATTATATCTTTTCGCAAGGATTCATATAGAGTGAGCTTTGGAAGCGATGAAGGTTTTGGCGACGAAGATGACTATGTAAAACGCATTGAAGAACGAGTTCAATCTTTTCCGGATGGGCTAGTTCTTGTTGAAGATAACGGCAAACCGATTGGCCAAATTGAGCTTCAAATCATTCCCTATGAGGGGAATGATATTGGTTATGTAAATCTGTTTTACTTAACACCTGAGAATCGCGGTAAAGGGCTTGGACAGCACTTGTTGGCATATGCAGAAAGCTTTTTTAACAGGCACCAGGTGAAGGCGTATCATTTGAGAGTTTCTCCGACCAATCCATTCGCTGTTAAATTTTATGAGAAATGCGGCTTGAGGGTGCTGGAAGAAGAAACGAGCAAATATGTCGTTTGGAGGATGGTCAAGGACCTGAGCAGCAGCAACATCTATTTGAAACTTCTCGAAATGAAGGACGCCGAGGCTATTCTTGATATAAAGCGCAGAAATCGCGACTTTTTTCAACCCTTTGAACCGATCAGGGACGAAACACACTTTACCTTAGAGGGACAGGAAAATGAGATTGCCAATGGTATGCAAGGGGCGCAAAACGATCAATCTTATTCTTTTGGAATCTTTCTTAAAGAGAATGATGAGTTGATCGGAAGGATCGCATTAACAGGCATTGCTCGCGGCTTTTTTCAAAACGCATTTGTGGGTTATTACATAGACCAAACGCATAATGGCAAAGGGTATGCAACCGCGGCAGTTTCATTATGTGTGGAAATTGCGTTTAGCGAGCTTAAATTGCACCGTGTTGAAGCTTCGGTTATGCCAAGAAACTTGCCATCTATTCGAGTGTTGGAAAAAGCAGGCTTTAGACACGAGGGCTTAGCTAAAACGTATTTGAAAATTAACGGGACGTGGGAAGATCACAAAAGATTTGCAATTACGGCGGAGCAATAAGGCTCTGGTATACAGAGGGAGGAGAAGCAATGCATATACGTATCTTGCACGAAACAGATGCCCAATTGTACCAAGAGTTGCGGTTGAGTGCTCTAAAAGCTAATCCTGAGGCATTTGGGTCAACGTATGAGAGAGAAGTGGAATTTTCACTAGAGACGGTAGCGGAACGTTTAAAGCCGAGCTCAGGCAAATTTGTTTTAGGGGCTTTTGATGGCGGTGATTCGCTAGTTGGGATTGTAACTTTTGTGCGTGAAAATAGTCTTAAAACGGCCCATAAGGGCAATGTTTATGGAATGTATGTAGCACCGCAAACGCGAGGGAAGGGTGTAGGCAAGCTGCTCATGCTGGAACTGATAAAACAGGCACGGGATCTCGCTGGTTTAGAGCAAATAAACTTAACGGTTGTTTCTAATAATGACTCAGCAAAGCAGTTGTATAAGTCCTTGGGATTTGTAGTTTACGGCGTGGAACCAAACGCGCTGAAGTTCAACGGGCAATATGCAGATGAAGATTTAATGGTTTTAAAACTGTAATTGCTACACGAAAAGAGGCTGTCCCATAAGCCGAATTAAGTAGGAAAGCGTCGATAGATGATGGGGTTGATTACTTTCATGTGGGATGAAGGGGTTTCCAGACCAGATCCGTTCACCCAAGTGTAAAAGCCTGCAAAAATACAGGAATTTCCAAGCGAATTCGGTTAAAAAGATAAAAATGCCTGCAATTGTGCAGGCATTTTTATCTTTTTCAGCCGTAAATTCAGAAAAAGCCTCAAAAACCTGCACAAACGCAGGAATTTAATCGTTGCGGCTATTCCAAGAGCAAAAAAGATGTATAATTGCAGGTTTAGAGAAAGTCGAGCCTCTCTGAATCCCAATCAAAAAAGCAAAAAAGCTGTCCCTCAAGTAGGTTTATCTACTTATGGGACAGCCCCTCTTTTGTTAGTTGCTTAGGCTTTCTAGAAGTGCCCGCATGCGTACAGGTATTTCTGCTTTAAGCTCGTCCCATGTCACAAACATGTCGGGTGTCCATTCATAAGGTGTATAGATGAAGCTGGGCTGGAAGCTGAAGGTACGGAGATGATCTTCGGCGAGCTTGTCGATGTTAGTGCCGAATTTGAACTGCCCCTGGAACATCTCGTTTTCCAATACTCCGCCGTTTCCGGCTAATTCGTTGTTGACTGCTTCTACATCCGGAAGTAAGCGGAACAGCTCATCAAGCGCTGCCATCGCATGCTTCCCAGGCTGCACATATACCTGAACGCGGCCATCTTCCTGTATATTGCTGCGATCGCTTAATAAACCAATCATATATTTCCCGTGGAAGCTGACTTCGCAAGAAATGATCTCATCATTATGTCCAATGTACACCCAAACATGCTCTAAATCGTAAATATGCTGAATGTCGTAGTCCCAATAAATAGCATACTCCACGACTACCTTAACACGTGCATGATCAACTTTGATCGTTCGGGGAAAGGATTGGGAAGGACCTGACTCTTCAAATGCGGTAACCCCAACACGAATTGGAACGAAAGGCTCACGGGTATCCATGTAAAGTGCGGGAGCTAAACGAAGCGCAAGCTCCCATAGTTTAGGCTGCTCTTGGCGCATGAAATCAGCAGTTAACATCGGCGGGATCTCCTTTATGTGTAGTACCTATATTATATAAGAAAAATCATCCAGGAAGGTCAAAGAAATGAGAATTGTGCATGATTCTTTGAATTGCGTATTGACTTGTCGAACGGTATCGTTGTACTTTGTACGAATAAAGGGGCTGTGCAGATGAGGAAAAAGTGGAGAAATCGCCTTGTATTTGCTTATTTACCCGTCTTCATTCTCGTTATTGTGGTGCTGTTGTGGATTTTTTTCGTCACGATGAGCGAGCTGTCCAAGCAACAAGCGCTAAAGGCCAATGAGATCTACGCAGAAAATACGATGCAATATGTGGATTCCAAGCTGCGAACCGTTGAACAATATATTGTGCAGACTTTTCTTGATGACCAATCTGTGATCGACTTCTACAGTACATCTCCGTTCGCGCAGAACCGTTATCTGAACGACCGGGACGTATATAAGAAATTGATTTTGCTGCGAGACAGCTTCAGTGAGATAGATTCGGTCTATTTATATCGCACCCGTGACCAAATTGTTTTAAGCGACACGTCCATGATGGGGCTTGAACAATTCCCCAACAGCCCCTATTTGCATACGTTAATTACCGCTCCCCCTGCCAATCGCTGGAGCCTTGGTCGCGAGTATCTCGACAATTCCGGTGTAACGAGGCCTGTGGTGTCGCTAGTCATGCGGATGCCGCTGCCGCTGGGAACGGAGGGAGTACTGGTTGCCAATATTAAATTGGATACGCTCTCAAAGCTTCTTGATAATGTGTCCCGTTCTAAATTTAGTTATTTGCACCTTCTGGATGTCCATGGCGAATACATGATTGGTGACGATACGATAAGCGGAGCAGCAGGCGCGAACAGGGAAGATGTTACCGTAATGAAATCGGAATACACGGGTTGGACGATCCGCAGCGGATTTGTCGATGGCGTCGTCTTTCGCTTTCTGTCGAACCTCAATGCATTCTGGTTGGTGATTGGCATTGTCACGGTTCTTGCTGGTGCTTTATGGATTGTATACGTGAGCCGGCAAAACTATAAGCCGATTGAGTCGCTGCTGGAGCGGCTCTCTTCCGTTCCGCTGCAGTTGCAAAAGCCCCATATTCTAGGACAAGTGAAGCACGATGAATTCAAAATTATTGACAATTTGCTGGATCATCTGCTAGAGCAATTCGGCAAGTATCGTTTGGAGAACGATGAGAATTTCAGCTACCGCCGGCGATATTTGTTCGAACAATTGCTGACCGGAACGCAGCTTAAGCTTGAAGATGGCTGGGACAAGGAACTGTCGCATTTCGGCTTTCAGGAGACGAACGCCCCCTATCAGGCAGCCATACTTGAAATTGATAAGTATTCGAATTTCACCTCAGCTTATACGAATAAGGATCAATATTTGATTAAATTCATCATTGATAACGTCGTTCAAGAGATCAGTCAGAATACAGGCATCCTGATCTGTCTGGAATGGATCGAAAAACATCGGCTATGTGTCGTCTGTCAGCTGCCGAATGAGCTTGCATCCGGTGATCCGCTTCATGGGATTATGCGCAAAACGGTGGATTGGGTCCATACCAATGTAGCCATTACGATTACCTGTGGACTTGGAACGAAAGCGTCAGGCCTTCAACAGGTATCCATTTCCTATGAAGAAGCCTTGGAAGCACTCAGCTACAAGACGACGTTCGGAGTCAGCAGCGTCATTGATTTCAAGGATATCAACACCAAATCGGGCGAAGAAATCTTCCGCTCGCTTCCTGCTATAAGGGAACTGGTCCACTTCTTCAGGATCGGTGAAGCGCAGTGGGAACGCCACTATGATGTCCTGTTTGCCGAAATTCGGAACCAGCTGTTTTCCCGGGAACAAGTTGTCAATCTGATGAATTATTTATTGTTTCACTTCTATAAGGAAATGTCAGGGTTGTCCCCGGAATATCTGGAATGCTGGCGAGAATATGCGCTGAATCCAATTAATGAATGGGTAGCTAGCTTTGACACTGTAGATGAATTGGAAAAAGAACTGCATGCTATTCTGCAGGATGCCTGCCTTCGGCTTGATCACCTTCGCGCGCAGCGAAGCCAACATGATCTGATCGATCAAGTGAAAGCTTATATCGAAGATGAATTTAACAATCCTGATTTCTCGCTGGTTATGCTGAGTGAGCGATTTAAGTTGACACCGAATTATTTAAGCCGTTTGTTCAAAGAAGAATTCGGCGAGAAATTTATTGATTATTTGGCTGGATTGCGGATTGAACAAGCCAAACATTTGCTGGTCACGACATCTACGGCAATCCAGGAAATCGCCGTGAAGGTTGGATATACACATACCTTTTCGTTCATCCGTGTATTCAAGAAACTCGTGGGCCGGACACCTGGCGATTATCGCAAGGAGTTTCATTAGACGAAAACGATCTCTTCAAGGATAGCTTCACAAAGTCCTTGAAGGGGTCGTTTTCTGTTGATAAAACCCTTATCTGCTGCGGATTATTGAAGTTGTGCATCACGTCTAAATGTGTGAATTGCCGTATCGTTAGAGTTCCGTGTACTGTTGAGTTGTGAGCGGAATAGAAACGGTCACAACCATGCGATATCACGCTCCGTAGGGCGACATAGGAGGTAAATTCTCATGCAAGTATCTTCGAAGCACATAGCTATGGAGAGGGAAACAGAAACTTGGAATCAAGCCAAACATACGAAAAAGAGGAGCCGCAAGTATATAAAGCAAAATATTCCGCTATATATCATGCTAACTCCAGCCCTTGTATGTTTTATCCTATTCAAGTATGCGCCGATGGGTGGGATCATTCTTGCTTTCAAGGACTACAACTTCTGGGATGGCATTTGGGGCAGCCCATGGGTAGGATTCAAGCATTTTGATTATTTATTTACGAATCCGCAAGGATGGAAGATTATTCGGAACACTTTCATGCTGAGCTTGCTTAGCTTTATTGGATTTCCAGTTCCGATATTGGTTGCTTTGCTGCTGAATGAAGTTCGGAAAATGTGGTTTAAGAAAATCGTGCAAACGCTGTTGTATTTGCCCCATTTCCTTTCTTGGGTCATTGTTGGCGGCATCTTCATTACGCTGTTTTCGCAGGATACCGGCATGGTGAACGACGTTCTGGAGAAGTTTGGGTTTGAACGGTTTGCCTTTTTGTATCAACCATTTTCTTGGATTGCCGTATTTGTTAGCTCAGGTATTTGGAAAGAAGCTGGCTTTTCGGCGATTATTTATTTGGCGGCGCTTACGACGATTGATCCAAGCTTGTACGAGTCGACTGCCATGGATGGTGCTGGCAAATGGCGCCAGATGTGGCATGTCTCTCTTCCGGGCATTCGCCCGACTATCATTCTGATGCTGATTCTTGGCATAGGACGTGTCATGGAGGTCGGCTTCGACCACATCTATGTGATGCAGAATCGCGTTGTCGCCGATATTTCGGAGGTTATCAGCACGTACACGTTCAAGATAGGCATTCAGGGGGGCGAGTTCGGCGTTCCCGCAGCGATGGGATTATTCGAATCCTTAGTAGGCTTCACACTCGTACTAACAGCCAACCAAATTGCCCGTAAATTCAACCAGAGTCTATGGTAATCGGGCTTGAAAGGGAGTGAGAACATGAGAGAAAATACCGCAGGGAAATGGTTCCATGCTTCGGTTCATGCCATTCTGCTGCTCGCAGCCGTCAGCTGCCTGATACCACTGATCAATATTATCGCTGTTTCGCTCAGCGACTCAGCGGCCATTGATTCCGGGTTCGTCTGGCTGTGGCCGATTCATTTCAATCTGGAAGCATATAAAACCCTTTTTATCGGTTCGAGAGTTATCCCTTCCTTTATGAACAGCTTGTACATCACAGTAGTTGGAACCGGATTAAGCTTGCTCTGTACGACTCTTGCGGCTTACGCATTGTCCCGTAAATACTGCTATGGGCGTAAATTTATGACGCTGGCTATGGTGTTTACGATGATGTTCAGCGGCGGACTGATTCCTTTCTTTCTTTTGATAAAAAGCTTCGGGCTCATCAACACCTATTGGTCCCTATGGCTCCCAGGATTGGTTGGCGCCTATAATTTGCTGCTCATGCGAAGCTATTTCGAAGGAATTCCGGCCGAAATCGAAGAGTCAGCGCGCATCGACGGTTGTGGGGAATGGCGGCTTCTTGTACAAATATTTCTGCCTTTGTCCATGCCTGTGATCGCCACGATTTGCTTATTCCTGGCGGTTGGCTACTGGAATTCGTTCCTAAACGTTCTTATCTTCATCAATGATGCAGAAAAGATGAATTTGACCGTATTCGTTCAGCAAATGGTGCAAAGTCAGAGCATGCTGATTCAGACGATTGCCTTGCAGCCGGAAGATCTGGAAAATATGTCGCCTGAGGCTGTGAAAGCGGGAGGCATTGTGATCATGACCTTGCCGATGCTGATTGTCTATCCACTTCTGCAAAAGTATTTTGTAAAGGGTGTGATGCTTGGCGCTATTAAAGGGTAATCAAGAAATCGTGATCGGATAATGGCATTAGGAATCAAGTTGATACATACAAAAGGGGATGAAAAAAGTGGGCGACTATAGGAAGAAAAGTACGTTATTGGCAGTGGTTACTTTGTTGGCGGCAGGGACGGTAGCTGCTGGTTGCAGTGAACCGGAAGAAAAGAGCAGTGGAACTGCCGTTTCCCCAACCAAAGCGGGGGCATCAGCAGCACCTGAGAAACGGGGCAAAATCAAAATGTCGCTCTATGACCGTGGCAATACGCCAGCGGCGGAAGGCTCGATTACGAACAATCGCTGGACGAAATGGATAAATGAAAACGGGCCAGCAGATGTGGAATTTGTTGCCGTACCGAGGTTTGAATCCAAGCAGAAATTCAATACGCTATTTGCTTCCGGGGAAGCGCCAGACGTGATCAATGAGTTTGAAACGGGCTACCGGGATCAGCTCTACAGTCAGAAGCAGCTGCTGCCTCTGGATGATCTGGTCAAGCAATATGCGCCGAACTACACCGCTATGCTGGAAAAGTATCCGATTCTGCGCAAGATCGGCACGAAGCCTGACGGTAAAATGTACGAAATGGGCCGTGTGATTCCCAGTTCCGTGCAAGTAGCTGTCTTCATCCGCACCGACTGGCTGAAAAAACTTTCGCTGCCCATCCCCCAAACACCGGATGAACTGCTTAAAGTAGCGAAAGCGTTCACAGAGCAGGATCCCGACGGTAATGGGAAAAAGGATACGTACGGCTATTCGCTCGCTTATTTAGGCGATGAGGCGATTGATGCCATGCATGGCAATTCGATGTTTATTAAAGATGACAAGCTGGTCGAAGATGAGGCGAGAATGAAAGCGGCCGTTTCCTTCAAGAAACGATTGTTTGACGAAGGAGTCGTAGATCGTGATTATTTGACGGATAAAAACGGAGAGAAGGCGAAAAAAGATTTTCTGTCCGGCAAGCTTGGCATCTATGTGGCTGACAACGCGAATGTTGATTTTCTGACGACGCTTCGCAGCACGAATAAAGAGGCAGCGATAGCCCCAATGCTCATGCCGAAGACAGAATTCGGACAATACACGATCAGAATGCTGAATCCGCTTCAGATGACGACAGTCGTGTATGCGGGCTCCAAAGATCCGGCCGCTGCCATGAAAGAGATGGACTTCATGTTGGCTGAGAAGACCTGGAAAACACTCAAGTTCGGCACGGAAAACGTCCATTGGAAAAATGATGAGCTTGGATGTCCGAGAGCGATTAATCCGGATTTGCGCAAAATTGAAATCGGGTATAACACGGATTTGTACATGTCAGCGACAACGATTGATTCCAAAGAGATTTGTAATATTCCAGTTGTTAACAAGGAGATTCCGAATGCCGAGGAATGGAGCAAAATCAAAAATGAAACCCGCGATCTGTACGAGAATCCGGCCATTCCGCTATATACGCTAACTCATCTTGAGCATATGCCAACGCTTCCGGCTGATTTGCTCAAAATTAACAACGATTGGACTCAGCAAAGCAAGGACATGATCGCCAAGACAGTCGTTAGCGGGGGCAGCTATACGGTTGATCAAGCGATGAACGACCTGAAAAGCTTGAAACAGAAGATTGGACAAAATCAAACGCTGGATTGGTACGCGAAGTGGTATGAGCAAAATAAAAAGAATGCGTTCCTGACCAAAGATATTTACCAATTTCTAGCCAAAAAATAATAAGGTGAGATAACATGGATTTCATTCAATTGTCCGGCGATGCAAAGCTTCTGGCAGGCAAGGCCATCCTGAGCTTCGAAGAAAGAAGCGCCTACTTGCTCGATAAGCAAATCCAGCAGGATTTGTCCAAGGATCTATACGGAGGCATCGCCATAGCGAACCTAAGTAAAGCCATGTATGTAGAGGCAAGCAATCAGAGTTTGGTGCGCTCGGCTGAGTGGTTTAAGCACCCGCATCTGTATGGACGCGATCCGCAAGGAGAATCGGATTTTGCCGCGATAAAGCTTATACGCGCCCTGTACCAGTTTGAATCGGTTGGGCTTTTGGAGGAACAGACTTGCAGCGCCATCCGAAATTTTTATCTGCATGATGATTTTGAAAGCAAATACAAGTCGGAGAATCATATGCTGCTTTTCCATACGTCGCGGTATCTAGCCGCACAGAAGTTTCCGCTGGAGTGCTTCAAGGCGTATGGAAAAGAAGGCAGGGAGCTTCTGGAGGAGGAAGGGAACTTCCTCCGGGATTACCTTGTTTTTCGCGCCAAGCGGGGATGGGCGGAGTTTGATTCCTCCAGCTACATGCCGGAAGTCATGGAGTGTCTGCTGTGTCTTTATGATTATGCCAATGACCCGGAACTGGTTAAGCTTGCCCGGATGATGCTGGATGTATTGCTGCTGGACATGGTATGCGATAGCCTCGACGGTTTGTACGGTGGTGCACATGGCCGCATCTATGCGCCTGTCGCCTTAGATCATGCCCGCAGCGGTACATTCCCTATGTATGAGCTGTATTTCGGGCATAGCTACAGAGCGATGATTCAGGCTCCCTGCCTGATTGCTGCCATTTGCTCGAGTTATCGGCCCTCTCAGCAGATTTATGAGATTGCACTGGGGCGAACGAAGGTTTACGTTCATCAAGAAAGCAAGCATTTACACTGTATCACCTGTGAAACGCCGCACAAGCAGCTGCCGCAAGAGGATGGAAGCATCAATAAATATACCTATTACACACCCCGCTTTATTATGGGGGCCGTGAATTATCAAGATGCCTACGCTCCGGGCAGCGAAGCGGGCTGGTATGCCCATCATCAGCAGCACCAGTGGGATTTAAGTTTTCCAGAGGCAACCGACTTGAAAATTTTCAGTCATCATCCAGGGAATCACGGCACAGAAGGAAGCGAGCATGGCTACTGGACGGGAGATTTGGGCTGCGGCTGCGGCCACTTTTTCGGCGAAAAAAATGTCGTGATGGCCATGTATCAGATTCCAGAGACACAAGCGATGCATTGGATTCACGTCCATGTTCCGAGGGATGCCTTTGATGAGGTGGAGGAAGAAGGCAACTACCTTTTCCTGCGAAAATCAGGGGTTTACATCTGCTTATTTATCCACAATGGCTATAACTGGACAACAGAAGGTGAATTCGCCGGAAGGGAAGTCATCAGCCATGGAAGGCGCAATGCGATTATTTGCGAAGTGGGGGATGATCGGACCTATGAGGATTTTGCGTCGTTTCGCAGGATGATGTTGCTGAACCGCCTAGATTTCGATTCTGTCCGAATGCAGTTAACGTACTGCTCCTTTCAAGTGGGGGAGTTATCTATGAACCAAACCATGCGAACGGTACAAGGAGAAACGGTGATCTTTCCTTATCCGACCTATAACGGACCCTATATGGTTTCCGCTTTTAACAGTGGAGTGATTGAAGTGAGATCGAATGGAAATAAGGTCATTTACGATTTTAACCAAATAACGATCAAACATGAATAACCGGAGGTGTGTAAATTGAAAGGAATATTGGAGCAAGTGGCGCAAACAACGATGAGGATGGATTTTAATGTAGACAGGAAGGGCGATTGGGACTGGGGGGCAGGCGTCGCTTTGTACGGATTGCGGAAAGTTTATGAGACGACAGGAAGCCAGAAGATTTATAACTTCATCAAGACGTTCATCGACGCTAACATGGCGCAAAGCCAGAAGATTGCGTATAACATCAATACCACTGCACCGCTGCTCTCCGTTTTGCTGCTTTATCGAGAAACAGGAGAACCCCATTATCTAGATTTTGCCGAAAAATTCGCCAGTTGGCTGATGAAGGAAGCTCCAAGGCTGTCCAACGGGGCTCTTGAGCATACCGTCATTAACGATAAGTTTGCCGGAGAGATGTGGGTCGATACCGTATTTATGGCCGGGGTATTCCTAACCGAGCTGGGCCAGTTGGTGAATAATGCGGCTTATATCGAGGAAGGGCTGCTGCAGGCTAGGCTTCATATCGAATGCCTGCAAACCGGGGACAATGGCTTGCTTTATCATGGCTACAGCTTGTCAGGCAACGATCATCTCAGCGGTTGTCTCTGGGCCAGGGGAAACAGCTGGGTCACGATCAGCATTCCGGAAATATTCACAACCTTGGAAGGTTATGAGCAGGAGAAGGCATGGTTTTTCGGGAGAATTCAGCGGCAAGTCGAAGTACTGGCAGTTGTTCAAAATGACACGGGCTTGTGGCCAACTATTCTAAATGATGCCTCCTCCTATGAGGAAACCTCCGCCACGGCGGGCTTTGTATATGGCATATGGAAGAGTGTGCAGATGGGGTATTTGGACCGCAAATACTTGCGCTGCGCGGAGAAAGGCTATAAGGCTGTACTTCGGCGTATTACGGAGGAAGGGACGGTGACGAGTGTTTCGGCAGGAACGGGCATTCAACAAAGTATAGAGGAATACAATGCGATTCCTCGGGACTTGATCATGCCATGGGGCCAAGGGATTGCCTTGCTGATGTTATGCCAGGAGATGCACGAGCATATTGAATCGTGAAGGGGGGGCAAGTGATATGAGGCCAAGGAGCAGGTTCATAGCGATCTTTATGTTGGTATGCATGTTGTCCACGTTAATCGTAAATCCATGGGAAGCTTCTACGGTTTATGCCGATCCGACAGCTTCTCCGGACAAAGCGGAATATGTGTTGGATGAAGATTTTTCTAACCTCGCCACTTCCTATGAGCCTACGGATATTGTACCCAGTGGTTGGGATGTGAAAAGAGCAGGGGGCGCCATTTCTTACAGCTTCAACAGTTGGTTCAAAATCAGTGATACTAGTGATGTGCTTCCCGTTTCCTTGAATAAAAAAATCCGCTCCCAGCATAGTGGGACTCTTACTCTGGAGTACCGCTTTAAGATGCCAGCTGTCGTAAACGACGTAAAATGGCAGCTTCGAAGCGGAGTCACCGAAGGGGTTAGCCTCGAGGTGAAGAATGGCAATCTAGCTCTTGAATCCAGCGATGTCAGTTACAATCTCCAGACGATCAGTGCGAATACGGAGTATGGGGTTAAAGTCATCGCTAATCTGGATACGAAAAAAGTTCAGATTTATGTAAACGGTTTATTGAAGGCATCGGAGAAGAACTTTACTCATGATGTGGCATTGCTAGATAACTTTCTCGTTACAACAGGTGATGTTACAACGGGAGAGCTGTTTTTCGCTCCGGTGAAGATTTACAAAGGGTATGCCATTAATGAAAGGTTTCTTTCAACAGTTCAAGGTCCCTTGCCTGAGGATTGGCAGTCACAGACGAATGGCGGTGTGATTGCCGTGGAGAAGATGGATAATGCCAAGCCACCGGATGTGTTTAGTCTGAAAATGAACGCAGCTCAAGCTACTTCAGTTATGCGTATGGACAAATCCATTCCTGCTCAGGAAGGAAATCTGATTTTTGAGTATAAAATATTTGTTCCGGTCAAGATGGACGATTTCTCAGCAGCCCTAAAAAAGGAAGACGCAATAGTCTTCCAGTGGCTTACCAAAGACGGCAAATTCGCTTATAAGAACTCAAGCGGTCAAACGGTGGGTTTTTACGACTATATTCCTAACCTCTGGTATCATGTGAAGCTTAAACTGAATACGGAGACAGGCAAAGCAGATCTTTATTTGAACGGCAAATTGAAAGTGGAACAAATCGATGTCCCAATGAGCCCAGTTAACCAAGTTGTTTTTTCAATTGAAGGCGCCAATAGAGGGATCATGTCCTTGGATGATATTCTCCTGTATCACGAGGCGGCAGAGCCTCAGGATTATGTACCTGCACCTGTCACGGTGCCACCCAGTGGCGAGTTAGTAGGGACACAGGCTTGTTCCTTGTGGAGAGAGGGGCAGCACCTCGGTTGGGATCGCATCAATCCCTATCCAGAAAGGGTGCCTTATCTTGGATTTTATGATGAAGGCAACCCGGAGGTTGCCGACTGGGAAATCAAATGGATGGCTGAGCATGGCATTAACTTCCAGATGTATTGCTGGTACAGACCAACAGGCACGGAAGGGAAGCCAATAAAGGAGCCTCGCTTGGGTGCGGCGCTTCATGATGGTTATTTTAATGCCAAATACAGTAATAAAGCCGATTTCATGATCATGTGGGAGGCTTCTTCGTCCAAAGTTAGCGGGAGCGCTGATTTCCGGAACAATGTCGTGCCGTATTGGATGGAATATTACTTCAAAGATCCCAGATATGTTGTCATCGACAATAAGCCTGTCATTGGGATTTTCAGTTATTCCGGTTTGAAGCGGAATTTTGGCGGAACGGCGGCGGGGGTTAAAGCCGAAGTAGACTATTTGAGACAGGCGTGCAGGGATGCCGGCTTCGATGATGTCATTATTTTGATCTCCAATTCAAGCGCTGAACCTGCTGTTATCGAAGAAATGAAGACGGAAGCGGGACTGGATGCGATGTTTTCCTATTCATGGGGAGCTTATGCAGGCAAGGAAGAATTGCAGAAGACAAAGCTCGAGCAGCAAAGAGATGCTGGCTCCATGGATGTCGTTCCCGTCGTCAGCATGGGGAGGGACGATCGCGCTTGGGACGGTCCTGCCGGATACTATGCGTCGCCTGCCGAGTTTCAGTCAACCGGGCAATGGGTGAAAGATAACTTTGTGCCATCCTTGCCAGCAAATAGTGTGGGCCGGAAAATGGTTCTCTTGGACAACTGGAATGAGTATGGAGAAGGCCACTTTATTATGCCTGCTGGACTTCACGGTTTCAATTATTTGAATGCGGTTCGCAACGTGTTTACGGAAGGTGGCGAACATTCGGATGCGATGCCTACTGAGGAGCAGAAGGAAAGACTCCAGGGCTTGTATCCCGAGGGGCGGATTGTGCCTCCCAAAACGGTGGAAGTTCCGTCGATTACGGAAACCAGCCCGCTAACATACAGCAGGTTATGGGATTTTAACACGGATGGGGACACTCAGGGCTGGACGGTTGCGAAGCAAGTGTATCATGTGACCGTTAGTGGAGGCCACTATTCGGGTACATCGACGGGCAGCGATCCAGGCATCCATTCGCCGGCTGGCTTAGGCCTATCTGCAGAAGACAATCCATATATTCATATCCGCATGAAAAATAGCTCCAGTGATACGGCCGGGCAGATATATTTCATTACGGAAACCGATAAAACATGGAATGAAGCCAAAGGAATTGGTTTATTTATAAAACCAAATGACAGCGGTTACACAGACTATTATGTTCCCATGTGGAGCAATAAGAAATGGACGGGAAGCATTGAAGCCATCCGGTTCGATCCCCTGACAACGACAGGTGATTTCAGCATTGACCAGATCGGAATCATCAACGTTCCCCTAACGGGTGTGAAGATGCATCTGAATGGGCAACCGATGAAAACCGTAACACCGCTGGAAATGAGGGACGGCAGCGTCATGCTGCCGCTGGCCGAAGTTCTGGCGAAGGATGGGATCCTGGCAGAACGAGATGATACAGGCGCAATTCTTGCGGTCAAGAATGGTAGCGTTATTCGGGTTGTGCCAGATCAGCTTACCGCTTATAAAGGAAATACGGCTGTAACTTTGCAGCATATTCCTGTAGCGTCCAGCTATGACCTGCTTGTTTCATCTGATGCGCTCAAAGAACTGTTTGGATACAACACAGCATGGGATGCGCTTGCGGAAACTTTGTATGTTTCAGGACCTTTCAAACTAACAGGAGATAATCTGTTGACAGACCCGGGGATGGAAATGAGCACGCTTGCCTACTCCGGCGAAAGAGTCGCTATGGAGCTAAGCACCACGGAGTCTCATTCCGGCCATCAGTCTGTGAAAATCACCAAGGATTATGCCTATGGGAAAATACTTTTCCCCGGCGTAGAGAATGGGAAAGAATACTATTACTCGGCTTGGGGCAAGTTGGCTGACGGCTCTACAGCGGGGGAGAAGCTCCGAATTTGCTTGCAGTACAAAGTGAACGGAGAAACCAAACAAGTGGTCATGGTGACGGGGCCTGCCATGGATGCTGCCACCTGGAGGAAAGCAGAAGGGTATTTTAAGCTGAATGAAACTGGCAATATAACAAATTTGACGATGTATATTTATACGGATTTTCCGGCAGTTGCAGACAGCTATTATTTGGATGACGTGGAGATCCGTCCAGTGACTTATGCTAATGATCCAATTCCAGCTAAAGTGTCGGGAGTCAGTTTGAATAAAACTACTATAGAGATGAATCCTGGAACGACGACAAGGCTAAAGGCGGCAATACTGCCATTGAACGCGGTAGAAAGATCAGTTGTTTGGAGCTCGAGCAATCCAGAAGTGGCCATCGTAGACGTGAATGGGGCTGTTTATGGGAAAAAAGAGGGAATCGCTCAAATCACGGTTACAACCGTGGATGGCGGGAAAACGGCTGCTTCCTCTGTCACCGTCCGAGAAGGAGCTTACGAAACGGTTACTTTGACCGTTAAGCCTGATGGAACAGGCGATTTCCTCTCTCCCAAATTGGCTAATGACAGCATCCAGGATAGCAGCGCTGCGAATCCGTATGTCATTCAAATCTATCCAGGCGTCTATACGGAGAAAAATTGGGTGGTGAAGCCATATACTACGCTGCGAGGAACCGACAGGGATCAAGTTATCCTGAAGGGAGAGAATGCGGCCTCGGCCACGAACAGTGAAATTACCAATCAATCGACGCTATGGTTGAAGGCAACAGCCAATCTGGAGAATCTCACAGTTACCGCCAAAAACATGCGATATCCGATTCACAGCGAAGACAATGGCAATAACAAGGATGCGATTCATATCGTGAAAAATGCTCATATCGAGCATTACGGCAATCTGGAAGCAGTCGATTATCGAAAGAGCTGGGTGGCTGCGCATCCGGGAATTACGCCACCTGACGACTTAGATCCAGCCAAAGTATGGGGAGGAATTAGCGGAGTGGGTTCCCACGCTTGGGGTTATGGCTCCGCCAGCGGCGTAACGGAAATTGTGTATGGCAGCACTTTTGTGTCCAAAGCTGATGGCTGGTATGTGCATAATCGGGAGGATTTCACCAAGCCACAGATGAATGTCATCAACAACAGTACAATTGTTTCTACGGAAACTTTGAAGCCAATTATGATCGAATCGTTAGGCAGCGGGACCCGAGATGAGGTTATCTTCAATAACACCGAGATTATAGGCACGTATATGGTTCAGGACGATTTGCCATGGATTACTCAAAAGCCGGAAAATCAATATGCCAACCATGCGGATTATCGGGTTACTTTGAACAACAGCACGCCTATTGGCTATTCGGATGAGCACCGGGGAAGAGCGCTGGCCATATTCAGCAAATCGACTGGCAGCAGTTCCAGTGTAAGGGTCAGCGGCAGTGCTTTGCCGGCTCTTCTGGGGTCGTATGAAACCCGGGACGGAGGCGGTGGGCTGAGCGGCTATTTATACGGGTATTGGGATATTTCCGGGATCAAAGTAGGCCTTAACACCAACATGGATGTCAATAATACGCTTGGCAGAAGGCTGGGGGATTGCACGTTCCTGAACCAAACACTGCAAGTGACATTTGAAGATGGAACAACCAAAACAATCGTATTTAATGAGAATTATACGAATCAGCCCAATGCCTATATTGTAGCGCAAATGAATAACGTTCTGGGAGATTCAGGAAGAACGGCGGAGTATAACGTCACAGGGACGGAATACTATCCACAGGTGCCAGATAAGCAGCTAACCTTGCAAAATCATACAGCGGTGGGCATTCCCCGATTTGCAGCCGTGCGTTATGATACGGACACTGATACGCTGCGGCTCATGAGTGCCGGTGATTCTGTCGAGAGCTTTGTCGGCATCACGCTGGAGCGGATCATACCTGGGAAGTCGGGAAGAGTGCTGACAGAGGGGATTATGAAGAAAAGCCAATTGAACGGATTTACGGGAACTCTGGCGAAAGGCACCCCGATCTCTATTGGCACGCAAGCTGGGAGCTTCATGATTGGAAGCTCCAGTCAACCTGCACTGCTCGTGGGCATACAGACAGATTGGGCTTATTTTAAAGGAAATAGAGATCCGAATTAAGTTAAACGAAGACGCATCTTCTCTTTCGGGGGGAGAGCGTCTTTTTTTAGAATTTTTGGTACATTTCGAATATGAAACAGGATATCCTACACCGATTTTTTTGGATGAGAATCCGAAATGCGGAGAAACGGAAGAGTGAGCCGGGTCTTGTCTGAGGACGTATTTCCAGTCAACCATCGCCGAAGGTCTATGAGACATGTTTTTGGGCGCGCGGAGATAAGGGAACGTCAATCCGTGATTATTGTAAAATGTGTTATGATCGCGAGTTTGGGGGAACTACAGTGCGCTATAATTCTGAAAAACGCTATATTCCACGTCAGAGGGAACTGAGATCCGCTATTTCACCATTTCCCCGTCGGAATCAGCAGGTTCCGCTTAAATAGAGGATCTCAGTTCTCTTTCATGCTACGTTTACCCCAGTTCCCGCCATTTAGCGGAACATAGTTCCTTTTCACACGACGTTGTCTGTCATTGCAAAGCCCAAAAGGAACCAGGATCCGCTAGATTGCTGAAAATCGCTATAAAGACGCTCATCCCTTAGGGCGACAAAGCCGCTTTTCTTATTGTAGGAAGACCTCTTATAATAAGTGTAGTACCCAACATAGTCACCAAAATGACGGAGGAAGTACCTTTATGTTTTTAAAGAAAAGTAGTTTTACAAGAAATGGGAAATCCTATCTCTACTATAAAATCGTCAGCACCTATAAGGATGAAACTGGAAAAAATAAACACCGTGTCGTAAAGCATTTGGGCAAACTAACTGACGAAGAGGCAGCCGAGGTGCGTCAAGTATTGAAGGAGCAAAGTCAGCGGCAAGCCGGACAGAAGGTTGGATCAGTGGAAAGTGAAGTCAGCAGTCATCTGGCCGAGGTGCCGCAGGATATCCCCGTATTTGTCTTATTGGATACGAAGCAGTTGACCTACGAGCCTTTCGCTCAAAAAGAATGGAATGTGACAGAAGTGGATATGCTGCTGCTCGTTCGTGAGGGGACTGGCGAGTTGTTCATGGATGGGAAGAAGGTCGTACTTAGGTACGGAATGGTTGTATTTGCGCCCTCCGGCAGCGGGATGCATGTCGTCAATACGAGCAGCAGCCTGCTTCAGCTTGATCGGATTGCCTTTGATGTGTTGCAGCGAAGCGGCAAGGCTGCGGATCGGGGCGCCTATCTTCCGCATAGGATGCAGCGTTTGTTTCAAGAGCCGATTCAATTGCAAACGCCATTTTGGGCGCTTCAGATATCGAAGGAACTGAGTGCGATACAAGTGAGTGGACAACCGGAAGGGATGTTCAAGCGGCAACTATTATTTTATACCATGATGGATCGGATTGTTCGCGATACAAGTGAAGAGCGACCGCTGGAAACGCACAATGTCATCACGCATGCAGTTTCCCTCATCGATCAGCATTACCGAGATGATTTGACACGCGATCAGATCGCCGAGCAGCTTGGCATTAGTCCAGAGCATTTCTCCCGATTGTTCAAAAGAGAGAAAGGCATGAGCTTTATCGACTATTTGCTCCATCTTCGCATTGAGAAATCGCGGGAGCTGCTGCTGCTCTCCAAATTCAATCTGCAAGAAATTGCCGAGGAAACAGGCTTTCAGAGTCAATATTATTTCAGCCGGAAATTCAAACAATTAGTTGGTGTTTCCCCTAGCGCTTACCTGCTTCAGCCCAAAAAATATGTGTCGCTGGATGCTTGCATGACTTCAAGCTTGCTTACCTTGGGCGTCGTTCCGCGTGTTGGCATCATGAGCCCCTGGATGTCGGAGCATTATCAGAGCTTGCTCAGTCAGGCGGAGTTCGAGCCGATTGAGGGCTTGGACGAGCAAAGCGCAGAAGCGGTCACGGAGCTGCAGCCAGATCTTATTTTCTGTAATATCCATAAGCAGGATATGAATTGGATACGCAGTTTAGGCCCAGTCGCGTCGGTCGATATGGAAAATATGGACTGGCGGGCCCAGCTTCGCTTCATTGCGGATGTTGTGGGCAAACAGCAGGAGGCGGAAGCATGGCTGCAAGCGTTCGATCAGCAACTTGCAGCGGCTAGAGAGCAGCTTGGGCGTCATCTGCCTGCACAGGATACCTTCATCATCATGAAGATTGTATCCGGCAAAATCTATATTTACGGTGATTTGAGAAGCATGGGCGGGCCCATGCTCTATCAAGGTTTACAGTTGTCGCCGCCGCCAATCGTCAAGGAGCAGATCATGGATGCGAAGCTGCTGAACCGCTGCGTATCGCTGTCTGAACTAGGCGAGTACTCCGCAGATCATATTTTCCTGATTAACTATGAATCCAATTGGCTGGAAAGCGGAGAATCGTTCAAAGCGCATCCGAACTGGAAAAAATTAGCGGCCGTTCGCAAAAATCAGGTTTACGAAGTCAATCGTGATGTCTTCTATGGCTTCGATCCACTTTCCTTAAAACTTCAATTGCAAGAAATTGTTGAGCGGCTTTCATCACAATTGTAGGGAATAATCGTCATGAATGTGTATGGACGACAGGAGGAGCTGATTGATATGATTCCAGTGAGAACTATTATCATTATCAAAGGGAGAGATATACAGCATGATCGTCAAGAAAACATGGTTATTCGCAGGGATGACAGCCTTGCTGCTCGTTTTGAGCGCTTGCGGCAGCGGTACAGATACAACTAGCTCAAACAAAACAGCTTCGCTAGCAACAACAACCCCAGCGGCGGCAACTGCTCAAGCAGAAGCGACGGCCTCAGCGCCGAAGACATATGCAGCAAAAACAGCGAAGGGAGAGGTGGCAATTCCGGCGTCACCTAAGCGGGTTGCAGCTGCTTATTATCACGGAACATTGGCCGCATTAGGCATTACGCCTATCGGTGCCAGCAAGGAATGGTGGATGGGCAGCCCGTTCCTCAAGGAGCAAGAAGCCAAAATGGAGGATATTGGTTCGCCGGCTTCTGTGGAAAAGGTGACTTCCATGAACCCTGATTTAATTGTCATCAACGGATTCTCGGAGGAGAACTACGATAAATTTTCGAAAATTGCCCCAACTGTCTTTATCCCTTATACCGCTTATAAAAATGTCAGAGAAGAAATGAAACTGCTTGGCGATACATTTGGTCGACAGAAGGAAGCCGCAGATTGGTTGGCTAAATATGAACAGAAAGCCAAAGAGAGTCGTGAGAAGATAAAAACTTCTGTCAAAGAAGGCGAATCGGCTGTCATTATCAATGTCCGGGAGAAAAAGATTTCGCTGCTCGGTGACAACTACGGACGCGGCGGTGAGGTCATCTATAATATGCTGAAGCTGAAGGTGCCTGATTTTGTTCAAAAGCAAGCCATTGACAGCGGCAAACAGCTAGTCGAAATCTCGATGGAGACATTGCCGACTTATGCGAATACGGATCATATTTTTATCTGTATGAATGCCGGCACAACGGAAGAGCAGGTGAAAGCCATTCTGGATAGTCCAATCTGGAAGACGCTTCCCGCTGTAAAGAATAATAAAGTGCACATCTTGGACTATAATACTTATCTTTATTACGATCCAGTCTCCATTCTCGGGCAAGCGGATTTAATCACAGATATGCTGGTTAAGAGCGGTTCTTAGAGTTAATGATGAATTCCTGCGTTTCTGCAAGTTTTTGGACCTTTCCTGGATTCTAGAATGGAAAAGCTCACTAGACCTGCATGATCGCAGGTTTTTTCGTTTTTCAGTCGATTTCGTTGAACATGGAGCAACTTATAGAAAATATGATAAAATCAACGTATCAAAGATTTGGAAGGAATGCGAAGACAGGTATGGAGAATAATCGAAATTGGGCTGGCAATTACAGGTATAGCGCTTCTGAACTTCATGTTCCCGCGAACGTGGAACAAGTACAAGAATTGGTGGCTAGCAGCAAACAAATCAAGGTGCTTGGCACGAGGCACTCATTTAATAGCATCGCCGATTGCACCGAAAGTCTTCTCTCCCTTCAGAATCTTGACCAAGTGATCGGATTAGACCGTGTGAACCATCAAGTAACAGTTGAAGGCGGAATTCGGTACGGTGATCTCTGTCAATATCTTCATAACCATGGCTATGCGCTGCATAATTTGGCGTCGCTGCCGCATATTACCGTCGCAGGCGCCTGTGCGACAGCAACGCATGGCTCAGGGGATCGGAATGGCAATCTGGCTACCGTGGTAGCTTCTATGGAGATCGTTCAGGCGGATGGAAACGTGGTTGTATTCTCTCGTGGGCAGCAAGACAGTGATATCGCAGGCGCAGCCGTTGGACTTGGAGGCTTGGGTGTAGTCACGAAAATGACATTGGATGTGATTCCCGCTTTTCAGATGAGTCAGCATGTTTACGATAATCTGCCTCTCGTGCAGCTTGAAGAACACTTCACTGATATTTTCTCTAGCGGCTATAGTGTCAGCTTATTCACTGATTGGAAGCAGGCCAATTTCAATCAAGTCTGGCTGAAGCGGAACATGGTTCATCAGGCTGCTAATCAAGCAGAATCCGAATTTTTCGGTGCGAAACTTGCCGCCTCGCCACGGCATCCGGTGCCTGGCCATACCGCCGTGAATTGCAGCGAGCAGTTGGGCATCCCGGGACCATGGCACGAACGATTGCCGCACTTTCGGATGGAGTTCACCCCGAGTGCTGGAGAGGAGCTGCAAAGCGAGTATTTCGTGCCGCGAACAGAAGCCTATTCTGCATTGTGTGCGCTTGAGCGCATTCGGGAGCATATATCACCGCTCCTGTATGTTTCGGAGGTTCGCACCATTGCCGAAGACCATTTGTGGATGAGCCCCTGCTACAAACAGGAGTCGGTTGCTATTCATTTTACTTGGAAGCCCGATTGGGAGGCCGTCCGGCATGTGCTGCCCTTGATCGAACAGCAGCTTGCGCCATTCAAGGCTCGTCCACATTGGGGGAAGCTGTTTACGATGCCGCCCGCGCAGGTGCAGTCGCATTACGAGAAGCTGCCTGATTTTCAAAAGCTGCTCCATAAGTGTGATCCTCAAGGAAAGTTCCGCAACGCCTTTTTGACTGACTATGTGGTGGGAAACTAAAAAGAGAGAAGTTAACTTCGGGAGGAATGGGAACTTGAGAAAACCGATGATAGGCGTTTTGCCTTTATATGATAAAGGAAAAGACAGCTATTGGATGCTGCCAGGCTACATGAAAGGCATTGAAGAAGCCGGCGGCATTCCCGTCATACTGCCGATGACAGCAGATAGAGACGTTATTGGGACACTAGCAGAATCGTTTGACGGGTTTCTTTTTACAGGAGGCCATGATATTAACCCCCGCATTTATGGTGAACAAGAAGAAGAGGTCTGTGGAGAGCTGTGTGAGGCAAGGGATATTTTGGAAAGCGTGCTTTTTGAGCAAGTCGTACAATTAAATAAACCGGCATTTGGCATTTGTCGTGGCCTGCAATTATTCAATGCCTTGTTAGGCGGCACTCTCTATCAGGATATTCCAACTCAGCGAGGGTCAGATAATCAAGTGGCGCATAAACAAGAACCGCCATATACGCTGCCCATTCATCATGTCTACATCGAAAAAGGAAACGCGCTGCATCAAATCCTCGGAAAAGAATCAGTTAGCGTAAATAGCTATCATCATCAGGGGATTAAGACATTGTCAGCGCAATTAGCGGCTGTTGCCCAAGCCGAAGATGGTCTAGTAGAAGCGGTCATCATGCCAGAAAAAAAGTTTATCTTGGCGGTACAATGGCATCCTGAATTCAGTTATCAGGTAGATGACTTCAACTTTAAATTATTCGTTCAATTTGTGAAGTCATGTGAGTCAGAGGTGTGTGGCGACATTAGGAAATAAGCAGGCGATCTGGGAGGTAACGAGAATGATAAAACCTAAAAGATTGAGGCCAGGATCAAAAATTGCAATTCTATCGCCTTCAAGCGGATTGCCTTATTTGTTCCCCGATATTTATGAGCTTGGATTAAAAAATCTTCAAGAAGTTATGGGTTTCGAAATCGTAGAAATGCCATGCGCGAGAATGTCTCCAGATGATTTATATCGAAATCCGCAGCTTCGGGCCAATGATATGAACGAATGCTTTCAGAATGATGAGATAGATGGCATAATTACTTCCATTGGCGGTTACGAATCGATTCGAATTTTACCATTTCTAGATACGGAACGGATGATCAACAATCCCAAATTTATCATGGGCTTCTCAGATGCCACGACCTTTTTAACCTATTTAAATCAGTTAGGTATGGTGACATTTTATGGTCCCTCCATTATGGCTGGGTTAGCTCAAATGAAGCATCTTCCTGCTGTGTATACCGAGCATTTGAAAGCTATTTTATTCGCCAATTCATTTCCGTACACCTATACGCCTTTTCAGAAATGGTCAAATGGATACCAAGATTGGAGCAACCTCGAGACGTTAGGCGAGTGCCAGGCATTTTATCGCAATGAAAATGGTTGGACTTTTCTACAAGGAAGCACCGTGGAACAAGGGCATTTGTGGGGCGGATGTATCGAAGTGTTAGAGTTTATGAAATCCACGAGCTATTGGGCGAAAGAATCGTTTTGGAACGATAAGGTTTTGTTTTTCGAAACCTCAGAAGAGAAACCTTTGCCGATGCAAGTTGGCTATATGCTGCGAAATTATGGCATGCAGGGAATATTCTCGAAAGTTAAAGGAGTCATTTTCGGAAGAGCGAAGGATTATACCGAAGAAGAGAATCAAAAGCTATATGAGATCGTTCTGAATGTCATTCAAGGCGAATTTGGCGCGGATCAGATACCGATTGTCGTTGATGTTGATTTTGGCCATACCGATCCTAAATTCATTCTTCCCCTAGGGTGTAAAATAGAATTAAATCCTCATACCAAAGAAATTATTCTCTTAGAAAGCCCATTTGCTGAATAAAATACTAGACTTACCAGATGGAGGGGCTAAACGTTGGAGCCAGATACAAGAAATTTAGCGGCAATAGCTGAAAAGCTCGAGCAATCGGGTATTCGCTATTCACTAGGCGGCAGTGGTTTATTATATAGCTTGGGTTTAACAAGCACAGTTCGTGACTGGGACGTCATGACTGAAGCCCCGAAAGATAGCGTACTGCATGCTTTGCAGGACTACGAAATAGAAGAAATTACGAGCGGGGATTATCCTTTCGGAACGGAATATAAGCTCTTGATTCATCGTGTATCCCCTCAGGTGGAAATCATTGGAGGACTGTCGATACATACGAGTCATGGTCTTTGCAAAATGCCAGCCCTCCCGGTTTCCAGTTGGGACGGCATCCAAGTCGGTAGTCCTGAGGTTTGGTACGTTGCTTATGCGCTTATGAATAGGATGGAGAAGGCAGATGTATTGCTTTCTTTTTTGAGAGAAACAGGCGCAAACAAGCAAATCATAAAGCTGTTGATGAATGAACCGCTTCCTGATGAGATTTTGAGTGAAATCAGGAATCTGAGCTAAGGGGTTAAGTAAGATTTGAAGCGTATAGGCGCTTTCTAGAATAGTGAAGGAGCCTGCCACTTGGCAGCTCCCTTTTTTTATGATTTTTTTGGAAGAGGATGGGTTTGCCCTTTTCTAAATGTGTTGTGCAAATGAATGGAAAGCAGGGGCTGCGCCTTTGAGAAAGGATGAAGTGAAAAGATGGTTTCATTGGATAATTTCCAGTGCAAGCTGGCAATAAGCCCGTTGAGGGCTGATTTCATTGGACAAATTCCAATGAGATTGATGGAAATTCACTTTATTTATCATGACTTTTCCGTTTCTGGAACTAATCATTGCGAATAATTAGATAAACGATCAGCCCTATGATTGGGAAAAACAACATTGCTAACAGGATAATGATTGCAAATTCCGTGCTTTTGCCTCTCCTTATGCTATCTCGATATGCCCATACACATAAAACGATGTGTACCACAAATAACGCAAAGGATATGAAAAGAAATAATAAAATAAAACCGGAGCTGAATGCAAAGCCAACGTTAGTATCCAAGTTTGACCCCCTTTTCAAATGAGTAAATGGTACGAAATCACCTGCCCCTACTTATCATAATAGTGTTTACATCGGCAATAAATACCTAAAAACGACTGATCGCCACAAACACAGCGAACGCGAAGAAGACGAAGTTCACGCTGATTTCTCGATATTCCTTACGCTTAACATGAAAGAGGGCGCCGAAGAGAACGACAGCGGCAAGTCCTACTGCGGCAATTGGCGTCAACACAGGCAAGACGTTTGTCGCTTGAGGCAGAATGATTCCAAGTGCCCCCAACAATTCTACTAGTCCAATAAAGACCACGAACTCTTTGGATACGTCCTTTACCCATCCCCAAGACGCTTTGGCTTTTTCATACTGAAATGCTTTCAACCATCCTGAGTAAATAAAACCTAGTGCTACCAGACCTTGAACGATCCATAATGCGATATTCATGAATGATGCCACCTCCTGATTACTTATTTGCTGCTTGCTAAAGGTATAATAGACCTAGTCATTGATTTAAGGAAGTAGGCACTTTAACTAAACATAGTTAACAAAAAGTTACCTTAACAAAGCAAAGAGAAATGGGAGGATTTAATGAAATCGTATTGTAAGTTTGAATCGGCATTGGATATTTTGGTGGGAAAATGGAAGCCTGTCATTCTGCTGCAACTTATTTCGAACGGCATAATGAGATTCAGCGAGCTGCAAAGAGCAATACCGGATATAAATAAAAAGATGCTCACTCAACAATTAAGAGAACTTGAATATAACGACATCGTTTATCGCAAGGTGTATAGCCAAGTTCCACCGAAAGTGGAATACTCCATTTCAGACTATGGCAAAGGCTTAAGCACTGTGTTGCAGGCACTGAACGATTGGGGAGAGACCCATAGCGAGCATATGATTGAGCTATACGGAGCAGATCGTTCAGGGAACAAGTAACGAAACTGGCCCCCACTACAGTCTCATATAAATAACATAGTGATTACTAGAAGATGGGGGTGGGTGAAGCTACGGTAACGTATCGTGCACGCAAACAACCCCTCATTGTTATTCCTGGGCTGTCCGGGTCCATGAGCGATATCATTATTTCTGGGACGGGAAACTGGAGTTTTGGCGCCGCAAGGGTATTCTAGAAAGGAAACTGACCTGACCACGAAGAACGGGTCGACTTTGACACGCAGTCTTTTCATTGTCGGTTCAGACAGCGCGGAGAAGCGTATTACCAATAGTGGTGAATGGGGAGTACGCCAACATGTTTCAAAAACAATCAGCATCGTATGAGCAACTTTAGAGCGCACTAAGCATTGGAAAAAATTACTAGATTTCAAATGGAGTGATGTGATATGATGGTTTATATGTAAACTAATGGGTGTTAAAGTGTGGAAAAGGGAGTTATTATCGTGAATAAAAGGCAGAACGTTTATGTCCAAGAAAAAGAACTGCAACAAAACAACTTTCACAAATCTTCTGTGTTATTCTGGGGGGGACTGATCTTCCTAGTCTTGTTTTTATTTTGGGCGCCATTTCAGCGAGCGTTGTTTAATAGTGGAACCTCTGACTTTGAGACACCCATATACTCTTCTTTGTTATGGACTTCTATTGTTCTATTTTTCCTTGCCATTGGCTACTACTTTATATATCGTTTGAAGGATCAAAAAGATTTATTTCATATTTTTGTGCTCCTCATTCCATGTAGTTATCTACTTTCCTTTATTCATGCTGCCTCCAAGTATATGGCTACCAATTCGCTTTATATCCATATTCTGTATGCTGTATTCTTTTTATTAAGTGTCTATTTGACTCAAAATGAAATTGGCAATTCTATCATCAAGGCCATTTTCATTTCTTCAGGATATGTGGTGGTTCTTTTTGGTTTATTATATTGGCTTGGAAATGGCGCATTGGGGGATCGATTAGTTGGATGGTTTGCAACCATGGCTGAAGTGAATAACAATAAAACGTATTTAAATGTTGTTATGACCGATTCAAATGGATCTCGCCTCACTTCTGTGTTCCAATATGCAAATAGTTATGCAGCATATCTTATCGCATTATGTTTAATAGCACTATTCTATATAGTGAAGTCACGCAAGTGGTACACAATTTTACCACATGCCTTGATGGTGGTTCCCATGTTGGTATCTTTTTGGCTGACGCTTTCGCGGGGAGCTTTAGTACTTCTTCCCGTTACTGTGTTAGTGGTTATGTTGTTTTTATCTATACATAGACAAGTGATGTTTTTGATTCAAATAGGTTTCGCCCTTGTTGCTACTTTGATAATTCTTCAAAAAATTACTAATATCGGTATTGATGTACATCAGCATAGCATTTATTCACAAACTGCAAGTGGCTGGTTGGTTTTATTTTTAACTTCTTTGGTGTACACCGTAATCGCGACTATCCTTCAGATGTACTTCTCACCAATTCTAGAAAAGACATTTTCTCGTTTCTCCAGTCGTAAATATGTCACTATCCTATTGCCCGCTTGCGCTATAGTAGTTGTTGTAATCGGTGCGATACTGCTTATTGGCGATACAGGTTTTAAAAACGTATTGCCTGAGAATGTGAAAACGAGGCTTGAAAATATAAATTTACAGCAACATAGCGTCCTTGAACGCGGCACTTTCTACAAGGATGCTATTAAACTGTGGAAGGACTATCCATGGATAGGTGCTGGCGGTGGGGCATGGGCCGCCTTATATGAAAAGTATCAAAATAATCCTTATAGCAGCCGACAAGATCATAGCTTCTTACTTCAATATTTAAACGAGACTGGCTTAGTAGGCCTCGTGATTTTACTGCTTTTTTTACTCAGCGTCTATTACTTTTATATTCGCGGGTATCTTTCTGACTCCTCGGATAGAAAAGATGCAAACTTCTTGTATTTCATTTTTTCGATATCAATACTGATACACAGCATGATAGATTTCGATCTTAGTTACGTTTATTTAGGGGTTCTTTTATTTATATCACTCGGGGGAATGATTTCAGGAACAGGTTCATATCCACTAAGATTTCAAGTCAACGATAAGGTGGTTAAAACGCTTTATCCAACTTTTCTTATTGTACTGTCATTTATCTTATTCATTCTTTCAGCACAAACTTTAAGCGCAAGCAAATTATTTATAAAAGCTCAAGAGATAGTGAAAACAAGTAGAAATTATAACGAAATTGCAGCTCCTTTAGATCAAGCGATAAAAAAGCATCCTAATCATCCAGGCTATGTATTGGAGAATCCACTAAGTAAGATAAAACTTCTTATGCAATTATATTCACAAACAAAAGATGAGAAATATTACAATGAAGCGTGGGATTTGCTCAGTAAGCTAAAACAATCTGAACATCATAATCTCATTGCCACTTTTCAGGAATTAGCCATGTTGAAGTCAAAGAATCGTCTTCTAGAGGCATACGATCTAGTCAATCAGGAATTGGTTGAATTCCCGTGGTATATTGAAATGCATGAAAATAGTATAGAATTGGGAACTGAGCTTGGAGATCGTGCTAGACAAGATCATGATTTCGGAAAAATGGCTCTTTATTGGGACCATTCTATGCAAGAATATAACGAAGTACTTCGAAAAAAAGAATTTCTTAAGACTTTACCAAAAGGGCAAAATCAAGGACGTAATTTTGACGTAACTCCTCAAATGGCATACAGTATCGGTCAAATTTACTTTATCAAAGGTAATTATGTAGATGCAGTAACTATGTTGAAACCTTTTGTTGGTACCAATTTTGACAGTTTAGTAACCAAAATGATTGACATATGGTATTTATCAGCCTTGCAAAAACAAGGACAAAACGATCAAGATTTGTATGATAAATTGGTTAGCGCAGATGCTTCAAATAAACAGCAAATTCAAGAGTTAGTTGCTTCGAATTTTATTACGAAGTAATAGTTGCATCCCACCCCCAGTAAGAGGGGATTGGTATTTGTGAAAATACGTAATATCCGCCATAAATTCCATAGCAACGCACATTCATCCAGCATGGAAATATCCTTATAATGTTAATTGAACGTGATTTCATTACATAAATGAAGGAGGTAACTGAAGTAATGAAGAGGAGTGTTTAATCATTCTACATTTAATTAACGGGAGCGAAATCGTACAAGGACCGTGCCTAAGTCGGACATGACTGAAGAACGGTCTTTGTATTTGCTACCAACAAGGAGGTTTATATGAAATTATTCGAATTATTGATCCATTATTCAAAACGAAAATCATCTCTCATTGGTTTTCTAGTATTTGCTTTGCTTCTCACGCAAGTATCCTTATTGCCTTTGAGGTCTTCGGCAGCAACGAATTTGGCTTTAACTAAATCGGTTACAGCAAGCGGACACAATGATGTCTATGTGGAAACCAATGTAAATGACGGAAATCAAGCATCTTATTGGGAAAGCACGAACAATGCTTTTCCGCAATGGGTTCGCGTGGATCTTGGAAGCGCTAACACAGTGAATCAGGTGGTGCTTAAGCTTCCAGCAGGATGGGGAACGAGGTCACAGACCTTGTCCGTTATGGGAAGCACGGATGATGTGAATTATAGTGTGTTGGTTGCAGCAAACACTTATACGTTTGATCCAGCTAACTCGAATGCAGTCACAATAAACTTTACTGGCACTAGTGCAAGATATGTGAAAATTAATGTAACTGCGAATTCAGGATGGGTAGCTGCCCAACTTTCTGAATTAGAGATATATGGATCAACGCCAACACCCACACCCACTCCGACACCAACAGTAACGCCAACGCCAACGGTGACGCCTACTCCAACCCCAACGCCCCCTGGCGGTACTTCGAACCTTGCTTTGGGCAAGCCAATCGTGGCTAACTCTTCGGTATTCTCCTTCATTGCGACTAATGCGAATGATGGAAATACAGCGACTTATTGGGAAGGTGCCGGTGATTCATATCCGAATACATTAAGCGTTGATTTGGGTGCGAACGCAAGCATTTCCTCGATCGTACTGAAGCTGAACCCAGATACCGCATGGGGCAATCGGACGCAAAACATTCAAGTTCTGGGTCATGATCAATCCAGTACAACTTTTACCAATCTAGCAGCTGCAGCAGACTATTCATTTAGTCCGTCTACCAGCAACAAGATAACGATTCCATTAACAGCTACAGCAAGCGCAGTCCAACTCAAAATAACTTCAAATACCGGAGCTTCTGCAGGTCAAGTTGCCGAATTTGAAATCATGGGCGTTCCTGCACCGAATCCTGATCTGACGGTCACAGGCTTGACTTGGCTGCCATCTGCCCCGATTGAAACGAACGGTATCACGCTGAATGCTGTGGTGAAAAACATCGGTTTGGCTCCATCGGCAGCAACGGATGTTAAATTCTATCTTGGCAGCACGTTGGTTGGAACCTCACCCGTAGGTGCACTGGCAGCAGGCGCTGCCACGACGGTATCTGCCAACATAGGCGCCCAAAATGCAGGCACATACACGGTAACCACCAAAGTCGACGAAGCCAACGTAGTTATTGAGCAAAATGAAACCAATAATAACTACACCAATGCCACTCCGTTGACGGTGAGCCCAGTTGCAAGCTCCGACTTGGTAGGAACTGTATCCTGGACGCCAAGCAATCCAACGGCTAACAGTGCCGTAGCCTTTACAGTGAACCTGAAAAATCAAGGAACAATTGCTTCTGCGAGCGGTGCTCATGGAATCACAGTTGCTCTTAAAAATGCTGCAGGATCAACGATTCAAACATTTAGTGGATCATATAGCGGAACTTTAGCAGCGGGAGCTTCAGCCAATGTCATTATTCCCGGGACATGGACAGCGATAAACGGCAGCTATACAGTAACTACAACTGTTGCGGTAGATGCTAACGAAGTAACGACGAAACAAGCAAACAACGTAAGTACAACAAGCTTAGTTGTCTATGCTTTGCGTGGTGCAAGCGTGCCTTACAGCCGGTATGATACCGAAGACGCTATCCTTGGCGGTGGTGCTGTTCTCCGGTCAGCGCCGACATTCGATCAAGCTTTGACTGCTTCTGAAGCTTCCAAGCAGAGCTATATAGCACTTCCTGCAAATGGCGCCAATCTTCAATGGACTGTCAGACAGGGTCAAGGCGGGGCCGGCGTAACTATGAGATTTACGATGCCTGACGCAGCTGATGGCATGGGGCTGAACGGCTCACTTGACGCTTATGTGAATGGCGTCAAGGTCAAAACAATAGCTTTGACCTCCTATTACAGCTGGCAGTATTTCTCAAGCGATCAACCTGGAGATACGCCTAGTGCAGGGCGTCCGCTTTTCCGATTCGATGAAGTTCACTGGAAATTGGATACCCCGCTGCAGCCAGGTGACACGATTCGTATCCAGAAGAACAATGGGGATAGTCTGGAATACGGTGTTGATTTCATCGAAATCGAGCCTGTACCTACGGCCATTTCCGCTCCTGCGAACTCGGTTTCTGTAACCGATTTTGGTGCTGTTCCGAATGATGGACAGGATGACCTTGCGGCCTTTAACGCTGCTGTAGCGGCAGCCGTTTCGTCCGGAAAGACTTTGTACATTCCGGCTGGAACCTTTAATCTTAGCAGCATGTGGAAAATCGGTTCAATTACGAACATGATCAATAACTTTACTGTTACGGGTGCGGGCTTCTGGCATACCAATCTACAGTTTACTAATCCTGATGCGGCTGGCGGCGGGATCTCGCTCCGTATCACAGGCAAGCTTGATTTCAGCAATGTGTATCTCAATTCCAACTTACGATCGCGTTATCACGAAAATGCCATCTATAAAGGATTCATGGATAATTTCGGAACGAATTCCGTCATCCACGATGTCTGGGTAGAGCATTTTGAGTGCGGGATGTGGGTTGGGGACTATGGGCATACGCCAGCGATTTTTGCTAATAATCTGCTTGTTGAGAACAGTCGAATCAGGAATAACCTTGCTGATGGCATCAATTATTCGCAAGGAACCAGCAATTCAACTGTACGTAATAGCAACATAAGAAACAATGGTGATGATGGCCTTGCTGTTTGGCCAAGTAATACGTTTGGCGCACCGGATGGTGTAAATAATACGTTCTCGTATAACACGATAGAGAATAACTGGCGTGCAGGTGGTATTGCATTTTTTGGAGGAAGCGGACATAAAGCTGACCATAATGTCATTATCGACACTGTCGGGGGATCTGGCATCAGAATGAACACCACATTCCCCGGAGCTCATTTTAATAACAATACCGGCATTGTTTTCTCAGATACTACGATTATTAACAGCGGCACAAGTCGGGATTTATACAATGGCGAACGTGGTGCCATCGATCTGGAAGCTTCCGGAGACGGCATTAAGAACGTAACTTTCAGCAACATCGATATTCTTAATACACAACGTGATGCGATTCAGTTTGGCTACGGTGGCGGATTCCAAAATATTGTATTCAACAACATTACGATTAACGGTACAGGTCTTGATGGAGTAACAACCTCCCGGTTCTCAGGACCACATAAAGGATCAGCTATTTACACCTATACGGGAAATGGCTCCGCTACTTTCAATACGTTGACGCTCAGCAATATCGCTAATCCTAGTACGAATTACATCCAGACTGGTTTTAATCTGATCGTCCATTAAATTGCATAAGGAACCTCCAGTCTCCATTTCAATTACTGAAGTGGCAGCTGGAGGTTCTTTTTAGTTACAAATAAAGTGTCATTCTCCTACTAGGAAAGTTGAAACACCTATCTCTGGCAATGAAGACGCTCTATTATAATGTTCCTATGCAGAAAGAGAAGATACGAAGAGGAGGCACACAGAAATGAATTATTACTTAACGAATCAGGAATTGATGGATGCAGGGAAGCATTATCTTCAAGAATACCCAGAGCTTGCAAGGGCTTCTATTGAGAAAGCAGAACAAGCCGCTAAGAATATGTTTCGTGTTCCCTATACAATGGATATGGATCATTGGGTTAACCTGGGGGATCCCATAGATTGGTTATATAATCCATCAAACGATCTTGAATTTACGTGGGTTCTTAATCGACATTGGTACATGCTGGATTTGGGCAAAGCTTATTTGATGACACATAAAGAGGAGTACGTCCATACTTTTATCAAACACCTGCGAGGCTGGTGGGTGCAGAATCCTGTCCCGGAGCAGCTTTCTTACGAGCAAGCAACTTTTTTTCAACAACCGGGACCTTGGCGCTTATTGGAGGTTGGACTTCGTGTGCAATCGTGGATCTCTGCTTTTAAATATATGGAAGGCAGTCCTGTTATTACGGATATCTTCCGGGAAGAGTTTCACACGGCACTAGTTGAGCATGCGAATTACTTGACTCGTTATTTGGGAAATACGGAAATCAATCATGCCATCATGCATATGCAGGGTTTATTTATGATAAGTGTTTTTTATAAGGATCATCCGAGAGCTTCATTTTGGCGGCAATTTGCGATCGAGCGATTGGAGCTGTGCATGGTCCATCAAATTGATCAAGATGGCGTTCAGTGCGAGTTAACGACGCATTACCATAATGGAAGTATTGAAATGTTTGGCACTCCTTATTTGTTGGGGAAGGTATCTGGCTATCCGATGCCGGAAGGGTATGCCAACAACCTTCGCAGAATGGGAGCATTCACGCACGCGATGATCAGGCCCGATAATGGATCTACGGCTGCTGGTGATTCTGATTTGGTAAGTTCCAGCAAGGAGCGTCTTGCCTTGCTCGGGGCGATTCTGGCAGATGAGTCCTATATCTCAATGGGCGAGGTTAGCGCGGAAATTCTCTGGCTTGTCGGTAGAGACAGATATGAGGCGTTCAAAAATAGACAACAGTCCTACACACCGCTGCTTCCTGCTTCGGTGTCCTTTCCTCAAACGGGTTTTTATTTCATGAAGGATGAACAGCATTATGTGTTTTTCGATGCCGCATCCATGGGAGGTGCCCATGGACATGCGGATGCGTTAAGTTTGGAGTGGATGTGGAAGCGCAACTTGCTCTTCCTAGATCCTGGAAGATATACCTATGAAGAAGGGGAGTGGCGTCGATACTTCAAAAGCACGCGGGCGCACAGTACGATTACAGTAGATGGACTGGACCAGACACCGTACGTAGCCTCGCAGGAATGGGGGCAACCGCTGGCGGAGTGTGTCACGAACCGTTGGATCAAAGGGGAGGAGTATGACTTTATCGATGCCTCCCATAATGGTTACATGAGGCTTGAAGATCCTGTGCTTCACCGCCGATGGCTGCTGCTAGGTAAGAAGAGGAATGTGATGGTCATCGTGGATTGGCTGGAATCCGCAGGCGTGCATGCCATTGAACAGAGATTTCAGCTTCCGCCCTCTGCGGATGTTCGAATCCTTGAAGGAGGCAGTACAGATATGCTGAAGACAATTGTTGATTATTCCTCCGCTGTTCAGATGCAGATGCATTGGAAGACGAGCCGTGATCAGATGGGTGATTTTGCCGTTGTCAGCGAGCAGGGCTGGGTATCTGAAATTTATGGTGTCAAAGCGGAAACATCGACAATTGTCGGTAAAGGCACAATGACCGGTAAAATGGGGATTGTGACGGTGTGCACGCCGGTTGATCTAGAGGAAGATAGGATGCTGCCCATCATAACGCGGTTGGAGATTGACCATAACCGGCAAGAGGTATCGATCTCCTATAAAGATGAGGCAGGACATCTGGATATTCGTCTCGATTGCGATGAAATTGACTGGACTTGCTAGCAACTTCAGATTCGTACGAATGGGGCTGTCTCTTAAGTAGATAAACTTACTTGAGGGACAGCTTTTTCGCGATTAGGAGCAGTTCAGATTTGTACAGGTTAACCTGACGTAAACTGGCCGCTCCGCGTACGATCTTCTTTCATGCGTATACATGTAGCATCCGGATTAGCTGTACGGGTTCTGATCATCTCTTGATGAGCCTCCTGCTTTCTCTGACTCTAGCTCCAGTTGCTTTCTCTAAACCTGCAATTATGCATCTTTTTTGCTCTTGGAATAGCCTCAACGATTAAATTCCTGCGTTTGTGCAGGTTTTTGAGGCTTTTTCTGAATGAACGGCTGAAAAAGATAAAAATGCCTGCACAATTGCAGGTATTTCCACTTTTTAACCAAATTCGCCCGGAATTCCTGTATATTCGCAGGTTTTTACATTCGGATGAACTGATCTGAACTGGAACCCCATCATCTATCGACGCATACCTACTAAATTTGGCTTAGGGGACAGCCGCATTCCAATTAGCACCAGATGGTTTCCTATCGCAGCCATGTCAAAACAGTTGAATTGTCCTACGGACACAGTTGAATCGCCGCTCCCGTTCCTGAATGAGGTTGTACTATGCTTGGAGTACCAAAACCAAAAGGAGCAGATGCACGATGCGAAAAAGGATATCTCTTTTCAATTCTTATGTATTCATTTTTCCCAGTCTATTTTTGACTTTGGCGCTAGGGATCTATCCGATTATCTGGGCGCTTCGTTATATGTTTTACGATTATCAGGGGTATGGAGAAATGAAAGTTATAGGCGTCGATAACTTCTCGAGATTGTTTCGGGATCAGGAGTTTTGGCACTCTGTATATAACACGTTCATCTATGCGGCCGGTAAAATTATTATTGTGCTGCCGATTTCACTGATTCTCGCCGTTATTTTGAATCGCGGACTGAAGGGCAAAGTGTTTCTGCGAGCGGTCTATTTTATGCCGACGATCATTAGTACATCGGTCATGTCGATCGTCTTTTTCACTATTTTCAATTCGTATAACGGATTGCTGAATCAATTTCTGATCAAGTATGGGGTGATCTCTCAAGCGATTGATTGGCTGGGACCGAATTACGCGATGGTCACTGTCATTCTTACCGCGATCTGGGGAGCCATTGGCAACTACATGCTGCTATTCATCGCCGGTCTGCAAGGCATTCCCGATGATCTGTATGAAAGCGCATCGATCGATGGCGCGAATGCGGTACAGAAGTTTTGGAGCATTACGATTCCCATGCTCGGACCCGTGCTGCAAATGATTATTATGCTGGCGATCATCACGGCATTGAAGGGCTATGAAAGCATTATGGTTCTAACTGAAGGGGGACCTTTCGGCAAAACCGACGTCATGTACTTGTACGTGTACAAATTATTTTTCCCGGTTTCCGCTTCTACAGCGACTGTGCAGCAAATCGGCTACGGCAGCGCGGCGGGATTCGTTACTGCTCTGATTGTCGGGTTGATTACGATCGTTTATTTCTATCTGTCCAAACGTTTGAATCGGGATTAAGAAGGAGGATTGCAGGATGCATACAAATACGAAGTCGGGTGTTCTTCGAAGCGGATATTTCACCGGTCATGCGGTAAAATGGCTATTTTTAATCATTATTGCTTTCTTTACCCTATTCCCCATTGTAATGGCCATATTGGGTTCATTCAAAACAAATGCAGAATTAACGACAGGAGCTACGCTATTGCCGGCTGTTTGGAAATTCTCTAACTACGCAACGGCGTGGAAGCAGGCGAATTTTGCCCGATTTACGTGGAACAGCCTATTCCTTAGCACGATTGTGACGGTCGGCACGCTGCTTGTCGCTACGATGTCTGCTTATGCGGTCGATCGCACGAGATTCCCCGGCAAACGCTTGTACGTGGTGCTGCAGGCAAGCACGATGTTCATTTCGATCGGTGCGGTTGTCCTGAGACCGCAGTTCGATCTGATGGTCACCTTGGGCCTGAACAAATCCCTTTGGGGCGTTATCCTCATCTTGATCAGCGCGCATGCGACGGTTTACTTTATGCTGATTGGCTTTTTCAAGGCGATTCCCAAAGATCTGGATGAGGCCGCGTATATTGATGGCTGCAATTTCTATACGGTGTACTGGCGGATCATTCTTCCGCTGCTCGGGCCTGCTCTTGGCGTTACGGCGCTATTCACGTTCCGCGGCGCATGGAATGAATACATCTTGCCGCTCGTGTTCACAATGACCAATCCGAAGCTGCAAACGTTGACGGTCGGTCTGGCTAATCTACGTTATGGCATCGGTGCGGCTGCCGAATCCCACCTCATGATGGCGGGGGCTTGTCTTTCCTTCCTGCCCATCCTTGTTGTCTACGTGCTGGCGAACAAGTCATTTATCCAGGTGACAGCGGGAAGTGTGAAGGGATAACCCCCAAAAAAGCGGGCGTTGCAGGAAAGTGTTTTCTCCCCCTATCAAAAGTTGATTTGTCCTTCACGGTTCCAAGAGCAGAGGAATTATGATGAAAGCAGTTACATTTTTGGTTTCAAACAAGTCTTAAGGTAAACTACATGAGGAGGGTTTTACAAGATGAAGAGAAAAATGGTGTTAAACACGCTGCTTGGCGTAACGATGGTCGCTTCACTAGCGGCTTGTGGCGCACAAACGGATCAACAGAAAAGTAAGGAATCTGCTTCGGCAGCAGCCGGAGGCGTTAAAACGAAGCTGACTTATTGGACGGTGGACCGTCATGATGCCGATTATATGAAGGATGTCATCATGAAGTTTAACGAAACGAACAAAGACAATATTGAAGTTCAAATGACGATTCTTGCTGACAACTTTAATCAATCGATCGATATTGCTTTTGCAAGCAACCAAGCGCCGGATATTTTGAGAACGAATGATTTCCCCGGGTTTGTGAAGAAAGGCTATTTGCAGCCGATCAATGATTTGATGACGGATGAGATGAAGAAACGCTACGGCAATCTCATGGTGGAAGAGCTCAACACGATGGATGGCAACATTTATTCGCTGCCGCATACAGGGCAATACTGGAGATTGATCTACAACGTGGATTTGTTCAAAAAAGCAGGCATCGCCGAACCGCCAAAAACGATCAAAGAATTGGTTGAGGATGCCAAGAAAATTACAGAAGCAGGCAAAGACATTGGGGCATACGGTTTCGCTGAAAATTTCAAAAATCCAGGCTCCGCCTTCGGCAGGATTGCGAATCCGATCGGTTCACTAAGCGGAACTTCCGTGGTGGATGGCTACAACTACAAATCAGGCCAGTTCGATTTCATGGCGTACAAGCCGATTGTGGAAGCGCTTCGTCAGATGAAGCAGGAAGGCAGCATGCTGCCTGGCGTTGAGTCGCTCGACATCGATCCGCTTCGCGCCCAGTTTGCCGCAGGCAAAATCGGCATGTATTTTAACCATTCAGGCGAACCGGCTGTTTATCAAAGCCAATTCCCGACCAAGATTAACTGGAGTGCTGCATTGCCGCCTACGATAGATGGCAATCAACAAGGAACGGTTTCCGTGATTGCCGGGAATTACATTGGCATTAGCAAAAGTACAGCAAATAAAGATAAAGCATGGAAATTCCTGCAATACATTTATAATCTAGATTTCCAAAAGGAATATCACGAAAAAGGATTCGGGATCTCCATTGTGCCGGACGTCAATGCTGTTGCCCAAAAACCAACAACACCTGGGATTGAAGGCTTTTTACCTACCAAATTCGATGCGCTGTACGCTCCAACGCCACTTAACGTGACGGATACGAAGGTAGAAGGCATGAAGTTCGGCAACGCCATCATTAAATATATGCTTGAAGGCGGAGATGTGGACAAGCTCCTGACAGATTTGACAACTCGCTACAATGCAGGCTTGGAGAAAGCACGCGCGGCGGGCGATACGAAGACCAAAGCGAATCCGAGTTTCGATCCGCATAAGCTGCAGGGCAGTTTGGCCAAGTAAGCTGCAGCAAGGCAAGTTTGATGATAGCAAAGCAAGGGGCGCGCAGCCATAAGCAGCGCGTCTCTTGTTACTAGAAGGGGAGGGGACAGTATGAACGGGTGGTACTATCGGCTTTCTCTCCGCCAACGGCTGCGCATTTCCGTTTTGATGCTGACAATACTTTCTATTGCTCTTACGGGCATTATGTCTTATTGGATTGCTTTTAGATCAACCGAAAGGGGGGCATTTATTTCCAGTCAAAATACGGTTAATAAATCAGCGCGCGTGTTAGACGAAAAACTGCGGCATATCATTGTGACCGCCTCCTCGATGATGCTGAGCGATCCATTCAAGCTGGCGATGGAAGACGTGGAGGCGAACGTAGGGGCAAACTATTACACACGGTTGTCTGCTATGCAAACGCCTCTTGGGCAAATGAAATTGATCGAGCCGTCGATTCAATCCGTCTTGATCGATACGCCGGTTGGCGAGCTGTTTGCCACGAATGATCTTCGGAACGGTCAGGTTCGTCTCAAGGATACATCCTTAGTTCGTTATTTGGACAGCAAGGATCGGGTTGTTTGGGTGGAAGATCATGAGGATCTCCTTTTCTCCGGGAAACAGAGGGTGATCTCGATCATTATGAAGCCAGTCACGGAGCACCAAGTGGATAACGTTTATGTCGTCGTGAATGTGAAGGAAGATGCCATTCGCAACGCTGTCACCGACGACTTGCTGGACCATGCCAACACGTATTTTCTGATCTCACGAGATGGTAGGATTGTTCTGCCGATCAACAGCCAAAAGTCGGCGTTTCAAGATGATCCAGCTTTTCTTGAGCAGCTGCAGGCGCAGGATCGCGGGTTTTTCAAATACAACCTCGACGGCAAGCCGTTTCTAGTCAATTATTCGCGGCTTACGATGAATAAGGATTGGACGATGGTCAGCTTGCAAACCCAATCGGATCTGCTTCGCCAAGTGAACAAGATCAAAACGACCACACTGATTATTATGTTAGGCTGTGTAGTCTTAGCCTTTGTGCTGTCTAATGTTATCTCCAGTGTGCTGCTGAAGCCGCTGCATAAGCTGCAAGGTTTGATGAGGCAAGTTGAAAACAATCATTTGGACGTAAGGTTCTCCAGTCACTACCAAGATGAAGTTTCCCAAGTAGGGCTTAAGTTTAACCGCATGCTGGAGGAGATTGCTTCACTCATTGAGAACGTCAAGGATGCTGAGTTTGAGAAGCGCAAGATGGAGATGAAGGCGCTTCAGGCGCAAATCGATCCTCATTTTCTGTATAACACCTTAAATACAATTCTTTGGAAATCAGAAACCTCGCAGAATCACGATGTTTCCGAAATGATTTCTTCGCTCTCGCTGTTGTTCCAACTAGGACTTAACGGCGGACACGAGATGACGACGATAGCGAAGGAAATTGACCATGTCAGGCAGTATTTGACGCTCCAGCAGAAATGTTACGACGATTTGTTTGAGTATACGATTGACATAGAGGATGATTCGCTGCTGGAAGAACCGATCTTGAAAATTATTTTGCAGCCTTTCGTGGAAAATTCCATTTTACATGGCTTTCAGGAAATGGAGGCCAAAGGAGTCATCAAGATATCCGTTGTACGTACGTCTTCCAGTATGCTGCTTCGGGTTGAGGATAATGGCGCAGGCATGGATGTAGAGCCTGTTTTGGCGGATATGCGGATCGAGCAAACATCTCAAAAAAGCTATGCCCTTCGTAACGTTTATGGGCGATTACGACTGCATTACGGCAGTGAAGCCGACATTGAATTGAGCAGCGAGTCTTATGTAGCTACCTCGGTCACAGTAACCATACCACTAGCAAGCGAGGGAGATAAAGATGGCGACTGAACTTAGGATGTGCGTAATTGATGATATTAAGACGGTAGTGGAAGGGATCGCCAGTCAGATAGATTGGGAGGCTCATGGCATTCGCATCGTCGGAACAGCAAGCAACGGTGAGAAAGGCGTAGAACTCATTCACAGAACGGAACCTCATATCGTCCTGACCGATATTCGAATGCCCAAAATTAACGGTTTGGATATGACCAGAGAAGTACTGAAAAAGTTTCCGCGCACCAAAATTGTTTTCCTAAGCGGATATACCGATTTCCAGTATGCGCAGCAGGCCGTTCAACTTGGTGCTTTTGATTATATTGTTAAACCGTATACGCCAAAGAAAATTATTGAAGTGGTCTTGAAGGCGCGGGAGTCGATTGAAGCAGAAATGGGAGAAACGCAGCGCTATCAAGAGATGGAGAGAAAGCTGCGGGAAAGCTTGCCGTATTTAAGACAGGAATATTTCCAGTTGCTGCTGCAATTTAGGACGACACCCGAACAAGCGGCAAAACGTTGGGACTTTCTGAGTATCGGACTAGAGCGAGAACGCTTCGTTGTTACGTTGATGGAAATTGATCAGTTCGCAGAACAAACGGAAACATTGCCTGTACAAGAGGTCGAGTTGATTCGATTTACGGTCCAAAATATTTTGGAAGAAAGCTTAAGGCGGTTCACCAAAGGATTTGTTTTCCGCGATCATACGAATCGGTTTGTAGCGATATTCAATCCACCGGATGCTTTAAGTGTGGAAGCTATTTCGGAGCAGTGTCGTGAAAATGTAGAGAAGTATTCCAGATATACCATTTCACTCGGCTTAGGGGAAGAAGTGACGGCCATACATCAAATTTCGCACTCTTATGCGCAGGCGCTCGCTGCGCTTTCGTATAACTTTTATACAGGGGGCAACACCGTATACAGTTATCGCGATATGAGCCCTGTGCAGCAGACAGCGCCGCGCTACTCGCCGGAGAAGGAAAAGGAGCTTTTTTATTGTCTGCGATCGGGAAATCTGCCGAAAGCATGTGCGATCGTGGACGAATTATTTGAAGAAACCGTTTCGGTTTCCGTGCCGCCAGCTCCCGAGACGGTGAAGGGATATGGGGATGAGCTCGCCTACCTGATCAACCGCGTTTTCTCGGAAAAGCTGACAGTTGAAGAGATGAAGCAGATCGAGCGTCATCTGATGTACATCAAAAATCTTTCATCCTTTAAGCTGAAGGAACTTCAAGAAAACATTAAGAAGCTGTGCAGGATCGGCTGCGAATTGATTCAGAAACGACACGCGGAAGATGCGAACCAAGTCGTGGAACAAGTGATAGAGCATATTCGTCAGCATGCAGCCTCGAACATGACCGTTAACGATTATGCCAAGCTTGTTTATTTGAGCGGCAGCTATTTTGCCAATTTGTTCAAGAAAGTCACTGGCCTGACTGTCGTTCAATTCGTGACCTCAGAACGGATGGAACAGGCCAAACTTATGCTGATAGAAGGAAAACAAGTGCAAGAAATCGCCCAATCACTTGGCTACGAGGACAGACCGCATTTCAGTGAACTGTTTAAAAAACATACAGGCATGACTCCATCTGAATTCAAACAGTTGTATAGCGTAAAAGGATAGAGAGATACAGAAAGATATACAGAAATTATCCCTTTGCTTTCATCTGAATTTGCTGGGCAACCCGTTCCCCCAGTTCAGCGGAGGCATTGTATAGATAGCTCAAAACAATGCTCTGTGTTTCGTGGGAAATGCCGACAAGATCGGCAGAGAGGTTATCCACCAAATGTTCTTGCTGCACAGGTGCAAGCGCGTGATAATAGTGGCCAGCTTGCGAGAAATCATCTGGCTTGGATAGGTCGGAGCGCATGAGACGGCCCTCTACGTGTCTACCATTGCCGCTAGTGACAAGGGAATCGGGCGACCAGTTTTCTTGATGGTTGACAGGAATCTTGCGGAAATCTGGACCCAATCGCCGGCGTTGTGAATCCCAGTAAATGTTGGCACGTCCCTGGAGCATCTTATCGTCCGACAATTCGGCGCCTTCCAAAAGATTGGAAGGTGAAAAGGCTATTTTCTCCACCTGCTCCATGTAGTTATCCGGGTTGCGGTTCAGTACAAGTCGCCCAACTGGCTGCCAAGGGTACACCTGTTCATCCCATACCTTCGTATCATCCAGCGGATCATAGGGAAGAATCGCCTCATCATCGGGATTCATAAGCTGCACATAAAGCCCGTATTCAACAGTTTTTCCCGCTGCTAAAGTATCATATAAATCCTGGCCTGCAATATCTGGATTCTCGGCAATCCATTTGGCTGCTTCGTGACGGTCTATATACTGTACGCCGGCAAAAGGAACCCAATGATATTTAACATAAGTGCGAATTCCCTGTGCGTTTCTCCAGACATACGTATTCACACTGTGACCTGAGATGTGGCGGAGGCTCTTTGCAGTGCCAACGTCTGAGTACAGCATGACCAGAAAATGCGTGGATTCGGGCGCTCTGGCTATGAAGCTCCAGAACCGCTCAGGATCGATGAGGTTGTTTACCGGCGAAGGCAAAAAGGCTTTAATGGACTCTGGAAAGCGGATGGCGTCCCGTACGGAAAACACAGGAATGTGGTTGCAGACTAGATCAAAAACCCCTTTTTCCGTATAAAACTTCGTGGAGAATCCACGTACATTACGGGAAGTATCCGGGGTGCCTTTGTTGCTCACAGCAAGGGAGAATCTTACTGTAACAGGGACCTGCTGGCCAGGATTTTGCAAAAAACAAAGCTGTGTATGCGCCGCCATGGAATGCACCGTTTGAAAGTATCCAAAAGCGCCATTGCCTTTGACATGTACGGGTCTTTCTAAAATTTTGGTATGTACAAAAGTTTCCAGCGTTTCGTGCAAAATGTTGTCCTGCTCCACGACAGGACCTCGTTCACCGACAGTTTGCGAATGATAGGCAGCCTGCGATGGCGGAGCGGATGGTCTTTTCGGATATCCTTTGTTTTCGTTCATTCTTCTAGCCTCCCATGACAACGATTCACTTCTCCATATACAATATGGTGTATGCTAAGCTTCAATGCGCTTATGACGATATATATCACCTTGGTTATTCAAAGTTGACGAGTTCCATAGATGTAAATGATGTTTCAGAAAGATATTGGCAATCTGTCGGTGTGAATGTTGCGAGAATCCGGATTACGGATTTTGTTGGGGGGCTCGGTTTGGAGGCTGCCTTAGTTACGGTGACGCTTACCAGGAAAGATTGATACGGCCTCATCCTCAACCGATTTGGAAAAATGGATTGGAGGTCCTGTCACTTCCTTGAAAGAAAGTCTTAGACAAATGCTTGCTATTTAACGAGTGCTCCTAATGGAAAAAATACAGGGGCAGATCGTGTGGAAATAGAGATTTCGTCCGCGTTGTTTCTTTTTGATGTATGTGCGGAACCAGCGAAGTGTGCGACTGCATGCTTAATCTATGAAAGCCTGCGATTATGCATCTTTTTTCTTGTTGGAATTGCCTTTAGCATTAAATTCCTGCAATTTTGCATGCTTTTGAGCCCTTTTTTGGATTTCAGGATGAAAATGTATAAAATACCTGCATAATCGCAGGAATTTCCATTTTTTCGCACGATTTAGTTGAAAAGCCTGCATTTTCGCAGTAATTTTGCCACGGTGAACTCGCGCGCCCTGTTTCATCAGCAGGTTAGTTAATCAAAGTAAGCATAGATGCTACAGAGTTGTCCGCAAATGTGCGATTAGGACGCGATATCCCTTGAACCCACGAATGGGAACTACGTTCCCTTATTCATGATTTAATCAGTCATTTGACTAGTCAGACGGAACTATGATACGCTAATTTGCCTAAATTGCTGGAATTTCACCCTAAAGAGGCGATATAAGGGAACGTACTTCCTTTTCAACTGCAAATATTGGATTTCGAGTCAATTAGCGGATCGTAGTTCCTTTTCGTAAGAAGTTTTCTGGAATTTCCCATAAATAAATGTCAGTGGGAAATTTTGATTAGCTTCACGCAAGCGAAGCCGCAGTCTGCTTTTAGGATAGTCAAACGAACCGATCTAAGTTATACTATACTGAGAATGATTATCAACAAAAGAAAGCGGACGTTAAACGAGGTGCGGGATCAGGATGACAGACTTTCATCAAAACTTTAATCTTTTTTTCGATGGGCTTGAGATGCCTCGACAACATAGGAGCCGTTCCGAACAGATGCAGCTTCATTCGCAGATGGGTGAAGGGGAAATTCGCCGCTTTGTGCCCAGAGAGGATATTGAGGTTGTGATTTCCGACTTTACTTTTCATCGCAATCGGAAGCTGCTTTTTGGCACACAAACAGCGATGGTGGAGTTGAATTATTGTTTGCAAGGGAAGAGAGAGATTCATGTCGGAGGAGCCCAATACGAATTTGTTCCGGGAATCTGCTCGCTCCAGTTCATGAATGAAGTGGATGTTGAATTTCAATTTAACGGGAATCATCCGTATCTGATGCTGGGTATAGGCATTCCGGTTACAACCTTTCATCACTATATGGAGGAGGTTGGGGGCACAAGATCTTTCGACTTCTTCGAAATTATGGGTCAGCGGTCATTTCACATGTTTCAGGAGACGATTGATCCGGCAGCTTCTGTTATCCTGCAGCGAGTTTTGCAAAGCGCTCAATCCTATGGCACCAAAAATGTCGAGATGGAGTGCCGGATATTGGAACTAATTTCCATGGCTTTTCAATCTTTTCTGATCGATGGAGATCCTTCTAATGCTAAATTGCCCAAACGTGATTGGCACAAAATCCGGGAAGCAAGAGACATTATATTGGAACGAATGACGGATCCTCCGACGTTGATTGAATTGTCCCGGATGATTGGTCTAAATGATTGCAAATTAAAAAAAGGATTTAAAGAGCTGTACGGCACTACGGTATTCGGTTACTTGCGGGATAAGCGGTTAGAGAAGGCGTACCACTTGCTGCAGCAGGGGATGTTGAATGTGACTGAAACTTCTTGCGAAGTAGGCTACTCCAATTGCAGCTACTTCTCCGAGGTGTTCCGTGAAAAATATGGCGTGAACCCGGGCGAATTTATTCGTCATTCTGCCACTAGGCGTGATTCGGACAATAGCATAGAACTCCACTAGACTGCTCTTCTTCGGAGCAGTTTTTTGTTGCTCAGATATCCTTGTAGCCTGCCTAATAGTCCCGCTGCTGGTAGAAGGTCATTTTGGATACATAGTAACATGGATTGGAAAGGAGAGGGTATGCTTGAAATATAGACTTGTTATTATGTTTCTACTTGTATTGGGCGGGATGATATCCATCGCTGCGTTCAATCCTATCATTGGTCCACTTTCACGTAATTTGGGGCTTAGTGATGTTCAATCCGGAAGTTTAGTATCGATTGCGGGGTTATGCTGGCTCCTTGGCGGATACTTCTGGGAAAAGCAAACGTTCATGAATCGCAAAATGCTGTTAGCTTCGATTGTCATTATCTATGTGGCGACGCTAATTATTTTTGCGCGGTTAGCTGATTACTCGGCACATGCCAACAGCTCAGCCAGTCTGTTTTGGAGTTTCTTTTTGCTGCGGGCGATCGCTGGGTTTTTCTTTGGCGGCATTCCAGCCTTAGCCCAAGCCTATATTATGGGCTGGACAACAGAGGAGACGCGGGCCCGAGGCATGGCTTTGTTCGGTGCCGCCAATGGATTGGGTTTCGTGCTGGGGCCTGCCATGAGCGGCGGCATGGCGGCGTTGGGACTGACAGCTCCGATGTACGCGGCTGCTCTCCTGCTTTTTCTGCTTGCGATCCTATTTGTAGCTACGATTCCCAAAGAACAGGAACAAGCCATCAAGCGTCAGGTCAATTCACTTTCACCCAATGATGGCCGGATTCGCCTCTATTTATGGATTGGACTGCTGCTATCGTTTGCCTTAAATATCGTTCAGGTAACGATTGGATTCTATGTTCAAGATAGATTGGGGTACAGTGCCAAGCAAGCTACCCAGTTGATTGGGCTTGGGCTTGCTATTTCCGGCGTCATGGTCGTTCTTTCGCAAATTGTTATAAGCAAATATCTCAAATGGCCCTACAAGCGGATCATCATCATTGGACTCACTTTTGTCGCTTTAGGATTGGTGGGACTTTTAACAGTTATCCGTTATGCTTACTTAGATTTTGCGGTACTCGGAATCGGAATCGGATTTACGCTGCTTGGATATAGTGCCGGGGCTTCTGTAGCTGTTCAAAATCATGAACAAAGAAGCGTTGCTGCTTTCATTGCCGCTTTGCAGGGGGGAGGATCATGCCTGGGACCTATTGTAGGCACGGCTTTATATACCGCCAATTCGGCATTTCCTTACTCATTTTGCGTACTTTTGATTGGCATCTCCAGCTTTTTTGTTCTGAGGAAAAGGACAACTACGCCAGTAAAGACTTTTCAGGACATGAATCGTTAAAACCCTATTAATGAAGGGGCCCTGCATTTTGCGGGGCTTCTTTTGCATTTTCGATTTATCTATAAGGAACATATTCGGATTTAATGACATTTGTTCGCTAAAATGCGGAAATGTTACGCGATTTGCGATTTACGATCTTTGAAATCAGGTGATAATCTAGGTGGGAGAGAGCGAGGGAGGATTTTGAATGAGAACTTTCACAAGAAACAGCGCTTTACTGCTTATGACATTACCTGGTTTGCTTCTATTGATTGCGTTCCATTACTTGCCTATTGGAGGCATATTGATCGCGTTCAAAAATTTCCGTTATTCGGGGGGAAGCTTCTTCACGAACTTCCAAAATAGCCCATGGATCGGCTTCAAAAACTTTGAGTTTTTTTTGAAAGCGCCGGATGCATTCCTCATTACACGCAATACCGTCGTCTACAATTTGGTATTTATTGCATTGGGTTCTCTAATTGCCCTATTTCTTGCAATCGCTTTAAACGAGTTAAGAAATCGGCGGTTAGCCAAGGTATATCAGACCACGATCTTGCTGCCCTATTTTCTATCATGGATTGCAGTCAGCTACCTGTTCTACGGATTTCTTAGCGTCGATAAAGGGATCATCAACCAACTGATTCTGCAGCCGCTTGGTATGAATCCCGTGCAGTGGTACAGCGACACGAAATACTGGCCTTATATCCTTATTTTTACGAACATATGGAAATATGCAGGTTATAACTGCATCGTTTATTTGGCCTCGATTACGGGGATAGCTCACGAATACTACGAAGCTGCTGCACTTGATGGCGCGTCCAAATGGCAACAAATTCGCCATATTACGATTCCATCCATCTCTACAGTTATTACATTACTCGTGCTGTTAGGAATCGGCCGAATGTTTTTTGCAGATTTTGGTTTATTCTATCAGGTTCCAATGAATTCCGGTGCCCTGTTTGACGTCACCAATGTCATCGATACTTACGTTTTCCGGGCATTGATGAACAGCGGGGATATCGGAATGTCTTCAGCCGCAAGCACGTTCCAAGCGTTCGTAGGATTCATATTCGTTCTTTTATCGAACTATGTGGTTCGAAAAATAGATAAAGATAAAGCAATTCTCTAAGGAGGGAGATCGATGAAATCTGCCATAAAAATCAATTCCATATCGGCTACGGCCAATTTGACCATCCACGTGTTGTTTATCCTAATGGGTTTGACTTGTTTGGTTCCGCTGCTGCTGATTGTAGCGGTTTCCGTGACCTCCGAACAATCTGTTGTCATCGACGGATACAGGTTTTGGCCTCAGCAATTTTCATTGGAGGCTTACAAGTATCTTTTGCAGGAAGGTAAAACCATTATTCAGGCTTACGGCGTAACAATCTTCGTAACCGTTGTTGGAACGATATTAAGCCTGCTTGTCATCGCATCATTTGCTTATCCATTATCGAGAAAGGATTTTGCCTATCGCAGGCTATTTACCTTTCTGGTGGTCTTTACTCTGTTATTCTCAGGTGGCATGGTCTCTTGGTATATGGTGACGACTCAAATCTTGCAGCTCAAAAATAATGTGTGGGCTTTGATCGTTCCGTATCTATTTAATGGATGGTATGTAATGATTATGAGAACTTATTTCATGTCATCGATTCCTGATGGGATTGTTGAATCGGCGAAAATCGATGGAGCCGGTGAATACCGAATCTTCTTTTCTATCGTGCTGCGACTGTCCTTGCCAGGTTTAGCGACGATCGGTCTGTTCAGCGCCATTGTGTATTGGAACGATTGGTGGCTGCCCCTGATGTTAATTCAAGACGACAAGATATTGAATATTCAATATTTGTTATATAAAGCGCAAAGTACAGCCGACTTTTTATCTTCCGTGAGTGGACAGAATTATGGGACCGTTATGCAAATTACGCCTCCCTCGCTGACCGTTCGAATGGCGCTTGCCGTGGTCGGAATAGGCCCGATTGTGCTCGCTTATCCGTTTTTCCAAAAGTATTTTGTCCAAGGCTTGACTGTAGGCGCGATTAAAGGCTAAATCCAATTATATTGGTTAGCATAGATACTCACAAATTGGGAGGTAATCAAGATGGTAAAGGGGAAAAAGCAGGTGCAAGCGTTATCAGTGGCGTTGTTGTCACTGTCCATCGTATTAGCAGGCTGCAGCAGCAGCAGCGGCAGCGGCAAGCAGGCAAGTGTCACTACAACGCCAAATCCAAATTCAAGTGTCAAACCGGCTCAAAGTGAATTAGCACCGTATCAAATCGACTGGTATATCATTGGAACAGGACCTCAAGCGGATAATGAGTTGGTAGAAGCGGAAATCAATAAAATAACGCAACCACTCATTAATGCTACTGTCAAAATGCACGTTATTCCTTTCGGGGACTATGACAACAAGATGACTGCTTCGCTCGCAACCGGCGAGAAAGTAGATCTCATGTTTACGTCCAATGGAAATATGAATTACAATACGATGGTAGGCAAAGGGGCATTCGTTGATCTTACGGATAAGCTCGATAAATTAGCGCCTGATGCGAAAAAGCTGTTGTCGGAAGGTTTCTTGCAAGCCAGCGCAATCAAAGGGCGAAATTACACGTTGGCGGCTTATAAGGAAAAAGGCTCTTGGCTCGGCATCATTGCTAGTAAAAATTTGATGGAAAAGTATAAAATCAATATTTCTCAGATGAAAAGCATAGAAGATATGGAACCAGCTCTGAAAATCATCAAAGAGAATGAACCGGGTATTACGCCATTTCTAGCTACCATGACAACCCGAGCTCCTAATTTTAATAACCGGGATTTCTGGAATGTATCGCCCATTCAATCGCTTATGTTGAAAAAGGACGGAAGCGGCTATACACTGGAACTGGATGAACCCGGCTACATGAGTACGTTGAAAACGATGAACAAATATTACAAGGCGGGATACATTCCGGCAGACGCGCCTGTCAAGAAAGTGACCAATGATGACAAAGCCAAATCTGGCTTTATACTCTCTCAATTGAAGCCGTATGTCGATGTTCAAGTGGGGAATGCAATCGGAATACCGATGGTGTACCAGAACTTCGGTAAGCCGATTACAACAACCAACGATTTGGTCGGCTCTATGATGGCAATTCCTACGAATTCCAAAAATCCTGACCGCGTATTAATGTTTTATAATATGATGTATGCCAATGAGAAGCTGATCAATTTGGTTGGGCGGGGAATCGAAGGCAAGCATTATATCACAAAAGGCGATAAGCGGATCGACTATGCACCAGATACAGATAATGGGAAAAAGTCAGGATACAAGCCCAATACGACATGGGCATACGGGAACCAATTCCAGACCTATCTGATGCCTGGCGAACCGGACGATATTTGGGCGCAATTCAAAAAGTTCAATGATGAATCAGAAATTGTTCCGGATTTGGGCTTTAACTTTGACAGTTCCGCTTTAACAGCAGAGGTCGCAGCCATCAAAAACGTGGAAAGCGAATTCAGGCCGATCTTGGAAACCGGTTCAGTTGATCCGGAAGCTTATGTGCCCAAATTCAAGGAAAAGCTGAAATCGGCAGGCATTGATAAAGTGCTTCAGGAAATGAATAAGCAGTATGACAGCTGGAAGGCTTCAGGCAAAAAATAAACAGGTTGTTGACAGGAGGAGAAGTAATGAAAGTTCCGTCTCGCATGCTGGAAAGTCGTTACTTCTCCAGCCTGTTCGTTTATTTATCAACTTTAATGGCAGTCGTTGTGCTGGCTGTGTCTTTTATTTTGTATCTCCAGTTTGTGAAGATCGAGCAAAGAAAAATATATGCTTTTTCCGAGGAGTCGTTGTCGCAGATCAGCTCGGCGGCGGATTCGGTGCTGGAGAACGCCAAAATGGCCATAGCCCAAATTCTGCTCGATAAGGATATGTCCAAAATTTTTTATCCAGCAGCCACCGATCCTGTCGACATGAAAAACATCACGGATCGGCTCAATCTGATTGCCTCGATGCCGTTCCTTCATTCGGTCTATCTGTACAATGGCAAGCTGGATGTTTATTATATCAGCAACTACGGCTTGCAAAAAAAATCCAATGTCGATGATCAGGAAATTGTGGATATTATCAAGGGCTTTAAACCCGAGATGAATTTGAAACCGATTACACGCACGATCAAAAGACAATCTAACTTCGTCGGAATCGAATACAATGTGTATACCTTTATTTATTATGAAGCAACGAGCTCGGAAGAAGGAAGCGCTATCGTCTTGAATGTCTCTGATTCCTGGATGAAGAAGGTCATTGAAGGCATGGACAAGAACCGCAATGGCAGCATCATCATGATGGATTCACAGGGAGTTATGTTCAGCAGCATCTATAAGGACAGTATGCTTAGTGCATTATCGGATCAGGAATTTGTACAGGATATTTTGCATTCCAAGGAAAAGTCGGGACATTTCATCGGGAAAGTGGATGGCGTCAAGTCTTTAATCACGTTCGCCTCATCGGATTCACTTGATTGGAAATTCGTCCGGTATACGCCTTATGAGGTTGTCGTTAAAGATGTCAATACGATGAGAACAAGAACGCTGGGAATTTGCCTGTTGCTGATCATTGTGGGTTTTGCGTTGTCTTATTTATCTTCCAAGAGATTGAACCGCCCCATGGCTGCTATGTTGAAGAAGGTAGGGATACAAGATCAAGCCTTAAGAGAAAATTCATACAAACTGAAGCAGGATTTCTTGCGACAATGGATGTTATCGGATGGTCAAGTGTCTAAGCCAATTGTGATCAAGCAATTGGAACATTTCGAGATTAGTTTGGATACCCCTCGTCCCATTGTGATACTGCTTTTGAAGATCGATCACTTCAAGGAATTTTCTATGCAGTATAGCTTCAAGGACAGAGGCTTGTTCCGATTTGGAGTTATGAATATTGCTTCGGAGATTCTATCCAGTCATATGTCTTGCGAAGCGGTAGATCTCGGAGATGATCACGTGGTCTTCATGATGAATGAAAGTAGAGGCGTAGATCTCGACAATCTAATTCCGGACATTCAACAGGCGATCAATAAGCATCTTAAAATGTCGGTTACGGCTGCTGTGAGTCGACCTGGATTAGATATTTGGGATTGCCGTCAATGTTATGCGGATGCTCTTGAGGCTTCTCAGTTTCGTGTCTTTTACGGGTGGGGCTCGCTTATTCATGCTGAGTCCACGGCTGAAAGAAACTGTCGAACGTTCCGCTACCCGATCCAACAGGAGGAACAGTTGACGGATGCTTTGATGTCAGGCCGGATGGAAGAGGTGAAGAAGCTTTGTTCTATAATACTGGAGTCGACGGACGGGTATGCGTACAAAGATCTTCAACTGACGGTATTCCGCTTATTTTTTGCCATTAATATGGTCGTAGATACGCTCGAAAAAGCGTCTGGATACGGATTCTCTATCAATTTCGGTGAAGTGTTTGCACAGTTATCTGAGTTAGAGCGGCTTTCGGATATTCAGAATCAATTTCTGGAGTCGTTCCAACGCATTGAAGAGAAGCTGGGTGAGCGAAAAAACACCAGATATGATGAACTGCTGCGGAGAATACGCGGGATCATTGAATTGCAGTATATGAAAGATGATTTAACTATTGATAGTATCGCTGATATTTTGAATATGTCTTCCGTTTATTTGGGCAGGTTGATCAAGAAATACACATCCAAGACCATTAACGACTACATCATAGAAGTCAGGATCGAGAAATCAATGGAACTGTTAGCCTCTTCGAATAAGACAATTACGGAAATATCCAAGGATACGGGCTTTGCCAGTATGAGCTATTTTGGCAGAGTGTTCAAAAAAATACAGGGAATTACGCCGAACGAATATAGACAAAAAATGAGGGACACGTCCCAGACGAATGGAAATGAAAGTTAATGTAGTGGTGAAACAAATAAGGAGGGATTAATAATGTCAAAAATGCTTAAATTCGTGAATTTATATAAACGTATCCTTAGTTTGTATTTAGTTCTTCTGCTGGTTTGCATGTCGCCTATGGCCGCCTTTGCTGCCGTACCCGCACTTCCTGGACCGTCGAATCCATTGAACTATGATGATTTTGCTGGAGGCGGCAGCTTCAAGTCTGTTTGGGCCAATTGGTATAACCAGAGCGGAGGTGCGGGCACCTTTGCGAAGACGACGATAGACAGTCGGACTGTCGGGAAATTCACGCAGACGCCAGCTTCGAGCTCGTCATGGGCCAAGTTTGAACCCCAGCATGACAACGGTAATTTTGTCGGCTATCGCTATGTCACTCTGGAAATGAAAAATCCGGGCTATGCCAACAGCCGAATACGATTCGAAATTTCCGATGATACAGGAAAGACCTACGATTTATCCAGTGGGTTCATAGCGGTTCCGACGGATTGGACCACTTTTAGTTTTGACATGAATAAATTCCCGAAACTTAACAAAAAAAGTGTTCATATCGCGATATGGCTGAACCAAACGAGTGGACAATATGGAGAAATGTTAGTCGACAATATCAGAGCTACTTCCGTTCAAAGTGGCACAGCACCAACGATCACGGGGACCAGTGTGAACACAAGCTCCGGAGATGAGAATACGCGGTTTACCTTTAAAGCAACGTATATCGATGTGGATAATGAGAAGCCGTTAGCGATGCAAGTCATTGTAGATGATAGGGACATCTATGAGATGGACGAAGTAGATCGCGGGGATCTTACCTATACGGATGGTAAAGCCTATTCCTTCTCGACGAAGCTGGCAGCCGGCAATCATACGTATTATTTCCGTACAGGTGAAGGTACATCAGATCAGGTGACAACGACTAGTCAAAGTATAGCAGTCGGCAGTGTAACGCAAACCGTCGATGTAAATGATAATGTAATTGGAAGCGTTTACAACCAATTTCAATATGTAGGAAACGGTTGGATATACGATACTGCTCCAGCGGGAAGCTATCAGTTGGATAACCATTATTCCTCCAATGCGAACGATACGGCCTCGTTTCCTTTTATCGGAACATTGGTGAATGTTTACGGTGCGAAAGACCCATCTGGCGGCATTGCAGCGATCTCCATTGACGGGGGAACGGAGCTGAATGTTGACACGTATGCTTCGACCAGACAAGACAATGTACTGCTTTATACGAGTCCGCAGCTGTCTAAAGGGATTCATACCGCAAAGGTTAGAGTCACCGGACAGAAGCAAGCAAGCTCGACAGGAACCCGCATCTCTGTTGACCGGGTGCGTGCAACTCTCTATGTTGGGAGCTTGATCGACAGTATCAATGTTTCTCAAGGGGGATACAGCTCAGGGGATTACAAATATGCAACGGTTACTGCTACGGATTCCTTGAGTGATACCACCTATCAGGTCTTGAACGGTGCCAACGTAGTTGCTTCCGGAATCATGAAGGATGAGGGAAAGACGTGGGGGAAACGGGTATATGCCATTGATTTTTCATCGTTGGCTCAGACGGGGACGAATTTTACGATCAGAACGAATGGCGTTTCCTCTTATGCTTTTCCAATTCAGGCAAACATGTGGAACGCTTATAAGGATGAAATGACGGCCTTCTACAGGCTGCAGCGTACGAACGATACAACCAAAGCTTATCCGGCTGGCTACAGTGATATAGCGCCATCCACGAAGATATTCCATCCGGATTCATTCCTGGATGATGCCTACAATTATAATACAGGTGTCCATTATGACCTGTCAGGAGGCTGGTTTGATGCTGGCGACTATGGCAAGTACGGTGGAAACCAATGGGTACAAGGTGAAATCGCGTTGTCCTATGCCCGACATGCGAATTCAGCTTTGGTTAACTATGATAATGATGCCAATGGCATTCCTGATTTGATTGACGAGGCCAAATATGGTAGCGAGAATTTAATCAAATTTGCTAATCAATTCGGCGGAGCTATGTATAGTATTAAGCACACGGCAGGCTTTGTGCATCCTGAGAAAGTGACGGATAATATCGTCGGTACGCAAGATGATCCCTATTTTGTACCCATTCTCCAGGTAGGGGGTTCTGGGAAAGCAGCCGGCTCTCTGGCAGCAACAGCGCGTGCCATCAACCTAGCTTTGGCAGGCGGCAAAATTGCTGCAGCCAAAATAGCGGAAATGCAGTCATTTGCCACTGCATGCGCCACTGCTGCCGTTACTTTCTACAATTATACCGTAGCCAATCAGTATGAATCACAGGGATCTTATGAAACGATTGGCGGTATTCCGAATACGTTGTTATGGGCGGAAGTAGAATTATACTTGCTGACGAATGATGCTGCCTACAAAAATAGCGCGCAATCGCGAATTGCACCTCTCACCGAGAACGATATCAAATCGACAAACTACTGGGATTTGCGCCCGATGACTTTGGCGGAGTTTTATCCAGTTGCCGATGCGGCAACACAGGTGCAAATCCAGAGTCTGCTTAAGAAACAAATGGCATATTTCGTATCTTCGATGGACGATACACCCTATGGGGTGCTGAACGAATTCAGCAATTTCGGCGTCAATGAACCGTTGGCATCTTATATTGGCGATGCGATCAGGTACAATGAGCTTTTCCCTGATCCGGCCGTCATGCGCGCTGCTTTGAAGGGACTGTACTGGATATTCGGCAATAATCCGTGGAACATGAGCTGGGTTTCGGGTATCGGAACGGATTACGTGGATTTCCTGCATACGCATCTAGATGAGGAATCCTACGATCTGAACAATAAAGGGGTCGTGATCCCGGGAGCGATGGCATCAGGGCCTAACATGAAGGATACGAAGAATCCAGCTAGTGTAAGTCCGTGGTATATGGACAGAGGTCTATACGCAGACGATGTAAGCCAATGGCGATATAATGAATTCAGCATTAGCATTGTAGCTGGACTATTTTATTCGATTATGGCCCTTTCGGATACGCATGGAGCTTCAATTGGGGGGACAGAGCCGATCAAGCTGCCGATTACTTCCCCGCAAACCGGAGATTTCGTGACGGGGGATGTGACTATTTTTACCCAGCCATCTGCGGCTTTGAGCGCGGTGGAATCCAATGTAGCTGGCAGTGTCTATGCACCTATGACCGTCACGAATGGGATTTATTCGGATATTTATCACGCAGGTGGCGATGCCCCCTATACCAATAAGCGAATTTATGTAAGAGGCACCGATGCACTCGGAAACTTCACTTACAGCGCTGCTCATTTCACCGTTGCTGCTCCACTGCCGGATCCTGCGCATCCGCTCCTGTATGACGACTTTGGCGGCAATGGAACCTGGGGGAAATCCAAACAGGACTGGGTCAACTGGTACAATCAGAATGGAGGCACAGCCGAATATAAGGAAATCGTAGTAGATGGGCGAACGGTTGGGCGATTTGCACATACGCCAGCATCAGCTACATCGCAAGCCAAGTTTGAACCGTGGAAAGATACAGTAGACTTATCCGGCTATAAATATATCAACTTTGTGATGAAAAACCCTGGCTACCCGAACAGTCAAGTCAATATAACCGGTCTCAGTCCTGGTTGGATAACCGTTCCGAACACCTGGACAACAATCCCTTATGATTTGGATAAAAATCCGAACTTAGATAAAAAAGCGGTTCATCTGGAGCTGTTTCTCAAGCAGACAACCGGCGTTTACGGCGAATTGCTGATCGATGAAATCTATGCCTCCAATCAAGTCAGCGGCACAGCGCCTACGATTACCGCAGCTAGCTTGAATGCAGCCGCAGGCGATGAGGCCACCTTGTTTACCTATCAAGCAACATATGCTGATGCAGAGAATCAGAAGCCTTTCAGGATGCAGCTTATTATCGACGGTGTGATTAAAGATATGCAGGAGTTGAATGTAAACGATACAACTTACACGGATGGAAAGACCTATACGTTCACTACAAAGCTGCCGGCTGGAACGCATTCTTATTATTTCCGTACAACGGATACGACAACGAATGTCGTAAGTACGGCTTTGCAGACAGGGCCAACAGTACAACCGGGAACGAATACGAAATATGAAGCAGAGAACGCAGTTCTTTCCGGAGGAGCTGTTGTGAAGAGCAATCATACCGGATATTCCGGAAGTGGATTTGTTGCTGGTTACGGTGCCGCAGGAGCGGGAACCACGTTCACTGTCAACGCGAATGAATCCGGCAATCATGAGGTTACCTTGCGATTTGCCAATAGCAACCCAACGGCAAGAACGCTTAGTATTTATGTGAATGGGATTAAAATAAAGCAGACCAGTCTCCCGAATATAGGCAATTGGGAGACATGGGGCAATAAGACGGAAGTATTGCTGCTCAATGCCGGCACCAACACGATCGCTTATCAATTTGATTCAGGTGATAGCGGAAGTGTCAATCTTGATTATGTGATTGTTAATTAGACCCCAGTAGGCACCAAACGCTTGCGTTTCCGCTGTTCGTTCAGAAGCATTGCCATGTACTGTTGGATGGAACGCGATTCTTCCGTTGCAAAAGCTGGATAGGCAAGGTTTCTCACTTCAAGCGGATCGTTCGTTACATTGTAAAGCTCATATTCCTCGGGAACAGGCTCGGCTTTCACTGTCATGCTGCAGTGAGCCGGGTCTGTTCCTTCAACAGTTTCAAGTATCACATCACGCTTCCCCGGCTGGCTCCAGAATTGAGGGTTGTCAAAATAACGCGTGTATTTCCACAACTCTTTATTCTGATGCCTAGTTAAATAGACAAGAATAGTTTCGATGTGATTCGGCTGGATAACAGATGAATAAGGAATACCTAAAGGATTAACCTGATGTTGGCCCCGCGTCACATCGTCATCCGTCATAAAGTAGATCGGCTCATCCATAGGCTCAAACGCATCAGGGAAACCTAGAATAGATGCGGAAAGATCCCGTCCGACCAAAGGACGGACTTCACTGAACCGTTGTTTTAAGCGATTTTGGATCTCTCCCGCATCGGCATGAGCGAGTCCCAACAGTGTTGGCAGCAGATCAACATGGCTCGTCAATTTATCGATGTTTTCATGTTGTGTGAATAAGTGGGGGTTATGGATGATAAGCGGCACATGCAGCATCTCTTCGTAAGCACAATACCATTTTTGATGCAGATCTCCATGAGAACCAAGCAAATCGCCATGATCTGAGGTGAAGATGACAATCGTTTGCTCATAAAAGGAAGAATTCATCAAGCTGTCCAGAACCTTGTTCGCCTGCTCATCGGCATTTTTTTGCAGCTGGTAGTATAACTGACGATAGTGAGGGTGATTCCAAATGGGCTGCAGCGCTCGCGGGTAGGTATCTCGATAGCTTGCTTGGCAGCGCGGTTTTGAACTCAGGTCCTCAGACTGGGTAGGCGGGGGACTTACCTGCGGCATAGGTTCTACGGCGAAATTGAACAGGGGATTGTGGGCTGTCAAAGCGCCATATAGCACAATATCGTGGGGGTTCAAAAAGGATGAAACGATAAGCCAGGGCTGCTCATCCCCGTGGGTCTGTTTTCTATGATCAAGAGACTCGATAAGTTCAACCACTTCTTCTGCATACACGACATCCCGGCCGCTTACACCGCTGGAAGCGGAAGAAGCGGAATTTCTAGGATTTTTCCCGTGCGGCTCAGGTCCGACCCAATCCGAAAACCCGTAATCGCCCAAAGGATTAGCCTGAATATATAGATCTGATTTCCTCGCATCAGGGACGCCGTTTGCAGGGTTATAACTTGTTAAGCTTTGGTGTGTGCCTGGCGTGACGATGTCCTCATGCGAAATATGCCATTTCCCTTTATAGAAGGTACGATAGCCTGCTTCCTGAAAATAATCGCCCATCGTGGGCACGGTGTTTTTGTTTAACCAAAACATATCCGAGTCGAAGGCATCTTTGGCGATGCCATTCGTCTGGCTGACGCCATGCAGGGACGGATATTGCCCCGTAAATAGGGTCGCTCGGCTGGGACAGCAAGCAGCGCTGCCGATGTAGTGACGATGAAATTCAAGACCCTTGGATCTTAAACGCTCGTGTGCAACAAAGTTGTTTTTGCGCCATACTTCGGTGTCATGGCTTTCATATGGAGGCGGATATCGTTCCTCATCGACGAGTATAACAAGAATGTTAGGTTTCTGAGGAATTGGCTTTTTGCTCATATTGCTCACCCCGTTGCTCGTTTTTAAAATATATGAGGGGGGCTTTTCCTGCATGCCTTCGTTCGAGGGGAGAAAAGCACTTTGTTAGATCAACTTTGGAATTATTTGAGGAAAGCTGATGGTCACGTCCAGGATGGTATTCCACTGGATAAGTTCCAGTTAAAGTAGAGATTTCACTTCCCAAATCCGAGAAACACTGGAGTTTATCCAGTGGAATTGGGTTTTTTGTGGTCTCTAGGGGGCGGATTTTGCCTTTCACTGGATAAATTCCAGTCAAAGTAGCAATTCCACTTCCCAAATTCGAGAAACATTGGAGTTATTCCAGTGGAATTGGGCAACAAGGTTGGGGGGGAGTTGACTAGGCAGTTGCAATTGCAGATGCGGTTGCGTTAGGGTTAGGCGGTACCAGTTTGAGAGCCTCTAAAGCAGAAGGGGCTGCCTCGCAGTCATTATCGACTTGCGAGACAGCCCTTTCTCTACAGCCTGAGTAAAATGAAGTTATATCGCCTACAAAAGATGTCGTTTCATCCTTGTAGCAGCTTTCCGTTGAACAAATTAATGAGCGTTCGAACCAATAAAACGATGATGACAATCGTTAAAATCAAAAGGATCAACGCTGCAATAACTTTTAAAGGCCAAGTATTCACATGTATCGCATATTTTAATGCGGCATTGCTAAGTGCCGCCATAGGGAAGCTAACAGCCCACCAGGATGCTCCAAAATAAATGGTTTTTTTAAATACTTTAAAAGCAAGCACGATAAAAAGGAAAAGGCCGAAATAAAATAATATGGCTGCAAAGTTATCGATCCGCTGCAAGAAATTGCTATAGCCCAAGAAGCCTACTTCAAAAGGTGCGATCAAAATAATCATCGAAGGCGTCAAGCCGATGCCTAGCGTCTCATGATGGATTAATCGATTGATAATCAGCGGCAAAAATATAAGTGCGGCAAAACCACCAATTGCAAGACTCAATAAATTGACTTCATGCGCCCATGCAAAGGGCATTGTTCCTCCGGTTACGGCAATATCCAGTACACCTACGCAAGGAATTAACCAAGCAGGAACCGCGTGGGTGGGATCTATTTTCCCTTTAAGCAAGCGGGATATGATAATATAACTTAACGCTAATGTGAGAATCATACCTATGATCCAGACAGCTTCACTAAGCACTTTCTGATATGGACTCAAAATAGATGATAACAGCAAAATCGCAATCGGAATGGTACCGAAAAAATTTCCGACAATCGGATGTGTGAACTCGGCTGCTACCTTCTGAGGAAAACGAATTCCTTTCACCATGAACCCTATGAATAGTAGTATGAATACGAGAATGGCTATGGCACTTGTGATGTCAGTTAATACAGCCGACGTATGGAAGAGTTCATGGGAAAGTCTCCATGATGAGGAAAGGCCTGAAATTCCCATAACAGCGGCGAATAAATTCACCGGTAAGTTTTGAATGGATCCGATTTTGCCTATATTCTGTTGCTTGGTTGCTGTCAACTCCACGGTGCTCACCTCTTTCGGATCAAATTGTTTTCTAGACACTTTTCCCAAAATGTCGGTAATGATTGTTATTATTTGTTACTAGCAAGAGGACAATACATGTGAAAAACCTCACGATCACGATGAGGTCTTGGAGCTGAATCGCTAGTTGTCCAATAAACGATTATCTCTAGTGCTTGTTGTAGAGCAATTATAATAAATAGCATATCGCCCATCAATGTCCATTTTTCTATCAAAATGATGCACAGTATCTATCGTTGAAGCAGTTGCCAGCGTTGATGATCTATTCTGTTTTCCGATCGGCCCGCCGCGACCAGGCGGAATAAGATTAGATTTCTTATTCAAAGAAAGGTAAAATTAGGATTGAGGAAAGAGGGGATATCTTGAAAATACAGCGGTTGCTGGGGATTACGATGGTTTTATTGAGTCAGCGCCGAGTCAATGCTCAGACGCTTGCAGATAAATTCGAGGTATCTCTGCGGACGATTTATCGTGATGTGGAGACGATTAATACCTCAGGCATTCCTATTGTTTCTTATACGGGAATGGACGGAGGCTATGAGATCATGGAGCAGTTCCGAATTGATCGGCAAATCGTCACTTTCGAAGATCTGCAGTCGATTCTGGTGGCTCTTAAAGGCGTACAAGCTTCACTGGATGATCAGGAAATGAACAACTTATTGATTAAAATCAAAGCCTTAGTGGCGAGATCAGAGCAGAAACAATTGGAAGAGACGGGGGAAACGCTTATTTTTGATACGAACCTGTGGCATGGGAGCGGGATCAAGGATAAGTCGATGCTGGCTACGCTGCGACAAGCAGCTAAGCGGCGAACCGTCGTTTCATTTGTTTATACCAATACGGAAGGTGACGGAGGAAAGCGTGAAGCTGAACCTCTCGGGATCGCATGGAAAGGTTATACGTGGTACTTATATGCGTATTGCCGGCTGCGCAGTGACTATCGGACATTTCGTCTTTCCAGGATGAGCGATTTGCGAATTCATTTGGAGCATTTCCACAATCGAGGCGTTCGCATGGAAGAGCTTGACGCACGATGGGGAAATCAGGAGACGGGTCCTGTTATTCCTCTTGTCCTCCATTTCCGACCTAAGCTAAGAGTGAGGGTGGAAGAGGCCTTTGGTCTGGATAAGGTGGAGGTTCAAGCGGATGGCTCTCTGCTAGTCAGAACCAGCAACGCCGATAACCGCTGGATGTATGATATGATTCTTAGCTTTGGGCCGGATGTCCGCGTGTTGGAACCGGCATTCGTGGCGGATACGATCAGGGACAGAGGGGAACAAATTGCTAACATGTATAAAGATTAGTGCTGCAATTCAGAATAAGCGGCAATAGGATGACTGCGCAGCACACAAGGGTTTCTATCGAGCAAGGTGTGGGCTCACAGTGACTGCCAATTGTGAAAACCTGCGATTGTGTAGGCATTTTCAACCAAAAGGGTGTGTAAAGTGGGAAAGCCTGCCATTGTGCAGGTTTTTACCGCTTTTTCAGCTTGGAATCGAGAATATGCTTCAAAAGCATGCATAATTGCAGGAATTAGCCATTTTGGTTAAGATCAGCACCAAAAAGATGCATAATCGCAGGAATATGCCGAAACAGCAAGCGGAACAGAGGGGCTTAAGGTATTACCACCTCCAAAACCACTGATCAAGTGGGGAAGGAGGTGGTTTTTTGCGTAGATCAGCTTTCGTAGAAGTTAGCTGGAAGATTGTAGCAGCGGGAAGGCCGCCTTCCCACTCCAAATGATGAATTTTACACTAAATTAATGTGCGCATTACATGGCATTAACCTTTGTAACTTGGCATCAAGTTAGACTAGGTCCATAGACATGAAGCTCATCCGAAATTCAAAGGCTTACCTTTGAATTCCAGCCTATCTTATACCCATTTTGCGGAGGTTGTTATGAAAGCAGAATTGCATTGCCATACGAGATTGTCTGACGGTTCTTTTACATTTGATGAAATCCTGGACTTAGCTATTCAAAGTGAGGTCTCTCATCTGGCTATTACCAATCATGATACGACTCAAGAGCTCGCTTCAATGGTCGACAAAGGGCTGAAACGAGGAGTGGAAATCATTCCAGGCATTGAAATTTCAGCCTATGATTTTATAAGGAATCGCCGAATTCATATTCTTGGTTATTTTGTAGAGCCTGGACATGCTGCGTTGGACACGCTTTGCAGCCCGCTATTAGAAATGCGTCATGAAGGCTGCCGGACAGCTGTCGATCGACTAATTGAAGCTGGTTATGCCATCACATGGGAGCAAGTGCTTCATTATGCAGAAGGCGGTACGGGGGTTTACAAACAGCACATCATGCATGCGTTGATTGATCAGGGCTATACGGCCTCAATCTACGGCGAGTTATATAAAAAGTTGTTCTCACGCGGTCTGAACGGGGAGCAGCCGGGTATCGCCTACATCCCAACCAAGTATGTCGATGCAGGAGATGCGATTCGGGCTATTTTAGCAGCTGGCGGAGTCCCCGTACTGGCGCATCCTGGACAGTATCGGAGCTTCGAAGCGGTGCCTGCGCTTGTAGATGCAGGCCTTCAAGGCATTGAAGTATGGCATCCGCTGCATGGACCGGAAGATGAAGAGAGAGCACGCGGTTGTGCCGAGGAATACGACTTGGTGATGACGGGCGGTTCTGATTTTCACGGCTTTTATGGAGAAAAAGAAGTAGAGCTGGGCAGCAAAAGTCCCGGTATAGACACGGTGCAGCTTCTTCGGGCACGCAAACCATCGACATCGAAATTGTGAAACATACATTTCATTATCCGCCAAAGGAGTCGTTTACCTATGAAGCCAATTCATCAAGTCGATGCCCATTCGCCGCTGTCGGTTGAGCCCCGCTTTCATGAAAGCAGCCATATCTTGAACAGCTTTGCAGGAGATTGGACCTCCATCGGTCCGCGCAACAAGATGATTGAAGCTCGCATCGGGGATTATTCCTATACGATGGATGATGTCACGATCAACTATGCAGAGGTGGGCAAATTCACCTCTATTGCTTCGCATGTTTGTATTAATCCAGTCGACCATCCCATGGATCGGGTGACACAGCACCATATGACGTATCGGCGTGCTGCTTATGGTTTTGCGGGGACGGATGATGATGAGATTTTCGATTGGCGCAGAGGCAACCGTGTGACCATCGGCCATGATGTATGGATTGGGCACGGGGCTATTGTTATGAAAGGCGTTCATATCGGAACCGGAGCCGTTGTTGGCTCAGGCGCTGTCGTGACCAAGGATGTTGAGCCGTACACGATCGTGGTTGGGGTGACAGCAAAGCCGATCAAATCCCGATTTACCAAGGAGATCAGTGACCGTTTGCTGGAGATTGCTTGGTGGGATTGGCCGCGTGATTGGTTAGAGGAACGATTTCATGAATTGAACGATGTCAACAGCTTTATCAAAAAATACGGCTAATTTGGGGAGGTAGCGGGGATGTCTGAAGAGATGGATATTATGGATTACCTCATTACGGCAATCCAATCCGGCAAATTTGAGTCTGATGATAAATTGCCTTCGGAAAATGAGCTTGCGGACCGCTTCAAAGTCCCAAGAATCACAGCGCGCAAAGCCTACGAACGGTTGCAGGAGCTGGGCTATATTTACTCTAAGCAAGGCAAAGGCAGCTTCGTGCAGGACAGAAATCTTCGCATTCCGCTCGATCTTTCCGGCAGTATCAGCTTTAGCCAGAAAATGAATGATTTGGGCTACAACTATCAATCTAAGAATATTTTTTGCGAGCCTATTGAGTTTAACAATAAAATCTATGAATCCCTTCAAGCTGATGAAGACGACAACGTGTATAGAGTGGGGCGTCTGAGGATCGTAAATGGGCAGTCTATTGCCTTGCATACTTCCTACGTCCTGGAATCTATGTTTCCTCACATTTGCAAAGAAGGACAACAAATAACTTCCATGTTCCAATATTACCAAAGCAAGGGCTATCACCAATTTCAATCCAAACAAACGATTCTTCGTGTGACGTTCCCCTCTAAATATGAGAGGAATTTGCTGGCATGCTCCAGCCTTATTCCTTTGCTGGTGCTCGAATCCGGGTGCATAGATACGGAGTCAGGGACGACGTTGGAATGCAGCAAAATTTTGTACCGTGGAGACTGTTTCTCCTATGAAATTTGAATTTACTTAATCTTAACAGCCGCTAGCCTGGCAACAAGATAAAGTGAATTTCGAAGTGATGAAAGGCTTCTAAGATCAAGGAGGTCCAAGCATGAAACGAAAGCAAAGAACAGAGATTTTGATTAACGGATCTCCCGAAGTCGCAATTTCGTTATCCCGAGACATCATGAACCGTTACAACATCGTTGTGATTGAAGAGCCGAATCATGGACTTGTCATGGTCAAGGTAAGAGAAACTGCGCAAAAAAGCTTATTTTACTTGGGAGAAGTGCTGGTGACCGAATGCAAAGTACAGATTGAAGGCGCAATCGGTGTCGGTCTTATCAAAGGCGATGATCCGGAAAAAGCCTATGCCCTGGCTGTCATCGATGCCGCATATGCGGCTGGCCTGAAAGAAACGAAGGAATGGTCCAGCATTCTGCAAGCAGAAAGCGATTTGATCACCGTCGGACGTGCGGCCTTCCAGGCGAAGGTGCTGCAGACCAAAGTTGATTTTGAAACGATGGACACGGATTGAAAGGAGATACTCACCATGAAACTAGATCTGGTTCACGATGTACAAAGAGCTTATAGAAAGTTGGTTGACTCCCTGTCAAGGCCCGGCATAGTGTCGGATCTCACCGAAGAAGCAGGGAAGCTGGAAACAGGCAATGGCTGCTTGCCAGCTACATGGATCATGGCCGAGATGCTGCTGGATACGGAAGTCTCCTTCAAAGTGTTCTCGGAGCGGGAAACGCAAGTGACGCAATGGTTCAAACAGATGAGCTATGCGAGAGAGGCTGAGGTCGGTGAGGCAGATTATATTTTTGTTTTGCGCGACGCACAGCCGGACGATCTGCTCCAAGCGCTTCAAGCAGCCAAAATCGGCGATCTGAGAGATCCGCACTTTTCGGCTACGCTAGTTATCGAGACAGAAAGTCTATACGGAGGAACGAAGCTGCGATTGTCAGGACCGGGCATTCAATCCTTTTCAAGCGCCGAGATGCTGCTGGGCGGGAATTGGATGGATGCTCGTGCAGAGCGGAATGCGGAATACCCGCTGGGCCTGGATTGCATCTTGGTGGATGCGAGCCATCGTTTGCTTGCTTTGCCTAGAACGACTCAGGTTCAGGCGGAGGAGGATAAGTGAAATGGGATATGTAGCAGTCAAAGGCGGCACACAAGCGATTGAAGAATCGCTGCAACGCATTCAATTCGAAAGATTGAAGAACGGCAAGTTCCTTGATGTGGATACGATCGAAGCGGGGATGAGAGGCTTAATCGATCAGGTGATGTCAGAGAGCAGTTTTTACAGCGAACAGCTCGCAGCTTTGGCCATCAAGCAAGCGGAAGGCAGTCCCGAAGAAGCTGTGTTCCTGCTGCGTGCTTATCGGTCAACACTGCCCCGAAAGCATTATTCCAAGCTGGTAAACCCAGAGGAAATGCGTGTAGAAAGGCGAATTTCCGCCTCCTTCAAGGATATTCCCGGCGGGCAAATCTTAGGTGCATCGACAGATTACTCGCATCGCATGCTGGACTTCGACCTCCTGGAAGAAACAGAAGATCGCGTAAGCAGTTGGTTGCAGGTATATATAGGCGCGGAGGATACTCAAGCAGCTGAAGCCGTTGAAGACCGCCTGCCCAAGGTGCTGGATTATCTTAGAAAAGAAGGGCTGATTACGGACTGCCCACTCGACAATACGGAACCGGACGATGTTACCCGAACCAGCCTGACCTTTCCGGCGAGCCGGAGCGAGAAGCTGCAAATTTTGACAAGAGGCCAGACAGGTGCCGTCACATCCTTGGCCTACGCGGTTATTCGCGGTTACGGCATGATTCATCCGACGGTTGGTGAACTGCGGGTTGGTCAACTCCCGATTTATGTGGAAAGTCCGCTGCATCCCAATGAAGAGGATGATGAAGCTTACTATATAGGCGAGATTAAAGTGTCGGAAGTAGAAATGCTCGTTCCGGCAACGATTAAGAAGGAGAATGGCGCAAAGGAGCTTAAGCTGGACTTCGGCTACGGACTTTGCTTCGGACAGAATGAAACGAAAGCCATTGCCATGAGCATTTTGGACAAAAGTCTGGAAGGCGGCAATAAGAGCGTGCCAACGCAGAACGAGGAATTCGTGCTTTATCATATTGATTCGGTGGAATCCACAGGATTTATTTCACACTTGAAAATGCCGCACTATGTTACCTTCCAATCCAAGCTGAACGATGTGCGCAAAACAAGGCAGAACCAGTCCGTGGAATCGGAAGAGGAGTAGAGTCTATGCAAATTCAATACAACTTCGCTTTTCTTGATGAAGGGTCCAAAAGGGAGATCCGGCGGGCAACGCTCAAAGCGATTGCGATTCCGGGCTATCAAGTTCCATTCGCCTCCAGAGAGATGCCCATCGGGCGTGGCTGGGGAACGGGGGGGCTGCAGCTTACGCTTTCCTTAATCGGGAAGTCGGATGTGCTCAAAGTGATTGACCAAGGCTCGGATGAGTCAGTCAACGCAGTCAGTATGAAGAAGCTGATTAACAAAACGACCGGTGTAGTCACGGTAGACGAGACGGACAAAGCTACGCTAATTCAATCCCGGCATCGTGTGCCGGAAATTCCTTTGCATGCGGGTCAAATACTGGTCCTGCAAGTTCCGATGCCAGAGCCGCTGCGAATGTATGAATCCAGTGAACTGGAGACCAAGCGTCTTCATGGGGAGAAGGAATACAGCGGGGCATGGCTGATGTTGTTCGAGCAGATTATGAAGTACCGAAGCGTCTCTACCGGGGCTGATCATCCTGTTATGGTGCATGATCGTTACGTGATGGCGCCAAGTCCAATCCCCAAGTTCGATAATCCGAAGCTAAACAGCTCAGAAGCACTCATTTTACTTGGCGCGGGCCGGGAGAAGAAAATATACGCTGTTCCTCCGTATACAAAAGTTGTCTCTTTGGCCTTCGAGGATGTTCCCTTTGAACCGGAGTCCTTTCTTGGTAAAAGCTGCAGACAATGCGGCGCCCAGCATGTGTTTATGGATGAGCTATACGATACGGAGCAAGCTGCCAGCTACTATCAGTGCAACGATACAAGCTACTGTCTAAGTCAAATGAATCAGCAGTCTTCTTATAAGAGGTGAAGAAAAATGGGTGAATTTTCAGCCCCAATCCTGCGAGTGAACAATTTAAACAAACAATTTGGCGCAGGCTGCAGCCATTGCAGCGGCAAGCACCGCCAACTCGATAAAAATTACTGCCCGGTTTGCGCGACGGTTTATTCTTGCCAAGATATCTCATTTGACCTATACCCCGGTGAAGTCCTAGGCATCGTAGGGGAAAGCGGAAGCGGCAAGTCGACGCTGATGAGATGTCTCTATTTCGATCAGGAAGTAACCGAGGGGGAGGCGTACCTTACTCCCTATAAGGAAGGCAGCAGCAACCTGTTTCAAGAATCGTCCCAACAGAAGCGATTTATTCGCAACCATCTGATGGGCAAGGTGTATCAGAATCCGGTGATGGGGCTGCGGATGGATTTTTCCTCCATCGGGAATATTGCGGAGAAGATGATTGCCGCCGGAAGCCGGAACGTAGCGGCTATGGAATCGCGGGGCAGCGAGCTGCTCGAGCGGGTTCATATTCCGGTGTATCGCATGAAGGAAGCGCCAAAAAACTTCTCTGGCGGTATGCAGCAGCGCGTGCAGATTGCCAAAGCGATGTCCAACAATCCGCCGATTCTGCTGCTCGACGAAGTAACCACCGGGCTGGACTTATCTGTGCAAGCCAATGTGCTGGATTTGATCAAGCATCTGCAAAGGGAACTGAATATCAGCATCCTGCTCGTGTCCCACGATCTTGGCGTCATCCGTATGCTGGCTGACCGAACGATGGTAATGCTCGATGGACAGGTGGTTGAGCAAGGCTTAACAGACCAAATTCTCGAAGATCCCCAGCACGCGTATACGCAGCAGTTAGTGCACTCCATGCTGTAGCGCTGTAGCGAATAAATAGGAGGAGCTTATCCCATGTATCTGATAACGAACGGAATTATTATTACCGAAGAGGCGCTATTAGAAGGTTATGACCTCTTCGTCTTCGAAGACCGAATTGCTAAGATCGTGCGCAGAGATGAGTTTACTCCTGATGCGAATACCGAAATTATTGATGCTTGCGGCGGATACATTGCCCCAGGATTGATTGACATCCACTCCGATTATATCGAGCATATGACAGCTCCAAGACCAACTTCTTTAATTGATTTCCGCCTGAGCCTGCGCGAAACGGAGAAGGAATTGATCGCTCACGGCATTACGACGATGTATCACTCCTTGTCTATCTTCAAATCCGTTGACTACAAGTACAGGCCTATCCGTGAGCCTGAGAATGTACGCAAGTTGGTCGATTTGATCGATCAAACCCACCACAGCAAGCATTTGGTTCGTCACCGCTTTCATGCCCGATTCGAGATTGACAATCTGGACGAAATCGAAAGCTTAAAAGCGTACATCATGGAGGAGAAAGTCCATCTCCTTTCTTTTATGGATCACACTCCAGGGCAAGGACAGTACAGAGATTTGGAGCTGTATAAAAAGACGATTCGGGGATATGACAACGTTTCTGATGAAAATGTGGAACTCATCATTGCCAATCATCAGTCCAAGCAGAAAATGACCGTCGACGCCATCCGTGAAATCGCGGAGATGGCCAAAGCAAGGAACATCGCGATCGCTTCTCACGACGATGATTCAGTGGAAAAGCTCGACCTAGTGCAAAGCTTCGGCACGACCATCAGCGAATTCCCGATTACACTGGACATCGCTCGCAAAGCGAAGGAGAAGGGCTTATTCACGATAGCCGGCGCGCCAAACGTCATTCTCGGAGGCTCGCACAGCGGCAACCTATCTGCGGCAGAAGCCGTAAATGATGGCTCCATTGATATTCTGTGCAGCGATTATTATCCGGCTGCGATGCTTCATGCGGTCTTCCAGCTAGCCAGCCAGTATGAGAAGAGCTTGGTCGAAATGTTCAAGCTCGTGACCTTGAATCCTGCAAGAGCCGTCAACATGGACGAGATTTTAGGTTCGATTCGTGAAGGCAAAAAGGCCGATCTGCTTATTATTGAGCGGCTGGAGCCCGATGAATTCCCGGTTATTACGGCAGTGATGGTGGATGGCAAGCTGATTCAGAAAACGAATTACAGAATCTAATGGGGGTGATGGCATGGATAGCCTTCTGTCTATCGAACAGTTGTCCAAATCTTTCACTTTGCACAACTTGAACAAACATATTAAGGCAGTTGAAGACGTAAATCTCTACCTGAAAGAGGGAGAATTCGTAGGCATTACCGGGAGAAGCGGAAGCGGTAAGTCGACCGTGCTCAGATGCATTTACCGCACTTATCTGCCTCATGCAGGGCACATCTGGTACCATTCTCAACGTTTTGGCCGGATTGATCTGGTCACTGTTTCGGAGCGAATGATGATTGAATTGCGGAAATTCGAGATCGGGTATGTGTCTCAATTTCTGAATGTGATGCCGCGCACGACGGCCAGAGAGCTTATCCGCCATGCCATCGTAGAGATGGGCCACGAGACGGAATATGCGGAAAATGAAACTGTAAAAATGCTCGAGCATTTCGAGCTGGATCGAAGCTTATGGGACAGCTACCCGGGAACTTTCTCCGGTGGTGAAAAGCTGCGTCTCAACATCGCCAGAGCGATGGTCAAGCGGCCAAGGCTGCTGCTGCTGGATGAGCCCACGGCGAGTCTGGACCATAGCTCCAAAGTGAAAGTAAAAGTACTGATCGAACAGCTCATGAAGGAAGGCACGACGATGCTGGGTATTTTCCACGACCTTGAATTTATGGAGAACCTATGCAACCGGGAATATCAAATAAAGGACGGCAAATTCTTAATGGCTGATCGACAAACCAACCTTACACCACATTAAAAGTGTCCAATCCGTCCGTTGATATATAGCTTGGGTATGAAGGTTGTCCATTACAAAGCTTTGCAAATCGGGAGGAGAGTTAACTTGAAAAAACTTTTGGTACTTGCTATTTCATTAACCCTTGCAGCTGTAGTTACAGGCTGCGCATCCAAGGCTGGCGACGCTGAGAAAGCTGCTGCACCCGTAAAAACGAAGGACACCATCACGATTGCTTGGTACCCCAATGAGTCCGGAGCGGATCTGAAAGATGCCCGCGAAGAGCTTGGCAAGGTCATTGAAACGGCAACAGGCAAGAAAGTCGAGCATAAAACAACAACGGATTATATCATTGCCATCGAAGCCATTGCCAACGGCAATGCGGATTTAGCTTTCATGGGGCCTCAAGGCTACATTGAAGCGAACGCCAAAAATAAAAAGGTTCAACCCCTTGTTGTGCCAAGCGGCGAGTCCGGAACGCTGGATGACGCGGTCTATTACAGCTGGCTGAATGTGAGAAAAGGCGATGAAGAAGCCTATAAAAGCGGCAGTGGTTTCGCGATTGACAACATTGCCGGCAAGAAGTTCTCCTTCGTGTCCAACTCATCTACATCTGGCTTCAAAGTGCCATCCGCAGCCATTGTAAGTTATTTCAGCAAGCAGGATAAATATAAGAAACTGACTGCCGATGACCTGATTCAAGGCGGGAAGGACAAGTTTTTCAGCGAAGTGCTGTTTGGCGGCTCGCATCAGGGCGCAGCAGTCAACCTTTTGACTGGCAAAGCCGATATTGCTGCGTTCTGTGATACGTGCATATCCAATTATGTCGAGCTGTCATCCGGAACAGCCAATAAGGCGGGAGCAGTTTATAAAATTAAACAAGGCGCAGCTGAGCCGTTCAATACGCTGATCGGCAAGGAGTTTTCGCTCATTTCCGTAACTCCTGTTCTCAACTCGCCCTTTGCCGTTAATACAAGCACAATAAGCGCAGAGGATCAGAAGAAATTGAAGGATGCTTTTACATCAGATGCCGTGACCAACAATCCTAAAATTATTCTGCCTAAGGATTCAAAGGAATCCGGTATGTTCAAGCAAAAGTCAGGCAAGGAGAAATTCCTGACCGTCGAAGATGCCTGGTTCAATCCAGTCAGAGAGTTGTCCAAGTAATCGTATGAGCCCTATCTATCTAATCTGCCAAGGGAGTTAACCATGACAACGTTATTGGAATTCAAGCAGGTATCGAAGCAGTATGGCGCGGATACTAAAGCGTTATCTAATGTCAACTTCGCTGTGAAAGAAGGAGAATTTGTTTCAATCATCGGGCCTTCCGGAGCGGGGAAGTCAACCCTTCTTCGCTGCATTAACCGAATGATTGACGCAAGCAGCGGAGAGATCATTTTTGATGGCGCTAATGTCGTAGGTTCCAAGAAAAGTGAGCTGAAGAAGCTGAGAACACGCATCGGAATGATCTTTCAGCACTATAATTTGGTTAATCGACTTAGTGTAATAGAGAACGTCCTGCATGGCAGGCTTGGGTATAAGTCAACGCTGGCAGGCATGTTTGGACTCTACTCCGAGGAGGAGAAAGAGCAGGCTTACAGCATCCTGCAAATGCTCGGTTTGGAGGAGCAGATTTATAAACGCTGCGACGAGCTAAGCGGGGGGCAGAAGCAGCGGGTTGGGATCGCCAGAGCATTGGTTCAGAATCCCAAAATGCTGCTGTGCGATGAGCCGATCGCCTCTTTGGACCCCAACGCTTCCAAAATCATTATGGAGCACCTGCGCAGCATTTGTTCCAAGATGGGGATTACGGTCATTATTAATTTGCATCAGGTCGATGTGGCGCTGAAATATTCGGACCGAATTATTGGCGTGAATAAGGGGACCATTGTGTATGATGGCTCTCCGACACATATCAACACAGCTCAGCTCAGCAAAATCTACGGCCCCGAGCTGCACGAGTTAGTAGCAGATCAGGGAGGTCGGCATGCAGGCTAACTTTTTCGTCAGAAAAAGAAGGAATTCGCTGATGTATTACGCCCTGCTCATTCTGATCACCGTGGTTGCTATTACGATAACGGAATATAACGTGGTCAAAGGGTTTACCTCTATTCCCAAAGCAGCTGAATGGGCTTTCCAGAACTTTTATCCCAATGCCAAAGCGCTGAATAAACTTCCTGCCATTGCCGAATCGCTGATAGAAACGGTGCTGGTCTCCATTGCTGCGACGACAGTAGCTTCTGTATTTGCTTTATTATTCGCCATCCTCGGCTCGAATACGACGGGGGTAGGCGGAGTGGCAAGTTGGATCAGCCGTTCAATCGCAACCTTGTTTCGAAATATTGACGTAGCCGCGTGGTCGATGATTTTGCTGTTTTCTTTTGGACAAAATGTGATGACAGGCTACTTCGCCCTCTTCTTCGGCTCCTTCGGATTCATGACCCGCGCTTTCATTGAATCTATTGATGAGGTAAGCGGCAGTTCAGTGGAGGCATTAAGAGCGACAGGTGCCCCTTATTTCTCGATCATCTTTCAATCTGTGATTCCTGCGAGCATGCCGCAGCTGCTCAGTTGGATCTTGTTTATGGTTGAAACCAACATCCGCCAAGCGACATTGATCGGCATCTTGACGGGAACGGGAATCGGTTTTCTGTTCAGCTTGTATTACAAAAGCCTGAATTACAGCTCCGCCTCCTTGGTCGTCATCGTGATCGTGGTTGCCATTATGCTGATTGAAGTGGTTTCCAATTATGTCAGGAGGGTGATTCTGTAAGATGGCACGCCATGAGTTCACCGGAACTGCGAACGGGGCTGAGGAGCCGCTTAGGAAGCCTCAGCTTCGGATAAAGGCAAAGCCTTTTAGCAAAGGAACACTAATCATTCAGCTTACTTTAGGACTTCTCGCTGCGTTGACCGTGTACGGGTTTGCTACTTTCGACTACAAGGAAATCAACCTTTTTGAAGGAATACGTTCAACAGCTGTGACGATCAAAACGATGTTCTTTGAGCCGCATCTGAAACATTTTACGTTTCTGGAGGCGCTCAAGCAAGTTATCATCACGTTGGGATTGGCCTTCCTGACCACGCTATTCGGCGCTATCCTTGCTTTGTTTCTGGCTTTGTTTGCAGCCCGGAATCTATCCTCCAATCTGGTTTCGATGATCATTAAAGGCGGCGTTGCTTTTATTAGAGCAGTTCCTACCGTACTTTGGGTGCTGATTTTTGCGGTTGCCGCTGGTTTGGGGAGCGTGGCTGCGGTCATTGGCATGACGTTTCATTCAGTCAGCTATTTGGTTAAAGCGTTCTCGGAATCGTTCGAGGAGCTGGATGAGGGCGTCATCGAAGCGCTGAAAGCGAGCGGTGCCAATTGGTGGCAAATCGTCTTTCAGGCCGTCATTCCGTCATCGATCACGTATCTGATTTCGTGGACATTCATGCGTTTCGAGATTAACTTCGCCGTTGCTGTTGCGATGGGAGCCGCAGCGGGCGCAGGCGGCATCGGGTTTGACATGTTTATGGCCAGCGGCTTTTATTATGACGTTAGAGAAGTTGGGGTTGTTACGTACTTCATCCTCTTCTTCGCGGTCCTGCTCGAAATTATGGCTGCAAGGATTAAGAAGAAGCTCAGAGCGAAAGTGTAGTATCTATCGATTTGAAGGTCGTGAGCTTGCAGCTTGCGGCCTTTTTGCGCATGTATTGGAAGCGGGTCAGGCGGTAATTGTTGAGCCTGCCAATTTTCGGCAGGCTCAGGTGAGCTTTTGAGCAGTATTGCTCCTTTTAGTGCTCGAGCCTGCCTTTTTGGCAGGCTCAGGAGCGGTTCGCTGCTTTTCTACCCCTGAGCCCGCCTTTTTCGGCGGGCTCAGCTGAGCTTTTGAGCAGTATTGCTCCTTTTACCGCTCGAGCCCGCCTTTTTGGCAGGCTCGGGAGCGGTTCACTGCTTTTCTACCCCTGAGCTAGCCTTTTCGGCAGGCTCAACTGAGCTTTTGAGCAGTTTTGCTCTTTTTACCGCTCGAGCCTGCCTTTTTGGCCGGTTCAGGAGCGATTCGCTGCCTTTCTACCCCTGACCTGCCTTTTCGGCAGACTCAACCGACGAAGAGTTACGATCTGAGCATGAAAAAAATGCTCGTGAGTAAGATCCGAAAAAGTAAGGAGTGATGCGATGACTGTTGTTGTTCTTATTAAAAATATAGTCAATTTAATTGACTATATTTAAATAATGCATTATGATACAAACAAGTCAATTAAATTGACTAATTGAAGGGGGAGCTGCCCATGTCTCATGTCAATAATATGGTGGTTGTGCGTAATTTTATTAAAAACTTTTGGAACGAAGGAGATTTTGCGTGTACGGATGAATTTCTTGCGGCAGACTATGTTGATCATGCGTATGTTCCGAACGATCGCAATGGACTTATTCAGATGGCGCGTATTCTTCATTCTGCGTTTCCTGATCAAGTTTCTTTCGAGGAAAGCTCAGTTGCCCAAGGTGATCGTGTTGTTGTACGCTTGAGAATGCGTGGAACACACCAAGGGAGCTTCAGGGGAACGGAAGCGACGCATAATCCGATTGATGTTAAGCTATATCGTGAATTTCGGCTTACAGATGGCAAAATCTCCGAGCACTGGGCGCTTTTCGACACGGCCACGTTATTCCGGCAAATTGGAGCGGAACTGCATGAGCAGCCAGCATGCCAACTTAAGAAACACTAAGCAATAAGGCACCTATTAAAATGGGTGTCCTTATTTTTTTGGATCAACCATGATAAAATGATCTAAGTACATACTAGGGAATTTATCAGGGGGAGAACTCATTGGCTGAAGAAGGCGCAGGAGGATATGAGCTAACGATTCTTTTTGCATCTGCCTTTCGCATGGCAGTTGATGAATTACATAAGGAATTGGGGAAAGTAGGGTTTGATGATGTTCGGCCTTCCCATGGCTTTATTTTTCAAAAAATTTCGCATGGCGGTGCTACCGGGAAAGAATTAGCTGAGCATATGGGGATTACGAAGCAAGCTGCTAGTCTTACAATTGACTATTTGGAAGAGCGTGGTTATGTCACTCGGCAGCCGCATCCATCCGATCAACGAGGCAAGCTTGTAGTTTTAACGCAGCGAGGCTGGGATTGCATTCAGGCAACCGAAGCCATTTTCACGTCGATCCAGCAGCGTTGGCATGAGGTTCTAGGAGAAGAGAGAATTGAAGCGCTTCTGACTGATATGCGAAAATTAGTACATTCGTCCATGGATGCGCAAGCATTCCTGTTCCGGCCTGTATGGTAATCGTAGGCTCAAAAATGATTTAGAAAGAGGTGCTTGCTTCATCGCAGCACCTATTTGTATTGCTCGAATGAATCTCCAGTTTTTAGGGAATTTGTAGTAAAGCGGAGGCTTATTTACAATTTATTAAAATAGAGTTGATACGCACTTAATAAATGATTAACATAATTTATAAGAGAAGTCTAGACATGCTAGAATTTATGGGATTTAAAATGGCTGATTTCAGCAGTTGCTGCCTGTATAGATATTCTAAGGAGGATGTAAGGACTATGTATCCTAGATATATGAAAATTAAGGACGAGTTGGACAAACAAATCGAACAAGGCGAGTTGCATGTTGGCTATAAGTTTCCATCAGAGCCAGAGATGGCTAATAAATTTGGCGTAAGTCGAGAAACCTTTCGTGCCGCAATCAAGAAGCTAGAGGAGGAAGGGAAGCTGCGAGTTCAGCATGGCGTCGGCACGTTCGTCATTCGCCAGTTAGAGCAAATTCCCAGCAATTTAGCCCGCTTGCAGTCAACTAGCGAGATGCTGAAGATAGCCGGCCATCAGGAGGGGGACCAGCAGCAATCGGTGCATAACGCGGCGTGTACAGAAGAATGGGCACCATTTCTAAACATCCAGCAAGGCGATCCGGTTGTTATTCTTGAAAGAGTTCGAACGGCAAATGAAGAACCGGTCATGTCATCTTTCTATATCTTGCCGCGGTCGATCGTAGGCAATAAATTTGAGGAGACGGCTTTTGGTGGATCGTTATTCAAGTTTCTGGAACAGGAATTGAACATATTCGTCAAGAGAAGCCATACGGAATTGATGGTACCTTTGCAAACAGACCCACGTGTGCAGAGTCTGATGCTTCATCCGAATACGACCGTGCTCTTGATGAAGCAAACGCATTATGATGAGAATAATTTCCCGATTTTCTATGCGAATGATTATTTTCGCAACGATGTTTTCCATTTTTGGATGGAACGTTTCCGATAATGGCAAGGGGCTGTATAAGTCACCCGCCTTTTTCGCCAAATGCCTGCGATTGTGCATCCTTTTTGCTCTTGGCACCGCCGAAATCAGTAAATACCTGCGATTATGCATCCTTTTGAGGCTATTTCAGCATTGCTGGATGGAAAGGCCGAAAATGCCTGCATAATCGCAGGTATTTTCATTTTTCACCCGATTTCGCCGAGAAAGCCTGCATAATCGCAGGTTTTCACATGACACGAAACGGAACGCCAGCTCGCTTGAAGCCCAAGCACCCGACCAACGTGCTGCTGAAGGACATCCTCTCGCATATACGGTGAAAGCTTAACCGCTAAAGAGGCTTAAAGTGAAACTTTTTCACTTTATTTTAACATGTCTAGACAACATTAACGAAATATTTACATACAAATGATATTAAGCTAACACTTCTCATGCAAACTAAAGATAGTTGAAGTCTAGACATCTTGCGAGATTCTGGCGAAATGCTCCCGGCTCATTCTAAACCAATTAGGAGGAAGTAAAACATGAGAAAAAAATGGTTCAACGTATTGTTGGTAGGTACTTCGGTTGCAACGCTTTTGGCTGGCTGTGGAACAAATGAAGCAAAACCAGGCAGCAGTACGTCCCCAGCTGCTTCCAGTAGTTCGGCTCCGTCAGACAAGCCGGCTAAAGCAGTGAAAATGACTCTGAATCTCGCGACAGCCGGTGACACGAACATGACGGAGCTGCAAGAGAAATACGTGATTCCTGAATTGAAGAAAACCTATGCAGACGCGCAAGTGAATGTTGTAGGAACGGGACCTGGAGATGCAGGTTCGCAGAAAATTTTTGAAAAGTTAAAAGCTCAAAAAGACGCTGGAAAACAAGAATGGGATATCGATGTGGCAATCGTGCACCAAAGCATGATGAAGTCTTTAATTGAGAATGATTTGGTCGAAAAATGGGTGCCGAATTCCGCCAACAAAGGCGCGGTCGTATCAGGAGACAGCAAAAACAGCTTGGGGACTAATGTTGAGGGGTATGTTATCCCGTTGTATCACAGCCAAGTCGCTTTGGCCTACAATCCGGATAAAGTGAAGGAAGCTCCTAAAAACTTTGATGATGTTGAAAAATGGATTAAAGCGAACCCGAAGCGTTTTGGTTATAACGGCATCAAAAACGGAATGAGCGGCGTAGCTTTTGCAACAGCTTATACATATGCCAAAAGCGGAGATTACAAAACACTGACAGAAGGCCCTTACAATGCGGATCTGGAGAAGAAATGGCCGGATATTATGAAGCAGCTGAAATCTCTGCCAGTCGTTTATACGAACGGCAATAACGGTACGCTGGATATGCTTAACCGTGGTGAAATTGATATGGGACCGGTATGGGTGGACATGTTCTATCAATGGATTTCCGATGGCCGTTTGAATCCGAACTTTCAGTTGAAAGTAGCTGATCCGGGACTGCCAGGACAACCGCTGTATGTCGTGATTCCGAAAAATGCAAAAAATAAAGAAGCAGCCTTAAAATATGCAGATTTCCTGACTTCCCCAGAGATTCAAGCTAAGGTGATCGTAGATAAATTCAGTTGGTACCCAGGCATTAATGCTGAGCTTGTGCTGCCTAAAGTAAGTGAAGAAGGCAAGCAAAAGCTGTTCAAATACGTGACAGCAGAAGATTTGAATAAACGCGGACAATCGTTGCCGATCAATGAATATTTCGGTAATCTGCAAGCCGCATACGAGAAAAACTAACACTGAGAGGATGAAGACTGTGCCCAAATCAAACGTTAAAACCATTGGCGCGTCCTCTTCCTTGCTCCGTTGGCTGGCTGGAGTGAGCATGATCGCTCCAGCCACCCTGATTGTTGTGGGTCTGTTCGTTTATCCCTTTATGGATTCGTTGATAGGCAGCTTTCAGAATGCTAAGAGCCAATGGACACTGGACAATTACCTCTATGTGATTGAGACCTACCACAATGATTTTCTATTTACGCTGGTGATCTGCCTGGTCAGCCTTGTGCTTGTGCTGGCCCTGGCAGCTTTATTGGCGGGCTGGCTGAGGCTTAAGGCCGATCCATTTGTTGAGTTTTTGTTCAAAATTCCGCTTTTTGTACCTTTCGTTGTAGTTGGTCATGCGATGCGCGTATTTTTGGCGCCGCATGGAACGCTCAACTCGCTGTTGGCTTCTACAGGATGGTTCAATCCCGATGTTATGCCAAGTGTCGCGTTCTCAACAACCGGACTCATCGTTGCACTGGTTTGGAAGAACATCGGTTTGACGCTGCTGCTTGTGATGGGCGCCTTCCGTGGTATTAATTCCAGCTATTTGGAGGCAGCGCGCAACACAGGAGCAGGCGGGTTTCGCTTGATCAAAGACATGATGATTCCGATGTCATGGGGAACGATTAGCGTTGCAGGTGTTTTGACATTTACGTCGATGATTGGCAACTTCTCCATCCCGGCTATGCTGGGAGACGCTGGAGGCAGCCAAATGCTGATGATTGATTTGTATTATGAGCTTGTTTATCGCCATGATTCAGGTGCGGCCAATGCCATCGGTGTTGTTTCTTACATCGCTTCGATGGGAGCAGCAATTTATTATGTGAAAAAGGTGGCTAAGTCATGAATCCCGTCATTGAACGCAAGCAAGCAAAGGTACACATGGCTGGTAGATCAAGCAGCATCGGGCGCATGGCCGTTCGCTTAGCCATCTATGCATTTTCGTTATTTCTGATCTTGGGGCCGATTTCCAGCTTGGTGATCTGGTCATTCGCTGAAAAATGGTTTTGGCCGCATACCCTTCCCCAACAGTGGGGGTTCTTGTACTGGGCGAAAGTATTCGATGGCAAAATGCTGCATTCGCTCACGCTCAGCTTCGGCATTGCTTTCTTGGTCACTCTGATCAGTATCCTGCTGTGCTTGCCGTTATCTTATTTAATTGCTCGCTACCGCTTACCGGCAAAATCCGTTCTACTGCTTATTTTCCTGCTGCCGCAAGCCTTTCCGCAGCTTCCCGTGTTTACGAACGCAATGGTGCTTATGTACAAGTGGGATCTCGTCGGCACGCTGACAGGTGTTACACTGATTCATCTGGTGGGTGCGCTTGTCTTTTCTGTGTGGACGATGGTTTCCGTGTTTCAACATATATCAGCTTCTTTGGAAGAGGCTGCAGTTAATTTGGGAGCTTCTCGCCTGCGTACCTTCTTCACGATAACACTGCCTATGGCGGTTCCGGGGATTATTGCTTCATCCCTGTTGGTTTTTCTCTACTCCTTGGATGAATTTACAGGCAGCTTATTAATTGGCGCGCCTTTCATTACGACGATGCCGGTGTTTATGTACAACTCAGCTATGGGTTATGAAATGCAGACGGCGTCTGTGACGGGATTGCTGCTGATGCTTCCAGGTATAGTCCTGCTGCTGTTGATGCAGCGCTTTATGAAATCAGAATATATGGCCGCTTTTGGGAGGGGATAACGATGGAGATTCGATTGGATCGTGTATCAAAGCAATATGGAAGTAGCCGGGGGATCGAAGAGATTTCGCTTTCCTTGCCTGAGGGAGGTTTTACGGCCATTGTAGGCCCAAGCGGATGCGGCAAAACGACTTTGCTGCGAGCGCTGGCTGGCTTTCACGACATTGACTCAGGATCTATGCATTTTGGGGAAAAAGATGTCACAAGAACGCCTTCCCGTGAACGTGGGGCAACCATGGTTTTTCAAAACTATGCGTTATGGCCGCATATGTCTGTATTCGATAATGTAGCATACGGTCTTAAATTGCGTAAAAAAAGCCGTGAAGTCATTGAACAGAAGGTTCATGAGGTGCTTACCCGAGTAGAAATTCCACTGCACGATATCAAAAGCCGCAAGCCTCAGCACTATTCGGGAGGACAGCAGCAGCGCATCGCCTTGGCGCGAGCGCTTGTCATTGAACCCAATCTGCTGTTAATGGACGAACCGCTGTCCAATCTGGATGCAAAAGTCAGGTCACGCTTGAGGGTGGAGATACGCGCCATTCAGCAATCCTTTGGCATTACGGCTTTATACGTGACACATGACCAAGAAGAGGCCTTATCCATGGCCGATTATGTTGTCATTATGAAAGACGGGCGGATTGAACAGGCTGGCAAGCCCCAAGAAGTCTACTATCACCCGAATACGTTATTTGCGGCGCAATTTATGGGTGAAAGCCACACCCTTGCGGTGATGCGGGATAACAAGAAGATGAAGCTTGTACTTCGTTCCGAAAATGCCCGCTTGGGACCCGAACAACCTGATGCGTTAACGTCTTCCTCATATCCGGTTGTCAGCTATGAAGATGGATTTTTTACCTTTCAGGCGGAAGTGAAGGATCATTTGTTTATTGGTTCAACTTATCGCCATATGGCGGCTGTTCAAGGTCAGATCTTCTTTGTGGATGCGCAGGAACAATATCGTCCTGGGCGCTACACGGTGAGCATTCCTGCGGATAGAGCGTATTGGTTTGAAAGCTTGGAGTCAGATTCTCACTGATCATTTCGGAAAAAAAGGGAGATAGGATGCTCGTGATGAATCTGATAAAACAGTGGACTCGAATTGCAAATCGTGTTCTTCAGCGTTGGATTTTGAGATCGGTTGGGGTTAAATTATTTATCATGTTCTTCCTATGCATCACGTTATTTGTTTCATTAGCTGGCTATGCAACGTACAGCGTGGCCAGGCAAATGATCGAGAATCAGGTGGCTGCAGCCTCCCATCAAATGATTATTCAGGCTCGCGAAAAGCTGGATATGCTGTATGAACGTTATGAAACTTTCTCTTTTCAATTTGCTGTCGACAATAATCTTCAAAGTGCGATTCGCTCTTATCGAGATGGCGCTCCCGGCAGTCCCGAACGGCAGCTTCAATGGGACAAAATGAAGACGCAATTCGAAGATATTCTTTTTCGTGATTCGACGCTGAATGCGGTTAGTCTTTATGAGCCTGACGGTAAGGAAATAACGATTGTAGGCGCCAATAACCGATCGCAGCAGCAAGGTCATACGCAGGTGGCCGATCAATCCTGGTTTCATGAGCTGAAGGACAAAAAGATGAGCATGACGTGGGTCCAGCCCAAAGATACGAACAAAGAAGCTTCCGCTTTTGGCTTGGCCCGCATCCTTCAAGACCCGTTGACGAAACAGACGATTGCTTATTTGATGATCGAAATTAAGACCGATGTGCTCCTTCAGCAATTGAAGTCGATTCATTTGGGAGAAACAGGAATTAACAGAATCGTGAATTCTCAGCTGGAAACGGTGCTGGCTGCAGGAGCAAACGATGATCAAAGTTCACTTCTTGCCATCCCGAGTGATCCATCAACCGACAAAAAAATGAAAACCGGCTCGATCATTTCGCGGACAGGTCAAGGCAAAGGTCAGCTAATGGTATTCGACCAAGCGACGGATGACCGGCTCGGCTGGTATGTTGTAAGTACGATTTCATTAAGCGAGCTGCTATCGGAGGCAAACCGCATTTTCAACGTAACTGTGATCATTGGGCTTATTGCAGCCATTGCTGCGGGAGGTTTGGGGGCATATGTGGTCAGGTTTATTGGGCGGCCTTTGCATATTTTGAAGACGGGCATGCAGAAAGGCTCCGAGGGAGACTTGTCCACACGTGTTGATTTTCAAAGAACCGACGAAATTGGTGTGCTGGGATCTAGCTTTAATCTCATGATGCAGCACATTCAGAAGCTCGTCGAAGAGGCGAATCAATCGGCTCAAGATGTTCTGCACCTAGCGGATGAAGTGCTTGGCGGCGCTCAACTGACGACGGAATCTGCTCAAAATAATGCCCTGTCTACGTCCCAGATTGCAGGTGCGACACACGTGCTTTCCCAAGAGGCGGATCAAGCGAGTAGAATGACGCAAACCGTATTAGAACAAATGAAACAAGTCGTATCGGTGAATCGTCAAATGGATGAGTCTGCCACAATTGTGAGAAATGCCAGCGAAGAAGGAAAACGTTTCATGGAAGAAGTGGTTTCGAATAATCATCAGGTGGAAGCCATGACGCTTTCGATGCAGGATCGCGTCAAACGGCTGGCGGAAAGTACGCAGGCTGTAACGAAGATCGTACAAATGCTGCAGGTCATGACGAAGCAAACGAACATTTTATCCATCAATGCTTCCATTGAAGCAGCGCGGGCCGGGGTTCACGGCAAAGGCTTCATGGTTATCGCCTCAGAAATTCGTCATCTTTCCGTTGAAGCGAATCGCTCTATCGAACAGGTAGGGCAAATTGCGGAGCAAATCCGCGAGGATATGCAAGAGACAGTGAACGTCATCTCTGAGGCGCAGCCCATTTTCCATAAGCAGTTTCAAAGGGTTAACCAAACGGATGTTATATTTGGCCATGTGAGTGATCAGATGAAAGATTTCAGTGTCCATTTAGAAAGTGTAGCAGCTTCCATTGATTTATTGGAGCACTCGCAGGTCGTGCTCGTTAGTGCGATGGATCGCGTAAGCGGCATTTCCGAGCAGACGTCATCTTCCGCGATGGAAGTAGCCGATGAAACCGCAAGTCAAATCCAGATTAGCAGCAGCTTGGTGGGTTTGTCCGAGCAATTAAAGAATATGTCCAGAGGGCTCAAGGAATCGCTCAGCTATTTTCAGACATAATCGGATACCATTTGAATTGAAGGTGAAAACAAGCCATGAAATTGATCTATGCGACAGAAGGGACCTTAGCTTCCACGGATACGCAAACACACCAGACCTACTTTTTTCCCGTATCCGAGAACTGCAGGACGCTTCATCTTATATTTGATTATTCGCCAGCTTGCCTTGAAGACGAGGAAGCAGCGAAGCAGATTATTCAGGCAAGTCAAATGAAATATCAGGAAAACAGCGAACATCAAGTAGAGGACGGTTGGAAAAAATATTTGCCGCTGCGCAATTTGCTGACCGTTTCGCTGGATGATCCTGCCAAATTCCGCGGGGCGTGCCATCGCAAGGATATTTCGCAGCAATTGTTCCTTACAGCGGAGGAAGCTTCTCCTGGCTTGATGCCGGGGCCGCTCGTTGCTGGCAAGTGGTCGGTTACGCTTAGCTTCCATGCGATTGTTACGGAAACATGCGATTTTAAACTTGTGGTGTGGGAAGAGGAGGGGAGCTTGTGAGTAAGAAATGGCTGCCTTATGAACTGCACACGCATACTTATCACAGCGATGGCGAGCATTCCTTGTCTGAATTAGCCCAGAGTGCCAAAGAAATCGGCTTGTATGGAATTGCAATGACTGATCACAATACCATGTCCCCACTTTTGGAGCGTGAAGCTGTTCAGCAAGAAAACCAGCTGCATATTGTTCGCGGTATGGAATGGACGACATTTTTCGGCCATATGCTGATGATCGGCATTACCCGCTATGTGGATTGGAGAGACCTAGGCATCAAGGATATTCATAAGGGAATTGAACGAGTTCATCAGCAAGGCGGAGTCGTCGGAATCGCCCATCCTTTTCGAATAGGGAGCCCGCTTTGTACCGGATGCTACTGGGAATACGAGGTTTCCAACTGGCATGATATTGACTATATTGAAGTGTGGTCGTATACGCTGCCTTCGATTTTGACAAGCAACCAAAGAGCTTACCGGATGTGGACGGATTTATTGAATCAGGGTTATCGGATTACAGGCGTTTGCGGAAGGGATTGGCATATTTCTTCGAAGAAAACACAGGAGCCTGTAGCTGTTTCGTATTTGCAGCTGGAATCTAGCGATGCTGAATCCTCCTATGAGGATAAATCTGTAGTCGAAGCTATCCGTAAAGGCGCCGTCAGCGTGACGATGGGACCGCTGCTGTTAATCTCGCTCGCCTCCGTATCCTTGGAAAGCGTCTACGGGATGGGGGACGAGGTGCCTTCAACGCATGGTCAGCATGGATGGGAAGCCAAAGTGACTTTGGATATGACCGAGCGTGCAGCTTACTGGCAGTTGGATGAACAGGAATTCACGATAATTTTGATTGGCAACTTGGGCGTGATGTCCGAACAGATCGTGGCTGCGCCGCAATTATCGGTTTCAATTCCTATGCAAACCGCAGGGCTGAGCTGGTTGAGAGCGGAGCTGTACGGCGTTATTGCGAACTGCAGAACGATGATTGCGTTCACCAATCCGATTTATTTTCAGGTGGAATAGGGAACATAAAGTCCTGACTGTCTTTACGACAGTCGGGATTTTGTGTTTATTCATAACCGAAAGAATGGCTTCGGCGAGCTGCTTGTATATTTTGCAAGCTCCAGTTCTTCGGCAATGATGCGAATTCCCTCTTCAATCTCATGCTCATCGGTCCGAATGATGCTAAGGCGCAGCAAATTAAGCTTGGGGAAAGATGACAGGAAATGCTTATCGGTTGCCAATACATCAACGCCTCGACTCTCTAACCGCTTGACCAAATCTTCTGTATGAACGGAGTCTGGAAGCTGTATGGAAGCGAAAAGCCCCCCGCAAAATTGGATCGTATATAAGCACTCTTTGGGCAATAATCGCTGTGCAGTTTCTCTTAAATGTTTAATCCGATCATCGTACAAGGATTTCATTTGCTTCGCGTGGTGAGCATACATCCCCGACTTCATATAAATCTCAAGCACGCCTTGAGAAAGCACGGAGCTGCTCAGATCCGCCGAATGTTTATGCCACTGGAGTATAGGAATGAACGAATCGGGCACTGCGGCCGCGGCAAGCCTTAATCCGGGCATCATTACTTTGGAAAAGCTTCTGAGATAAATGACATGACTGGCTCCGTTATAAGCGTGAATAGGATCTGCTTTACTGTTTATTTCCAAATCTGCAAGATAATCATCTTCAACGATGTAGACGTCATTGGCTTTGGCGAGTTCTGCGAGTCGCTGTTTCTCTTCCGCTGTGTAAGAAGTGCCTAACGGATTATGGAAGCGCGGAATTGTGTAAAAAAACTTAATCATATTACTTTGAAAATGGCGCTCCAAAGCTGCCCAATCCATCCCTTCAGGCGTTCTTTCGATGCCGATTACCGTTTGTCTTTGTGTCTTAAGCGCAGCCAGCATGCCCCAGTAGGTTGGCTGCTCAACCAGGATATTGGTTTTTCCGTTGGGGAAAGGCATCCCGGCTAGCAGATGAAGAGCTTGCTGAGCGCCTGAAAATATAAAAACTTGCTGTGCCGATGGGAAAACCTGCTGCTGCTGAAAAAGCTTCACGATCTCCTGGCGAAGAGAAAGCAAGCCCTGCGGATCAGGATAAGTGAATATTGACGTTTCAAATAGTTCCATCGCTTTGTTCAAGCATTGACGAAAGTCGATTTGCGGGATCGAAGCGGGATCGGGAGCCGCTGATGAGAAATCGATTCGTTTGGTTTGCAGCAGGGGAAGAAGCGCTTCTTTGGCAACGACAAAATAACCGCTTTTCGGACGTGAATAAATGAGATATTGATTTTCGAGTTCCTGGTAAACACTAATAATTGTGTTGAGACTGCAACCGAATCTTTGGCTTTGCAGACGGATGGAAGGCAGCTTCTGACCAGGTTGGATGAGGCCACTCACGATGTCCGAACGGATGATTTGCTGGATGGATTCCTTTTTATTTGTCATAAATTTGCCTCCAATTTAAATGAATTAATCGAATATCTGTACCCATACAGATAAATAAAACACCAATATACATCGTATTTTGTATCTATTATAATGCAATAATCATACAGAAGTGTAATTTGAGGTGATTATTGTGAACAAAACAACAAGCGGCTGGATCAATGGTCTCTTGGGCGTACTCATCTTCAGCGGCTCGCTGCCCGCAACACGGCTGGCTGTGATGGATTTTGATCCGTTATTCCTCACCGTATGCCGTGCTGCAATTGCTGGGGTGTTAGCGGGAGTGCTTCTCCTCATCTTCCGGCAGCAAAGGCCTATCCGAAGCGACATCGTTCCGCTAATGTTAGTAGCACTCTGCGTGGTCGTAGGTTTCCCATTACTGACAGCCTTGGCTCTTCAGTATGTCACATCCGCGCATGCCATTATCTACATTGGGCTTCTGCCGCTTTCGACGGCGATCTTCGGCGTACTGCGGGGCGGGGAACGCCCGCGACCAATCTTTTGGATATTATCAGCACTAGGCAGCTTTCTTGTAGCAGGATTCGCCCTCACACAAGGGGCTGCAGCTTCGCCAGTCGGCGATGCGTTAATGCTGGCTTCTATCATCGTGTGCGGTTACGGTTATGCGGAAGGGGCACGACTCTCACGGAGGCTGGGCGGCTGGCAGGTAATCTCTTGGGCGCTCGTTCTATCGCTTCCCGTGATGTTACTGCTCTCGTTTTATTACATGCCGGTTTCGTGGACAGGTATCCGTGGTTCCGCACTTTGGAGCCTTGCTTATGTATCTCTATTCAGCATGCTCATCGGCTTTGTGTTCTGGTATCGGGGTCTTGCCCAAGGAGGTATAGCGGCGGTCGGGCAGTTGCAGCTCCTCCAGCCTTTCTTCGGCCTGCTGCTTTCGGCGCTCGTTCTGCACGAGCCAATTGGTTGGCCTATCTTTATCGTAAATATCGGTGTTGTACTGAGCGTGGCGATCGCAAGGCGATTTGCATCAAAATAGTTTGCAACGTAACTATAAACTTTCGGCTGGGAGGTTATTGATCCACATGAACAATTTTCATATTGCCTTACCTACTCCGTTTCGAGAAGATGAAAGCTTGTACTTGGATGGTTTCGAGCCAATCGTCAATTATTTGAAAGAAAACGGGATCGACTCTATGTTTGTTTCAGGTTCAACAGGGGAACAGCATTCAATGAGCATCGAGGAACGGCTGCATATCATAGACTATTTTAATCAGAAGCGCTTTCTGGATGTTGAATTGATTTTTGGCGTTGCCTCTACGACAACTCGAGACGGAGTGAGATTGATCCAAGCCCTTGAAGGATCGGTTTTTGATATCGTCATGATCGGATTCCCTCCTTACATTAAACCGACCCAGCAGCAAGCTGTCTCGTATGTGGATGAGTTGCTCAGACACACAACCAAGAAGGTGATTCTTTACAACAATCCTTCGCGAACAGGTTTTGATTTGAGTCTGGAGGCTTTGCACGATTTAATAAAAAGACATAAAAATATCTTGGGCTTGAAGGAGGCAGGAGACGTTCACCGCCATAGAGGCACGGTGTTTCCTGAATCGTTTGTTCGGTTCGCAGCAGGGGATGGAAACCTAGTCTCCAATATGGTATCTGGTGGATGTAATGGCTTGTCCAGTATGGTCGGAAATGTGTTTCCTAAAGAAATCAAGACAACCTTTGATGCTCTTCTGGAGGGCAGAGCCGTCGATGTAGAAGCAATCGATCAACGGATTGCCCAGGTCACGCAAGGTCAGACGATTGTGAACATCAAACAACATTACAACCAATTGGGAATGGGCACGGGATGCTGCCGTTCACCTGTGGGAGCTGCCGAATAACCGATATTTCGGCTAGACGGACGCTTGTCGCCAGAGACGCTACGGCATCAGCGGTGGAAAGCTGCAAAACTCCGCTGAGCCTGCCAAAAAGGCAGGCTCAAGCTCGATGAGTGCCCAAAACCGATAAAAACCGAACCGAGCCAGCCAAAAACGGCGTCTCGGAGGTGGAAAAACTGCAAACCCCCGCTGAGCCTGCCAAAAAGGCAGGCTCAAGCTCGATGAGTGCCCAAAACCGATCAAAACCGAACCGAGCCAGCCAAAAACGGCGTCTCAGAGGTGAAAAACTGCAAACCCCCGCTGAGCCTGCCAAAAAGGCAGGCTCAAGCTCGAAGAAGGCCCAAAACCGATCAAAACCGATCAAAACCGAACCGAGCCAGCCGAAAACGCCGTCTCGGAGGTGGAAAAGCTGCAAACCACTGCTGAGCCTGCTAAAAAGGCAGGCTCAAGCTCGATGAATGCACAAAACCGATCAAAACCGAACCGAGCCAGCCGAAAACGCCGTCTCGGAGGTGGAAAAACTGCAAACCCCCGCTGAGCCTGCCTAAAAGGCAGGCTCAAGCTCGATGAATGCACAAAACCAATCAAAACCGAACCGAGCCAGCCAAAAACGCCGTCTCAGAGGTAGAAAAGCTGCAAACCCCCACTGAGCCTGCCAAAAAGGCAGGCTCAGGTTCGATGAAGGCCCAAGACCAATCAAAACCGAACCGAGCCAGCCGAAAACGGCAGCTGAAACTACGATCTAGCAGCTCCGGTGCTTTCACGAATGATGAGCTCTGTGGGGATGGAGAAAGCGGAGGAGGGGGTTTCATCTTTTTCTATTAAATCGACCAAGACCAAAGCAGCCCGTGTGCCCATTTCCTCTTTATTTTGACGAATCGTGGTTAGAGGAGGATGTACATGGCTGGCCATGGCAATATCATCAAAACCAACAATCGAGATATCAACACCCACTTGCCATCCGTGCTCGCGGACAGCCTTCATGGCCCCGATCGCCATCGAATCCGAGATACAGAAAATAGCCGTTGGACACGGAGTCAACTGGAGAATATCTCTGGCAGCGGTATAACCGCTTTCCTCGCTAAAATTTCCTTGCGTAATCCATTCCGCTTGAACAGTTAAACCGTGCTTCTGCATCGTGTGCTGGTACCCCAAGAATCGCTCATGACCCACTTGTGTGGAGAAACAGTCACCGATGAACCCGATTCGTTGATGCCCTAGAGCAATTAGATGTTCAACTGCACGGATGGCTCCCCCTCTGTTATCCGAGGTTACATAACCAACTTTGGGGCCGGATAAATCCATATCTATCGACATAATCGGGATGCTGCTTGCTTGCAAGGACACTAATTTAGGATCATCTTTATGAATCCCTAGAAGCAGGATACCGTCGACATTCCGGTGCTTGGCGCGGGCTTCATAATCGTCAGGACCTCCATGGGCAACCGTGTTCGTGAAAAAAACGATATCATAACCGTTTCTCCCAACAGCATCTTTGAAATTTTCTAAAAGCGTATGTAGAAATGGATGGAAAAATCCATAATTGAGATCATCCTGAAAAAAAGCACCGATCATATAGGAGCGTTTGGTGGCTAAGCCTCTTGCTGTGGCATTGGGCTGATACTTGAGTTCTTTGATGATCTCTTGTATTTTCGCTCGTGTTTTGGGACTAATGTCGGCATAGCCATTTAAAGCTTTGGAAACGGTTGAAATGGATACACCAGCGTGTTTGGCAATTTCGTATATGGTCGTCATTAGGAAAATAACCCCTCGATTATCTACTTTTACAATGATTATATTATAGCCTATCATAATACAAAATCCGTGATTTCGAAAGCGGTTTCGTAAATCGAGAAAGTTTTCTTTTAAGCATTGATTTATGGAAAAAAATGTAGTATCGTTGAATTCGAAAGCGCTTTCGTAATTCCTTTCAGCTTTAGCCTTACACATTCAAATAGAAGTGAGGAGGTGAAATTAAGGCTTGTATAAAAGGATGGCAAATTCTTATCTAAACTTCGTTTTACATTAAAAATCGGAGGTAGAATAATGTCCAATCGAAAGACGAAATTAGTATCTGCTTGTTTGTCTACCGTGCTCCTGATTTCCTTATTTGCTTCCATGCCTGATCATGCAGCTGCCGCGACAGTAAACGTTGGTGCAGGCAGTTATACTACGACACTTCCCGCTGGAGCAATCGCTCCCCAAGGAACCATTTATAAAACGGCAAATGTGACTGGGGCAATGCCAACCAACGATTGGTGGAGCTCGGCAGCGTGGGATCAGTATTCGGATGTCATGTTTCCGCATCCTTTTGGCATTGTGGCCGGTGCCAGTGGTTTAGGCGTCAGTTATCCGGTTCAATCGGCATCGGCGGATGCGATGTTTGGCGCTTATTCGAATGATTTTACATTAGGCTCTACGGCAACAAGCAATTTTCCTGATACGAGGGTGGATGGGTTTTCCGACTGGACGGTCTCGATGCTTTGGAATAATGGGGCTGGAGGCACTATGCGTGTGACCTCAGGTCATGGATTGCCTTTTATCTACAGCACCTATGTAGGCGGAACGCCTAAATTGACTTTTAGCTCGGTGCCGACGATCTGGTCGGGCAGCGCCTCTACATCCGTGTTGGGTGTTACAGTAAACGGTCATCATTATGCGTTGTTTGGACCAACAGGTTCGACGTGGACAGGTATTGGAAGTACGACTTTAACGAATAGCTTGGCAGGCAAAAATTATTTCTCAGTTGCGCTGCTCCCAGACAATACAGCGGCAACATTGGCTGCGTACAAAACGTATGGCTATTCATTCGTGACCAATACGCAATCCAGCTTTGCTTACGATGCTTCTGCCAGTAAAGTAAACACAACCTACACAGTAACAACGCAAGCCATGGAAGGCAGCCAAACAGGCACCATCTTGGCGCTGTATCCAGCCCAATGGAAAAATACATCACAGCCTTTTGCGGCTTATACGTACGATAGTGTACGCGGTTTAATGAAAACGGTTACAGGTTCGTCCTTTACGACAAGCTTAACGTACAATGGGATTTTGCCTGCTTTGCCAGCCGTGGGCGGTTATCAAGCAGCAACGCTAACAAGTTTAGTGGACGCGGTAAAAAATGAGCCTAATCATACCGTTGGCGCAACGGATACCTACTGGTTAGGCAAGTATTTGGGGCGTATCGCTAATTTGCTGCCTATTTCTCAGCAAGTGGGAAACACGGCGGCATCGAGTAACTTTGAGTCGTATTTAGAAAATACGCTAAGCGCGAACTTCGTAGCCTCGGGCAAGAGCAATAATCTTTTTTATTATGATGCTAACTGGGGCACTCTGATTGGTTATCCGGCCAGTTACGGATCAGACTCATCGCTGAATGATCATCATTTTCATTACGGGTACTGGATTCGCGCTGCTGCGGAGGTGGCGAGAAACAATCCTACCTGGGCATCCCAAGCGAACTTCGGTGGGATGGTGAATTTATTGATTAAAGATATCGCGAACTGGGATCGAACGGATACTCGTTTTCCATATTTGCGGAATTTTGATCCGTATGAAGGGCACTCTTGGGCATCCGGCGATGCCAAATTCGCAGACGGAAACAATAATGAATCTTCTTCCGAAGGGATTAACGCTTGGGCTGGTTTGATTCTTTGGGGCCAAGCGACAGGCAATACAACGATACGTGATCTAGGCATTTATCTGTATACGACAGAAACCAATGCAGTGAACGAGTATTGGTTTAATATCAATAATACGAATTTCAAAGCGGGCTATAATCATAATTATGCTTCGATGATCTGGGGCGGCAAGTCGGTCTACGCGACATGGTTTACAGATGATCCTCAAAAAATTCGCGGTATTAATATTCTTCCCGTCACCGCAGCTTCAGCTTATTTAGGCAATAATCCAACCTATTCAAGCGCATTTATCAATCAGCTCAAAACCGAATTTGGCTCCGATCATTGGACCAGCTGGCCAGATATTTTATGGGAATATCAATCGCTGTATGACGCTCCCGGGGCGATAAGTCTATACAACGCGAACCCGAATTACACGCCGGAGGATGGGGAAAGCAAGGCGCATACGTATAGTTTTCTTTACAATATGGCAGCATTAGGGCAAGTGGATACAACCGTAACGGCAAACATTCCGACCTACGGGGTGTTCAAGAAAGGGACGGTACGTACCTATGTTGCTTATAATGCGGGAACTTCTGCGGTTACGGTAACATTCTCGGATGGGAAAACGATGAGTGTGCCTGCGGGAGAAATTGCGTCGTCCAACGGTACGGGAACGAATCCGACAATTACCAGCTTAAGTCCAGCCTCTGGGACCGTGGGAACAAGCGTTACGCTCAGCGGGGTGAATTTCGGTGCAGCGCAAGGCGCATCTACTTTGAAATTCGGTACAACAACAGCGGCCGTAACGAGTTGGTCGAGTACATCGATCACGGCGACCGTGCCAAGCGGCTTGGCTGTCGGCAGCTACAATGTGGTCGCAACCGTGAATGGCACAGCAAGCAATAGCCAGACCTTCACGGTCACGAGCGGTGGCGGCGGTGGCGCAACTTCGAAGCTGTATGTGAATACTGGCGGAGTACTTAGCGGAGCGGCTGGAACCGGCGCGACAACGAATACGATCGCAAGCGCGGGGGGAACGAACCACGACGGGACACCAACCAATGCGACAACGTATTTGATTGCGGGATTGAACGGAACGTATGATGCCACGAAGGCAACAGGGTTTAATTTATTTGTGGATGCAGGAGCGAATGTAGGAGATGGACTGCAAGTGCAGGTGCAGTATGATTTTACCGGCGATGGCACGTGGGACCGGACCGAAACGTACAATTACTTTGCAACGAATCCGGTAGTGGATTGGGAGAATTATACGCAAGGGCAAGGACTTAAGTCAGCTGCGGGCAGCTTTGCTAATCTGGTGAATGGAAAAGTTCGAATTAACGTTTGGAATGCAATTGGCAGCACAGCGACAACGCTGCGCACGAATGCCAGCAGCGCGAACGGCCAGCAATCGGTAGTGACCATTCCTTTTAACTAGAGGAAATCTCCTATAGAAGGTGAGTGAAAAGCATATGAAACACCGTCAGCGAAAATTGATCAAAGTGCTTTTATCCGCATTGTTGTGTTTGGTCATGGTTTTTCCGGCCGTCATGGGCGCCAGTGCAGCAACAACGTTATCCGCAGCCTCTGACGATGCCTATACATGGTTAAAGGCGCAGCAGGATTTAACGATTGGTGCCGCAGGCGATGGCATGGTTGACAGCTTCGACGATTGGTGGGATGCCTCGAATCGCGTGCAGGTTGCGTATACTTACGATCAAGGTGTTGCGGCGATTGCCTTTATGTTAAAGGGTGATCGTGTACGGGCTGAGAAGCTGCTGAGCAAAATGGCGGATTTCCAAGATCCGAATGGTTCGTGGATTAATTCCTATTGGTGGATCAATGGGGCTGGTGAAGAAATTCGTCAGCATGTCGGAGTCATTGCATGGATGGCTATGGCTTATATGACCTATGAGAAAAAATATGGCGATACGAGGTACCGGCCAACCGTCAAGAAAGCCTTGGATTGGTGCATTGCTTTTCAAAAGGGGAATGGCGGCATATCAGGCGGTAAGACAACATGGGATGCGCCCCCCGCTTTGACCGATGAAGTATGGACTTCTACGGAACATAATGAAGACATGTATAACCTTCTAAAGTATTATGCCAACGTCTTTTCGGATCGTACAACGGCTTACAATAATGCGGCTGCTGGTGTGAAAAGCTTTTTGGATAACGTTGTTTAGAACGATACACTTAAACGTTGGAGCGGCGGATGGAAAAATAATACGAATCTGCTCGATCCTTCAATTCCGATGGATGTCAACCCTTGGGGCGTGCTTTCTCTGGGGTTGTCAGGGGTAAGAGATTATAAACAATCCCTCGCTTTTATTGACAATGCCAATGGAGCAGGAACCTTAACAGATCCCAAATATGTGCAGACCTTGGATTATGATGGTCAAGGGCATATGATGACGGCATATGATTTTGACTGGCAATATGATTGTGCGCCAGCACAAACACAGACAGGACAGCCGAATGGCAATCGATGTGCGGATATTTGGCTTGAAGGCTCTGCATTCATGTCTTTGGCGCATTTCATGAACGGAAATACAAGCAAAGCGGATTCCATCCTGAATGAAATGATTAAGAAACAAGGAACGAGTGGAACCTTGCTTGGTGGAATGCCTTATTCGTTAAAGGGCTCGAACAATAACTATTGGCAAATGAAGCAGGAGAACTGTGTATCGAGCACAGGCTGGCTAATTATTGCCATAGCCCGGTATAATCCTTTTACAGCTGAATATTTGACCGGCACTAGTTTAAGCATTGGCAGTATAAACCCAACATCTGGCCCAGTGGGGAGTGCAGTCACGATTAGCGGCTCAGGCTTTGGGGCGACGCAAGGCGCATCTACCCTGAAGTTCGGTACGGCAGCAGCGGCAATTACCAGCTGGTCGAATACGTCGATTACTGCAGTGGTACCGTCAGGCCTTGCCGCAGGCAGTTATCAGGTTGTAGCGAACGTGAATGGCGCAGCGAGTAATTCACAAGCATTTACGGTGACCTCAGCGTCGATAACGCCCTCCGTATCCAGCTTAAGTCCAGTATCAGGCGCAGCAGGGTCGAGCGTGACGATTACAGGAACGAATTTTGGCAGCACGCAAGGAGCATCGACGGTGAAATTCGGGGCAATAGCCGCTGCTGTGACAAGTTGGAGCAGCACCTCGATTCAAGCGACGGTGCCAAGTGGATTAGCCGCAGGCAGCTATAATGTGGTAGTAACCGTGAATGGAACAGCTAGCAATAGCCAAGCTTTCTCGGTAACCAGCAGCGGCGGGGTAGCGGTATCTAAGCTGTATGTGAATACAGGCGGAGTGCTTAGTGCAGCGGCTGGAACCGGCGCGACAACCAATACGATCGCAAGCGCGGGGGGAACCAACCACGACGGGACGCCGACCAATGCGACAACGTATTTGATAGCAGGATTGAACGGAACGTATGATGCTTCGAAGGCAACAGGGTTTAATTTATTTGTGGATGCAGGAGCAAATGTAGGAGATGGACTGCAAGTGCAGGTGCAGTATGATTTTACCGGCGATGGCACGTGGGACCGGACCGAAACGTACAATTACTTTGCAACGAATCCGGTAGTGGATTGGGAGAATTATACGCAAGGGCAAGGACTTAAGTCATCTGCGGGCAGCTTTGCTAATCTGGTGAATGGAAAAGTGCGAATTAACGTATGGAATGCGATCGGCAGCACAGCCACAACGCTGCGCACGAATGCCAGCAGCGCGAATGGCCAGCAATCTATAGTGACCATTCCTTTTAACTAAGCGAATTTAATAAGGGAAGGGGCTGTCCAGTAAGCAAAAATGAAAGACGCGAGACACAGATGATATTCAAGGAAAATGAATTATAAAATGAGCACAGGAGTTAAGCGGCTTGCATCTGCTTAACTCCTGTGCTTTTTGCGTCTACTGCTGCTTTCTATGGCAGGTTATGGGCAAGCGAAAGCCACCCGACGTTCAGGCTTACTTTAGGCAAGCCTCGAAGCAGGTAACTTTTGAATCCACGGTTTTTCTTGATGTGACCGAATACAGGCTCCAGTTTAATCATCCGCCTGACTGCTGCTCAAAACCGATCAAAGTCGAGCTGAGCCAGTCCAAACGCCGTCTCAGAGGTGAAAAAGCTGCAAATGCCCGCTGAGCCTGCCGAAAAGGCAGGCTCAACACGCAAAGCAGGCAGCCTCGCCGGGAAAGCAAGCTGAGCATGCCAAAAAGGGGGCTGTCCCATAAGTAGATAAACCTACTTGAGGGACAGCTTTTTTTGATTGGGATTCGGAGAGGCTCAAACGTGCCTATTCCAAACTTACTTTTACTTTTCGATTACCGGCAGCTCGGATTTGTGCATTATAACCTGACATAAACTGGCCGTTCTGTATGTGGTCTTCTTTCCAACGTATGAATATAGCGTCCGGATCTATTTCACTATAGTTGTTACGGGTTTTGATAATCTCTTGATGAGCCTTCTACTTTTTGTGAGCTCTAGCTCCAGTTGTTTTCTCTAAACCTGCAATTGTGCATCTTTTTTGCTCTTGGAATAGCCTCAACGATTAAATTCCTGCGTTTGTGCAGGTTTTTGAGGCTTTTCTCTGAAGCCCCCTAATTAGATTGGAGTCATCAATATGCAATAAGGTACAATATTGGTGAGGGGGAATGAGATGTATGAAAAGCAATATCCTTTATGATGAGCAACGGATCAAGGTAGCTCAAGAGGCACTCAGTGGAACGAAGTTATCTTACCTTGCACGTAAATATTCAGTGTCGCCTAGCACGATCACGAACTGGGTTAAGTTCTACAAAGAAAGATTTGGTGAGGAATCCCTTCCTTCTGTGAGTGAGCGTATAGAAGATTCTAAACGCCTTCAGGAGTTGGAAACCAAGATGG
>NZ_JABMKZ010000014.1 GCF_013204855.1 Paenibacillus alba | reverse complement strand
GTCTCATGGGTAGATGAGCAGAGAACGGCCCCTGAGCCTGCCAAAAAGGCAGTCTCGGGCGGGGAAAGTGGCAGAACTGAGCAAAAGCTGAGCTGTGCCTGCCGAAATGGCAGTCTCAGGGTAGAAGAGCAGGGAAACGCCCTCGAGCCTGCCAAAAAGGCAGTCTCGGGCGTGAAAAGTGGCAGAACTGAGCAAAAGATGAGCTGAGCCTGCGAAAATGGCAGTCTCATGGGTAGATGAGCAGAGAACGGCCCCTGAGCCTGCCAAAAAGGCAGTCTCGGGCGGGGAAAGTGGCAGAACTGAGCAAAAGCTGAGCTGTGCCTGCCGAAATGGCAGTCTCAGGGGTAGATAAGCAGAGAACGGCCCCTGAGCCTGCCAAAAAGGCAGTCTCGGGCGGGAAAAGTGGCAGAACTGAGCAAAAGATGAGCTGAGCCTGCTGAAATGGCAGGCTCAAGGGTAGAAGAGCAGGGAACAGCCTTTGAGCCTGCCAAAAAGGCAGTCTCGCGAGGCAACTCCGCATCCCCCACACAAACGAAAGACCTGAGGCACGTCCGCCTCAGGTCTTTCGTTATCTCAACTCGGCAGCTAAGTAAAACACGGCTAGCCGACAAGCACAGGTTCTTTTTTCTCCGCGGCCTTCTCCTTAGAGGAGTCAGCCTCTGGTGAAGCTTTACCTTCTGCACTCTCACTCTGCACTTCGGGAGATGTGACGCTTGCCACAGTAGGAGACACAGCATCCAGCGAATTAACTGCTCCTGAGTCAAACTTTGATTCAGAATCGTCGTTTGCTTTGGAGTCACTCGATGACGCACCTGCGTCATCATTCCCAAGCTCCAAACCGTTCGCTAACTCGTCCGACTCATCGACGGTCCTGAACTTGCTGATCTCCGCAAACAGCTGCTGCGCGAGCTCAAGGATGTCATCGGATTCTTCGGCAATGCGGCGAATCGAGGCATCTTGCTGGATGGAGGTCGAGTTGACCTCCTCGACGCCGGCCGCAGTTTCCTGTGCGATAGCTGCTACGAATTGCACAGAATGCACAAGCTCCTCGTTCTTGGAGCGGGCTTGCTCGATCTTCAGATGGATATGCTCAATCTGTTCCTTCATGCCCTGCATGGAGTGATCGATGCTCTCAAAAGAGCCCAACGTGTCGGCGACACGGCTGCTCTGAGCCAGCGCTGAATCGCGGGCTTCGAACAAGGAGCTTTGCAGCTCCTTGATTTGCTGCTGCAGCGCCCCGATGATCGTGCTGATCGTCTTGGACGATTCGTTCGTCTGCTGGGACAGCTGACGAACTTCATCTGCGATCACGGAGAAGCCGCGTCCGTGGACGCCGGCTCGTGCCGCTTCGATCGCGGCGTTCAAGGCCAGCACGTTCGTCTGCGTCGAAATCTCCGTGATGGAGTAAATGATGGCGCCAATTTGCTTCGAGCTGGCGGCCAACGTGTGCATCGCTTCGTCCACCTTGTTCAGCAGCGCCTGAGAATGCTCGGACGAGTGCTTCAGCGCCCGAACGGAGCTTGTGCCTTGCAGCGTGCCTGCCGCGGCTTCGTCGCTGGCGCGCTTCATTTCATACGTGTACGCGGTAATATCACGGATCTCCGCCTCCAGCTCAGCGATAATGAACGAGCTTTGCTCGGTTTTGATCGCTTGCTCGTCGGCACCGTGCGAAATTTCATGGATGGCTCGCAAAATATCCGTGTTCGCCGTAGCCGTTATCCGAGAGAAACGATGAAATTCATGCGAATGGTCCGACAGGGAGGAAGCAATGTTCTTCGTTGCACTCAGCATATGACGAACTTGAAGGATCATATGGTCGAAGCTGTTGCTTAAAGTGCCAAGTTCGTCTTTGGAATCCGAGTTAATCGTTTGAGTCAGATCACCGCTGGCAATCTGCGTTACCGCTTTTTGCAATCGGGAGATAGGTCTAATGAAGGAACGTATGAGCAGGATGGCAATCAGGATCGTCACGACCAGCACGAGAAATGCCGCAATCATCATGACTTGGCTGGTACTATCAAGGGCTTGAGTGGAATCCGTGATAGCTTGATCAGCTGAATCCGCATAAGTTACATAAAACTTATCTACAAGCTCAAATATTTTATCCTTCAGTTCTTGGGATTCATTATACAAATAGAGCAGGTTAATCTCCAGATCTTTGGGGCTTGTACCATTTCCTTGAATCATTTGGGCGGCAGAATCGAAGTTATTAATGTAGTCTACCGAAATTTGAATCAATTGGCTGCGCCATTTAATTTGATCCGGCGTTGTAGCGGTATCGCCTATTTTTTTAATGAAATCATTGTAAGGCTGACGCTTGCTATTATATTTCAAGATGAATTCAGGTTTTTTGGAAATCTCCAGGCCTGAAGCAATGATATTCATTTCTTGAACCATTTCCTTTAATTCCAAAGCGAGTACCTTCAATTCAACTTTGTCATTCTGATCGTTCATATGTTGTTTAATTTGACTGACCTGGTGCAAGTTGAAGAAAGCAACTGCCAGAAAAATGAGGAGAACTCCACCAAAGCTAGCCATTAATCGGGAACGCATGGTCATATTGAACAAGGACATCTTACGCATTGTCATCCCTCCATTAATAAGACAAGAACCGACTCAATTCTTGTTTTTTCTTATTAATATAGGACTCTTCTATTAACTATAGCGTTGTATTGTGTAAATCAAATGTAAATTTACCCATATTTCTATCAGAAAGATATGAGAATAAAAGTTTTACATTACGTTTACGTTTCGTGGGTTTGGAATTTACATTTGATTGTTACCATAGGGAAGTAAGTTAGTGAGCCAGACAGAAGAGAACGGCGCAAAGCTAACTATAACCAGTAACATAAAATCAAAGGAGGACATGCTAACCATGTTCAAGTTCATGTCGAAAAAAGGAATTACATTATCACTTTCCGCGGTATTAATGATGGGGTCATTGGTCGGTTGCGGCGCAAAAACAGAGACGAAACCTGCTGCTTCTGCAACACCTGCTGCAAGTACAGCTGCTTCAGCTAAACCTACAGATGCTCCAAAAACAGAACTTAGCGGTACGGTAACAGCTTCCGGTTCCAGTGCACTTCTTCCTTTAGTGAAACAAGCGGCAACGGAATTTATGGAAAAGAACCCGAAAGTAACAATTAACGTTACGGCAGGCGGATCCGGTACAGGAATTAAAAACGTAGCTGACGGTACTTCTGACATTGGTAACTCCGATGTTGAGCCAGCTGCTGAATATAAAGATAAAGGTCTAGTTGACCACCAAGTAGCAATCGCGCCTTTCGCGTTCATCGTGAACAAAGACGTGAAAGTAGACAACGTAACAAAAGCACAAGCAGCTGACATTTACATGGGTAAAATCACGAACTGGAAAGAAGTTGGCGGCAATGACGCGAAAATCGTTCTTGTTCACCGTCCAGACAGCTCAGGTTCCCGTACGCTTGTTAAACAAATTATTCTTGATGGCAAAGAATTCACAAAAGACGGTATCACACAAGAAAACAGTGGCGCTATGAAAACAGCGGTAGTTGGCCAATCCAGCTCCATTGGTTATGTTGATACGCCTTATATCGATGATACTGTAAAAGCATTGAAAATTGATGGTGTAGCTTTCTCCGAAGAAAACATCAAAAGCGGTACTTACAAATTGTTTGGTGTTGAGCACATGTATACAAAAGGCGAAGCAAAAGATCCAGCTAAAGCTTTCATCGCTTACATCTCCAGCAAAGAATTCCAAGGCAAACAAGTTCGTGATTTGAAATTCTTGCCTGCTGATTTGCTCAAAAAATAATAAGAACTTCCAACAAGAGCGCTCGCAACATGGGGCGCTCTTTTTTTTTACGACAAAATAAAACTTTTACATTCTCTTAACAATTCATTAACGATCCAATGACAATCGTAACCTATCCTAGAAGTAAGGTATGTAAGAGACATGCGTTTATTAATAGAAGGGGGATTAACCCATTGAATTCAGTAGCAGACAAACTAACAAGCACGAATTCGGAAAAGAGCCGTCCACTCGTTACCAAATGGACTCAAGGACAACATAGACAGGACAGCCTCATGCGTTGGGTGTTTGTTATAAGCGCTGCGCTTGTATCCGCGATTATTTTCTCCATCATTGTCTTCGTTGGTATGCAGGGAATTAAGACCTTTCAAGATGTAAGTCCACTCGAATTCTTCTTCTCCACTGATTGGACACCTGGCCAAAATAAATTTGGAGCTTTTCCTTTTCTATATAGCACATTGCTTATGACGCTGGTTTCCGTCGTGTTCTCGGTGCCATTAGCATTGTCCGGCGCCTTGTTCATGGCCAAAATCGCACCGAAATGGATGCGCGAAATTATGCGCCCGGCAACAGACTTATTTGTTGGGATTCCGTCGGTCGTCTACGGTCTGATCGGGATGACGGTCATCGTTCCTGCTTTGGGCAAGTTTACAGGCGGAATTGGTTATGGGATTCTACCAGCTTCTATTATCTTGGCGATTATGATTCTACCGACTATTCTCTCCATTTCCGAAGATGCTATTCGAGCGCTTCCTAGTCGTTTAGAGGAGGCTTCCCTAGCCTTGGGAGCAACGCGGTGGCAAACGATGTGGCGTGTCCTCCTGCCAGCGGCAAGACCAGGGATTCTGACGGCTATCATTCTCGGAATGGGCCGCGCAATCGGCGAAACAATGGCCGTGTTCATGGTGATCGGAAACTCGCCGCAAATGCCGAAATCCTTGCTGGATTCCACTACCGTGTTAACAACAGCAATCGTCAAAGATATGGGAAATACCAATTACGGCTCCGCTTGGAATAATGCGCTCTACTTAATGGCTTTGCTCCTATTGGTGATCTCCTTATCCTTAATTCTCATTATTCGTATCGTGGCCAAAAGGAGTGAACTGAAATGACAAGTAAAACAACCGATCGTATTGCTACATTTTACTTTTGGGCCGCAGGCATTTTGATCATTGCTATCCTGGCCTGGTTCCTTGTTCGCATATTAGGGGAAGGCGTTCCTCATTTGTCCTGGCATTTCATCTTCGGCAAGTCGGAAGAGATCAAAGCAGGCGGTGGTGTTGGGCCGCAGTTGTTCAATTCGTTCTATGTCTTATTCTTGTCCTTGTTAATTTCCATTCCGATCGGATTATTTTCCGGTATTTACTTAGCTATCTATGCCCAAAAGAATTGGTTTACGGATCTCGTCCGTATTTCCGTAGAAGCTTTATCCTCTGTGCCATCTATCGTTTTCGGATTGTTTGGATTTCTATTATTCGCCAATTTGCTTGGCTTGAAGTTTTCCATTATCGGTGGAGCGGCAACGGTTGCTCTACTTAATTTACCCGTCATGGTTAGGGTCACTGAAGAGTCCATACGAACAGTGCCTGAATCTTACTGGGAGGCAAGCTTAGCACTTGGATCAACGAAATGGCAGGCCATTCGCAAGGTGCTTATACCCGCGGCACTGCCTAGCCTCATCACCGGGATTACTTTGATTGCCGGGCGCGCATTAGGTGAATCTGCAATTCTCATTTATACAGCCGGTCTATCGGTTTCCCGTTTCTTTCCGGATTTCAACCCGCTCAAAATGGGGGAGACGTTATCTGTCCATCTCTGGTATGTTGGTGCCGAAGCTCTTGTACCAGATGCTAAACAAATCGCACAAGGCAGCGCCGCGCTGCTCCTAATCGTCGTATTAATTTTCAATTTGCTGGTTAGCATACCGAGCCGAATTCTACAAAAAAGACTTTCCGGGGGGAAATAAACGTGGCAACTAAACATAAAATTAAAGCAGATAAATTGAATTTATTTTACGGAGAAAATCACGCGCTGCATGATATCGAGCTGGCTATTGAAACAGGTACCATTGCAGCATTAATTGGGCCTTCCGGCTGTGGGAAATCGACCTTTCTGCGTACGCTGAACCGTATGAATGATTTGATTGACAGTGTGCGAATCACAGGAAATGTGGCTGTAGACGGTCATAACATCTATGGCTCCGATTCCGATGTCGTTTCCTTGCGCAAGCGTGTCGGGATGGTATTCCAACGTCCGAATCCGTTCCCGATGAGCATTTACGACAATATCGCCTATGGACCGCGCATTCATGGCACGAAGAAGAAAGCAGTTCTAGATGAAATCGTAGAACGTAGTCTAGTACAAGCAGCGCTTTGGGACGAAGTTAAGGATCGTTTGCACAAATCTGCTCTCGGATTATCCGGTGGTCAGCAGCAGCGTTTATGCATAGCGCGTCTGCTTGCTGTTGAACCGGACGTCTTGTTGATGGATGAGCCAACATCTGCGTTGGATCCCATTTCCACACTGAAGGTGGAAGAATTGACGCAAACGTTGAAAGAGAAATATACGATCATTATCGTGACACACAACATGCAGCAGGCCGCGAGAATTTCCGACATGACCTCCTTCTTCTTGAATGGGTACTTAGTCGAAACTGACAAAACGGATAAGATTTTCACAAACCCGAATGACCAACGTACGGAAGATTACATTACTGGAAGATTCGGCTAACCACATCGAAAGGGGACAGGCAAATGGACGCAAGACCAGGGTTTCATCAATCGTTGACACTTTTACAGAAAGAACTGCAGGATATGGGGGAAAGTGTAGAGAAATTGATTTACAAGTCGGTGGAGTCTCTAGCTAAGCTGGATGAGAAGGCTGCACTGCAAGTGATCAAGACCGATGACCTGATTGATGATTATCTAACGACAATCGATGAATTATGCCTGCGTTTAATTGCCTTGCAGCAGCCAATGGCAAGTGATTTGCGAATCATTGGAACAGCTCTGAAAATTGCTACGGATCTGGAACGCATCGCAGATCATGCCGTAGATATCGCCAAGATTACGATCCGCTTCGCGGGGGAAGAATTGGTGAAGCCGCTGGAAGTTATTCCGCAAATGGCGGAGATCGCCATCGAAATGCTGCATGAAAGCCTTCTGTCCTACACAGAGCGCGACGTTCACAGAGCAGCGTCACTGGCTGAGAAGGATGATCGTGTGGATAAGCTCTACAGCACGGTGATGCAGGAGTTAATGGGGCTGATGAGCTCCGACTATAACCGCAACCGCCAATTGACACATTTGTTGTTTGTAGCTCATTTCTTGGAGCGCGTCGCAGATCATACGACCAATATCGGTGAAGGTGTTATCTATATGGTCACAGGCAAGCGCAAAGATTTGAACGTGTAGGTTCCATAAGTTCCATATGCAAAGCAGCTGCATCGAGTTAGCACAAAAACCTTCAAATCCACGTATCTGGATTTGAAGGTTTTTGTGTCTACGGGCACTTCATTCCGGAGAATTCGGAAGCGGAAAACGAATATAAAAGGTTGTCCCACTCGAGCTGGTTTGAACTTCAATGGAAGCTTGGTGCCTCGCGGCGATGCTGTAGCAGATGGCTAAGCCGAGCCCGGTTCCTTCGTCTTTGGTCGTGAAGAAGGGCCTGCCAAGCTTCTCCAGATGATGCTCATCAATGCCTGTCCCTTCATCGCCGATGAGAAGGACAACATGATCTTGTTCCTGGTAGGTTTGAAGGTGCAATCTACCTCCCACGTGCATAGCTTCCAAGCCGTTCATGCACATATTCAATATGAGCTGGCGCATCTCTTTGTCGTCAAGCTGAATATCTGGACAAGGAGCGAATTCATAGTGGACATGCTTGCCGGACATGACGGCTTCCGCTTGGATGAGAGGCAGCAGCATTTCGATGATTCGATTAATATTTTCTGCTTGTTGATGGGATTGTTTATTTTTGGCGAGTGATAAATATTCAGTAATAATTTCGTTGGCGCGGTCCAATTCTTCCAGCATGATAGGGATATATTGTTTTTGCATATTTCGATCGTTCTCACGAAATAACTGGAGGAAGCCGCGAATGGTCGTCATGGGGTTGCGAATTTCATGGGCAATTCCGGCAGCCATTTCACCTACCAAGTTCAATTGCGCAAGTCGCGCCATTTCTGTTTCGAATCGTAAGCTCTCCGTGATATCTACGGCAACTTGCAGCATGCAGCTTTCATTTTCGATATCGATGATTTCCGTGGAAAGCAGAGCGGTTCGAACTTCCTTTGACTTCGTTTCGTATTTCACTTTGCAATTATGGATCACTTCATCGCTGGAGACATAGTCTCCTTGCTCTGTTCGCAAGAGATTCAGCGTCGTACCCAGAATTTCATCGCCATATCCTGTGTATTGTTTCCAGCTTTCATTAATTTCCAGATACGTGAGGTCAGGCAGACGCCGAATGGCCATTAAGGAAGGTGAGAGCATAAACATTTTCTTGAAGTGTTCTTGAGATTTCAACAGTTTCTCGTGGGCATCAACCAATTCGGAGGTACGTTCTTCTACCCATTGCTCCAAAAGGACATTCTGCTGCTTCAACTTCTCATCGGCTTCAGCCAGCTTGCGATTGGTCTCTTCGAGATCTAAGGTTCGCTTATGTAAGAGTTCACTTTGTGCTTTGATTTTCTGATGATTCAAGTGCATATTGACGAAGGCATCGACTTTTTTGCGCAGCATCTCGGGATGGACAGGCTTGAATAAGTAGTCGATCGATCCGACATGGTAGCCCTTCAATACATGCTCGATCGACGTGCTAAGCGCTGTAAGAAAGATAATAGGAATATCTTGGCAAGCTTTGCGCTGCTTAATTAATTCGACCGTTTCAAAGCCGCTAAGCCCGGGCATTTGTACGTCCATCAAAATCACCGCAATATGATCGGCAGGTTCCTTTAATAAGTAGCGCAGAACCTCCTCGCCGGATTGTAGACAAATAACTTCATAGTGCGAAGAAGCCAGAATACTGCTTAGAGCCAGTAAGTTCTCGTAGCGGTCATCTACCGCCAAGATTTTGACCTGGTGTTCCATTTCAAATCCTTTCCGTGCTTGCATATGCCGACTAAGCACCTAGCGATTCTCCCTTTTCTTTTCGTGGAAAAGATGAAATTACCTCTTTTTTTATTGAAGTCTTTACAAAGATTTTACATAAGGTTAATATAGGCAGCTATTTGGTTTGTTAGACTAGCGTTATACGTAATAACAAACAAGGGATGATGGACATGAGTGCTCAGTCAGAGGTGTTGGAACAGTATCATAAGATGATTAAGGAGCAGCTCCTTTATTCCGTCTATCAACCGATTGTTTCCTTGCAGGATGGTCAAGTAATGGGGTATGAAGCTTTAATTCGAGGCCCGAAGGAAAGTCCGTTTCACTCCCCGCTAGCCATGTTCCAATTTGCCGAGCAGCAAGGCGAACTTTATACACTTGAACAGTTGGCGCGCGAGAAAGCCATTCAAGGATCTATTTTGGAGCATCCGCAGCAGCTGCTATTTATTAATATTTCTTCGCAAGTCTTGTACGATCCTGGGTTTGTTCCCGGTAAGACCCTTGAAATATTGCAGAATCACGGTCTCAGTCCGAACAATGTCGTCTTTGAAATCACGGAAAGAAGCTCGATTGAGGATTTCTCTCTGGCTAAGAAGATTCTCGAGCATTACCGCAAGCAAGGATACCGGATTGCCATTGACGATGCCGGAGCGGGATATTCCTCTTTGCAAGCGATTGCCGAGCTGCAGCCCGATTTTATCAAAATCGACAGGTCGCTGATTGAAAACATACATAAAAGCAAAGTGAAAGAGTACATTCTCGAAACCTTCGTTACGTTTGCGCTTAAAATGAATATCTCTCTTATTGCTGAAGGCATCGAGCATGAGGATGAACTGATTAAATTAACCCGGCTCGGTGTCCATTACGCGCAAGGGTTTTTGTTAGGTAAACCGAATGAAGCTGCTGCTAAACTGCCGGACAATTTGAGCATGTTAATCTGGCAGCATCGCAAAGTGCAGGGCGGCAGCATGACGTGGAACATTGGAGACCTGACAACTCCCGTTCAAGTATTCGATAAGCGGGTGCTGATTTCAGTTGTAGCGGACCATTTCAAGAAGCATCAAGAAGCTGTCGGGGTAGTCATTGTGGATGAGGACGTACCGGTGGGCCTTGTGATGCGGGAACGCCTATTTCAGCATTTGGCCGGGCAATATGCGTTTTCCTTGTTCTGGAATCGCACGATCGACGGGATCATGGACGAAGCGCCGCTTATCGTGGACGAGTTCACCTACGTCGAGCAGGTTTCTCAGATGGCGACTTCTCGCTCCATTCATCATTTGTATGATCTTGTGATCATTACAAGCCACGGTAAAATGGCGGGCGCGGCTTCGATTCGGACGATCCTTGAGAGCATTACGAATGTGCGGATGGAATCTGCGCGTGTAGCCAACCCGCTGACTGGACTTCCGGGCAATCTGCAAATCAATCGGGAATTGAATAAACGGATCAGCGACAACAAGCCATTTCATGTGGTATATGCGGATTTGGATTACTTCAAATGGTTCAACGATCGGTTTGGTTTTCAAAAAGGGGATCAATTGATTCAATATACAGCAGATGTCATGCAGCAAGCCATTGCCGTTTGCGGAACACCTTATGATTTTGTGGGGCATGTGGGGGGCGACGATTTTATCGCGATTTCTGGAACGCAGGCACCGGAGCAATTGTGCAAGGAGATGATTCGCCGATTTGAACAAGGTGTCCAGATGTTCTATGAAGATGAGGAATGGGAGTACGTGTGGGACCGGAGCGGGAATAAAGTGAAGAGCGAGGGAGTCACATTGTCCCTTTCGCTTGTCGTATGCAGTTGTGAATCTCCCATTTCACTCGAACACATTTCACACACAGCGGCGCTTCTTAAGAAGAAAGCCAAAGCACATCAAGGCAGCATTTATTATTTTCAAAATATTGGCTAGCAAACTTGCTTAGAAAGTGTACACCAACTGTTTAAAAGAACGAATAATTATGACCTTCTGCTTTCCGATACGGCGCTCGGATATTTTTTTGATATTTCCAGGATGTATCCAGATCGCGTCCATGCCGCTTGAGGCAGCCCCTACCACATCATTACGCCACGAATTGCCAACCATCACGCATTGGTTAGGAACCGCGTTCATCGATTTCAAGGCACTTTCGAAGATCGCTGGGTGCGGTTTACGCGGACCATCTTTCTCTGAGCTGAATAAGCGCTCTTGGTCAATCCAAGGGGTCAGTTTCATTTTCTCCAAATTATTTTGCAGCCGCCTTCGATTTCCATTGCTGATGATCGCAAGCTGATAGTTTTGAGACAGGGCATCCAGCGTGTCCTCCACACCGGGGAAGAGCGCGACAAAGTGATCCTCCTGTTCTTCAACCTGTTCAAAAAAAGCGCGCGTAAAAGCCGGATTAACGCTTACCGGCAAGGCATGTAGTGCTTTGCGCAAGCAGATGTGGCGCAGCTCATCCGGGGAAATTGGACTTCGAATCGGTGCCTTTCGGTGACGGCTCCATTCCATCTTGTAGCTTTGCAGCACATCTTGAGCGGAGAAGAGCGATTCGTCCGGCTCCCACCTCGCCGTGTAGTCGTTCATAACTTCCAGGAATGCCGAATCAAAGCACTGTCTACGATCCAGTATCGTATTATTCATATCAAAAAAGATGACCTTTTTGCGTGCTGGTGAGAAAAAAGGGCTCATACGGAGAACCTCCTTCTGAAGTCCTGGCCATCGAATCATGCCTTCCTTTTATGTTTATGTGCGGAACCGTTTTTTTATTTTAATTTCGTATGCTATGATGAAGGAAGTATGTCAAAAATCGGGGTGCGAACTTATGGATAAGCTTATTATTATTGATGGTAACTCTATTGCGAATCGAGCTTTCTATGCCTTGCCGCTGCTCAGCAATTCGAATGGCTTGCATACGAATGCCGTGTATGGCTTTACAACGATGCTGCTCAAATTGATTGAAGAGGAAAAACCGACACATTTTCTCGTTGCTTTTGATGCGGGAAAAATTACGTTTAGACATAAAGAATATGCCGATTACAAAGGCGGACGCGCCAAAACACCGCCAGAGCTTTCCGAGCAGTTTCCGTTGATCAAAGAGCTTCTGACCGCTTTCAAAATTCCGCAGTTCGAGCTTTCAGGCTATGAAGCCGATGATATTATCGGAACTTTGACCAAAGCGGCTGATGAGAAGGGCGAGAAAGTACTGCTCGTCTCCGGAGATAAGGATATGCTGCAGCTAGCTTCCGACCATGTCACTGTTGCGATTACCCGCAAAGGGATTTCGGAGGTTGAGCTGTACAATCCGCAAGAAATCAAAGAGAAATATGGCCTCACGCCTGGGCAAATCATTGATCTTAAAGGGTTAATGGGCGATACCTCGGATAATATTCCGGGCATACCTGGCGTTGGGGAGAAAACGGCACTGAAAATGCTCCATGAGTATGGTTCCGTGGAAGAAGTGCTGGCGAATTCGGCTAATCTGAAAGGCAAAATGAAGGAGAAGGTCGAAGAGCACGCGAAAGACGCGATAATGAGTAAAGAGCTCGCGACAATTTTCCGGGAAGTGCCGATGGAAACGCAGTGGGATACGTTCCGTTATGACGGCTTTGATGGACAAGCTTTGTCAGGCATGTTCCGCAAATTAGAATTTAAATCACTGCTGGAGAAGATGGATTTCGGTCCTGGGGCTGTCTCGGAGGAGCAGGTTGAGACTCTGGAAGCGATAGCTGTCACAGCGGAGAATCTCGGAGAGCTGATCGCGAGACTAGGAGATAGCGCTGCAATTCATGTAGAGGCTGTAGGTGAGAACCCGCATCAAGCCGCGCTAGTTGGTGTGGTCTGGTTTGTTGATGATGGCGCCGCGAATGTCTCCTATTATGTGCCGTCTGAGCTTCTTAAGAGTGCTGCCGGGGAGCCGCTGCGCGCATGGCTTGGCGATGAAGCCAAGAACAAGCAGCTCTTCGACCTCCACCGTGCACGGTTGGTGTTGGCATGGCAAGGCATCACGCTGGCGGGTGTGGATTTCGACGCACTCTTGGCCTCTTATCTGCTCGATCCGACGGAATCGAATCTCAGCTTGAGCGGCCTGACCTTCAAGTACGGGCTGCCTGGCGTTAAGACCGACGAAGAAGTATTCGGCAAGGGCGCGAAGTTCCGCTTGCCTGACCTTGCCGCGCTTAGCGACCATTTGGGCCGCAAAGCGATGGCGATTGCGCGCATCGTACCGGTGCTGCGCGATGAACTGGAGAAGAGCGAGATGCAAAGCCTCTTCTACGAGCTTGAGCAGCCGCTTGCAGGCGTACTTGCAGAGATGGAGCTGCGCGGCATCCATGTGGATGCCGAAGGCCTTAAAGCGCTTGGTGTCGAGCTTGTGAAGCAGCTGGACACGATCATGACCAGCATCTACAAGTTAGCTGGGGTCGAGTTCAACATCAACTCGCCGAAGCAGCTTGGCGAGATCCTATTCGAGAAGCTGGGGCTGCCAGCTTGGAAGAAGACCAAAACCGGCTACTCGACTGATGCCGAGGTGCTCGAGCGTCTTGCGCCCTACAACGAAATCGTAGGGCAGATCCTCCACTACCGTCAGCTCGCGAAGCTGCAATCGACGTACGTCGAGGGGCTGCTGAAAGAGGTGCGGCCGGAGACCGGTAAGGTGCATACCTATTACCGGCAGACCATTGCCGCCACAGGCCGGCTCAGCAGCCAGTTCCCGAACCTCCAGAACATCCCGATTCGTCTGGAGGAAGGGCGGAAGATCCGCAAGGTCTTCGTTCCATCCGAGCCTGGATGGTACATTCTTGCTGCGGATTACTCACAGATCGAGCTGCGCGTGCTTGCGCACATCTCGCAGGATGAGAAGCTGAAGGAAGCGTTCCTTCAGAACATGGACATCCACACGAAGACGGCGATGGACGTCTTCGGCGTGGCGGAGAGCGCGGTCGACGCCAACATGCGCCGCCAAGCCAAAGCCGTTAACTTCGGTATCGTTTACGGGATCAGCGACTATGGCTTGTCCCAGAACTTAGATATTACCCGCAAGGACGCAGCGCAGTTCATTGAACAATATTTTGCTGTCTTCCAAGGGGTTCGCAAATATATGGACGATATCGTGAAGGACGCACGCCGAGATGGGTATGTCACCACTCTGCTGCAGCGCCGACGTTATCTACCTGAAATTACGGCTTCGAACTTCAATCTGCGCTCCTTTGCAGAACGCACGGCTATGAATACGCCGATTCAAGGTACGGCGGCTGATATTATCAAGCTTGCTATGGTGCAGATGGCCGACCGCTTGAAGCAAGAAGGGCTGAAGAGCCGGATGCTGCTGCAAGTTCACGATGAGCTCGTCTTCGAAGTTCCGGAAGCGGAGCTGGAGACGATGCGCCGTATCGTTCCTGAAGTGATGGCGGCTGCCCTTCAGCTGGACGTTCCGCTTAGTGCGGACGTTGATTTCGGCCTTACTTGGTATGATGCCAAGTAAGCTTCTTACAATCAACCAATAAAAGAGGTGAACATCTGTGCCTGAACTACCCGAAGTCGAAACAGTCAAACGGACGCTGAACAATTTAATCACCGGAAAAACGATTGCGCAGGTTCAGGTCAGATTGCCGCGCATTATCCAGAAACCGGACGATATCCAGCTTTTTGAGGTGCTGCTGCAAGGACAAACCATTGAAACCATTGAGCGTCGCGGGAAATTCCTGCGATTCATCCTTACCGATTATGTCATGGTCTCTCATTTGCGTATGGAAGGCCGATATGGGGTGTATGACGCGAGCGATCCGCTCGAGCTGCATACCCATGTCTTATTCCGGTTCACAGACGACAGCGAGCTCCGCTACAAAGACGTTCGCCAGTTTGGAACGATGCATCTATTCCCCAGAGGAGAAGAGCTGACACAGCCTCCGCTCCATAAGCTGGGTCTGGAGCCGCTGGATGAAGGCTTTACCTTCGAAGCTTTCCGTGACCGGATTGCTCATCGATCCACGAAGATTAAGCCGCTGCTGCTGAATCAAGAATATATTGTTGGCATCGGGAATATTTATGTAGACGAGTCCCTATTTTTGGCTGGCATCCATCCGGAAAGGGAAGCATCGTCGCTCAGCAAGAAGGAGCTCATTTTGCTTCACGCTGCGATTATTAAGACATTAGCGGATTCCGTGGAAGTCGGAGGATCTTCAATTAAATCGTATGTGAACGGACAAGGTGAAATTGGCTTGTTTCAGCACCAGTTGAACATTTATGGCCGGCAGTCGCAAGCCTGCAATAAATGCGGAACAGAGATCTACAAAACGGTCGTTGGCGGCAGAGGCACGCATATTTGCCCCGTCTGTCAGCCACTCAAACGCCAGAGGATCCGAAAGAAGTTAGAGAAGTAGGCACGTGAAGTGCACCCTCTCCATATGATAAGGAGTACTTAGCCCAGATAAACACCGCTGACTTCGCGTGTTTACGGGGTAACACTCTTAGGAGGGGTATTATGCTTCCTGTACTTTCTTTGCTCATTTTGGCTTTTGCAGTTTCGCTAGACGGTTTCGGTGTTGGTGTGATGTATGGGCTGCGCAAAATACGTATTCCGTTTCTATCCATTGGTATTATATCGCTGTGGTCTGGTATCATTATTTACAGTTCAATGCAAATTGGCGTGCTGATGTCCTCATTCATGTCTCCGATGGTTGCTCAGCGAATCGGTGCGCTCATTTTGATTGGAATAGGCGTCTGGGCGTTAGTCCAAATGAGACAACAGAAGTCCTCGGAGCAGCGAGATGCCGGGAAGACGTTGGATCAAGCATCTGTGAGCGGTATTCAAGCGTCTCAAGATATAAATTCGCCTGAAGCTTCCGACCTCATTCCGTTAGACACACTGCAAAGAACAAAAGAGATTTTGAATATTGAATTGAAACGCTTTGGTCTTGTTATTCAAATTTTACGAACACCGTCGATTGCAGATGTCGATAAATCCGGGAATATTTCGGCTTCAGAAGCGACGCTGTTGGGGCTTGCACTATCACTGGATGCTTTTGGTGCCGGGATTGGCGCGGCTTTAATTGGTTTTGTCCCTTTAATGACGGCTTCGGTGATCTCTATCTCCAGCGGTTCTTTTATTGCCTTAGGCTTAAGAGTTGGATTTCGTTACGCAGAGATGAATTGGATGAAGAAGTTGTCAATTCTCCCGGGATGTGTACTTATTCTGATGGGCTTATTGAAAATGTTATAGTCGAATTAGGAGAGAATGGTCATGAATATCGGGTTAACAGGAGGAATCGCTTGCGGCAAAAGCACGGTTAGTGCCATGCTGGTTAGCCGCGGCGCTCTATTGGTAGATGCGGATCAAATTGCCCGCGATGTTGTCGAGCCCGGCAGCCCTGTTCTTGAACAGGTTGCAGCCCACTTTGGACAAGCTGTTCTACACCCAGATGGTTCTCTTCATCGCAAGAAGCTAGGCGAGATCATCTTTGGTCAGACAGAAGCGCGGAAACAGCTCGAAAGTTTATTGCACCCCCCTATCCGAAAGCAAATGCGGGAACAGATGGAAGCCTACGAAAAGCAATTTCCGAATAAGCTTGTTGTCGTTGATGTCCCTTTATTGATAGAATCTAATTTAAGCTATATGTTTGAAGAGGTCTTGGTCGTATATGTGCCCCGTCACATCCAACTGGAACGGCTTATGCAAAGAGACGGGCTGACGGAGCTGGAAGCTAACAACAGGATTCATGCGCAAATGTCTATTGAAGAGAAGCGAAGCTTGGCGAATGTTGTTATCGACAACAGCGGATCTTGGGAAGAAACCAATGCCGAGGTGGAGCGATTTTGGCAGAGGAAGGGGCTCTCATGACGTTTTTGCGTAAAAAACGTGTTTTTGCCCTTTTGCTTGTTGGTTTTCTGCTTGTCCTCTTTATGAATAGCTCTTTTATAGGAAGAAAGCTGTATCCCATCTACTTTGAGCAGGAAATCAAGCAGAGCGCGGCGAAACATAAGGTAGATCCTTTTCTTATTGCCGCTATCATCCGCGTAGAAACGAACTATAGGCATCATCTGGAGTCCAAAAAAGGGGCTCTGGGTCTTATGCAGCTTATGCCGGATACAGCCGAGTGGATTGTGCAATCCACGAATCTGGAACCGCATGCGCCAGAAGATTTGCTGAAAGTGGATGTGAACATCAATCTAGGATCTTGGTATTTGAGCTGGCTCAATAAGCATTACAATGGAAATCTGTTCTATACGATTGCGGCTTACAATGCGGGGCAAGGTAACGTGAATAAGTGGAAGCAAAATGACATTTGGGATGGCTCCCAAGCGAATATTAATCAAATTCCATTCGGAGAAACGCGTCATTACGTTTCGCGTGTCTTATATTATTACGAGAAATATACGAACCTCTACTCCGACCGATGGGGCACAGAGGGCTCGGAGAGCTCCGCATCCGTACAAAACAAAGAAGCATTGGACTAGCTCCTTTTGGGGGCCTAAAGTCCAATACTTCCTGTTTGGCAGATTCAGAAGCTAATCTTCAAGATTACTTGAATTGACCAGCCAAAGATTGTTCTGCGATTTGTACCAGGCGACGAGTAATGTGACCACCGATGGCACCAGTGTCACGAGTAGCCATATTACCGTAGTATCCATCTTGTGGGATAGAGATACCTAGCTCTTGAGCTACTTCGTATTTCAACTGATCCAACGCTGCGTTAGCTTGAGGAACGACTAAAGTGTTGCTGCTGCGGGATTGTCCTGCGCTCATGTCTGTTCACCTCCTTGTCGGTTGGTACTAGTATTGTGCGCAGAACTTCAAACTTCATAACTTGTAACATATGGTAATCCTGCAAACCCAAGAGAAAGGAGTGATAGCGAATGAAGTGTCCGTTCTGTGACTATTCCGGTACGAAAGTGCTTGATTCCCGTTCAGCCAATGAAAATAAATCAATCCGTCGGCGTCGCGAGTGTGAGAAATGCGCAAGAAGATTCACGACTTTTGAGATGGTGGAAGAAACTCCGCTTATTGTGATTAAAAAGGATGGAAGTCGGGAAGAATTTAGTCGAGAGAAGATTATGAGAGGCCTGATTCGTGCTTGTGAGAAGCGACCTGTTTCGATGGAGAGACTGGAAATGGTCGTGTCTGAAGTCGAAATGCAGCTGCGCACCACAGCTCATGCCGAAGTTGAAAGTTTGGGCATTGGAGAAATCGTAATGGAGCAATTGTATCCCGTCGATGAAGTGGCGTACATTCGCTTCGCCTCCGTCTATCGACAGTTCAAAGATATTAATATGTTTTTGAAAGAGCTTACGCAAATATTGGGAAAGAACGATTAGCGGAATGCGCTGAGCGACATACGTTTTGTACATATAATCACGAAATTTGACAGAAAATAAAAAAAAGACAGCGGATTATCCGTTGTCTTTTTTTGTTTATTCCCTGTAAATGCTGCCATTCCGTGATTTAGCAAGGTTTGAAAAAAAATAATTTTTCAGACATCAACCGACTGTATTTTTGTATGCTTTGATGCATAATTCTTTTATTGAGTACGATTGTCCAACTCGCTTCGCAGAAAATGAATAAATCGAATCGCTTCCTCGGGTGACAGAATGTTGTTATCAAACTTAAAGGAGAACATATTCAGAATATCGTCTTCCGGAAGATGCAAATTGTCAATCAATTGTTTAACGTCTAAACTCATTGTCCCATCTACCATAATTTTTTCTACCATCTTTTATCTCCTCCTAATGCTTCTCTATGAATCGGACGGAGGCTATACCGGTAGCTGGCTGACATTTTGAGCATTGGGTAATGCCAATTTAGTCCCTATAGCTTTGCGTCACCACTTTTCAATGGTTTTGCCTTTATCGTACCGATTCATGCTTGTATCAAAACTATATCACATTTACGGATCACGTATCCATTAATTACATTTATTCGAAGGATGGTTGAAGCATATGTCCGTCAAGTCCAATCAAATTCCAAGCATTTCTTATGAGTTAGACATTGTTAAGGTTGCTTACTCTCTCGGAATTGATCATGTTCGTTTATTGGCCTATGTCTATGCAAATGTTGAAACCATGAAAAGCTGCGATGAAAAGGATATTTCTCCCGATATTCAGGGATGATGGCTCCGTAAAAAGAGGATTGTAAAAAAAGAACCCAGATTCGCATGTACATTCACATGGAATTCAAGGTTCTTTTTACTTGATAAATGTAAACCTAAGCCAAGGCTTAAACCATGATTTTACAAATGTCGTTCGTGAATTCTACGGGATCCTGCAAAGGCAAGCCTTCGATTAAGAGCGCTTGGTTGTAGAGAAGAGCCGTATAGAGGTTCAGCTTCTCTTTATCTTTGGCAAGAGCGTCCTTCAGCGAAGCAAACACTTCATGATGAACGTTGATTTCCAGCACTTTCTCGGCTTTTACATTCGGATTGTTCGGCATCGCATTTAATATTTTTTCCATCTCAATGGTGACATCACCATCTGTGGATAAGCAGACCGGGTGTGTTTTCAACCGTTTGGATGCTTTCACATTGGATACTTTGCCAGACAACAAGTTCGTCATGTATTCGAAAAGCTCTTTGTTCTCGTTTTTGTCGGACTCGGTTTCTGTTTCTTTATCATCCGATTCAATGCCAAGATCGCCGCTGGATACGGATTTAAACTCTTTTTCTTTGTAAGTCATGATCATTTTGATCGCGAACTCATCGATATCATCGGTGAAATACAAGTATTCATAGCCTTTTTCGGAAACAATCTCCGTTTGTGGAAGCTTATCAATGCGTTCGATCGATTCTCCGGAAGCGTAATAAATATACTTTTGATCTTCTGGCATTCTAGCGATATATTCATCCAGCGTAACGAGTTTTTTCTCCTTGGAGGAGTAGAACATCAACAGGTCTTGCAGGACTTCCTTATGGGTTCCGTAGTCGCTGTAGACGCCGAATTTCAGTTGACGGCCGAAAGCCTTGTAGAACTGCTCGTATTTCTCTCTTTCGTCCTTCAGCAAGCTTTGCAGCTGGCCTTTGATTTTGCTTTGAATATTTTTGGCAATCAGCTTCAGTTGGCGGTCATGCTGGAGCATCTCTCTGGAGATGTTCAGGGACAAGCTTTCGGAATCGACCATACCCTTCACGAAGCTGAAGTAGTCGGGAAGCAGATCCGCGCATTTGTTCATGATCAGAACGCCATTCGCATAAAGCTCCAAACCTTTTTCAAACTCTTTGGAGTAATAATCGTAAGGCATATTTTCAGGGATAAAGAGAATCGCTTGATAAACCACAGCACCGTCGGCACTAACATGAATATGCTTCAGCGGCTTGTCGAAGCCATAATGCTTCTCATTATAGAACTTCTCATAATCATCCGGCGTGAGCTCGCTTTTGTTTTTGCGCCAGATCGGCACCATGCTGTTCACATGCTGCTCTTCCTCGTAATCCTCGAACTCGCTTTCACTGCCTTCTTTCAGTCGTTTGCCGGCAATGTCCATTTTAATCGGATAACGAATGAAGTCGGAGTATTTTTTGATGATGGCCTTCAAGCGATACTCGTCCAAATATTCATCATAATTGTCATCTTCGGTATTTTCTTTAATCTTCAAGACGATTTCTGTACCAACGGTATCTTTCTCGCAAGTCTCGATGGTATACCCGTCAGCGCCCGTAGATTCCCATTTGTAAGCCACATCGCTGCCAAGGGCTCTACTGGTCACTGTTACGAGATCAGCGACCATGAAGGCGGAATAGAAGCCTACACCGAACTGTCCGATAATGTTGTGACCGTCTTTGGATTCGTTTTCCTTCTTGAAAGCCAGTGATCCGCTCTTCGCAATGATCCCCAGGTTATTCTCTAAATCTTCTTTGGTCATCCCAATTCCTGTATCGCGTATCGTTAACGTGCGGTTTGCTTTGTCGGCAGCCACTTTAATGAAATAGCTATCTTTGTCAAAAACTAACGCATCGTCGGTTAAAGCTTTGTAATAAATTTTGTCAATGGCATCGCTGGCATTGGAGATGAGCTCTCTAAGAAATATCTCTCTTTGGGTGTAAATGGAGTTGATCATCATTTCCAATAGACGCTTGGATTCAGCCTGAAATTGTTTCTTTTCCACTGGGAGATCTCCTTTCGAATTTGAACGATGGACTATGTTCATAAGTTCATGCCTAGAACGGCGTTAGCACTCTCTTACTTCGAGTGCTATTCAATAATTTTATAACATTGTTACATTATTATGTCAAATGAATTGCGTAGAATCTCCCCATTTAAGTGCCCATTTTTCCATTTCCTTCAATGAAGATTGAAAATCCGCACCTTTTTCTGTTAATGAGTATTCTACGGACACAGGCACAGTAGGAAAGACATCTCGATGGACGATGCCATTTTTCTCCAAATGACGAAGAGCATCGGTTAAGGATTGCGTCCTGACGATGACTAGATCTCGATGGAGTTGTTGGAAGCGTCTTGGACCCTTAGCCAGTTCAGCAATGACTAAGAAAGACCACTTGGCTCCTAAAATTTGCAGTACTGAACAGATTGGAGAGGAGTTGTGTTCTTCTTTTTGCACGTTTTTCATGTTCATCTCACCTACTTACTATTGTATAGGTAGTCAAAATATTTGGATAAAGACCATTTAATTTGCCTTCTTACGTAAAGTATGCCTCTTCATTATAATACATTCAAGAGAAGTTGAGGAGGATGATGAGGATGAATCGATTAACGATTTATGTGCTTACGATTGGGATATTTTTAACAGCTACGGCTGAATTGGTGGTGTCTGGCATTCTTGCTTATATGGCTGAAGATCTGCAAATATCCTTAGCGTTAGCCGGGCAATTAATTACGGCGTATTCGTTATCCTTTGCGATAGCAACTCCCATTCTGGTCGCTCTGACAGCCCGAATTGGTCGTAGGAAGGTATTGCTTGGCTCATTGTTTGTCTTTATTATAGGAAGCTTATTGTCTGCCCTCAGTACGACTATTGTGCCATTAATGATATCCCGGGCGGTACTTGGAATGAGTGCAGGTGTCTATTTCGTCACTGTGTTCGGCGCTGTTGCTAGGCTAGTTGTTCCTGAGAAATTAGGTAGTGCGATTGGCACCATCGTTCTTGGATTTAGCACGGCGATGATTTTGGGTGTACCCATTGGAATCCTAATATCGAAATGGTTGAATTGGCAGTCTATTTTTATCATGCTGAGTGTGCTGAGCGCATTGATTGCCTTTGTCATCTATCGACTTGTACCGGAAATCGAAGGGGATGCGCCAATTTCTTTTATGAAGCAAATTAAAGTCTTGGGCAGCTTCGCCATTGTAAGCGGGCTGTTCATTACGATTTTCAAAGAATCCGGAAGCTCGATTGTATTTACTTATATGACCCCATTCATGCAAGATGTCTTGGAGATCAAAGCAACTGCCATCAGCCTTATTATGCTTGTACTTGGTATTTTTGGCGCCATCGGATCTAGGTTGGGAGGGTACAGTGTTGATAAATGGGGAGCTGCCCGTGTGATTACCTTAAGCTTAATTGTTCAAATCACTGCAGTAGCCTTGTTACCAATAAGTGTAGAGTCGAGGATACTGAGCCTAGTATTCATCGGTTTTATTGTTTTATCGATGTTTGTCAGTGGTCCTGCTGTGCAGAGCTACTTTATTCAGCAAGCCCCGCAATCCGCTAATCTTGTTCTTAGCTTGAATACTTCATTCGTGCATGTAGGTTTGGCAGCTGGAGCTGGGGCGGGAGGCTACTTGTTGAAATCGACTTCAACACTTTTGTATCATCCATGGTTGGCAGGAGTTGTGCTTCTGCTGGGATTAGCTGCAGCTATGATTAGTTTCTACCCTAGGCATAATCGCGAGGCCAAATTGTCTGCCAAATAAGATGGTTTAGCGAGACATATCGATCTGTTATAATAGGCTGGACAGACATCGGATCGAAAGATAAGCTGGCTGGAGGCCTATCAAAGCTTATCTTTTGAGGACGAAAGTCCTTTATCAGGATTACTGATAGATCTTATAAATTCATTCTAATTGACCTGATCACTCAGCCATGATAGGTTCAGGTGAGTGAATATATTGAGGTATGTTTAGGGGTTCATATCAATGCAGGCTATGAGAGGTGGATATTCTTGGAATTTCAAGTAACAAACAGTCCTTTTAATCAGGAACAAGTAGAATTGCTTAACCGTCTACTTCCTACGCTAACAGATACACAACGGATCTGGCTAAATGGGTATCTTGCGGCTACCCAAGGATCAGCAGCCGCCGCTTCAGTGGGAGCAGCTCCAGTGGCTCCATTAGCGACAGCAGCAGCTAACGCTCCGGTCATCTCCAAAGAGGTAACGGTGCTTTTCGGATCACAGACCGGCAAATCGCAAGGTTTAGCGAAGAAGGTTACCAAGAAGCTGGAAGAAATCGGCTTTCAAGTATCCCTTTCCTCGATGTCTGATTTCAAACCTAACAATTTGAAAAAGATTCAAAACTTGCTTGTACTCGTAAGCACTCATGGAGAAGGAGATCCGCCGGATAACGCCATTTCTTTCTATGAGTTTTTAAATAGTAAAAGAGCACCGCAATTGGACGATTTGCGCTTTTCTGTCCTCTCGCTCGGAGACACCTCGTATGAGTTTTTCTGTCAAACCGGTAAGGATTTTGACAAAAGGTTGGAAGAGCTGGGCGGCAAACGCCTTTCCCCTCGTGTCGACTGCGACGTAGATTTCGATGAGCCTGCTGCAGAATGGATCAATTCCGTTCTAAGTTCTTTGAGTGAAGCTTCAACCGTTGCTGTCACAGCAACTGGAGCAGGAGCGGCAGTCGCTTCCGGGGCTGAATCGGAATACTCCAGAACGAATCCATTCCAAGCGGAAGTTCTTGAGAATTTAAACCTGAATGGCCGTGGGTCAGATCGCGAAACACGACACCTTGAAATCTCCTTGGAAGGCTCCAACCTGCAATATGAACCCGGCGATTGCATCGGCATCTATCCCGAGAATCACCCGCGTCTTGTAGACGAATTAATCGAAGCTATGGGATGGAAATCCGATGAGCTTGTTACAATAAATAAAAATGGCGAACAGCGTGCACTGCATGAGGCATTGATTCGCAATTACGAGATTACCGTGCTGACTAAGCCATTGATGGAACAAGTGGCTAAACTTACTTCCAATGCGGGTTTGCTGGAGCTGACAGCTGCAGGACACGAGCAAGATCTGAAGACTTATCTTGTTGGCCGCGATCTGCTCGACTTGGTGCAGGATTATTCCTTAAAAGGGATTCCTGCCGCTGAATTTGTAGCCGTTCTTCGGAAAATGCCTGCTCGCTTATATTCGATTGCCAGCAGCTTCAAAGCTTTCCCGGATGAAGTGCATGTGACAGTCCGTACAGTTCGTTATGAAGCGCAAGGAAGAGAACGCTATGGCGTTTGCTCCGTTCAACTCGCAGAACGTATCAAGGCTGGCGAAACGCTGCCGGTTTATATTCAAAACAACCCGAACTTCAAGCTTCCAGAAAACCCGGAAACGCCAATCATCATGATCGGTCCAGGTACGGGAGTTGCTCCATTCAGAGCTTTCCTAGGCGAACGCGAGGAAATTGGAGCCGAAGGCAAATCGTGGCTCTTCTACGGTGATCAACATTTCTCAACTGACTTCCTGTATCAGGTCGAATGGCAGAAGTGGCTTAAGAATGGCGTATTGACGCGTATGGACGTTGCTTTCTCCCGTGATACCGACCAGAAGGTATATGTACAGCATAGAATGCTCGAGAAGAGCGCGGAGCTTTACAAATGGCTTCAAGAAGGCGCGTGCGTATATGTGTGCGGAGACGAAAAGAAAATGGCGCATGATGTACATGCAACCTTAGCGACGATCATTGAACAAGAGGGCAGCTTCAGTCCTGAAGAAGCGGCAGAATATTTAACCCGTATGCAACAGCAAAAACGTTATCAAAGGGATGTTTACTAAGCGTATCCCAGCGATCGCGAGAGGAGTAAGGCCGACAATGTCAGATAACAATTTACTTTCACCTAATAGTGCGCCGCACAGTGATGTAGAAGAGATTAAAATTAGAAGCAACTACCTGCGAGGCAGCCTTGAAGAAACACTTAAAGACGCCATCACAGGTTCGATTCCTGAAGACGACAATCGCTTGATGAAATTCCATGGAAGCTACATGCAGGACGATAGAGATCTTCGCAATGAGCGTCAAAAGCAGAAGCTGGAGCCTGCTTACCAGTTCATGCTGCGTGTACGTGCAGCTGGCGGGATCGTTACGCCCGACCAATGGCTGATGATGGATCGCGTAGCACATAAATATGCGAACGGAACGATTCGCCTGACAACGCGCCAATCTTTCCAATTGCATGGTGTGCTGAAATGGAATATGAAGAAAACAATTCGTGAAGTGAACGATGCCTTGCTTAGCACATTAGCGGCTTGCGGCGACGTGAACCGCAACGTCATGTGTAACCCCAATCCATTTCAATCGGACGTCCACGCTGAAGTTTACGAGTGGGCCAGCCGTGTAAGTAATCATCTTGATCCACATACCAAAGCCTATCATGAGATTTGGCTGGATGGTGAGAAAGTCTTAGATAGCTTGGATGGCGTAGAACAAGAACCTATCTACGGTCATGTCTATTTGCCGCGTAAGTTCAAAATTGGCGTAGCCGTACCGCCTTCCAACGATGTGGATGTATTCTCCCAGGATCTGGGCTTCATTGCTATCGTGGAAAATGGACGTTTGGTAGGCTTTAACGTGTCCGTTGGCGGCGGCATGGGGATGAGCCATGGCGATACCTTGACTTACCCGCAAGTTGCGCAAGTGATCGGCTTCATCAAGCCTGAGCAAATGATTGATTTGGCCGAGAAAACGGTTATGATTCAGCGTGATTATGGCGATCGTTCGGTGCGTAAGCATGCTCGGTTTAAATATACGATTGATGACCGCGGCATCGATTGGTTCATTGGTGAGCTAACGGCTCGTTTGGGCTGGAAGCTGGAAGCAGCGCGCCCTTACCATTTTGATAACAATGGTGATCGTTATGGTTGGGTCAAAGGAAGTAATGGCAAATGGCATTACAACCTGTTCATCCAGAACGGCCGCGTGAAAGACGAAGACAATTTCTACCTGATGACAGGGCTTCGTGAGATTGCCAAAATCCATACAGGAGACTTCCGTCTTACCGCGAATCAGAACTTGATTATCGGAAACGTCAGCTCTCAGAAGAAAAAGAAAATTGAAGAACTGATTAACGAATATGGCCTAACGGATGGGCAGCATTATTCTGCACTGCGGAGAAGCTCTATGGCTTGCGTTGCCTTCCCAACCTGTGGTTTGGCTATGGCTGAATCGGAGCGCTATTTGCCTACGTTGATCGACAAGATTGAACCGATGCTGGAAGAAGCGGGTTTGCGTGATAAGGAAATTGTTATCCGTATGACAGGGTGCCCGAACGGTTGTGCTCGTCCTATGTTGGCGGAAATCGCGTTCATTGGTAAAGCGCAAGGCAAGTACAATATGTATTTGGGCGGCGGGCATAACGGAAGCCGTTTGAATAAGCTCTACAAAGAAAATATCGGTGAAACCGAGATTCTGGATTCGTTGAGACCGATGGTTAATCAATATGCGAAAGAACGTCTGGACAGCGAGCACTTTGGTGATTTTGTCATCCGTGCCGGTTATGTCAAAGAAGTTCGTTCCGGTCAGGATTTCCATTCTTAATTCCATTTAAATCTTGCTCAAATGCGAAAAACCTTCAGAGCCACGTTTTATAGCGGCAATGAAGGTTTTTTTTACTGTCTAAGTATTCTTTGACTTGTGGCTGCTTGCCACCTTGTGATAGGCGGCTTTTATAGGTAGATAGTTCATTACACAGGAAGCAGCTCATAGGCTAGTCTTTTGATGATGTCCTTATGCTGCGGATATTGCTGAAGTAAATCATCTTGTGCCAACAGTTCAAAGTCCTGAAAGTCAAAGCCTGGCGACACCATACATCCAACTAGTGAGAAGGTGTTGTTCCGCATAACGGAAGATCCGAAAATGGCATTTTTGGGGACTAAATATTGCGGGGTTTCGCCATTTTCCAAATTAAGTCCTAATTTTACTTCTTCATAGCTGCCATTTTCATGAATGACATGAATGGTTAAGGGGCTTCCGGCATGAAAATACCACAATTCGTCCGATTTTAACCGATGGAAATGCGAGACATCATGTGATTGCAAGAGAAAGTAGATACTGGTATAAAGCAATCGTTGGCCCGTGAACTGAACGGATAATTCCTGATCAGAAATTTGTTCTTCAGCTTGATAGGTCCGTTTATAATAACCCCCTTCGGGGTGGGCTATGAGCTCGAGCTTAGAAATCCAGTATTCGGGATTATTGGTTAACATGCTATCATTCCTTTGTAATTAAGTATAATTTCAAAGAGAAGTATAAACCATGTGCTGAAATTGCACAACGCAGCCGATCTATTAGGAGATTGCAATACTATATAGTAAAAAAGAGCAGCCCTTGGGCTGCCCTCAGTCATAATGATCAATTGCGTTGCAATAACAGATATCCGCTGATAGTTGATGTTTTTTTCTGGAATACGATTTTAAAGCCAATATCATGATCTAATAAACAGTTTAAGGCATTAATAAGCAATGCATTGCGTACCAACGTAAATGTACAAGGTTGCGTATTGCCAATAATACGAACTGCAGTAATCCTGCGTGCGGAACCGGGAACCAGAGGATTCCTTGTCCAAGTAATCAATACCAAATCAGGTTGAGGAACAGCTTTTGCGCGAGCCATTTCTATCACCTCGTTTCTATATAGATTCTCTATATAGAATGCGAGATAGCTTATAATGTGCTAAAAAAAGGCGCTGTAATCACTGCTTGGCATGGCCGCTGAGAACGTCTTTACTTCCATATTGGAATTTTAAAGGTAATAACTAAAAATAAAATAGCGAATAAGGAGAAGAATAGCGCTTTACTCACGTTTCTATGGTGAAGCTCCAGTGCGTAGAACATAGCGAAGTAAAAGGCAACAGAGCATGGAAAACTCCAGCCATGGTTGTAGATGATTAAGTCAAGGATGTACCAGAAGTATTCAATTGCTGAAAATCCGGCAACCCATGCGAGATAGTAGTACAATTTGCTTCTTTTCTTGGAAGTTGGGAAAAAATGCAAATATAAAATGGCCGTGCAGGGCAGTAGGACAAAAGTATTCAACAAATCTGTTGTCTTATGATTCAGCAGGGAATCAGAGTGAAAGGACCACGTTAAAGAGTGACTGCATAAAACGTTATAAAGCAAATTGCAAAAAGATAAGTATAGAACGGTTTTATAATAAAGTTGCCATCTCTTTAGAGATCCTGTGAGGATACTAGCCAGCAGCAAAGCGATATTGCAAAACAAGATCATATGAGTATCTCCTGAATGTAGATCGTCCTTCTCCAAATGGCTTGTACAGTTAAGAATGGAGGGAGGCGATTGTTCGCCTCCCCGTTCATCTTGCCAAACTTACCGATGCTCAATTAAGTCGATTGCTCCAAGAATAACATGAGCAGCTCCAAAGCCAAGGATACCCATACCGGCAATTTTATTCTTGCCTCTAAGGATTGTATAACCAGAAGCAGTAACTACAGTTCCAAGAACGGCAGGAATCAAACCTTCACGCATATACAACACTCCTTTTGGTTTTGTTTGGAAGACGACTTATTATGCTTCAAAAATAATATTCATATACCAATCATCATGAAGCTCGTGTGAGGGCGAAAATAGCTGAGGCCCTCATTCATTGATGAGGGCCTCAGCTATTCTTTACATTGGGGGACTTAAACTTGTAATAAAAGACATGTCTGACTGAAGAATCCGTTGATCATTTACCAGATTTCCGAATCCATCTAAACCGAAAACTGACATTATCGCACTTGTTGTGTTTAATACATTAATTTGAACCTCATAAGCCACATTGCCTGCAATGAAAAATTCACGTACATCATAGGCATTTGGTAGAACAATATACGAAGTGGCGTAGTCCGTATGGAAAACAGTTGAATTGACAGAAGCAAAAATTTGAACCGTTATGATAGCTGTGTTGCTGAGATCAATATTTCTTGTGTTTACAACAATGTTGGATGCTGCTGTTCCAGTAACATTCGTATTCGTAATGACACCAGTTGTAAAGGGCATGTCCAATCACCTCCCCTCATTACCTTTCTATTAACATATTCTTCTAGAAAGGAAGTGTGAGGGGATTAGTTTAGTAGTGTTATATTTTTTTGAGTCGTTACTTTAAACTCATCGGAACGCCATACAACAAGTGCTCTCGCGCTGTCGCATCTTTTTCTTTCAATAATTGTTCAGCGGCGGTTCGGAATTCTTGTTTGCCGTAGATTTTCGCAGCAGTCGTCATGACAGGAATTGCCGAAGAAAGGTTCTCTGCTTTTATTTGCTCAAACTCCCATGCTTTTTGCTTGCTTATGTAGGGGCTCAGAAACTCCAAAGCTTTAAGAATGCTGCGGCCGTCAGCCGTTTTATAATTCCAAAGATCCACTCCGACTTTGCTTCCCAAGCGAGCAACTTGGGTAAGTGCGTCCATATTGTAAGTCGAATAATGCAGGGAACGCGTCCGACTTAACTCACGAGGCATACTTCCATCCGGTTCAATTTGCGCAGCAATTCGTTTTTTTGATTCTTCAGCTACCTTCTTGGCAATATCGGGTTTCCCGCTGAATAAGGCATAGGCGGCGACTTGTGCGTCATACCAATTGCCGTGATTGTTTGTGGCATTCTTCTCGTCATTACCGATCGGACTTTCCATTAGCCACTTCATATAGTCGCCAATCCATTCTTTGAATTTGTTGAAGTCTTGATCGGATAAATAGTTCGAACCTTTTAAAATCGTGGCAGGATCAAGTGTATTAAAAATATTTAACGTTTCGATAATACCCGCTGCTCTGCCCTCATTGACACCAGGAACGGATTGACCGTAGTTTAAACTCGGATTCATGCGCGTAGCGGCATCCAGATACCAAACTTTGAGCAATTTGGCCGCGTATTCAGCATAAGCTTCGTTTTCGGTATAGAAATAAGCTAACGATAATGTACGAATACCTGAGCTGGTTTTGCCGAAGTTATCTCTGTCGAATTTATTCGTATTGATTTCTGGGTTTTGTTGCCCGTCTTTTTGTATATAGGGCTTTCCATCAGGTGTATCAGGATTCGGCCACCAGTAAACACCGATCGAGACATAATCATGCTTATCGCCGCTTGGAGCAACCGTGGTTTTATCCAGAATTGAAAAAGGGCCTTTTTGCATAGCCAAATCTGCATCCTTCTTCAACTGATTCACGCTTTGTGTAATAAATGAATCTCCCGCCAAATATTTGCGTTTTGCTTCATTCAATGTGTCTGCATCTAAAGTAAGCAGTTTGGAAGCATCCAGAACGACTTTGTTTTTGCTTGGATCAACCGTGTTGCTTCCGATCATGATGGATCTGCTGTCGGATTTCCACTCAACACTCTTGCCAAGCAGCTCCCCGATCAACCGAATAGGAACGTACGTTGTATTCTGATACATCAGTGTTTCCGGCACCAAGTCCCCCTGATTATTGTACAAACCTTCTGGAGCGCTTTTATTTACCCCATTCACGATTAATTTTAACTTTTGCAGGCTAATGTCTGCTGGGTTTGTAGCTGCAAGACCAATCCCAGAGAAGAACAATGATCCGCATAAAAAAGAGACAGCAACATGTTTAAAAGAATACTTTTTACTCATTCATACACTCCCTTAATACAAGATAATAATGACTATAAAATAATAAAGCGTTTGCAATGTCAATACTATCTCCTTCTAAAGGGTGCTAACAGGTGTTTTTTCAATATCTATATGGGTAAATTTATGAATTCTTTTTTTACGAAGCGGACTTAAGAAAAAACGCGCTCCTGTAGGAGCGCATGTGCGATCATCACAACCATTTGCTCGCGAATCTAACATTATTTAGCTAATAACACGCGATGAACGCCCTGACTTCCTCCAGGCGCAGTTCCAATATATAAATATCCGTTATGGTTTACAGCCGTAGTTACGCCGTACAGTGAGCCTATTGGGTCGTGCCAACTTCCAGTGAGTTCCCCCAGCGGGCTGAACTCCGCAACAAGTCCATGCTTCGCCGGTGCACTTGCGCCACTAAGCAGCGACTCCGGCAATTTGGCCATGGTACCGGCCAACCAAGGGTTGCGGTGCATCAGATCTACAAAAGAAATGCGTGTCGTGAAAATACCGACCCAGAAACGACCTTGCTCGTCTCGTGTAATGTTGTCAGGGAAGCCTGCGAGATTACTTGCGAAAATATCAGATGTCCCCTTCTTCGGTCCCTTCAGCCAGTACCTAGTCAACTGATAATGATACGATTCAGCTACAAGCACATAATCTTCCTCACTAGACAACGCGACCCCATTTGCAAAATAGAGCCCTTCTAATAGGACAGTCGTCTGCTTGGTCATTGGATCATACTTCAGCAAACGTCCGTACGGCTTGTTCTCGGCAATTTCACTGAAAGTCACGCGGCCATAGTTCGAAGTGTCGGAAAAATAAATCGAGCCATCCTTGGCAATATCAAGCTCGTTAGCTAAATAGATCGGCTTGCCGTCCACTTGATCGGCCAAAACCTCTATGCTCCCGGATGGGTTAATAGACAGCAGCCCCTTTTGGATATCAGTCACGATCAAATTTCCATAAAAGTCAAATTTAAGCCCATTGGGCGTTCCTTTGGTGTCTGCAAACACTTGGGCTTTTTGTGGATTGCCCTCTGCATCGAAAGTAACCTTATAAATTTTCCCATCTGAATCTCCTGTGTATAGCTGGCCTTCCTTATCGAATGTAATGAATTCCGGGGATTGAGGGGCATCAGTAACGAGCTGAGCCGAGCTGAGTTTATTATTGTTTTGCCATGGGCCAGGTTCCTGCAAAGAGGGGGCGGTTGGCACGGACCATTTTGCCGGTTCGATCGGTGAAGGCACAAGCAAGAAAACGATTGCTCCAAGAAGGAGCAACATAAGCAGCGATAACACAAATCTACGCATTATTTTGCGCTGTGAGCGTTGAGGGCGATTCACGCCTTCAGTTGATTTAACGGAGCGAACTTGTGTGTTTGGCATTATAGCGCCTCCTATGTCTAATAAGTTAGATTTAGATTTGAACTATGATTTTACCGAAAAATAGCTTTCATCGAATTGTCCTCCCTGCAAGATCAGAGTGATCACCTAGATTCTTATAATTGTTATTATTGCTGGAGCCTCCACGTGGACGAAGCATGCCTCCAACAAGCCGAAGACCTTGCTTGCGTGTTATGAATCGTGATAACTGTGCCCCGATATAATTCTGTACACCCGGAACGACGTATATTTTCCCTTCCTTCAACGCGCGAAGTGCAACCTCTACGACTCTTTCTGGCGTATCTTTCTTTCCGACGGAGGCTTCTTCCGTTCCTACGACACTAAAGAAGCTGGTGTCCGTTGAACCGGGACAAAGTGCGAAGAATGTAATGCCGCGGTCGCGGTTTTCCCACCATAACGCTTGAGTAAATGACAGAACGAAAGCTTTCGTTGCCCCATATACGGCCATATAGGGAAGCGGTTGAAATCCGGCGGTTGAAGCAACATTAATAACTGCACCTGAGCCATTGCGTAACATGTCCGGCAAGAACAAGTGGGTCATATCTACAACAGCGGCGACATTGAGCATAACTTCTTCATGTTGACGCGCACCTGACACTTGTTCGAAATAACCATGTGTGGCAAAGCCTGCATTGTTGATAAGCATGTCGATATTCACTTTCAAACGTCGACATTGCTGATATAGCTCGCTGGGCGCTCCCTCTTTCGCAAGGTCCATAGAGATAACTTCGGCTTTGACGCCATACATTTTTCTAAGCTCATCTGCCAGGCTCTCAAGCTTGCTCTCTGATCGGGCAACGAGTACCAAATGGCTGCCTTGTTTGGCCAGTTGTCTTGCGAATTGCTCTCCTATACCAGAAGAAGCTCCCGTGATTAGCGCCCATTTACCTTGAATTTTCATAGTTCTATTCTCCTTTTGAATACTGTGTTATAATATTGAAACACTGTTACCATTTGAGCATGAGAAATTTATATTGCCTAAGAAAGATAAGAATTATTGCGCCGTTTGGTAACAGTGTTTCCGAATGGTTTGATTGTAACTCGCCTTTTTTAGAAAGTCAATATGCTCTTTGAACATCCAATGTCTCATTGACAACTGCGTAACAACTATATAAAATTCCTTGCAAGAGAGTCAGGAAATTTGTTTCCTGATGCAATCACGATAACCGAAGGTGATGATTATGAGCGGTCAAGAGATCTCCTCCAATGTGAACTCACGAGTATTGAAAACCTACCAAGAAGCTCGCTTGCAAAATACTGAAAATCTCCGCAAACTCGTTGTTGATGCTGCGGCAACGCTCTTGCAAGAAGAGGGGCCGGAAGCGGTTACGGTTCGTAAAGTATCGCAGAAAATGGGTTGCTCGACAAAAATTATTTATAGCTTGTTTGTTAATAAAGAGGGCTTGGCTCAGCAGTTGTATCTGGATGGTTGCAAGCTTCTGGCAAACGAATTCGAGGCGACTCCGCAAGCTGCTGATCCAGTACAGCATATGATGAATTTAGGAGAAACCTTTTGGCAATTCGGGCAGCGTTACTCCAGCTATTATAAGCTGATGTTCGGAGGTGCCTTTGCAGATTTCAAACCGGACGAGGCAAGTGTACATGGCACCGTAACAGCCATGCGTCAATTAATAACCGTGATCAGCCATGCCCAAGAGCAAGGACTGATTCCCGGCCATTATGACACGGAATCCATTGTACGTATAGTCTGGGCCTCGCTCCACGGCGTTATTCATCTTTACATGGGTGGACACTTGGGAGATGTACAATCTGCTTATGCGGTATACAGGCAAACATTGTCTTTGATTGCTAATTCGTTGTTGCCAGTTCAGAGTCCCTAAAGGACGCTGTTTGGCAGTTGTTTACTGCTGTCTGCGGGCCCTGCTTCTCATGCATGCCTAAAATGTATGTTTGCAAGTAGAAGTGATATAATTAATAAGATTCAAGAGGCAATTCAGTCCATGAAATAGGAGGAGAAACATATCCATGAATACAAATCAATTGGATCGAATCCAAACGGGAAAGGGCTTTATAGCGGCCTTGGACCAAAGCGGTGGAAGTACTCCTAAGGCTCTGCTGCAGTATGGCATTAAGGAAAACAGCTATTCGAATGAAGAAGAGATGTATACATTGGTGCACGAGATGAGAACGCGCATTATTAAGAGTACTGCGTTTGATTCCGAGTACATTTTGGGTGCGATTTTATTTGAGAACACCATGGACCGTTCCATTGACGGGCAATTTACAGCCGATTTTCTATGGGAGAAGAAAGGCATTGTGCCATTTCTAAAAGTTGATCAAGGGCTTGCCGACCTTGAAAACGGGGTTCAGCTCATGAAGCCTATTCCCGGTCTAAATGACCTGCTTAAGCGCGCGGCGGAGCGAAACATTTTCGGAACGAAAATGCGCTCACTTATTAAAGAAGCCAATCCTGCCGGTATCAAAAAAGTCGTTGAGCAGCAGTTCGCCATCGGTCTTCAAATCGCCGAGATGGGACTGGTTCCGATCATCGAACCGGAAGTTGATATCAATAGCGCAGATAAGGAAACGTCGGAACAACTATTAAAAGTTGAGATTTTCGATCAACTATCCAAACTTGGCAAAGACGTAAAAATCATGCTGAAACTTTCCATACCGACGCAAAACAATTTCTACAGCGATTTAATGGAGGATCCGCATGTTGTCCGGGTTGTGGCTTTGTCAGGCGGCTACACGCAAGCGGAAGCGAATGAGAAGCTGGCAAATAATCATGGATTGATCGCCAGTTTCTCGCGTGCCTTGTCGCAGGGCCTAACGGCCGAGCAAACAGACCATGAATTCAACGCGATGCTTTCCAAAACCATTCAAGACATTTATGAAGCTTCTATTAAATAAAATGATACCGACTTCGAAAAGAAGCATTACAACCATTAGGTTGTGGTGCTTCTTTTTCGTTCGTTTACAAATAATGCATCCTTCAGAAGCTTCATGATATAATAAAATAAGAATTGGAGTTGATTTCATGAGAGATTTGCTAGACCCCAAAAACGATTTTGTTTTTAAGCGAATATTCGGAAGCGAAGAAAATAAGGACGTGCTGCTGGCTTTCCTCAATCGTACTTTCCAAGAAGCTGCCGCTTACCGAAATCGTACTTATGAATCCTTACACGGATAAAGACTCGCCTCAAGATAAACAATCCATATTTGATATCCAGGCTAGAACGATAGAAGGCAAATTGATTAATATCGAAATGCAGTTATTTAACCGCTATGACAATGAGAAACGTACGTTGTATTATTGGAGTAAGCAATATGCAAGCCAGCTTGAAGAAGGACAATCATACAAGAATCTAAAGAAGTGTGTCACCATCAATATTCTTAATTTTTCTATCCTTCCGAATGACCGTTATCATAATGTGTTTCATTTACGTGAAAACAGCAGCGGCATTTCATTGACTGACGATCTTGAAATACATTTTCTCGAGCTGTCAAAGCTGAACCATCAACAAATGACCGCTACAGGCGGATTGTTAAATTGGTTACTTTTTCTGAAAAGTGACAATACAGACAATTGGGAGGTGTTCAACATGCAGGAACCTGAACTCAGAAAAGCGATGAATGTTCTGGAATTCCTTAGTCAGGATGCAGAGACACGTAGGCTTTATGAAATGAGACAAAAAGCTTTGCATGACGAGGCTTCGTCTATGGAGGGCGCGAGAGAAGAAGGAGAAAGGCAAGGCGAGTTAAAAGGCAAACTTGAAGTAGCTACTAAAATGCTGGCAAAAGGAATGGACATAGAATCCATTTCGGATTTCACAGGACTTCCCATTGAAGAACTAAAGAAATTAAATCATGCTCATTAATTAATAAAGGCTGCCAGGGAATTTACCTTGGGAGTCTTTATTTGTTATTTTTACTGCCTTTGGGTATTCTTCTTACGGAACCTTCACTTTGTTTCGTCCACGCGGGCGAACCCCTGACCGCATCGCTGGCAGCGATACGGTCCCCGCATCGGTAAGTTTCACTTATTGACTACAGATATCTCACGGCAAAAATTTTGGTTTGATGCCATTTAGGATTTCCTTTATAATGAATGATAATGATTATCAATAAAGTCGAAAACAACCAAGGGATGATTGCATGACTTTTGACGCCCACGATGATGTCCTCTACAATTTGGAATCGCGCTCAAGCTCTTTCACTGGAGAAATTGCCTGATTTGGACGCTGATTATATTTTCGTACTGGTGCAGGGGAAGGAATCGAAGACTCTTATGGCCGAGTATGAGAATAGCACGCTGTGGAAAAACCTCCCGGCCGTCAAAAACGGCCATGTGTTCGAAATGCCCAGCAACTACTGGATGGCTAGCGGAGCGATTGCGAAAACGAAAAAAATCGACGATGTTTTAAGTGCAATTATAAAATAAGAAAATCCGTTTTAGATATGTACAAAATCTACGAAAGAACGTTCCATTGGGATTTAGCTCACACGGACATGCCAGATCAATAAACGACTCCACGACAATGATCGTGGAGTCGTTTATTGATTTGGGGGAGCCTGAGGGATCGAACCCCTATCGGTTTAATACGGGAAAAAATTCACAATGTACCTTGAACAAACGAATGGTATATATTACAATTCTATTTAAAACCAAGGAGATTTTGCATGAAAAAAACTATAATCATTTCAGTTGTGGCTTTATTACTAGTAGCAGGTATTTCGGGTTTCGTCATTTGGAAAATTCAAGATAATAAAGCGAAGAAAGAAATGGCTATAGTAGCAGATATTTCAACGATTCAAGAGAAGGTGAATTCCCTATATAAAGACAACCAAAAAATGAATCTTGCAGATCATGTTAACAATGACATCATAAAAAGTACACATGACTTATTTTTGAATATTAATAATAAAGAACTTTCGCCCCAAGCTTCCACATTATTCAATCAAGCTTCTTTTGACATAAGTTATGTGGAGAAGATGTTCTCAGTAAAACAGAATATAGATAAACTTTTTGATAAAAATGGCGCAATTATTGAATCAGCTGACATTAAGTCCTACAAAGACCAGTTAGATACACTAAAGTCGGATAAGCCTTCCTTTGTTAATGAAATGATGACTAAAATTAATGATGCCGAAACTCAAAAAGAACAAATTTTAACTGCAACAAGGATGGTTGATGATTTATTTACATCATCAGAAAAATCCACTGTAAAAGAATCCATTACCCGAACAGAAATTGATAATGCTAAAGCAAAAACAAACGATATTAAACAAGATAAAGCAAAAGAAAGTTTATTGTCATTTATTCAACTAACTGATTCGTATATAGATTCAAAGATAAAAGCTGAAGCCGAAGCAAAGGCTAAGGCAGAAGCAGAAGCAAAAGCAAAGGCTATAGCTGATGCAAACAAATTAAAAAATAATAACTCTGCCAAAAAATCCTCTGCCCCACCAAAGAAATCTGATGGTACCTTAGATTTAACAGATTGGGTAGAATATAGCACAGGGGATCCGGTCTCATTGTTGAAGTATTTGGCATCTGGTGACGTTATTAAATATAATGGTCGATATTGGGCCTCGCCAAAATTAGTAGAAATGATATCACATGAAGAAGTGGTTTATTATAAGGATATTTCCAAGCAATAACTAGAGTTCTTATCTCGCATATTCCATAAATTAAAGGCGGAAACCTGATATCAAGCTACCCTTGAAATCAGATTTTCGTCTTTTTTGAGAATTTTTACATTTCAAAGTTTGAATAAAGTTTAACTATAACCAAATAAGACCATGAGGTTTAAACTGGAAGGGTTTACGATGGAGTTATAAAAAACAAGGAGGAATTGACATGAAAAAAATGATGAATTCTACGGTGCAAACATATAAGGGGAAACACTTTCTTAAGTTATAAACGGTATATCCCTTATATGTGTTTTAAATAACACAAAGAAGGGGAAATTCGATGCGTTCTACAGTTCATAAATTTTTCTCATATTACAAACCGTATTTAAGCCTGTTTATTTTAGTATTAGCCTGCTCCTTTATCACATCAGTTGCGACCTTGGTGTTTCCGCTGCTCGTTCGGTATATTACGAAAGATATTCTCGAAGGAGACTTATCAATTGCTCTCCATGAAGTGTATGGGGTTGGGGGGCTAATGCTAGTTTTAGTCGCGATCCAGAATATCGGTAATTACTTTGTGGACTACAAAGGCCATGAAATAGGCGCTCGCATGGAAAGTGATATGCGCAGTGAACTATTCGCTCACATGCAAAAGCTTCCGCATAGCTTTTACGATAAAGAAAAGACAGGCCGGCTCATGTCGCGAATAACGAATGATCTGCTGCTGCTTTCCGAGCTGTACCATCACGGTCCGGAAGATTACATGAAATATCTCGTTCGCTTTGTTGGAGCATTTAGTATTTTGTTCTTTATTAACGCGCCATTAACGATTGCCGTATTCTGCTTTTTACCATTTTTAGCGCTCTTGGCTTTGTATTTTAATAAAATGTTGAATAAGGCAATAAGAAGAAACAAAGAGCGAATCGGGGATGTAAATGCTCAGGTAGAGGATAGTCTTACGGGTATCCGTGATGTAAAATCGTTTGCCAACGAGATCGTAGAGATCAAGAAGTTTAACCAGGAAAATGTCCGTTTCTTCGAAAGCCGTAAGATCACGTATAAAGCTGAGGCGCTTTTTTACAATAGTTTTGAAACGATTATTCAAATGATTACGATTACGGTGATCATCTTTGGCAGTGCCAGTATCGTCAACGCTACTTTAGACTTATCGGATTTGCTTACTTTTTTACTCTATATCGGTTTTATGATCGAGCCGATTCAACGACTGAATCATATGAGCACACAGCTTCAAGAAGGAGTCACTGGCTTTCAGCGCTTTATGGAAGTCATGAATTTGAAGCCGTCAATCGAAAACAAGTCGAATGCCATAGTTTTGCCGGAGATACACGGGGAGATTGAGTTCAGACAAGTTTCCTTCTATTATGAAGAACATTTGGACAGAGTTTTACAAAACATTTCGCTGCGTATCCAGCCGGGTGAGTATGTTGCCTTAGTGGGTCCGTCTGGTGTGGGTAAAACGACATTATGCTCGCTCATCCCTCGCTTTTACGATGCGATAGACGGGGAGATATTAATAGACGGGATTAACGTCCGTCATATCGGCCTAGAGTCATTAAGAAAAAAAATTGGTTTTGTGCTGCAAGATGTTTTCCTTTTTGCTGGGACGGTGATGGAAAATATCCGTTATGGAAATCAAGCAGCCAGCGATGAAGAAATTATCGCAGCAGCCAAGCACGCCAATGCTCATGATTTTATTATGAACTTGCCAAATGGTTATGACTCCGAGATTGGCCAACGGGGTGTCAAGCTGTCCGGTGGACAGAAGCAGCGGCTAAGCATTGCTCGCGTATTCTTAAAAAATCCACCCATTCTCATTTTAGATGAGGCAACAAGCGCACTGGATAACGAGAGCGAAAGAATCATAAAGGCATCCTTAGAACTGCTGGCAAATGGGCGTACAACCATCATAATTGCCCATCGCCTTTCCACAATCCGCAATGCAGGGCGAATTATCGTATTGACGGAGGACGGTATTGCGGAACAAGGTACGCATGATGCATTGCTTGCGCGAAATGGCGTGTACGCTAATTTGTATGCGAAGCAGTTTTGAATTGTAATTATTTTTAAACGATGATGGGCTCTCTCTTTCACGGAAGGGGGAGCCTTTGCACGTGGAGTTATTCTTTGAGCGAAAGCACGCTGAGCCTGCCAAAAAGGCCGTCTCGGGAGGGAGACAGCATCGAATTTGCTCTGAGTCTGCCGAAAAAGCAGTCTCAGCGCGCGAAGAAGGTTGCATCTCCGCGAAAGCACGCTGAGCCTGCCGAAAAGGCCGTCTCGGGAGTGAGACAGCATCGAATTCGCTCCGAGCCTGCCGAAAAAGCAGTCTCAACGCGAGAAGAAGGCTATATCCCCGCGAAAGCACGCTGAGCCTGCCAAAAAGGCAGTCTCGGGAGGGAGACAACATCGAATTCGCTCTGAGCCTGCTGAAAAAGCAGTCTCAACGCGCGAAGAAGGCTGCATCTCCGCGAAAGCACGCTGAGCCTGCCGAAAAGTTTTTTCATTATGGCGCTCTCCCGAGTGAGTCGGTTTCACTACCAAAAAGTATTTAGAGCAAACTGCTCCATTGCCTCTTTCCGTAAAGAATCCGAACGATTGTAACGGTTTCTTCTTTTTCTGAGATGACATAGAACACGATGTACGAGTCAACGAGTATATGTCGAATGCCATTCGCTGCCAATCGTTCATCGCGAACTAAACCGTTTCTAAAAGGCATTTGCTCCAATTGAAAAATGGCCTCAGCGATTCGGGTAATCATTTTTCGCGCTGTCGTCGGTTCCAATAATTCGTTTGCGATATAGTCGGCGATTTTTCGCAAATCGGCTTCTGCCAGCTCAGTGATTACTAAATGATATTTTCGGCTCACTCAGAAATTCCCTTCTCGATGTCTGCAAGTGCCTTCTGAAAAGGTCGTACCTTCTGCTTTTTCAATTCATCCATACCTTCATCCAGTAGCTTATACAGTTCGAACTTTCCCACTATTTTTTCGTATGTTTCAATACTCATTACAGCTAAATCGCCTTGACCATTCTTTGTAATGTAGACAGGCTCATCATATTTATGGCAAAACTCAGATATCTCGTTGTAATGATTTCTTAGATCTGAACTGGGGCGAATATTTGGCATATTAATTCTCCTTCTGTCAGTATATCGTTATTTTATCAAAATAACGATATGTGCTCAAGGTTGTTGAGCCAAATTTTATTTATTTTCTCAGTGCGTCAAGAAGGAGCCTAGGTGCATTTATGGAGCTTAAGGGATGTACGAATCCTGATTAGCGGAAGATTCAGACGCCGTGCTCCTACACGTGAAGTATATTCTACGAAGATTATTCATCCGTTCCGTCCGCGCGGGCGAACCCACCGGGGTTCTCTCCCCATGGCTCCAAATGAAAGAAGCACCACAACCAATAGGTTGTGATGCTTCTTTTACATATGGAGCCATGGGGGATGTATGAATCTCGATTTAAATGGCTAACGAAGCAAAATCGACGCAGACAAGCCTAGCGGAAGATTCAGACGCCGTGCTCCTGCACGTGAAGTATATTCTACGAAGAATACTCATCCGCTCCGTCCGCGCGGGCGAACCCACCGGGGTTCTCACCCCCATGATCCATACAAAAAACCTCAATCCAAATGGATTGAGGTTTTTCTAGTATGGAGCCTAGGGGGATATATGAATCTCGATTTAAATGGCTAACGAAGCAAAGTCGACGCAGACAAGCCTAGCGGAAGATTCAGACGCCGTGCTCCTACACGTGAAGTATATTCTACGAAGATTATTCATCCGCTCCGTCCGCGCGGGCGAACCCACCGGGGTTCTCACCCCCATGATCCATACAAAAAACCTCAATCCAAATGGATTGAGGTTTTTCTAGTATGGAGCCTAGGGGGATGTATGAATCTCGATTTAAATGGCTAACGAAGCAAAATCGACGAAGACAACCTTAGCGGAAGATTCAGACGCCGTGCTCCTGCACGTGAAGTTATTCTTCGAAGCCTATTCATCCGCTCCGTCCGCGCGGGCGAACCCACCGGGGTTCTCTCCCCATGGCTCCAAATGAAAGAAGCACCACAACCAATAGGTTGTGATGCTTCTTTCACATATGGAGCCTAGGGGGATCGAACCCCTGACCTCATCGCTGCCAGCGATGCGCTCTCCCAGCTGAGCTAAGGCCCCGCGATGACGTTATTAATAATGTCGACTTTTCGTATTATACATGAATTAGTTGCCTCAGGCAAGCCCTTGATGCAGAAAATTATTATTCCTATTTTTCTGGCCTTAGTCATTTGACGTTTCTGTTGCAAACAGCGGTAAACGTTGTTTTCAGCCGCATGTTCATGCTACGCTAGGAAAATAAACTAGTTGATCGTGTAGGAGTGACGGAACGTGTCGAACGCAGTGTTGTATTGGACTTTCTTGGGTATTGCTTTTGTAATCCCGTTTGTGATTGGCGTGTGGCTCATGCGGAAAACGAATCGCTTAGGATTCTCATTCTGGATAACAACAGCTTTAAATATTGTTTTAACGCTTGCTGCGGCACTCTGGTGGAAATCAGTGACTTCGGATACCTTCTATATGATGTTTGGGATTGCTTTTTATGGAGTTTCAGCGGTAAATCTGATGGTGATCGAATTTTTTGCTTTGTTCAGCATTCGTAAGAAATTGAATCCATAAGGGGATAAAATGGATATGCAGCGTGCAGCTTCACACAGATATTTTTATGTTTTTCTAGCTGCAGCCGTCCTTTGGATGGCGTTTATTTTTTTTAAGTCGGCGGAAACGTATCAGCAGCAAAGCTTGCGTCCTCTTTTAGAATCCAAGCTCACTGCGGACCAGTTGAAAATGAGTGTACCGCGCTTGAAATTTACGTATGATCATCAATTGGTTTCATGGGAGGACCCCATTGGTATAATTGAGTTCTTCATAAGAAAAGCAGGGCATGTTAGCGAATTCGCTATCCTAGCCCTGCTCTGGTCCTTAGCGCTCTTGGCGAAGCCTGTTAAAGTCGTCATCGCACTGCTCACCTCCTCAATCATTTCGGTGCTCTATGCGGCATCCGATGAATGGCATCAAACTTTTGTCAATGGTCGAACGGGTCATGCGATTGATGTTGCGATTGATTCCATTGGCGTTGTTCTCGCTGTTCTCGTAATCCTCGCTGTTGTCGGGATCCGCAAGTGGATTAAACGAAGAAGAATAAGCTAGTTAGCAGCATGTACACTTTTCTTTTCTTGATGGATTTAAACTTCCAAAGCTCGCGAGCTTCAGCTTCCAAATCCTGCTGCTGCCATTGCATTAATTTTTCAGATACATATAAGTCTGTTGGTTGCATCATGAACACCTCCCTTTCTTTTCCTGTTAGGTTAAGTTTACATCTAGAATAAGGGGAACAAAAAGTGTATAATTCACTTTAATGATTTCCCCTTTTACGGATAGGAGTTGGATTATGCAGCTGTTGAGCCATTTCTTAGAGCTTCGGGCAGGTTTTGAGCATGGGGTTGAACAGGTGCCGCAGCCTATTACGTTAGATGAATTAGCGGATCGGTTGTATTGTTCAACGCGGAATGTGAAGCTTTTGCTGAGAAAAATGAGTGATCAGGATTGGATTTCCTGGAAGCCCGGAAGAGGTAGAGGCAACGTTTCAGAGCTGACGTTTCTGGTTTCTGCTGAGGATATGATTTCGAAACAGGCTATGGCTCTAGCGAGTCAGGGAGATTATAAAGGGACGATTGAGCTGATACACCAATTGGGCAGGGGAGAGGCGTTGCAGGACTCTTTCATCGATTGGCTATTCAGTTTTTTTGGTTATCGCGCGGTTGAGCACGAGGAGCGTTATAAGGACACGCTGCGTTTTCCTGTGTACAAATGGCTGGTCTCTTTGGATCCGGCCTATTCGTTTTTTGCTTTTGACAGCCATCTTATGAATCAGATTTTTGATACGCTGGTTCTGAATAATCCGCAGACGCAGGCGATTGAGCCACATTTGGCACACTACTGGGAAGTTAGTGAAGACGGTTTGCATTACACCTTTTATTTGCGAAAAGGCGTACTGTTCCATCATGGCCGAGAAATGACGGCATCTGATGTCTATTATTCCATATCCCGGATCAAGGAACTGGGTGCGGCTGCAAGCCAAGGCTGGATGACGGAAAGCATCGAGAATATGACTGTGCTTAATCGGAGTGCGATAGCGATTGAGCTGAAGCAGCCGAATGTTCTCTTTTTGCAGCAATTATCACATTCATCTTTAGCGATTTTGCCTGAGGAAATTTGCCGCGATAATGAGGAGATTTTCGGAAGAATGCCGATTGGAACAGGGCCTTTCCGGCTGGAACGCAATGACGATTATATTTGTAAGCTGCGTGCATTTGACAGCTATTTTGGCGTAAGGCCTCATTTGGATCAAGTGGAAATTTGGCTTTTGCCTCACGATTTGGCCGAGGCGGGTCCAAGCTGGGACACGGTGCAGGTGCTTTGTGACCATACGAATTCCCGTAAACCCGTGGGAGCAGTTGGGAAGGATTCGGAATGGCACCAGATTGAGCAGTCTATTCTAGGGTGCAGTCTCCTCACGTTCAATCAGAGTAAAGATGGCCCGCAGCAGCATCCGTCCTTTCGACAAGCGATTGATCTTATCCTAGATCGCGAGAGGATGATTGAAGAGCTCGGCGGCTTCAGAGAGGCGCCTGCGAGCAGTTTTTTGCCTACCTTGATTGGATCGGCTGCTCCTTATCGGACAGATGTGGAAGAAGCGAAACGATTGCTTGATGAGATAGGATATCGCGGTGAAGCTCTAGAGATGTTCATCTATAGCAACAATAATGAAGATGCGATTTGGATATGCCAGCAGTGTGCCAAAGCAGGCATTCACATTCATCTGACGACTCGTGAGAAATCGGAGATGATGAAGCTCGATACGATCATGGAAGCTGATCTGATTTTCTATCACATTTGTATGGAAAGTGAGTATGACCTTCATATTATTCAAACGCTGAAGCAAAGCAATAGCTATGTCCGTGCCCATTTGAGCGAAGAACGCATGGCTTGGGTCGATCAGGAGATTGATAAAATTCTTCTGAATTCCAGCAGGGAGGAGCGTATTTGTCAGCTGCATCAGCTAGTTGAGGTTCTGCAGGAAGAGAAGTCCTTCCTATTTGTTCTCCATCGCTCCTTGCAAACGACTTATCATGATTCGATTAAAGGCGTGAGTATAAACGACCTGGGTTGGGTTGATTTTCGGAAAATATGGTTCGCCCCCAGCGGTTGATAAAAGCTGCAAAACGGGAAATACTCTCTTTATGAAAAAATCATTTGGAGGGTAAGGAAGATGAGTAAAATAAAAAAAGCCAGTATTGTACGCTACACAGAACGAAATGATGTGCGGTGTGTGGATGTTGAGGTCAAAGCGGATGGTATCGATGGTTTGCTGCTTGCTGAGTTTGCGGCAACAGCCGATCATGACTTTGACCTGAGACATGTGTACCGCAAAGAGGCGTCGAATGAAATCGATTGGTATGATAACAATTTGCATGAGGCGTTTCAGGACGTATCCGAGGAGCTATTTCACAATAAGTGGGTGGAACGAGAGGAATTTAAAGAAGAGATCCTAGCCATGGGCTCGATTCGTACAGATTTGGAAGAGCATTTTAAGCTCAGTCGAACGGCATCCCTCTTTCATACAGATGATGTAGAGGATCAAACTTATTTACACTAAAGAATGAAAAAACGACCCTTTAGGGTCGTCTTACATAGGGTTCGTAACGGGTTTCCATTGCATGCCACCGAGCATTAGCGACGAAGAATCCAATAAAGAAAAAGACGAGTAAACGAATGGGAATCCACACTGGATTGAGTTCCCTGAAACTGATGATTTCAATAATACTGGTCACTATCGTTAGTCCGATGCCCCAAGGGAGCAGGCCGAATAGAATTAAATATTTGGATCTGCCCAGCTGTTTTCTTTTGTGCCAAAGCTCTTTGCGTGGATCGCTCATGAAGGTAACTCCCTTTTTCTTTTCATTATATCATATGCGGGGTGCAGCTGCGATTCGTAAGTTGTGCGAAGTTTATGAGGGAAGCATCGGGCAAATCGATGCTTTTTTCTATGGATCGGATGACCAACGTCCTCATAATATGGTAGTATTAGGAAGTTGAAAGGGGGGATTACCGTGTTACTCAAATTTTTGGCTTTTGGTTTGTTATGGCGTCTTGTTGGCAATCCGTTTCTCGCACTTCTTATTCTACTCGTGATTCTATATCTGTTAGATAGAAGATTTATCGGACTAACGCCAAATATATTTAAGCCATTTCAGCTAAGCCGACGTGCTTCCAAATTGCGAAACGATTTGTATGCAAATCCGCATAATACGTCTGCGAAGCTTGAATTAGCTCGAATTTTACTTGAACGCAAAAAGTATCGGGAAGCCCTTCCCTACTTGGAACAAACACTTACGATCATGGAAGACTCTGCTGATGTGCATTACGAAATTGGGTTGTGTTATTTAAAGTTAGGCGATCTGAGCAAAGGCGAAAGCTTGATGCTTGAAGCCGTAAAGCTCAACCCGCGTGTCAAATTTGGCGAAGCTTATTTGCGGCTCGGCGAGGCGCTGGCTCCTAAGGAACCGGAAAGAGCTGCCAGCTTCATCGAGCAGTTCCGCGACCTGCACTCTTCATCAGTCGAAGCCTACTACAGGCTGGGCCAGCTCTATAAGCAGCTGGGCCGCACGGAAGACGCGAAGCGTGCCTATCGCGAAGCACTGGATATTTACCGCGGCCTGCCGCGCTACAGCCGCAGACAGCAGCGGCGTTGGGCGCTTTTGGCGCGGTTCCAATAAGAAGAACCTGAGGTTAGCGCCTCAGGTTTTTCTTATTGATTATGCTCGTAGACAGCCTAACGAGCAGCCAAGAACCAAACAGCCCGATCACAACGGAACAGATCGTGTGAAGGTCATAGAGCAGAAACCTCCCTTGCTCAGGCGCTAGACGATCCCAGAGGGTCAACAGCGCGGGATGCAAGAGGTAGATCCCGAAGGATGCGGCTCCCAAGGATGACATCAAGCGGCTTAACGACGAGCTCATAAAGACGAGTCTGCGCGCCCATTGCAAGACGCAAAGCGGGATCGCCAAGCAATAGACAAGAAGCGCCAGCTCGTACCATGTATTTTCGAGGGAAATCAGGCTATATTGGTGAAGCAGCAGCATTGAGGCATAACTGGCTCCGGCTATCAGCGCGATGCTCCAAAGCCAGCTTCGATAACGATTGGACCAAGAAACAGCAGCAGAATAGTGAATCCCGACAAAAGCCCCGCATGCGAACAACGCCAAGTAGCTGATAAATAAAGACGTGTATTCAGGAATAGGATGCACCCAATGATGGAAGCCATACCCTGAGACTTGAAGGATAATTCCTAGTGGAATCAGGCTTTGGCGGAATCGGGGGAATCGTTTTGCGGCCGTCATCAACAATGGAAACAACAGGTAGAACTGCACGATAATAATCATATAATAAAGATGATAGCTGGCATTCCCGGATACCAAAAGTTTGATGAAGTAAACAGGGTCAACATGGATTTCTCCATGAAACATGAATTGATTGAACAGGTAGTAGAACAATGACCAGCCTACATACGGAATCAAGATTTTTCGCACGCGCTTGGTCCAGAAGGCAATTGCCATACCCGGCTCCCAGCGGTCGAAATAGGTGTAGAATAGGACGAGACCGCTAATCCAGATGAACAAGGGAACGGTGAATAAGCTAATTTTGTTCAAAATGAAAAATAAAGCTTGCGAAGCGGTGCCGAGCGGCAGCAGAGTCGCGTTTGAGGTGCCATGAATAAGAAGAACGGCAATAATAGCCAACGCGCGCACGTTGTCGATTTCAGGTAGCTTGGGTCTGGATAACATAAGTTGTAAAATCTCCTTTTTTCACTTTTTTCACTGTAACATGAAAGAAATGAGAGAAACAACAATAGATCACAGTGGATCTGGCTTGCTTGACGCTTAATAGCTCCCGCGATACACTGATAGAAGATTGAAACAAGCGAGATCAAGAGGGTGAACGAACGTGAGTTATGAATATGTCATGCAGGCGGTATTGCTAATATTTTTGGTCATTATTACTTTTTTTGCAATGATGATTTGGACGAAATGGCGAAAAAGAGGACGGAGATAGCCCCATGTATTTTATTAATCATGAACAAATTGATCAAAGAATTGAGTTCCTGTCATCGCTGGCTGAGGCGAGCAGTCAATTGGTGCAGCAGTGGGATCAAGGCACCAATAATCTTGTATGGCAGCTTGCGCAAGAACGTATTTTGCACTTGGCTATTGAAACGGTGACGGATATCGGAAGTCTGCTGATTGATGCTTTTATTCTACGTGATGCTAGCAGCTATGAGGATATCGTGGAAATTGTGCACGGAGAAGGTGCTTATTCAGAGCCATTGAAGGAAACTCTGCTGCAGCTGGTGAAGCTTAGAAAGCCGCTAGTCCAGGAGTACGTGGAATGGAATCGGCAGGAATTAAATCCGTTAATTCGGATCATTCCGGTGACTTTTGAGGAATTCGCTGCAAGTGTTCGGGCATTTATCAAGAGTGAACTGGAATAACATACATAGTTGTTTCTTAATTTACTTATTGGGCATGTTGCTGTAAAATGAGACTTAAACAACAGTCCGAAGGCAGGTGAGCAAATGAATGCAGCACTTGAAACATCCACACGAAAAGTGATTCTTTCTATGCTCAAAACGCAGGGACCTTTAAGTGTTCATGACATGTCCAAGCAGCTCGGGATTACGGAGATGGCTGTCAGACGCCATATTCATGCCTTAGAGAAGGATAATTTGCTTGAAACAAAGCTCGTCCGGCAGGCGATGGGCAGACCGACAAACGTATACACATTAGCCCCACTCGCGGATGAATTATTTCCTAAGAAATACATGCAGCTTACCATAGATTTATTGGATGAACTGCTAGAAGGCGAAGGGAATGAGAAGATTGATCGCCTTTTCGAAGGCAGGCAAGACAAACTTCAGGCCCGCTACGCATCAAGAATGCAGGACAAAAGCTTGGAAGAACGGGTAGCCGAGCTAGCACTCATCCAGAATGAGAATGGCTATATGGTGGATTGGTCACAAGTGGAAGAAGGCGAGTTTGTGTTCAGTGAGCATAACTGTCCCATCACACAAGTGGCTAACGTGTTTCAACAAGCATGCAGATGTGAATTAGCCTTATTTCAAAATTTGCTTGATGCCAGTGTGGAGCGAACGGAATGTTTGGCCAAAGGCGGCAACAAATGTTTATATATCATTTCCCAAAATAAATAGCCATCTACCTGAGCGTTATGTTCTCGTAGACGGCTATTTTTATTTGTCTATTTCCAAACTAATTTGTGCACAACTATTCAAAAAAAATGTCGAAATGTCGATAAAATTTTAAAAAGGTTTATTAGAGAGAGGGCGATTAACATGATGTGGCTGCGTAACCGGAAGTTGTCCTTTAAATTGGGAATTGGCATTGGTTTGGTGCTTTTGTTGGCATTTGGAAGTTTGATTGGCGTGAATCTCAAGCTAATCTATACTACGAGCTTAAGCCATGGAGAGTCTGAGGCGAATCATGCTTCTGGAGGTGTATCAACAGGTTTTCAACAAGAAGTAGATGAAACGATCTCTATCTTATCGGTACTTCGCGGGGTGGTTTTGGATGCAAGCATGACGAAGTCACTGACACGTGAAGCCGTCGTAAGAATGTTAAGCACTGAGCTAGGGCAGCATGATAATCTTCTGGGTTTGTATACGCTTTGGGAACCTAATGCTTTTGATAAAAAAGATGCGGCGAATATAAAGAAACAGCCGTACGATGACAGCACGGGCCGTTTTATTCCTTATGTGGTCAAAGTTGATAATAAAATCGATGTGCAGCCGCTGCTTGATTATGAGAAAGATGGTGCAGGGGACTACTACCAAATCGCCAAGAAAACGAAAAAAAATACATGGATTGAGCCTTATCTGTATCCGATCAGTGGAAAAGATGTATTGATAACGTCGTTAATTATGCCAATTTTGGATAAGCAGGGAAATTTCGTGGGGATCATAGGCGCAGATATAGCGCTTAGCGATTTGCAGAAACAAATTGAACAACTGAAGCCGCTGGGCGGCTATGAAACGATGATTTCGTCAGCGGGTAATTACGTTGCACATGGCAACTCACCGGATAAAGTAACCAAAAACTATAATGAAAACCCGGCAGCCGCATCCGTGTGGGATGGTGTCAAGCAAGGGAAATTATCCGTCTACATGGAGGGAAGCAGCGGTCAAGATCTCCATTTATTCACGCCGATTGTTCTGAAGGATTCAGATCAGACCTGGTTTATGGAAACAATCTTTCCCAAGAAGATGATTTTGAATGTTTTTTACGATGAACTCAAGCTGTCCCTAGTCATTGCTATTTCGGCATTGATTCTACTTGCAGTCACTATGTACTTCATTATTAGAATGCTGGTGCTTCGTCCTATTCGTGCGGTAAGTCAGCTTTCCGTTAAACTGGCAGAAGGCGAATTTACCGAGAAGCTGACCGTCCATAGTAAGGACGAATTCGGAATGATGTCCGAACAGTTCAACACAATGGTCGATAAGCTGCGCGCTATGATCAACACGGTCACTGAGCACGCCATGTCGGTTGGAGCCACCTCGGAGCAGCTTACGGCAAGTGCCGAGCAAACAAGTCGAGCGGCGGAAACGATCACAATCTCGATTCAGGAGATGGCTGCCGGATCCGAGACCCAATTGAGCGATGCGCAAGAAACCTCGCGCGCGATGACAGAAATGGCGATAGGTGTACAGCGGATTGCCGAGTCGACGGCTCACGTTTCTGATTCTACAGATGAGGTGAGAGTGAAAACGTCAGCAGGGAATGAGAATATTCAGATGGCTGTTCGTCAGATGACGGTGCTCAGAGACAGAGTTGATGAATCTTCGCAAGTTATTCGCCGACTAGGCGAGCGCTCAGAAGCGATCGGAAATATCATTGGCGTCATTTCGGCGATAAGCAAACAAACCAATTTGCTCGCTTTGAATGCGGCGATTGAAGCATCCCGAGCAGGGGAGCACGGCAAAGGCTTTGCCGTAGTCGCAGCTGAAGTTCGCAAGCTTGCTGAACAATCGAATGCGGCTTCTCATGAAATTGTCGAGCTCATCAGCGAAATCCGTGAGGATACGAAGCTAGCTGTGAAGAGCATGGATCAAGGTACTCTTGAAGTGAACAGAGGCGTTCAAGCTGTAACGGAAAGCGGACATATCTTCGCTTCCATTACGACAGAAATGGATCAAGTGCACCGACAGATTCAGGAAGTCTCAGCAGCTTCGGAGCAAATGTCAGCAAGCACAGAAGAGGTTTTGGCTACTGTGGAGCAGTTGGCGAGCATCGCCAGAAGCTCCTCAAGCAATGCTCAAAATGTGGCTGCCGCTTCGGAAGAGCAGTTGGCTACGATGGAGGAAATCGGCGCTTCAGCCGAGGCCTTAGGCAGCCTTGTACAGGAGCTTGTTGATTTGCTTTCCCGATTTAAGGTTTAAGCATTCAGATTAAAAAGGCTGTTCTCAAGTCGTTTTCTACTTGGGAGACAGCCTTTTTTGTGACTAAATCTGCCTCAAGCGAGGCAGCAATATATGTATGAGTTCGTTCCAGCAAGCAAGGCGTATCCACTAAACTCTGCTATCTCTATTTGGATGCCGCGAGCAAGCTTGCCGCCTTGTTTGTGATCCACTCGAAACGACCAGCTTCGATCTCCTTGAGGTTGATGAGGGAGCCGCCGATGCCTAAGCCGTAGCAGCCAATATCCAGAAACTGCTTAATATTGTCCTCCGTAACGCCGCCCACGGCAATCATCGGAATGTGGTCCAGAGGCCCCATTAATTCTTTGATATAAGTGAGCCCAAGGCTCCCGCTTGGAAAGATTTTAACAGCGGTTGCGCCTGCTCTCCAAGCCTTGACGATTTCTGTCGGTGTCATAGCCCCAGGGAAAATGGGAATGCCTTGCTCACTGGACCAACGAATGACATCCTCGTCCATGTTCGGGGTGACCAGAAAGGAAGCACCCGCTTGAACGGCTTTCTTGGCATCTTCCAGGTCGAGTACAGTTCCAGCTCCGATGTACATCTGAGCCCCCCAGTGCTGCTGCAGCGAGCCAATCATATGAAGGGCACCGGGAGTATTCAGGGTAACCTCCATAACGGTCACGCCGCCTTTCAGAAGCGCTTCTGCGACAGCTTGGATATGTGCCTCCTGGACCCCGCGTACGATGGCTATGATTCGGGTGCGTTCAATCTCTTTAAGTCCTTGCTCTCTGTTCATGTTTCTCCTCCAGTAGGTATCGTTTGTTTTTCATTATGACAGGTCCCTGAAATTTTTCCAGTTTTTTTGTGTCAAAACAAGCTGCTGCTACTTATACTGTAGTAATTCATAGGCATTCGTCTAGAAGCCGACACGCATACGCGCTTTTTTAAGCTCACACAGGAGGTGCTCGTCATGTCTTGGATCGAGATCAGTATGGTCAGTTCAGCGCTTGCTTTCATTTTGCTCATTGGATTTGCTGTGCGATTCCTAATAGCTGCGAAACGCACGATTGTTCATTTGGATGACGCCATTATAGAAATCAAACAGCATGTAATTGCCACAGCAGAACAATCAGAGCAACTTTTGAAGCAAACGGGGCAACTTACTGAAGAGGTGCATAGGCAAGTTCTTGCACTTGAGCCGACGATTCAATCCATCGAGAAAGCAGGAGCCTCTATAGGGGATGTCGCTTCTGTTATTCGCAAAGGGGCACACCTGATGAATGAATCTATTCATGGTGCGGAAAAGGTTGTACATACCCACCAGAAACGTATTCAAGACGTCATGGAGTGGACAACGACGGGCTACGAGCTGTGGCAAAGATGGCAGGCGCATCGGAATGCCAAATCAGATCATTAAGGAGTGGATGTTACATGTCCAATGAAAAAAAGGGAAAAGATCTTCTCATCGGAGCTGTGGTAGGCGGCTTGCTGGGAGCGGCAACTGCGCTTTTATTCGCACCTAAATCGGGCCGTGAGCTAAGAAGTGACATTGCCGGGCAAGCGCAAGCGGTAAGCGATAAAACCGTCCAAATTGCCAGCACGGTGAGCCAAAAGACACAAGGTGTTGCCAAAAGCGTAAGCCTTGCAACAACGGAAATTGTCGGTAAAGCGAAAGACGCGGCTTCCGGTGTTGTGGACACAGTTCGTTCGTGGAAAGAAGCAAAAAATGAAGATGAGCTTGATGATATTCAAGCGTCTGAGGCTGCTGAAGATTTGGTTATTGTAGGGAATCGCTAAAACAATAAAACCTCCGATGCCTTTTGGTGTCGGAGGTTTTGGATTTACCACTTCGATGGATCAATTTTGCGAATATCGAGGCCTTCCCACACATTTTTGATGGGAGCCGTTTCGGGATGATCGTACAGCAGCCATGCTGTGGGAAGATAACGTTCCCCATACTCGCTGGAAGGTTTATTGATAATAGCATTATTATGCACGAGTACGGTTGAAGCACCGCCGTCTAAATTCGCTGCTGTTACTGCGCCATGCGCAAGGAATATTTCCTGCACATCATATAAGGTTGCGCCGATGCTATGCTTCTGCCTGCCATCAATAATAGCGAACAGAATAGAGCCGTCTTTGGTTTGTGCCATGCTCGTTCGTGGAGCTATGCCCCAGCCATCGGCCTGGCTTTTAATTTGACCAACGCCATTGACAATGAACCGCGGACTGAAGGAAACAGCTTCCTGTACGCCCATGTCCACCAGCTCAGAGACTTTGTACTTGCCGGCAATCATTCTGCCTTCTTTGTCAATGCCGACAACTTGCACCGTGCCGTTCATGCCTTTGTCATTGTAAAAGATTTTGCCTCCGGACATCACGATGCCTTCTGGCTGAAAGCCATTGCCTTCCCAGTTGGGATCGATAAATCCGCCGCCGTTCACACCGAGAATCGCTCCGGTTCTCTTCACCATGGAGGACACTTTTTCGCCTTTGCCGACCTTCTCAGGTACGGCAATTCGCAGCTTCTTGGGGTCGGAAATGGTGACAAGCTGTCCTTTGAAATTGCTGCCGGATATAGGCTCAATCTTAACTAATTCTTTTTTAACAGTTACGGGGGTTTGGGCATTTGGGCTTGGCGGGATTTGAACAATCCCTTTATCTTTCTCATTTCCCATGTCATCAAAACTTTTCCAATAGGCCTCAACACGCTTCTGCAATTCAGTTGAACCTATCAAATATTTGGCCCAATCCCGATGTTGGGTTGTAATCAACGTATCCGCCATCATCAGTCGTATATTCGACCCTGAGGCAGTCAGGAAAAACCAACAAAGCGATAACACAGCAAGGAAAGCCACACTTAAAATCGCATATACGAAAAAATTCAATCCTTTGGATCTTCTCCGTTTATTGCTCGCTAGACGAGACGGCGGGGAAGCGGTTTGTTGGACAGCCATGTATGCAGTACCAATCCTCTCTACCAAAAATCATTTTAACCACACTTATACTTAGACGAAAAGAAAGGAGAAAAGGTTTCAGATTGCACTGAACCGTTTCTCCTTTTTTTGTAAATATGGCTTCAGCCAGGAAATTTTAATGGAAAGAAACCTGCTTCTGCCGTTCCCGTATTGCGGTCGTAATGAAACTCGAGAGCTTTGCCGGTATTGGCTGCGACACTGCGAATAAGCAGATCGTGATATTTTTTTTGTCTAATCGCCGCGATAACGACATATTTGCCGATACCTAGCGGATCGAAATAGAGCTTGCCTTCTCGCTCCACATATTTCTGCACATAATTCAGATTGACGAATAAATCGGTATCCATCTTTTTAAAGCCTTGTTCATCAAGCTGATCCAGAAAAAGACTGAAATCGAGCAACGAGTTCACACTTCTGTTGATTTGACCAAGTCGTGTATGAAAGATAATTTCTTTGGACGTGACTTCAATATACATAGCGTCCGACATAGCGACTTGCTCTTGTTCAGCTTGCTCAGCCATGAGCTCCTGCTCATTTTCTAAGTAGCCGGCTTTGGCCATAAGATCTGTGTACGAAATGTTGTAGGCATCCGACAGCTTCTTTAACGTAACGGGTGAAGGGTTGATTTTCTCATTTGTCGAACGATTCCGCTCTAATTCAAGGTCCCTAATATAGGCATGTGAAAGTCCGCTTTTGTGGGCTGCTTCACGTAATGACATCTTACCTCGCAAGCTTTCCAAAAATTTACCGAATCCTTCTAATTGCTTCATAATTGTGAATCCCTCCATATACTTCTTATTGTAATTGAGTTTGCGTGAAATGAAAATGTCTAAAGCCCAATTGGTGCTATTTCCCTCAATTTCCTGTTCAGAGGCCTGCGTGCATATTTAGACGCTTCAAATGGTAAATTAGTAGCAACATCTTGGAAAGAGGCTGATCGCATGGCAAGAGATTTACCTATCGGAAATGGGAATGTGCTTATTAATTTTGATGCTGCTTATAATATTCGTGACATGTATTACCCTTTAGTAGGTCAGGAGAATCAATCTAGCGATCATCTTTCACATTTTGGCATTTGGTGTCAGGAAGGTTTTTTCTGGATTGACAATCCAGAGGTGTCTAAGAAACTGACTTATCTCGAGGATTCGCTTGTTACCGATGTGCCATGCAGCCATGAAAGGCTTGGACTCAGTTTCGGAATTCGAGATGGTGTCGATGTTCAGCAAAATGCATTTGTGCGAAAAGTGAAGGTTGAAAATCACTTTGATGTCGAACGAGAAATCAAACTTTATTTCCATTTGGACCTGCAGATCTATGGGAATGGCGTCGGTGATACCATTTATTATGATCCGGAACTAAACTCGCTCGTTTTCTATAAGGGACACCGGTATATGTCACTGTCCTGCTTGTCACCAGATAGCGAGAAACCGGCTCCCAGCGGTTATGCAACGGGACAAAAAGGCATTCATGGGCTGGAAGGAACTTGGCGTGATGCGGAAGATGGCCATTTGGGAGGGAACCCGATTGCACAAGGCTCTGTGGATGGCATCATCGAATTGACATTGAAACTGCCTGCCAATAGTTCAAAAGAAGCTTGGTTTTGGATTTGTTTCGGAAAAACAAAGCAGGAAGTAGAGCGGCTGGAACAGCAGCTTCGCACCGCAACCCCACAGGTTCTACTGCAGCGGACACACGAGCATTGGGTCAAATGGGTGAACCAGGATGCTCATCAATTATCGCTGCTGAAGCCTGATTTGGAATCATTTTATAAAAGATGCTTGCTGATTACAAGAACGAATGTGGATAATCGGGGAGCGATTATCGCAGCGAATGATTCCGACATTTTGAAATTTGCCAAAGATACCTACTCGTATATGTGGCCTCGTGACGGTGCTTTAGTCTCGCATGCGCTGGATCGTGCCGGTTATCATGAATTGTCTCGGAAGTTTTTCGATTTCTGTTTGAAGGTACTCACCCCGGAAGGATATTTGATGCATAAATATAACCCGGACAGCTCGGTTGGTTCAAGCTGGCATCCTTGGGTAGACGGACAAGGGAAGAAGCAGCTTGCTATTCAAGAGGACGAGACTGCACTGGTGCTGTTCACCTTGTGGCATCATCATAAGCTGGCAGGCACGCTCGATAAGTCCCGAGAGGATTATGAGAAATTGGTGAAGCCTGCGGCTGATTTCCTCGTGCATTATCGGGATGCTTCCGGACTTCCGCTGCCCTCTTATGACCTCTGGGAGGAGCGCTACGGTGTGCTTGCTTTCACGGTTTCTTCCGTCTATGCAGGCCTGGTAGCTGCAGCTCGCTTCGCCGAATTTCACGAAGATAAAGCACGGGCTGTTTATTATGCTGATATTGCAGAATTGGTAAAAAAATCTGCTGAGCAGCAGCTGTTTGCACCCGAACAGAATAGGTTCCTAAGAGCCTTGTATTGGAGCTATGAGGAAAATAAATATATTCCCGATTATACCATGGATATGAGCATGTATGCGCTATTTGACTTCGGTCTGCTTCAGTTGGAGGATCCGCGACTCCTTGCTACGATGAAAGCATTGAAAGATAAATTATGGGTACAGACAGACATTGGCGGCATCGCGCGTTATGAGAACGACTACTATCATCAAGTGACCAATGATGTTGCGAAGGTTCCGGGGAACCCTTGGTTTATTTGCACGCTTTGGTACGCGGAATGGCTGATAGCAACAGCTAAGACGGTACAAGACCTTGTGGAGGCTGAAAATTTGATGCGCTGGGCAATCAACCATGCGCTGCCCTCTGGCGTTATGGCTGAACAAGTGCACCCGTTCTCAGGAGAGCCGATGTCAGTTTCGCCGTTGACTTGGTCGCATGCTTCTTTTATTAAGGTGGCGCAGGAATACTTGTCTAAATTAAAAACGCTGACGTCCAAAGAGGCGAAATCAGGCGTAGATGCAAGTGAAGACAAAGTACTCGAACCGGTCAATCACTAGCTTGGAGGAGAGGAAGAAATGAAAGCTATTCGAGTCAAAAATCTGCGTAACGGCAATCCCACGATAGAAATCGAAGACCTGCCGGATCCTGTTCTTTCACATCCTCAAGAGGTCATCGTGAAGGTGCTGGCCGTGGGGCTGGATGGTACAGACAAAGAGATCTTGAAGGAGAAATACGGCGTTCCTCCGGAAGGAGAGGATGATCTGACCACAGGACATGAATCGCTTGGCGTCGTTACCGAGGCTGGGACGGACAGCGGCTTCCGCAAGGGCGATCTGGTGACCGCGATTGTGAGAAGGCCTTGCCGCAATCAAAACTGTGTGAACTGCCGCAATGGACATTCGGACTTCTGCCAGACTGGGGAGTATGTGGAACGCGGCATCAAAGGGGCGAACGGTTTCCTCTCCGAGTATTACAAGGAAGAAGGGCGGTACTTGGTGCAGGTTCCACTGGACCTGCTCCAGCATGGGATGCTGGTCGAGCCGCAAAGCATCGTCGAGAAAGTATGGGATCAGGTGCTGCGCGTGCAGCAGCGGCTGATCTGGGAGCCGAAGACGGCGCTGATTCTCGGTTCAGGGCCTCTGGGCTTGCTTGCCGCGATGACCTGCCGGCTGCTTGGGCTTGAGGTCTATGTCTGGTCGATGTCGCCGCAGGACAGCCTGCAAGCGCAGCTTGTGAAGATCAGCGGCGGCATGTATCAGCAGGCAGGCGCCGCGAGTGCTGCGGATACACTGACGGCATATGCCGAGCGTCTCGGCAAGCCGCTAGATCTCATTCTCGAATGCACGGGCTTCAGCCCGCTGGCCTTCGAGGCCATGGCCGTTCTGGCGCCCAACGGCGTGTTGGCGCTGCTGGGAGTTACGCCAGCGGACCGCAAGCTGGAGATTTCATCTGACATGCTCAATCAGAGCATGGTGCTGGAGAACAAATGCGTGCTTGGTTCCGTCAACGCGGCTCGCAAAGATTTTGAAACAGCCATCTATCGCTTGCAGCAGATGGAGAAGAACTATCCCGGCTGGCTGGACCGGCTGGTCACGAATCGGATGAAGCTGGAGGCCGTGCCGCAGCTGGATTTCTCCAGCATACCGATCAAAGCAGTCGTTGATATCGTACCTGTTGAGCAGTGGCGGGAGCTCGTGAAACAGACGGAAGAAGTAGCTTACAGCTTCTCTGTATAAGGATAGCGGCGGGTGGGCGAGAGTTGGCCTGCTTGCCGCTTTTTTGTTTATTATGAGAATCCGATCGAGCAGCTGAAAGGCTGAATTTCGGCCTTAAAGTGAAGGGGAAGCGCTAAAGCGCCTCCATAAGGCCGAAAAACAGCCTTACGTGTCCAGATTTTGACTAGTCTGCCCGATCGAGCAGCTGAAAGGCTGAATTTCGGCCGAACAGGTTAGACTTCCTTTCTATATTTTTCTATAATAAGGAGGAAGGGGAGGACGAGCTCAGATGTCAAACAAATGGTTAAGAGACAATGGCATGCATCTATCGTGGCTAATTGCTCTAATTGCTACCTTAGGAAGCCTTTATTTCTCAGAGATTATGCATTTTTTACCTTGCAAATTATGCTGGTATCAACGAATTTTGATGTATCCTTTAGCCATCATTTTAGGAATTGCAGCTGTACGCAGAGATTATAAACTTACGATTTATGTACTGCCATTGACCCTGTGGGGCGCATGTATTTCGATTTATCATGTCTTGCTGCAATCGGGCATTTTTCATGAATCAGCGACGGGATGCGGTCCTGTGCCTTGTGATGTGGATTATTTGAATTGGCTTGGATTTATTACGATTCCAATGCTTGCTGGAGCTGCATTCATTTTAATCAGCATCCTCCAATATTTGACGTATCGCGCCACGAAATAATAAGAAAATCTTCCAATAGGCAGGTAATTTGTCTAGTGCTGTCGAAATGAATACCGATGTATTCATTCTATAACGAGGTGCTACTATGACGCGAATTACCAAAAGCGCTGCACTACTGATCGTTCTTAGCGCAACATTGATCGGTTGTGCAGATAAAAGCCTGCTTTCCTCAGCTTCCAATCCAGCTCCAACCGAAACGCCTAAAGCTACCTCGGCGGCAACGCCGACACCAACACCAACTCCTAAACCAACTGCGGCACCTACGCCGACGCCTAAAGCCACACCAGATCCGACGCACACGACGAAGCCAACGGCAACTCCGGTGCCTACGGCAACACCCAAGTCAGCAGTAGTTGGGGCTACTCCAAAGCCTTCCTCAGCCGAGAAGGTACCTTACTCTTGGTACTATATGAAGAAGAAAACCGGACAAGTTCCTGATTTTCCCAAAGAGACGAAATCTTTCACAGCAGATCAGAAAGCCGTATGGGTAGGCACCGGTAAGAAGGTGTATTTAACTATTGATGCCGGAGGTCCTTTGATTGAAGTGGATTTGATGCTGAAATCCTTGAAGGAAAACGGTGTGAAGGCTAACTTTTTTATTTCCGGAAACAACATTAAGAAGAATCCTGACTACTTAAAAAAGCTTGTCGCGGATGGTCATTTTATTGCCAACCATACGATGACGCACAATGATTTTAATGAGATGAGCGATGACCAAATTCGGAAAGAAATTACGGATTTTGAAGTCTTGTATAAACAATTAACGGGAAAAGAAGTGGAGCAATATTTCCGTTTTCCTTATGGACACTACAATATGCATAATTTAAGCTTGGTTTCAAGCATGGGCTATACATCCGTATTCTGGTCAACGGCTATGCGTGATTGGGAGAAGAGAGAGAATGGGGCAGAAGATCCTTACAATGACATTATGAATAATTTGCATGATGGCAATGTGATTTTGATGCATCAGGGCTCTGAGGAAAATATGCAGGCACTGTCACGCATTTGCAAAGAGATCAAGAAAAAAGGCTATGAATTTGCGCTTGTGAGTGAGCTTGAGCCTAAAAAGTAGACGACAGGTCAGAAATCTGAGTTTTTCACCTAGGTACCTTTCAGCTTGTACGTTCATATTCTATCCATGTGGTTCCGTATTTAATTAAGCGGCAAAGGAAGCGGATAGGTGTGCAGCAAGCGATAGCCGTACTGGACTCCGGGGTCGGAGGATTAACTGTTGTCAAAGAAGTCATGAGACAATTGCCGCAAGAAAAAGTCATTTATTTTGGAGATACAGCGCGAAGTCCTTACGGTCCTAGATCTGCGGGAGAAGTGCAGACATTCACGAGGCAAATCGTTGATTATTTAATTCAATTTAATCCCAAAATGATTGTTATCGCTTGCAATACGGCAACAGCAGTTGCCATTGACGATATTAGGGAGCGGGTATCGATTCCCGTGCTTGGGGTCATTTCACCAGGAGCTAGAGCAGCAATCAAGCATACGAGAAGCGGGATCATCGGGGTCATTGGCACGGATGGAACCATTCGAAGCAAAGCCTATGAGCATGCATTGCGCTTAATCTCGCCGCACATTCAAGTGTATAGCGAGGCTTGCCCCTTACTGGCTCCTCTCGTGGAAAAGGGGTTGTTCGATGCGGATCGGTCGCATGAGGTTGTTGAACAATCATTGAAACCGCTCGTCGGCAAGCCCATGGATTGCTTGATTCTGGGGTGTACGCATTATCCTTTTTTGACGGAAGCTATATCCAGTGTGATGGGCCCGAATGTCACCTTGATTTCTTCGGCAGATGAGACGGCGAGAGAAATCAGTACGATTCTCTACCATCGCAATTTGCTTGCCACATCGGGGCAGCTGCCGATTCATCAATTTTTTTGCAGCGGGGAGCCCGAGCTGTTCAAGAAAATAGCTGAAAACTGGCTCAAAGAGCAGATTTCCATAACTCCCGTTGTTTGGCAGGTACCTACGATTATATAAAATGGTCATGTCAACGTTGAAACCTGCAGAAATGCAGGTTTTTTCTTTTCAATCGCTTGAAAAGCTGAAAAGCCTGCGATTAAGCCGATACCGCATGTTTCTAAGCCAAATGGCATATTCATATCCTACGAAGATGAGATAACAGAAAGATGAGATAACAGAGCTGTGAGGTGGTCGCGTGTTAGGATACGGGTATGAGACACTGTGTGAGGAATTGCATCGGTTAGGCAAAATTTATCCTTTTCTTCAAGTAGGCGTTATGGGTGAGAGTGTGATGGGGAAAAGTATTCCGGCTCTTCGAATCGGTCAAGGAGCAAGGGAGCTTCATATTCAAGCAGCCATTCATGCGAATGAATGGATAACGACTCCTCTGATCATGCAATTCGTAGAGGATCTGGCTTGCTCGTACGCGAGGGGAACGGCATGGCACGGCAGCAATGTGAGACGACTTCTCTCTGAATATTCGCTTTGGGTGGTCCCTATGGTGAATCCAGATGGGGTTGAGCTTGTCCTGCAAGGCGTTGAAGAACATCCGCATCGGGAGCAATTGCTGGAGTGGAACGGAGGTTCCTTGGATTTTAGCGGCTGGAAGGCCAATATTCGGGGGGTGGATCTCAACGACCAATTCCCGGCTTATTGGGAGGAAGAGGCTGCACGCCGAGTTCAGCTGGGTCCAGGACCGCGGGATTACGGCGGTGAAGCGCCACTGACCGAGCCGGAGGCGGCGGCCATGGTGAGGTTCACGGAAATTCATCCCTTTGAAATCGTTGTAGCGCTGCATACACAAGGAAGAGAAATTTATTGGAACTACCGTGGCTATGAGCCTCCGGAGTCCGAGATGTATGCCGAGCGGTTATCCTTAGCTGGCAATTACCAAGCCGTTAAGCTCTCCGACAGCGATGCGGGGTACAAAGATTGGTTCATCCAGCAATTTCGCAAGCCTGGCTTCACGGTGGAAGTTGGCTGCGGAGAAAATCCTTTGCCTGTGGAATCTTTCGCTTCGCTTTACGCAGAGCTTGTTCCTATTCTGTTGACAGCTATGGACCTGCAAGTGGTCAACCAATAGACAAGTCGCTTGAACTTGACCATGCCTCCTAAGAACCGTTCAGCCCAAGCTTCATATACTGAAGGGAGGAAACAGTTGGGAGGCGTGGGAGATGGCACCACCTAAAGGGAAGGGCAAGGTAACCAAGAAGAAAGAGCTTTCGTCCAGAGTCCAGTACACGATGAGACTTGTAGAATCGTCCACTTGCGCAGTTTGCAAAACGCCCTGTACGAGGGGACTTCGATATTTATCCATGATGTCGCAGCCTGGGGCCTTGGGTAAAGGGGTTCCGTGTATTTTGACACGCAGAAAAGTAAACTAATAGGAAAGTCCATGCCCTCTAAGCAAAGGCATGGACTTTTCTTCATTGCGGGTTATGCTCACGGGTAATTGAACATTTGTTTTCGATGAAACGGATCTGGTTTTCGAGACGATTGCGCTGTTCTTTCTGCGTTGTGTCTGAGCTGGCGGCTTGACCTTGGAACTGCTCAAGCTCTTGCTTTAAACTGTGCAAATCAGCACCTGCGTTGGCACAATCGTAATTGCTTTCCAACTGATCAAGCATCGGTTAGCCCTCCTAAATGATTGTTATTTATGACCTTTGCCGCTTTTCTGATCCTGTGTGCGTGTTGTCGTATTTTTTCTGCTTTGTCCTTGCTGTTTGTGATCGGATGACATGATCTTCACTCCTTAGGATGTAAGTTGGGGTAGTGCGAGAATTAGTATAAGCATTCGGTTGATTTTGATACAAATAAAACAAAAAGCCCTGCGAACGATGGAAATCGTTCAATCAGGGCGATGTGCGGTAAAGGTATATAAGATTAATGGTTGGGAGTCAGCAGCTTGTCTTCTAACGTTTGTTTAACCTTCTTGATGGCATCTGTTTCTAGCTTGTGGTTCTGATTGAACTTAGCGCCTGTTAAAGCAAGCGCTTCCTTAACAGTCATTTCCACACGAATTAGTTCTTCGCCTTGCAGAATCTGAACGGAATTTTGGCCCATTTTCATCACTCCTATGTCAACTTTTTGAAGTGAAAACCTTGATTTGTCGCACTTTTAATATAACATATCATGTAAGGTTAAACAAGGGTTATTAAGACCTATTTTAAGGAAAATTATGTCGTATCTGCTTGTTACGGATTCGTCATTTCAGCGGCGTCAATCGTATGTTTCAAAAGCGTAGCAATGGTCACTGGTCCGACTCCAGCTGGTACGGGTGTGATGGCACTGGTGATAGGGAGACAAGCTTCGTAATCGACATCTCCGATATTGCCCGGATTGTATCCGGCATCGATAATAACAGCGCCAGGCTTAATCCAATCTCCCTGAACAAAAGCAGGCTTGCCGACAGCAGCTACCACGATATCAGCTAGCCGAACGAGATGTTCGAGTCCTTCCGTCCTGGAGTGGCAAATCGTCACGGTAGCGTTCCTATTGAGCAGCATAAGGGACACCGGTTTTCCCAAAATAGGGCTGCGGCCAATAACGACGGCATGCTTGCCTGCAATCGGAATTTGATAATGATCGAGAATCGCGATGATCGCTGCAGGGGTACAGGAGGGGAAGCTGGCTATTCCAAAAGCATTTTGGGCGAAGCCAAGCATGGTTACGCCATCCACATCCTTCTCAGGCTGAATAGCCTCAAAGGCGGCTCTTTCATCGACATGATGAGGGACGGGATGCTGCAGCAGAATGCCATGGACTTGCGAATCTCTGTTTAATTCCTGAATCACGGCAATCAGCTGATCTGTCGTAGTTGATTGATCAAGATGGATGCGTCTGGAATGAATCCCAAGCCGTTTGCAGGCATTGCCTTTCATGCGCACATAAGTTTCCGATGAAGGATCATCTCCAACGAGAATCGTCGCCAAGCAAGGCTGTATTCCTTTGGCTGTTAATTGCTCAATTCTTACAGCAAGATCTTCTTTGATCTGATTGGCAACGCGATTTCCATCCAAAATTAAGGTTTCTGCATACATAGTTGTCCACACCTTTCAAATGTTGATAAAACACAAAAAGGCAAGGGGATAATCCCCTTACCTTTGCCCAGGCGTACGGCTGCTGCATCGATGTGCTTCCTCATGGGTATCCATGCTCCGCCAGTCACACATCAACTTTCTATTAGTCTTATCATAAATGTGCCTCGTGGAAAAGGCAAGTTATTTGCGTTTTGTTCAACTGTAGCAACGGATTTCTACAAGTTCGACGCGCTTCGCTCCATTCGTTGAAGCGGCCAGCACACGAAGACGATCTGTTGTTACGGCTGCAGGCAGTATATGAATATAGCTGCGCGTGTGATTACTGTTTCTTTCAGCGACAGTGGTCCAATCTCCGTTGATGAAGGCTTGCAGTTTGTAATCTTTGACCAGCTCAGGAATGATTTCAAATTCGGTTCGATGATGATGCAGGTTGATCAGGTCTTCATTCACATCATCATTGAATGTGAGAAGTACCTTTTGAATGCTAACGGGCTGAGGCCAGCTTACTTCAAGCCATTCCGGTTCAGCGGTGTTCAGCGCGGCCGACGACCAGAGATGCGGACCTCCGTAAGGACGCTTGTAGCCGTCAGTCGCTTTATCTGCTGAGAACGCTGAGGTAGGCGAAAGCAAGCGGAAACAGAGCGGACTGCGGACGAAGTCTTTTTGGTTCCAATCGATGACAGGCTGATGATGATGCATATCTCCGAAGTCAGCTAATTCCTGATCGTTTCCTGCAAATTTAAAGGAAAGTACGCCGGTCTGCGGCGAGGCCGACAAATGAACAGAAACAGCGGGATTGCTTCTTAGAATGATAAAAGCATTCTGTGCGTAATCCGGGTGCCACGCCAGCGCGGCTTTCACCCACTGCTGGGAGCCTTGTGCCACAGGGACTTGGATAGACGTCACCAGAGCTTCAGGGACATAGTTTTGCGGCTTCCCTGTGCTCCAGAGCTCAACAGTCAGCTCGGTTGCTTCCGACGCGTCTAAGAGCAGCTCAACGCCGTCTATGAATGGGTCAGCCGGCACGAGCAGGGCCATATGCGCAGCCAGCGGCACGACCGAAGCGGATTGCTCAAGCGCAAGCTGCGTTAACGTGCTGGAGGCTGTTGCGACAGCGCTTAACGCAAGATCATCCGCGTCCGCGTTCTTCAGGCCAAGCACAGCGGCATCTTGGCGCAGCAGCGTTTGCTGCAGCTCGCCTAAGTAGCCGTCGTGCAGCTCGCGGGGCGAGATGCCCTTGGCCGCGCAGAGCGCGGCTCCTGTGCCTGCGGCTTCGCCGATGACGGCACACGTCGCCATGACGCGCGTCGTGCCGAAGGCCACGTGGGACGCGCTGATGTTGCGCCCTGCCATCAACATGTTCGTCACGTTGACGGAGTAGAGGGAGCGGAACGGGATATGGTAGCTGCCGTCCATATGCATATGCTTGGAGCCTTTGGCTGTCGCATACATCCCTTGCGGCGGATGCAAATCAATGGACCAGCCGCCGAAGGCGACGCGGTCTTCGAACAGCTCCTGTGCGATGACATCGTTCTGATTCAGCACGTAGTCCCCGACGAAACGACGGTATTCCCGTTTCCCCGGAACGGAACCGATCCATTCCAGCGTCAGGTTTTCACTGTCGAATTTGCCGGAATTTTTGATATAATCCCATATGCCATAAATAACAGAGGAAAGCTCCTCGCGTATCCGTTCATTATCATGAACGGTATCCAGTTCACCGCCCCATTCAATCCACCAGTAAGCACAGCCGTTATCGCCGCTGCGAATGACGCGTTTCATGGGGATTGAAGTTTGGGTGATATCCTTGGCGAAGCTTGGCGCAATATATTTAACCGGACGACCAGCGTCTTTCGTATAGAACAGCAGCGTGCTGCCTAGCGTAATATCATCGGGAACGAGTGGTGCCCATTCCTCCTGGAATTCTTCTTGCGCTTCCCGCCCAATCCGGAATTTCGCCCCGGCTAAGAAGCCAACGAGGCCATCTCCCGTACAATCCAGGTACACCCGGCTATCGAAGCGAATTCGTCTTTCGGAGCCCATCATCCAGCCAGTAACGGAGCGAATAGTACGATTGGTCTCATCGCCATCTGCGTCAACTTCATGGACATCCGTGTTCAAATATAAAGTTATATTTTTCTCGGCTTTGACTTTCTCAAGGACGATCAGATCCCAGATATAAGGATTGCCGTCGATATTGCGGTATTGATTTTCTACAAACATTTCACCCATAATGCCTGTCTCCCGCGCATTTCGATGAACGCCGTGAGAGGTAGCGCCACATACCCAAACCCTGATTTCACTGCTGGCATTTCCGCCAAGGACGGAGCGATTTTGAACAAGAGAAACGGTTTGACCAAGTCGTGCCGCAGCAACGGCTGCACAGACACCTGCTAATCCGCCTCCTACAACGGTTATATCCGATGAAACGATTTCATGCTTCATACTTTTAGCACCTCACTGAATGATGTAATGTCTTTGATTTCATAATAAAAGATCTCATTCCCAATTAACATGCAGAGAGTTACAATAAGCATATACTTTATTTCATATTCTCGGAGGTGCGGCAGGATGGCCTTTCATGAGATGCCAATGAAGCTCATTTCTCATGTGTACTGGCACCAGAAGACAGCGTTTATGCTGGATGTCGATCAATATTCGAGCTGGACGATATTTGCGGTAGAAGAAGGTCGATTCGAGTACAAGATTGGAGAACATGAGGGGGATGCCGGTTTTGGAGATTTGGTGATTTGTCCTCCGCGGATTCCCTTTGGAAGGAAAACCCGTGAGCCCTTGTCGTTTCACTTTTTGCAGTTTGTGTGGCTGTCAGAACGCAGCTCGGAATACGAAGGTGATTGGCAAGGCAAGCTGACGATTCAGGATAGAGAGCGATTGGCGTCGGATTATCGTTACTTGAGGCAGCTGCAGGGCTGGGATGAGGAAATTACGCTGCATAAGCAGCACATGGTGATGGATTTGCTTCGGATATTTCGAATAGAACAATCCAGCCAAGAGAAAGCGCTCATCGAGACCGATGAGTTGATGGAGCATGCGCGCAAGTTTATTATGGATCATGCTTACGACAGCCTGTCTATGCTGGATGTAGCGGAAAGATTAGGTCTGTCAGCCGTGCAGCTTACCCGCAAGTTTCGCAAGGCTTTTGCCCAAACCCCTTCAGAATTTCTGAATGAGATTCGTCTTGCGCGAGCACGCCATTTGCTGGAGGGGTCCACATTGACCTTGGACGCTATCGCAGCCAAATGCGGATATGAAAACGGATTTTATTTGAGCCGCGTTTTCACGCAGAAGATCGGCATGGCGCCTTCCGTCTATCGCAGCAGGCATCGTGTATGAACGAACAAAAGCCTCGATCTGCCAGTTATCTGGCCACCGAGGCTTTTGTTCCTGTTAAGGTCCGTTATATGGAAGGTTGCCTTCGACATATTCGTCTTCCGGCTTGCGAATCCAGCGCTGCAAATAGCCTTGCGTATGTAGGGCTTTGATAAGAATGATGAGAACTGGAGACAGGATAACGCCCGCAAATCCAAACAAGGAAAGCGAAACGATCATGAAAGCCAGCGTCGTAAATGCCGATACCCCAAGTGATTCACCTGTAATCTTGGGTTCCATGATTTGTCTGACCATGATGACAACAAGCAGGATGGCGCTAAGCCAAATCGCCAAGCTTGTTTGACCAACAATGAACAGATAAATGATCCAAGGAATGAACAAGGTTGAAACGCCAAGCAGCGGCAGCACATCGAAAATGGCGGATAAGAGCGAGATAGAGAACGCATTGTTAACGCCAAGCGCGAGCAGTGCAATAAAAATAACGATGAACGTCAAGGAGATCAATTTGGACTGTGCTTTTATGTAAGAGACGATACCTTTGACCACATTTTCCTTGAGAAAAAAGAAAACGGTCTTAAAGGTTTTGGGTGTGTTTTCACCGGCCAGACGCTTCCAAGAATCAATTTCAATACTGAGGAAGTAGGCCAAAATAATGCCGACGATGAAGTTGAACATAAAGGTGGAGAAAGTGGTCAGTGAAGCGACCAATCCAGATAGGAAAGCAATGATGAATTTGGAGGCATTGCCCGCGAACTGCCCGGCATAATCTTTGGCTTTCGTAATGACATCGGGAGGCAAGGTCTGGAAGCGGTCATTTAATTCACTGATTTTATGTACGATTTGATCATTGAATATGGCTTGATAATCATCGACTTTATCGACAAGGCTCATGATCTGGCTGGTGAAAATAACGACAGCACCTGCGAGCGCTCCCAAAATGATAAGAACGAAGAGCAGGGTTGAAATGGCCGAAGCGATTGATTTGCGCATACCCTTTCGATGCAAAAACCTAGCAAAAGGCTCGATCATCATAAAAATGATCAGAGCCAGAAAGATAGGAGTTGCAATGCGATACAAGTAGCTGAACAAGAGCATGAAGAGATAAACGGTTAGAACAATGAGAGCAATGTCAAAGGCTGTTCTCCAATATTTCCTGTAAAAAGAAAGCATGCTTGTTCCTCCGGCATCATGATTGTTCGGTTAGTATAATAGGGCCTTCACTCGTGATGGCAATGGTATGTTCATACTGAGCAGAAAGGCTTCCGTCATAAGTACGAGCTGTCCACCCATCCGCGTCGACCTTGGAATGAAATTTGCCCACATTAAGCATCGGTTCAATCGTGAAAACCATGCCTTCTTTAATACGAGGCCCTTTGCCGGCTGGTCCATAATGAGGAACTTGCGGTTCTTCATGCATTTCTGAGCCAATCCCGTGACCGATAAAATCCCTAACAACGGAGAAGCCTTGGGATTCCGCGTACACTTGAATAGCGTGGGAGACATCGCCGATCCGGTTGCCGGGAATCGCTTTCTCAATGCCTTTGTAGAGAGACTCCTTTGTTACGTTCAACAGCTTTTCCGCAATCGGCGAAATCGTGCCGACCGCATAAGACCAAGCTGAGTCCGCCAGCCAGCCATCAATGCGCACGACCATATCAATGGTGACAATATCACCGTCATTTAATGGTTCTTTCTTGGGAAAACCGTGGCAAATTACATCATTGACAGATGCACACGTCGCGTAGGGATACCCGTGATAGCCTTTTTGCTCAGGGGTAGCGCCATTTTTAGCCAGAAAGCCTTCAACGAATTGATCGATTTCCCAGGACGTGATGCCAGGGCGAATCATTTTGGCAATTTCTTTATGGCAATCAGCCAAGATGCGTCCGGCTCTGCCCATTTTTTCAATTTGTTCTTTTGTTTTGATGGTAATCATATGTGTCCAGCTCCTCTAGCGATATGGTCTCATTATGTCCATTTTGCTGACCATAGCTTCATTTCTTTTAATATTTGATGCAAATCCTCGCCTTTTGGTGTCAATGTGTATTCCACCGTAACAGGAACCGTCGGGTAGGCCATTCGTTCCAAAACGCCATGTTCCTCAAGATGCCGAAGGATATCGGTTAATGATTTGGGACTTATGCCTGTAACTTGACGCTGCAGCTCACCGAATCGCTTCGTCCCGCAAAACAATTCCCGAAGCACGAGAAATGCCCATTTGCCGCCAATAACTTCCAGTGTCCGTTCAATGGAACATTCGATCTCTTTAGGTACTTTCGGAACATAATTGCTGAGTGGAGCGACTTTTTCATTCTCTAGGGTTGACATAAGATCGCTTCCTTTCATTTTTGGCAGCACTAACATCTGGGTAAGTAAGTTACTTCCATGTATTTAGTGTCATTTGTTTTCACTACTATGTATTTTAAAGTTCGTGCCACGAATTAGCAAGAGTTGCGGTTATTGTTCCATACAATCGTTATTCTAGATAGATCCTAGGACAAAGGTTGATTTCGTGCCCTAGATTCTTTACAATAAGAAATAAAATTATAGTTTCAGGAGATGTGTACATATGAACGTCAAAATTTCTCGCAATGCAGCAAAAGTACTTCAATTGGAGCTTGATAAAGAAGAAAACAAAGGGTTATTGGTTCGTGTACAAGTGACACATTCTCACGGTGACCACGCTCACTATGGTTTGGGTCTTGACGATAAAACAGACAATGACGTCCTTGTCAGCACGGATAAAGGAATTGATGTTATTTTGGACAAAAATGAGCCGTTGCTGGATGGTATCCGCATTGATTACTTCTACACACCAGAAGAAGGCTTCATGATTACGAACCCAAGCAAGGGGAATCACGGAGATCACTAATGCGCAATGATATTCGCATTTGTGATAAATGCAAACACATGAAAGTCAAATCCGCCATTTCCAAAATTGGCGTCATTGCTCCGGAGACTGAGGTCAAAGTGGCGTGCAAATCCTATTGCGGCCCCTGTTCCCGATTTGCTTTTATTTTCATAAACGGCCGCTATGTGACTGCGGCAACTGAAGATGAAGTCATTGAAAAAGCCAAAAAATATGTGAAATAGCAAAAGCATCCTTCCATTAATGGACAGGATGCTTTTTTCGTTATTCCTTTTTTTAGGCGTGAACGGCTGATTTCTCCAGCAATTTGCGGATTTGACCTTCAATTTTGCTGGGGGAAGTCGTAGGGGAGAAGCGTTTCAGCACTTTGCCGTCTTGGTCGACGAGAAACTTCGTGAAATTCCACTTAATTCCTGAGCCGAATAAGCCGGAGGCTTGCTGTTTAAGGAAACGATATAACGGATGAGCGTCAGGGCCGTTTACATTGATTTTGGAGAAGAGTGGAAAGTTAACTCCGAAGTTAAGCTGGCAAGCTTGCTCAACCTGAGCGTCATCCCCGGGCTCTTGATCCTTGAATTGATTGCATGGAAAGCCAAGCACGCTGAAGCCCTGATCTTTATAGGTGTCATGGAGCTCTTGAAGTCCTTTGAATTGAGGCGCGAGTCCGCATTTCGTTGCCGTATTAACAATAAGGAGCACTTGACCTTTGTAGTCGGCAAGAGACTTTTCTTCGCCGCGGTTGGTCCGAGCTGAAAATTGATGAACGTTCAAAAGGATCACCTTCTCTTATTTATTTTACACAAATTAATTGTACACAACTTTTAAAGGGATTGCAAAGACTATTTTAAATTTTACAAAACGTTGATTTTCCATTAACATCCAGCGAATAAACAAGCTTTATGCTAATCGTAGTAAACGTTGAATAGATAACGGAGGGTTAAGATGAAAAGATTGTTTAGAAGAAAACGATTGCTTATCGTATTGGCTGCACTTGGTGCAGTCTCCACAACAACAGTGGTGTCGGCTGGCCCGGCAGCGCTTGAGGCTGTTGCTGTTAAATTTCAACTGACTTCCGGCGGCAAAACACTTACACTCGATAAAGATCCTGTCGTTATTGATGGCAGCACCTACGTTCCGCTTCGCACCATTGGCGAGGCACTGGGGAAGCAAGTGGAGTGGAATGAATGGACTCAAACGATTGGTCTAAAGGATATGCCCAAAGTTACTGGTAAATTCGAATGGAAGAATGCTCCGGTTCTGGATAAAGGTATTCAAGAAGGCGGCTTTTCAGGACTTATTCATTTACCGAAAGATGCCCCTGATATCTTTTATACCCTTGCGGATCGTGGTCCAAACGGCGAAGTTGGCAAAGATAAATTACGTACGTTCCCCATCGAGAACTACGCTCCACGCTTATATAAATTCAAGATTTCGAACGGAGCCATTGAAATTCTGGAAACGATTAAACTCTCACTTCCCGATGGGAAACTCGATAAAGTCACCAATAGCAAATACATAACAGGCTTGCCTAACTTAGTTGGACCGGATGAAGTTCCTTATGATGAGAAAGGTGTAACGAAGCTTCCGTATGACCCGGATGGTTTGGATTTGGAAGGCATCGCATATAGCCCTTCTGATGATACATTCTGGATTTCGGACGAGTACCGTCCTTCTATTCTTCAAGTTAAACGCGATGGCACGATTCTTGGCCGTTACGTTCCCAAAGGCTCCAAGGAGAAATTAGTACAAGCGGGCGCTCAAATTCCGATCTATGACACACTTCCTGAGGTTTACAATAAACGTATTTCCAATCGTGGTTTTGAGGGTATTACCATTTCTCCTGACGGCAAGTTCTTGTATACATCCATTCAAAGCCCAATGGCGAACCCGGATAAGAAAACAGGCGAGGCTTCCCGGAATTTGCGTATTCTCAAAATGGACATTGCTACCAAGCAAATCGTTGGTGAATACGTGTACGTGGCAGAGCAAGCTGGTATGTTTGTAAAAGTAAACCAAAAGGATATCGTTATCAGTGATCTGTCCGCGCTGTCCAGTGATGTGCTTCTCGTCGATGAGCGAGATAAAAACGCAGGCGCTGATGCGCAGCTGAAACGAATCTACAAATCCGATTTCTCTAAAGCTACGAATATTTTAGGCAAAGAAATCAGCAACAACCTGGAAAGTCTGTCTATCCAGCAGCTCAAAGATCAAGGCATTCAGCCAGTCAGCAAAGAGTTGATCGTTGATATCGCGAAGTTGGGTTACCCTTATGAGAAAATCGAAGGCTTGACTGTTGTGGATAAGAATACAATTGCGATTGTCAACGACAACGATTTTGGCATCAGCTATGATGATAAAGGGGTATTAACTTTAACGGGTGCTCCAACGCAGTTACAACTGATTCAAGTTTCAGACGACCTCTCCACCAAATAGGCTATTCATAGAAAAACCCAGATCACTGAGCCTAGCTCGCGGATCTGGGTTTTATGTATTAGACGATATCGGCAAGTGCTTTGTCAACCGTTACAAATTTAAAGGAAAATCCATGCTCAAGCAGTACACGAGGCAGCACCTTTTGGCCATCTAAGAGCAGTGTCGACAACTCTCCGAAAATCAGCTTCATGACAAAGGCCGGGAGCGGGAATAGATTTGGCCGATGCATCGCTTTCCCAAGTGCTTGCCCAAATTCCTTGTTGGTAACAGGATGAGGGGCAGTGGCATTAACAGGTCCGACAATCGCTTCATGCTGGATGCAAAAGTCAATCAACCGCACCATGTCTTCAATATGAATCCAGGAGAGCCATTGCTTGCCGCTGCCTATGCGGCCGCCGACACCAAGCTTATAGGGCAGCGCCATTTTGGGAAATGCTCCTTCTTTTCCATCCAGCACAAGTCCTACACGTACTTTGACGATTCGCGTTCCTTGGATGCGATCTGCTGCTTGTTCCCACTGCTGGGCGACTCCAGACAAGAAATCGACCTGATGATGAGGGCTTCGTTCGTCAAAGACAGCCGTTTCTGACGTTCCATAAACCGACATCCCGGACGCATTGACAACAACCTTCGGTTTATTGGCCATCCGCTCAACTAACTGAGCTACCTGCTCTGCTGCTTTGATGCGAGATTGGACAATGCGTTCTTTGGCCTTAGCAGTCCAACGTTGATTAATGGATTCCCCAGCAAGGTTGACGATCGCATCCAGACCTTCAAGTTCCAGCGGCGAGCTCTGCAATTGATCCCAAGTTACCGTGCGTACAGCAGGGTCAACAGCTTTGGGAGAACGTGAAATATTTATTAATTCATGGCCTTGCAGCTGCAAATGAGCAATCAATCTTCTGCCAATAAATCCGCTTCCGCCGGTAACGGCTATCTTCATGATTCCGCACCTCCTTACAAGCATTATAGGTCTTTCATACAATGTTTTCCATTGGACGTTATTCTACAGTTAACAGAGATGTGTTATATTGGAAAAAAGGAGGGATACCCATGTTTCGTTTTCTTTTCCGTAAATCATCCAAAACGCAGAGGCGCAACCGCCTAGGGAGATCCACACCTAGCTATCGAGCTTCGGAACTGCCTCAAGGACTTGGTTTGCTGCCCGGTATTCCATTAGAACGCATTGCTGCTAAGCTTGACAGCGCACTCCCATTCGATTATGTAGAAAGACTCCAATATCGTGTGAAAACCGAAAATCCGCAGATGACAGATGATGAATTTGCTTGCAAATGGTTTGAGTTGAAACGATTTTTCTTGATGAATCTGGTATTGAAGCGAACACCGATGTTCAGCAATGAAATTGACGACATTTGGCATGAGCTGCTGATGTTTACACGCGAATATCAACGGTTCGGCGATCAATTTGCCGGAGGCGTTATTCATCACTCTCCAGAAAGGGAACCTAAGCAAATGCCAGGGGAGCGAGCTTGGTTCGACTGGGTTTATGCCCATTTGTTTGAGTTTGCTCCTGCCAGTACGCGCTGCTGGAACGGTTTTTTCCGGAATCCGCTCGATAAGGAACGAACGGATCTGCTTCGTTCAGGGAATGAAGCTGAGCTTGCAGAGCTATGGTTCGATATGGAGCAGGCGAAGAGGTATCCGGAAGTCGCTGAGACGATCCGATTGCTGATTGCCCAAGCGATGGAGGAAGCCAGACAGTCGGCGAACAGCCGCAGTTTGGAGGAGACCGGTTGGAGAGACTCGCTAATCGGGCCGACCAGCATGGTATATCTGGCCGGTGCGATGATGTTCTTCTCGATCAATGATTCGGAGAATTACGCAAGTGGAATCAATGACTACTTGCCTGAGAATCAAGTGGATATAGAGAAAGACAGGCAAAGCAGTTGTTCATCTTCGGGCTGCGGAAGCTTTGGAAGCGATGGAAGTAATGGAGGCGATGGAAGCGATGGAAGTAATGGAGGCGACGGAGCCAGCTCCAGCGATCAAGGTGGAGGCAGCAGTTGCAGCTCCGACTCGGGCTCAGGCTCAGGCTCCTCGTGTTCGTCGAGTTCCAGCTGCGGATCAAGCTGCAGCAGCTAGGAAATGAAGCAGTGAGTATGTTTTATAGACGAAAAGGAACTACGATCCGCTAATTGGTGGGAATTAGGGTGAAAGCAGCATGAGTGGGAACTGAGGTCCGCTATTTAAGTGGAAAATGCTGATTTCGAGCATGAAATGGTGAAATAGCGGACCATAGTTCCCCTTGGCGTGAGATTAGGCGGTTTTCAGCCATATAGCGGATCATAGTTCCCTTTGGACTATGAAATGACGCAAAGAGTTTGCAGAGAGTATGTCTTATAGACGAAAAAGAACTACGCTCCGCCAGTCGGACGAGCTTCAGCAACCTAATCAGTTTAATCCCCCTCATCACATCACATCACCTCACCTCACCGCATCTCATCTCATCTCACCGCATCTCACCGCATCTCACCGCATCTCACCGCATCTCACCGCATCTCACCTCACCTCACTCACCTCATCTCATCTCACTCATCTCACTCATCTCACTCATCTCACTCATCTCACTCATCTCACTCATCTCACTCATCTCACCGCATCTCACCGCATCTCACCTCATCCCACATACCCCAATCTGATCAACCACCCTTAAACAAAAAGTGACAGATTTAAGACACGTATCGCCAAATTTCGTGTATAATGAGTTTTCGATGCTCATTTTCATTGACCGTGGGTAAATTAATTGGCGAATGGAGTCTCTTTACATGAATCGGTTACGTGGTTTTCTGGGTTCTTATCATCCTATTGTACATACGCTGCTTCTAGGAACCGTGATGGCAAGGGCGGCGTCTTCCATGAGCTTGCCCTTTCTGGCGATTTACTTGGCCAGGCATACGTCGATGAGTGCCGTGATGATTGGTGTCGTCATTGGGATGGGAGCTCTGGCAGGTACAGTTGGCGGCTTTATTGGCGGTACCTTATCGGATCGCTTCGGCAGACGAATCATAATGCTGGCTGCGCTTTTTGGCTGGGCTTTCGTATTTCTAGGTTTCAGTGTGGTGAAATTGCCTGTCCTTTTCATGCTGCTCAATATGCTGAATGGGTTATGCCGATCCTTTTATGAGCCGGTGTCGCAGGCGTTAATGGCCGATTTGACGAAACCGGAGAAAAGATTGAATGTATTTTCACTGCGCTATATGGCGATCAACGTCGGTGTCGCGGTTGGGCCGTTGTTGGGGGCGTTTTTTGCAACATGGAGCGGTGCCCTGCCTTTTCTAATTACGGGAATCATTTATTTTATTTATGCGGTTACTCTATATGTACTGCTGATTGTATTCGGAATTAAGAAAATCGAAGGTGAGAAGAAATCACCGGTTACCTTTGGCTCTGCTTGGCGTGTCGTTCATAGTGATCTGACTTTCCGCTATTATATTTTGGGTGGCATTATTGGAGCCATCGGTTACTCGCAAGTGATGGTGACACTTTCACAGTATTTGGAAAAGAGCTTTGTCGATGGTGTGAAAATGTTTGCGATTCTTATGAGCGTGAATGCAATCGTCGTTATCGTCATGCAGATTCCTTTGACTCGGCTGGCTGAAAAATACACACCGCTTGCGGCAATTGTATTTGGCAATTTAATGTTTGCCTTTGGGGACGTTGGATTTGCTTTTTCGCATTCGCTCGTTTGGTTAATTCTATCCATGAGTATTTTTACCTTGGGAGAAATTTTGAATTACCCAGCGGCGAATATGCTCATTGATAAATTAGCGCCCGATCATATGCGGGGAACGTATTTTGGCGCTCAGACATTAACGAATATCGGTCATTTCATGGGGCCTTGGGTTGGCGGTTTTTTACTTGTCTCGTATGGCGGAAGTACGTTGTTCAGCATCATGGCAGTGGTGACGATGGCAGGCTCAATTTTCTATTGGAGAGGCGCCAATCGTCAAAGGTTGCTAAAAACAGCGTCGAAAAAGGCAGTTTTGTGAAAAAAACTGGAAAAATAGTTCTTAAGAACTATTCGAATTCAAAACAACTTCCCTTATCCTTGAGAGTGTAGATATGAGATAGGAACACGCATGATACATCTTGTTACACATCTCGACAAAGGCAAAGCTGACGAAAGCCAGTGACGCAAAGCTAGAGGGGCTTCCTTGTCCTGAAAGGGGTAAGTTGCCAGCCAGCCGCCGAACGATTGGGTATTCAACATAGAACCCCTCCGATCGGATGATCATTGTGGGGTTTTTCTCTGTCATAATCAAATTTTAAGGTGAATAAGGAGGACCAAGCAGTATGCAGTCTGAACTCCATGAAGAACAAAAAATAACTTCACTATGCGGTAATCATGTGGCCCGTTTGGTTCCATCCACGGATGGGCCAAAACTGATGATTAATCGAGAAGAATATGCCCTAAACGAAAACTGTTGGGATGTTGAAATGTTTCAAGGGAGAAGCAACAGCATCTTGATTTTCTATTGGAAAGGCGAAGTTAAGCTCTCCGTCAAAATACCGCCGATCTCGCAGATCGAAGCTTTCTTAACAAGATTATATCAATGCTTGACTTCCAAATTAAGAACGGTGCAGCCGATTTAGGCTAACCGTTCTTTTTTTGTCAGATGTGACAAGGGTTTGTAAAGACAAAAGCATTGTCACGAATCGACAGAAGCTGATATAATAATGAATATATGGAATAGTAGTTCTTTAGAACTACGGCTAGGGGGCTTTACGAGCATGAGATTAATCACGCGTTCGGATTTTGATGGTTTAGTATGTGCCATGCTATTTAAAAAAATGAACATGATCGATGAGATGAAATTCGTTCATCCCAAAGATATGCAGGACGGATTAATTGAAGTAACTGAGAATGATATTTTGGCTAATGTGCCTTATGTGCCGGGCTGTGGCTTATGGTTCGATCATCATTCCAGCGAACTGGAAAGAATGGGCGAAAAGGTTGAATTCAAAGGAGAAACGCGTATTGCCCCAAGCGCGGCTCGTGTCGTTTATGATTATTATGGCGGCAAAGAAACCTTTGGCGACATCGATAATATTATGCAAGGCGTAGATAAAGCCGATTCAGCTCAGTTCAGCAAAGAGGATATTTTGAATCCAAGCGGATGGGATCTGCTTTCTTTTATTATGGATGCTCGGACAGGACTTGGTCGTTATCGCGATTATCGGATCAGCAATTATCAACTTATGGAAGAGCTGGTCGAGCACTGTGCATCCAAATCCGTTGATGAAATCATGGAACTGCCGGATGTCAAAGAGCGCGTAGCCCGTTATTTGGAATTGGATGTTTTGTATCGTGAAATGCTTCAAACCTACACACGTACGGAGGGTAATGTCATTATTACTGATCTGCGCAATGTGGAAACTATCTATCCGGGCAACCGTTTCATGGTCTATGCGCTATACCCTGAGCAAAATGTGTCAATCTGGATTGTGGATGGGCGCAATAAGCAAAACTGCGTTTTTGCTTGTGGTCACAGCATTGTGAACCGTTCATCGAAGACGAATATTGGCAATTTGATGCTTCAAAACGGAGGCGGCGGTCATCAAGCAGCTGGTACATGTCAAATTGAGTATGATCGTGCCGAGGAAGTTTTGCAGAAAATAGTTGAAACGATGAGAGCTGACGGATAAAATAAATGAATCGAGCCGCAGGAGGGGGAGTTCCCATAATGCGGCTTTTTCAACAATGACACCGGAAAGGGGATTCGATGTGGAACTCGTACGCATTCACCATGTAGCGATTATCAGCTCCGACTATAGACGCTCTAAGCACTTCTATGTCGATTTGCTTGGCCTGACCATTATTCAAGAAACTTATCGGGAAGAACGGGACTCTTATAAATTGGATTTGCAAATTGGCGGGACGGATCAGCAAATCGAGTTGTTTTCTTTTCCTAATCCCCCTCAGCGCGTGAACCAGCCTGAAGCACGTGGACTGCGGCATCTGGCATTTGTTGTTCGCAACATGGAACAAAGCGTAAGTGAACTGCAAAGCAAAGGAATTGAGGTGGAACCCGTGCGCATTGATCCCATTACGGGTAATAAATATACATTTTTTGCAGATCCGGATGGGCTGCCCTTAGAGTTGGTGGAACATGAGTAAGATGCACAAGGAGAGAACAGAGCAAGAGCCAAAGCTGAGTTTGGCCAAAGGCTGCTTGTGGGGCTTCATCGTCATGATTCCTATCTGGGCATTATTCATATGGTTCTTTTTTATTAGATAAATGTATCGGGCTGTTGTGATACCGTTGAAGGTATCTTTTTTTTTGCGTTGAAACCATCCCGATTCATCGAAATGGATAGAATATCCGACTCTAGCTAATTTCCTGCAATTATGCATCCTTTTTGGTCGTGGAATGACCCAAATCAATAGATTCCTGCGATTATGCAGGCTTTTGAGGCGTTTTTTTGATTAGTGAGTGAAAAAGCTTAAAAAGCCTGCACAATCGCAGGCTTTTGCATATTTCAGCCGATTTCGCCGGAAATACCTGCATTTTCGCAGGCTTTTGGATATGGGAGCCTTCGTTTTGATCGAATGAAAGCCCAAAATAGTAAAGTCGAATTATTGGCTGGAAATCTCCTTGATTAAATTCGGAAGCCAATCGTGTATGGATTGGAACGCAAACCCCGCAGCTTGTGCTTTACTCGTATCCAAGTACCACGATTGAGGTACCCCGAATGGGGACATATGCTTATCTTCTGTTTGGCTAAGAATGTTCCCTTGTTTGCCTGTTGCCTGTGTTATCAGGGAGACGATTTGTCCAGGGGATATCTCGCCGTGAGAGCAAGCATTGACGGGTCCTTCCAGATTGGAATTCCTGAGCCAGGCCAGAAAAGAGGCAGCTTCATCCGAGTGGATAAAGGATATTCGCGCATTTAGGTTCGGTATCCCGAGAGGGAGCGCTTGTTGTACATGCTCAACGTGAACATGCAGGCGCCGAGTGTAATCATCGTGCCCCAATACAATGGGGAACCGAACCGCCGCCACTGCAAATGGCGCTTTTTTAAACATGACAGCCTCGACCAACCGTTTTCCTTCCGCATAATCGCCTTTTGGCGGATAAGGTTCAGGTAAAGGATAGCGGTAAGGGTCAAAATCGCTCTCTATTTTTGGAGATTCCCCAAAGGGGTAGACACTCAGCGATGAAGTTACGATGTATTTCCTTGTGCGTCCTTCAAACAACTGCACGGCAGCCTCTGCTTCTTGCGGAGTAAAGCAAATATTGTCATAAACGACATCATAGGTAGAGGAGCCCAGCACGCTGCGCAGAGCGGCCGGATCGGTACGATCTGCCTGCAGACGCTTCACGGAGCTGCCGAATGAATCGGAAGTCAGCCCCCTTGTTAGAAGGGTTACATCGTTCTCCTCACGGATCAATTGCTCCACTAATTTTTTGCCGAAAAATCGTGTCCCGCCTAAGATAAGTACATTTTTCATCGCTAACAACTCCTCGCATCCATTTGTTTCAGCATATCACGGCTTTAACAAGATTTGATATTAAAGATTTATTCGGAAAATTTAAAATGATTAAAAGCCTGCAAATCCCTCTAGATGGGTTTGCAGGCTTTTAACTTCAAATTCAACGACTACTTATCCGTGTGTCTGCGTGGCGGAAGCGGGCCAAGATATTGAAACAGATTACATTCAATCCGTCCGTTAAACAGTTTCCGCTTTTTGTCAGCGCGACGGTTCATATAATGCTCGAGCTGCGTGCTCGGGCTTAAAATGAACATGCTCCAAGACGGCATCGGAGCGGTAAGCGCACCGAGCTGGCGCAGCGCCAGCTCCACATCTTGAGCCTCACCAAGCCGCTCCCCATAGGGGGGATTGGTGATCAAGCAGCCATAGTCGCCGCGCGGGCGAGCCTTGGCCACAGGTTCCACGCGAAGCTGGAACTGTTTGGTCAAGCCGGCGGCTTTGGCTGCCGCCTCTGCCACTTCGATGGCAGAGGGATCCATGTCACTGCCGATGATGTTCAACGGAACATCGTCCTTCACGGCATCGAAGGCTTCGTCGCGAGCCTTGTCCCATAGCTTGCGCGGGATATTTCCCCACGCCTCGCTAGGGAAGCTGCGCCGCAGGCCTGGCGCGATATTCCAGCCGATCATCGCAGCCTCGATCGGGATGGTGCCCGAGCCGCAGAATGGATCGTAGAGCGGCCGGTCGACCTTCCAGCGGCTGAGCAGGATCATAGCCGCTGCCATGGTTTCCTTCAGCGGCGCTTCGGTTACAAGCTTGCGGTAGCCGCGCTTGTGCAAGCTGGGGCCTGTCGTGTCGATGGTCAGCGTTGCGATATCGCCGAGAAGGGCGACTTCAATCACATAACGCGCCCCATTCTCCGGGAACCACTCGGTGCCGTAGCGGAGCTTCATTTTCTCTACAACGGCTTTTTTTACGATGCCTTGGCAGGCAGGAACGCTTGATAATTGTGACTTATGGGAACGCCCTTCAACAGGGAATTCAGCATCGTTCGGAATCCAGTCCGGCCAAGCAAGCGCCTTCGTACCTTCGAAGAGCTCATCGAAAGTCAACGCTTTGAATTGGCCCATGAGGACTAAAATACGATCAGCCGTACGCAGCCATAGATTGGCGCGGCAGATGGCAAGCTCATCTCCGATAAAGCGCACGCGTCCATTTTCGACGGTGACCTCGGAATAACCAAGATCACGAATCTCGCGGGCAACGATGGCTTCAAGTCCCATTGGGCAAGTTGCGATTAGTTCAATTTGTTGTGGCATGTTTGAATTCCTTCCATCCGGGTTGTGCATCGCTCATAAAACTCATACAATTAACAAGTATAGGACAAATAGGTTGCACTTACAAACGAAAACCTCAAAATGCAAGTTATGAGGTCTAAGGAGAGGACACCAGCATGGAGACAATTACGCCCGAAAGCTATATGGAAGGCTTGTATGAAGAGGATAAAGTTCTTGCACGCGTGCAAGAAGTCATTCGCACCCACAATATGCCGGAGATCTCGATTGCTCCCGGATACGGTAGACTTTTGACCATGATGGTTGGCATGATCGGCGCTAAGAAGGTACTGGAAATTGGGGCGCTTGGCGGTTATAGCGGAATTTGTTTGGCTCGAGGCTTGAAGGAGGGCGGTAAGCTGATATCGCTCGAGTTGAAGCAGGAGTTTGCTGAGGTAGCGAAGCAAAATGTGACGGATGCCGGGCTTGGAGCGTTTGTCGATTACCGTATCGGTGAAGCGTTGGTTCATCTGAATGAACTGCTTGCACAAGGGGAGCGGTTCGACTTCTTCTTCATTGATGCAGACAAGGTCAATTATCCGAATTACTTAGAGCTTGCCATCCAATTAGCGAATCCGGGTGCCATTATTGCTGGCGATAATACGTTGATGCGAGGCAAGGTCGTGGATGCTAACCAGAACAAAACATCCGTTCAAGCCATGCGGAAGTTCAACCAGTCCATCGCTAGCGATCCGCGTTTGGAAAGCACCATTCTTCCGGCTTATGATGGATTGGCGCTTGCCAGAGTCAGATAAGGAAACGTATTTCGGTTAGAAAGCACAATAACCTTCAAGCCCGCAGTGCAAGTGGGTTTGAAGGTTATTGTGCTGCTCAGAATTAAGAAGCCTTTTGGTCAATTATATACAGATCATTTAAGTTCGTAGGGTTGGGCGTGCTGGGCTTTAACTGAGTGATTGGGATTACAGATTGCGGCGTCGAAATTGGGTTCGTGGTTTGATGCTTTTTGAATGGGACGGCGCTGAGGCCATTCCAATAAATAAACAGCACTTCAGCACATAGGACAATCAATACAATTTTGCGCCAGTTCAAATTCATGAATGAGATCCTCACTTTCAATGATAGACCTATATTAACATATTGTGGAAGTAATTCCCACGATTATTTCAATTCATTCTACATGATTTTTATTTGAATCTTCGTTTATTTATGCACTAAGCCTGTCGTAATTTCAAGTTCATATCGCTGACTTTCCGGCATCTGGGCTTCGTAAGCCAATTTAACAGCGAGCGTAATATCGTACGGAACGCGGACGAATTGAATGGAGAATCCGGCTTGCTCTGTGGCATCCTTTTCACCTTCGACAATGCAATAGCCAGCCTGCGGTATGCCGTCATAGGGGGTTCCCACGCTTCCTACATTAAAAAGCATCAGACCACTGCTGGCGAGGCTCTCAGATGACTTTTCCGACGGGTTCTTGAGCGTAAGCAGATAAGGAATATGAATGTCGCCATAGCCGACGATTTCGGGCTGCTTTCCGTCCGGTGCTTCGCCTGTCATCTCTGTATCCTGAAACATCGCTAAACGCTCCTTCTTTGACGCTTTGCGTTTCACCCGGTGATAAACGCTTTGCGCGGAAGCATGAAATAACCGGAAGCTTTTGCCGCTGATCGATAAGTTCACAGAAAAAGGGAGCTGCTTCAAATAGGCCAGACGCGCTTCACCAAGCTGCTTTTGATGCCACAAACCAGATGGTTGATCCTGCGGAAGAGTAATCCCAAGGTCCCAGTTTCCTTGAACAACGGTTTCACATACGGTTTGGATACGGTCAACAACGGCAGCGGAATCAGGCCCTTTGCCAACGAGATCCCCCAGACAAATAATGCGCTTTATTCCACGACGTTCGATATCGGTAAGGACAGCTTCCAGTGCAGGTAAATTTCCATGAATATCCGAAATGATTGCTATTTTCTCCCACATAAAAGGCTTCCTTTCTTTGCGTAACGTGCAGCGTATTCTCATTGCTTCTGTTATACCACATAGCGCCTCATCCTGAAAATGTGAGATGTCTGTGATTACCCAACCCGAGCTTCTTCTGTTATAATTTGTAGGGGGAAAGGGGAATGTTTTGAATGGAATCCAGACAAGATCGTCACCGTAAACCGAAAAAAGAGCGTGCAGCGCTGAAGAAAACGCCGCTCAAAGTGATGGGGGGACTGACACTGGCTGCAGCCGTTTGTTTCGCTATAGGAATTGGCGCTTCGTACTGGTCATCCCATAGCCGAACGACGGAAGAAGCGGAGTCAGCTGCATCGCCGGTCGCAACGGGAACAACTCAACCTGTGAAGCCTGCGAGTTCATCAGGAGCAAAGGCAACAGCTAAGCCTAGTCCAGAGTCTACGCCAAAAGCTGTCACTGTGTCGCCGTCCCCAATTGTATCGGACAAGCCGGCGGGCAGCAGTGGGCAAGTGAGACTATCCTTTGTGGGGGATGTCATTATGGCCTCTAAAGTAGAAGATATTTTGACGCAAAAAGGCTACGATTATCCGTATACGAATGTAAAAGACTACTTGAGCAAGCCGGATTTCACTATTGCCAATTTGGAAACACCGATAACGACTAGAGGTACAGTTCAAAATAAGGAATACGTCTATCGTTCCTCACCGCTGGCTTTACCGCCCCTGAAAGCCGCAGGCGTAGATATCGTGAATTTGGCGAATAACCATGTCATGGATTACGGTCCCGAGGGCTTGCAAGATACGCTGAATGCGCTGGATCAAGAAGGGATCGAGCACGTTGGCGCTGGTAAAAATACGGATGAAGCCTATAAGCCGGTCATTGTAGAAAAAAACGGCATAAAGATTGCCGTCTTCGGCTTTAGCCGTGTTGTACCGGAAGCTTCTTGGAAAGCAGGACCCAATCATCTGGGGGTTGCTGAAACCTATAATTACAAGCCGCCGGTAGAAGCGATTCAAAAGGCCAAAGCCAGTGCCGATCTCGTGGTCGTTGTTACCCATTGGGGCGTTGAACGAAGCGATCATCCCGATAAAAATCAGACCGATCTGGCTCATCGTTACATCGATGCCGGCGCTGACTTGATTGTTGGCGGCCATCCTCATGTGATGCAAGGCTTTGAGCAATACAAAGGCAAGTGGATTGCCTATAGCTTGGGTAATTTTATTTTTACTACCAATGACAATCCCAAAACCTGGGAGACGGTTATTTTGGAAGCCGCATGCACCAAGGACAAATCCTGCGATCTCCACCTTGTGCCGATTTTAACCAAATCCGCACTGCCGACACCGATGAACCAGGAAGATGGCATCAAGCTGTTTCAGCGATTAAGTCAGATTTCCATTGGGGCTCGCGTGAACGATAATGGCCAAGTAAGCAAGAAATAAGACAGAGGAGCAACGAACATGACAGAAGCTATTCGCAATATTTACTGTGTAGGCCGCAATTACCGCGCACATGCCGCAGAGCTGGGGAACGATGTTCCGGATCAGCCGATGATTTTTACGAAACCGACGCATGCTCTTGCTGCTATGCAAGGGGGAGAATTGACGCTTCCTGCCGATCAAGGCGAGATTCATTATGAAGCAGAGCTAGTCCTACATATCGCAAAGCCTTATACAGCAGGCATCCAAGTAGATGAGCTTGTTGATAAATACGCGCTTGGTATTGATTTTACCCTTCGAGATGTGCAAAATGTCATTAAGAAAAAAGGTCAACCTTGGCTGCCTGCCAAAGGTTTTCTCAACTCAGCGGCAATTAGCGCATTTCGTCCATTCCCTGGAACTGCCAAGCTGACGGAAACGAACTTTCAGCTGCGCCAGAATGGCGGCATGGTTCAGAATGGCAATATCAGCAACATGATCTTCGATCTACAAACCATTGTGGATTACATTGCTAAGCATTATGGCCTTGGCGCTGGAGACATCATCTATACCGGGACACCGGAAGGCGTTGGTCCTGTTCGTGATGGGGATCGCTTGGAATTGATTTGGGGCGAAGACGTAGTCGCTGCAGCGACGATTCGCGCTTAAAAAGCAAAGGCAGTCTCTCAAAGTCGATATGGACTAGAGAAACTGCCTTTTATTTGGGTTAAACAACATCTGGATCCACAGAAGCAGCATCGGAGTATTCATCGCGAACACGAAGAATAGCGGGTAATTGCTCGAAGAAGACATCGACAATTTGAGGGTCAAAATGATGCCCGCGCTCTTCTTTGAACAAGTGCAAGATGCGATCGAGCTCCCAAGCCTTTTTGTATACTCGTTCACTGCCGAGGGCGTCAAACACATCCGCAAGTGCAGTAATTCGACCGAAAATATGGATGTCCTCCCCGCTGATTCCACGTGGGTAGCCACGTCCGTTCCATTTCTCATGATGCTCATAAGCGACAACAGCAGCTGTTTTGAGAATATGGCGTTTTGAATTTTTAAGTAAATTGTAGCCAATGACCGTATGATTCTGCATCAATTTAAATTCGTCTTCCGTGAGTTTTCCGGGTTTGTTCAGCACGCTGTCGGGGATGGCTACTTTGCCAATATCGTGCATAGGGGAGGCCATTTTCAGAAGTTCAGCATCTTCCTGACTCATCTTTAAACCGAGCGCCAGCAGATAAGAATATTCCGCTACACGTTTGACATGGTTGCCTGTCTCTTGGGACCTGCTCTCGCCAATTTCCCCCATTCTGAAAATAATTTCTTTTTGCGTTTCTTCGATTTCGCTTGTCAGCAAGGCGGATTCCAGTGATTTGCCTGCATAGGAGGCAGCCAAGGTTAAATATTCCATATCTTTATCTGAGAATTGTTCGCACGCGGTCAGCTTATTAATGGCTTGATACGCGCCCATAATTTCTCCTTGACTGTTGCGGAATGGAATAACCATGAGTGCCTTGGTGCGGTAGCCCGTTTGTTGGTCTGTTCGCAAAGCGCCATTCAGGAGATACGGTTTGTATTCTTCATTTGTATAAGCGTTATCAATAAATACAGCTTTATCATAAGTGACGGCATACCCAACAAGGCCGGCATTGCTTGGAATACGGATTTCATCAAGGCCATGAGCCACTTTGGACCAAAGTTCATTTTTGGCCGTATCCAGCAGCCAGACGGTACAACGATCAGAGACAATCATTTCGCGTCCCATATCAGCCATCAACATAAGTACGTTGTCTAGTGTTCGTTCATTCGCAATTTTGGCTGCATAGTCAAATATGACACGCAGCATTTCTTGGGGATCCAGGTCTTCCTTTTGGGATGGTAGATTGAATTGATCGTGCTCCATGTCAGCCTCCTTGCTTATCGAAATTAGTTTACCATATATTCCTCCCGGATAGGTTGCTTTCCTGCCTTGAGCCACGATTTATGCGATTTTTTGTCGAAAATTAATATTTCTTTATGAAAAATGAAGTTGCCTAATGACCTATGTTACAATAATTATCATGATAGATGGATGCTGGAGGAAGGTGCAGCTTATGGCGTGGATTTGGGGGTTGGCAGGAAGTCTGCTGATCTCAGGTGCTGCGTACTGGAAAAGGTCTCTTTCCTTGTCTGGTATGATTTCCGCAGTTGTACTGGGAACTATGATGTTTGCGCTTGGCAGTCTAGCTTGGTTCGGGACGCTTATTGCCTTTTTCATCTCTTCAACATTGTTATCCAAATGGAAGCATCGGCGCAAGACCGCAGCAGAAAGCGGTTATGCCAAAGGCGGGCGCCGCGATGCCGGACAAGTTGCCGCGAATGGCGCGCTTGGCTTATTGCTTTGTATCGGGAATGCCATATGGCCGGCTCCTGCTTGTTGGGTGTTGTTTGTGGGTGTAATGGCAACGGTCAATGCGGATACTTGGGCAACAGAAATAGGCGGGATGAGCAAAGCTGTACCTCGCTCTGTTCTTCATGGCCGACGTGTCACGGCAGGCACATCCGGGGGGATTACCGGACTAGGCTTGCTGGCTTCTTTGCTGGGAGGAGCATTCATTGGTTTAATCGGTGGTTGGTTCAGTCAAATGGGTAATGCGAATCAGGCGATCAGCGCACTTCTGACCTTAGTTGCAGTTGGAGCTGTCTCCGGGTTCATCGGGGCTCTAGTTGATTCATGGCTTGGCGCTACCGTTCAAGTGATGTATAACTGCGAGGTTTGCGGGAAAACGATAGAGAAACACGCGCATTGTGAACAGGAAACGAGGCAAATACGCGGTATCAAATGGATGACCAATGATGCGGTGAACGCTATTTCCTCTTTGGTTGGAGGCGCCGTGTGCCTGGGAATAAGTTCATTAATCTCTTTGTGAAAAAGCAAACACCCCGCTGCCGCATGTGCAGTAGGGGTGTTTTGTGCTTACAAGGTCGATGGCTTAGGCTCGACAGCGGCTGTGTCGTCAAGTGGCTGCACGGCAATGGCTGGCATAAGGGCTTCCTGCAGTTGTTTCTCCAACTGCCGGACTTTACGCTGAAGCTTGTACTGGCGCACGATCCCGAAGAGGCCAACAATCAAACCTCCTAATAGCGTGGAGGTCAAAATGACAAGGATCAACGGGGTAGACGTCTGGGTGAACAAGAAATTGACTTGGACGTGATCCACATTAATGACAGCAAATATGGCCGTGATGAGGGCAAATACTAAGGCAGAGATAAGGAACCATTGCATCTTCATTGAGGCATACATCCTTTCATGAGGAAAAGGTTGCAGGCATTCGCCAACAACCTTTCTCTGCTCAATTACTTAGTGAGCTCTTCCATTTGATCAAGCAGCGAGCTGAACACGCTCATTGCTTGTTTGATCGGCTCCGGTGTGGACATGTCTACGCCAGCCTTCTTCAAGATATTCAGCGAGTAATCGCTGCCGCCGCTTTTCAGGAAGCCCAGGTAGCGATCAACAGCAGGCTGGCCCTGATCCAGAATTTGCTTGGCAAAGCTAGTTGCAGCAGAGAAGCCTGTTGCATATTTGTATACATAGAAACTGTTGTAGAAGTGGGGAATACGTGCCCATTCCATCTCAATATCCTGATCAACGACCATGTCTTTTCCGTGGTAAAGCTTATTCAGGCCCAAGTATATTTCACTGAACTCTTGTGGTGTCAGCGATTCGCCTTGCTCCGATTTCTCGTGAGTAATCATTTCGAATTCCGCGAACATCGTTTGACGGAAAACCGTTGTCCGGAACTGATCGGCATAGTAGGTAAGCAGGTAGAGCTTTTCTTTCGGATCTGTCACACGTTTCAACAAATAGTCCATGAGGAGTGCTTCATTGAGCGTGGAGGCAACTTCTGCCAGGAAAATCGTATACTGCGCATAGCGGTACTCTTGATTTTCGTCGGACAAATAAGAATGGATGGCGTGACCCATTTCATGAGTCAGCGTAAACATGCTGTTCAAGTTGTCTTTATGGTTCAACAAAACGTAAGGGTGTGTGCCGTAAGCACCCCAGCTGTAGGCGCCATTGCGTTTGTTCTTGTTCTCATAGACATCAATCCAGTGATTGTCGAAGCCGTCTTGAAGAATTTTCAAGTAGTTTTCACCCAACGGGGCTAAGCTCTTTTTGATTTCTTCTTTGGCTTGTTGGTACGTAATATCCATTTTGAATTCTTCGACCAGCGGAGCGAAGAGGTCATACATATGTAACTCATCGACCTTCAGCAGCTTTTTGCGGAGCTTCAAGTAACGCTGCAGCTGAGGAAGCGAGTCGTGAATCGTGGAAATTAAGTTGGTGTAGACTTCTTTCTTGATGTTGTCCCCGAATAAGGTAGATTCAAGAACGGATGGATAGTGGCGAGCTTTGGCATAGAAAATATTTTTGTTGATATTGGCACTGAGTGTAGCGCCAATCGTATTCTTATGGCTGCGGTACGTTTCATATACGGCATGGAAAGCGTTTTTCCGCACTTCGGGATCGCGACTTTCCAAGAATTGAATGTAGCTGCCGTGGGTGAGTTCGACTTCCTCGCCTTTTTCATTCTTGATTTTCGGGAACTTTAAATCAGCATTGTTCAACATGCTGAAGATCGTGCTCGGAGCTCCGGCCATGTTGCCCGCTTGGGCAAGCAAAGCTTCTTGCTCTTTTGTCAGTGTATGAGGCTTCTGGCGAATCATTTCTTCAAGTGTATCTTTATAAAAAGCCAAGGAAGGATCATTCACCAACTGCTGCAGCTTTTCATCCGAGAGGCTTAGAATTTCAGGTGATATGAAGGAGAGTGCTTCTCCGACCTCGACGCTGATTTTTTTGGCTTTCTCCGATAAGGCTTGATAGGTTGGTTCTGCTGTATCTTCATGATGTTTCATGTTGGCATACACATACAGTCTTTCTGTTTTCAGAGAGACCTCATCTTCCAATTGGAAACATTGCTTCACGGTAGCGGGTTCACTGAGTTTACCTTGGAAGGCGCTAATTTTGCCAAGCGAGTTTTTCACTTCTTGAAATTCCTGTTCCCAAGCCTTCTGATCGGCGAATAAATCCTCCTGATTCCAGCGGTGCTCGGCCGGTACTTGCTTGCGTTCCAATAGTTGAGTCATTGGAGCCCTCCTGTCCTTGTTATGAGTTTGGGGTCGTTGGTATTCCTTTGCATGCAAATCGGCTGTGGGGATAGAGCTGAGAAGAAGTCCCATTGCCGCAGTCACATAGATCCAGCGCATTGCGGTCACGCTCCCGGCATATTCCCACGTTGAGATTCAGTTGAAATCCCATATCATGGTTTTCACCTAGTATGACCGTTAACCTATTCATTTATGATTATATGAAAAAGCTGGAAGGAAGTAAATTTACATTCCGGCTCCAAAGAAGCTGATTAAGATAAGAACAAAAGATAACGAGACCATCACGATCGCCAATAAGGCAAGGTACCGCTTCATTTGTGCTGGGAGACTGTCTTTTTTCATGATTAAAATGATGGCAAGGCAAAAGGATACGAGTACAAATGTGATAATAGAACCGGAATTGGTCATTGCAGAATCATCCTTATCCCTATAGAGTATGACGCTTGCTCATAAGCGCATGATAGTTAGTTTCGCTGTATGAAGCGCAAACTCCTTTTTCATCCAGCGTGCTTCATCGTTCCATCTGGATTTTCGTTATCGTCATCCTCGGCTTTGACCAGTATTAATTGGCCGCGAGCATCCATTTTCACCGTAAAACGATCTTCCGGAACAATTTGCGCTTCATCGCTTAATTCCTTCGGCAAGGTCAATTGACCGCGATCCCCGACTTCCACCAAATACCCAACCATTTTGGACCATTTGCCTACGGCCAGCACAACGACGATAAGAAGTCCGATGAACAACCATTTACCAAGCGGATTCGAGTTAAAATAAGGAGCAAGAAAGCTTTCTCCGGTGATCATTTTGCCAGCTGTTAGAACAAGCACACCGGAGCCGATGTAGATGATCCAAGGATACGTTTCGATCCATTTAATGAATAAGGTGCTTCCCCATACAACGATAGGCACACTTACGAGAAGACCGATAATGACAAGCAAGAAATTACCGTGTGCAGCGCCGGCTACCGCAATGACATTATCAAGGCCCATGACCGCGTCGGCAATAATAATGGTTCGAATGGCTGCCCACATGCTGTCTTTGGCTTGCACATTTTCGTGATTTTTCTTTTCGCTAAGGAGCTTATACGAAATCCAGAGGAGCAGTAGCCCGCCTGCTAACAATAGACCAGGTATTTTCAAAAGCGTGACGACAACCAATGTGGCAAGTGCGCGGATAACGATCGCACCAACCGTTCCCCAGAGGATAACTTGCTTTTGTGTTTCCTTTTTCAAATTGCGAGCAGCCATACCGATCACGATGGCATTGTCTCCTGCAAGCACCAAATCAATCAGGATAATGCTGAGCAGCGAGAGAAAAAAACCAGTTGATAACCATTCCATGAACAAACACTCCCTTTAGCATTTTTTTTGAAAAAAAATAGAGCCTGACACCGATGGCGGTGAAGGCTCTAATTCATCAAAAAAGACCTTCACCAATAAACATGGCAAAGGTCTTGCTAACAACGTTGTCGTTGCCAATAAAGCCGGGACCTGATGAGGATCCGAATTGACGACTTTACTGTATCAGCTACTCCCCTTTGGAGTAAACGCTATGAAGTTAACTTTATTATAGGGATAAGACGAGCCTAAAGTCAAGGCTTGTGTGTAAATGCAATGATCACCGAGTTAGACTGCTTTGAAAGCGTCCATAATGGCTTGCCATTCTTCATCGGTACCTTGGAATTTATCCTTCGCAAAGCGCTCATTCGCCCAGTGCAGCATCGCCGGACGGCCGATAAAGGTATGGCATTCTTCGCCCCATTGATCGCTTATTTCAGTCAGCACAATCTTGGTGCCTTGTACTTCGACATTGAGCATGTTCCATTTGTCTTTTTTGTAAATCGTATGCTTCTTAAAAGGTTGATTTGACAATGTGATTCCTCGTTTCTGCTTGAACGCAAAGATATAGGCAATCGTACCATAAATATAGTTGATTTCCAAACAGGAAGTCCCTTAAAGTTGCTATTGCGAAGGAAGTTCGTCTTATGCTAAAATTTTCCTAATCCTTTCCATAGGGAAAGGGCTATGAGGCAATCCAAGCGATTGCAGAGATGAGCTGAGGAGAGATGAGCATGGAACAGAAGCGTGTTTATGAACAAGTAGGGGTCGCCATGACCTCAAGATCATTCGCAGAGTATGAGAAAATGTTTATGCTGCAGACAGAAGATTTGAGAGGTAAGCGTGTTCTAGATGTAGCAGGCGGTGCGTCTTCGTTCACTACAGAGGCCAGGCAGCTTGGTATTATGGCCGAAGCGGCAGATCCGCTGTACGAGAAGTCGGTGGAAGCTATTACAGAGCATGGATTTCAAGAGATTGAAGTAGTAGCCGCGAAGATGGAGAAGCTGAGGGATGTCTATGACTGGACCTATTACGGCTCCGTCGAGCAGCACAAAGCAGGCCGCATCGCAAGTCTGCGACGATTTGCTGAGGATTTCTCCCAGAATGACGCAGGAAATAGATACCATGTGTCTTATCTTCCAGATTTGCCATTTGAGGACGAGACCTTCGAGTTAGTCTTATGTAGTCATTTTATGTTTTTATATGAAGAACAATTTGATTTTGCGTTTCATCTAGCTGCGGTTCGAGAACTGCTTCGTATCTGCAAGCCTGGTGGTGAGGTGCGAATTTACCCATTGCTTAGTTTTCAAACTGTCGAATATCGCAGGTTGAATGAATTAATAAACGAGCTTGATCAGGAAGGCTTTTCCGCTGAAAGAAGAGAAGCGAATTTACCCTTTTTACCCAATTCTCATCAATATTTATGCATAATCAAACCACTGCCTGCATAGGAGGAAACCGTTGGTACATCAACAAATTTTAGCTTATCCACAGCGTTTTGAGCGTTGATTTCTCTTCCTGAGGATGATATAATTTCCTTATTCGTCATAGATGGCGATATTTTTAGGAGGTCGTTCATTTGAAAGGTACAGTGAAATGGTTTAACGCAGAAAAAGGCTACGGTTTCATTTCTGTTGATGGAGGCGACGATGTATTCGTACACTTCTCCGCAATTCAGGGCGAAGGATTCAAAACATTAGAAGAAGGCCAATCCGTTGAGTTCGATATTACTCAAGGCAACCGTGGTCCTCAAGCAGCTAACGTCACCAAGTTATAAGAAATTGGGACTTCCCACTTATAAATAGTGTCATAGCACAAACAACGAAGACAGCATTCCGATTCATTCGGGGCTGTCTTTTTTGCTGCCATTTTTTAATGCTGAGGCAGTCTCAGTGGGGGAGAAGCATCCAACCCGGTCTGAGAAGGCAAAAATTGGCAGTTACAGTTCGACTTTGATCGGTTTTGATCCTTTATTGAGCTTGAGCCTGCCTTTTTGGCAGGCTCAGTGAGTGAATGCAGCATTTCTACCTCTGAGCCGGCGTTTTCGGCAGACTCAGTTCGGCTTTGATCGGTTTGAGTCTTTATCGAGCTTGAGCCTGCCTTTTTGGCAGACTCAGTGGGTGAATGCAGCATTTCCACCTCTGAGCCGGCGTTTTCGGCAGGCTCAGTTCGGCTTTGATCGGTTTTGAGTCTTTATCGAGCTTGAGCCTGCCTTTTTGGCAGACTCAGTGGGGGACTGCAGCATTTCCACCTCTGAGCCGGCGTTTTCGGCAGTCACGGTTCGAGTTTGATCGGTTTTGAGTCTTTATCGAGCTTGAGCCTGCCTTTTTTGCAGTCTCAGTTCGACTTTGATCGATTTTGCTTGTCTGGATGCAGATGCAGTTTAAGAGTGGAGTTGGCGGAAACTCCGAGTGTAAGGCATCTCGCAGCTCATTGAGCTGATGAGGCTGCCTTTACTTATTGGGGCGGGAATAAACCATGCCATAAGATGTCAATAATTTGTTTAGCGGCTTCGCTTTCGTGCGGAAACATTTTATTGCCGTTTCCATCCCGGGCATGCCCCATCATTAAGAGAGAAGTGTAAGCACGAGCGATGACACGGGCATCAATAGGTCCAATTTCACCTGACGAGACAGATTTGCTGAATTCCTCCTCGAGCGCGTCTAGAATTCCTTGCTCGGATTTGCGCATGGTGATCATTTGCTCTTCGGAGAGCGTCGCCTCCATTTTACGCATGAAGGAATGCAGATCGAAATCAATGGCTTTCAAGTGAGCTTCAGTGATGTCCAGAAGCCTTTCACGAAGTGAGGCAGGTTGGCTTAAGCGTTTCAAAGTAACCCTTCTGACATTATCCATCAGCTGGACCATGGACGCCGTCAGTAGGTCTGATTTGGAGGGATAGTAATAATAGACGGAAGCTTTCGTTACCTGACACTCTTTGGCGATATCATCCATGGAAACCGACTCATAGCCTCTGGACAGAAAAAGCGGGATGGACGTCATTAATATTTTTTGAGTGAGCGGCATTTCCCCTTGTGCAGCGCGGGGTCTACCGAGTGGTTTCGTTTTTTTATCCATAGCAATCACTCCTGAAAAAAATAACCTGTTGATTAATTAACTATATAGTATATATAATTAATTGTGTAACTTAAATACTTACTTAACTACAAATAAGCTATAGGAGAGATGTTTCAATATGCATGAAAATCCTCTATTCAGCAAGCTGGGAGCGATCGTGGCCGGTCGTCGCAGCAAATGGATCACTTTGCTCATTTGGGTTTTACTAACTGGAATTTTATCCGTCTTTTTGCCTAACGTCAATTCACAAGAAAATAATGGTGCCAGTAAGCTGCCTATCGACTCTGAGTCGCTTCAAGCGAGCGATACGATGCGCGCGCAATTCCCAAGCGATGAAGGCGTACCTGCTTTGGTCGTTTGGTACCGGGCGGCAGGATTAACAGATCCGGACATCGCCGCCATCCAGAAGATTGCGAAGCAGTTGACGGATACGCCACTCACCGCACAAAAAGGCTTGCCGCCGCTGCACCAAATGCCAGCGCAAGCTGTGAAAGCGATGCTTTCGAAAGATGGCACTTTATTGGTTCTGCCGATTTCGTTTAACGAAGGGACAGAAACCAACGTGCTGCAAGCGGATTTGAAGAAACTGCAAGAAATAGCAGCAAATCAGCTAGGAACGGACCCGTTCGCACTTAAAGTTGGCGAAGCAGGATTGTACGCCCGGATTACCGGCCCTGTCGGTATTCAAACGGATGCTACCGCCTTGTTCAAAGGAGCTGACTTCGCGCTGCTTCTAGCTACGGTTCTTCTCGTGTTGATCCTGTTGATCGTATTATATCGTTCCCCAATTCTCGCTATCATTCCACTGGTGGGAGTGGGTTTTGCCTATGGCATCATTTCGCCGATTCTTGGTTTCCTCGCCAAACAAGGCTGGATCACTGTAGACGCGCAATCGATTTCGATTATGACAGTGTTATTGTTCGGCGCTGGAACAGACTATTGCCTGTTCTTTGTAGCCAGATATCGGCAAGCTTTACTGGAAGAGAAAGACAAATACGCAGCGCTGCGTGCTTCTTTCGGAGGCGCTGCAGGAGCCATAGGGATGAGCGGTTTAACGGTCATCGTTTCGTTGCTCGCTTTGCTTTTTGCCCATTACGGGTCCAATCATCGCTTTGCGATCCCGTTCAGCGTAGCTATTTTTATTATGGCTATAGCCAGTTTAACCCTCGTTCCTGCTTTGCTTGCTATTATAGGGCGCGTATCCTTTTTCCCGTTTATTCCGTTGACGCCTGAGATGCGTGCTGAGAAAGAAGCTCGCAAAGGGAGAAAGATTCGTGTGCAGAAGCCTGTCGGCAAGATGAGTGCTGCACTAGGACACGTCGTAACAGAGAAGCCTAAAAGCGTTCTTGCCGTCAGTCTAATTATTCTAATCGCGCTTGCTGCTTTTGCACCGCAGATTAAATTTACGTATAACATTTTGGAATCTTTCCCATCAACCATGCCGTCTCGTGAAGGTTTTTCGCTGCTTTCCGAGCATGTTTCGCCAGGTTCGCTTGCTCCGGTGAAAATAATTGTCAACACGCAGGGGAAAGAAGCGGATGTGCAGGGAGCCTTAACGAAGCTTCCCTATGTAGAGTCTGTTTCTAAGCCTGTTGACAGTAAAAAGGATGCAGCATACAAAGCCTACGAACTGATTTTTAAAGAAGATCCCTATGCGCTTTCATCCATTGATCGCATTCCGGAAATCCGTTCAACAACGGAGCAGAAGCTGCAGGAAGCGGGATTGTCGACGCCGCAAGTTTGGGTGGGTGGTGAAACCGCCACGCAATATGATACCAAAAGTGTTGTAGAACGAGACACATATATGGTTATTCCGGTTGTTATCATCGTCATTGCCTTACTGCTATTAATCTATTTGCGCTCGATTGTCGCGATGGTCTATCTCATTGCTACGGTCCTGCTTTCGTACTTCTCTGCTTTGGGAGCTGGGTGTCTCATTCTCCATTACTTCATGGATACGTCGGCTATCCAAGGATTAATTCCGCTCTATGCGTTCGTATTCCTCGTGGCTCTGGGGGAGGATTACAATATATTCATGGTTTCGAGCATTTGGCAGGAGCGCAATCGATTGAAGCTGAGGGATGCCATCCGGCTTGGTGTCAGTACGACGAGCAGCGTCATTACATCAGCGGGACTTATTCTGGCAGGAACCTTTGCTGTATTGGCCTCATTGCCGATTCAAGTGCTGGTCCAATTTGGTGTCATTTGCGCCATTGGCGTTATTCTGGATACTTTTATAGTAAGGCCATTCCTTGTGCCTTCGATCACCATGCTGCTGGGAGATTTGTCTTTCTGGCCTGGTAAAATCAAACAGCAACCGCAAAGCGGTTTGCAGAAGTAAGCTAAATTTGAGCCAAAGAGGCCTCCAATCCCACTTGTTCAGTGGTTTTGGAGGCCTTTTGCCTTGAGGAACTGACTAACTAACTATCATATTTAATCCGAGGGTCGGCCAGCGAATACAGAATATCTGTGAGGAGATTAGTTAAAAGCACAATGATAGCAGCTACGAGATTGAGTCCCATTAAGATAGGGTAATCCCGGGAAAGAATGGATAAGAACGTTAGTCTGCCAATGCCTGGCCATTGGAATATTTGTTCAATCACAATGCTTCCACCGAGCAAAATAGGAATTTCGGCTGCGATGACGGTAATGATCGGAACCAAGGCATTGCGCAGCGCGTGTTTGTTGATTACAACGAAGGGATGCAGTCCTTTGGCATGCGCAGTGCGCATATAATCTTGCTTCAAGACCTCGAGCATGCTGGAGCGTATATAGCGCACTTTTTTGCCGGCGACGACGCTGCCAAGTACAAGCACGGGGAGGACCAAATGAATGAGCCGATCTCGCAAGTCCCCCTCATAACCCAAAGTCACCATGCCGCCGGTTGGCAGAAGATGGAGTTTGACTGCAATGACATAGATGAGGGTTAAGCTTAAAAAAAATTGCGGAACAGAGACGCTGATGAAGGAAAAGCCGGTCATCCAATAATCAAATTTCGTATTTTGCTTCAAGGCACTTAGAATACCGATTGGGATGGCAATAAGGAGCCCGAATAGCAAGGAGGCAGCGGCTAACAGCAGCGTAGGACCCAACCGTTCTCCGATGATAGTGAGGACAGGCGCGTGAGAGCTGAAGGAGTAGCCTAGATTCCCTTGCAGCAAAGCCCCTAACCATTTGATATATTGCGTGAAGAGCGGGGCATTCAGTCCTAGCAGTTCTTTCCGCGCTTGAACGAGCTCCTTGGGTGTATCGGGGTCGATGAACAGCTCAACAGGATTCCCAGGGGCCAAATTAATAATCATAAAATTAAGGATCGTTATCCCTAGCAAGACCAGCAAGGATATGAGAAGACGACGAACAATATACGGTGCCATAGGATGTACCTCCAAAAGTACTGCCGCTCAGTATGTGGAAACTTCCTCCATTCCTTTGCTTTTTTTACGGGCAATTTCTCGGCGAACGATAGGGGCTACTTCGGTCGCCAGCAATTTGATTGTTGTGGCCACGTTCTCGAAGGGAAGTTCGCCGATGTCGACTTGCAAAATAAAACGGTTATGTCCGATCAGCTCATGCTGAAACAAGATTTTCGCCGCAATTTGCTCAGGCGTTCCTACGGCAAGCCCCTCCTGCGGATCTGTTACTTTAGCCGGGTCGATATGAGGGAAGCCCTCATTAATTTTGGGCAGAAAGCGCCCCACATAATTCTCATAATACCGAGAGAATTCCCGCCATGCCTGTTCAGGTTCCGACGCGATGCAGCCGTGGCTGGCAACCGCTATGCGCAATCTGGAAGCATCGTGCCCCGCGTGCAGTCCGGCTTGTCTGTAAGCCTCTGCCATGGACTTAAGCCTAGCTGGATCGCCTGTGAGCAAGGCAAACAGGGCGCCTCTGCCTAGCTTGCCGGCTCGGACAGCGCTCTCTAAGGTGCCGCCCATACCCAACCAGACAGGCAATTCTTTTTGAAGAGGGCGGGGAACGATGGCAGCATTCGTGAGGCCAGAACGGAATTGCCCCTCCCAAGTTACGCTTTCGCTCTCCACACATTGCAGCAGCAGATCGATCTTTTCATCGAAAAGAGTTTCATAGCTGGCAAGATCGCAGCCGAATAAGTCGTAAGCATCCAGCGAATTTTTGGCGCCGCGACCTGCGACGATTTCGGCACGGCCGGCTGACAGCAGGTCAACGGTTGCATAATCCTCGAATACGCGTACAGGATCCAGGATGCTAAGTACGGTCGTCATGCTCGTTAGCTTGATGCGCTGGGTCACTTGCGCGATAGCCGCTAACACGACGGGGGGAGAGGAAATCGCGAAATCAGGTTTATGGTGCTCGCCTAGCCCGAATACATCAAGACCAACCTCGTCGGCAAGCTTGGCTGCCGCGATGATATCCTGTAATCTTCTCGCAGGGCTTCTTTTCTGTTTGGATACGGGGTCTGCAAGCAGATCCCCAAAGGTGTAAACGCCAAATTCAAATTCTTTTGCAAGAGGTTGGACGACATTGCTGCTCATAAGGGCTTCCTCCTATTTTAAATCCCATTCATTGACATTGTTGAACATCCCTAATCGCAGAGGTTTACCGACAAGAATCTTCCGAGAAACGGCTGCGATTTTCTTCTCCGTATAGAGACTTAGGTGAGGAAGATCGGTATGATGGATTTCCTGCAATTGATCGTAGATAAGCTTTCTTTTAGCGGGATCTGTCTCCGATTCGCCAAGGGTGATTAATTCATCTGCTTGCGGATTTTTGTAGCGCGTATAGTTATTGGCGCTGTCGCTTTTTAAGTTCGAGAAGTAAGAGCTCGGGTCGATAAAGAAGCTTGTATTGTAAATCGCGATATCATAGTCAAATTTACGTACCTTGGCGATCAAGGAAGGATAGTCGTATTTCTCCGCTTGCACCTTGAAGCCGGCTTTCTCCAGATTTTCCACCACTAACTCCGAAGCGTGCTCACGGATGGCGTTGCCGGTAGGGATCAAAACCCGGAGGGGTTTGTTGACATCCCAATTCGCTTCCTTCAACAAAGCTTTTGCCTTGTCTGGTTGATAGGTAAACAGCTGTATATTTTTGTTGTAATTCGGATGATTGCCTGGAATGGGGCCATCAACAACACTGCCTTGTCCTTTCAGCAGTTGGCTGACGATAAGCTCTCGATTGAGCGCGTACGGGATAGCCTGCCTAACTTTCAGAGGCACGGTTTCAGTGTTGAAAAAAGCAACAAGCGGCTCAGCGGATTCGGAAACGGATACGTCAAAATTAGGCAAAGCTTTCACTTTCTCCAGCTCCGTGATAGGAATCGTGCCAAATGGCAAAGTATTCATATGCAGCTCGCCCGTCTGCAACTGCGGCAATATCGTTTCAGCCGCAACATCTTTAAAAAATATTTTGTCGAGCTTAGGCACGCCGCGATAGTAGGAAGTGTTCTTCGCTACCTCAACGTAAGCGCCTTTGACAAACTTGACGAATTTGAACGGGCCGATCGTCACTTCAGGATTTTGAAAGTAAGGGTGAGCATTGATTTGTTCCATGGGCACATCCTTCAAAATATGCTTGGGGATGAAGTAGATCTTGTTGGCAAAGCGCTCCTGCAGTACGGTCAAAGCGATCGGCTGCTTCGTTTTGAGCTCGAAGGTCGTACTGTCAATGACTTTAATTCCGCTGATCGCAGATTTGTCCGAATCCAGTTTCCCAGCCGCATTCAGGCCTTCAATAAAGCTGAAGTTAAAGGTTGTATCTACCTTTGCATTCAGGGCTGTTTGCAAGGTGAACGCAACATCGTCCGCCGTAAATGGCTGACCATCGTTCCATTTGGCAGCAGGGTCCAGCTTGAAAATAAATGTCTGATTATCTTTGGTTTCAATGGATTTGGCCAGCTTTGGTACAAATTCGAGGTTATCATTCAGATCGTACAAAGGGTCGTTAAAGAGACTGATGACAATCGTTGATGCCCCACTGCCCTGATTATTAATGGGGCTTACCGTTAGCGTTGGACTAAAGGTTGGAATATAAACAATTTTTTGGCCTTCTGAACTTGTGCCTGTACGCTGCGGAGAGGTCTCGCTCGTTGTCGTTCCAGTGGTCTGCGAGCTGCAGGCTGCAAGAATGAGCAGCAGTGTTGCGAATAGGAAAAGCACAGTATTGCGGTGTGTACGTTGAATTGACAACATATATCCCTCCACATATTTGAACAGCGGCTGTTCGTTGCAGCCGTTTTTCTTTATTATGATTATCCGTTCTATTCCAATTGAAATAGTGGGTTAATCATTTCCCAAAGTATAGAGAACTCTATTTTCAATATCCAATATCAAATTCCTAATGATTTATATTGTTCTAAACCTAATAATCTTTCAGGGTAATACCAAATTCTGGATAGAAAACTTCTATTAGACAGTTATAAATATGCAGTGGTAAATTAAGGTACATAATTCATAGTTAGTTTATAGGATTAATAAAATATGAGGAGGTTCATTCGAATGAAATATGTTTATCGCAACATCCTGCTGTATGTACTGCTTGCACTTATGCTGGTGATCTCGGCTTGCGGCACTTCCGGGCCAACACCATCGCCATCAGCATCGTCAGCTCCTGCAACGACAACGAAAGCATCCGATGCCCCTCAGTCCCAAGGAGAGAAAGCCGTCTATGTGGGCATCGTCAATGCACCGATTACGGTAAATCAGATCAATGACCAAGGCGATTCCGCTTCGGATAACGTCATCGCGCTCATTAATGATTCATTGCTCGATCTGAATGAAAAGTTCGAATTCCTGCCCAAGTTGGCGAAATCCGTAGAAACGAAGGACAATCAAACGTTTACGGTTAAATTGGACCCCGCAGCCAAATGGAATGATGGGAAGCCATTCACAACGGCCGATGTGGCCTTTACCTTGCAAACCGCTTTGCATCCAAAAGTGGAAACGAATTTCAAATTGAACTTTATTGAAGGCGTGAACGAAGCGGGGAAGCTTGCAGAAGGAAAAACAGAAATTAGCGGGCTGAAGATCATCGACGAGAAGACATTTGAAGTGAAAACGAAGACACCGATTGATCCCCTCATTTTCAAAGAGCGTTTCGGCACCAAAGTGTTCTTCCTGCCTCAGCATATTCTGAAAGATGTGGCGTCAGAGCAGTTGGCTACTCACCCCTACTTCCAGAAGCCTGATGTGACCATAGGCGCGTTCAAGTTCGCTAACTTTGCGAAGGGCCAATATGTTGAAGTTGCCAAAAACACGAACTATTATCGCGATGTCGCCAAACTTGACAAAATTTTCATCAAAGTTCTGCCGGCGACCAATCTGGTTGCCCAACTGCAAACGGGTGAAATTCAGTTGAATTCCGTGCCCGTTGGACTTATCCCGATTACCGATTATGAGAAAGTGAAAGGTTTCTCTAATGTGGAGCTGGTATCCGGCAACCCTTCTGTCCCACCGGAGATTTTTTTTAACACAGAAAAAATTAGCGACCCAAAGGTTCGCCAGGCCATTGCCTATGCCCTCAACCGGAATCTGATTGTTGATCAGCTGCTCAAAGGGCAAGGGGAAATTATTGATGGCGGCATTCCGAGCTACCACCCTTACTACAATAAAGACATTCCGAAATACACGTATGATCCGGACAAAGCGAAGAAGCTGCTTCAAGAAGCAAAATGGGACACAAATAAGCCGATTCAATTCCTTATCCCTGTCGGCAACAAAATTCGAGAACAAGCAGCCGATATTCTGGTGCAAAATTTAACGGCTATTGGACTGAAAGTGGACGTCCAGAAATTTGATTTCGCAACATTGATTCAGAAGGTACGCAAAGGCGAATACGATATCACTATTTTTACGCGTGATTTCTATATCGAGCCAAGCTCTTACTTTACCGGGTTCAAAAGCGACAATGCGAGCAATATTACGAAGTACAAAAGCCCGATTGCCGATGAATTGATTACGAAGGGAGAGACGGAGTCAGATCCGGCGAAGCGCAAGGATATTTATAATAAGCTGCAGGATACGCTGCATCAGGATTTGCCGTCGATTGCTGTTTATTCGGAGAAACGGCTGCTGGCGGTAACGAAAAACGTGATCGTAGGCAAACCGCTGGATATCGGAATGTTTAACAATGTGAATCAATGGGATTTGAAGAAATAAGATTTCGGAGGTGATTGTCGATGGGAAAGAAGCAATTGGTCGATTGGCTGGATGAAAATAAGAAGACGTTCGAGGATCAGGCTTTGCAAATTTGGAACCGTCCAGAGGTCGCTTATACGGAGTCATTTGCTTCCAAGCTGCAAATCTCCGTCCTGCAGGAGGCTGGCTTTACTGCCGTTTCGGGTGTTGGCGACGTGCCGACAGCCTTCGTTGCCGAATATGGCTACGGCTCACCCATCATTGGCATTCTGGGCGAATTCGACGCTTTACCTGGACTGTCCCAGAAGGTCAGCTCTGTTCGCGAGCCGCTTATTGTCAATGGACCAGGTCACGGATGCGGTCATAACCTTCTCGGGACTGCAGGCGTGGAGGCCGTGATCGCTCTCAAGGAGCGACTTGTCCAAGAGAAATTGAAAGGGACCATTCGCTATTACGGTTGTCCGGCGGAAGAAGTGCTCTCCGGAAAGACGTTCATGGCACGTGCCGGTGTATTCGATGATCTGGATGCGGCATTAACCTGGCATCCCGGTCATTCGAACACGCCGTGGAACATTCCGAGCTCGGCGCTTACATCGGTTGAATTTTTCTTCAAAGGCAGGGCCGCTCATGCTGGCGCTGCCCCTCATTTAGGGCGGAGCGCGCTGGATGCCGTTGAATTGACGAACATTGGGGCGAATTATTTGCGGGAACACGTCATTGACGGCTCTCGTATTCATTACACCATTACGAATGGCGGTGAAGCGCCTAATATCGTTCCAGATAAGGCGAGTGTTTGGTACTACCTGCGTGGAGCGAATCGAGCTCATGTTGATGAATTGCTTGAGCGGCAGATCAAGATTGCTCAAGGCGCTGCCCTTATGACTGAAACGGAAGTCACGTGGGAGATTAAAGCCGGCGCCTATGATCTTAATGTGAATGAAACCTTGAATGATCTGCTGTTTAACCAGAAAGATGAAGCGGGGCCACTTCTGTTCACAGAGGAAGATTTGGCGTTTGCGGGTGCATTGGCTGCAACACTGGAGCCTTCTTTGCAGCAATACGCCAAGAAGCGGCAGAAGGATCTGGGCTTGGCAGAAGATGACCTGCTGCCTGCGACATTCGTTAATTATAAGCCAACAGGCCCAATTACCGGCGGGGGCTCTACGGATGTGGGCGATGTATCTTGGATTGCTCCCACCGGTCAAATCATGACAACTTGCGCCCCGTTTGGTGTTCAGGTGCATACTTGGCAGGCGACGGCTGCCTTCGGTTCATCGATCGGATTGAAGGGCATGCATCATGCCGCCAAGCTGCTGGCACTATCCACCTATGAGCTGCTGACGGATGGAGGGAACTTGCTAAGTTTGGCTCAAGCTGAGTTTCAAAAAAAGACACAAGGGAAGCCGTACCTGCCAGCTATTCCTGTTGAGGTCAAAGCGCCAGTTCTCGTTTGAGTCTGCTTGCTGGCGGGCAGTGTCGATGCGCTACTACATAAGAAAAGACGGTGTGGAAGATGACGTATTTGCTGGAAATTGACCGGCTCCAGACGGTCTTTCGGACGGGACAGGAAGAAGTAATATCGGTCGATGAAATCAGCTTCAAGCTTAAAGCCGGCGAAACCATTGGGATTGTTGGAGAATCGGGCTGCGGGAAAAGTGTAACTTCGTTATCTGTGATGGGTCTTCTAGGTCAAAATGGGCGAATTAAGCAAGGAGAGATTCGCTTCGAAGGCTCCAACTTGGTCGCCTGGTCAGAATCCGAGCTGCGGCGCTTGCGGGGCAAGGATATTGCCATGATTTTTCAGGAGCCGATGAGTTCATTGAATCCTGTTCTGACCATTGGAAACCAACTGGTAGAAATGATTCGGCAGCATACCAGCCTCTCGCGTAAAGAAGCGAAGGCATACGCGATCCAAATGCTTCGCAAAGTCGGCCTGCCCCGTGCTGAAGATGTCATGGAAGTATACCCGCATACACTGTCAGGCGGTATGCGTCAACGGATTATGATTGCGATGGCTTTATCCTGTAAGCCCAAGCTGCTTATTGCGGATGAGCCAACGACTGCGCTAGATGTGACGATTCAAGCGCAAATTCTGGAACTTATGAAGGAGCTTCGCGAGGAAAGCGGCGCTGCGATTATGCTCATTACCCACGATTTGGGTGTCGTAGCGGAAATGGCGGACAAAGTGGTTGTTATGTATGCAGGCCAAATTGTAGAGGAAGCGGATGTGTTCACACTGTTTCGGGAACCGCAGCATCCCTATACGAAGGGACTGCTAAACTCCATCCCACGAGTGGAAGGAGAGGGGGAACGGCTCACAGCCATTCCGGGCACGGTGCCCTCCCTTCAGCGCATGCCAGCAGGCTGCCGGTTTCATACACGCTGCACGCTGGCAACCGAGCGATGTCAACAGCAGCAGCCTGACCTGCAAGCAGTAGGTTATGAGCATCTTGTGAGATGCTGGGTCGCTCAGGAGCAGGCTGCGGTTCAACCCCTCATTCCCCATCCACAGGAGGTCGGCGTATGACAACGAATACCCCCTTGCTGCAAATTGATCGGCTAAAGACGTACTATCCAATAAAAAAAGGTGTTTTATCCCGGACAGTGGGACACGTCAGAGCCGTTGACGATGTAAGTCTTGCGATTTACGAAGGGGAAACGGTTGGACTCGTTGGTGAATCGGGCTGCGGCAAATCAACGATCGGTCGCTCGATTGTACGGCTGGAAAACCCGTTCGAGGGCCGTATCCTTTTTCAAAACGAGGATATTACACATCGTTCACAAAGAGAATTAAAACCGATTCGTACTCGTCTGCAAATCATTTTTCAAGACCCGTATTCCTCACTGAATCCCCGTCAAAGAATCAATGACATCTTGGCTGAGCCACTCATTGTTCATCGTTTGGTAGACAGACAACAGGTGCAGGGAGAGGTAGATCGGCTGCTTGATTTGGTTGGCTTGCCGCGTGCCTACAAGCAAAGATATCCGCATGAGTTTTCCGGCGGCCAACGCCAACGGATTGGGATTGCCCGAGCGATCTCGTTTCAGCCCAAGCTGGTTGTATGTGACGAGCCGGTATCGGCGCTTGATGTATCGATTCAGGCGCAAATTCTGAATCTGCTCGCGGATTTGCAAAAAGAGCTGAAGCTGACCTACTTATTCATTGCTCATGGCATCGGAGCCGTTCAATATATCAGCACACGGGTTGCCGTCATGTATTTAGGCAAAATTGTGGAAATTGGACGTAAGGAGGAATTGTTCCAACGTCCTAAGCATCCGTACACCCAGATTCTGCTGAATGCCTATCCGGCGCCTGACCCTACCTTGCGGTCGAATAAGCGGCTAATCATTCAAGGGGACGTGCCCAGTCCGGCTAATCCTCCGGCAGGCTGCCGGTTTCATACACGCTGCCCCTACGTCCAGCAGCTTTGTCGGCACGAAGAACCGCCGCTTACAGCTGGAGAGCACGCGGTTGCTTGCCATTTTCCAATAAATTAGAAAATCTTCGGAGGGGATGTACGATCCTTCATTACATCATACGTCGTGTCCTTATCGCCATACCAGTCTTGTTTGGCATCACGGTCATTAACTTTTTCATTATTAAACTAGCGCCAGGAAACCCAGTGGATATGTTCATCGATCCGAATACGCCGAAGGAATTGCTGGAAATGAGGAAAAATCTACTTGGACTTAATGATCCCTTGTTGCTGCAATACGTCAAGTGGCTTTTCAATTTACTTCAAGGTCAACTTGGTTATTCGTTCAGTTCCTATGCTCCGGTTACCAAAATGATTGGCCAATGCATCGGTCCTACTTTACTGCTGTCATCTAGCGCACTGTTGTTTGCCATTCTTATTGCGCTGCCGATTGGCATTGTGAGCGCTGTGAAACAAAATACGAAATTCGATTACTTGATGACTGGCCTATCTTTTATCGGAACGTCTATTCCGCAGTTTTTTCTGGGGCTTGGTCTCATTTATATTGTGGCGGTTCAGCTCAAATGGCTGCCGACGGGCGGGATGACCACCCTTGGAGGTACAGGCGGCGTTTGGGACTATGTCCGTCATCTAATTCTCCCTGTTTTCGTGCTGGGTATTGTTATCGCGGGCAAAAAGGTGAGATACGTAAGAGCCAGTATGCTCGATGTGATGAAGCAAGATTATTTGCGCACAGCGATTTCCAAAGGGCTTCATCCGTTCTGGGTGACGAACAAGCATGCACTGCGCAATGCGCTGCTCCCGATTATTACGGTGATTGCGATGGAAATCCCGCTGCTGCTTGGAGGGAGCATCCTGATTGAACAGATTTTTCAGTGGCCTGGGATTGGCCAGCTGACCATGCAATCGATTCTCTCCCGCGATTATCCGACGCTGATGGGCTTGAATCTTGTGGCAGCCTTGATCGTGCTGGGGACGAATTTGTTAGCGGATCTGCTGTATTCAGCTGCGGACCCTAGAATTAATTACAACTAATTCGGAGGTAATTGTATGGCCTTATCGGAGTATCAACTGAAAGAGGGTCTCTTACAACCGGTCATCACCGCGTATATAGCAGATGAGCAAGCTGCGGACAGCGCGCTGCGGCAGTTCTGGCTCCGCTTTACTAGACACAAGCTAGCGGTAGCCGGGCTGTTCGTTACTCTGTTGCTCATAGCTGTTGCTTTGTCAGCTCCACTGATCTCTCCGCATGATCCCAAAGAGGTGACAGCGATCTTCTCCGCGAAGCCATCGGCGGTGCATTGGCTGGGTACGGATCAGGTCGGCCGAGATGTGGTGAGTCGTCTCATCTATGCGACAAGAGTTTCTCTGATCGTTGGGTTTGTCACGGTCTCCCTATACGTGACCTTCGGTACGTTAGTAGGCATCGTATCCGCTTATTTTGGCGGCTGGTTGGATATGGCTGTCATGCGGATAACGGACATGTTCATGGCCTTTCCTTTTCTGATGGTTACCTTGGTCATCATTAGCGTGCTGGGATCGAATATGACCACGATCATCCTGGTCTTAGCCTTGTTCTCATGGCCGGGCGTCGCGCGGCTGGTTAGAGGAAGCGTGCTGTCGATTAAACAGCTCGATTATGTGAAGGCTGGCGTAGCGCTCGGACTGAGCACGCCGCGTATTTTATTTCAGCATATTTTGCCTAATGCGATCGGTCCAATTATTGTCAATGCCACGTTTGGCATTGCCTCGGCGATTATGAGCGAAGCAGGGCTCAGCTTCCTCGGCATGGGTGTCAAGCCTCCGACTGCTAGCTGGGGCAATATGCTGACAGATGCACAGTCCCTGACGGTGCTGACAGACCAGCCTTGGCTTTGGGTTCCGCCTGGAGCGATGATTTTATTAACTGTGCTTGCGATTAATTTCGTAGGAGACGGCTTGCGTGACGCTCTGGATGCCAAACAATAAGCAAGAAGAGGGGATTCGTTTGAAACCTGTTATCGGTATAACAAGCACGATTGTCAAACTCCATGAATACAGCGAAGGTGTCTACGTTCACAAAGACTATCATCGAAGTATTGAGGCGAGTGGAGGACTTCCGATTGTTCTGCCTCTAACCTCATTTGAAACTTATAAACAGCTTGTCGAGCTATGTGATGGTATTCTCTTCACGGGAGGTGAGGATGTTGACCCTGCCAATTATGGAGAATGTCCTGTTGCTGAGCTTGGGGTTACATTTGCGGAACGTGACCAGATTGAATTGGAAGCTATACGTTATACATTAGCAGCGGATAAGCCGATCTTGGCCATCTGCCGAGGCATGCAGGTGCTGAACGTTGCCCGCGGGGGAACGCTTTATCAGGATTTGCCTAGTCAATACGCGCCAACCCTTGCGCATGTTCAACACGGTATTCCAAGAAATAAGGATTCTCATGAGGTTCATCTTGCAGCGAATAGCTATTTGGAGCGAATGTTTGGACGAAATCGTGTTCGTGTTAACAGTCTCCATCATCAGTCGATTCGTACGATCGGCTCCGATTTGATTGTGACTGCGAATTCTCCAGATGGTGTGGTTGAGGGCGTAGAAGATCCGAACCTAGCATTTGCCATTGGCGTACAGTGGCACCCGGAATCACTATTTGAAGACGATAGATGGACGAAGCGGCTTTTCGAGGAATTTATTGCTCAAAGCACAAAATGGGCAGTGGCGAAGTCAGCACTGGTGTAATCGTTAAAGAAGAGGCTGCCCCCATAAGGTTGAAATACCTTGAGGGCAGCCTCCTGTGTTCCTATGTGATGGGGAACTCTTTAATCAATGATTTGCAGAATATCATCAACTTCTTTGCGTGCTAGCTTGCCTGGACGCTCCTTGGGATGGCCCAAGGCAATAACCATATTGATTTGACATTCTTCTGGAATGTCCAGGTAGGCACGAATCTGATCTTGAGCAAGCAGCACAGGACCTGTCATAGGGCACGTTGCCAAGCCTCTGGCATGAGCAGCAAGCATCAGGTTCTGGGAAGCGAGGCAAGAGCTCTTGATGCCTTCCTCCGCCCACACATGCTCTTCAACAAGTTGAATCGGATCGAAAATGCGATCACGGAACTTGGATTCGTAGGGGGTAGCCAAACAAATAATTAACACAGGAGCATCCGAGAACGCAGTTGCGTAAGGGCCGAAAGATTTCACCAGCAAGCGAGCTTCCCGGGAAAGTCCGTTCTGCTCAGCAGCAGCAGCGCGAGCGTGGAGCTGCTCCCACGTAAGTTGTTCAATGTGTTTAATTTTTTCTGTATTTCGAATGGCAATGAATTTCCAGGTTTGGGAGTTCGTATCGCTTGGCGCATATCTGGCGCAGTCGATAATTTCACGAATATCCTCCATAGAGACGGCCTGCTCTGTAAAGTTTCGAACACTACGTCGTTCTAATACAATTGTTTTGAAATCATTATAATTCATTGAAACGGTTACCTGCCTTTGCAAATCAATTTGTCCATAGCGGTTGTATTTTATTACTTGGTACTAAGACTTAATGCATATTATATGCCAGTTTACTATTGCAGCACAACCGTATCGCCTTCATTTAACCCTTTTAGGACTTCGGTTTTCTCAGGTGTTTCCAGCCCGATCTCAATTTCACGCCGCTCAGCGCCTTGCGCAGTCTGCAGCATAACGTAATAAACTTCTTTCTCGTGCATCACAGCTAAAGTTGGAACGACGACGGTGCTTGCTTTCTTTTCGGTTTCTATGGTTCCTGTCAGGCTTAGGCCAGCAATCAACTGATCGTCAGGCTCCAAAGAAATGGTGACCTCGAATTGTGCGGAGCCCGTTCCTTGGTCTGTTCCTGATTTGGCAAACTTCGATACTTTCTCAACCTTGCCTTGAAGCTTTTTCTGTTTCAGGGCTTCAACTTTGACTTGTACGAGCATACCCGGCTTAATACGGAAAACATCGAATTCCCCGACGGTGCAGACCAATTGCAGCTTCGTCAAATCAACGATTTTCCCTATTCGGGCACTTTCTTCGACGGATTTAGGAATTTTGGCTGAATCCTCGAATAAGAAAATGCCACTATCAGGAGCATTGAACACAGCTTGTTCTACTTTTTCTTGTTTTTTTGCCAATTGCAGCTGAAGCGAGGTATCGTTCACCTCATTGAGCTGCTGTTGAATCTTGCGTCCCTCGGCTGTGGCAAAGCGCCCTCTGGCCTCATCTTCGTTCACGGTCCCGGAAGCGACGCTGCCCGCATCCCCTTGGGGTCCGGCAGCTTTGAAATTAGCGAGATCAGCCTCCAGTTGTTGTTTCTTCAGTGTCGACTGAAGGTTGGCGATTTCGCCGCGCAGCGGGGAGCCGTCGAGTTCAAATATCAACTGTCCTTTTGCAACCTGAGCACCGTCAGTGACGTTCCACGCTTTGATTTCGCCGGTGAAAGGGGCGTAAATACGAGTCTCCTTCGCATAGGAGGATTTCCCTTTGACTTCAATGCTATTAACTAGATCTTCTTTTGTGATTTTGAATTGCAAAGCCTTGGCAGAAGCAGAGTCTGCTTGATTGGCGTTTTTGGACTTTGGGTGGCTGGATACGTATAAGAAGCTGCTGATCCCGCAGATAATGATTGCTGTAAGAATAAGCACCCAAGTTTTCTTTTTCCTCATGCTGGCAATCTCCTATTCTCGTTTAATGGCCGTTAACGCATCTGTTCGGGAAGCTTTTACTGCTGGATATAAGCCCGATAGAACGCCTGTCATAATCGCAAAGAACATGCCGACAGGAAGAATCCAGAAGCTGATAAATAAGATTTCGGGGGAATCGCCTCGACCATCGGAGCCGAAGCGGATAATGATTAAGTTAATTCCCCATATGACCCAATAGGAGAGTAGAATACCTACAAACCCACCCAGCATGCCGAGAAGGGATGATTCCACAATAAACATATTGCGGATTTGTTTTAAATTGGCCCCAAGTACTTTCATGATCCCAATCTGTCTGCGCCTCTGATGAGTGGACATCGTCATTGCAACCACAATGGAGATGGAAGCTACGAAAAGAACAAACAGACCAACGCCGGTAAGCAGCAGCCGAACAATGGCGAATTCGCCTTTCATCCGATCTTCTTGATATAAATTCGTCTGTGTCGTAAGCCGGAGCTTCTTGATCCATTCATCGACTTGCTTCACATTGCTGCTGCTATCGACTTTGACTTTGACTTCGGAGTAGCGGGGCTGTCCATTCGTTGAAGCTTTGTTGAGAGACTCCAGAATAGTAAGACCTGTTTGAGGCGACACATAGGCCGTTTTGTTTCCTTGCAGCATATTTTCCGGCATTCCCTCCGGCTTCTTAAGTACGGCTGTGACACGAAGAGTTATCTCTTTAGGCTGAGTCGCACTGGCACCCGCTGGATTCGCAGACTGCTCCTGATAGTTATTGGCTTTTAGGAGGATTTGCTTCTGGTATAAGGCATAAGGGAGAACGTCCATTTGACGGAAGATTTCGTCCTGTTCCTTGCTCGGATTTTGCTGCATTAGTTTGTTGCGTGCTTCCAACGTTTTTATATCCATGAGACCAAGCGTTGCTCCATAATTGAACACGATTAGGTTGTTTTGGCTGCTGGCGCCGCCTTGTTGAAACTTAGCGTCGAAATCTTCAAGTGTATCCAGTTCGGTAGCGTAGAGATGAAGATAGCTTTGCTTGCCGTCATCGACCGTGAAGTTGAACTGACCCAGATCCTGGAAGCTGGCGACCGATTTAACATGCGGTAATGTACGTATAAGATCGAGTTTGCTTGTCGTTAATTTGGCCGGATTGTTCGGATCATTGCTTTGATCGACGACAGTAATCTCATCTGTTTTGAGATAGAAGCTTAATTGCTTTTGACTGTAGTGTTGAATGGATTCTCCAAAACCGAGGGCAACCATGATGGAAGCCGAGCCAATGGCGATGCCGACGGTGCAAAGCGCCGTTACAACCTTGCGCCGCTGCAGCTGGTCCCAGCCAAGACGAAGATAATCTCTGAGCTTCACCCGGTTTCACCTGCCTGATCGTTGTCTTCAAGCAAATAGCCATCGCGAAGCTGCAAAATACGTTCTGTTCGACTGGCAACCTCATGTTCATGTGTCACAATAACAAAGGTAATACCAGAGTTTTTATTCAGGTCAATCAAGAGATCAATGATCTCTTTCTCTGTTTTTGTATCCAGATTTCCAGTAGGCTCATCGGCGAAAACAATGGCAGGATTCGTAATGAGCGAACGGGCAATACTGACCCGCTGCTGTTGCCCCCCCGAAAGTTGAGAGGGAAACATCTCGGCTTTGTCGCCAATGCCAACCTTATGCAGAAGAGCTAACGCTTTTTGCTTGCGTTCTTGGCTTGCAACGCTTTGGAAGACAAGCGGGAGTTCAACATTCTCGCGAACGGTTAAATGTTGAATTAATTCATAAGATTGGAAAATAAAACCGATATGTGTCCGCCGAAATTCCGCTAAGCGGTTTTCGTTCATTTTATCAATCGCTTGTCCAGCAATTAAAATACTGCCCTTTGTCGGCTTCATTAAACCCGCCATTAGATTCAGCAGCGTAGATTTCCCGGAGCCTGAGCTGCCGAGCAGAGCAACCATCTCTCCTTGCTCTACCCGGAAATTAAGCTCATGAAGAACGGGGGTTTCGTCTAGTCCTGTACGGAAACTGTGAGATAACCTTTCAATGGTTAACACGTAACCAGTCCCTTCTTTTTACAAATTCATTACCTGCCGAGCATACTTTCATTGTTCTGAAACAGATGTGTTCCAAGAAAACCAATCGCTGCTACGATCGACAAACATGCGGCAATGGCATAGACAGTGCTTCCGCCTGCGGCATCAAAGATCCAGCCGCCCAATGTCCCGCTGATCAAGCCGGCAACACTCGACCAGGCCACAGCGAAAATGGCTTGCCCGGAAGACCGGTATTCATCGGGAATAAGTTGACTTATGTAACGATTTGCCGTGAATAGGAAAATACCAAACGTCAAGCTGTGCAGCATTTGAATCCAAATGACCCAGGATGGATCATGAATCGAGCTCATAATGAAAAAACGAACGGCATAGATGATTCCGGCAAAGGCTAGTAAAGGCAGCTCCTTAAAGCGGTGTCCATACTTGCTGAGAAAAAAGAAAACTGGAATTTCACTGAGCGCTGATGTCATCCAAGCATAGCCGATGAGGGAATCTGAAGCGCCGAGCTGCCTCATATACAGGGCAAGGAAGCCGTCATTGAAACGATGGGAAACGGACATGATGACAATAAGCACAAGGAACCACAGAAATTTCTTGGAACGCAGAATGCTCAGCATACCGCCGAAGGCCATCTTTTTGCCGCCTTGACGGGCATCCTTCAGCAGGAAAACAATGACTAGAGTACAGACGATGGTAAATAAGCATAGAATAGGCGTGAGCCCTGTACCATAATGTCTAAGAAGCAAGCCAAAGCCTCCGGCAGAAACAGCAAAGCCGATCGAGCCGTAGACTCGAAAGGAAGCATAGCTTTTGCCACTCGTCCGTATACTCAGCATTAATTGGCTGTCATTTAATGAATTTACCGGTTGTTGGAAGAAGAAAAACGCAGCCAAACAAACGTACAGCAACGAGAACCATCCTGCCGTAAATACAAGAATGGACGTTACCAATTGTCCCAGTATAAGAATAATCATGATTTTCTTTATCGTCTGGAAACGATCGCTGAGGAAACCCCACAATAAATTAGTCGCAATCCCGATAAGGGGGCCAATCGCATACAGCAAGCCGATTTGAAGCTTGGAATACCCTTTGTAATCAAAGTACAATGGAAAGAAAGTAACGACAATGCCCATCGTCATAAAAAAAGAAAATGTGAACAATCGGAGCAGGGAATCATCTGACTTCATATTAATAGACGTACGCATAGGTGATCATCACTCGATTTCCTTACAAATTTTTTGTAGAAAGACTTGGCTGATTGTTTTCGGCGGTGCGTTTGAGCACATAAACCACGACAATAAGCTCTGCTAAAGTGCCTACAGATTGAGCCAAAGCGCCAATCATGCCATTCCAGCCCGGCGCGAGCGAAATGGAAATAAAGAGAGTTAAGATCGTAATGATAGCATTTGCTGATTGTGAGAAAACCATGATTTTTGTTTGACCACGCAGCATAATAATGCCATTCATATAATCTAGCCACGGAAATACAATTGTCATGATCATAAAAATACGCATCGCATGAAGACTAGCTTGCCTTAGTTCGGCATTGACGCCCATCACATGGGTCATAAACCAAGGGCCAAGAGGTGTATAGGCCAGAATGGCGATGAGAGTCCCTGGAATGAAGCTAAGCAAAAGAATGAAACGAAACACAGTGTTCGCATCTTTGCGATAGAAGTTCAGCACAATTTGATGTATGTAAGAAAAGAAGCTCAGAACTAACTGGGTCAAAGACCCTGCAATGGCGAAAGCGGAAATCGCCAAATGGATGTGTGTCGTTTTTCCTAAAATCGCATTAATGGCTGGACCGATGACAACAGCGATCACGGAAGAATATAAGAGAGGCTTATAGAAGCTGAAAATTTGTTTTTTGGTCTCGATCGGATGACCAGGCGCCTTCTCCGGAATCACCTTGCGTAGTAGACTGGTTCCCTCCCATATCGCTACAAGAGCTTCAATGACCATACCTACCAGAAAAATAATAGCTCCTACACGTCCACTAGATACGTTGTTCGTTGTAATAAAGTACAGCGATAATAAATACATCACAAGTATGCGTACGCACATCCCGATGGTCAGCCATTTCGTTCGCATATTAAAAATAATAATGCCATGAAATAAACAGCGTAATCCGGAGAAAATGCTCACATACATGAGGATTCGATACACACTTAGCGTAGTGGCTAGCAATTCGCGTTCAACGCCAAAGAAATATAGAAAAACCCATTCTCCGACAGGTGTGTAGCATAGTATAAGACCAAGAAGAATGATACACGCGAATACATAAGAGCTGACTGCAGCCATGGCTCGGAAAGAGATTCGGTCTCTAACGAGGGCGGAACAAGCTTGTCTAAGCAGGACAACCGGTTTCTCTGTAAGACCCAGCAGACTTAGAGGGAGTGCGTAGCTGGCAATGACCATTTCGGAGTTATCCGCCCGGGCCAAGGTGCTATTAATAATAACGTGTGAGAGGGTAACTAATGTAGCTGAAAGTCCGAGGGGTAGAAAAAAGGAGATGAGCTGTTTCCATGAGATGTTTTCTTTGCGTGTCGAAGCAATCATCTAAATCTCTCCTAACTAAAGTTCCCGTCTAAAACATTATTTTAGTATACCAGAAAATGAAATCAGGTTGACATACAATTTTAACTGGAAACCAAGGGTTTGAAGTGATACATTTAAAGGTAGAATGTTTCTTGAAATTGTTGCAACTGGTTTGTACAGCAAGGAGGTAATACAGAGTAATGAGTAATTATTTTCACTATGTTGAAAGATTGGGCATTGAGATTCCCGTGCTGGATGTCGATTGGGAAGCTTATCCGTCCGAGGTGCGCGTTGAAATTTTGCTGCGTTGGGAACAAATTCGCGGTGCGATCCCTGACCGTATCATGAAGCTGGAAGCTTCGATTATTTACAAACAAAATCAGCTGGACAGAGAAGACGATTTTCCAATTTCATGCCGTTTGAATTCCGAAATCGCTGATTTGGCTTCTATCATAAATGATCTTCACCTTTGGTTCCGTGTGAATCAGGACTTGGAATCGAAGACCCACCATTAATGGTTGTTAATGAAAGGGAGAGTGACTGGCATGCATAGCAATAAAGAGGGAGCCACTTGGCTGGAAGCTATTGCGAAGCCGCTCTTGGAGCATCTGCCCGCCTTATATCCGATTGAAGAATGGGATGTAGCCATGGATGCGAACATAGAAGCGCTGGTACCAAGCACGCTTACGTTAGGCAATCCGGAGCAGGAAACATATGGCCTGGCCATCAAAGCTGGTCTCTATCTGCTTAATGAGAGTTTGGATAAATCGCATGATATTGCCCAGGAAATTACGAATGCGACAGGCAGCTATTGGCATGCTTTGATGCATCGTATGGAGGGTGATTATAGCAATTCCAAATATTGGTTTAATGATGTGGGTCATCATCCTATTTTTTCAAGCTTAATTGGTTGTGTGAGAGAGTATTTAAACGTAAAAGATTTAGCGGATTTAGACAATGATGCGCTTCGTCAGAAGCTTGAGGTTTTGATTACTTCTCCTGTGTGGAATCCATGTGTTTTCATTGACGTGGTTGAGCTGCAGGTGTCCTTAGTTCAGAATCCGATCGTCGATGGCTGGTTACGGCATATTCAGCGCTATGAGATGCAGCTTCTGCTGCAGTATTGTTATGAACAAAGTTGTGGAGGAAGTCTGCTTGAAGCAATTGGACAAAAGTAGCTCAATGGTTCCCCAAGGTCCACTTCGTTTGATGCTCAGGGTTTATCGCTACATCTTACCGGATGTCGGCGAGCAGCTAGCCATATGGAAAGCGAAAGCGACGAATATTCCGGATGTTGAGCTGCGTACGCAAGCTCTGGCCAGTATCGCGACGAAACAATTTCATTGTCAGGGTGGCGCTGTCTATGCGGCAGCTAACTTGTCGATGCGTCACATTCTAATTCCACTCATTGTTGCTTTTCAAACCATTAGCGACTATTTGGATAATCTGTGTGATCGCAGCACGTCACTGGATCCCTTGGATTTTCGGCAGCTCCACCAGTCGATGCTGGATGCCGTGGATCCGGCTAAGCCATTGAATGATTATTATGCCTACCGACAAGAGAAAGAGGATGGGGACTATTTAAAGGACTTGGTCCAAAAGTGTCAATCCTGTATAGAAACCTTGCCGACCTATGGTAAAGTTGCTGATCAGGTGCGAGAATTTGTTGCGCTATACTGCGATTTGCAAGTGTACAAGCATATTCGCAAAGACAAGCGTGAGCAGGAGCTGCACCAGTGGTGGGACCAACACCAGCATCAGTATCGACAGATTTCATGGAATGAGTTTGCGGCTGCTACGGGTTCGACGTTAGGCATGTTTATGCTGTTTCTTGCAGCTTGTGATCCTCATTTGAGTGAGAAACAGGTGGAATCCATTCGAGAGGCTTATTTCCCTTACGTCTGCGGCTTGCACATTCTGCTTGATTATCTCATTGATCAGGAAGAAGATATTGTTGGTGGAGATCTGAACTTTTGCACGTATTATTCATCCATGGATGTAACTGTGGAAAGAATTGCTTTTATTGTGCAGGAGGCTCGCAGTAAAATTTTGTTCTTGGAACATCCGCGATTTCATCGTATGATAATCGAAGGTTTGCTTGCGCTGTATTTATCTGATCCTAAGGTGAAGGGACAGCAGCAAGTGAAGAATGTATCGAGGCGTCTTATGAAAAATAGTCCATTAACAAGGTTATTTTTCTGGCTAAATAGCATGTTTATCCGCACAACATCATGAATGTCATGCAGAAGAATTTGAAGGAGGAAAAAGAAATGTCAGCAGTAAAGTCAATAGCAGTGTTAACAAGCGGAGGAGACTCTCAAGGGATGAATGCGGCCGTGCGCGCGGTTGTAAGAAGCGCATTATTCCATGGCCTTGAAGTGTATGCCGTGCAGCGGGGATACCATGGTTTAATTAACGATGATATTCGCCAAATGGATTTGCGCAGCGTAGGCGATATTATTCAACGTGGGGGTACCATCCTGCAAACAGCGCGCTGCAAAGAGTTTTTGACACCGGAAGGCCAGCAAATCGCCGCCCAGAATTTGCGAAATCGCGGAATTGACGGGTTGGTCGTTATCGGTGGAGACGGTTCTTATCAAGGTGCAAACAAGTTAAGCAAATTAGGAATCAAAACGATGGGGCTGCCGGGCACGATTGACAATGACATCCCTTTCACTGATTTCACGATCGGTTTTGACACCGCAGTAAGCGTTGTTGTGGATGCGATCAATAAGCTGCGTGATACGATGACTTCTCATGAGCGCTCATCTGTCGTAGAAGTCATGGGACGTCACTGCGGAGAAATTGCGCTTTATGCTGGACTAGCCAGTGGCGCAGAAACGATTATTGTTCCAGAGGTTGAAGTTGATCTTCATGAAGTGGCAAACCGAATGAAAGATAACTTCGCCCATGGCAAACGTCACAGTATCATTCTGGTTGCTGAAGGAGCAGGTACGGGCGATGGCATTGCGAAGACAATTACTGAGGTTGTCGGAATCGAGCCGCGTGTAACGGTGCTTGGCCATATTCAACGTGGCGGAGCGCCAACGCATAATGACCGGATTTTAGCTAGCCGACTTGGTGATTTTGCAGTGCGCAGACTGATAGAAGGCGACTCCTCCAAAGCATGTGGCGTGATCAAAGGAGAGCTGGTAGCAACGGATATTGATCTAGTTGTCAACACGAAGCGTGCCTTTAACATGGAGCTGTACGAATTGGCAAGCCGTTTATCCCAGTAAGCGGGAACGCAGACATCCGTCTATTGACCGGGAACTGAACTTCGACTATAATAACGAACAACGTACAAATCGACATTATGTCAGTGAAGAGCATCCAACTCGGAGACGTTTGTGATCGGAAAGGCCAACCTGCTTGGCCATTCTCTAAATAGACCGGCACCGCCCGTTATCGCGGAACCAAGCGGATGAAGATGATTTTGTCTTCATCAAGTTGGGTGGCACCGCGAGCAGAACGCTCCTCGTCCCAATCGGACAAGGGCGTTTTTTGTCTTTTTCTCATACTCGAAAAAGGAAGCGGTGGCTCATATGTTGGATATCAAATGGATTCGCAAACATCAGGAAGAAGTGAAAGAAGCAGCAGTAAACAAAGGGGTGGATTGCCCTCTGGATGAGCTGCTTCAGGTGGATGAAAAGAAACGGCTGCTGCTGCAGCAAGTGGATCAGCAGCGAACAGATCGCAATCGAGTTTCGGCTCAGATTGCACAGCTGATTGCGCAGAAGAAATGGGAAGAAGCCGAAGTTTTGAAGGAAGAAGTTCGGAGGCATAACCAGCAATTACTGCTGGATGAAGAAGAGTTAGGGAAGCTGGAAGAACGGTTTAAGTGGCTTATGCTCACAGTCCCTAATTTGGCATCGCCGGAAACACCGATTGGCGCTACGGATCAAGAGAATGTCGTTCTCAAAGTCGTCGGCGCGCCAACCGAGTTCGAGTTCGAGGCAAGAGATCATATGCAGATCGGTGAAGATCTCGATTTGTTTGATTTTCCGCGAGGCGTCAAGGTTGCAGGAAGCCGGAATTATTATCTCAGAGGGTTCGGTCTTCATCTGCACAGAGCTGTTCAGCAGCTTGCGATTGATCTCCTGAATGATCGTGGATTTACCGTGATGGATGTTCCCTTGATGGTCCGGGAAGAGACATTGATCCATGCGGCCTTTTTCCCAGCGGGTAAAGATCAGACCTATGAATTGCCAGATGATAAATGGTTGGTGGGCACTTCAGAAGGTCCTTTGGTTTCGTATTATGCCGGTGAGATCGTTGAACTATCGCAGGGGCCTATTCGGCTAGCAGCGGTATCGAACTGCTTCCGCAAAGAAGCGGGTTCGGCGGGAAGAGATGTGCGAGGCTTATACCGTGTTCATCAATTTGCCAAGGTAGAGCAGGTCATCTTGTGTGAAAGCGACCTAGATGCAGCGGAGCGCCTGTTAAATCAAATTACTCGAAACGCAGAAGACATTCTTGAAATGCTAGAGCTGCCATATCGCGTAGTTGCCGTATGTACAGGAGATATGGGAGCAAAAAATTATAAGCAGTTTGACATCGAAACCTGGATGCCTAGCCGCCAAGCTTACGGAGAAACGCACTCGTCGTCGAGCCTGCTGGACTTTCAAGCGCGCCGCAGCGGCTTGCGTTACCGCGATCAGAACGGTGAATTGCGCTATTGCTATACCCTTAACAATACAGCCGTTGCTACTCCGCGAATTCTCATTCCACTGCTTGAGAATCATCAACAAGCGGATGGCTCGATTTATATACCCAAGGCGCTGAGACCTTATATGAGAGGACTTTCGGCGATCCCTGTGAAATGAGAAAACACCTTATCCCTGTCTGTATACAGCTGGGATAAGGTGTTTTTGCCTGTTAGTAGCCTTCGTTCAGATTCACGACATTGATCATCTCGCCGCCATCCAGAAAAGCTCTTAAATTATGGTAGAAGATCGAAGAGACACGCTCGGTATAGTGAGCAGAAGCTCCGGCAATATGCGGGGTAAGGATAACATTGTCCAACTGCCATAATGGAGAAGCTGCGGGCAGGGGCTCCTGCTCAAACACATCAAGAGCTGCACCGGCTAACTTGCCTTCTTGAAGTGCCGTGATTAAGGCCGCTTCATCAATGACATCGCCGCGGGCCAAATTGATTAGCAGTGCGCTCGGTTTCATGAGGGCGAGATGTTCTTTCGTGATAAATCCGCGTGTTTTGGCGGTGCTTGGCAGCAAAAGAACGATGAAGTCACTTTGGGAGAGGAGTGCGTTCAGACCTTCCTCGCCACTAACGGTAGAATCAAAGGATGGTTGAGGATCTCCCGAACGATTAAGCCCGATGACTTTCATATCGAAGGCTTTGGCCTTGCGAGCAACAGCATCGCCAATGGCGCCTGCGCCGATGATACCCAGCGTTTTGCCATGCAATTCGCCAACTTGGACCTCATGGTTCCATATTTTATTTAGCTTTTGCTCATGAAGCAGGTTCGCTTTGCGGACCCACTGGAGCATTAAGCTTAATGTGAACTCGCTCATCTGGATCGTGTGGACCCCGCGTGCATTCGTCAAGGGAATATCGCGTTCTGCCAATTCTTGAAGAGGAAGCTTATCGACGCCAGCGGATAAAGTTTGCATCCATTTCAGCTTGGAAGCCAGTTTCATGATATCTGGATTGATGCGTCCCGCCGTAACAATGACGTCCGCTTCAGCGACTTGTTCTTCCGCGCCTTTTGAGGATTGAAACCAATGAAACTGACAGCGATCCTTCAAGTCTTGCGGCATTTGTTCTTGCATGACTGTCAAATCCATACCGGTGATGGCAACAATATTCATTTCAGCTTCAACTCCTGTAAGTTTGATAGGTACCGTATCTACGCAAAGCCATTGCATTAACATAACGCTTGTTCCCTATGATAAATCAAAACGAAAAGGAAAGTAAAATCGTCCATAAAATCACAACACCCTGAAGGCTTTTAAAGCCCTCAGGGTGTTTGCATTTGCATGCATAGCTTAGTAATTCACATTAGGTGTATAGTTATTGTTGGCATTCCATAGCAAGTATTCTTCAATGCCATTTTCTTTCAAGGCCCGAATCTGCTCTTCAATTTCATGTTTACCGTACTTAATGTAACCAGGTATCCAGGAAGCCGTGAAATCTTGGATCCATGGCCGAACGATAGGCTTCCAGCCCTTTTTATCAATGGCTTCCAATTTCTTGTTGGTATCCTTGGAGGCGCCGTTGATTGTGGCAAATGGGGCAGCATCCGGCACCTTGGAGCCGAACCAGCCTGTGCTGTAATGACTCGGATAAATCATCGGGGCAATGACGTCGACATTTTGCGAGATTTTCTCAAAATCCTGTCCAATCCCCTCAGCGGCCGGAACCGAAGCGGCATACCCGAAGATATCAACGGAAACGCGAGCCCCTAGAGGTTCGATTTGCTCCTTGGCATATTTGACGAAGGAGGCAACGGCATCGATACGAGAGCGCTCATCTTTGGTATATTTAAGTGTGTCAGCTCTTTTCTCGAAACCTTCCGGGAATCGGACATAGTCGAATTGAATTTCTTTAAACCCAGCTTTGATGGCTTCTTTCGCAACAGCGATATTGTAATCCCAAACTTCCTTGTTATAAGGATTAACGAAGCTATCCGGCGGGTTTTTGCCATTGCCCCAGAGCGTGCCGTCAGGGTTGACGAAGGACCACTCCGGTTTCTTCTTGGCAAGTATCGTGTCTTTGAAAACGACGATACGAGCAATCGGATAAATCTTATGCTCATTCAGTGTGTTCATTAAACCCGGCATATCGCCAATAATTTTCTGTGTAGTTCCCATGGCATCCAAGTCCGCATTGCCTGTTTCCCAAGTAATGTAGCCCCAATCATCCTTGACGTCGATGACCATTGAATTCAATTCGGTGTCATCCATCAGTTTCACTAGGGTGTTGAGACGAGCACCTCCGGCACTGTGAGCAGTTGAGTAAATGCCTTTAACTTTGGGAGCATCCTTCTGTGGATCCTGTTTGTTGAGCGGATCAAGTGGACTAGACCCTGGTGTAGGCTGTACGACAGCTACAGCGTTCTTGGCATTCAAGGAAGCTTGAACTAGCTGTTCAAAATTGGCATCAGGGTTAGCGGCCGTGACATTGCCCCAAATAAGGGCGAGTGAAGCTAGTAAAATTTCCATGATGTATAAGTCCTCTCCTATCTTGTACTTCTTTTATTATAAAGCAAGGTGTAAACTACGCACAGAGGGAATTTGTAGATGATTGTAGAAAGAAGAAGATAATTGGAACTTTCATTTGTGAAAAATATCCTGTTCGTACTATGGGTTCTGTCCTTATGCTGCTTGAGAGATTGGGAGAAGTAGCCAAGATTGTTGCAGTCCAATATGTAGTTCGACTGCTCCCGGAGCAATTTGGTTCAACAGGGCAATCGATTTTCGCTATGGTGTTCATGGGGCTTACCGGGATTATTAGCGGTTCGGTAGGGGGATGGTTGAGTGGAAAGGATGGGGCAAAAATACATAAAAAAACACCCGGATGCATAAGGCAACGGGTGTATGTACATTTATTTATTCGCTTGTCCTGAATCGGCATTCGTTACTTCCGCAGGATTAACTTCTTTGCGAACCGATGCAGGCTGCTCTTCAATTGTGGAATTTCCGCCATTTCCGCTCGTTGCATCTTTGAATTCGCGAAACATTTTACCGAATCCTCTGCCGAGCTCCGGCAATTTATTTGGCCCAAACAAAAGTAGGGCAACAATTGCTATTAATATAATGTGCCAAGGTGATAATGCTCCCATGCTAGACACCTCCAGTAGTTTAATCTTTAGTTCCAGTATAGCATGCTCTTATCATAACCCATATACCCTAATTATTACAAACTACATAACTTTGCATAAAAAACGAAAAAAAATGAAGAAAGACGCCCTGTTAGTGATACAGGGCGTCTTTATGATGTTCCGAAATACTGAATTGAATAATTTCCATGACATCTTCTGCTTCGAGCGCCTCAATCCCAAATCGGAGGACAATCTCGGAGTCCAGCTCGCAGCTGGTTAAGAAGGGATACAACTCGGGTGTTAATTTCATTACAATCCTGGATAATTTGACTGTCTCCACAAGCATCACCCTTCCAATCAAAAGATTAGAATAAGAACTACGCCTGAACCATTTAAGTTAACAACCAGAACTATATGAAATTACAATCATTATAACACAAATCACAGCGGAATAAAGAGGCGGATAGCACGAAAGTTTATTTAAGCTTGCGGAATTCGCCGACAATCCCAACCGTTTCTACGATATTCACGAATGCTTTGGGATCAATTCGCTTAATAATTCGCTTTAGTTCAACAAGCTCATAACGGGTAATGACGGTCATCAACATATCATGCTGTTGTTTGGTATATGCGCCTTCCGTCTTCACAAGCGTCACACCGCGCGGGAGCAGAAGCAGTTCGTTAATCAACTCATCCTTCTGTTTGGTAACAATAAAAGCAGTCACTTTCACGTGGCGAATATGTATCGTATCAACGACTTTGCCACTAATATAGATCGCCAGCATAGAAAAGAGTGCAAGATCCCAATTATGTTTAAAATAACCTAGGGCAACAATGACAATTCCGTTCATAGACGATAGGATCGTGCCAAGAGGGAAATCGAACTTGCGCGTTAAAATCAAACCGACGATATCGAAGCCGCCGCTTGAACCACCAATTCTTAAGGTAATTCCACTCCCGATTCCAATTAAAACGCCACCAAACACAGCGCCAAGAATCGGTTCCTGAGCCACATAGCTGGTAGGCAGAATTTGCATCAGCCATACCGTCAAAATAACGGAGGAGACACTGATCATAATAAATCTTCGGCCAATAGAAACTAATCCCCAAATCATCAATGGCAAGTTGAATAATAGATATAAGAAGCCAATGTTCCAATTTGTAAAATAACCGATAATCATTGCAAAACCGGAAACTCCTCCGCTAAGCAGTTGGTGAGGGATGAGGAACATGTTGAAGCCAACCGCGACAAGCAGTGCGCCAACTAGAATGACAAGAACATCTAGCGCTTTTTTCAAAAAAAATCACCTCTAAAATAGTATGCAGCATAATGCAAGTATAATTCATTCTTTCAAAACTTCAATCATTATTTAACCTCTGTTCAATTAAAAGAATTGGAAATAAAAAAGCTGTGTCCAATTCATGGACAACAGCTTCATGTGCGCGGATTATCGTCTTTTGAAGGAACCTGAACGCGAGCTTGTGCTTGGCTTGGTGGTTTTGCTGCTCGATGGTTTGGTTACCTTATTCGTAGTGGAGCCATCGTTTTTCCGTGTTGTCGAACTGCTGCCTGTGTTAGGTGATCCTGCACCTGAACCCGTGCCTGTCTTAAAGGTTCCGGTTCGATCAGATGTTGTAGGCTTTTTATCTTTAGAAGTATCGGTCGCTGGTGTGGTTGTTTTACCCGGTCCGGCATTATAGGTTGGAGTGCGGGTATATCCTCTATAATCGTAACTTCCTCTATTGTTGAACCAACTGCCGCCAAATAAGGATTGAAGCAGGGTAGCGGTCAAATAACCTTGCAAGAAAGAGGAATCATAATGTGTTTTGGCATATTGAATACTATCGATTTGAACCAGGGTGTTCGAACTGTCTTTGGGATCTTTTTGAATATTAATGACCTTGTCATTATAAACAAGGAACATTTGATCCTCAGATTCCTTGCTTTTTTCTTTCGGTGATTCTTTCGCTGCAATTTCGGTCGCTACCGCGGGGACGCTTTTGCCCTCTACGGAATAAACCCTGGATAGATCACTGCCCTTGCCATCTACGCTGACTAGGGGGTATTGATCTTTGACATAACGTCCGGCATCAGCGCCACACGCGGTAAGGAGGGCGATGATCAATAAAAAGGAAAGCCAAGAAGTCCATCTTTTCACTTTGCAGTAGTCCCTCCTTTCCAAACTTTACTAATGATAACATAGGTTGTTTAGGGCGTCGATTTTAAAAATTTGATCTGATTGCCAGGCGTTCGTTCGCCCTCAAGCGCAATGAATTTCCCATCTTGCCATTGCAGAAAGAAAAAGCGTTGATCGGGTCCGAAATAGCGCCAGAAGATAACATCATCTCCGCTACGGAAATCGGTATTTCCTTCTGTCCGAGTCACATCATTGCGATGATACTCCAAATCAAAGGTCACATCTTCATCTAGTTCAAGGCGTGTAGGCACATCATTCGGATCATCAAGCGCACCTTCGACAAAGCTGCAAATGAAACAGTCATAGGTTCGCCCTTTTTCCACGATTAGACACTGAATATTTTTGCCACTTTGCAAATAATAAGCGTAACGATGGGGAGCAAAACCGCGGTCAAAATAAATGGTCTTGCCAGATACGACATACTCTTCTAAGTCTACACTGACAATATCTCCAACTCGAGCATCTTCTAGTGGGTTGCCAACAGGTGTTGTAGGAGGGACATCTTTATTGCTGCGCAGGATGCTGCCAACTCGTTTAAATATGGACATAATAAAACTCTCCTCTGTTCCGATTATTGTACTAACATGTAATACGCTTTGATTATGTGGAAGGTTTCGTTCCCAATTTGAAAGTAGCCTCTGGAAATGTGTATATGACTTGTGCTATAATATTTTAGATGTTCTTAAGGGCGGCCAATTGGATCATGGAAGATGATGAATCGAAAGTGTATTCCACCAAGAAACTATAGATACGGATAGGAAGTCGTACTTAAGGGTAAAAAAGATACAAGGCATTAGCCTGCCCTGTACAAAAGGAGATTGAATTTATTTGAAAACATTTCAAGAGTTTGGTTTAGAGCCGGCGATTTTACGCGCTGTTACGGAGATGGGTTTTGAAGAATCCACACCAATTCAAGAAAAAACGATCCCATTAGCCATGGAAGGCCGGGATTTGATCGGTCAAGCGCAAACAGGAACAGGGAAAACAGCTGCTTTCGGTATTCCGCTAATTCACAAAATCAATACCAAAGAAGAGCGCATTTCTGCTCTTATTATGTGTCCAACTCGGGAACTTGCCATTCAGGTTGCGGAAGAGATTGAAAAACTCGGTCGTTTCAAAGGCATTCGTTCTTTACCTATCTACGGTGGACAGGATATCGTTAAGCAAATTCGCGCTTTGAAAAAGAAACCGCAAATTATTATCGGTACACCAGGCCGTCTGCTTGACCATATCAACCGCAAAACAATCAAGTTAGATGATGTACAAACGGTCATCTTGGATGAAGCAGATGAAATGCTCGATATGGGCTTCATGGATGATATCCAATCGATCCTCAAATTAGTACCGGAAGAGCGTCACACGATGTTGTTCTCGGCAACAATGCCAGCTAACATTCAAAAATTGGCGCAACAATTCCTGCGCAACCCTGAGCATGTTTCGGTAATTCCTAAACAAGTCAGCGCGCCATTAATTGACCAAGCGTACATTGAATTGCATGAAAAACAAAAATTCGAAGCACTTAGCCGTTTGATCGACATGGAAGCTCCAGATCTTGCGATCATCTTCGGTCGTACGAAACGCCGTGTTGACGAATTAGCAGAAGCTTTGCAAAAAAGAGGCTATGCAGCTGAAGGGCTACATGGTGACTTGTCCCAAAATCAACGTGATAACGTAATGCGCAAATTCCGTGACGGCAGCATCGATGTATTGGTTGCTACGGATGTCGCGGCGCGTGGTCTAGACGTTTCTGGCGTAACGCACGTAATTAACTTTGACCTTCCGCAAGACCCTGAAAGCTATGTTCACCGTATTGGTCGTACAGGCCGCGCAGGTAAAGAAGGTACGGCTTGGACGTTCGTAACACCAAGAGAAATCGATCACTTGCACTTCATTGAGAAAGTGACGCGCCATAAAATCAGCAAAAAACCTTTGCCTAGCTTGGCTGAAGCCATCGAAGGTAAACAAAAAATGACAGCTGAGCGTATCCTTGATGTCTTACAAAATGATACGCAAGGTGAATTCAAAGGTCTTGCTATTCAAATGTTGGAGCAATATGATTCCGTAAATCTTCTTGCAGCAGCGATGAAGCTTCTGACAGGCGACAAAAAGGAAACAAATATTGAATTAACACCAGAAGATCCGATTCGTGCAAGAAAGAAAAAATTCGACGTGCGCAGCTCAGGCAGACGCGTTGGCGGTGGATACGGTTCAGGATCCAGCTCATCAGGTTCAGGCGATCGTCGTCAAGGTGGCGGCTACAATTCCGGCGGTTCCAGCAGCTCGAACTCCCGTTACCCGCGCAAAGATAGCAGAGACTATGGTTCAAACAGAGAAGGTGGAAGCAGTTCCTCTTCCAGAAATCGCGAATACGGCAGCAACAATTCCGGAAACCGTGATCGTTCCAGAGCTCCTCGCAAAAGCGAAGATACACTTGTAAATAAATAAGGGTTAGTACCCAAAATGAAAAGGCGAAGATCCTCTTGAGGATCTTCGCCTTTTATTGATGTTGAAGTAGCTATAACGACTAGACGTCTACCTATAAACTGAAAAATAGGCTATAATTAAACCATATCGTGAAGCAAGACAAGTTCCGTTAAAGTTGGGTTATAACATCAACGTAGAAAGTTTCCATTAGGAAACGCTAAGGAGGAAGCGGTTTTGGAGTTTAGAGGTGTTATGGGAGGACTATACAGAATATCAGAATGGATAATGCGCCTATCGGTGATCAATCTGCTCTGGCTCGTATGTTCGATTCCGGTTTTCTTTTTTGCATTTATGGGTTTGGTGAGCCAGTCACCTGATGCTCTGAAGTCCATGTTACCGATATTGGCTATTTTGGCACCGTTTACTTTATTTCCGGCAACCTCTGCCATGTTCACAGTAGCAAGGAAATGGGTCACAGGTGAAGAAGATGTTCCACTGCTGAAAACCTACTTCCGTGGATATAAAGAAAATTACCTGCAAAGCATGGTTGGCGGCATTTTCTTTGTTATCATTTTTGTAGTTATCGCAGTAAACTACTTCTTTTATTTGAAGCAGGGAAGCACGCTGCGCGTTTTGGCCGTTTTGTTTATTGCATTCACGGTCATTATTCTTATTTCCTTGTTTAATTTTTTCTCGATTATGGTGCATTTGCACATGAAGATTTTTCAAATACTGAAGAATTCCATTCTGATTACGATTGGTAATCCGATCAATTCGATCGTCTTGTTAATTTGTAATGGTGTGATCCTTTATATTTGTGTGACGAAGTTCAATTTCTTCCTTGTTGTGTTTTTTATGGGCAGTATTATGGCTACGTTCTCTTTCTGGCAGTTCAACCGAAGTTTCACGAAGCTGCAGATCAAGCAGCAGGAGCTTGAGGAGAAGGAACAGCAGAAGCTGGCTGAGGCTCAGGAACAAGAGCTAGGTGAAGTTGAGAGCGAAAAAAGCGATGTCGAAATTAGTTTGCATAAAAAAGAGGATACTCACAAAGAATAGAGAATAATCCCAGCCAGTTGATAATCAGCTCGCTGGGCACTATAATAAGAACTACAAAAGAATCCTGCGATGTTCGTAACGGTTTTAAGTTGTTTTAAACCAATGACTGTTTCTAGGGAGACCTACATTGAAGTGTGGCTGACATGCCCTCGAAAGGGGACCTCAAATACACTTCTGCGGACACCCACCTGCGAGAGCGGGTTTGAAGCACCAAAACCGGACGGCATAGGCGGGTTTTTTTGTGCCTATTTTCTTGCTTATGAAGATAATTACAAAAGCCTTGAATCCGTTTAATGGATTCGAGGCTTTTTTGGGTTTATAGGATTTAGGGAAGCATGCCTGCCTAATTATGGTTGTATGCGAGATATAGTTTGGGTTTGGCGGGATAGGGATGTGTGATTATGAGCACATTGAGTACATTGATCACATTGATCACATTGATGCAGAGTAGGGAACTATGTTCCCTTATTCGTCATCCAAACAGCCGTTTGGCTAGTCAGACGGAACTATGATCCGCTAATTTGTCTAATTTGCTGAAATTTCACCTAAAAGTGGTGGAATAAGGGATCGTAGTTCTCTTTCAGCTGTAAATATTGGATTTTGAGTCAAATAGCGCACCTTAGTTCCCTTTGGTGAGAATTATTTAGCAATTTTCGCTTGGTTGACCAAATGTCTATGCGCTCGTAATGTTAATTCCAGCTTCATACTGAAGTTAGATCGATTAGGGATGAATATGTAAAAGGCGATCCATCCTGGCAAACTAATGTCCAGCCAAATCGCTTAACTGGTGGAAAGTATGCTGAAGAGTGCCATATAAACCGCGATATAATTGGTAATAAGCATCATATTGTTGCTGATTTTCCTTAACAGGCTCTATGCGATCGGTAACACGGATCCATTTTTCGCATAGGGTGGTAATATCAACGCCTAGCACACCGGAAGCAGCCATGATAGCAGCGCCGTAGGCAGGTCCGTCTGTCGAGTTAACCGTAACGACTGGGATGCCGAAGATATCGGCGATCATCTGACGCCAGAAAGGACTTCTGGCTCCGCCCCCGCTCACGCGAAGCTCGGTTACTTCAATCCCGGATTCGCGGATTAATTGCATCGAATCGCGGAGACCGAAAGTGATGCCCTCGAGAACGGCGCGGGTGAGATGTGCTTTTCCGTGGCGCAGGTTAAGGCCGATGAAGGCGCCGCGAGCCTTCGGATCTGGATGTGGTGTGCGCTCCCCGGATAAATAGGGAAGGAACAACAGTCCTTCGCTTCCGAGGGGAGCTGAGGCTGCCTCAGACGTCAAGATTTCATAGATGTCCTTGCCTTCTTGCTGCGCACGCTCCAGCTCTTCGTGCGCAAAGTGGTTTCTCCACCACTGGAACGAGCCTCCGGCCGCCAGCATAACCCCCATGCGGTGCCACTTGCCTGGCACGCCGTGACAGAAGGAATGAAGCCGGTGCGCTTCATCGACTTGGTAGGTGTCGTCATGCACGAAGACGACACCTGAAGTGCCGAGCGCCACCGAGGCGATGCCTTGGCGCACGACGCCGACGCCTACGGCGCCGCAGGCTTGGTCGCCGCCGCCAGCTACAATTGGCGTGCCGGCGGCAAGGCCGGTCAAGCTGGCGGCTTCCGGCAGCAGGTGGCCGGCAATGTCGCCGGACTCGAAGAGCGGCGGCAGCCACGCAAGCGGGATGTCCAGCCGCTCAGCGACGGTCTGTGACCAGCTGCGCGCAGCCACGTCGAGCAGCAGGGTGCCGCTGGCGTCGGCGACATCCATGCCGAACGCGCCCGTCAGGCGCAGCCTGACGTAGTCCTTCGGCAGCAGCAGATGCCGAACGCGCGCGTAGTGCTCCGGTTCGTGCTGCCGGAGCCAAATGACCTTGGGCGCTGTGAAGCCTGTCAGCGCCCGATTGCCTGTCAATCGACCAAGCTCGGCTTCGCCGACGGTCGATTCGATGTATGCGCACTGTTCCGCTGTGCGCTGGTCGCACCAGAGCAGCGCAGGACGGATCACCTGCTGCGCTTCATCTAAGAAGACCGACCCATGCATCTGGCCGGAGAAGCCAATGCCGGAGATTGCCTCGCCGGCGGTGTTCGTTTTCGCTAACAACGCGCGAATTCCTTCTACGGTGGCGTTCCACCAATCTTCCGGGTGCTGCTCCGCCCAGCCGGGAAATGGCTGTTGAAGCGGATATTCAATGCTATGACTGCCGATGACATGACCGTCCGCATCCACGAGAATGCATTTGATTGCGGAAGTTCCTAAATCCAAGCCCATAAAATACGCCAAGAAGATTCACCCTTTGTTAGTTAAGTATTGATAATTCATAACATCTTTGTTTGTTTATTGAATATACAAAGATTATTCAACTACTATATTCGCAGAAAGACAGAAAAATCCTTCTTTTACGGAATAATTATTTCCAAATGAAATTCATTTCATGCCACTGAATGCCTCCATGTGAAGAGTTCGAAGGCATGATGTAACGAAATCCATGCTTCTCATAGAAAGAGATCAGATGTTCTTCGCACATGAGCACGATACCTTTCAATTGATCGTCTTGAGCCACTCGAATGATGCGTTTGAGAAGCGCGGAAGCAATTCCTTGCCTTTGGTAAGAAGGGTGAACAGCAATCGTGAGGATGCAAAAATAGGAGCCATCGACTTCATATTGGCCTGCTTGTTTAATGCTTTCATTCGATAAATCCATGTGACTCAGTTTGATTCCGTTAGTTACTCCAACGATTTGTGAAGCTGGCTCGGTCTCAGCCACGAGAAAATAGGGACCGAAAATGTTCTTCCTCATTTGAAAAGCTTCTAGGCTGGCGGCGGACTCTGGGGTAAAAACAGCTCTTTCTATCTCGTAAGCCATTCTAACTTCAAGGTCGGTAATAACGGGGCGTATCAGCATTGGTAGGCAGCTCCTTAATTAATTTTTCCCATGGTAAAAACTATTTCATTCGCACATAACTGTTTACCTATAGCATATAATAAATTTATGTAGTATAATTCATATAAATAAGTTTCCTTAGTACAACATTATTGGTCTAGAGAAAGAAGGAAGATAAACATGGAAGCAGCCTACAAAAAACCAGATCAAGAGCCGAGTGGATGGAAGAGTAAGTCTTCTATGCCAAGTCTGCCTGAAGTTCATCACAGTATGCATGTCCCTAAGAAAGCAGGATTTTTTCGTAAGTTACTGGCCTTTGTGGGTCCGGGTTATCTCGTAGCAGTAGGTTATATGGACCCGGGCAACTGGGCAACGGATTTGGCAGGTGGTTCTCAATTCGGTTATACGCTTTTGTCTGTTATTTTAATTTCCAACCTAATGGCGATTCTCCTGCAAGCCTTGTCTGGACGTCTTGGTATTGTCACAGGACGGGATTTAGCGCAAGCTTGTCGGGATCATTATAGTAAGCCGGTCTCATTCGCACTGTGGATATTGTGCGAGCTTGCGATCGCTGCTTGTGATTTGGCGGAAGTGATTGGTGCTGCGATTGCTTTGAATTTATTATTTGGGATGCCGCTTATTTACGGTGTCATACTTACCTCGATAGATGTCTTGCTGGTACTTCTGCTGCAGAAAAAAGGCTTCCGCTATATTGAAGCGATGGTTATTAGTTTGATGGCACTTATTATTATTTGTTTTGTTATGGAACTCATTTTTTCTAGACCTGACTTTGCAGCTGTAGCTGCTGGCTTTATTCCTAGAACAGAGATTGTCTCCAACCCGGCTATGCTATATATTGCTTTGGGTATTCTAGGGGCAACCGTTATGCCTCATAATTTGTATTTGCACTCTTCGATTGTGCAAACTCGTAAAATTGAACCAACGATTGAAGGAAAACGAGAAGCCATTAAATTTTCAACGATTGATACAACGGTTGCTTTAATGCTGGCTTTGTTCGTTAATGCAGCGATCCTGATCTTGTCCGCGGCAGCTTTCCATTCCGCAGGCAAAGAAGTAGCCGAAATTCAAGATGCTTACCATCTTCTTGGACCTATGCTAGGAACAGGAGCGGCCAGTATTCTCTTTGCGGTGGCACTCTTGGCTTCAGGCCAAAACTCCACATTAACAGGAACGTTAGCTGGGCAAATTGTCATGGAAGGCTTTCTGAATATTCGGTTATCGCCATGGCTGCGCCGCTTAATTACGAGAATAATCGCCATTATACCGGCTGTCATCGTGATTGGGATCTACGGCGAGAGCGGTGCGACCGATTTGCTTATTCTTAGTCAAGTCATTTTATCATTGCAATTATCTTTTGCCGTTATTCCATTAGTTAAGTTTACTTCTGACCGTAAAAAAATGGGCGTGCTCGTAACGCCGAAATGGATGGTTATCCTAAGCTGGATCGTGGCCGTCGTCATTGCAGGATTGAATGCTTACTTGTTGTATACCACTATATTTGGGTAATTAAATAGCGTGAATCCCCCTGATTTCATTTTCCCTCTTTTTCTTACGCCTAAACAATGGTAAGATAGAGAACAGTGTAGAAATGGCATGCGGTCTAGATGCACTTCATTGAAGGGGGAAAAGGCTTTTGCTTAAGAGAACTTTAATAGGATTACTTCGCAGTCATGAAACGACCGGAGATAAAGCCAAAGATCCTTTGCTTAAAACAAGATATTATAAGCTTCCAAAAGATCAGGTTTGGGAAGAAGTAACTGCTGTTTTGAAGAAAACACCGGGTTACAAGCTTCTTCACGAAGTTCAAAATGTTGGTGAAATTCTAGCAGAACGCAAGACGATGACGGGGCGAACGCAGGATGTTACCTTAACGTTATTTGGAATTAACCCGGTAAAAACAGCGGTAGATATTTATTCGGCTTCCCGAGGATCTATGGGTGACCTGGGCTCCAATTACCGCACCATTATAGATATTTACAAACAATTAGATCGTAAGCTTGCCTCATATAAGATTGAAGGATAACAAAAACAGCAGGGAAGCTAGGCCTCCTTGCTGTTTTATTTGTGTCTATTAAACTAATTTTTTGACAGCTTCTACAGCTGCTTCATAGTTAGGGTGAGCTGTCATTTCGCCAAGGTATTCAACGTATTGAACAGTGTCATTAGCGTCGATAACGAAAATGGAGCGCATATCCAATTGAAGCTCTTTGATCAATACGCCATAAGCTTCGCCAAAGGATTTTGTTTTGTAGTCGGACAAAGTAACAACTTTATCGATACCGGCAGCACCGCACCAGCGGGATTGTGCAAAAGGAAGGTCTACACTGATTGTTAGAACAGCTACGTTGTCGCCAAGGCCAGCTGCTTCTTCGTTGAAACGACGCGTTTGCGCATCGCATACGCCTGTATCCAAGGAAGGAACAACGCTGATTAGTTTTACTTTACCAGCATAGTCTGCAAGGGAAACTTGCGTCATCAAATCTTTGTTCACTGTGAAGTTTGGTGCTTTGTCACCAACTTTAATTTCGGGTCCTACCAAAGTAATCGGATTGCTTTTAAGGGTAGCAACACCAGTACGTTCTTGAGCCATTTGAACAGTTCCTCCTTTATTTTCCATGCTATTAACAACCTATCTATTATAAGCTTTTTGAACTTAGGTTGTCCAATCGCTGGTGTGAGGCTATAATTTAGAAGCATAAAGGAATCAGCTCCATGATTGCAAATTCATTCACAATGTAAGAAAAGTCGGGGGATTCATCCAGGTGGAATTAAGACAATTGCAATACTTCGTTAAAGTAGCAAGAAAGCAGCACGTGACTCAAGCGGCTGAAGAAATGCATGTTGCACAGTCCGCTGTTAGCCGTCAAATTCATTTATTGGAAGAAGAGCTTGGTGTTAATTTATTTGTTCAAAAAGGCCGCAATCTACAGCTGACTTCAGTTGGGCATCTGTTTTTAAGCCGAATCGAAGGGATTTTGACAGATCTTGAACGAGCGGTGGGGGAGATGCATGAGTTTCTGGACCCTGAAGCCGGGGAAATTCGTATTGGATTTCCGCATAGTCTGGTGATCAACTTATTGCCTGCTGTTGTTGCGTCTTTTAAAAAGGATCATCCAAACGTAAAGTTTAGATTGCGTCAAGGTACGTACGCTTCCTTGATACGCGATGTTACGCGGGGAGAAATCGATCTAGCCTTTATCTCGCCATTTCCGGAGTCCCATGAGCATGTCACCGGTGAAATTCTGCTTACGGAAGAATTGTATGCCATTATTCCGGCTAATCATATTTTAGCTGAGTACACGTCGATCCGATTAGAGCAGTTGAAGCATGAGTCCTTTGTCATGTTCAGTGAGGAATATACGCTGCGTACGATTGTGATGGAGGCTTGTCTCAAAGCAGGCTTCGTTCCGAAAATTGAATTCGAAGGCGAAGAAACGGATACCATTCGCGGGCTTGTAGCCGCTGGAATGGGCGTTAGCTTGCTTCCTTCCATGGCTTTGATGGAAGGTGGTCAAATGCAGCCGACCAAGATTCGTGTAACGGATCCTCAGGTGACTCGGACGGTTGGTTTGATTTGTCGGAAAGGCGAGAAGCTGCCGCTTGTGGCAGAAGTGTTCAGACGGTTTCTTCATGAGTATTTTCAATAACCTCATGCTAAGCCCGAAAAAAGATCTCCTCGTGAGTGCGATCGCACATCACTTGGAGATCTTTTTGTTTGGTTTAATCGTTGTTGTTGCGTCCGCTGAATATCATGATATATTTCAGAAGCTCAAGGACCGAGATCAGCGCTGCAGCCACATACGTAAGTGCTGCTGCATTCAGAACTTTGGCGACGCCGCGCTCTTCTTCATTAGATATGAAGCCCTCGGCTATCATTAAATCACGAGCTCTTGAGCTCGCATTGAATTCCACCGGCAATGTTACTAATTGGAAAGCAACGGCGGCTGCGAAGAAAATGATTCCCAGGCCAAGCAGCCATGGAATCTGTTGAAAAATAAAGCCGGCTATGATGAGCAAAGGAGCGACGCCGGAAGCGAAATTAACAACCGGAAACATCCGGTGTCTTGCAACGAGCATAGGGTAATGCACTTTGTGCTGAATGGCATGCCCAACTTCATGACAGGCGACGGAGATGGCTGATATTGAGCTTTCGTAATAAACAGGTTCAGATAATCGAACGACTTTGGATAACGGATCGTAGTGATCTGTCAGCCTGCCAGGCACAGCCTCTACAGGAACATCGTAGAGTCCGTTGGCGTCGAGCATGCGCCGCGCTGCTTGTGCACCGGTCATTCCTGAATACACAGGGACTGTGGACCATTTGTTGAACGTTCCTCTAACTCGGAACGAGGCCCACATGGAAAGGATGAAAGCGATAATGATGAGAAAATCCATAGGATGAAAATAGAACATAAGACACGCCTCCGATTTCGTTATGAGAACGGATTTTTACCTAGAAGAACAATTAATGCTTCAATACAAGCTGCGGTGGGCTGCGTTAAGATGCGGTACAGCTTTTTCATTTGATTAGGCTTCAATTGGCTGATAATGGGCCCAAGCTCTTTGGCTTCTTTCATTAACTGTTCAAGATGAAGTTGGAGAGATGTCAGCTTATCTCTCACTGTATCATCCGGTGATACTTTGCTCCATTGTTGCAAGTGTGCTTTGATTTCCTCTAAGGTATATTTCTCGTTCTTCATTGTTTCAATACGTTTCAATCGATTCAAGGTTTCATCACTATAAAGACGGTAGTTTGTATCAGATCTTTTCTCCGGCTCAATCAACTCCAACTTGGTGTAGTAATCAATGGTTCGAGGACTGACATCGGCAAGTTTGGCAAGTTCTCCGATTTTATAAAGTTTCTCATTCCCCATAATATGTTCACCTCTACTCCAATGGTATGTACGACTTCCTTCATATAGTAATGATACCTGATTACAAACCGTACAGTCAAACGTGATGCTTGGAAAAGCTGACATTGCTTTTTAAGCAAATTCGGAACATTTTAGCCATCCAATATGCTAAAACACGAATTATGCCTGTTTCATGTCAGGTTATTTTTCGCTTTTTTCATTTTTTTAGCGAAATTCCTATTGTCAAACCCAAATAAGCTGTATATAATGACATTAAGAGTTTCATTACATGTTACTTAATCTAACATTAAAGGAAGTGGTCGTATGGTTAAGAAGTTGTTGTTAGCTTTCGGCGTTATGGCATTATTGTTCCCTACTCTCGCATTTGCTGCAGATGAGGCAACGATACCCCAACTTCAAAGTGCTATCGATGCTGTTTGGGTCATGTTAGCCGCAATCTTAGTCATCTTCATGCAAGCTGGATTTGCCTTATTAGAAGCGGGGTCAACTAGAATGAAAAATGCCGGTCACGTAGCCGGTAAAACAATTTTAACTTTTGGACTATGCGCCATCGCTTTCTGGGCAGTGGGTTTCGGTTTTGCCTTCGGTGATGGAAATGCCTTCTTCGGAACGACGGGATTCTTCGTTACAGGCTTGGAAGATCAAGCGACTGCTGCTTTCGGATCCTTGTCGGCTTCTGATGTGCCGATTGGCATCAAGTTCTTGTTCCAATTAGCTTTCGCGGGTGTATCCTTGGCGATTGCGTGGGGTGGATTTGCGGAAAGAGCGAAGCTTCCTGTCTATTTCATCTTCGGAATTCTTTTCACAGTCGTGATTTATCCGATCGTAGCTCACTGGGTATGGGGCGGCGGTTGGTTGAGCAAATTGGGGATGCAGGATTTCGCGGGTTCCACGGTTGTTCACTTACAAGGTGCAACGGCAGCGTTAGTAGCAACGATCTTGTTAAAACCACGTATTGGCAAATATAATAAAGATAAAACGCCAAACTTGATTCCCGGTCATAACCAAGTCTTATCTGTTCTCGGTGTTATCATTCTTTGGATCGGTTGGTTCGGTTTCAACCCAGGTAGTACACTCAGTGCAATGGGCGATGGATTCTTCGGTTACATCGCTTTGACAACGAATATGGCTGCTGCGGCGGGCGGTGTTGCTGCTCTGATTATTTCTTGGATGTACTTTGGTAAAGCGGATATTCCTAGCATGTTGAACGGTGTTCTCGCAGCGCTTGTTGCCATCACGGCGGCGTGTGCGTTCGTAGATACATGGGCAGCTATCGTCATTGGTGCGGTTGCCGGTATTGTTACTTTCTTCACAGCACAATGGTTCGAAAGAGCTGGAATCGACGATCCGATCTACGCGTTTTCCGTACATGGTATCGCTGGTATCTGGGGTACACTTTCCACTGGTTTGTTCGCTACACCTGAGCTTTCTGCGAAAGTTGGCGTTGGTGGTGCAGGCTTATTCTACGGCGGCGGCGTACACCAATTGGGTATTCAAGCGCTAGGCGTATTCGGTGCATTGGCTTTCGTACTTGTTCTTTCCTTCATTATCTTAGGTATTCTGAAAGCAACTGTAGGTCTTCGTGTTACAGAAGAAGAAGAAATTATCGGTCTCGATCTGTCTGAGCATGGTTCTTACGGTTACCCGGAACAAATGAAAAAAGCAGCTCAAAACGGAGTATCCGTTTAATATCACATACACTTTCTACTAGAGCAAAGGGGATGCAACATGAATCATCTCTCAATGGAACAGATCCTGGAACGTATCTATCAATCCGAACACTTTGATGAGATGCGCATAACCAGAGATCAGGTGCATGAGATGATTCGGGAGCATCTCCTTTTCTCTCATTCACCAGCCCTTGGGCGACAGGTGAACCAAATCCATGATGCCCTTATTCATAGAACAATTGAATTGTCTGAACACATCTTAGAGGATGAGGGATTTGGAAAACCGCCTGTCCCTTATGCTTTTATTTTATTTGGCAGCGGAGGGCGAAGTGAGCAGACGCTTTGGAGCGATCAGGATAACGGATTAATTTATGAAGATAGTGAACACCACTCGGAAGATGAGCTTGAAGCCTATTTTAATAAATTAGTAGCCTGTATTCTTCAAGGTCTTGAAATGTTAGGTTATCCTCCTTGTGAGGGAAATGTTGTTTCAAGCAACAAACAGTGGCGGAAGTCATTTTCAGACTATATGGACATGGTTTTGGCATGGTTTCAGGAACCTGAGTGGGAAAATGTTCGGTATTTGCTTATTTTGGCCGATATGCGCAGCATTTATGGGGCGCAAGCTTTGGTTCACAGGCTCAGAACGGGATTCCTTGATTATGTGAGGGAACATCCGAGCATTTTGAATGATTTATTATCCAATACGCTTCACCACAAAATATCACTTGGTGTATTTGGACACTTGATTACTGAGCGATATGGGGAAGATGCCGGAGGTTTTGATATTAAATATGGTGCCTATATTCCAATAGTGAATGGGATTCGACTGCTTGCCATCCAAGCCGGCCTTCATACTTCTTCGACAGTGGAAAGAATTAATCAACTAAAAGGAGACTCGCATATTCCTGAATCTTTGGCTAATGACTGGCAGAGAGCCTTTGATGTCGCGCTCAAGCTGAGAGATTTAACGCCATTTCAGGTGGAAAATGAGTTGTATACAACGCGCGGCAAGCTTAGTGCCGAGCAATTGACGAAAGAAATAAAACAAGAGCTCAAAGAATGCTTGCGAACGGGCATTGAATTGCAGAAGTTTGTGAAGAAAACAATTGGTGCTCACATAGAAAAAGAAAAAGAAAAAGGTTAGAATACTTGGTTTTGGAGCATCAGCGGGGGAGGGAGAATTCGGGATGAAAGATATGCGTCCGGCTGGTCGAATGTGGCAGTTGTATAAGATGGGCGGTCTGACACCGGCCCTTACCTCTATGTTTGATGTGCAAAGTGCGCAGCAAATGGCTTTCATACGTTCTATGTTGAAGGAACAGCGGAAGGACTCTTTATTTGAAATACCGCTTCATTCGATGGAAATCATCGTTTTTGATTTGGAAACGACCGGCTTTTCGCCTTATAATGGTGATGAAATTATTTCGTTTGGCGGTGTCTCCGTTATTGGCGGAGAGGTGCAATACGATCATACCTTCTATAGCTTGGTAAACCCGAAACGTAAAATACCGGCAGAGATTGAAAAGTTAACTGGCATAACGAATGAAATGGCGGCTGAGGCCCCTGAATTAATAGGAGTATTGAGTGACTTTTTGGAGTATGTCGGGCAGAGAATCTTGGTTGCTCATGCCACTGGACATGATAAAAATTTCTTGAACTCAGCGCTTTGGCGAACGTCCAAGGTCAGCCTCTCTCACCGCGTTCTTGACACGATGATGATTGCCAAGTGGTTGATGCCGAAACGCAAAAATTTGAGCTTGGATTCGCTGCTTCATGCCTATGAGATACCCGTAACAACGCGCCACCATGCCCTTGAGGATTCCTTGATGACGGCACAGCTTTGGTCCCGATTTATGGATGAAATCAAATCAAGGGATGTAGATACGCTAGGTGATCTATATGCCTTACTGAGCCATCACTGACCGATGACAAACGAAAGTTTGTGATAGGTGGTCAGCGTGGCTTTTTTTATTTGATAAAGCTGGAGGTCGGGTTGGTCGGGCTGCTGCAGGGAGAGAATCCAATAGGTTGGGATCGTGTGCCATAGGCTCTGGAGATCGTGGTGCGATGGGATAGGCGGCGCCGTAGGGTGTGAATGAAAAATGCCGATCACAGGATGTTCTTGATCGAGCAGAAATGGCAGCATGGCTGTTGGGTTGATCTCGAATTGCGTATGAGGCTGTTTCGAAATGTTGGGCAAAGGAGCAAATGCGGCAGCGTGCCGCTCTCCGATATCATTGTCTAGTTGCGAACCTAAAATGAAGCCGCATGCTTCTTGAGGGAGCTGAAGCCTGCTGTAGCTAACCAAGCGCTGGTAAAGCTCCATGGGAATATGTACAAGCATGGTATGATTCGCCTCGTCTGATTGGGGATAGAGGTAAGTATATCACGCTTTGTTCGACATTTCTCCACTTGGTTTAATGCAAAAGAAGACCAGAATGAGCATCAATAGTGCCATGGAAGAAACGGTAATAAAAATCGTCTTGTGCGAAATGTTCATTAGCCAACCGAACAGCGGAGGGCCGAAAGCTACCCCAATGAAACGGAGACTATTGTACAGAGAAGTGATCATGCCGCGCTGATCTCGTTCTACCGAGCCCGTGATTAATGTATTCAGGCAGGGTAGAAGCAGGCCGGTACCTACACCGCTTAGAGTAAGCAAGCCAATGAAGATATAAAGGTTGGCATTGAGAAAGATGGCTAACGCTAATGAAGCTGTCATCAGGATGAGACCGATGTTCATTAGCCAACGCATGAGCGTGCCGTTTTGTTTGATTTTCGCACCTGTCGTGTAGGAGGTTATGACCATGCCTAAGAGCGGAATGGCGAGGACGAGTCCTTTGCGCACACCTTCAATGCGGTAGGGATCTTCCTCCAATATTTGAGATAAATAAAAAAGTACGCCAAATAGGATGAACAGTGTGATAGAGCCTGCGAAAAATGCAGGGATCAGCCAACGTCCTTTTTCTTTTAGAATGCCTTTGATTTGTTGTAAATAAACAGGGAGCGGGTCCGCTTTCTTCTCCTTGGGCGGTTCTTTAATCAGGAAGATGACGGCGAGCAAAGCTAATAGACAAAACAACGGGAAGGCGAAAAACGGCGCAAACCAAACGATTAAAGCTAATAAAGATCCAATGATGGGGCTTACGACTTTGCCTGTGCCATTCGAAGCCTCGATGAGACCTAGTGCTTTGCTAGCTTGTCCACCCTTGTACAAATCTCCAACCAAAGCCATCGCGATAGGGGCGGTACCTGCCGCTCCTAAGCCTTGTATCGCTCGCGCTGTGATCAAGATGGGATAGGAAGACCAAACTGCTCCGAAGCCTGCCAGGATGCCTGCTGCGCCGTACACGATGAGCGAAGGTATGATGACGGCCTTTCGCGTGAAGCGGTCGGATAAATATCCTGACACGGGAATGATGAGACCTGCTGTTATGGAAAATAAGGTGATGACCAGTGAGCTTTGAAAACGTGAAATGCCCATCTTCTCCTGCATGTCAGGTAAAATAGGGACGAGCATAGAATTGCCTAATACAAGGACCAAGGGAATTGTAGCGAGAGCGATGTATTCCCAGATTGAGCCTTTGCTTGCTGCAGCTGCTTTATCCATCGTGAGTTCCTTTCCGCTTGAGAGGTAGGTTTACTTTTCCCAATTATGGGGAAAGCATACTTTGTTCACGATTATGATGTTGGAAATTCAGAGGATTTGGAGATAATATAGACAGAGCGGGGGTGATGATGGTTTTGAAAAAAAATATCTTTGTAATTGTCTTGGTCGTCCTATTGGCAGGGGTTGCTGTTTATCAAAATGCGCAGCGAGCAAATAAGGAAACGTTGATGCCGACTGAACAAGCGCCACAAGTTAATTTCTTAGCGCCATCTTTTACTCTAACAGGACTTGACGGCAAGTCCTATTCAATAGGCGGGGAACGCGAGAAGCCGCTGCTGGTCAATTTCTGGGCATCCTGGTGTGGTCCTTGCGAGGAAGAAGCGCCTGATCTGGTCAATGTATACAACAAGTATCAGGGGCAATTTGATCTGTATGCGGTCAACGTGACTCCCGGTGATAAAATGGATAATATTAAGAAGTTTGTAGAGACCCATAAGTATCCTTTCCCGGTTCTGCTGGATAAACAAGGAACGAATGCGGAGATATATCGAGTTGTGGCTATTCCGACCAGTTTCTTGATTGATAAAAATGGCGTTGTTCGAGAGGTCATCCATGTACTGTCGGCCAAGGAGCTGGATAAGAAAATTGCTGGACTTATTAAAGGGTGAAAAAAAGCTGCAAGTTGGCCAGTTTGGCGCTAACTTGCAGCTTTTTCTATGAAAAATTAGTTAGTGATTCACTAATCCGAGTTGCTCGTTTGTCTCTTTGATGGTTGGCTCGATCCGTTGTCTGCTGATCAAGGCATATCGCAAGCTGTCAACCAGTGCGTACCAGCTGGCTTCGATAATATTGCTGGAGACACCTAACGTATTCCAAGTGGTTTTGAAATCCGTTGACTCCATCAAAACGCGAACTTTGCCAGCTGTTGCGCCTTTCTCATCGAGGACGCGCACTTTGTAATCGGAGAGATGAACGTTTTTGATGTCAGGGTAATATTGGATGATCGCTTTGCGCAAGGCGTTGTCAAGCGCATTAACAGGACCATTTCCTTCGGCTGCCGTGTAGATTGTTTCTCCGTGGACCTTCACTTTCACGATCGCTTCGGAAACGACGGAATGATGCGCTGATTTCTCGACAAGCATCTTGAACGATTCCAATGTGAAGATTTCCTCGAGTCCCTCGAAAGCTTCGCGCAGCAACAATTCAAGCGTTGCATCGGCGCCTTCAAACTGATAGCCTTGGTGTTCAAGATCTTTGATGCGCTCGATGACTTCTTTTGTTTTCTGTGGATCTTTGTTGAAGTCCAGATTCAGCTCTTGTGCTTTGACGAGGACATTGCTTTGGCCTGCTAGCTCAGACACCAACACGCGCTGTTTGTTGCCGACAAGCTCAGGTTTCGTATGTTCATACGTACTGGCATCTTTGAGAATGGCAGATACGTGAATGCCGCCTTTGTGGGCGAAAGCAGCATTGCCGACATAAGGTTGGTTGACCGGCATATGCATATTGGCAATCTCGCTGATATATCTGGATACCGGCGTCAATGTCTTCAATTGATCCTCTGATATCACATGATAGCCCAGTTTCAATTGAAGGTTGGGGATGATGGAGCTTAGGTTTGCATTGCCGCAGCGCTCGCCATAGCCGTTAATCGTGCCTTGGACTTGTCCTGCGCCAGCTTGGACGGCTGCGAGGCTGTTGGCTACCCCTAGTTCACAATCATTATGAGCGTGAATGCCTACAGGAGTCGTAATGTGCTGTTTAACGGTAGTTACGATAGAGGTGACTTCACTTGGCAAAGAGCCGCCGTTCGTATCGCAAAGAACGATCCAATCCGCACCGGCATCCTGTGCTTTGGTGATGGTTTGCAGGGCATATTCAGGGTTGTTTTTGTATCCGTCGAAGAAATGCTCGGCATCATAAATAACTTCAAGCCCATTGCTTTTCAAATAAAGAACGGAATCATAAATCATAGCGAGATTTTCTTCGAGTGTCGTTTGAATCGCGGTGGTGACATGGAAATCCCATGATTTCCCGAAAATGGTCGCCACTTGCGCGCCTGACTCCACAAGTCTGTTTAAGTTGATATCATCCGCAGCCAGTGAATCCTTGCGCCGCGTGCTTCCGAAGGCTGTAATTTTCGCATTCGTGAACTTCATTTCACGAGCGCGTTCAAAGAATTCAATATCCTTGCTGTTGCTGCCCGGCCATCCGCCTTCAATATAATGAACCCCAAGCTCATCGAGCTTGCGGGCAATTTTAATTTTGTCCTCGACAGATAGGCTGATGCCTTCTCCTTGCGTTCCGTCTCGTAGTGTGGTGTCGAAGATTTTGACTGATGTTGGCATGGGTTCCTCCTTCAAAAGCTAGCAAAGTGACTTCGTTGTTCGTTAGGCTTGTGTCTGTGCTTGCTTTAAAGCGTTAATGTATAATTTACGATTATACCATATTATTATGGGTAAGGACATCATAACGCAAAAATGCGTTTGCTTGAAACAATATTTTTTTGTATGCTGAAAATGGCTCGAATTTACTGTCTTTTTATGAGGGGGAGGAATGCAGCATGGTGACAGTGGGGCATCATTATCCCAAACAAGGCAGAGTCATTTTACACATCGATATGAATGCGTTCTACTGTTCTGTACATGAGGCTGTGGAGCCTGAGTTATATAAAGGAAAGCCGATTGCGGTTGCCGGAAGCGTTGAGCTTCGCAAAGGAATTATTGTTACTTCATCTTATACAGCGCGCGGGATGGGGATCAAAACAGGGATGCAGGTCAGGCAGGCTTTGAAAATATGTCCGGATTTAATTCTGATCCGACCTGATTTTGAGTTATATCGGAATTTCTCTCGGCGTTTTATGCAGATTGCTTATAGTTATTCACCTATGGTGGAATCCATGTCCATTGATGAGTGCTTTGTGGATATTACCGGGTCCAAGCAGTTTGGAACTCCGATGGAAATCGCGAGTCATATACAGCAGCGAATCATGAGGGAATTAAGCTTGCCCTGCTCGATTGGTGTCGCCCCGAATAAGCTGCTTGCTAAGATGGGATCGGATATGAAGAAGCCGAATGGGATTTCTGTGCTTCGGCTCCGGGATGTGCCACATGTTCTCTGGGACAAACCATGCCATTATTTGTACGGAATCGGTAAAAAGACAGCTGACAAGCTGACGAAGCTAGGTATTCATACCTTGGGTGAGCTGGCTTCTGCCGATGAAGAGCTATTGTCGAAGTTTTTCGGTGTGCTTGGACCTCATCTGAAGCGTTCAGCCAACGGGATTGATCCTTCGCTCGTGAATCCAGAGCAGGAGCAAAGCAAGTCGATTGGACACACGACGACGCTGCCGCGGGATTACACGGAGAGGAAGGAGATTCACCGCGTGTTTCTCAACCTTGCCGATCAAGTAGCCAGAAGGCTGCGAAAGCAGGAATTGATGGCATCGACGATCCAAATCACGATTCGCGATCCGGAAATGAGGACGATTACTCGTTCTGTGACATTGCCGACGCCAACCGAGCACATGGACGATATCTACAAAACATCTTGTGAATTATATGATCACCAATGGGGCGAGGGGAATCCTGTTCGATTGCTGGGAATTACGCTGCAAAACTTAACAATTAAGGAAGAAACTTTTGTTCAGCTGGATCTGTTTAGTTATGAGAAGCAGCCTCGCAGAGACAATTTGAATAAGATCATGGATGGGCTTCGTGATAAATTTGGAGAAAATGCCATTCTTACGGCCGGAATGATGAGTGACGATCCTTCTGCTTTTATTAGAAACCATAAAGCTAGAGGAACGTCGCTGCAGATGGATCATTTGAAAAACAATCCGCTTCATAAGGAAGAGGAGAAGTGATGAGTATTGGCGCATTGCATAGGTTTCGCTGGTTATTCAAATAGTGGAAAAACAACCCTGATTGCCAAGCTCGTTGTTCAAATGAAGCTGCGAGGCTGCCGAGTTGCCGTAATGAAACATGATGCTCATGGACATTATAAAGAAGTGCCGGGAGCAGATTCGGCGATTTTCGCAGAATCAGGTGCAGATGCGGTTATGACACTATCTCCCGATATGATTCATATCTATGAGAAGAAGGGTAATGTAAGTTTACAAGAGCAGTTATTGGCATATGCTCATTACGATTATATTTTTATTGAAGGTTTCAAGAAGGAAAAGCATCCAAAGATTGCCGTATTCCGTACAATAGAACAAAGCGAAATTGTTCAGCAGCTTGAACCGCGGCCGATTGCTATTGCGACGGATATGGATGTCCGGAAGACTGCTTTTCCGGAGTATCGTTGTCTGGATTTAAATGATATCCCTTCTGTTGCAGCTTTCATTGAACATTATTTTAAGAGTAATCTATTTTAAGGTTTGAACTTTGTCCGCATTTATATTATATTTTACAATGAGGATAATTTGAGGAGGAGTAGAAATCATGGCAAAGTATACATTTGTTGATAAAGATACTTGCATCGCTTGCGGCGCTTGCGGAGCTACAGCTCCAGACATCTATGATTACGATGATGAAGGTTTGGCGGAAGTGATTTTTGATGGAGACGGTAACAAAGGGGTTACTGAAATCCCTGAGGATCTGTTCGATGATCTGCAGGATGCACAAGATGGCTGTCCAACAGATTCCATCAAAGTTGCAGATGCACCTTTTAGCTAATCATAAAAACCTGAATTTTGTGAGATGAATTCACAGAATGTCGAAAGGGCTCGATTCCTGTCTAAGGAATGGGGTCCTTTTTTTGTTGTATTTCGGATTAATTTGTAACAATTCATTGCCATTTCCTACCGCTCATCTTACAATGAAACTAGAAATCATAAGGGAGGATCTTATGGGTAAGAAGAAGTGGATTCAGACTTTGGCAGCAGGACTAGTTTTAATGCTGTTGTCGACATATTTCTACACCGTAAACTCGAGTGGTTTATTTTATTTTGTCGAAGGTCCGCTTCAAGATAGTTTGCGTAAAGCGAAATCAATTGACGAACGCCAGCCTGAGGACCGTATCAAAATTGTGAAAATTGATGAAAAATCATTAAAAGCAATTGGAAAGTTTCCTTGGGATCGAACAACCTACGCGCAATTGATCGAGAAGCTGGAGGAATCCGGCGCTGCCGCTATCGGCATAGACGTTGTTTTGGCTGAACCTTCGAAAAACCCCGCCGATGATAAGGCTTTAGCTGATGTTTTGGCCAAATACTACAATGTCATCATGCCCGTTCAAATTAACTATCCCTCCAAGCAACAGCAAGCAGGCGATCTCATTCCTGAGAAAGTTGACTACCCCACGCCATCGTTAACAACCAATAGGCAACAAATGGCACATATTAATGTGTTTGTGGATAAGGACGGAAAGGCCCGTAAACTGCCTGTTGGATTGCCTGACGAGAATGGTGCCTACATACCTGCCTTTAGTGTTGCGCTTGCGAATCTCGTTCTTGACGACAAGAACAAAGTGAAACGAGATGCCGCGACAGGACAATGGAAAAGCGGCGATATCGTGCTGCCGACCAATGAGAAAAATCAAGTGACAACAGAATTCTTCACATTGCCGAGACAAAAAGTGGATGCAACAACAGGTTACGAGCTGCTTTCGTTCGTTGACGTGATGAATAGCAAGAAACCGCTGCCGCTGCAAGGCAGTATCGTATTGGTTGGTCCCTTCGTCACCGCGATGCAGGATGAATACCCAACGCCGATTAGCTCAGTCAAGATGTTCGGTATCGAAATTCATGCGAATATGATCCAAACTATACTGGAAAGCAAATTTTATAAGGATGCAAGCAAGCCTCTTGGTGTTGGCATCATTTTGCTTATCTCTCTACTAGCGATTTTCTTATTCGAGAGATTCAAAGGCAAAACTGCCCTCTTTATTTTCTTAGGGATGCTAGTGCTTTATGGCGGGGTGTGGCTGCTTTGCTATACGGCCGGATCGATCTTCCTTCCGCTCGTTTATCCGCAGTTTGCACTGGTAACCATCTACATTTGGTCGTTGGTAAGCCACTATTTGGACGAACGCAAAGAGCGCAATCGTGTAACAGGCATTTTCGGCAGATTTGTATCCAAAACCGTTGTTGATGAGCTGCTCCAGTCCGGTGAAGATGTAAAGCTTGGCGGAAGCCGCAAGGATATCTCCCTTATTTTCGTAGATATTCGCGGGTTTACGCCAATGTCAGAAAAGCTGGAGCCCGAGCAAGTGATTCAGGTTTTGAATGAATATCTGGATGTGTGTACGAAAGCGATTTTTAAATTCAATGGAACATTGGATAAATTCATCGGTGATGGCGTTATGGCGATGTTCGGCGCTCCAATTGAATATGAGAATCATCCGGAAATGGCCGTTCGCGCCGCGATTGAAATGAAATCGCAAGCGAATGTTCTGGAACAGAAATTGATCGCGAAATATGGGATCGGCGTGAAGTTTGGTCTGGGCATCAACAGTGGTCCTGCTGTCGTCGGAAATATCGGTTCTGAGGATTTGAGGCTGGATTACACCGCTATTGGGGATACCGTCAACTTGTCGGCACGCCTGGAATCCAATGCGAAGCCAGGGCAGATTTTAATCAGCGAGCAGACGTATGAAAGGGTTAAAGACCTTTTTGAGATTGAATCCATTGGCGAAATTAAAGTAAAAGGGAAAGAAAAACCGGTTGCTGTTTATGAAGTCATCGGACATCTGTAACGAATGAATACTGGGGAGGAATTCTGTGTGGGAATATCTAAGAAATCATTTTCGGCCTTATTCTTAAGTTTTTGTTTAGTGTTTAGTTTGATTTCAGCTTTGCTTGTCAAGCCCGTCGATGCCAAAACGGTTCGCGTAGCTGTTGTAGCTTCCTTGTCCGGCGATGTAACGATCAAAAAGGGCGGAGGTTCCAAAACCTATGATGCCTATGAGAGCATGAGTTTAAACCAAGGGGATACCGTCTATACAGGCAGTGGTTCCAGTGTAACTTTGAATTTAAGCAATGGCGATTCCGATGTTACGCTAGGTTCAAATTCAGAGGTTAATGTATCTGATCTCAGTACGTCAGACGGGAACAAGAAATCCAAGCTTAAAGTTTGGGCTGGCTCCATGTGGGTTAAGGTCAAATCCTTAGCTGGGTCAGATGATGAATTTGAAGTTGAGACACCAACGGCTGTCATGGGGGTACGTGGAACACAATTTTACATAGGCGTTGATCCGATTACAGGGGAAATCAAAATGGCCGTTGGTGCAGGGAAGGTCTCCGCATCCACGGTGACGAATAGTCCGGATTCAACGCAATCGTCATCGATTACTTATTTGTATCCGACGCAACAAATTACTTTGGATTCCCGTGATGAAACGAATGATTTGTCTTTAAAAGTGGCGTTCATTGATGTGGAACAATTTATTAAAGAAGCTTCACCTGAGGTTATTCAAGAATTAATTAGGAACAAAGCTGAAATTGATAAAGAAAACGAAGCGTTTATTGCCAAAAAAGCTAAGGAAATTGCCGATGGCAAGATCGATAACAGTTCTTTAACGATTAAAGATCAGGCTGAGCTCGATAAAGTGAAGCAAAATTTAGATAATTTGATTGGAAATATCGCGAAGCAAGCAATTGCAGGCAACAAGATCGATAAAGAAACGATGAACAAACTGATTGACGAAGCCAATAAAAAGATTACGGATCAAAACAAAAAGCTCGATTTGACGAAAGTCAAAGATCTGGATAAAACAGCAGGTGTGGATGCGGAAAAAGAGAAGCAAAAGCAAGCTGCGCTGGAAAAGCTGAAAGCGGAGCAACTTAAAAAGAAACAAGAAGAAGCGAAGAAACAGGAAGCTCTTAAACAGAAACTGGCTGCCGCGCTTAAAGCGCTAGAAGAAGAAAAGGCGAAAATAGCAGCAGCCAATAAAGCAGCTGAAGCGAAAGCACAAGCGGATGCAGCGAATAAATTGAAGGAGGACAATAAAACTACCCCTGAAACAACGACAGGGAACGGGAATAGTCCTAATGATTCAAGTGGCGGCCCAAGTGACCCGAATCCCCCGACTCAACCAGTAGTTATACCTAAAGTAAGCTTAACGACTGATAAAACGGGCAGCAATACTTTTGACTTAGGTATTAAATTAAGTGATTTTACAGGTGATAAGTCCATATATGCGGTTGAGGTTCATTTGCTGTATAGCCCATCTATCGGTTATGCGGTTAATAAGGGTCTAACGTCGAAAGCTATCTTCGATTCTGCTAATAGTACTGATAACGTTCGTGAGTATGTAGGCGGCTCAGAAAAAGAGCTCATTTATTCGGTTACGAATTTCGGTAGTGCCCTGAACATTCCCGTGTCTGGTTTGAAAAATTTAGTGACAATCCCCTTCCAGGGTGAGGGCGATTTAGTTAACGTACGCGTAGGTAAAATTATTATTGTTCATAAAACCGACAATAACACGGTTCAAGAGATAACTATTCCAGAAATCAATAAAGTGTCTGTTCCCTTAAATGGTGGGGTTTAAGCACTCGTTCATTCTTTGTGAATATGGAAGAAAGTTAAAAGGAGAAACCAATGAAACCCTTAAAACATCTATTTGTTTCATCCGTTGTGGCGGCTACTTTGCTTGGTGGCTCATCCGCGATGGCAGCAGGTTTATCTGCTGATGCTTTACTCGCAAGCAATGGCCAAATCTTGGCGGATGTGTCGACATTCGCGGGAATTGGCGATTTCGCAGATCATAACGGCGCCGCGCTGAGCGCTGCATTCCGCGCGCCAGGAAGCGTTGCACAACTTCCAGACGGCAGTATTTTGGTCGCAGATACACGCAATCATTTAATTCGTAAAATTTCGGATGGCAATGTAACTACATTTGCAGGTCCTGAATTGGTCGTCACAACGAATATCCAAGGTTTTCCAACAGGGGGACTGCTGGATGGCAAATCATCAGAAGCCTTTTTTAATGAACCTTCCGGACTTGCGGTTGATGCGAAAGGGAATGTCTATGTCGCGGATTCTGGCAATAATGCCATTCGCAAAATTGATGTCAATGGGCAAGTGACCACTTTAGCTGGCAATGGTGTGCAGGGGAACAAAGACGGCAAAGGCGCGGCAGCTTTTTTCAATCATCCGACAGATGTAGCCGTTGCTGAAGATGGGACCGTCTATGTCGCAGATTCTCTCAATCATGTCATTCGTAAAATTACTGTAGATGGCACTGTTTCGACACTTACGGCTGGGACAACTCGTGCGATCGAAATTCGCCCTGGCAAAGCGTCTTTCGCAGGAGACTATGCAGACGGCAGCTTATCATCTGCGAAGTTCAACGAACCATCTGGTATTGTTCTTGATGCCAAAGGAAATTTGTATGTGAGTGATACGGGGAACCAACGGATTCGTTATATTGACCTTAAAGCGGGTACGGTCAGCACGGTAGCAGGCTCTACACCGACAACAGGTGGCGCTATGTATGGGAAAAATGAGCTTTATGCAGGCGGCGACTATGCAGATGGCGATGCGCTCAAGGCTAAGTTCGATTTCCCGAAAGGACTCGCCTATACCTCGGAAGGTGGTCTCCTTATTGCTGACAGCTTGAATCATGCGATTCGGTATTTGTTAAACGGGAAGGTAACTACGATTGCCGGAACGATAACAACAGGCGAAGCGGATGGTGTGGAGCGGGCGGCAGAGTTTTATAATCCAAGTGATATCTTTGTGACGGCGCAAGGAAATATGGTTGTCGCTGACGCATCGAATAACAAAATTCGCAAAATTGCTCCCTACCATTTGCCTGCAAGCATAGGGAATGATCAGCAAGTGAAGGTTGTGAGTGGTTCCAAGGTGATTACCTTCGATGCGCAGCCTGAGATTCAGGAAGGCCGTACGATGGTTCCTGTACGAGCCATCAGCGAAACATTCGGCTACGAGGTGAAATACATCCAGCAAGATGGGAAATCCATCGTTCAGCTTACCAAAGGCGATGTGACGGTTGAGCTTACAATTGGACAAACAGGTGTTGTTCGCAAAACGGCGGGGCAAGCGGATGTGAAGCAGGCGACGGATGCTTCTCCTTATGTGAAACAAGACCATACTTACGTGCCGATTCGTTTCTTCGCAGAGCAGATTGGCTTGGATGTTCAGTGGGATGCACCGCATCAAACGGCTATTCTACGCACGAAATCCTATGTGAAGTAATACCTATATGTATAGACGAGCTAGACAAGGGGAATTTTCTTGCCGAAGCTCGTCTTTTTTTTCAACTTCATCTCCAGGCCGGATTTGCCGATAAAGCAAAGAGAGTCCCAAATCGGCGATAGGAGGTTTCTGACTTGAAAGAGAATAATCGCAATGATCAGTTGGAACGATTTTTCCAACACAATCCGATCGAAGATCCTCTGTATCTCAAAAAATATGTTAAGGAACATCCTGATCATAAAATGGCTTGGTACTTGTTGGGGAGAGAATATGCAGCGCAAGGAAAAGAAGGCAAAGCCGCATACTGTTTTGCACAAGCTGGGGAGATTTATGAGGCGTTTGAGCGTCAAAAAATATCGATAGAAGGCCCGCTGCCCTCTTATCCATCTCCGGCGTCTCAGAAGGAGGCAGAGGCGTCTTCTGTTAAGCGCAAAGCGAGCGGGAAAGGGAAATGGCTGCCTGTCTTGGTGCTTCTGCTTTTGTTAGCCGTGCCAGCCGGGATGGATTTGGCCAAAGGGGATGGTAAGGATATTTCCGCTGGTCCAAGTAAAAGCGGCGACGCTGCTCCGGCTAAGACCTCCAATTCAGGTTCTGTACCTGTTGAGGCCGTTAGTTCTGATGGTGTGAAACTGTATCTCTCTGAAGGAGATTGGGGAAGGAAATTGCAACAGGTGCTTGGTTTAGCTGGTACTGGTACGGGGGAGTCCGTGATTATGGAAGCTCCATCAAGTGCTGATGGCAAATGGCGGGAATGGAATCGATTCGTGAAGCCTCTCATCGGCGTGGAGTCTCAAGCCGAAGGCGGGAAATCAGCTGAGCTTAAGTATTATCAGTCTCAGATTTGCTCCTGTCAGGTTGCGGATAGTACGGCATTGACTCCGGTTATCACGTCCTGGATGAGAGATCGTGAACAAGCGATCGTTCTCCAAAGCGCCGTGCAAGCGTATCAGAAGAAAACCGGGGCTATGCCTGAGAAGCCCGAGCAATTAACCAAGCCATACCCGGATAACTTGTTGCCCGGACTGACGCCTGAGATGCAAGAAATATTTCCACAAGTTGTTAATAGATTGAATGAAAGTGCGAAGGCTGGGAAACCACTGGATGCGAAACCATCAACGGATACAAAGGACACACCTCAACAAACGACCAAAGAACCTACGTCGAGCACCAATATACAACCGAAGTCATCGGCTGATCCGCTTCGTGAACCGCTCAGCATCTTGATTGATACGGATAAACATCAATTGGCGCTTGTGAGCGGGAACATTATTATACGCAAATATCCGGTTGGATTAGGAGCCGAAAAGACACCGCTAGGTGAGTTTGTTATTAGCGAGAAGGTCCGGAATCCGAATGGGAGATCCAATGGGGAATTCGGCAGCCGTGGAATGACCTTGTCGGATACGCTGTATGCCATCCACGGAACGAATAAACCGTCCAGTATTGGCGGAGATGAGTCGCATGGCTGTGTTCGTATGCTGCAAGCTGATGTTGAAGAGTTGTATAACATGGTTCCTCACGAAACGAAAGTAACGATTGGCAAAGGGATATTGCCGCCGGAATCGGAGGGAAGCAGCAGTCCGGGTGGAGGGGGGGCTGGAACAGGCGCCGGTAGAGGCAAACCGGATCAGTCTTTCACGCTTCCTTTGCAAACGAAGGATGACAATCCAGGCAAGAAGTATAAATGGCTGGATTGATTTTAGGGCAAACAGGCAGAAGCCGTCCGGATTGTTTGCGGACGGCTTCTGTATGAAAGTCTTAAACTGCTTAAAAGTAATCTCTTGACAAGAAAACAGAAAGCGATTACAATTCGAAATATGATGAATTCAATCATTTATGACTACGTCATTTGTTCAAAATGAGCAGTAACGCCATGGCGATGATGACAACAAGAAAAATGGATCCGGTCCAAATGATTGCTTTCTTGTTTACTTCGTCTTTGGCTTTGCGATTCACCGTAATTGGTTTGCGTTTGGACATAAGAATCACCCTTTTCCTAGGATTAAAAGATATGATCTATCATAGCATAAGTAGTGTGCTTCATAGAATATGAATGGTTAAAGAAAATAAAAAAAAAGTGTATTGACGACCATGTCATTTTATTGTAAGATTTAATCACACAGTTAATGTAAAACAATTTAATATGTCAGTTTTAATAACATGTTACCGTAAGGGCATTAGTTATTAGAAGGAAAGCAACACTTTCTTCTATAACTATGCCCTTTTTATTTTTCATATTTTTAAATGATGAAAGGGGTTGGTAGCTCAAACCATAAGGCAAGTTTAACCAATGTTATACGCTACTCCATAAATAACGATCAAACAATCAGATTAAAAAAGGGAGAAGATGAACACATGAATATGAAGAAATGGTCAACAATGGGCTTGGCTGCATCTATGGTACTTGTAGCTGCAGGCTGTGGTAAAGCAACACCAACAGAAACAACAAAACCGGCAGCAACAACAGCGCCAACGGCAGCAGCAACAACTGCAGCGACTGCAACACCTACTGGCGCCAAAAAATTAACCGGTGATTTTGAAATCCAGTACTTTGTTGGCGGTTATGGCGACAAATGGTGGAAAAAAGTAATTGCTGATTTCCAAGCAGCAAATCCTGATTTGAAAATTAAAGAAAGTGCGGGACCCAAAATCAACGAACAAATGAAACCCCGTTGGATCGCTGGTAACCCACCTGATTTCGTATATATTGATGGACCTGAGTTGTTCGATCGCCAAATGGTGACAGACGGTCAGCTTGAAGATTTGACAGATTGGCTGAAAGATGCGAAAAACGTTGACGGCGATAAAATTCTTGATCTGCTTGCGCAGCAACCGCCGCAATACGATGGCAAAATCTACAACATCCCATTCGTTATGAGTTCATGGGGTATCTTCTATGACAAAGCTTTGTTCAAAGACAAAGGTTGGGCTGAGCCTAAAGATTTCGAAGATTTCTTGAAAGTCAGCGATACGATTAAAGCAGCTGGCATTAATCCTTTCATTCATACAGGTAAATACCCGTACTACATCAATGGTTCTGTCTTGTTTCCAGCGATTGTATCTGCGAACAACAACGACTACAAATTGCTGCAAGATATGGCTGCGAACAATCTAGATGCTTGGAAAAGCCCGGCAATCTTGAAAGGTTTGGACAAAATCGTTCAACTTCGTGACAAAGGATTCATCGATAAAGCATCCGTACAAATCAATCACACGGATTCCCAATCCTTATTTCTTCAACACAAAGATGCCTTCATCCCGAACGGTCTATGGCTGCCAAACGAAATGGCGAAAGACGTTCCAGCTAGCTTCGACTTCGGATTCATCCCATCCATCACGCAAGACAAAGGTGGAAAAGTGGTAGCTAATACGTCAACTTCGACATTCGCTATTGCCAAAAAAGCGAAAAACAAAGACGCAGCGAAAGCGTTCATGCAGTTCGTATTCTCCAAAACACAAGCTTCCCAGTGGGCAGAGCTTAGCGGTGCGCCTTCCAACATCAAAGGTGACATCAGTTCTTCCAAAGCTCCTAACTTTGTAAAAGATGCGGCGAAATTCTTGTCTTCCCCTGATACCGTTGTTGTTCCTACCGTGTCCTTCGCGGCTGACGTAGACAAAGCTATGCAAGATGCGACAGTGGCTTTGACAATCGGAACGATTAAACCTGAAGAGTGGGTTAAACGTGTTACAGACGTTGTAGCGAAACAAAAGAAATAATAATTGAATGAAGCAGTGCGGAGAACTAGCGAGGTGAAAGCCTTAGGAGTTCTCCGCCATTTTAATGATAGGACGGTGAGGATAGAATGAAGACCAACTCAAAAATGTGGAAACGGAATTTGTTCATCGCTTCATTCATCATTCCGACTTTTCTGTTCTTCTGTGTATTTACGATCTATCCTGTTATACAGGCTTTGCAGAAGTCATTCTATGATTGGTCAGGAATGTCGGAGAATAGCACCTTTATTGGCTTCGATAACTTTGTAGAATTATTTAAAGATCCTATTATTCTTAGAGCCATTGGGAACGACTATTTCCTAGTTGCTGGTAAAGTCATTGGCATTATGATTTTGGCGACTTTCTTCGCAGTAGCATTAACTCGTTTCAACCTCAAGGGATCCGGCTTCTTCCGAGCGATCTTCTTTATTCCAAATGTTATCTCGGTTGTTGTTATCGGTGTGCTTTGGAATTTCATCTACAATCCGCAAATTGGATTCTTGAACGCGTTCTTGTCACTCTTTACAAGTCAAAAAGTCGATATTACTTGGCTAGGATTTACGCAACATACGATCTGGATGCTGCTGCCTCCAACCATTTGGGCAGGTATTGGTTTCTATATGATCTTGATGATTGCAGCAATCGTGAATATTCCTGCTTCCTATTATGAGGCAGCTAATATAGACGGAGCCGGTCAATGGTCGCAATTCCGCAATATCACCATGCCGCTCATCTGGGAGCAAATCAAAGTTTCTATTGTCAATATCGTGATAACAACACTTAACGGGTCATTTGTTATTGTTCAGTTGATGACGAATGGCGGACAGCCAGATAATACGACCCAAGTAATGGGATCTTACCTGTATCGGATGGCATTTCAACAATATCATTTCGGTTACGGAGCAGCCATCGGCGTGTTGATTCTCATCATCTCACTGATAACGACGCTTATCCTGCAGCGTGTGATGCGCCAAGAAACAATCGAAATGCATTAAGGTCATCTAAGAACCTGATACTGAAGAAGGGGGAGCCATCGTATGGTCATCAAAAATCCGTTAGCTAAACTGCTTGTTTGGATCATTCTTCTAATATGGAGCGTAGCCGTGCTGTATCCATTGATTTGGACATTGCTCGATGCACTCAAGAATAATGAACAATTTTTCTTAAATGCCCCATGGGCTTTACCGAAATTCCCGCTGCTTTGGGAAAACTTCTCCTATGTTTGGAGTAAATATAACTTTAGTACTTATTTTACGAATTCGATCGTCGTGACGGTTGGAAGTACCCTGCTTGGCATGATCCTGGCCGCGATGACGGCATATATCTTAGCTAGGTATGATTTCAAAGCAAGCAAACTCCTTTATACCATTTACATTGCTTCCATGATGATACCGTTCGCACTTGCCTTGATTCCACTTTTCTTCTTATTGAGTGATTTGCATTTGACAGATTCCTTAATCGGATTAATCCTTGTGTACGCGGCACTGAACCTTCCTTTCGGCATTTTCTTACTCGTCGGGTTCTATAAGTCATTGCCAAAAGAGATTGAAGAAGCAGCCATCATTGACGGAACTTCCCACTACGGAACATTCTTCCGCGTCATGCTGCCTTTGTCACAGCCGGGTTTGATTACGGTTATGATTACGAATATGCTGAACAACTGGAACGAGTATTTCCTGGGTGTTGTGATTAACAGTGATCCAACGAAGTATACGTTGCCAATCGGTCTTGCTGTGATGCAGGCAGAAATGCAATATCGCACAGAGTGGGGCCCGTTATTCGCCGGCCTTCTAATTACAACGGTTCCAACCTTGATCGTATATATGATTTTCCAACGCCAGATTGCAACCGGGATTACCGCTGGAGCTGTGAAATAACAATATATGGCAGAGCATAGAAAAAACACCTTATCCTAGAGGATTTTATCCTTTCAGGAGGGTGTTCTTTCTACTATAATTGGGATATAGGCAAGAGCAAACAAGAAACGGCCAAACTTGTGGGCTTAAAGGTGAACGAACATGAACATGAGACTAATGTATACATTGCAAAAAATTGGGCGTTCCTTAATGATCCCGATTGCGGTGCTGCCTGCGGCATCTATTTTATTGCGAATCGGTAAAATGACGTTTGATGATCCCTTCCTGATGCATATGGCTCACATTTTTGAGTCAGGCGGAAGCGCTATCTTTGATAATCTGCCTTTAATCTTCGCGATTGGCATTGCCATCGGACTAACATCGGGAGACGGAATTGCAGCATTAGCTGCAACGGTGGGTTACTTGGTGTTTAACAATGTCCTGCAGCTTTCCCAAACGGGAACAGATTCTGCAGATCGGCTGGACATGGGGGTACTGGGCGGAATGCTTGTTGGTGGAATATCCGCCGTGTTCTTTAACAGATTCCAGCATATTAGGCTACCGAAGGCGCTCGGATTTTTTGGTGGCAAGCGATTTGTACCTTTATTGACATCGCTGGCTATGGTTTTTCTAGGCGTATTAATGGGCTATATCTGGCCCCCAGTGCAGAAGGGCATCAGTATCATCGGTTTATGGATTGTGGATAACGGAAATATCGGTGTATTTATCTACGGCGTGATGAATCGACTGCTGATTCCAACAGGTCTGCATCATATTATTAATAACATTGCCTGGTTTCAGATCGGGGACTATACGACAGCGACGGGGAAAATCGTGCATGGCGATATCTCGCGTTTTTTCGCAGGGGATCCAACTGCCGGGATGTTCATGACAGGATTTTATCCCGTCATTATGTTCGGTCTTCCTGCTGCAGCATTTGCTATTATTCGAAGCACCTCTTCCGCTAATCGACAATTGATCGTTCCGGTCATGCTCAGTGCAGGATTAACCAGTTTCTTAACAGGCATAACGGAGCCCATTGAATTTGCTTTTATGTTCGTAGCACCGGGATTGTATGTGATACATGCCGTTTTGAATGGCTTTTCTATGTTTTTAATGAATATGCTTCAAGTCAAAATGGGCTTTGGTTTCTCGGCAGGCTTTATCGATTTTGTTCTAAATTGGCATGTATCTACGAAACCTTATTGGATTCTTCTTGTTGGCGTAGGCTACTTCATCCTCTACTATGTGACCTTTCGGATTTATTTGCATTTCTTCCCGCTCAAAGCCTCCGGCAAAGAGGAGACGGCTGCAATAGAAACAGAGGCGGCAGATACAAGCAAGCTGAAAGTAAAGGAGGATCGTCCAACCAGCATTTTAAGGCATATTGGCGGAGCGGCGAACATACTCTCCATAGATGCATGCATCACACGACTGCGGCTGCTTGTGAAAGAAGATCACCTAGTTCTGGACAGCGAGCTCAAAGAGCTAGGCGCCATAGGCGTCATCAGACTTGGCAACGGTAATGTGCATGTTGTATTTGGTACGGAATCCGAACAAATTCGTGAGAGTATTAAACCGATGCTCAGCTCACATAAAGACAAATCAGGACAAGCCTAAGAACGCGGAGGTGTCTTATGATTGAAAGAACCATCATTCATGTTCTATCGCATAATGTCGTGATGGCGCATTTGACATCCGGGAAAAATTCGATTGCCTTCGGCAAAGGGATCGGGTTCAAGAAAACACCGGGCATGCTTATTAATGAAGCCGAAATCACACAAGAGTTTCTGCTGCATACGTCAGAAGTGCTTAGGAACTATGAGCAAATCCTAAATGCCGTTGATGTGAAGATTATCGGGATCACGGAGGAAGTCATCGCCTATGCGCAGAGCATGCTTGAAGGCGACTTCTCGGAAACGATTCATGCCTCCTTAGTCGATCACATCAATTTCGCTGTGGAGCGCCAAAAACGCGGGATTTTCATTACGAACCCATTTGCGTACGAAATAGGATATATGTATCCGGAAGAATACAAGGTCGCCAAAAAAGCAGTCGATTTTCTAAATGAGCATCTGGATGTTAAATTGCCTGAGGATGAAATTGCGTTCCTAACGATGCACTTCAACAGTGCTCGCAAAAAAGAGCAAGCAGCGGATTCTTTAGCTGTCGTCAGAGTGGTGTCGCAGACCATCGAATCTGCCAAAGAATTAGGCTTTAATTTCGATGATTCATTTTCAACTTTGCGATTCATTAGTCATTTGAAAGGTGTCATTGAGCGGGTTAAGCAAAAAAAGACGCTGCAAAATTCTTTACTGGGTAAAATAAAAGAAGAGTACGGGGACACTTATGTCAAAGCCAAAGTACTCTCTCTAATGCTTAGCGATTCCCTGCAATTAGAAGTGCCTGATGACGAAACCGGCTACTTGACGATGCATCTCGAGAGACTGCTTCAGCGTACAGAAGTCTAATGGCGGTATAGCCTGAAATAGGATTCCCTTGCAACCTTTATGGAGCGGGGATTTTTTGTTTGAAAAAAGGGTTTTAGCTTTACAGTGGATTGCATAATTGCACATTGTCAGCTAAACTGTCTGATAGAGTCATTACAGAACGGAGTGCATAGGACATGCTGTATAAGAAGTTAGGTAAACCGCTTTTGTTCCGAATGGATCCGGAAAAAGCACATCATTTAACCATTGACGGCCTTAGTGCCGTAAGTCGTTTTCCCGGGGGAAAACAATTGCTCAAATCGATGTATGGCGTAGCGCCTTCATCCAAGATGGCCCAGCACTTATGGGGCTTGCAGTTCGCTAATCCAATCGGGCTAGCCGCTGGGTTAGACAAAAATGCGAAGGCAGTCAAGGGATTTTCACAACTTGGTTTTGGTTTCATGGAAGTAGGAACAATTACACCAAAGCCACAACCGGGCAATGAGCTGCCGCGGCTATTTCGTCTTCCGGAAGACAAGGCGTTAATCAACCGTATGGGTTTTAATAATGTTGGTACAGATGAGATGGCACGGAACCTGCAGAAGACAGGAAAACGAGATATTCCGGTAGCCATTAATATAGGCAAGAATAAAATAACGCCGAATGAACAAGCAGAAGAAGATTATCGGGCATGCATTCGGGAGTTATATACATATGGCGATTTCTTTGTAGTGAATATCAGCTCACCAAATACACCGGATTTGCGTAATTTACAACATGGGAATGATTTGAAGCGATTGCTTGATGCGGTTACAGCCGAAATGCAGCTTCAACAGAAAAAAAGCGGTGGTACAGGTAAACCTGTTTTAGTTAAAATTGCTCCTGATCTCACCGATGCAGAGCTGGAATTAACCGTGCATGCGATTAAAGACAGCGGTATTTCTGGCATTATTGCGACCAACACAACACTTAGCAGAGACGGGCTTGTGCACACAAATCGCGGTCAAGCAGGCGGCTTAAGCGGGAGACCTCTCACTGAACGTTCAACGGAAGTCATTAAACGCGTCTATCAATTGACAGAAGGCAAACTTCCCATCATTGGAGCGGGTGGAATTTTCACTGCGCAGGATGCTTATGACAAAATAAAAGCCGGCGCTAGTTTAGTTGAAGTTTATACCGGATTAATCTATGAAGGTCCTGGCCTACTGAACAGACTCAATAAAGGTCTGCAAGAGCTATTACAAAGGGACGGGTACTCACATATTTCCCAGGCAATCGGTGCAGATCAGAACTGACTTCATTCGAAATGGAGGATACAAGGATGGATGGACGAGACTGGAAAAAATTTCTCCTGCCGTATGAACAAGCAGTGGAAGAATTGAAAGTAAAGTTCAAAACCTTACGTGGCGAACTTAAAAGCAGGGAAGAATACGCTCCGATTGAATTCGTAACAGGACGTGTCAAAAAAATATCTAGTGTGCTGGAGAAAGCGCAGCGTTTAAACGTGCCAATGGATCAGCTGGAGTCTGGGATTGAAGACATTGCCGGCATCCGGATCATGTGTCAGTTCGTAGAAGACATCGAGCGTCTTGCTGTGCTGATTCGCAGTAGACAGGACATGAATGTTGTCTATGAGAAAGACTATGTGACCAACAAGAAGCCGAGCGGCTATCGTAGTTTTCATATTATTATCGAATATCCTGTGCAAACCGCTTTAGGGATGAAGCGAATTCTAGCCGAGGTGCAAATTCGGACGCTTGCCATGAATTTCTGGGCTACGATTGAGCATTCGTTGAATTATAAATATAAAGAGCAGCTGCCGTCCGACGTTAGAGCGCGTCTAAGCAAAGCGGCGGAAGCAGCTTATTTATTAGACCAGGAAATGTCCAGCATTCGCGGCGAGATTGTTGAATCACAGAAAATGTTCGAAGACAACTCGAATTTGGTGAATAAGGTTCTCAACAACATCCAAGAGCTTTATTTCTATCACCGGGTTCGGGAAGCCGCACAATTTCAGCTGAGATTTAATGAAATTTGGGAGACGGAAGATGGGCTGAGCGCCTTGTCATCCGATATTGAAGCAGCGATCTCCAGAGCCAAAGGGGAACATAACTAAGTTATGGCAAGCTACGATCGTTTGTACGTGGCGTACTTGTATTATTTCAATGATCTGCGCGATTATTTCGAGTGTCATGAAGTGATGGAAGAGCTTTGGCTCGAGGAAGGCCGAAGCCCTTTATATCAGGGTCTGCTGCAGATTGCAGTGGGCCTTTATCATCATGCGAATGGTAATGTGAGCGGTTCTATCAAGCTCTTCAGTGCTGGTTTAGAGAAGCTGGCTCCTTACCCCGGGGATTCACTCGGAATTGATTTGAATAAATTAATTCAAGATAGTGAGCTTTATTTATCAAAGCTTGTGCGCTTCGCAGACGAACCATTTGCGCCTTATGATCTGGATATTCAGATCCTAGATTTAGAGCTTGAGGACCTTCTTGCGGAGATTAGGCTTGATCCGCCTCAACAAGAGGAAGAAGCGTAAGATTCGTATAAAAACAAAACAATTGGACTCCCGCCAACATACACTGGTACCCATAGTCTGGACACTTTGAAAAAGTGTTCAGACTGTGGGTACTTTTTTTTGTATACTAGAGTAAGCACCGGAGGGGATTACACCATGTCTAAGAAAGTCTTTAGCGAAAAAGACCAAATGAGCTTATCAAAGAATAAGTACGTGATCAGAATAAGTGATAAAGCAATAACCTATGCGGATGAATTTAAGCAGTTGTTCATCGATCAATATATGGCAGGTAAACTCCCTAGAGAAATCTTTGAAGCTAACGGGTTTGATGTAAACGTAATTGGAATTCAACGTGTAAAAGATTGTGCCAAGCGTTGGAGAAAAGCATATGGAAAAGACGGAATCATTGGATTAACTGACTCTCGTAAGGAAGCTTCTGGACGTCCTCTAAAGCGTGAACTAACGCAAGATGAAGTCATTGCAAGACAGGAAGCAAGAATTAAACTCCTTGAGTCTCAGGTGGAATTGTTAAAAAAGC
>NZ_JABMKZ010000013.1 GCF_013204855.1 Paenibacillus alba | reverse complement strand
CATTTTCCGCTCAGAATCAACGCTTTTCGCCTAAATAGCGGACCACAGTTCCCTCTCATGCTGCTTTTACCCTGTTTTCCGCCAATTAGCGGACCACAGTTCCTTTTCGCCATACTAGTCATGGTTTCGCAATCGGCTCATCTTGGTCATCCACCACTTACGGTGTCATTAGCTAGTCCCAAAGGGAACTGTGATCCGCTATATGGCTGAAAACCGCCTAATCTCACTCCAAAGTGAACTACGATCCGCTAATTGAGCATTTTCCGCTCAGAATCAACGCTTTTCGCCTAAATAGCGGACCACAGTTCCCTCTCATGCTGCTTTTACCCTGTTTTCCGCCAATTAGCGGACCACAGTTCCTTTTCGCCATACTAGTCACGGTTTCGCAATCCGCTCAGCTTGGTCATCCACAACTTACGGTGTCATTACCTAGTCCCAAAGGGAACTGTGATCCGCTATATGGCTGAAAACCGCCTAATCTCACTCCAAACGGAACTACGATCCGCTAATTCAGCATTTTCCGCTCAGAATCACCACTTTTTGCCGAAATAGCGTACCCCAGTTCCCTCTCATGCTGCTTTTACCCCGTTCTCCGCCAATTAGCGGACCACAGTTCCTTTTCGCCATACTAGTCATGGTTTCGCAATCCGCTCTGGACTAGTCACGGTTTCGCAATCCACACCTGAGCTTCCACTGTCCATTTCAGATGAATTTCAGCACTTGATCTTGACTCGTGCAAATTCTATTTCTTGTCCGCCAGCCATGCCGATAAGCTCTTTATGTCCTCTTCCTGCAAAATGGATTTAAAGGCAGGCATGCCGCCTTTCCCATTCTGAATCTTGTCCGCAATCTGCTCTTGGCTCCGTATTCCGCCGACCTTTGCCAGCGAAGGTCCAATTTTCCCTTGCAAATTGCCGCCATGGCAGGTCATGCAATTGCTCTTGTACAACGCTTCCGGCTTGTTTGCACTTATCGCAGGGCTTGAAGCTGCTTGATCTTCTCCCGGTTTAGGCGCCTTGGTTGCAGTCTCGCACCCAGACAGCAAAGCTAAAAGCAGAACCAACAAACCTGCTGCCCCATTCAGTTTCATTTTCATACTCATACAGCCCCCTTACAGTCCCTATCTAGCTCTATCTGACATCCATCCTTGCTCATACACATAACGGGTAAGCTGAACCCGATTATCCATGCTTAGCTTCTGCATCATATTTTTCAAGTGATTTTTCACGGTATGCTCCGAAATCGACAGCCCTTCAGAAATTTCACGATTGGACTTGCCGCTTGCCACCCATTTCAAAATCTCATTTTCTCTTGCCGTGATCGAAGTGTTCACAGGAACAGCCTGCTTCTCTTTGTGCGAAAATTCCTGAAGAAACCGCAAAGCCAGCTCACGGGACATGGGAGCCTCGTCCACAGCAACAGCTTTTAAATATTCATGCCAGGAATCTGCGCTTAGATTTTTGAGAAGGTAACCTTGCGCGCCTTTCTTAATCGCCTCGAACAAGTTGGTAATATCGTCGGACACCGTGATCATCACGATTTTCACATAGGGATACTTCTCTTTAATTTGTTTGGTTGCTTCCAAACCGTCCATTTTGGGCATATGGATGTCCATCAAAATTAAATCGGGCATCCATTCCTCCATGAGGATCATCGCTTCTACACCGTTCTTGCCTTCTGCCACAATCTCAAACGAAGGGTCATTTTTCAAAATGGCCCGAATGCCTTCCCGGGCGTGGGAGTGGTCATCAACAATCAGAATACGGAAGGGCTGGCTCATCCGTCGGCCTCCTTATTAAAACTCAACTCCCTTCTAACTATACGCAATAATTCAGATTTCAAAATGACTCAGAAGAGCTATTATTGCTTTATTTGGGGAGTATTTCGTGACATCTCTTCGACATCGGTGCATGAAATAGCCCTTTCTAGTCATGGCATCTTTCTTCCAAGCAGGTATAATGGCAACCAGAGAGACAAGTAAAACAGGAAAAATGAAAGTGAGGACATGATGAAGAAAGCATCAGCAGGGCTTGTTCTAGCAGGACTCTTGCTATTGACGGCATGCCAAAGCTCCAGTATGGATGACATGGCGATGAATCCTAGCGATATGAAAATGATCGACGTCGATCTGCAAGTAAATCCTGATTTACCAAAAACTGACGAATTGGTGACGCTGCAAGCTACCATTTCTCAGGATGGAAAGAGGGTCAAAAAGGTAAGTGAAATAACTTTTGAAATATGGAAAGACGACCAGACCAGCGACCATATCAAGGTCAAGGCAGCCAAAAAAGAAGCAGGTGTGTATGTGGTAGAAAGGAAGTTCCCAACAGCCGGCACCTACAATGTAACTGCTCATACAACGGCCTCTGGCTTCCATGCAATGCCCAACAAGCAATTCCAGATTTCAGCCAATTAAGGGGGTTAATGAGGGTGTCCGTACAAACACATACCAGAAAAATGGTTTACCGCTACGCAGCTATCGCCTTACTCGCTCTTGTAGGTCTATCCTTGGTCCTATGGTATCGACAAGATACGGCTTCCCTGCCCATGATCAAAAAAGCTCCGGAGTTTACTCTCCAGAACTTAAAGGGGGAACCCGTTCAATTAAGCGACTCTAGCGGAAAAGTAAGAATCGTAGAGTTCTTTTTCGGCAATTGCGTCGATATTTGCCCGGCGACGACTTCCAACATGGTTTTGATGCAAAATAACCTCAAGGGAAAAAAGATATTCGGAGATAAGGTTGAATTTCTAAGCATCACTTTCGATCCGCTGCGCGATACACCGGAAGCTCTGGACAAATACGCTAAGGCGCTGGGCATTGATCAAGGAGCTGGATGGCAATTGCTGAGAGGGAGCGAGCAGCAGGTTCTGCAAACTACCAATGATTACGGCATCATGGCTGTTAAGCAAAAGGATGGGCAATTTGCTCATTCGATCAAATCCTTGTTTCTGATTGATCAAAACGGATATATCCGCAGCATCTTTGAAATGGGTGCAAGCATGGATAATGAAACGATTGAGAAATCTATCCGTCAGCTTCTGCGTTAAAGATCAAACGCCATTAAATCTCTGGCCATGGTGATCGGACCTTTATAGATGTCACTCATCCCTTCCGTGTAAGCCGCCTCCGCTTCTTCATTCGCGGCTGGGGCGGGAATATGGTGGGTCAGCACCAGATGAGCGATGCCAGCCTTCCGGGCTATCTCGGCTACCTCCAGCGTGGTCGAGTGATACTTGGCCGGATTGGAGAGACCGACCTTTTGCTCAGGGAACTTGGCGATCAGCGTGTCGAGCCATGACTTGTTGTAAGATTCATGGATCAGCAAGTCAATGCCACGGCTATGTGTGACCATATTATCAACGGGAATGGTATCTCCTGAAATAACAACGGACTTGCCGTTGTATTCTATTTTATAAGCGATGGCAGGATACACAGGTCGATGATCCACTTCGAAAGCTGTTATTTTCACGCCGTCCCGCTCATAGACGATGCCCTCATTGCTTTCGTGATAGTGAATATCCTGCCCGTCTTCGGCGGAGAAATTGTAATTCACTCGAAGGTTCACATCAAAGTCAAAGGAATCCCTCATTTTACCTATAATCGCTTTCGTCGTTTGGGGTCCATATACGTTCATAGGTCCTTTACGCCCCTCAAAAACACGATCCGCGATAACATGTGTACGCCAGCTTGTAATAAACACATCAAAAAACCCGGAATTATGATCACTGTGATGATGGGTGAAGAATACATCAGAAATGCGCTGCGGCATGATCCCCGCTTTAATCAATTGATCTACCGTCGCACCGCCGCAATCGAAGAGAAACGTCTTATCTCCGGCAAGAATCGCGACGCCAGCTTTGGCCCTTCCATAAAAGGCTCTCGGTGTACCCGTACCAAGTATCACGGCTTTGATATGCTCATGAAAATCAGGCAAAAGGTTTTCTTGTGGTTGTAAATACAAGGGAAAAGCCTCCTTCGTTCAGATCGATTATTTGTCTTTCCTTATTTTTCTTTCTTCACTTCATCCAAGAGCGAGGTGTCCAGGAATTTGCTGAAATCCAGTTCCTCCGCTTTTACTTTCAAATAGCCGGCATCAAAAGAGATCTTCGCTTGCTCATTAATATCTGCCAACGTGATATCCTGGGTAAGCTTCAAATGATCAATGGCTGCTTTGATCAGCGCTGGCTCCATTCCTTTCCCTGTCAAAACCTTCAATTCGCTGCTGATTAATTCATAGGCTTTGTCCGGATTTTGCTGAATGAAATCAATCCCTTGCTTGTTGGCTTTCACAGCCTTCTTCGCGAGATCACGATGATCTTTCAGAAATTTATCATTGGCAACGAGAATCGTTAGCGGATAATTGCCATCCTTCGGCGGGATTTTATTCCAATCCACCAGAATCGTTCCCGTTCCTTCTTGAATGATTTGCGTGCCCCACGGCTCGGCAATTAACGTAGCATCCACTTCTTTCTGGCGAATCGCCACCAAGGTGTCTGCGGGAGCACGTGTTACAATTTGCACGCCGGAGGCATCGGTGGAAACCTTCAAGCCTTCTTGCTGAAGCAGCGAACGAAGCGAGAGATCCGGGGTACCGCCTTTAGCCGCAACAGCAACCGTTTTGCCGACGAGGTCCTTCACGGTTCGGATGCCAGCATCCTTCCTCGCGACCAAAACTGCTCCGCCGTTGTTCACACCAGAAATTACTCGGATATTTTTGCTTTTCAAATATTGATTGATAACCGGCCCCGGACCTACGTACCCAAGATCAAGCTGATCCGTCGCCATCGCTGTTGCAAAATCAGCCCCATTATCAAAAGAGGTAACTTCTATTTTGGCATTTGCACCAAATGCTTGCTGGAAGTAGTTATTTTGCAACGCGATAAACCCTGGCGCATGCGTCACATTTTTCAAAATCCCGATTTTCACCGTTATACTGGCCGCACCCAAAGATGCAGCTTCTTTGCTTTGTCCGCAAGCCGATAAAACCAATCCGCTAATGATGGCCAAACTCATGACCCAACCCCATCTTTTCATCTCAAATCCCCCTTAAATGCCATTCTGATTATTTCTTTAACTGAAAGCGAAGGACAATCCGATCCTCCAACTGTTTAAAGCAAAAATGGTCTGAAATCGTCCCAATGACCGCAATAATAATGACAACGCACAGAATCGTAGCCGTGTCTCCTAAGCCGCGTCCGTCCTGAAGCATCTGTCCCAAGCCGACGCCTTTGGCGATTAGCTCTCCGGCGACAAGAGCCCGCCAAGCGAAAGCCCAGGCGACACGAATGCCTGTGATCCAGTGTGGAAATGCCGCCGGCAGCTGCACTTGAAAAAATAACCGGTAGCCGCTGCCTGTTCCCAGCATTTGCGCTGCCCGCAGGTGAATCGGTGAAATATTCATGATCCCCGTTCGGCTGGCCATCGACATCGTCCAAGTTGCGCCAATCGTCGTTATGAAGATAACCGCCGTATCACTCAGCCCGAACCAGATGATGGCAAATGGCAGCCAAGCAATGCTCGGAACGGTTTGAAGCGCAACAACCACAAAGCCGAAAGTCTCGTCCAGATACCGATAACGTGCGAAAAGATAGCCAAGTACTGTGCCTATGCCGATCGAAATCGCAAAGGATATGAGCAGGCGGCGAAGGCTCGCTCCTATCGCGCCGAGGAGATGCCCCTGTGTCAATCCATCATAGAAGGCTTCCACTGTTTGCAGCGGTGAAGGGAATTTCCAGCCCCACTGAAATATTCTAAATCCCAACTCCCATATGATCAGCAGAAGAAGTAGAAACAGCGTTCTTCTTAAGGCTGTATTCATAGCCAAGCTCCTCTCTGACTACCTTCTCGAGCTCGTCGGTCAGAGCTTCCATAATCTTGTTTTCCAGCGCATGTATCAGCGGATCGCCCATTTCATGAGGTCTTGCCGCCTGCACGGCGAACTCCTTCTTGATCTTCCCTGGCTGTGTCGCCATAACCAGGACCCGATCCGACAACATGACGGCTTCGCGAATGTTATGTGTGATGAACAGAATCGTTTTCCCTGTTTTCAGCCAAATTTCTTCCAAATCCTTGAGTAAAATGATCCGCGTTTGCTCATCCAAAGCTGCAAATGGCTCATCCATCAAAAGAATATCGGGATCCATCACAAGCGCTCTGGCGATCGCTACTCTTTGTTTCATTCCCCCGGAGAGCTCATGAGGATAACGATCCGCAAATTTACTTAAATGCACCGCTTTAATTTGTTCCAGAGCGAGGTCATAGCGCGCCTTCTTCGCTAAACCCTTTTGCTTCAAGCCAAAGGCTACATTATCCAGCACCGTCAACCACGGAAACAAGCCGTGCTCTTGGAAAACAACAATGCGATCGGCTCCCGGCCCAGTCAGCTTCTGACCATTCACCTCAATCGTTCCGCTGCTTGCCTGCTCGAAGCCGGCGATTAAATTCAGCAAAGTTGATTTGCCGCATCCGGATGGGCCAACGATGGAAACGAACTCCCCTTTTTGTATAGTCAAAGAAACTTCGTCCAAAGCTGTATAGGTGCTTCCCTTCCGCTGAATATACCTTTTGCTCACTTTGTTGATCGCAATCATGGGTCACCTCCTTGTCTGACGATGTCTACACACTAGCGAAAAATTGATTCGGACGAAGGATCACGATTTTCTTTTTCGAGTAATCAATGAGCGCTTGTTCTCGCCATTTGTTCAGCGTTTCTGTTACGGTTTGCCGGCTGCATCCGATGACGTAAGAGATTTCTTCATGGCTCAGCGGCACTTGAATCTCCAAACCTTGATCCGTTGGTTTGCCAAGCTGCAAGAGAAACCACGCCAAACGCCATGCTACAGGGCGGCAGATCAAGGTTTCAACCATTTTCTGCGTTTGCAAAAGCCGCCGCGCGCCAAGAACCGCAACCGAGTAGGCAAACTCCGCGTTCTCCTTAGCGAGCTCAAGAAACTTGCGGGCATCGAGCGTAATAATTTGGCTGTCCACCAAGCATCTGGCATACCGTTTCCGTGGGATATGGGTCAAAATTTCCGCATTTCCGAAGATTTCCCCCTCATAGCGAAGAAACAACGTAATGCCTTGTCCTTCTTCCGAGGATTGGGAGATTTTGATTAAACCCGCATCCACATAATAGGCACCGCTCGGCTGATCATTTTCTTGAAAAACAAACTCATTTTTTTTGTAGCTTTGCATCGTCCCATGTTTCCGAAAAGCCTCTATCATAACTTCCTTGCTCGGATCTTTCTCTTGCAGAACAGCAAGCTCATTGAATTGCTCCATAGGATGAATCCCCTTTTTGTTAATTCCCCATATCATATAATCTAATGTCGAGTATTCCGATGCGTTATAAATATATTATCACATGAATCTAGGTTAAAATGTCGGATTCCCGACAAAATCGAAAAAATAATTGTTGCGTTTCCAGCAAATCGAAACCGAAATAGACCTCTGCCGCACATGCAGAAGTCTCTTCCATGAATGTGAACTTTTTTTGAAAACATTGATTTCAATGCTCATATGCGATATATTCAAGTCTTGCTAGTCGATATATATATCTAAATCTGGTCATATTTACAAATAAATACACGAATTCAAGGAGAGATCAACTATTATGACATTGAAAAAAACGACAGCAGGCGTGATCCTGCTTTCCATGATGATAACCGCAGCCGCATGCTCCTCCGAGCCGAAACAAGCAGCAACTAGCCCAACACCAGCAACAGCCGCTACGGCAGCGCCACAAGCAACACCAACGGCTGAGAGTCAAGATGCTTTGAATTTGAAAGGCTATATTGCTGCAAGAATCTCGCAAGAGAAAATCGATTTCCTCTTCGCGGAAGCCAAATCCAAAGACGGCAAGCTGATTCTTAACCCAGTAGCTGCGGACAGCAAAGAGAAAGCCGTCAAATTCCTGTCCAGCTATTTCGATGCGGCATTGGCCGATAAAGTAGCGACCCATTACTTGACCGATCAGAAAGCAGACGGAGCTATCATCACGAATACAGCGCCGTTCTTCCCTGGGAATTTGCTAAACACCCAGAAACAAGACATCACTTTTGATGCCGCGAATACCAAAGATCAAGTGGCTTTTACAACCAAAGATGGCGTCACTTATACAACGAAAAAAGTGAATGACAAATTCGTTCTTACAGATGCCGTGAAGAAATAAGCGAGTCGGCTTAGCTTTTGAGCGTGAGACGGAACTAGGATACGCTATTTGCTTGAAAATGGTCGATTTGCAGTTCAAACGGAACTACGGTACGCTATTTGCTTACGTTTCTCATTGAAACGTGTTTCTTTGAACAAATAACGTACTGTAGTTCTCTCTCGCTGCCAATTTCCCCTGTTGACCCACATATAGCGGATCTCAGTTCCCTTTCAGACATATATAAAGTGTAAAAGAGCCTCCAATTCCACTTGCCTAAGTGGTTTGTGAGGTTCTTTTTCCCCTCCGGCAGCTACCTTGTCCTCTTTGCAAAAAAAGAGACCCACGGCAACGGGCCGCAGGTCTAAAAGTAATTCTATTTTAAAGGGGGTCGAGTTTTATTATACGAAAGTTTTGTTAACTGGAGATGAATTCTATATTTCTTTTTGATGACAAATTAATCATCTATATGACAGAGCTCTAAAAAAAAGAATCCGGCAACAGCCGCATCCTTTTCACAACCAATTGTTAATTTGCCGTGATCCAAGTCACATTCTTAGCCGCCAGATTAGCTTCCCACTCTTTGGGCACAGGGACATCGCTCACAATGATGTCGATTTCCTTGAGATCAGCAATCTTATAAAATTGCACAAGCCCAAATTTCGACTGATCCGAGAGCACGATGTTTTGCTTCGCATGTTTCATGAATTGCTGCGTCATGCGCCCTTTCCCCTCATCAAAGCCAGTAATCCCTCTACCTATCATCATGCCATCGACGGAGAGAAAAGCTTTATCCGCATAAAAATGCTCTACCATCTGCTCGGCCATGGAACCAGCAACACGAGAATGCAGAGCATTCACTTTGCCCCCCAGGAAATAAATATCCCCTGAAAACAGTTCCTTGTTCTTATAATCAATCAGTAAATATAGTGCCGGAATAGATATGGTCAAAACCGTAAGGTTCTTTTTGTTCAGCAAATAATCAATGGTATGCAGGGTCGTCGTTCCATCATCAATGAAGATAACGTCATTATCCTCTACCAGTTGAGCTGCCGCTCTGCCAATCATCCGTTTCGCCTCGGCATGCAGCACTTCTCTTTTGAGCTGCGACGGTTCCTCGCGGGATAAGTTAATTTTGACCGCGCCGCCGTAGACACGTTTCAGTTTATTTTCATCTTCAAGCTCTTCCAAGTACCGCCGAACCGTTTCGGAAGAAACATTTAAATTGTCTACCAAATCATTCGTCTTTACTTTGCCTTCCAGATTAAGCTGGTTGAGAATGTAATCCTTCCGTTCTTCACCTATCAACGACATTGTATACAAGCCCCCAGTTAGTGTGTGCCAATTCTAGAACAATTATATGATTTTACTTCCTAATTTGCCAAGCAGAAGTTCTTTGTTTGATTTTATTCAAAATGAGCTCGTACACCATTCGAACGATGATGTTCGTTCCAACAATGAGAGTTGACATCGCAGCTGCCGCAGCCACATCCCCGGCGTCCTCCATATTGACCAAAGCAACAGCTGCTAAATTCATATCGGCAGACCGCAAGAAGACAACAGCGGAAACCGTAACCATCGCATTGACGAAAAAGTACATGCTGATTTCAGCAATGGCCGGCAAGGACATCGGAACCGTGACTTTCAGAAACGTCTTGTAAAACGGCACACGCATAGATTCCGAGACGAGCTCGAATTCTTTGTCCAGCTTTTTGAGTGCTGTCGTCGCTGTGATGAAAGGAACCGCATAGAAATGCGTAATATTCGCAAGCACAAGAATGGCCATCGTCCCATAAATCCAGTTGAACGGATTGCTCGGATCATTAAAGAAGAAAATGTATGCCAAGCCTATGACCATACCCGGAAGTGCCAAGGGAAGAATAGAAAGAAAATAGCCGACTTGCCTTAGTCCCTTCATCGTTCTGGATTTCTCAATCAAGTACGCAAAAACAAATGTCATGAAGGTACCTACGATTGCCGTAATAATCGAAACCTTCAGCGAGTTCCAAAAGGGTTCCAAGCCAGACCCCGCTACGCTTGAGAAATCAAAGTGTTTCAAGCTAAGATGCAGATTGTAAGGCCATACTTTAATCAGCGAGGCAAATAAAATCGTAATCAATGGAATCAAGATCGCTGTGGAGATGATCCAGCAGAAAACACGGTAAAAGCCGTCTCTTCCTCGTCCATCAGGTATCTGATACGATGTTGATTTGGACGATAGCATGGAACGCTGCTTCCGCTCAACAATTCGGTCTACGACGAATGCAATGACCGCCGGAATCGTAAGCAGGATACCTACCGTCGCCCCCATGGACAAGTTTTGCTGACCAATCACTTGCTTATAAATATCGGTGGCGAGCACATTAAACTTGCCGCCGATCGCTTGCGGTGCGCCGAAATCCGTAAAGCTGGCTGTAAAACAGACGAAAGCCGCGCTGATTAAGCCATACTTGACGGACGGCAGCGTGACGGTAAAAAAAGTTTTCACTTTACTTGCTCCAAGCGATTCGGCTGCTTCATAGAGCCGCTGGTCTGTCATGGATAACGCCGTAATAAAGATAAGAAAAGCCTGCGGGAATAAGTAAATGACTTCTGAAATGACAATCCCGATCGGTCCATATATCTCTATTCGCAAGCCTGGCAGGAGACCGAAGAATCCATTCGTAATGACGCCTTGATTCCCGAATAAATAGGTCAATGCAATTCCATGCATCATCGTCGGCTCAAAAAGCGGCAGCAGCGCGATGTAATGGAAATACCTTTTGCCGCCAATCCCCGCCCGGCTTATCCCATAGGCATAGGTGAACGCAAGCATGACCGCGATGACCGTTGATAAGACCGAAACCCAAACCGTATTAGTTAACGATTGGATAAGAGAAGGCGTCGAGAAATATTGAATAAAATTGGCGAAGCCAATAAAGGATTCTTGTTTGTTCAGAAAAGCCTTGCTGAATAACAGGATTAATGGGATGAGTGTGCTGGTCGTTAACGTAAGTACGAGTATGACAATTAATATATTTTGCAGCGTAAAGAATGCTCCCAAATGACGGCGATTAGGCAGTTTCATGGTGACTGTTCCCTTGTTCATTAGGCACCAACCACGGCTTCGGCAGCGAAGGAAATCATTTTCTCTTGCGGGAATTCAACCGAAACCACGGCATGCTTCGCAAGTTTGAGATGCTGGGCCATTTGAGCTGAAACATCCACGGTCAGGAGGCAATCACGGTATTCATTAACGCTGTCAGCTGTCGGCTGGAGCAGCAAGCGGTAGAAAGCTCCTCTGAACTCGACATGCTTGACGATAGCTTGCATAGCTCCCCTTGTGCCCGCGGCAGATAGTCGAATATGCTCAGGCCGAACAGCTAAGTTCCGCTGCGGCATATTTCCAAACCCCTGCAAGAAATTAATCGAACCGATAAAATCAGCAACAAAAGGAGAATTCGGTTCATCATACACTTGCTCCGGTGTCCCGATTTGGACGACCTCCGAGTTCTTCATCACCACAATACGATCAGCCATCGTGAGCGCTTCTTCTTGATCATGTGTGACCATGACGGTCGTAATCCCTAGCTTTTCTTGCAGCTCACAGATCTGCTCCCGCAGCTTAACCCGAACCTTGGCATCAAGAGCGGATAGCGGCTCATCCAGGAGAAGGAAATCCGGTGAAAGCACAATTGCCCGGGCAAGCGCGATCCGCTGCTGCTGACCGCCCGATAGCTGTGCTGGATAGCGATCATGAAGATGCAGCAAGTCAACTAAGGAGAGGACTTCTCTCACCTTATCATCAATGTCTTTCTTTGAAAACTTTTTGCCCTGCAGCCCATAGGCAACGTTCTGGTAGGCCGTGAGATTTGGGAATAAGGCGTAGGATTGGAAGACCATCCCGAAGTTTCTTTTGGCTGGCGGCAGCGCTGTGATATCCTTGCCACCGACAAGAATACGACCGTGCGAAGGCTTCTCCAGACCGGCTATTATGCGCAGCAGTGTTGTTTTCCCGCAGCCGCTCGGACCGAGCAGGCAGATGAATTCATTCTTTTGAATATCAATATCAATCTCTTTCAAAGCGCTGAAAGAGCCGAATGATTTATTTACACCTTGAATGGACAGGTAAGCCTCTGTCATGGTCAAGCAGCCTCCTTCGTCTTATTAGCTCTAGTATAAATCTCTATTGTTATCATTTTGTTAAGTGTTGAAAGAAAACGACTGGCTGCAAAGCTTGGTTCGCAGTCAGCCGTTTTATGGTTTTCGCCTTATTTTTTCGGTTCGCTTTTTGCGTTAAAGCGCTTGTCCCACTCTGCTAAAATGCTGTCACGGTTTTTCGCCGCATCATTCAGGTCATATTTAATCAATTGTTTGATCGGATCAACCGTGTAACCGTCCGGCACTTTGCTTGTATCCGTTTTGATAGCCAGAATCGCATAGTTTTTGTTGTATTCTTTCATGACGTCATCCGTAATCGCCCAGTCAAGGAAGTCCTTCGCTACTTGCTTAACGACTTTCTTTTTCATCAAAGCATTGGCTTCTACATCCCAGCCGGAGCCTTCTTTGGGGAATACCACTTCAACCGGTGAACCGGTCTTTTTCTCTTGAATACCACGGTAGCCGAAGGAAATACCAATCGGATATTCGCCTGTACCTGCCAATTTGGCCGGTTTGGAACCGGAATGAACGTACATGGCAATGTTGTCGTGCAATTTATTCATATAATCCCAAGAAGCATCTTTACCTTTCAATTGAACCAGACCAGATACGGTCAAGAAGCCTGTTCCGGAAGATGAAGGGTTCGGCATCGTGATAAGTCCTTTGTATTCCGGCTTCGCCAGATCCTCGTAAGACTGCGGAATCGCTAATTTGCGCTTCTCCATCTCTACTTTGTTAACGATGAACGCAGTTTCCCAAGCATCAATACCTACCCAGTGCGTAACCGCATTTTTATCTTTAAAATCAGGAAGAATACGCTCTACGCCTTTGGGTGCATACGGCTCCAGCATCGTGTTCTGATCAAGCACCAGCAAGCTTGTCGCCGCTAATCCCCAAACCACATCGGCTTGCGTATTATCTTTCTCAGCCAGCAATTTCGCCGTAACAATCCCTGTTGAATCACGTACGATATTTACTTTAACATCCGGATATTTCGCTTTAAAAGTGGTCAAATAGGTTTTGATCTGATCGTCTTCCAAAGCCGTATACACCGTTAAATCTTTACTTTTCGTATCTACGGTTGCTTCCGTACTTGAGGTTGCAGCCGCTGTTGGCGCCGTGCTTGCTTTCGTACCCTCCGTAGTACTTCCTGCTTTTCCTCCGCAAGCTGCCAGCATGAAAACTACCGTTAGTAAAGCTGCTGTACTTCCGATTGACTTCTTCATCATTTCTATTCCCACTCCTTTTGTGTGTATCAGTCTGTTCATGGCTCACTGATAGATTTAGTATAAAATAGTTTTGTAAATTTAAGATTAAATACAAGTTAAGAAATTGTTTTTATATTCTTTTTGTTGTTTTTAATTTGTTTTCCAAAATAACTGCTTTTCCATACCTGCCAGCAACCGTTCCATATCAGCCAAATGCACGTCCCCGATATTGCCAATACGGAATGTGGAAGCTGCCGTTATTTTACCCGGATAAATGACAAAGCCTTCTTGTTTCATGCGTGAATAAAACTCATCAAAAGAAAACACAGGCGAATCCGGATATAAGAAAGAAGTGATGATTGGAGATTGCAGTTCGACTGGAAGTAAAGTCTTAAGACCCATTCGCTCCATTCCGGCTACCAATGTCTGTTGATTGGTCTTAAAGCGTTCGTATCTGCTGGCGATCCCGCCTTCTTCCTCTAATTCCTGAAGCGCTTGATCAAACGCACGTACAGTATGGGTTGGCGATGTATAGCGCCATTTCCCATTGCCTAGTTCCATCGTTTCCCACTGATCATAAAGATCCAAAGAGAGGGAGCGCGCAATGCCTTTGCAGGTGGCTAACGCCTCTTTGCGAGCAATGATGAAGCCAAAACCTGGCACGCCTTGAATACATTTATTGGCACTGCTGATCAAATAATCGATATCCAGAGCTGCCATGTCAATCGGAATGCCGCCAAAGGAGCTCATGGCATCAACGATGACCGTTTTGCCATATGCTTTGGCAATGCGCGTCACATCCGCAACCGGATTCATCATCCCGGTCGTCGTTTCTACATGCACAACAGCCACATGTGTAATGGACGAATCCACCTTCAGAACTTCCTCGAGCTGCTTCGTGTTCACAGGCTTCGTTTCGCCTGAGTCCAGTACGATCGAATAGATTCCGAGGATCTCTGCCATCTCAGCCATTCGTTTACCATATGCGCCATTCGTGAGAACAAGCAGTTTGCCGTTTCGGGGAATCACGGAACCAATGACCGACTCCACAGAGAAAGTACCGCTTCCTTGCATAAGCACGGTTGTGTAGTCTTCCGGCTTGCTCGATGCCATTGTTACAAGGCGGCTGCGAATAGACTGAACTAATTGGTTATAGTCTTGATCCCATGTGCACCAGTCACGCAGCATGGCTGCCTTTACTTTTTTACTCGTAGAAAGGGGGCCTGGCGTTAGCAGCAAATAAGGATTATCTGGTAATTGATTCATATTAATTTTCATGGACGCTCACCTCTTTGAAGTCTCTCATTAATGAGTGGGATTAACTGATCAAGCTCTCCAATGCTGTCTATCACATAGTGAGCGCCTTGTTCGCGAAATTTCGCCGCAACGATCGCCATACGCTGCTGAAGGAGATCAGGATCGCACGCTGCAACCTCATCTTCGCTCATGCCAAGCTCACTGCCGCCTTTCACAACACCAACGGTCCATGCGCCTGCGTTAACACCTTCACCCATATCGCTTACGGTATCGCCAACCTTAATCATCGTGTGCATAGGATACACATTCAAAGCTGCTGCATTTTCATACATCATCCAAGGATAAGGTCTTCCTGCCGGCACATCATTCGGAGTCACCACATGATCAGGGACATAGCCTCTTTGACGGGCTTCGGCCGTTACAATGGCCATCATCTCGGCCGTGTAGCCCGTTGTTGAACCTATGCGAATACCGGATTGGCGCAAGCGATCCACAAGTGCGAGTGCACCGGGGATTGGCTCTGCGTATTGATGTACAACCGCTAACATCATCGGTTCAAAATCTGCATAAAGCGCATCAATATCCGACTCCTGTGGAAGCTGACCGTAACGTACCTCCCATAACGCAGCTACCCGCTCCATCTGCAAAATTGCCCGAATATGGTCTCGCTTGAGAAGCCCCATCGGCGCTCTCGCCTCTTCAATCGTAATGGCAATTTCTCTCTTTTGGAAAACCTCCATAAAGACATTCAGCGGCGCAAAACAACCATAATCGACCATCGTCCCCGCCCAATCAAAAACAACTGCTTGAATCATTGTAAAACCTCCTGTTTGACTGATAAGTTTGCTTTCTTATAGTTCCGCAATACTTTTCTCCAAGATATCCAGCGCCTCATTCAGCTCAGCTTCCGTAATAATCAAAGGAGGCGAAAGTGTCAGCACATTGCCTTTGGAAACCTTAAAATTGAGTCCTCTTGCCAAGCAAGCATACATAACGCGCTCTGCCTCAGCTACTGCCGGTTCTTTTGTTGTCCTATCTGCAACAAGCTCAACGGCTGCCAGCAGACCGATTTGACGAATATCCCCGATGATGAGATGCTTTTCCATCATTTCTTGCAATCGCAGCTTCAGGATACCTGCCAAATAATTGGCATGCTCCAGCAAATTTTCTTCTTCTATGACTCGAAGGGTAGCTAGCCCGGCAGCCGCGCCTACGGGTGACTTCTCATGGGTATAATGTCCAATCGACATCGTCTGCGCTTGGTTCAGCTCTTCCTTCATAAGCAGCGCGGCCATAGGGAATATGCCTCCGCCCAGACCTTTGCCAAGAACGATCATATCTGGGGTTATCCCATAATGTTGATAAGCAAACATTGTACCTGTTCGTCCGAATGCGGTAGCCGTTTCATCTACAATCAGCAAAGCACCGTGTTTGTCACAGAGTTCCCGCAGCTTCTGATAATAAGGCACCGGCGGGATCTGTACATCTGTATTTCGTATGGTTTCAATGACGACAGCGCCGATCTCTCCGTCCTGTTCAAGCACATACTCGATTGGCTTCAGGCAAAGTGAATGGGCCTCATCCTGACATCCAAACACACAGCGATAGGAATTAAAGGGAATCACATGTTCCGCTCCCGGCAGCAAAGGTCCTAAGCCTCTGCGGAACGCCCCTTCCCCTCCGACAGAGATAGCATCCAGCGATGCGCCGTGAAATGCTCCCCACATGGATAATGTCTTATATCTGCCTGTTATGGCACGTGCCAGCTTCAAAGCCATGCCCATCGCGGATGTGGCGCCTGGAGCGAACAGAACTCGACTCAGAGCGCCGCCCGTTAACTCCGTTAGTTTGGTTGCGAGCTCAATCGCCGGCAAATTTGTATACCTTCTTGTACAAAAAGAAAGCTGATCAAGCTGCTGCTTCATAGCTTCAATGACAGCAGGATGGCCGAAGCCAAGCTGATGTACATTATTGCCGTGGAAATCCATGATCTTCCTGCCTTGCGCATCCTGAACATAAATTCCCTTACAGGAGGAAAGCACGTTCAGACAAGGGGTTGATAAGGTTTGATGAAGGAAGACATCCTCGTCTTCTTGTAGATAAGCTCGCGATGTTTCATCTATGTGCTCTGCCCACCACTGCGACCTTCCTTCCGTCAAATTAATATCGCCTTCTGTTTTCATATAAGCCTTGTTTTCGGGGTTGGTCGGCATGCGGGATCACCTCATTGCAGGATGTTGTTTTGTGCTTCTAGATCTATCTTATAGAAGATTTGTAATCGGAAGATTAAATACATGTAAAATTTGTGTTTTTAATTTTTTTTAGTTTGTTTTAATTGTTTTGTTTGTGGCAAACGTCTCACCAGATATGAAAAGTTACAGAAACTTTCTTGCGAAACGGAACTACGATCCTCTATTTGGCTCAGAATGCGATATTGGCAGTTGAAAGGGAAGTAGGATCCCTTATTCCGCAATTTTAGGGTGATATTCCTTAAAATTAGACTAATTAGCGTACCATAGTTCCCTCTGGCTAACTAAAAGTAGGTTTTGACGGTGAATAAGGGAACGTAGTTCCCTCCGGGGGCACAAGATGCCGGTCCGATTGAGTTTGAACTAGCTGGAGTCAACTAATTCCCCCTCTAGTTCCCGCTGGTCTCTAACTACTCCGCGCCAAGCCACCTCCTCGGCAGCGACAAAACAATAAGCAGCAAGCTTCACTCACCTCAGAACATATAAAAAAACCACGCAAGAGATCGCGTGGTTTTCTATCTTCTTATAGTAAATTCAGTTCTTTCTCATGGCTCAGCCCCTTATGCAAAGCTTGCTCACGAAGAACCAAGTAAAGCTCCGCTCTCGTCGATTGATAGTAAGGCGTTACGAAAAGCACACCAATACCAAGCGCCAAGGTACCTAACACATACCAACCAATAAAAGATAAATCCAAAACGAACATTTTCCACTTATGGCCTCGTGTCATCTGGTTGCTTAATTCAACCGCTCTCTTCGACCCAATCTGGGGATTGTCGCCAAGCAGGTAAGGAACCATGCCGTATGCATAAGACTTCACGATTCCTGGAATGATCAGCAAGCAATACCATAGGAACAGCAGGAATCCACTCCATAACATCGCCAGCACAATCCTCAAGTAATTGCCATTGGTGAAGGCATACACCAGATAGCTCATGTTAACCTCATGTTGGGCAGCAGCCTGCTTAAAATACTGCTTCTCCCCCGCTTCAAAGGGAGCTACAACAAAGATTTGGAAAGCCAAGCTAAGAAGTCCAACGACGAGCGCCAGCAGGATAGCGCCAATAACGACAACTGCCATCACGGAGCTATTGCCTATATCTCCCCAGCTGTTATTCAGGCCAGGCAGGCTTAATGAGCTTCCGCCGCTGGAATTAAAGGAGCAGCCGGATACGCCTCCACTCAAAACAGCTACCACCAAGCTGACCAGAAAAGCTTTCCAATACGATGTTCGTAATACTTGCTTTGCCCGGTCTTTTAGTTCTTTGCGAGTCCAGTACATACAGCATCTCCCCTTGTGAAATCCTTATTACATCTATCGTACCTCAGACAGGATTAAACCGGAAGACTCTTATGGGATTCAATTCATCGTCCCGATCAGGTATAATGAGCTTATTCTAGCATCAGAGGGACCTCATTATGACCGAATCCAGTCCAATTAATTGTATGCGGTGTGTACATTTCTATATTACTTGGGATGCCAAATTCCCTAAAGGCTGCAAAGCTTACGGCTTCAAAACACATACGCTGCCAAGTCAAACGGTTCTTTCCTCGTCAGGCAAACCTTGCCTGCAATTTGCACCAAAAACGCCCGTTAAGCCCGGCAAATAAATGTCGCCTCAAATAATCTTGAACTCTGGCTTCACCTTCGTGAAATTCGGATTCTCTCCGCTAACCATCAGGCCCATTCCCCAGTCAAAATGTGTATTCTCCACCGGAAAATCACTCGCTTCACGGTATTGAAACAACACATTTCTTCTAGTTCTTGAGCTGCGATTGGTTTCAGAGCCATGAATGGTCAAATAGTTGAAGAACAACACATCGCCTGCTTCAGCCACACAAGGAGTCCCCTCCTTAATCGGATATTCCTTATGATTCAAATAGTAGGAACCTACGTGAGGCAATGAACCGACATGATGTGAGCCTGGTATGACGCGCAAGCAGCCATTTTCTTCATCCGCATGATCCAGATGTACACTTGCCGCAAGCATCGTATGCTTTTCATGAGGAAAATAAGGATAATCCTGATGCATCGGGAAAGCAGCCCCGTTCTCCGGCGGTTTAACTAGCATTTTGGTATGATGCAGCTGTACATTGGGGCCGATAATTTGCGTGAGGACAGCCGTCATTTGCGGATGAATGACAGCTCGCATGAACGAAGCATCATGATAATGAACATCATGGAAGCCTTTCAAAACAAGCTTCTTCAGCTCCTCAGCCGGAATAAAATCCCCTTGCCAGGCTGAATTATAATCTGCTTTGGATTGCGCAGCGCGTGCAATAATCCCCTCAACCGCTTTTCTCATTTCTTCGACTTCCTGTTGATTGAAGACACCCTTCACAAGCAAATACCCATTTTCTTTATAAAATTCTACATCCTTTTGAGTGATCATGACTCATTCCTCCATCATTGTTATTGATTGTTAACCGCTTCCTTACTTATAATTATAGGAAAGAGAATCAATTCTGTCTTTTTCGCCAAAGGACAACTTTTTGCACAATGAGGACATTTTCTATAAAAAGGATGAGAACCATGTATCGCTGGAAAGAGACAACCTCCATGTTGAATGAAGCTGTAACATTAATTTCGGGAGCAGCTGCGACTTTCAAAATTCAATATTGGGGCGTAGATGAATGCCTGTTCGAGAATAAACCGCATAAGCACTCTTTCTTTGAAGTATGTTATATCCTCGGCGGGGAAGGTGTATATACGGATGCGGGGAGACAGTTTCCATTAAAGGCAGGAACACACTTTTGTTCAAGACCGGGCATTCATCATCAAATCCGCACCCAAGTTGGGCTGTCCATTGTTTTCGTTGCTTTTGAATTGGATGAATCATTAAGCGACGATTCGATGCGCGAAGCCTTCAGCAAGCTTGAGGAGCACGCCGAGGTGTGTCTTTATGAGGGGGATGATCACCCGACAGCCCTCTTGTGGAAGTCTATTCTCATGCGAGAGGATAAGCTCAGCTTGCCAACTGCGGCCATCTCCTCGGCAGCGTATGCTTTGCTGGTATCATTCCTAGCCCTATTCGGTAAAGATCATCATGAACCGTTCATTCCACGTAAAAATACGAATGCGCTATTACAGCGTGCGAAGCTGTATATTCGTGATAACCTAGCCCAACCGCTCCATCTCAGTCATGTTGCTGATTATCTCAATGTGTCTGAACGCCATTTATCCCGCTTGTTCTCGGAAGGCATACACGAGACTTATACGGATTTCATTCGCAGTGAACGAGTACGTCAAGCTGCGCATCTGCTGCTGACAAGCGAGCTTTCCATGAAAGAAATTGCTGAAGTCACAGGCTTCTCTTCTGTTCATTACTTTTCGAGAACCTTTACGGAAGCCAAAAAACTGCCTCCAGGCAAGTTTCGTCAGCAGGAACTCCGTAGAACCTAATTATGCGCAAAAAAACCCTTTCAACCGAGTGATTAACTCGAGTTCAAAGGGCTTTTTTTATTTCCTAGGAAATAGTCTAAGCGCGTCTAAATTAGTCGAAATAGACGGCTTTGCCTGTTTTGGCGGATTCATAGATCGCTTCCAGAATTTCTGAAACGACGCATGCTTGCTCCGGTGTTACAACCGGGTCTTTGTCATTTTCGATAGCGTCAATCCATAAACGCATTTCGAGGTCAGGCGCGCTGTCTGCCGCGCCATCGTAGAAAGCAACGCCGCCAGCATTCAGCTCAACTTCTGTCGTGAATAAACGGCTGTGCTTCTCTCCATTGATGCGCAGACCGTTCTTCATATCTGCTCCGCCTTCTGTTCCGCTAAGCGTACATTTGGCTTCATCAACTTCCAGTGTGTTTAGCGCCCAGCTGGACTCAAGAATGATCGTTGCCCCATTCTTCATCGTAATCATCCCGAAAGCGGAATCTTCCACAGTGAACTTCGCAGGATCCCACGGTCCCCAAGCATTTGCTGCATTCTCACGTTGGGATAGTTTGTGGTACGACGTTCCAAGAACGACTTTGGGCTCGTAGTTGTTCATCATCCACATCGTTAAATCCAACGCATGCGTACCGATATCAATCAACGGGCCTCCGCCTTGTTTCTCCTCATCCAGAAAAACACCCCAAGTAGGAACAGCGCGGCGGCGAATCGCATGAGCTTTGGCGAAATAGATTTCTCCAAGCTCACCATCGGAGCAAACTTTGTACAAATGCTGACTGTCGCTGCGGAAACGATTGTTGTAGCCAACTGTCAGTTTTTTGCCTGTGCGCTTCGCTGCTTCAACCATGCGGCGTGCATCCGCAGCCGTTTTGGCCATCGGTTTCTCAGACATAACATGTTTGCCTGCTTCAAGCGCTGCAATTGTGATTTCAGCATGAGAATCATTGGGTGTACACACATGTACGATGTCAATGGAACTGTCTTTCAACACTTCACGGTAATCTTCATATACACGTGCTTCGCCTTTTCCATACTTCTCTGCCGCTTCTTTGGCTTTTTCTGGAATAATATCACAGAAAGCGACCATTTCTACGTTGTTTAATTTGTTTAAGCTTGGCATATGTTTGCCGTTGGCAATTCCGCCGCAGCCAATAATGGCAATCCGATACGTTTTGGACATGGATGATCCCCCTAAGATTAATATCGCCAGGAACTGGCTTCGTAAGCATAAGTATTACCTTATGTATCTCCCTGATGCTTCTCACATTTGCTTTTAGCTTGTACTATATAAGAGTATACCAAAAATCAGCAAAAATAATATTTCTGATCTGGCGAAAATTGTATCCGATTGTGCCATGATGGAGGATTAACCATGTTAATTAATGAAATCTCCCGCAAGCTGGGCATTACAGCCCGAGCGATTCGGTTCTACGAGCAGAAAGGATTGCTCATGCCAACGAAGCAAAAGGAAAATGGGTATCGAACCTATACCGAACAGGACGCGTGGCGACTGCAGACGATAATCTCCTTGCGAGAGGTCGGCATGACACTTGAAGATATAAGGCTGACCTTGGCTCAGACTGATTTGAATAGACAAGAAGAAGTCCTTGGCGCCTTGCATATGCATCGTTCCCTACTGTTCCAGCAGTGGACAGAAATAAAGCAAATGATCGGTACGATGGATCAGATGATTCAAGCTGCGCAAGCGAGCGAGCAGCTGCCAACGGAGCTGCTTTATGAGCTGGCCCAACACAACAAAGAGCTCCGTGACCTTCGAACCAGTTGGCGAGACCATTGGGGCTTCGATCAAAAAGCTCCGCACTTTGATGAGCTGCTGCAAACAACTCCTCCTGAAGTTCGCCAAATAGGCGACTCTCAGGTCGTGCCTATTCACAATCAACCTTCTTCTACGATCTACGAAGCAGCTTTAGCCAAAATTGTAGAGCTGGTTGCTCCGTTTCACCTTAGCAAAGGTCTCGATGTGGGCACCGGAACAGGCAACTTGGCCGGTAAACTTCAACAAAGCGGAATGGCCATGTCGGCGATCGACCAATCCCAACAAATGCTCAAGCTATGTGCGGCCAAGCATGCGGAAATTGAACTTAAACTTGGCAATGTATTAGCCATTCCCTTCATGGACGGAGAGTTCGACGCCGTCGTGTGCTCGTTCGCCCTTCATCATCTTACCGCGCCGCAAAGAGAGCTCGCCTGGAATGAAATGCTGCGGGTAATGAAGCCTGGCGGCATTTTATGTCTGGCTGATTATATGATCAAAGATCCAGACAAGAAGGATGCATTCCTAACTAGCCTTATCAACTCACAAACCACAAAGCTGCCTATGATGCATGAGCAAATTGAGCTTTACACCATACATTCACAGCTGATGGCATGGTTGCAGTGCCGCACCTCACAAGTAATCACGGAGGAAATTGCCGACGACGTTTATGTCATCTACGCGCAAAAATGAGCCTGGGCAGCTGATAAATCAGCACCCTAGACTCATTATTTTTTGACCATGCTCGCTACCAGCTTGTACCCCACACCACGGATGGAATCAATCTGGACCGATTGCTGATTCATTTCCAGCTTCTTCCGAAGCGAGCTTACGTGCACATCAACTGTTCGTTGGCCGCCTATATAATCGAAGCCCCAAACGATATTCATCAAATCATCTCGGGTTACAACCACACCGGGCCGCTGCACGAGATACAGCAGAACCTCAAATTCTTTGGGTCTAAGCGGGATAGACTCCCCTTTGAGCACTACTTCATATTTCTCCGGATAAATGAATAATTCTCCCGCCTGAATCACTTTCTCATTGGATTTCAACTTATCCGCGGTTGCTTCCTCTGACTGCGTTCTGCGCAAAACCGCTGAAACGCGAGCAAGCAATTCTGCCACCCCGAAGGGCTTCGTTATATAATCATCAGCGCCATGCTTGAGGCCTTGTACGACTTCATCCTCTGCGTTGCGCGCCGTTAAAATAATAACTGGCGTGCTGTTCCCCTTTTGTCTGAGCTTTGCTAATACCTCGAAGCCATTGAGTCCGGGCAGCATAATATCCAGAATAATTAAGTCGTAAGACTGCTGCAGCGCTTCTTGAAGTCCATCGCCACCATGATCGACAACTTTCGTATGATAGCCTTCCTGTGAAAGGTTGTACGAAAGCAACCGTGCTAACGTTGGTTCATCTTCAATTACTAATATGTTTTGTGCCATGGGGACCCCCGCATTTACATTTTATTAACATTGCACACCCTTACTTTACCACAATTTTGTAAAGAGAATGTAAATCTTTCGTCATCTCTGTGTAAATTAGTGAATGACAGGCAATTCAATGGTGAACTTGGTCCCGATCCCAACTTCGCTATCAACCCGAATCGTTCCTTTGTGCAGCTCTACCAAATGCTTGACAATGGATAATCCAAGTCCGGTTCCGCCTGAACTTCTCGAACGAGCTTTGTCTACGCGATAGAATCGCTCGAAAATTCGAGGCAAGTCTTTCTTCGGAATTCCCATTCCCGTATCGGATACGATCAAACGCAGCCGTTCATAATCACCATCTGCATTCATGTCAAGCGGCTCTACGCGCACCTTCACCTTACCGCCTTCATGTGTATAGGAGATTCCATTGGACAGCAAGTTGATAATAATTTGCCGCAAGCGGTCTTCATCAGCTTCAATATACACGTCATCATCGACCTGCATCGTTAGCTCAATGTGTTTCTTTTCGGCTTCTTTTCTTAATACACTCAAGGATCTTTCCAGAAATTCCGGCAAGTAAATCGGTGAGAAATTCATTGGAATTCGTTTCGACTCAATTTTGGATAATTCTAGAATGTCCCCAATCAAGCGATTCAATCGTTCACTTTCATCAAAAATGATTTGCAGGAACGATACTGCCGTTTCCTTATCATTCAGCGCCCCAGCAAGCAGCGTCTCGGCAAAACCTTTGACAGCTGCGATCGGTGTCTTTAGCTCATGGGAAACATTCGCCACGAATTCACTGCGCATCCGCTCCAGTCGTCGCACAGCTGTGATATCGTGAATCACAATGAGAACACCCGACCACTCCTCATCTTCATGAGCAATTGGACTTAAATGGATATCCAGAATACGTTCTGCCGGATAATAGAAGATCATCTCATCGCGAATCGGTTCCCGCGTTTCAATGCATTCCTGAATCAGCTTTGTGAAATCCAACTGCTGTTTGGCTTCATTATATCGCTTGCCGAGCAGCTCCTGTGAGGAGAAGCCCAAAATGTATTCGGCGGAAGGATTCAATAACGTAATGCGCTCATCGCGATCAATCATCATGATGCCGCTCATCATATTTTCCATGACACCTTGCAGCCTGCGCTCATTCTCTTGAATCCGGGCCATTTGCAGCTGCAAGCTTTCTGACATCCGATTAATCGCCTGACCAAGCTGTCCCACCTCATCGTTGCTGTAAGCGGGAACCCGAGACTCATAGTTCATATTCGTAATTTGCTGTGCGACTTTGGTCATTTTCTCAATGGGATGAGTAATTCCTTTGGCGATCCGATAACTGACCAGACCCGCAATGAGGAACAAAATGGCTAGTCCGATAATTAGAAAATACCACAAGCTGCGAACAGACTTGTCCACCTGGGCAAGACTCATCGAAATCCGCAGAAATCCGATTGTTACTTTCGAATCATTCTTAACAGCAATAGCTGCGTACAGCATTTTTTCCTTGAGTGTATCACTATATCGTGTTGTATAGCCGACTCCTTGAGCGGCAGCTTCCGCAATCTCTGGCCGGCTTAGATGATTATCCATTTGTTCCGGTTGTTGATCCGAATCTCCCAACACCTTGCCGTCTGCCCGTACAAACGTTAATCGTTCATAGGTTGCTTCCTTAATTCTTTTTACTTGCGTGGAGTAAGCATTGATAAGCTCGCTTTCCGAACCCGTGCGATTCCAATCCGCGGTTACTCTTATCACCTGAAGTTCGCGTTCCATATTGTCTTTCAACGATTTCACATGAGAGTTCTCGAGCACCTTAGCCATGAAAATACCGGCAATCAGCATGGAACAGCCAATCAACGTAATTAAAATAAAAGTCAGTTTGGCACGGAATTTGGTCATTTTTCTGGAGAACCTCCGATGTAGGAAATAAAAAGAAAAGGGCTACTCTACATAGTAACCCTTTTCTTCGTGCCTAATCCAGTTATTTTTTTGTAAAGATGAATGCTGTAATCCTATAATCCCGTTATTTAAAAACAGGCTCTTTCAATTCAGACAGCTTCTCAAAGGAATTCTTCTCGACATCTGCATGCAAGCTGTTGCCGTGAGAGTCCATCGTTACGATAGCCGCGAAGCCTTCTGTTTCCAAGTGCCACATAGCTTCAGGAATGCCGAATTCCATGTAATCGACGCCTTCTACCTTTTTAAAACATTGCGCATAATATTGTGCTGCTCCACCGATCGCATTCAAATAAACGCCTCCGTGTTCTTTCAAAGCAGCCAATGTTTTCGGTCCCATACCGCCTTTGCCGATAACAGCACGAATACCGAATTTCTTAATAATTTCGCCTTGGTACGGCTCCTCGCGAATGCTCGTTGTTGGTCCTGCCGCTTTCACATGCCATTCGCCTGCTTCATCCTTGCTCATAACAGGACCACAGTGATAGATGGCAGCCCCATTTAAATCAACCGGAGCATCATGGGTCATCAAATAGCTGTGCAGCGCATCGCGCCCTGTATGCATCGTTCCGTTAATCACGACAACATCTCCGACTTTGAGACTGCGGATTTGCTCTTCCGAGATCGGAGTTGTTAAGACAATCTCGCGACGCTCTTCTTGCGGCACGTTTTTAGCCGCTTCTGCGCTTGCTTCGAAAGCTTCTTGGAATGAAACTTCCGCTCCGCGAGGGTAAGACCAGCCGTTAATCTCACCAGTTTCAGCATTCAAGATGACGCCTTGGCGACGGAAAGCCCAGCAATTGTAAGCAACCGAAACGAAGAAGCTCGCTGGTAAACGATTCATAACGCCAACTTTACAGCCCAGCAGCGTCACTTGCCCGCCAAAGCCCATTGTTCCGATACCTAGCGTATTCGCATGTTCCATCACATACTCTTCCACTTTGCGAAGCTCCGGATGCGGATTTACATCGTCAACATGGCGGAACAATTGATGCTTGGCCAGCTCATAACCGCTTGTGCGGTCGCCGCCGATGCCAACACCGATGAACCCAGCGCTGCAGCCTTGACCTTGTGCTTGATAAACCGCGTGCATAACGCACTTGCGAATACCGTCCAGATCACGACCAGCTTTGCCTAAACCTTCGAGATCGGCAGGCAAGCTATATTGAATATTTTTATTCTCACAGCCGCCGCCTTTAAGAATCAGCTTCACTTCAACGTCTTCACGTTCCCATTGCTCGAAATGAACGACCGGCGTACCTGGTCCAAGATTATCTCCGCTATTGGCGCCCGTCAGAGAATCCACAGAGTTCGTGCGAAGTTTGCTCGCTTTGGTTGCATTCGCAACGGCTTCGAGAATTTGCTTCTTCATGATAATTTGGTTTGCCCCAACCGGACAGTGTATAATAAAAGTTGGCATGCCTGTATCCTGACAAATCGGGGATACATTGCATTCCGCCATATGAATGTTATCGGCAATACGAGATAGGGATAACGCGGAACGAGTGCCTTTGTCTTCGTTCTCCTGAGCGGCTTGAACCGCACGGCGCACATCACCTGGAAGGTTTGTGGACGTTTCGACGATTAGATCGTAGACGCTTTGATAGAAATGCTGCATGACTTAAGATGGCTCCTCTCAACTTAAAAATAATAATCATTACAAACTATTATACCATACAAGGAGATACGCTGACATGTCCAAAAGAATCGCTATTACGATTCTGCTGAGCCTCATAGGCCTCACACTCTTGCTTACGCCGCTGCAGGCGAAGCGATCTCAAGATATCTATTATCAGGATCAGGTCGCCGTTCTCATGTACCATCACATTCATGACAAAGACACCAGCTCCAGTACGATTACGACCGCTCTTTTCGAGCAGCAGTTGCAAACCTTGCTCAGCAAAGGCTATCATTTTATTTCATTAAACGAGTTCAAGCAATATATGGCTGGCGCTACCGTTCCTTCCAATGCGGTTCTCGTGACGTTCGATGACGGGTATCAAAGCTTCTTTACAGCGGCCTATCCGATTCTCAAAAGCTTGCGGATTCCTGCGGTCAATTTCGTGATCACGAATGATTTGGCCAATCCGATGGGGTCTTATATCCCTTCGATGTCGAAGGAGCAGGTTAGCGAAATGACGCATGCCACCAATTTTATCGACATTGGTTGCCACACCAATAATCTGCATCATAAGCTGCCAGATGGCAAGGCAGCCTTGGTAGGTCGCTTGGATGCGGAGAGCGATGACGCCTATCAGCAGCGTGTTCTCACCGACACGCAAGCTTGTGTCGGCAAGCTTGCGGGCTTGACAGACGCGCCGCTTGACGCGATGGCGTACCCGTACGGCATCACGACGCCTGCGGCGACGGAACTGATCCAGAAGGCGGGCATTCGCTACGCCTTCACGATTTCGCCGGAGATGGCGACGCGCAGCGCCGATCCTCTCTTGATCCCGCGGATCAACGCGGGCAGCCCCGGCATCACGCCGGAGCTGCTCAACCGCTCGATCCAGCGCCGGATTGTCGCGCAGCCGGGCAGCGCCCCGCTGCGCGTGGACGCGGCCGCTGCCGCCCAGCAGCTCGGCGGCAGTGCCCGTGAAGAAGGCGGAGCGCTCAGCCTCCGCCTGGGGCAAGAGGCATTCACCTTGCAGGTGAATGCGGCTAAGGCGACGCGCGGCGACGCGCGCGTCCAGCTTCGGGAGCCCGTGCTGCGCGAGCACGGGCAGGTCACGATCGCGCTTGATGACCTGCAAGCGCTGATCGGGCAACCGCTCGTCTACACCCCTGCCACCGGGAAGGTGGCGGCGCGGGTGACACCGAGCGTTAAGTGATTGGCATAAACGCCAACTTGCGGTACGATAGTAGGATTCAAATCAGAAGGAGTGCAACAAACAGAATGAACCATCACTTTTTTGCTTATTTATACCGCCTCAAATATATTGATCGCTGGAGTCTCATGTGGAACATGCGCAGAGAGAATGTGGCCGAGCATTCCTTTTATGTATCCACAATTGCTCACATGCTTTGTACCATAGCGAATGAAGTCTATGGCCGCAATGTTCCAACGGATCGCGTTGTATCCATCGCTTTGTTCCATGATGCATCCGAGGTTCTCACAGGAGATATCCCGCAACCTGTAAAACATAATAACGAACAAATTCTGCGAAACTTCCGTGAGATCGAAGATGTTGCCGTGGAGCGCTTGATCCAGACCATTCCGCCAGAAATCAGCAGCATTTATCGCAATTTAATCCAAGATCCCGACCCCGAGCTGTACCGCTGGGTGAAAGCAGCAGACTTGATCGAAGCCTATATCAAATGCTTGACAGAGCTTTCTACGGGCAACCGTGAGTTCGTCGTCGCCAAACAGCAAGTTTTGGACAGCTTGCAGAAAATGAACATGCCGGAAGTCGACTACTTCCTTGAACATATGAGCGCGTCATTCGAAAAAACCTTGGACGAAATCACTTTAAATCCATCCCAAGATAACTAAGCGCGGTCTACCGATCATCCTCCAGCTCTAATAATCCATAAAAAGCGGCTGACCCAAAAGCATGTGCAGCGAATTCGCCATCACATAGGCCATATGCAACCCTCACCGATTTTGAAAAACCTGCGAAAATGCAGGCTTTTTCGGTCAAATCGTGTGAAAACTCCAGAAAGCCTGCGATTATGCAGGCTTTTTCTTCTTTTCCATCCTGAAATCGGGAAAAGGTCTCAAAAGGATGCACAATCGCAGGCTTTTCACCTTTTTGCTTATTCCTAAGAGGAAAAGGATGCATAATCGCAGGAATTTTGCGGACCTACGGTAAAAAGCCAGTTTGGACAAAACTCAAGCCATAGAGGATTTATGGGGGCTTGGGGGCTTGGGGGCTTGGGGGCTTGGGGGCTTGGGGGCTTGGGGGCTTGGGGGCTTGGGGGCTTGGGGGCTTGGGGGCTTGGGGGCTTGGCGGTTTGGCGGTTTGGCGGTTTGGCGGTTTGGCGGTTTGGCGGTTTGGCCGTTTGGCCGTTTAGCGGTTTGGGCGTTTGGCGGTTTGGGTGGCAAATAACAACCAAAAACGCCTCCATCCCCACTTAATAGTGGTTTTAGAAGCGTTTTTGATAAGAACATTCATTTCAGGGGGAAGCATCCGAAAACAACTTTCAGGACAACCCCATCTTTATCCATACCTTAACTTAACAATTGTGGATTGGTCATAAACAAAATAGCAAGGATAACCGCTACCGCTGCAATCCAGCTGAAAGCTTTGATTTTGGCAGCATCCGCTGCTGTGCTTTTGCCTGCTTTACCGTTGGCAATCAGCTTCTTGATTCTTCCGCCCATCATCCCTGTAAGTGCAGCAACGATCAAGAGCAGAACAACGGCCAGAACCATCCAAAGCACAGAAGGCATAGGATCAATTTGGCTGATCATCGCCCCGCCTGTAAGGAATGTAACGATCAAAGAATACTGGCCGATTCGGTTAAACGTGGACAGCAAGCCCGCAAAGCTCTCTTGTGCTGCTCCGGACAAAGCGGCAGCACGTCCCACGATGAAAGGAAATACGACATAGACGCCAAGCAATAAAGCACTGATTACATGCAAAAAGATCATAACCTGTAACATTGAACACCCTCCGCAATTTTAATGAAATGTTTTCCTCTTCAGTATACCCGAATTGGAATGACCACGACAAGAAAGCGATCCCATCCTTACCGTAATTTCACATGTAATTGTGACTATTTCTAGCGCTAGGAGCGTCCAAGTGAGCGGATGTCTCATTATTATTTGGAAAACTTGATTATCCCTACCGAATGCATGAACACGCATACGATGAGTATAGGAACTACCACACGAAGCAAGAACATGCAGGCTTTATACCAGAAGCCCTTCAGCCCTGCTTCTTCTCCAGCCTTTTTCCAGGCATATACCGAAAATAAAGTAACGACTAATCCGCCGAATGGCATATGCGACTGGCACCTCCAAGATGGATATCGCCGAAACCAGCGCAGCTAACAGCAAGCAATAAGAATAATAAAATACTCACATTATTTGAATGCAAGATCTATAAAATTTTACTGAGAAATGCTTGTGTACGCTCATGTTTGGGCGAATCGAATAGTTCGGATGGTGTCCCTTCTTCTACGATATACCCTCCATCCATGAAGATAACGCGGTCTGCCACTTCGCGAGCGAAGCCCATTTCATGTGTGACAACAATCATGGTAATCCCATCATGGGCTAAATCCTTCATAACCTGCAGCACTTCACCGACCATCTCGGGGTCTAGCGCCGAAGTTGGTTCATCGAATAACATAACACGTGGATTCATGGCCAACGCACGAGCAATCGCTACACGCTGCTGTTGTCCGCCAGACAACTGATCAGGGTAAGCATCCCGTTTTGCCGCTAAACCCACTTTGCTTAACAGCTTCATCGCTTCTTGTTCATTTGCCTGCTTATCTATTTTCTTAATGTGCTTCGGGGCGAGCATAATGTTGTCCAAAACGGTCAAGTGAGGGAATAAATTAAAAAGCTGAAATACCATGCCTACATTTTCGCGTAATTGATCGATATTCGTGTCCGGTGAGTTGACCATGACATCGCCAATCGTCACTTTGCCAGACGATATCTCCTCTAGAAGATTCAGACATCGCAAGAAAGTACTTTTTCCTGATCCCGAAGGTCCAATCACACAAACCACTTCTTTTTCCTGTATCGTTGTGGAAATATCCTTCAGCACCTCGTTTGTACCGAATGTCTTTTTCAGGTTTTGTACGACGATCATTGGGACGCATACCTCCTCTCGAATACGCGAGCTAAGCGGGATAAGGCATAAATGATCATAAAGTAGATGATACCTACGACTCCCCATATCTCAAAAGCACGATAGTTCGCGGAAATGATAATCTCCCCGCTCTGAGTCAATTCATTAATTCCAATGACAGACAATAGCGAGGTATCCTTAATGCTTACAATGAATTGGTTTACATAAGCAGGTATCATTCGGCGAATCGCTTGCGGCAAAATAACCAAACGCATCGTCAACCATTTACTTAAGCCCAAGGAACGAGCAGCTTCCATCTGCCCCTTGTTGATAGAGATAATCCCTGCACGAAAAATCTCCGATATATAAGCGCCGGCATTTAGACTGATAGCTATAATACCTGCGACCTCTGCCTCTATTCGAATATCCAAGAACGCTGGCAAACCAAAATAAACAAAGAAAACCTGCACTAACAAAGGTGTTCCACGAATAATGTCAACATAAAAAGTAGCTAAAGCCCGAAGAATTCTACTGGAAGAAACATTCATCAAGCCAGAAATTAAACCTATCAGAAACGCAATCGGTAAAGCGATAATCACAATTTTGAAGGTAATTAACGCGCCTTTCAACAACATGGGTAGTGCCTCTAAAATCACTTGTAACGAGGAGTCCACTGTACCCCCACCCTTCTTTACATGGAATTCATAATGACGCTAACCTTATGAAACCCATCAAACATACGGGGACAAAAGGTTAGCGCTTGTGTTCATTATTTAGTTGATTTTCCCATATACGTACTGAGAATTTCATCATATTTCCCGTTAGCTTTAAGCTTCTTGAGACCACTATTAATTTTATCCAACAATTCCACATTATCTTTACTGACGGCAATACCGTAGAAATCGCTGTCCAAACGATCTCCAACAATTTTCAGCTTGGAATTTGGATCCACTGCGATCTTGTAAGAGATGACCGGGAAGTCTTCAATCGTTACATCAGCATTTTTATTAGCAACTTCTTGATACATGGAAGGACTATCATCGAAATGCTTAATTGTCGCGCCATATTTTTTACCATACTCTTCTGCTAGCTTAGCTCCCGACGTTCCTTTTTTAATCGCAATCACTTTCCCCTTCAAATCATCCGGGGTCTTGATGGTTGTATTATCTTCCCGAACAACAAGTGAAAGTCCCGCTTGATAATACGGATCTGAAAGACCAACGACCTTTTTCCGTTCGTCCGTAATACTGATACCAGCTAAAGCGCCGTCCAATTGTTTGGCTGTGATCGCAGGAATGATTCCTTTAAAGTCCATCGGTTTGATTTCTACTTCAAAACCTTCTTCTTTGCCGATTGCGTTGATTAAATCAATATCTATGCCAATGTACTTACCATCTTTTTGAAACTCGAATGGGGGGAATGTTGCATCCGTGCCGAACGTGTACTTTTTAACCGTTGTTTGTGCAGGTTTAGTACTCTCTGCAGATTTAGGAGCTGTAGTTGCACCATTTCCACAAGCAGCAAGCGATAAAGCAATGACAGTCCCTAAAACGATGGATAATCCTTTTTTCATGTAAGAACCCCTTTTCCCTATTAAAATGTTAGATCGACTATGCGATCACTTTGTACGTTTATACTAAATCCCCCTCTACAGCAACATACAGAATCCTACAAAAAATTATTACATGGTACGAAAATAAAGTTTACATATAAAGTAATTTAATGATCAATTTTATTTTGGCTTCGCTTACATTTCAAAAATCCATTTATAGTATGTTATTATATGTAACACAAAAAAAGGAATTAAAACCTCCAGTCCATACAATTCCAGACTTGGCAGATTGAATTCCTCAATCAACTATTTAATTTTTCTAGTGTCTCCATATACAAAACTTGCAGAAACTTTTTGATGTTTACTTTTCCTTTATCGGGCTGCTGTTCTTCGTCCATCACCTTCATCTTCATGCGAACATCCTGAAAATCAAAGTAAAGCGGTGCATAATATTCGAACTTCGGATTGCTATAATCGGTTAAACCAATAGAAGCCATATTATTTAGAGCAGCCATGATCGTCCGTCGAATTCGTTGTTCAATGGCCTTACTTTCCTTCTCAACATCTTTTTGGCCTTGTTTATATGTGTGGGCGACAGCCTCGTACAATTCTTTTAATGACGGGAAGCTCGTAACCTGTCTCTCTTCGATAGCATACATCATTAAAGCTACAATATCTTTACTGCCAATCTCACCGACAATTCCCAGGTCCACGAGAATCGTCTTCACAACATCACGAACTTTTCTTTCTTTACGGACCGCTGAAAATTCTCCGATATCCAATTTCGCTAAAGACTGTTTGATCTCAGAAACATATCTCTCGTATTTCCACTGTTCATTAACCTTGCTGAGCACGTGCTCTACTTCTACACGATTAATCGGCTTATGTATGAAAAACTCGATTCTTTTTTGATACGCTTCTCCAACCATGTCCTTATTCTCGACTTGTGAGATCATAATAAATTTTCCGTTATAACCACTGTTTTTTAACTGTCTGATTGTTTCGATGCCATCTTGATCGGGCATCAATAAATCAATTAAGACGACATCCGGCCTCGATTTGAGAATCATTCGTGTCCCTTCCATCCCGCCTTCTGCCATCCCCAAAACCTCGCCTATGCCGCATTCATCAATAATATCCTGCAGCATACTTCTGCAAACGATATCATCATCTACGATGATGATTGAAAGTGTCATCGACTTCGCCCCCATCAATTAGACTTGCTTTTGTGAGACGAACAACAAACTGAGTTTCGCTTGATTTCTCCGATGATCCTACCTCGATACTTCCTCCAAAGGAGTGAACAATATCGCGTACATGAGAAAGTCCGATTCCGGTTGCCGCTATCCCTTCTTCATTATATTTCGTCGTATAACCCGGTTCAAATATGAGCTCCTTCTTTTGATCGGGAACACCTTTTCCCGAGTCGGTAACGATAAAATATACATCAGCCTCTTCCTCAAAAATCCGAATATGAATGGTTCCGGTCTCCCCTATAGCTTCTACAGCATTAGCAACCAAGTTATTCATGATCGTCAGTAAAGGAACATAGTGCGCCGTCGTGTAGTGAAATGCCAGCTCTTTCTTAATGAATATCTTTTTCTTCAACATGATACTATATTCTTGATTTCCTACAACGACAAAGTGCAGCATTTCAGAAAGACTCATGGTAACCGCAACTTCACTGTCATATAATTTCAATAAGCCTGCTAAAATGCGTTGGGAATCTTTCTTCACCTCATGTATTTGCTGGGCAATTCCAAGTGCGCGTAGACTGTAGGCATTCAAATTGTCTTTCATTAATTTGCGATAAAGATCAAAGCTTTCGGCCGTAATTCCCTCTATCGTCTCCATCGCTTTCTTCAAATAAAAAACTTCACCATATAAACCCGAATTGAGGCTTAGTATCTGCTCCAGCCTCTTTTCTTGCTCAGTATGGGTAAACCGCATCTGACTGATTACAATGCTATTGTACACCCCGATGACAAAGTAACTGCGCACGACGGCAATGACCATAAGAAGAAACCATTCTTGAAAATAAAAGGTATTCGTACCGATGAATATCCCACGCAATAGCAGTTCCGTCTCATTTGAAATAAAATCAATGAGTGCCACACACCCGCCCAATAGGAGAGAATGGAATTTATTCAGTTTTTTCCGAAGCAAGCTCATTCCGAATTCAAATACAACATAGTAACAACCGGCTGCTGCGTTATTCTGTAAGCTCTCGATGATCGCAAATGAATCAACTTGCATGATCCAGTCTCCGGACTGAACAATCATACTGGCGATCCCCGTAAAAATACCGGTTTTCACAAAGGGGAGATGCGGCATGAGCAATAAAAAAAACAAAAAAATACTGACTCCCAAACCAATGCGAAAAAAATCATTGATGAAAGGATTTATCTTGAATTGTGCGCCAATGGCCGTAGCTAAAGCGATTGCGAGCATTTGAAATCTTTCGTTTTTGATTACATTCTGCATCTTTTGACCTGCACCTGCTTTGTGTAAAGATTTCAACAATTCCCATCAATTCAAAGGCTAACGCTTTATAGTAGCATACCATTTTGGGACTTCAAAGGCATCAGCTCCTAGTGTGCCTAATTGAAAAATGGAGCTTTCCTTCAAGTCGCAAAAACTTGAGGAAGCTCCATATATCGAAACGCTTATTTTGTCTAGCTAATCACATGGCTTTAAGGCAGCGGCTGTGCCGGTACATCGGCAATCGTAACAGCTTCCGTAAATTTAGCCGTTGTATTCTGTCTGAGACGCATATTGGCCGCTCCTGAGGCTGTTGTATTGATCTGGACACTGACAATCTTCTCAGCGTGCCCACTGCTGTCAGCGGTTAACGAGAAGCTTGTGCTGTAGCCATAGGAAGTAGGCCATGAACCGTCACTGTTCTGAACCTTCGCTACCTGCGTACCCGATCCATTGTAAATGCCTAAGTTGTATCCTGTCGTTGTTCCATTCGCAGCCAAGCCATTCAAGACAATCTTCACTTGGAAGGTTGCATGATTCGGTAATTGCGCTTGATGAACGAAAGCGAAAGGGTCCGTTGTATTGTTCGATGATGCGTAACCATATGAACCCGCTTTGAAGGTTGAGCTATCATACCATTTGTAACCGGCAGCAGGCGTTGCCCATGGTTCCGCTTGCGGCTCCGTCGTATTCGCAGGCTGTTCCCACGAATATAGCGTCGTTGCCGTGCTTAACGTCAGACCAGGCACTTGTGTCAGGCTCGTGTAATTCTCTTTCGTCGCCAGCCAGTTCACCATATTCACTAGCAGCGTTGCATCGTTCTGTTCTTGGAAGCCGGCGTATGTCGTTTTCGTTCCGCCTGTCTCCTCTTTCAAATATTTCGGCGTCGCATCTTCTACAGGTGATGAATCACCGATGAATCCCGCTTTGCCTGCACTTACCTTGGATACAGCAACATAAGGACCCTCTGCCACACCGCCGCCGTTATAAACGCCCTGGTCTACAGCACTGGACCAACTGGTGGTAGTTGCCGGCAGATAGACAATCCCTTTGGCTATAGTGGGATCGGTAATCGCTAAAGTTGAACCAGCATGCATAGCTACCGTTGACACGCCATTTGTAATATTAAAAGCTTGAGAAGCACTAACAATATTATTTGCAGTAATATCTCCTAACGCATTATAGCGGAATCTAACTCCGAAATTAGTTGATAACCAATCCGAGCTTGCCACGCCGGTCATCGCAGCTGAATTGGCTTCTGCTGTGCTCATGCCAATAGCTGGGTTCGTCCAGCCGCCGCGGCGATAGCCATTGAATACTTCAGAAGCATCCCAACGGTTCTTGTTGCGATCTGCGTTGTAATGATCCCCAATGAAGAAGATGCTTCCGCCGCCTTGTACGTATTGCAGCATGGCACTTTGCTCTGATGTTTTGTAAGGGATGTTCGCTTCGCCAATCACAAATACGTCATAGGCCGATAAATCAGAGAGTGTAATTGGCGTGCTTTTACGAAGCTCTTTGACATAGTACCCTGCATTTCCAAGTGCATTCGCGAAATCTGAGAAACCGCCGTCAATAACCCAATCCGCAGCGCCAGCCGTCTGGCCGTGCGTGTTATCAAACAACACTTTCTTGCCATTGGCCGTAGTTGGCGTAATGGATGGCGCTGGATCATTAGGTCCTTCGGCGAAAGCCTGAGGAATAGCTCCAATAAAGGACACCGACAAGGTTACCGTTAAAGCAAGGCTTTTCCAACTCTTTGTTCCGAACAAGCTTCTCATGAACATCAAATCCCTCCATCTTATGGAATATTTAGCCATTATATAGGCCTAGCTGTATCGTAGCACAGGTCATGGACTTTGCAATAGCCCCTTAGCATGATTTTACAAAAGTAACAAAATTTTATGCCCGCAACAACAAAAAAAGAACTAACCTCCTAGTAAATAGGAGATTAGCTCTTTTGATCATTGCCGATTAGCCCGCTACAACTTTAATTACGTTGCGTACGGATTCAGCTGTTTTGTCCAAAGCCGCTTTTTCTTCAGCCGTTAATTCGATATCAAGAATCTTCTCGATACCGTTAGCGCCTAAAACTGTCAAAACGCCCATGAACAAGTTGTCATAGCCATACTCGCCTTCAAGAAGAGCGATGGTAGGAATGATCCGTTTTTTATCTTTAAGGATGGCTTCTGTCATTTGTACAAGGGAAGCAGCAGGTGCGTAGTACGCACTGCCGTTACCAAGCAAGTTAACGATTTCGCCACCGCCCGTACGCGTACGTTGCACGATAGCTTCAATGCGCTCGGCAGGGATCAATTTCTCGATCGGAACGCCGCCAGCATAGGTGTAACGAACCAAAGGAACCATGTCATCGCCGTGACCGCCGATAACGACCCCTTTGACATCCTCAACGGAAACATTCAACTCTTGCGAGATGAACGTCAGGTAACGAGCTGTATCCAGAACACCGGATTGGCCGATTACGCGATTTTTGGGAAAACCAAGAGCTTGAAATGCCACGTATGTCATCGCATCAACTGGATTGCTCAAGATGATAACGATGGAGTTAGGAGCAACTGCTTTTACATTCTCACAAACAGATTTCACGATACCTGCATTCGTGTTAACCAAGTCATCGCGGCTCATACCCGGTTTACGAGCGATGCCTGCGGTGATGATCACGATGTCGGAATCAGCAGCATCCGCATAGTTGGAAGTTCCCGTAATTTGAGCGTCAAAGCCTTGAACCGGACCTGCTTCCAGCATATCAAGGGCTTTCCCTTTTGTCGGGTTTTCCAATTGCGGGATATCTAGCAGAACCACGTCACCGAGTTCCTTTTGAGCGAGCATAAGAGCAGTTGTAGCTCCTGTGAATCCAGCACCAACGACAGTAATTTTATTACGACGGATTGCCATTTGAGATGTGCCTCCTAATAGTTGGGTTGGTTATACGTTTATTCGAATAGGTGAAAAGGATTACGCCATGTTTTTGATGATTTCGTTCGCGAATTCGGAACATTTGATTTCTTTCGCGCCTTCCATCAAACGAGCAAAGTCATAAGTAACCGTTTTGTTGTTGATGGATGTTTCCAAACCTTTGTAGATCAGTTCAGCCGCTTCCAACCAGCCAAGGTGCTCAAGCAGCATAACGCCGGAAAGGATAACAGAACCTGGGTTAACCACATCAAGACCAGCATATTTAGGAGCTGTACCGTGTGTAGCTTCGAAGATCGCGTGACCTGTGATGTAGTTGATGTTTGCTCCAGGAGCAATACCGATACCGCCAACTTGTGCAGCAAGTGCATCAGACAGGTAGTCACCGTTCAGGTTCAATGTAGCGATAACGTCGAAGTCCGTAGGACGCGTCAATACTTGTTGCAAAGCGATGTCAGCAATCGCATCTTTTACGATGATTTTGCCAGCTGCTTCAGCGTCTTTTTGAGCTTTGTTCGCTGCTTCAGCGCCTTCTGCTTCTTTGATACGATCGTATTGTGCCCATGTAAATGTTTTGTCACCGAATTCACGCTCAGCCAGTTCGTAACCCCAGTTTTTGAACGCGCCTTCTGTGAACTTCATGATGTTGCCTTTGTGAACCAATGTTAATGTTTTGCGGCCATGTTTGATTGCGTACTCGATAGCAGCGCGAACCAAACGCTCTGTACCTTCGGAAGATACCGGTTTAACACCGATACCTGACGTTTCTGGGAAGCGAATTTTGTTAACGCCCATTTCGTCTTGAAGGAATTTGATTACTTTTTTAACGGCATCGGAACCAGCTTCCCACTCGATGCCCGCGTAGATATCTTCTGTATTTTCACGGAAAATAACCATGTCAACCAACTCAGGACGTTTAACTGGGGATGGAACACCGTCGAAATAACGAACTGGACGGGAACATACATAAAGATCCAATTCTTGACGAAGCGCAACGTTCAGGGAACGAATACCGCCACCGATTGGCGTAGTAAGAGGTCCTTTGATGGACACGATGTATTCGCGCATAGCTGTTAACGTGTCGTTAGGCAGCCAGTTGTTGTATTTATTGAAAGCTTTCTCACCGGCAAAAACTTCGTACCAAGCGATTTTTTTCTCGCCTTTGTATGCTTTTTCAACAGCAGCATCTAGAACGCGAACGGAAGCCGCCCAGATGTCAGGACCTGTACCGTCACCTTCGATGTACGGGATGATTGGGTTGTTAGGTACTTGAAGGACACCGTTCTCGATCGTGATTTTTTGACCTTCTGTTGGTAGTGCGTAGGATTCGAATTGTGGCATGATAGTTCCTCCTTGGAATTGTTTAAAATGAACGAATGAGTTAGCTTTGGTGCTATACGCCTCGTGCTTTTGGCAGTCTACTAGCTACATTACTACAACAAGTACCCTTTTCACAAATGCAACTCGTCAAAGTCGTAGAAAGCAGAAGAGTGATAGACACACAAAAAGTGACGGGAGTCGCGGTACACCTCAGGGTAACCCCTGAAGCCTTATACCGAACCGCCCGCACCATGAGTGCTTGCCTAAGACCGAATTAGCGCTCGCTAATCGGAATGTATTTTTGGTTAACCGGACCTGTGTACTCAGCGCGAGGACGGATCAAGCGGTTGTTTTCGTACTGCTCCAAGATGTGGGCAGCCCAACCGGATGTACGGCTGATCGCGAAAATCGGCGTGAACAAGTCGCGTGGGATTTCCAAAGTTGTGTAGACGGATGCTGAGTAGAAATCTACGTTTGGTTTCAAACCTTTGAGGCTGGTTACCAACTCGTCAGCTTTAATGGACATTTCGTACCATTTCAAATTGCCCGTCAATTTACCAAGCTCATAAGACATTTTTTGCAAGTGCTTCGCGCGTGGATCTCCGTTTTTGTATACACGGTGACCGAAGCCCATGATTTTGTCTTTGCGCTCTAATTTGTCATTGATGTAAGGAACTACATTCTCTACTGTGCCGATTTCTTCAAGCATCGCCATAACCGCTTCGTTCGCACCACCATGAAGAGGTCCTTTGAGCGTGCCGATCGCGGAAGTAATACCGGAGTAGATGTCCGTCAATGTAGCTACTGTTACGCGCGCCGCGAATGTGGAAGCGTTCAGCTCGTGGTCAGCATGAAGAACTAATGCTTTGTCCAAAGCTTCGATTGCTACTTTGTCCGGCTCATTGCCTGTCAGTTGGTACAAGAAGTTAGCAGCTACGGAAGAATATCCTGGGGAAGCTACTGGCTCTTTGCCTTCACGAATGCGAGCGAATGCTGCGATGATGCCAGGAATTTGCGCCTGCAGCTTGATCGCTTTGCGCACATTGGATTCTTGGCTCAAATCATTAGCTTCGTCATCATAAAGCGCAAGTGCGGAAACTGCTGTACGAAGAGCAGCCATGGAATTAACACCTTTAGGGAATGCTTTCAACTGAGCGATAACCGCATCCGGCACCTTGCTGTAAGCGTTCAGGTCACTTTGCAGTTTCTCAAGCTCAGTTTGGGTCGGCAGCTTACCGAACCAAAGCAAGTAAATAACTTCTTCAAATGTCGCATTTTCAGCGAGGTCATCAATATCAATCCCGCGATACGTTAGCACTCCATCTACAATGGAGCTGATCGACGAGGTCGTGGCTACAATTCCTTCTAAACCTTTGGTTGCAGACATGGGAATCTCTCCTTAGCTACTCTATTAGCAAAAAATTGCTTTTTTCCTATCTTACATAATAAAGTATTTTGCTTGGTAAGTGAAGAAAAGCAGACATAAAACTTCATTATCACTATCATAAAGATATGCTATCTACCTGAATTCCTTCTTGATTCTAACACTCAAAGCACTGTTGCTCCGCGTTTTTTCCATATTCAGTATGCTCACTGTTAATCATAAAAAATCATGATAATTCAGGAATTTTGCGGTAAAATTCCGGGCAAAATATGGGTTCAATCAGGCATGAGCGATCAATCAGGCAGGACAATTTCTTATTGACTCACAATACCATACTATTCCTGTATTGTCCTCTAACTTAGGTAAATCAAGAAGAAGTTAATGGTTTTGTCAAACAATAAGGTGGGTGATTCGCGAACAAGCTGGACCGATGTATTTTTTTTATAATAATGCTTTACCAAGGAAATGTTCGTGAACAAACAAAAAGCCCAAGGAATGCTTTTCCTCAGGCTTTTTTTCACCAGTGCTTCTGGATTTCCATATTTCTTATTACTTTTTTAGTCCACTTAGACATTATAGACTAGCGTAATTTCACACTAACCTTTTCTTTATTGACTTCAAATACAGCAATTAATTCTTCTGGCGCATTTGCTACTTTCTCGGGCAATTGAAAAAGATACATGCCTTTTTCTGTTGAAAGAGGCTTAACAAATTTATAACTTAAGTCGCCATCTAAAGTGCTTGTTGATGATTTATACTCAAACTTCTCATTATAGATGACTTTTATCCCTGAACCATTATTAAACGGGTCCGATTCTGTTCCATTGTTAGTCAAAGAAACATTTAAACGCAAAAATTTCTCTCCATCTTTTGCGGTTACAGTCTTATCATTGATCTTAATTTCATTGATAAACTCAAAGCTTTCTGATTTTATTTCCCAATCATTAAGCTTCAATTGTTCACCCAATGAAGCTAATTTAGCTGCACTTTTAGGGGGCGCGGTTGGCTTTGTTGTTTCATTGTTTTGAGATACTTCTACTTTTGTAGTACTTGTTTGAGTATCATTGCTTGCTTTTTGAGATGAACAAGCGATGAGCATTAAAAATGAACACAGAACTAAAATAACCTTCAAAGATAGTCACTTCTTTCATAAGTAATATTTTCCATTGTTGTATTTTAGCAGATCCCCATAAAATGTTCCATCATTTTGCAAACAACTTATAATAGAAAGACTAACTTTAAATCAGACCTATGCGATGAAAAACTATAATTTAGCCATAATAATCATGACTACGTCCTGCCGCTGTATCAATTAGTGGGTTATCATCACTGTATATACCCAGCACGCCGAAAAGCATGACTTTAAAAGTCACTTCAGGATAAACAAAATAGGCTACATGAAAGTATTCACTCCCAGTAGCCCATTTGACTATTTTCCTATACTCTATCTTTCAGCGTTGGATCACAGACGGCGAACAAAGATAACGTTGCAAAGTTGGAGATCTTTCACCATTTGACCGCCTCGATTTCTTCCGACGTTGTCGCTGCCTCAACTTGTGCTTTTAATACCCAATACTTACCGATGTTTGTATTTTTATGAGTAAGACCTTCCCCGAATACTTCTTTGAACTGAGCGAAGGTATGGGCTTGAGGTAATCCGGACGCTTTCCAAATAACCGGCTCCGAAACTACTCCTGCTGTGATAGCGTTCAGCATGTCTCCGAGGTTTATCTGCGCGTCATAGTCAAAATCGTATGAATGCTGTGTGCCCAGCGCGTTGGATGTGAAGCCTGCGAGGATGGCTGCGTTGCAGAACTCATTTAGTTGTTTGATTTTTTGTGTTTTGGCATCCTCAATTGTGCCGTTATTTTGTGGTGTCCAAATTAATTCTTTAGTTGTAGGGTTAATCCGTAATAAATACTGCATGAATTCATTCGCATACTGTCCATATTCCAATTGAGTACAGCCAACGGATTCGGGCACTCTACCATTAAGAACGGTATATGAAGCAAAATCTTGTTCAAGTGTTGTTTGAATCACGTCACCCGAACGTTCACCTGTGTCTACGAGTACATTTCCTGTAGCTTTTTCAAAATATATTTTTCTACCAATTTGTATCATATTTTTTCTCCTCCTTTTTAATCTAACCCCATGCCCACCACATAACCGACGTACCCGATAAATGGGAAGGAAGCGAGAAACCAGTTGCAGTAACATTCATTGATCCTCCAGGTTTAAATATATAACGATTATATGTGCTGCCATTGAAGTGATAGTAAATACACATTGACGAGTTCGAGTAACCGATAAATCCAGCGGTATCGGAAGTCCACCACGTTAAAACACCATTGTTTAAATTTAACATCTCGATAACTCTTGGAAGGAATGTAAGCCCTGAAACATTCGTTATATTGGGGAACGTTTCAGCGCTACTCGTATTATTATTAATCCAGCTTCCAGCACTCCCTGAAACAGTGGTGCTTCCACTGGCGAAATAACTAGGATTAAGCGTACCTAATCCTCCGCTTAAATAGGAAATTCCTCTACGCACATTAGATGGATCAAGTGATGGAGTATCAGCAGCTACCCATATAGTTCCATCGTAAAAACCAACAGGTGGCATGAGATACGTACGTAAATTAGGATTCCCAGCGGTATATGCACCAAATGAAATTTGAGTAGCATTCGCATGACCATTAGGCGCAACCGCCGCCTGATTAACCATCGTCCCAGCAGTACCAGCAATTGTTGTTCCAGTTAGTACCTTGGCTGCTGGGACTGAAACCGCTTGAACTGTCGTTGTTGGGCCGTAATAGCCGGCTGCCAAAGTTATATTGCTACTTGTTGGAACAATCGTAGGTGTTCCATTATTCGGCATTCCGCCTGTCCTTTTTACTCCACCTTGATAAAACGTCTTCCCAGTTAGCACATCAGCTACAGCGGCTGTTGCGTCCGTGCTGATTGCGCTAACTTTCGTTGCCATTTGTGCGAATGTGTCGCCTCCACTCGCAGGCTGCCCCATGCCAGTAATCGCGCGAGCGACCGCGTCCTTTCCGCTACTGACAGAGGACTTTAAATTATCTATTTCCGCTTGAACGTGAGTCCCGCCAGTCGCCGTAATTTCCGTTGCAGCGTGGCCGTGAGCAGATGGCGGGAACGTACTCGGTTTCCCCGTGATGTTAGTCCATGTCGGTGCGGTAGGTGCAGGGATAGCGTCTACAGCAGCTTTAAGGGCTTTCATCGTTGCGATTTGATCCGTATTAGTACCTGCCGCCGCTGTTGGAGCCTTTGGAATTCCGGTAAGTTCTGGACTATTTATAGGAGCTGCCCCTAATTCAATTGCATCAATCAACGCTTGCTGATTAACAAGAGTAACGTTATCCGAAGCTATCGGCCGCGGCAATCCTAATTTTGGTGTTGTTGTTGGCATTATTTCTTTCCCTCCATTATGTTAACGATTCGAATTGCTTCCAAGTATAGTCGTTCGTTGATAAAGACCCCCATGTAAACGCGTGCGCATCAAGCGCAGCCCAAGTCATGTACGTAAATACGAAATTGATTGCTAAATGAGCTGGCATAATATCCAGCAAAGCCGTTTCAATATCCGTCAGATTCGCCGGCACGCCGTGTGAGCTTATGAATTTAATGATCACTTTGTAGTTCGCGGGATCTGCCGTCACCTCTACTTGACCATTGTCGTAAGCTTCCGCAACACGTTTCAATAAGGTTAAAGTTACTGTTCCGGTGCCGCGTATCTTTGAATTTATTACAGATCTCCGCTGATCATAGGGCTTGGAAGCGTCCGTTTTTATCCCCAGAAAACCTTCCCAACTCGCTAATCCCCAAGTTGCTTTGTCCACAACAGCTTGATCGAAGACATCCGTTATACGAACTCCCACATCTTCCAGTTCTTGCCCCTCTGTTTCCATCAAAACTCGCGTCTCATATACCTTTTCATATAGATCGGGCAGTACTTTAAGCATCCGTTGTCCTGTAGGACTTACGATTACGTAATCAGCCACTAAGCGTCACCGCCCCTTTTACGGCTACTGCTCCTTGTCCCACCCCTACATTCCCAGAAGTACCGTTAAGCAGCAGCGCCGTATAGTCCTGTACGCCTGGCACAGTCAACAGAATGGCCCCGACCTTGGCGTATTTGACTGAAGGGTCTGCCGCGAAAGCGATTCCCGCCAAATAGGATGCAAAAGCAGCTTCAAAGTCAGCTTTAATTTGAGCAAGGCTCCTTAATCCGTCCCTTACGATGGCCGCCGTCACTTGGACGGTTGTGGATGCAGCGGCTGCAACGGTTACAGAAGCTCCCACAGGAGCTTTCCCCTCTCCAGTACCCGACGGAGAAATGTAGGCTTGGACGTTAGTGATTAGCGGAGAGCTTGCAGGCGTTTTATTCGTATCAATAATGACCACTTTCACGGTACCCGCTCCGTTCCAAAGAGGAATGACTTGAACGCCTCCAACCCCATCGACTTCCAAGGCCCATTTGATGTAGTCAGCTTTATTTCCGCTGGTCGTTGGCAGCCGCGCTTGCTGCAAAAATCGCTCACGGTATTCTTCGTCACTTTCACGTTCATCGCCTGGGATAAGCACGTCCGTCAAACTCGCGCTGACAAGGCCATTGATATAATCCAGTGGCAAAAGTGCGCCAAAACCCTGGTTCCCTACTTTGCCAGCTGTTTCAGAGCGCAGCTCGAATTGCCCCGCAGCGAGTTTCAGAATGACCGTGAAATTAAGCCCGCCGTTAGAAAACCGACTCCCGATCGGAACGTCCACTGCCGCGCCTCCGGCTCCGAAGAAAAAACCTTTTCGTACCGAATAAGTAGCTTGTTTGCGCTCGGCTCCAAAGGACTTGGTGATAGCGTCCAGATTGTCATCTGTGGCTGTGTCAGGAAAGACGGCTCTGAGATTGGCATCAAGCGCCATATACATCATGGCTAACTCACGTGCCGCGGGGGCAATAGCATCATAAATGACGCTGCCAGCCCGCTTATCTATATCATCTGGAACACGATCCAGCATCCGCTGCAAAATAACTAAGTAGCTTTGTGACTCATACATGCTTAAACCTCCTTTGTGCTTTCAAAGTTTCCGAATAACGAAACAACGGTGAATTCCGCCAAAGCCGAATCTCCGCTGACCGTGATTTTCACATTATCAACGGAAAGAATCCGATCATCCTGAACGAGTGCTTCTTGAATACGTCTGCCAAGTTCAGCTTTGACATAGGAAGCACTTTTTCCGACAATCGAATTAAACTCGCTGCCATAATCAGAACCGTAAATGGTATGTTTGAATCGCTCCGTCTGCAGAATCTTGTAAACAGCTTGCTTCACCGCTTCCAACCCGTCCACCACGCCAATCATACGCTGTTGGAAGGGATCCAATTGATACGTCTTACTAGGTTGCCGGACTTGTTGAAACAAGACATTTCCAGCGCCTCCTTGTGGAATCATCCCACCACCACCCTGTCCAAAATGAGATACCGCTGCCCGCCCTGCATTCGGATCAGCAGGAGGCTATCTCCAACCTCGAAGCCTCGTCTGATGACAATGGTTTGATCGCCCACCGTAACCTCGTAAGGTGTTAATTGTTCGGGTATAACTAAAAAATCCTCATCGAGAGCAAACCGTTGATCGACGGTTACTTCGAGAGGATTCACTTGCTTAACTTCACCAAAAACAAAAGCTACAGGGGCCCCCGCTTCCACAGCGCCGACACTGGCCTGCTTCAAAGCACGAACTAGATTAGTCACATTCACCGGTCCACCACCTTCAAGTCTAATTTCATCGTGTGCTCCGATCCGTCGAAATTGTGAGAACACTCTTCAACCTGGTAATATTGGTTAATTCCTTCATCTTGAATATAAACAAATACGCGGCAGCCAGCACGGATACGTATATCGCCGATCGCCTGGAGTGAAAACGTTTTGGTCTCCTGATTCTTGGCTTTCATCGTAAGTTCTATCAGCTCATTTATTTGTGCCGGATTCATCTTTTCATCCACTTTTTGAAAATGCTGCAGACGTCCCCACTTGGCGATATTGTTGTGGTCTTCCAAGAAATATACATCTCTCATTTTCGTTTCTTTGTTATCGCGAACAAATTTAATTCGGTTATACGTATCGGAGTCAATCGAGCGTTTTAGCTCATAGTCATAAACCAAACTCACGTCACCGAGGATGAAATCCATGTGCCAATCGTCTGCGTCTCTCAATCGCAGCGTCCCGAAATCATCATATAAAACAAATATTTTTTTTGTTGCTATAACCGTCTTGTCCAAAGCTTTGCACACAATGTCCATCAGTTTGGCGCCATCCTCAACCATTGACGGTATGACGTAACCCGAGTCTGCAATACTGCCTGTTTCAAGCTTAAAATCAGCCGCAATGGTTTGAATGATTTCACTCGCCGTTACGTTCTTAAATACATACGTTTCGTTGGACATTAGATAGCGCATTTGGTCGTATGCGGTAATCTTGACATCTTCGCTGCGGCCTCTATCTATGGAGAAAATGAAGCCGTAAAATACCGGCGCTCCGTCCAATTGCACGCGAACAATATCCCCATTGTTGATCTTGAATTCTTTGGCCTCATACAAGCCTCCTTGCAGCATTGTAATTACACAACTGGAAGGCTTCCCGTATCGCGTTGTATTATACTGCACATTGCTGATCGGCAATTCCCACAAAAAGCCATCTTTATTGTCAATTTCTACAGTAAGCACTTTATTCACCTCAATACGGCGGAATTTTCAAATAGTCTCCTTTTTTAAGGTTCCTCGCTTGCCTATCCGTCAGTCCATTCAGTTTTTGAATGTCCCTACTCCGCTCACTGTCCTGATCAAAAAACTTCATAGCCACATCCAAAAGCGTCTCATTTTCCAGCAAAACGTAATGATCCGGTCTAATCCTTTCATCCGGCCGCACGGTGGGAAGTACCCAAATTGCCGGTTCCCCGTTGTCATCTTTTTTAACCTTTAGCTGCCGGGCGGAGTAGAAGACATACTCTTTCAATCCGATCGTATATTCAATATCGCCTGGGGAACCTGCTGCTTCTTTCCAGTCAAACTTTTCGATTGATGCTGGAAAATTAAGATCATGAATGTCCGCAAAACCTTGTCTTTGCAATTGCTCTGAGTAACGGCCGGCAAATGAAAACCGGATGGGATGCTTCGTTGACATCCACCGTTCTATGGTTCGAATATAATGCATCGGTTCGTAAAGCTTCTTCACAATGACAAATGGATAGACCGTTGCAGGAAATAGGCTGCTAAATGTTACTTCCTTCAGACTGGGGTTCTTAATGACATTGACTTCCCCTGCACGGGTTTCATGCGTACTTCCGCCATGGCCGATGATGTCATACGTTTTTCCATTCCCTTTGTTGGTAACATCAATGGATTCCGGATTAACAGGAAGTTGCATTTCTTCAGCCCGGTTGTTGTAGCTTAAATAAATCTCATAGCTCATTCCTAATAGACCCCCTGAGCATGATTAGTCACTTCTACTTCCACGGCTTGGGTGATTCGGCGCAACAACTCATCCGCATCCGTTCCATCATTAATATGGACGTCTCCTACCTCTACCGTAGGCGTGAGCGTAATGAAATTCTTAATGCTTTCACGTTCAGCGACATCACGCATAAGCTTTAAATCCTCACTGGAAATATCAACCGTGTCATTGATGGCGCCAACTTCTTTGACTTTGCCTAGTGTGCTGTTGGTCATGTCCCCATTCTTATTCCCCATCAAATCAGAAAAACTGCTGAAACTGCCTAATGAATCGACAAGTCCCGAACCTGCTTTGTAGCCGTAATCAAACTCGTTTTTCAGGTTTTTCAGACCCATTCTTGGAGCCTTCGCTGTTACTTTATTACTAACAGGTTCCTCCATCGTGCTCAGTACGTTCTTTAGACCATCACTAACGGCATGAACGTTCGATTCATCAAACAGTTTTGCCTGTTTAAAATCAGTACCAAAAATCCCGTTTACTTTATCCACCAGCCAATTAAATCCTTCTAAAGCTTTATTAATGGCATGTAAAATATTTTTCATAAAACTGCCCGCAAAATCCTCACCGGTTTGCATCATATTTAGCATGTAACTGCCATAAGTCATTGCCAAATCGTAAATCAAACGCTCCATAGCATACGTAGGCTCAACAAAGAGGTTGATTAAAAAATCCGACAAACTGGAAAAAATATTCCAAATTAATGCAACCGAATTCCAAACACTGCCTACCAGATACATAAAAGCGCCCGCCATAAATCCTATAACTTGGTTAGCGGATACTCCGCATTGCTGCAGAACGAAGATGATGAGGGCAATAGCTGCCACAACAAGCAAGATAGGCCAGTTCGCAACAAGCCACGCTGCTCCCATTGCGAGAATAGAGCCAACCAATTCTCCTGCGATTACCACAGCCAGTGCCAACAAGCCTGCTCGAATGATTGGCCAATGATCTTGAATGAACCCAAAGAACGATTGAGCCACAGTCAAAATTATGGAGAAGGCATTCGCTGCAACCGAAATCCCTGATGTTACGGCTTGAAATAATGTATCCCCTGCAGGGGAATTGAGCAGCGTACTTACTCTTTCAATAATCGGACCAAACGATTGCAGCGCATGATTTTTCAGTAGAGTGAATACATCACCGAACGTTTTTGGCACTTTTTGAAATCGACTATTAATATCATCTGCTGCTTTGAAAAGCGCGCCTTTGATCACATTGGACGTGATTTTCCCTTCTTCCGCCATTTTCTTCAAATCCACCGTTGATTTACCGACAAATTTGGCTACAGCGCTCGCCAGCACCGGCGCACTCTCCATCATCGCCAGCATATCCTCCCCTCCCACTTTGCCGGAGGACATCGCTTTTGTTGCTTGAGACATACCTGTTTGTTGTTCTTCCGAGGAAGCGCCGCCGATTTTCAAAGATTTCTGCATGAGCTCGGCGAACGATACCATTTCTTTGCTGCTGCCAAAGGAGCCGCCTGCGGTCTGCCCTAATTTAATGACATTGCCTGCCATCGTTCCATAATCGCCACGGGATCGATTCGCCGCTGCAAAGATACTATTCTGCAGTTCCTGCGGTGATTGTTTCCCATCATTAGCGAGTTTGATTTTGGCCTGCGTGGACATATATTCATCACTAATTTGGATGGCTTTACCCACTGGAATAGAGCGAAGGCCCGATACAATGCCTGAAAGACTGCTTAACAAACCGCCTGAACTGCTTGCCCCCTTCTGAGATCCATTGTTTATCTTATCTTGAAGATTCAGAATTTGCTGCTCCAATTGGGCAATACGCTGCAAAGCAGTTTGCAACTGCTGCCCGTTTGAGGCACCTTCCGTAGTAAACCTCTTCGCTGCCGCAATAAACTTGAGCAGCAGCCTTTGAAGGTTCGTAAACATCACGGTTAAAGAAGCTGGCAATTCAAGCTGTATGCGAGCGATAATATGCCCGATTTGGCTTTGTATATTTGTACGGAGAGCGGCGACTTGTGTCATGATTTGGGCCGAGTTCAGAACAATATGAAGATTTATATTTCCCTGAACTGCTGACTTTAGCTGGTTAGCGAGAAGAATGGTTCCTTGCATTTTTTGCTGCGCCTGGGTTAATGTACCCGAGAATTGGTCAAACAATTTAAGACTGGCTCCGATTGTTGCCATGGCTGTCCTCCTTTCCAAAACCGAAAACGTCCCAAGATTGGGACGCTTCGATATGTCGATGCACATTGAATGAGCTATTAGGCTCGTTTCTTCGCTGCATCGGATTCTTTTTTAGAATAAAGCTGTATGGATGCAAATATGAATGCCCTCTCATGTATCGGAAGATCCATGATTTCATGAGGAAGCTTGCGCAACTTAAAAAGAGCGTAATAGAGGAGAACAGCTGTAGAATCGGGATCACGTATGTCCCCGTTCTCATCCCGGCCTCCCTCTATTAGTTTTTTGCTTCTTCCACCAATTCATTAATATCCTTATCAAATCCGTTAATTTCCTGGACTTTAAGAATGAGATTAGCGTACTCGCCAGCCAATAACATTTTCCGAATAAGCGTCTCAGCTCCTAGAACGCCATAGGATTTCTGCAATTCCGCATCTTTTAGGTTAGGGAATGACACGCTGGCCACGGCCATTCGGGATAAATACTCGGTTTGGTCGATTTCCGTAACCTGCTGTCCCCCCTTGCCTTTGCTCCGTTTTGTTGCTGCTTTGCGAATCGCGTCATTCTCTTCTTCCGTTATGGAGCGAAGAACCCAAGCAACCGGCTTGCCGTCTTTGCCTTTAAATCTTTCGGAAACAATGACATCTTCCGTTGTTTCTGTGGATACATTCCCTGCTAAGAAAGCACTGATATCACTCATGAGACAATCCTCCTGTGGCTGCTGGCCTATTGTGGTTTAGTAAACTGCGTAGTCATATCCCAATCATCGAATGTAAAGCTTACTTCTTCCTCCAACGCCTCTGATTCCACATCGAATGAAGCGACGGTCAACTCATCCAAATTGACATTTTTAATAACTGTCGTTTGATTGCCAACGGAGGAGCTTGGATCATTGTTGACAACTTGAATATCAAAGTAATTATCAATGCCGTTCTTTGTGTAATTTAACATCAAATTACGAAACGCGGAGGTCACATAATAAATGGTCATCGTCCCTGTGCCTGTGAAACCATTGGCCTTGTTTTGCGTTCCAAGCTTGCCTAAGGTCTTGATTTCCTTTTTATTCTTTTTAACTTTTGCTTCAAATTTCTTAGCGTAGAACATTTCCTCCACTTGACCATTAATCGTTGCGTAAGCCTTAGCGGATTGTCCAGAAATCGTATCTTTGGCATGTAGAAAGCTCATTCTAGTTCACCTTCACTTTCGTGTAAATTTTCTCAACAGCGTCCACGGGTTGAACAGCAACTTCCGAGTATACGCTGTCTGGCAGGTCACCCTGCGTAATGCTAATGTCCGTTTGAGAACTGAAATGTTGAATGGCGCCAATCGATTGCAACGATTCCAGATATTTGACATATTCATTTCGGAGTAAATTTCGACCGTCGGGATTATTATCGATCTTCCCAACATAGAAGGATTCGAACGTAGCTTTCAAATCATTATTGATAGCATCCAGAACACGAATGACACGATTTTTGGCAAAAGGTCGTCCTTTGGCTGTCGTAAAGCTCGTCAACGAATTGATATCCTGTTCAACGAGCGCTCTGCCCTGATTCTGTGTGAACACGAATTCTCCCGCTTTTAATGCCGCTTCAATCTGGCTATTGGTATAGCGCGGATTCGCATCAACGGCATCCTCATAAGCCTGATAGGTCAACGTTTCATTCACCCCGGCTGCAGCCGTTGCTGCGGCAACCCATGCGGTAGCTGAAACAGCATCTAATACCGTTCCACTAGAAAGCACAACACCATTCTTGACGCTGATGACACCTTCATAATTGGCTGATGGATAGTTTTCCAGGACAGCTTGAATTTTCTTCCCTTCGTCATCACGGAGGCGCTTGGTGAATGCCGCATAAAGGGATTTAAGTAACGGATCCGAGCTCGGAAGAGCAACCGTCTCGAAGTCAAACACCTCAATCGCGCTTAAGTAGTCAGAATGGTCAGCATTCAGCACCGTACCATCCGCACCATTGGTAAGAGCGGCTCCTGCTGATGCCGTTAATGTTCCAGTTCCACTCCAATCCAACCAGGCATTCGGAACCAGGCCGGCAATATCGGCAACAACTTGATTATCCACCTCATCTGCGCCAAGCAGTGTTTTTACATCGAACTTGGCTGGATCATCTACATTCGTCTGAACCAAGATTTTCAAATCATTGCCTCTCACACCGCCATATTTAGCTGTTGCCGTTAGACTGCCCACTGTTGCCGCAGCCTTGGTCCCAGCATTCAAGCGATACAGCAGAAGCGTGCCCGCACGTTTCAGCGCTTCGCGAATGAGCAGCAGTTTCGCATCTGTGAGATCGTAGCCAAGCAGCGTCTTCACGTTATCTCCCGCATGAATCGTAAGAACTTGCTTTGCCGCTCCCCAACTCAATTTAAGCGCCATCGTCGTAACGCCTCTTTCTCCTAACGAACCTTGCGTAGCATTACTGGCAAAATTGAAATATGCACCTGGACGAACTTTATTTTGTACTGTATAGGTTCCACCCGCCATTTATTGCACCGTCCCCTCTAGAAATGTATGAATGATTTGTACGACTTCTTTCTCTGTGTACCTTTTACCATCATCAATCAATGCTTGCAGCATATCTTTTTGAATTCCGCTAAATTTGTGAGATGCAAGAAACTGCTCTTTCGTATAAAACGGTTCCTGTACCTCGGATTTTTGCTCGTTTTTACTCATGTACGAACCTCCTGGTCCAAATTTTTCATTTTGGGCTCTATTGGCTTTTCTTCAACTAGCGTCACTTGAAAATCCAGGCTGAAATGAAGGACTTCATCAACGACTTCACAGCTCAAATTTCGAGCTCGAATCGGACCATTCACATCGATGATCCCCATAGCTGCATAAAGCCGTTCCCCCATACGCCTGCAATCTTCTTTTTTCGCAACACTTTCAGGTTTAGGATAAAACGCAATGTGATAAAGTAATGATCGCGTATATCTCCTGTTCAACCCCTTAACCTGCCCACTGGAGATCAACTGGATGAAGAAGGCAGACTCAAGCGGTCGCGGCACAATTTGCTCGGTGTACACGGGCAAATCAGGCTCCAACTCTTTCAACTTTGTGACAATTCCACTTTCGATATCAGCCTCAATCATGCTACCACCTCAAATGCTTCCTCATGAACTCCTCCAACCTTCTTTCGAGGATAGAAGGCATTTCATGCTCCAATTCTTGGATAGAGATTTTGAGCATAAATCGCCCCTCCACTCGTCGTGTATGATTCTCTGCCCAGTATCCGTATTCCACATCACTCGCATATTCCGTCGGATTCATAATTTCAATCTGAACGCCTGTTGAAGTAGAAACGACCGGACCAAGCTTCCAGCTGCGCCGCAACAAACCCGAACTTACGGGTGTTTTGGCAACTGCTTTGTCAAGGAGTTGCCCAGCCAACTCCTTGATGCATGCTTCCAGGAAGGCTGGAGCCTTCTCAGTCAGCTTGTCCAATTTTTTTTGGAAGTTCTTCAGATCCTCAAATTCGAAATTACCAAGTCGGCTCATGCACAGCTCACTCGCTCTACCATCATTTCCTGCTGAATATCCCAAATCTTATCAATCATTCCTACACCCCCTCTGCTCTTTAACCCAGTTTAAAGCCATATGGCAGGGCGCCTCGCCTAATAGCGAACTAGTGTTCTCATATATACGTGGCAATCGGGGGACAAGCCACTTTTTCTTTTATAAAAGCTGGTTTTCTATGGCGAATTTCTTTTGCGCCCGGGCCAAATAAACTTTCACACTGTCCTTCGTTACGCCTAGCAGATCGGCAATGTAGCTTCTGGAAAATCCTTCACCATAAGCCATCATGTAGCACGCACGCTCCCTTTCAGACAGCAAGTCCATCGCCTTGTCAAGCTGCTCTCTTTGAGCATCGCCGATAGCTGAAGCGTACATGTCATCGGCTGAGATATTCATAGTCTGAAGCAGATGAGGATCTACAAGCTTCATTCGCTGATAAGCCGATCTGCGTTCAATCCCTCTTTTATTCCCTGGTCTTCTCGCTGTGTCCATCCATTCGATGGCATAATCCACATCCGATATCATCTCATTAATCATTTTTTTGCAAGCCTGATTGCCGGTCTTGTCCGCTTTCCTTTTCGCGTTAAGCAATACTTGATGGGTCTCCCCATAAGAATGTTTAAGATCATGAATACTCGCTAACCAAGGCGTCCTATTCTCATCCTCAATTAAACATTTCATAATCTGATCTCTTGTTTCTAGAAATTGCTGTACAAGTTCTTTATCCGGCTGTTTTAAAATGGCTTCCTCGCTCTCCGCGCCGTATAGCTGGCACAAAGCAAGTACAGCAGTTTCCGCTTGCTCCCGCGTAGGTTTCTTGCATGGAGTCAAAGCAAAAAAGTTATTTAATGTGGCAAAGGCTTGAAAACCCTCCATTTGTTGATTCATCATTATCCTCCTTTCAAATCATAGAACGTATGTTCGTTTTCAAAGCAAACGATGGCCTGTGATAATCTCCTCACGAGGATTTCTTTCATCTTCCTCCTTTGATACATGCAAATGCGTTCAGGGTTATCGCAATATTAAACGCTATTGCGTTCATAGTCAAGTTATTATAAAAATTGTGAACGCATTATCGTTTATCCTTATCTTTACATTGCGATTCCGATAAGGTACGATATTCCATATATACGGAAAAGCGTTTATTCCATTCATTTGAGAGGTGCCCGGTGGATAAAAAAGCTGAAATTTTGTCTGCATTAATTGATAAGCGAGGCAGCAGAAGAGCTTTTGCTGAAGAAATAGGTATCCCCCCCACAACCCTCCAGTCGATGTTGAGCCGCGGTGTCGGCAGGGCTTCCATCGATAACGTCATCAAAGTTTGCCGCGCGCTGGATATCACCGTTGAAGAGTTGGTGATTATGGCCGAAAAGCAGCAGCTTGAGACGATTGCCGCTCACCATGAAGGGGAGAATTGGACAGACGAAGAGTTGGAGGAGCTTGAACGGTTCAAAGCCTTTGTGCGCTCCAAACGCCAACAGCAGGGAGAATAGCTTATGCTGTATGAAAAGCTGCTCAAAGAGGCAGCTCATTTATCCATCGATGTCTCTGAGCAGAATCTATTGCCAACCACACATGGCCTTTATGCAGACAACACGATTTGGATTAACAAGAGCTTATCTACTCACATTGAAAAGCGCTGCATACTCGCCGAGGAACTAGGACATTATCACACTAGCTCAGGTGATATAACAGATCAGTCTGACGTACGCAACAGAAAGCAAGAACTTCTTGCAAGACAGTGGGCTCACCATAAACTGATACCGCTGGAACGCATCGTTGACGCCCACAAGGCGCGAGCCAAGGGACGTTACGAAATTGCAGAATTTCTTGGGGTGACTGAAGCGTTTCTGCAAGCTGCTATTGACAGGTATTTAGAAAAATATGGCTTATACGTCGTTTTAAATGAACAATATGCCATTAAATTAGATCCGCTAGGCGTAGTCGAGATTTTTCAGCCTTGATCCCCGACCAAGAATTTGTCGAGAAGGATGCAGATTGATACAATGTAGGCAAAGAACCAGTGATTTTTCTCGGACAAAGGAGCAAATACATGAGCAGCGGCACAAGTATCGGCATCATTGATATCGGATCGAACTCGATTCGGCTCGTCATTTACGAAATCAACGCCCAAGGGGCCTACCGTGTTGTAAGTGAACACAAGGACTCAGCAAGACTTAGTGAGCGCATCGGTTACGATGGCATTTTACATAGCAAGGATATCGTATCTATCGTTCCTATACTTTCCCATTACGCGCTGCTGTGCCGAGTTCAAGAGGTGCAAACGATTAGAGCCGTGGCGACAGCAGCCATTCGCAACGCGGCGAACTCGGCCGAGATCGTGCGGATTCTCGAAGAGCAAACCGGACTTCACATTGAAGTATTGAGCGGTACAGAAGAAGCACGCTATGGTTATTTAGGGGTAATTAACTCCATCGATATTCAAGATGGCATTATTATTGATATTGGCGGCGGAAGCACGGAGGTTACTTTATTTCGAGACCGGAAGCTGAAACATAGCGTTTCCTTTCCGTTCGGTGCTGTGAATACGACTCGTCAATATATGAAAAACGGCAACCTGACCGAACAAGAGATGACTAACATTCGCCAGATGGTGGAAGAGGCGGTTTCGGCTCAGCCGTGGATGAAACACTCTCCCAATTTGCCTATGATTGGCTTGGGCGGAACGATTCGAACATTGGGGAAAATGAGTCAGAAGCGCAACAAGTATTCGCTTCAACTCGCACATAATTACGTATTGAAATCGGGGGAACTTCCGAGTTTTCTTACATTTCTTTCCTCACTGCCGTTAGAGAAAAGAAAAAAAATAGACGGTCTTTCCAAAGAACGTGCCGATATTATGGTCCCTGGTCTGATTATTATGGCTACCATCTATGAAGCGGTGCAATCTTCGGCTTGCATTATTAGCGGCTCCGGTCTGCGCGACGGTCTATTTTATGAAACGTTTGATCCTGAACACCCGATCAAGCATAATGTGCTTGAAGCTAGCATCCATAATATCCTTGCCCTGCATCCCAACGCGGCTGAAAAGCATGTCAGACACATTGATCGCATAGCTATGCAGCTATTCCAAAAGCTGTCTGAGAAGTCCGAACTGGAAGATCGCAACCAACGATACTTGCATACGGCTGCTCTCCTTCATCGGATTGGGGCCAGTGTCCATTATTATCAATATCTCAAACACACGCAGTATATGATTGCCAATACGCGTATCGATGGTCTTAGTCATCGCGAAATTGTGATTTGTTCCCTCATTGCAACCTACAAAACAAAAAGCCGGATCCACCAGCAAGCCCTTGCGCACAAGGACCTTCTGACAGAAACCGACGAAGGATTAATTATTAAACTGGGAACTTTGCTGAAGTTGGCCATAGCCCTTGATTTCAGTGAAACCCAACCTGTTCAAGAACTGCAGCTAACCAGAAGCGAAACGACCTTAACATTGAAACTAATGTGCATTCACAATCCGATCTTGGAGCTAAAGGAACTCGCTTTAGTAAGCAAAGAGTTCGAAAAAGCGTGGGGACTTAAGCTTAAGACTCAAGCCGGAGTTTTTTCCAAGTCGTAATTTTCAAAGCCTCGAACTGGCTCCGATAAGGGGTCAGTTCATTTTTTATGCGACTGTACATGCCGTTTGGCATCAATTCTCTCGCTTTGACATTATCGTTCAGACTGACATTCAGAATTTGAATCATCATTTTCTTCATATCATGATCAAGAACTGGACACATCAACTCGATACGACGAGTCAAATTACGTGTCATCCAATCGGCTGAGGATAAATACACATCAACGAGACCGCCGTTCTCGAAATAGTACATCCGGGAATGCTCCAAGAATCGATCCACAATGCTCCGAACCGTAATATTTTCACTAAGACCCGGCACACCAGGACGCAAGCAGCAAACACCACGAATAATCAGATCGATTTTCACGCCTGCTTGAGACGCCGCGTATAACGCATCGACCATCTCCTGATTGGACAAGGAGTTCATCTTGGCAATAATCCGCGCTGGTCTTCCCGCTCTTGCATGTTCAGCTTCCCGTTCGATGAGCTCGAACAGCTTATCTTTCAGATCCGTCGGCGCGACAGCAAAAGACTGCCAGTCATGCGGCGCTGAATATCCCGTAATCTCATTGAAAAGCGCCGATGCGTCCTCCCCAATGACACTGTTTGAAGTGAATAGACCTACGTCCGTATAGAGCCGAGCCGTACTGTCGTTATAGTTGCCGGTTCCCACATGCACATATCGGCGAAGCGTATGCTCTTCTTGCCGCACAACAAGCGTTATCTTCGCATGTGTTTTCAGTCCGACCAGGCCATACACAACATGACAGCCTGACTTCTCCAGCATTCGTGCCCAAGCGATATTGCGTTCCTCATCGAAACGGGCTTTGAGTTCCACAACGACCGTTACTTGCTTCCCAGACTCCGCGGCTCTGGCTAATGCTTGAATAATCGGCGACTTCCCGCTAGCTCGATACAAGGTCATTTTTATCGCCAAAACGTGAGGATCATATGCAGCATGAACGATGAAATCCGTCACAGCGTCGAACGTTTCGAAAGGGTGATGCACAAGCACATCTTTTTGTTTCAGGACATCAAAGAAATCGACCGTATCTTCAAACTCGACCGGATATTTGGCGTTGATGCGTGGATAGCGAAGATTTTCGAAACCCGTCAACGTGCTGGCCAGCTTCATAAAATAAGTAATATCGAGCGGGCCGTCGATTTCAAAAATCTGCTCTTCGATCTCAAATTCTTCCTGAAGCTGGGTAAGCGCATAGGGATGAATCCCTTCTTGCACCTCCAGCCGCACGGGAGCTCCCCAACGTCTGCGTCTAAGCTCCTTCTCGATCTCTTCCAGCAGATCCTCCGCACCTTCTTCATTAAGCGTTAAATCAGCATTGCGAGTCACTCGGAACCCATGCACAGAAATCGGAATATAGCCGCTGAATAAGGACTGAATATGATGTTCCATTAATTCTTCAAGCAAAATAAATTCTTGCTTTTTACTATTGGGTCTTGTGGGTACAGATATGTAACGAGATAAATTACTAGGTACTTGAACGATGGCGAAATAAGGCTCTTCATCCGGATCGTCGCCTTCGCGCACCAAAAGAACGGCTAAATAGACCGAATGATTATGGACAAGTGGAAATGGTCGGCTTTGATCGACCGCCATCGGTGTTAAGACAGGGAAAATAATATCATGATAATAAGCATCCATGGCTTTCTTCTGGCTCATATTCAGATCTTCGTATTCCGTAAACACAATGCCTTCTTTGGTCAACAGGCGCGTTACTTCCCGATACGTTTTGTACTGTTCAGTCACCATTTTGGCGGTGCGTTTCATTATGCGTTTAATTAGACCTGCCGGCGTGTAGCCTGTGAAATCTTTTTTGGTATAACCCGCCTTAATTTGATCTTTGAGCCCCGCAACACGAACACTCATGAACTCATCGAGATTGCTAGAAACGATCGCCAGAAATTTCATCCGTTCAAGCAGCGGAGTACTCGCATCCTGCGCTTCCTCCAGAACTCGCCAATTGAACTCAATCCAGCTCAAATCTCGGTTCAAGTACTTGGTCGAAATTTCTTTGACTTCTTTGATCTCTTTCATTTCTTTCAGATCGGGTTCTCGTGCAATACTCATAAAGCCTCCAGTTATGGTTATGGGATCTATTTTGCTATAGGTATATCTACATTGTACTATGTGTCTTGTACACCGACAATGCAGAACCCCCTCTTCTACTTTATTAAGATTTTGTAAATGAATGATCGTTTCCGTATTTATCCAACTTCATGTTACAATAAAAAGACTAGAATCAAGGAGAGAACAACCATGGGAATCTTGAATCCACGCTTAGTTCATCAGATTTTCAGAGGTATTTGGGTGGCATTAATTATCGTGCTCATCAGTTTGGCATTTTACTATGTCATTCCGCTCATTTATCCTTTTATTTTTGGCTGGGTGCTGGCCCTAATGCTTAACCCTGTTGTGAACTTTTTTCAATTTAAATTAAAATTTCCCCGCTGGCTCGCCGTCTCTTTTTCCATGCTGCTTTTTATAAGCGCAATGGTCGCAGCCGTCACTTTGCTCGTCGCCAATATTGTCGTAGAGCTTGGATCACTGGCCGATACCCTGCAGATACAAATTAATCTTTGGGTGGAGCAGTTCAATGTATTCATTAATTCAACAGCGTTCCAAGATTGGATCGAACGCATCAACGAGTTTTTCGAAAATAATCCGAAATACCAAGAAACCGTAAACAAGAATTTGACTTCCACCGCTGGCTCGATTGCCGACGTCAGTAAGTACATTATTGGCTACGTTTTTGATACGTTAAGAAGATTCCTAACCTCGCTTCCGAATATCGCAACCATTACGATTATTGTCATGCTGGCTACCTTCTTCATCAGTAAAGATTGGTATCAGCTGATCAAGCGCTACAAAGGCATCTTCTCAGATGTGATTGTCAAGACTACGCAATTGATTCGGACTGATTTGCAAAAAGCTTTATTTGGCTATATGCGCGCCCAGCTGATTCTCGTCTCCCTAACCGCTTTGGTTGTCATTATCGGCTTGTTAGTCCTTCGTGTTGATTATGCAATCACCATCGGCTTGCTAACAGGCTTGGCAGACTTAATGCCTTATTTGGGAACAGGCGCTGTCATGGTGCCATGGATCTTATATGTATTTTTTGCGCAAGGAAACTTCTATCTGGGGATTGGTCTCAGCGTGCTGTACGGAGCCATCGTTATTGCCAGGCAAATTATGGAGCCCAAGGTGCTTGCCTCCTCGGTCGGCTTAGATCCACTTGCCACTCTGATCGCTATGTTTGTTGGACTGAAGCTTTTCGGACTGCTTGGACTCATCATTGGCCCAGTGACACTTATCCTGATTTCAGCCTTCTATCGCGCCCGAATCTTTCATGATATCGCGGCCTACATACATAAAGGCTCGACTCCTCCTGAATAGGCGGACATCGAGCCTTTTTATTTTGGCGATTATCGGCGGTTAATAAAACGCATTCGGCCTCTGCCGATTTGCTTCTGAATGATGGCGAGCAGCATGACCTTAAAAATAGGTCGGGTATACGGGAAAACGAGCAGGAATCCGAAGATATCCGTAATAAAGCCTGGCGTAATCAACAAAATGCCACCGATGAATATACAAATGCCATCCAGCAGATGCTGTGCAGGCAATTGGCCTTGCGACCATTCAAACTTGGCATATTCCAACACTTTGCGTCCTTCTCTTTTGGCAAAATAGACACCTAGAAAGCCGCTTAACAGGATAAGCGCAAAAGTCGTCCAACCGCCGATATAATGACCCAGCGTGATAAGCAGTGTGATTTCTATGGCAGGTACAAGTATAAAAATAGCAATCATAATCCGTAACATGCGTTCAGCCCCTTTTAAGAATACTGGGAAAGCAGCTGCCATAATTCTGGCGCTTCCTTCTCTATACGTACTGGCTTCCAAGAAGGATTCACCCAAACGTGTTTGGTTGTTCCAGTTACAAGCAATTCCCCCATCGCTTCTGTTGTAAAACCAGAAAAACCAGCTGAAGAAGATGTCGCCAATTCCTCATCTTGCAACTCCTCTTGCACTTTGCGTACTTCGTATGCAAATTGAAGCCGGACACTGCTCATTTCAATCACCCGTGTATATACACTGACCAGATCATCGTAGCGTGCCGGCTTTTTGAACTTAACCTCTGCTTCAACAACGGGCAGCAAAAGCCCTTTGTCCTCGATTTTGCGATAAGGATAGCCTAGCCCCCGAATGAGCTCTGTTCGTCCAATTTCAAACCATGTCAAGTAGTTCGCATGATACACAACGCCCATTTGATCGGTCTCTGCATATCGCACACGAACTTGGGTGTGATGCCACTTCTCCTGAGTCATGTAAGCTGCAAACCTCCAGTGATAAACGTGTTATGTCATTATTATAGCACAGCGTACCCCATTATCAGTCTTCCCCCCGATATGGCAAAACATTTGAATAATTTTACCAAAATCGAACAACATATACAAAAACACCGTACAGAACGGAGTTATCCACCTATGCGATACTCGAGTTGGTTCTTCAGGAAAAAGTACCGCACGGTTCCACAAGCAAAGCCGCAGCGCCAAACGCCTAACGATTTCTTAGATGCTTCCTTATTTCAAAACTTAACGGCTCTGCAACATATATTCACACAAACTCCTGATCTCATCATAAGGGAGTTTACGATTAAACATACCCAGGAGCCGGCAGCGCTCGTTTATTTGATGGGACTAGTCGATAAAAATTCGATCAACAACAATGTGCTTCGGCCCCTGCAATTTGATGCAGATGTAACCGACGCAGATGGCAGCTTTCGGTTATCCATCGGCCAGATTCTGAGATTTAGCAGCTGGAAGCACATCGAGAATGCTATTCTGCAAGGCCGCAGTGTGCTATTCGTGAACGGACGGTCCGAGGCTTTTGCTCTGGATACACAAGGCTGGCCGCAGCGGGCAATTGAAGACCCTTCCATCGAAGCTTCTCTCAAAGGCGCACACCAAGGGTTCGTGGAAACGGGTACGCAAAACATCGCCTTAATCAGGCGTTATATTTCCAACAGAGAACTGAAAATCAAGGAACTAACCGTTGGGAGCAGGGCAAATACCGTCGTATCTATTCTTTATCTGGGGGACGTTGCACATCCTGAGGTACTTCAGGAATTGGAAGACCGGTTAGGCAGGCTGGATGTCGATACCGTGATCAACACCGGCGAATTAGCCGAACATATCGAGGATAATCCGTATTCCCCTTTCCCGCAATTTATTTTGACAGAAAGGCCCGATGCAGCCGCTTCACAAATCTTGCAAGGAAGATTCGTTGTTGTTCTCGATCGTTCGCCCAGCGTGTTAGTTGGACCTGCTACCTTCACTTCATTTTTCCAAAGCATCGACGACTACAGCACGCGCTGGTCAATTGCTACATTTATACGACTCTTGAGAATGTTTGCTTTTCTCATTGCTACGTTTCTGCCGGCCTTTTATATTGCCGTCATTTCCTACCATTTCGAGATTATTCCAATTAAGCTGCTGCTTACCATCGGGGAGTTCCGAGGACGTGTGCCATTTCCTCCGTTCTTGGAGGCTGTCATTATGGAAATTACACTTGAAATGATGCGGGAAGCAGGCGTACGCTTACCTGCTCCAGTAGGGCAAACCGTTGGAATTGTAGGCGGTATTGTCATTGGACAAGCGATTGTGCAAGCGGGACTCATCAACAATATCATGGTAATTGTCGTGGCTTTCACAGCGATCGCCTCTTTCATCCTGCCCAATTACGATATGGTGGCGGCAATTCGGCTGATCCGCTTCGCCATGATGATTGCGGCGGCGATGTTCGGCTTTGTTGGCATCATCATCGGCATGATGACGATGATTGGGCATTTGATTTCGCTGGAATCGCTGGGGACGCCTTACAGCACACCGCTTGCTCCAATGCGTTTTGCGGATTGGAAAGATGCTTTCGTTCGGCTGCCCATTTGGAAAATGCGCAAGCGGCCTTTGTCCGCAAGGCCGATTCAAATGCAAAGGCAAGGCGATAATCGTCCAGAGGGTGACGCGGAATGAGTGAATTTTCACGGCATAATATCACCAGCCTACAATACATTCTCATCAATTCTGGCTTGCAGGTGAGCGTCTTCTTTTTGGCGCTTCCGCGAATATTAGCGGAGAATGCAGGGACGGACGGATGGATATCGCTGATCATCGGTTGGTTGATTACGATAGCGGCAAGCCTGATCGTCATTAAAATTATGAGCAAGTACCCGGAGGGCACTTTGCTAGATCTGTTAACGAAATATGGAGGCAAGTGGGTCGGGCGTGCTGCGGCTGTATTGCTTCTGCTCTATCTCTTTTATTTCGGGTACAGCTGTCTCATCCGAACAGCGCTGATTACAAAGGAATGGCTTTTGCCGCAAACGTCAGCTTATATGATTATCCTGCTTCTGCTGATTCCTACCTATATCGTCTCTACTTCGGGAATTCGAATCATAGGGAGATACGCGGAGCTTGTAACCCTTCTCTCGTTGTGGATTCCACTCATCTATTTACTCCCGCTGAAGGAATCGCACTGGCTTCATTTACTTCCCTTGGCGGGGGAAGGCTGGAAGCCTATTGGCGCTGGTGTTCCATACTCGCTTTATTGTTTTCTGGGCTTCGTAACCACATTTATTTTGTATCCTTTTTTACAAAATAAGCGGCAAGCTTCGATGGCTATGACGCTCTCCAATACGCTTACGCTGCTCGCTCACCTATTCGTAACCATCGTCTGCTATGTATATTTCAGTCCGGAAGAAATTCAATTCTACAACGAGCCAGCCATCAATGTTTTGAAAATTATAGAATTCAAATTCATAGAAAGGATTGAAGTCATCTTTATCGCTTTCTACCTATTGATATTCTCTCTTGGATGGATTCCCACTCTGTATCTATGCTCCTATTGCACCAATTGGCTGAGAGGGACGAAATCTGAACGCAACCACGTACGTGTCCTTTGTCTTTTACTTGCCGTAGGATCGTTCTTCTTCATACCCTCTTTACATCAAAATGAAAGGATGGAACGTTTCTTCCTTCGGGCAGGTATCCTCATCGAATACATCATTCCGATATGTCTTCTGATGTGGATCTTCCTGCAGAATCGGCTGCTCCAGAGGAAAAAAGTATGAAACGTTGGCTCAATCTGCTGATTGTCGTCTCCATGGTCGCTCTCTTATCAGGCTGCAGTGATCGCCTTGATCTCGAAGATGCCTCATTTCCGCTATTGGTGGGCTATGATCTCGATAATAAGAACAAGCTGCTTACTTATGTGTCGGTTCCCGAATTCAGCAAAGATGCGAAGAAGAAAACGCATGAGCTGGGTATTACCGCACAGACGATCCGAGAGTCAAGGCAACAAACCGATGCTTACTGGCCTACTCTCTTTCAAGCCAGAAAGCTGCTTGTACTCCTTGTCAGTAAACGACTTCTTGAGCATCCTGACTGGCAACGAATCCTGGATGTTTTCTCCCGAGATGCGAAGAATCCTATCACTTGCCGGATGATTATGTATGATGGGCCGCTCTCGGACGTCGTTTTTTCGAATCAAAAGGATCAGCCCTTCCTCCCCTTGCTCCTTCGAGGTATGGTCGATACGAAAAGCGGGAGATCAGAAACCGTAAAAACAACTTTTCAAGATATGCATCGACTGCGTTTGGAAAATGGGAGGACTCCCTACATGGCTGAAATTCGCCTAGATCGTGAAATTAAATTAAGCGGGACGGCCTTACTGGATCATCAGGGACGTTATGTCGATTCGCTCAATGCGCAAGAGACGATTCTACTGCAAATCTTGCAAAATAAAGCCAAAAATGCAGTCAGCCTAACGCTCGCCATTCCGGGACAACGCAAAAGGGGGCCGCTCAATACAGATAAATTAAGCTTTAGCACGAATAAAACAAAAACCAAAATCAAAACTTCTTTTCAGCAGGATACTTTTCAGTTCGATTTGGCTGTACACCTGTCTGTTGCATTGACGGAACGGCTCTTTCCTTACGATATGGACAATAAAACCACCGAGCTGGAGAAGGCGATAGCAGAACAGTTAAAAAAGCAATTCGAGCAGCTTATCCATAAAATCCAATCCAAACGTATTGATCCGATAGGTTTAGGAATTCATGCGCAAGCATTCACTTATAAGCCATATAAAAAAGTCGAGGAACACTGGGGGCAAACATTGTCACAGGCAAACATCAACGTCTCTGTCAAGGTGAATATGGAAGAGATGGGGACCATCAAGTGAGTTCGAAGGACGAGTGAAACGGAGGTTACCCCTTTAATGAAACGGCTGCTTACCATCCTGATTTTTGCTTGTTTATCAACTATTTTACCCGGTTGTGCCGATCGGCTGGATATGGAAGACGCTTCGATCCCTCTGACACTTGGCCTGGATCTTGGAGCAGACAATGAGCCGATCATGTACTCGACATTTCCTGTTTTCAACAAAAGCGCCAAGAAGAAAACGCAGGAAACGTACGCGCGCGCACAGACAATGCGCCAGTCCAGAGCTGAGCAAGATGCTCATTCAGCAGGTGTTTTCTCCGGCAGGAACTATCAAGTATTCCTCGTCAGCAAACGGATGGTTCAGCACGAGGATTGGTTTCAGATGATGGATGTCATTTTCCGTGACTCCAAGAATACCGTATCTGACCGCGTCATTATGTTCGACGGACCGCTGGATGAGATCATCTATCTGAATCCTAAAGATCAGCCGCTGCTGCCTATTCTGCTGCGCAGCATGGTGGATACCAAAAGCAGCAAATCAGAAACAGTCAATACCAATCTTCAGGAGCTGCATCGGCAAATTTATGAGCTGGGCTTGACACCTGCCATCTCCGAAGTTGGTTTGGACTCCAAGAAGAAAATTAGGCTTAATGGGACGGCTCTCCTCAATCACAAAGGTAAATATGTCGCTTCCCTGAATGCGGAAGAAACGGTGCTCCTGCGCATTTTACAAAACAAAGTAAAAAAATCGGCCAGCATTACGCTTTCCATTCCCGGAAAAGCCAAGCACAGTCCGTTCGAAACCGATAAAGTGACCTTCTCCACCGATCAAACGAGAACAAGAACAAAAACAATAACCTCTACCAACGCAGGCAAATTCCGCTTCGATATTGATATCAAAATGAAAATAAGTCTTTACGAAATGCTTTTTCCCCACGATATCGAAAACAATTCTACGGAGCTCGAACAGAAGATTAGCGAGCAAATGAAGAAGCAATTCGAGAGCCTCATCAAGAAAATTCAGCAGCAAGCGATTGATCCAATCGGGCTTGGGCTGCATGCAAGAGCATTTGAATATGACGAATATAAGGCAGTCAAGAAGGATTGGGGCAAAGCCCTAGCTAACGCTGACATTCGGGTTACGATCAAAACGACGATCGACGCAATGGGACCTATCAAATAAGGCAGCTGCCAGTTGGACATGAAAGGGACGCAATGTGAAAAAATATGCCTATAACGAGATAACGCTTATGCAATTTATTTGTATCCAATCCGGCGTTCAATTGAGCGTTGGCCTGCTGGCCCTTCCGATGAATCTGGCACAGAGCGCGGGAACGGACGGCTGGATGGGGATTCTGCTCGTATGGATACTTAATTTGACGGCGAGTTTAATCATCGTTCAAGTGATGAAAAAATATCCAGATGGAACCCTTTTAGATTTGTTAGCGCATTATTGTGGCCGCTGGGTCGGGACAGTGGCCGCTGTACTGATAGGTCTTTATTTCTTTTTCTATGGGTACATCGGCATCACGAGAACAATTCTTTATGTCAAACAATGGCTCCTGCCGCAAACCTCCTCACCTCTCATTATGCTTTTGCTGCTGATTCCCACCTATACCATCGCTCGTAATGGGCTTCGTATTATCGGACGTTACGCGGAGCTTGTTTTTTTCATTTCCTTATGGATTCCGTTTGCTTATATATTGCCGCTTAACGACGCTCAGTGGCTTTATTTACTCCCTGTTCTCAAAGAAGGCTGGCTGCCTGTTTTCAGCGCTGCTGAAGCAGCCTTGCTCTCCTTTTCCGGAATTGGCGTCACTTTGATCTTGTATCCGTTTCTTCTGCATAAACGACAGGCGGCTATGGGTGTAATCCTCTCCAATACAATGTCGATGCTTGCTTTTCTGCTGATGACGCTTATCTGTTTCGTTTATTTCAGCCCAAATGAAATCAAGGGATATAATGAGCCCGTCGTCAATGTGCTCAAAAACATTGAGTTCAAATTTATCGAAAGGATCGAAGTCGTATTTATTTCCTTTTATTTATTCATGTTCTCGTTGTCCTGGATCCCCACTTTCTATGCCTGCACATTCTGTATTAGCTGGCTGCTGGGCAAACAGGATCATCGCAATCCCCTGCGAGTACTTTGGCTGCTGCTGGCCATCGGCACCTTTCTATTCATGCCAACCTTCAATCAGAACACCTTCATGGGCAAATGGCTCACCAAGTGCGCATTTGGCATTGAATATACGCTCCCTCTTTGCTTGCTGCTTTATCTCTGGTTTCGGGTTCGCAAAAAAAAGGCTGAACTGACCTAAGTTCTGGTTAATCCCCTTTCGAAAAGGAACGACGATCCGCTAATCGACTCAGAATCCGATATTTGCAGCTGAAAGGGAAGTACGATCCCTTATTTCGCCTATCTAGGAGGAAATTCCCGCAATTTAGAGAATTTAGTGTACCCTAGTTCCGTCTGAGTAGAGAAACGGCTGTTTTGATCACAAATAAGGGAATGTAGTTCCCTTGACGTCAAAAAAAAGAGTGAAGCGCAGATTACTCTCGCTTCACTCTTTGCTATGTCCTACAGTACGCTCGCTTGACCGGAGTAAATAACGCCAACTTCCGGATAGATCGAAACTTCTGTACCGTCTTTGATAATTTCCACTGCGTTCTCAACGCCTACAATAACAGGGATGCCAAGGCTTAGCGCAACTACTGCCGCATGGGAAGTAATGCCGCCAACTTCCGTAATTAGAGCGGAAGCTCTTTGCACAGCAGGCATATATTCCTTATCTGTTGAGACTGTTACAAGAACAGCACCATCGACCATTTTCTCATTGGCTTCTTCCGGTGTACGAGCCGTAACTACGATACCTGTAGCTGTTTGCATCCCGATACCCGTACCTTTGGCAATCATCTCGCCAACATGATGAACCTTGATCAAGTTCGTAGTTCCAGAGCGGCCTACCGGTACGCCAGCTGTAATAACGACGATGTCACCAAGTGATACAAGTCCTGTTTTGATACTGCTGTCTACCGCAAGGTTGAACAGCTCGTCCGTTGTTTTCGCTGGAATTCCCTTCACTGGAATAACACCCCATACAAGGGATAAACGGCGAATCACTTGATCGCTAGGCGTAACGGCGATGATTGGTGATTTTGGACGGTATTTGGATACCATACGAGCTGTATATCCACTTTCCGTTGCTGTCAGAATCGCTTTGGCACCAAGCTCCAGAGCTGAGTTCGCAACCGCTTGAGAAATCGCTTCTGTCACAGTCACTTGCTGTGCTTGCGCTTGGCGAAGGAAAATTTCTTTGTATTCCAAAGCGGCTTCCGCACGCTCAGCAATACGAGCCATCGTTTGGACGGATTCAACCGGGTATTTCCCCGCGGCTGTCTCACCGGACAACATAACAGCATCTGTGCCATCAAATACAGCATTCGCTACGTCACTCGCTTCTGCGCGAGTTGGACGCGGGTTGCGCTGCATGGAATCCAGCATCATCGTTGCCGTGATAACCGGTTTACCTACGATATTACATTTTTTAATCATTTGTTTTTGCACAACCGGAACATCTTCCGCCGGGATTTCAACACCCAGATCTCCACGGGCAACCATCAGACCATCGGAAACTTCAAGAATTTCGTCTAAGTTATCAACGCCTTCTTGGTTTTCGATTTTACTAATGATTTGAATGTGGGATGCGTTGTGCTTCTCGAGCAATTCACGAATTTCCATAACATCGCTTGCTTTACGAACGAAAGAAGCGGCAATGAAATCAACGCCTTGTTCAATACCGAATACGATATCGTTGGCATCTTTTTCGGTAATGCCCGGAAGGCTGATTTTCACGCCTGGTACGTTTACGCCTTTTTTACTCTTGATCGTTCCGCCATTCACGATGCGGCATTCGATTTCTGTTCCACGAATATCAACAACCGTAAGACCAATCAAACCATCGTCGATCAGGATGGTTGATCCAACAGCTACATCACGCGGCAGATCGGAGTACGTCACGGAGATACGGTCTGCATCGCCTAGAATTTCTTCCGTTGTCAGAATGATGTGCTTGTCCTGAACAAGCTCAATCGGTTCTTCTTTTAATTTGCCTGTGCGAATTTCCGGTCCTTTGGTATCAAGCAGAATAGCAGCTATTTTGCCTGTCTCAGCGGATGCTGCGCGAAGGTTGCGGATACGTGCGCCGTGCTCCTCAAAATCTCCGTGGGAGAAGTTAAGACGGGCAACGTTCATTCCCGCTTCTAGAAGTTTTTTCAAGTTCTCTTGTGATTCGCTTGCAGGTCCAATGGTACAGACAATTTTCGTTTTACGCATGGTTTCCCTCCTGGTTGAATGTGAACCGCCCAATATCTCTAAATTTCTGGTAACGGTCCTCTAACAGCTCCTGTTCGTTCATACTTAGCAAATGCTGAAGCTGTTCCCAGATCGCTGTTTTAATAAATTCGGCTTGTGTTGCTGGATCTCGATGTGCGCCACCTTTGGGCTCGGGAATAATGCCATCGATTACGCCCAGCTCCAATATATGATCCGCAGTAATTTTCATCGCTTCTGCCGCGAGCAGCGCTTTGGAAGCATCTTTATATAAGATGGAGGCTGCGCCTTCGGGACTAATAACCGAATAGATCGCATTCTCCAGCATTAATACCTTATTGCCTACACCTAACGCCAGGGCGCCGCCACTGCCGCCTTCGCCAATAACAACACAGATGATCGGCACACGAAAAGAGGCCATTTCCAGCAAATTTCTGGCAATCGCTTCTCCTTGACCGCGCTCTTCTGCAGCATTCCCAGGGAATGCCCCTTTCGTATCAATAAATGTTACGATCGGACGCTTGAACTTATTCGCTTGACGCATCATTCTCAGCGCCTTGCGGAAGCCTTCCGGATGCGGACATCCGAAGTTGCGGGCGATATTGTCCTTCGTATCTTTCCCTTTTTGATGACCGACAACCGTCACCGGTATGCCGTTCAACTTGGCAAGACCGCCAACGATTGCCAGGTCATCTCCATAGAGGCGATCCCCATGAAACTCAATAAAGTCTGTGAAAATGGTACTAATATAATCAATTGTTGTAGGCCTTTGCGGATGGCGGGCAAGCTGCATTTTCTCAGCTGACGACATCGTTGCATACAACTCATCTTCCAGTTGCGCATATCTTTCTTCCAAGCGACGAATTTCCTCGGAGAAGTCAATTTGCTTCTCCGCGCCAAACGTACGGAGTTCGGCAATCTTTTTCTTTAGCTCAAACAGTGGCTGTTCAAAAGGCATATCACTCGCCATAAGTCGCCTCCTCCTTCACACCGTGCATGTCCAGCAGCTTGATTAACGTAGGTCTCATATCCTTGCGGCTGACGACCTTGTCGAGCTGACCATGCTCGAGATTGAATTCAGATGTCTGGAAATTATCAGGCAGCTTTTGTTTGATCGTTTGCTCAATAACACGGCGGCCTGTAAAGCCGAACGGCGCTGCTGGCTCCGCAATAATAATATCGCCCAGCATGGCAAAGCTCGCTGATACGCCACCGAAAGTCGGATCCGTAATAACAGAAATAAACAATCCGCCTGCTTCGCTTAGCTTGGATAATGCCGCGCTTGTCTTGGCCATTTGCATCAAGCTCAGAATGCTTTCCTGCATCCGCGCTCCACCCGATGTGGAATAAATAATAATCGGATATTTCTTCTCAATCGCCATTTCAATCGCTCTTGTGATTCTTTCACCAACAACGGAGCCTAGCGATCCACCCATGAAATCAAAGCTCATCGCAGCAATGATTACAGGATAGCCGCCAATCGTACCTTCGCCGGTCATAATGGCATCTTGCAGCTTCGTTGTGCTTTTGGCTTTATCCAGCTTCTCTACGTAATCCGGAAATTGCAAAGGATCCTCGGAAATCATATCCGTATCATACTCCACAATATGTCCTTCATCGAGCGTTAACTGAATCCGTTCCAATGCGCTTAATCGATAATGATAACCGCAGGATGTACAGACTTTCAGGTTTTTCTCAAGCTCTTTGCTCGTTTGAATCGTACCGCATTTCGGGCATTTATTCATTAAACCTTCGGGAATTTCCCTTTTTGTTTTTTCAGAAGGAATCGTTGCATATTTCCGCTTTTGAAATAAATCCTTTAGCACATTTCCACCTCTACTTGGCTTTTATCGTGTACCGCTGACAAGCCACGTTACTTACTTCTACTTTTCATTATCTATGTAAAATAGAATTGAGCACTTCTTGTACTTCTTCCAATTCCCCTTCGGGAACGACGATTTCGAACTGATTTTTGGATAATGAGATCCCGCGTACTTGTACGAGAAATCCTTCTTCCGTTAGCCTCTGTTTAATCCGCTCTGCGATTTTTGCGGTAGGAGCTATATATATCACCGTCCACATGAAAAAAAACCTCCTATGAAGTGCAACTACATGGATTAGGGCAATTTGCAGCGATGATAGTAAACATCCTTAGACAAGCACAGGCGCACACAATGGAATAATGATATCATAATTTCTCTTTTTCCCGCAACAGAGCACTTTCATGAAAAAAGCGAAGTCTGAACTATTGGTGCTAGTCCAGACGCAATTTACTACTATAATCAGGCGCATGCTCATTCTGATGAGCGATTCTGGCCGATGCCGCGGCGGCTAAACCGCAGACCAAATCATCCAGAAAAACATGTACAGCACTTCGATCATCATTGAGCGCACGAATAATTCCCATCTTTTCTTTATCTAAATAGCCGAAGCTGGTTAATCCAATCATCCCGTATACATGAACAATCCCCAAGGCCAGCGTTTCATCCACGCCGAACAGCGGCTCATCCGCCTCCAGTATGGATTGCAGGGGCTCAGGCAGCAGCTTCTTCTCTGCTAATTCATCCAGCGCAATGCCTGTATACAGTGTGTACTGCACTTCCCGCTTGGCAAGAACTGCCAGCACACTTTCCGTACAATCCTCTTCGGTAAGCTGGTCGTTATACGGCTTTTGCAGCTTGTAGACGATTTCGGAGATTTGCTCGACGGTAACGCCACGCTTTTGCAGCAATTGGATCATATGTTGTTCGGTCATAAGTCCTCCTCCTCCTACACATGTATTGCCCCGGAAACACCGGGTTCCTATTCATATGCGGAGGAACCTTTATTTACCACTTCAAAGTCATTTCACTTTGGCGGAATCTTTGCCCATGATAGTTTCAATCATGCGGATCAGATCCTTGGACGGATCCACCAAATATTGGTCGCTCAGGGCCAAGAGCTTGTTGCTGCTTTCGTAGAAAAGCGCAACCGCGAGCGGCCCTTTGTACAGCTTCAGCAGCGCCTTCAGCTGCAAGAGCTTATCCGGCTGCTCACAGTCAGCCGTGATCTTGACGAACACCCGCTGCGCCTTCGGCGCCGCAGCGGGGCTTGCGCTGCCCGCAGCCGCAGGCTGGGCAGTGCTCTCACGCGCCGTCGGCGCAGCGGCTGCACTGCGCGCACCGCCGGCGGTGACAGCCGCACGCGGCGGTTGGCCGCTGGCGGCGTCAGCAGCCCGCCTAGGCGCGCCAGGCTGCCGGCGCAGCCGCTGGACGCCTGCAGGGTCGTCCAGCGCCACAAGCTGCTCCGCGAGCAGCTTGGGCGGGTCCTCGTCCTGAAGCTGCAGCTTCGCGCGGACAAGGACAAGCCTGCCCTTCTGAACGAGCGGAGCCGCGTTCTTCCAGGTCTCGGGGAACAACACCACCTCGACCTTGTCAATCCGATCTTCCAGCTCCATGAAAGCCATGGGCTGGCCTTTTTTGGTGACGATGGTCTTGTTCGAAAGAATCATCCCCGCAACGATCACTTCGCTGTTATCCGGCAGTTCCTCCAGCTGGTGGAGCATGACCGCTTCAATTTCCCCAAGCTGCTGCGTATAAGCATCCAGAGGATGCCCCGAGATATACATCCCAAGAAGCTCCTTCTCCAGCTCCAGCTGCTTGCTCTGAGGCATTAAGGGAATGTTCGGAACTTCCACTTCCCAGTTCGGTTCTTCCACGAAGCCGAAGAGGTGAAGCTGCAAATCATCCCGCTCCTTGCGCCATTTGGTAGCCGAAGCTATCGTTTCATCAAGGACCGCCATAAGCTGTGCCCGATGCCCGCCGAGCGTATCGAAGGCTCCGCCTTGTATAAGCGATTCGACCACCCTTTTGTTGCACACGCGCAAATCAACTCTTCGGCAGAAATCCAACAGGCTCTCAAAAGGGTCTTTTTTCCTTTCCGTCAAAATCGCGTCAATCGCTTGAGTGCCTACATTTTTAATCGCAGCAAGGCCAAAACGGATGGCTCCGGCCGCTGGATCTGGTGTAAACACTGTTCTGCTGCCGTTGACGTCCGGAGGCAGCACAGCGAGCTTCATCCGGCGGCATTCATCCACATATTCGGCTACCTTTCTGTGATTGCCCATCACTGCCGTAAGCATGGACGCCATGAAATAAATCGGATAATGCGCTTTTAAGTAGGCCGTTTGGAAAGCAAGTACCCCATAAGCCGTTGCATGGGCCCGAGGAAATCCGTAGTCCGCAAAACGGACAATCATATCATACACATGATTCGCATCCTCCGCTTGAAAGCCCATCTTCAAGCTGCCCGCAACGAAGTGGGTTCGCTCTTCATCCAGCACTTCCCGCTTCTTCTTGGAAACCGCCCGGCGCAATAAATCCGCTTCGCCTAAGCTGAAACCGGCCATCGAAGAAGCAATTTGCATAATTTGCTCTTGATAGACAATAATGCCGTACGTATCGCGCAGGATCGGTTCAAGGGTCGGATGCGGATAGACAACCTCCTCTTGTCCGTGCTTACCGAAAATGTACTTCGGAATAAACTCCATCGGGCCCGGACGATACAACGCCAGAACAGAAATAATATCTTCAAATACAGATGGCTTCAAGTCTTTCAGAACTTTGCGCACACCGGTTGACTCCAACTGGAAGACGCCTGTTGTCTCCCCCTTGCTGAGCATGCCATACGTGAGCGCATCCTCATCCATGTCCAGCGCATCAAAGTCCAGCTGCACGCCTTCCATTTGCCGGATCCAGTCCACACTACGTTCAATGATGGACAAGGTGCGCAAGCCCAGAAAATCCATTTTCAAAAGTCCGATAGATTCCAAATGCTCCATCGTATATTGCGTCAGAGCCGTCTGCGTCGTCCCTTCCTGAAGCGGAACGTATTGGGTGAGCGGTTCTCTGGAAATAACAACTCCGGCCGCATGCGTGGAAGCATGACGCGGCATTCCCTCTACACGCATCGCCATTTCGAGCAGCTCTGCCGTTTTGGGCTGTCTGGCCACCAAAGCTTTCAAGTCCGTACTTACTTGTAAAGCTTCCGCCAACGTCATCCCCAAGTGATTCGGGATTGCTTTGGCTGCGCGGTCGACATCGCCATAAGGCACATTAAGCACTCGGCCGACGTCTCTAACGGCTGCTTTGGCTGCCATTGTACCAAATGTAATAATTTGCGCGACATGCTCATGACCATATTTGCGCACGACATAATCAATCACTTCATCGCGTCGTTCATCACTGAAATCGATATCGATATCCGGCATCGTAATCCGTTCGGGATTCAGAAACCGTTCAAAGAGAAGTTTATAGCGAAGCGGATCGACGTTCGTAATTTTCAGCACATAAGCAACCAGACTGCCAGCCGATGATCCCCTGCCCGGTCCGGTCATAATCTGCTTCTCATGAGCAAACCGGATAAAATCCCAAACGATCAGGAAGTAATCCGAGAAACCCATATTCTCGATAACACCAAGTTCATAAGCCAGACGTTCTTCCGCTTGTCTGCGCAGCGGCGAATCAGGCAGATGCCATTCTGGTTTAGAGCCGTAACGCTGCTCCAACCCTTGTCCGCATAGCTCCTGCAAATACGCCCCAGCCGTCAGCGGCTCAGGAATGGGCTGAAAGCGAGGCAAAATCGACTTGCCGAACTCCAGCTCCAGGTGGCAACGGTCAGCAACCACAGCGGTATTCGCAAGCGCCTCAGGAACATGGACGAATAAGCGTTTCATTTCCTCTTCGCTTTTGAGATACATCTGACTTGTTCCCATGCGCAGCCGATCTGTATCATCGACGGTTTTGCCTGTGCCAATACAGATGAGAATATCCTGCATGACATGATCCGGTTCGGTAACATAATGCACATCATTCGTGGCAATCAGGGGGATTCCAGTTTCCTTGCTGAGTTCAATCATGGCAACCATAACTTTTTTCTGCTCAATCATGCCGTGATCTTGAATTTCCAGAAAGAAATCATCACCGAAAATGTCACGATAGCGTTCGGCCGCTTTCCTGGCCTCTTCGCCACGGTTATGCAGCAAGTGCTGGGAAACCTCGCTGCCTAAACAAGAACTTAAGCAGATAAGTCCCTCGGCATGCTTGGCCAAATGCTCCAAGTCAATGCGCGGTTTATAGTGAAAGCCTTCCAAATGTCCGATCGAACAAAGCTTCATTAAGTTTTGATAGCCTGTTTCATTTTTGGCAAGCAGGATGAGATGATAGATCGGCTGTTCTTGTCTAGTTCCTTTATCTCGAATAGAACCAGCGGTAAAATACACCTCACAGCCAATAATCGGTTTAATCCCTTTCTGCCTGCATGCCTTATAGAAGGCGATGGCTCCATACATAACTCCGTGATCTGTTAAGGCGAGAGAGGTCATGCCAAGATCAGCCGCTTGTGAAACAAGCTCCTCCATACGCGCTGCACCGTCTAATAAACTGTATTCACTATGAACATGCAAATGGACAAACGAACTCATCCGCATTTCCCCCTTTCGTGCATTTTATTCCTGTTATTTTATCATATTAGAGCTAGCCAATCCCATACAGTAAGAGAGAGAGTTTGTCCTCATAACTTAGCTGGAAGGGAAGCGATAAAGACATGTACGTCTTTTGGGCGAATATTATTATGTATTACTTCATTGCGTTCGGGGTCGTATTCGGAGGCAGTATGTTAAGCGGCATTGCCGCTGTATTAACCTTGCAGTCACCTACGGAAAAAATGCTGGCCGTCTCTGAAAACATCAAAATATGGGCCATGGTCGCAGCGGTTGGCGGAACGATTGATCCCATACGTTTTATTGAGAGCCATGTCGCCGTAGGGCATTTGAATCCGGCAATCAAACAAATTGTTCTCATTGTCGTTGCTTTCATCGGGGCACAGATGGGTACTTCACTCATTCAAATGATCTGCAAAGGAGGCACTCAGCCTTGAGGATTCCTCCTTTTGCCCGATATCAACGTCTGCTTTCGAGCTTCGGACTGGTGGTTTCGGGAGCCATCATAGGGAGCGCCATCTATATGAGCATTCATCAACACACCTATAATCAGCTCTATGTGGAGATGCATAAATATTTGGAGGAGAATCGCGATCTGCGTGCGGATATTGAAAGTTTGAATAAAACCCGCAATAAACAAGCTTTGATCAATGTCGTCAACGTCCATTTGCTGCCCAAAAGTCAAACCGAGCTCATCAGTGAAGATATTCAAAAAGAAATTGAAGGTGATGTCAAAAGCGAGCTCAAGCTCGTCATTGGTCAAAAGGCAACCTTCGTGAGAGATTCCCAGCCTCTTTATGAACGGCTCATCACCCAAAGAACATATGTTCTTCATGATAAAAAATACATCATTGAAGTCAAGTCCATCGTCCTGCTTCAAACCGAGCTGACCGTTTGGATTACGGCACAGGAAAAACGAACCTAGGATTGCAATCTATCGCGGAAATCGCTAAAGTAAACAGTAAACTCATCCAAAGGACGGATTGCAGACATGTTCGCGATACAAGTCACTTTATTTCTTCTCATTTGTGTTTTACTTGCCTTAACGGTCTTTTTCAGCTTTCGATCCAGACGTGAGCAGGATGCGGCCAAACGCGGATTATTCGCAGCGCGCATGAATATTTGCATGGGCTTCATGCTCATCTTGATTGCCGTTACGCAAATTTTCTTCTTCAGCGAATCGAGCTTCCGGCGGATCTTCGGCACCATTCTTGTCCTGATAGGCGTATTCAATGTATTCGCCGGCATTCGCAATCATGGACATTTCAATCGCTTGCTGCGTTAAATGACTTGAGCCGTGAGCATCGCTTTGGAAACAAGCGCGCCGGCATGATAAATCTCGACATCAATCTTGCCAAATTTACGGCTCACCTCAATAATGGTGGGTCGTATTTCTATTTTGGAATCAATCTGCAAAGGCCTTAAGAAGTACGTGGACATATTGTCCATGACCAAATCGCCCTTCTTATGCTCTTGTACGATGCGATAAGCGGCTTGCGTCATCAAGGTCGTGAGCACGCCCTCAGACACAGTACCCAAATGATTCGTCATCTGCGGCGTAATGACGCCATGAAACTGCAAAGCTCCCTTCTCGTCTCTGACCTCTTCCAAGCCGGACCAGATCAAATCCTCAAAGGTTTCCCCATTCTGAGGCTGTTTCTGAATGTATTGCATGGCCTTCAGCACATCGCTGCGATTCAGCACCCCAAGCATTTTGCGGTTCGTATCGACGACAGGCAATAATTCAATGCCTTCCCACACCATCATGTGAGCCGCTGAGGCCACAGAGGTTTGCGGGGTAACAGTCAGCGGGCTGCGGGTCATGAGCTTCTCCACCGTCTGCAAGGAGCTTGCCCCCACCATATCCTTGGAAGTCACGACACCAATAATCCGGTTCCATTCATCCACAACAGGAAATCGGCTGTAGCCCGTATCCTCTGAAAGCCGCTGCCAATCCTTCAATGTGCTGTTGGCTTTGAGTGCGTACAAGGCGGCTCCGGATGCCAAAATATCTTCCACCAGCATAATCTTCTTCTTAATTAAGCGGTCATAGATAGCTCTATTAATCATCGAAGCGATGGTAAATGTATCGTAGCTGCTTGATATAATCGGCAGTTCCAGTTTATCGGCAAGAACTTTCACTTCCGTGCTGGTGTCGAATCCCCCGGTAATCAAAACACCGGCACCTTGCTCCAGAGCGCAAATATGAGCCCTGTTGCGGTTCCCGACGATGAGAAGACTGCCCGCTTCAATGTAGCGCATCATCGCATCTTGCTCCATCGCTCCAATGACGAACTTGTGGAGTGTCTTATGCAGACCGCGCGAGCCGCCAAGCACTTGCCCATCCACCATATTCACGACTTCTGCGAAGGTTAGCTTATCAATGTTCTGCCGCAGCTTCTTCTCTACCCGAACGGTGCCTATCCGCTCCTTGGTGGAAACCAAGCCTTGATTCTCCGCTTCTTTGATCGCCCTATACGCTGTGCCTTCACTGACTTCCATGTTCTTGGCAATTTTGCGCACCGAAATACGGCTGCCGAGCTTCAAGCTTTCTATATAACGTAAAATTTGTTCATGCTTCGTTAATGTATCTGTGGATTGTGAGTCCAAACTGTTACACCTCTCTTACTTGTTCCTGTACTACTCTGTACTACTAGTATACGCGTTCCAAAGAGCAAGAACAATGCGAGCTGTGATGTCAACTGAAAAAATCCAACCCTATTGGATTGGATGCTTTATTCGTATTATACCAAACATGTGTTCGATGTCAAAATGGAAATCTCTTCATGCTGCTGTTATTTGCGAAATTGCAGCATTTTTCTGCGTCCTTGGACAAGCTGCTCCATCTGCCATTTCTTCATTCGCTTGATGCGGCTTAGTTCCTGGCGTTTCTCTTCATCCACACCCAATATCTGATGCAGATGCGCAGCGATGACGAGAAGCGCCATAGCGATCCAAACCATACTGAAGATCATCGGCAATGAGCCGATATCCCGAAAGTTCAGCTGGGGAATGGAATAAAACAACATGCCGATCGCCAAGCTCATGTACACCACATTTTTGAAGCCTTTCAAAATGACCACACTCCTTTCGCTTGAATGCCTGAAGCCTGTCTCTTGCCTACTTCCATTGTATGAGACAAGTTCCTGTTATATGAGTTCAAGCGAAAGTTTGCGCGCTTATTCGATGCCAAAGCCTTGCGCGTTCAGGAACGCTTTCATGTGCTCGCGCGGCCGCTGCGCTTTGGCGGCCATTTCCTTGGACCAGGTCGTATCAACTGTGCCGTCGGTACGTTCTTTCATGTAGTCGCGGATGCTTTCGTCGTACCCGTCGACCGCGACCTGGTTATCCGTATACTGATTCACATGGTATACGGCTTCAAGCGGGAGCCGCGGGCGCAGCAGCGGCTCTTGGTCCGGCATGCCGATGCACATGCCGAAGACCGGGTACACGAGCTGCGGCAAGCCCAGCAGCTCGGACACCTCGGCTGGCTTATTGCGCAGCCCGCCGATATACACCACGCCGAGGCCCAGCGACTCGGCCGCAACGGCCGCATTTTGCGCAGCTAGCGCCGCATCGACCGTCGCAATGATGAAGTTCTCCGCGTTGCCGGTGACTGGCGTATCTCCGTGGCGGCGAACAGCTTGCTCGTAGCGATGCAAATCTGCGCACCACACGAGAAAGACCGGACTCTCGCTGACATAGGCTTGATTGCCGGCCAATGCAGCCAGCTGACTTCTCAGCGAGCTGTCTTTGACATGGACAATGCTGTAGGCCTGCATATTGCTTGAGGTCGATGCAGCTTGCGCAGCAGCCAAAATAGCGTTTAGCTGGCTTTCGCTGACAGGCTGGTCCTTAAATTTTCGAATCGAGCGATGATTTTGCAGCAATGAAATGATTTCATTCATCGGGAAACAACCTTCTTTCTATAAAGTTAATTTTATATGAGAAAGTCTCCATGGAAATGGTCGACAAACTGTTATGGAAGCAGCAGCTTATCTTTGGCGATCTTGCCTGTAGCTGACCAGTGCCAAAAGAAGTCCGAGAACGGTGATTGCCGAGCCCACCCAAGGCAGAGAAGAAAGCCCCATGTGCGTAATGAACCAGCCTCCGATGAAAGCACCCCCGGCATTGCCTAAATTAAGTGCGGAGTGATTCGAGGTCGAAGCCAGCGCGGGCGCTTCTTTGGCCATGGTCATAATGCGAACCTGAAGGCCCGGCAAAATACCGAAGGAAGCGACACCCCAGATGAAAATGGTAATGACAGCAGCAATCGGCACCCGGTCAGTCCATGCAAAAACAGCTAAGATTAAAGCTAACGCGGCAAAATTCCCTATCATCGAAGGCATAAGCTTCCAATCGGCAAGCTTTCCGCCCAAAATGTTTCCAAGCGTCACACCGCAGCCAAACAAGACTAAAATCCAGGTTACGCTTGATTCAGAGAAGCCGGTCACTTGCTCAAGCAGCGGGGCAATGTAAGTGAACACCGTAAATAAACTGCCGGTCCCCAAGGCTCCTATCAATAGAACAAGCAGCAGTCTGGGCTGCATCAGTGCACGAAACTGCTTCGTGAGGCTGGAATTATGCTCTTGCCGAATATGCGGAATGAAGGCGATTATGCCGATTAGCGAAATAATCCCCATGATCACCACGGCGCCAAAAGAAGCTCGCCATCCGAGCTGCTGCCCGATAAACGTGCCGAAAGGAACGCCAATGATGTTCGCAATCGTTAATCCAGCCATCATAATCGAAATCGCTCCTGCCCGCTTATCCGGGCGCACCAAATTAGCCGCAAGCACGGCTCCAACACCAAAAAATGTACCATGCGACAGCGCCGTAACTAATCGCGCTATCATCAGAATGGTATAATTAGGCGCTATTGCCGCAATGCCATTGCCCAAAATAAATAAGGCCATCAAGAGGCACAGCAGCAGCTTTTGGGGCAAGCGATGCGTAACAACAGCCAAGATCGGGGCACCGATCGCTACGCCCAGCGCATAGCTCGTAATGAGCTGGCCGGCTTGGGAAATACTCACTTGCAAATCACTGGCCACATTGGGCAGAAGCCCCATAATAACAAATTCGGTCATCCCAATGGCAAAGGAACCCACGGTTAGAGAGAAAATAGAAATGGGAAACCGTTCCTTGGTTGCCGATTGTTCAGATAAACTTTCTGACTGATTCATACGTAGTGCTACCAACCTTTCTAATTAGAGCCAAGTGCAGCAAGGATCAGCTTGAAGCTGATTCCTGCATAATTTCCGCAACGATCTGATAAGACTTCAAACGGGCCTCGTGATCATAGATTTGTGCGGCAACAATCCATTCATCCGCTTTGGTTTCCTGCTGGACCTGCTTCAGCTTCTGGCGAATCGTCTCCTTGCTGCCAACAATGGAATAGCTTAATTGCTGCTGGACATACGTTTTTTCCTGCGCCGTCCACAAGGCTTCCATATTGTCCACCGGAGGATTCAACAATCCGGTCCTGCCGCGAATGATATTTAGAAACTGCTGAAGCTGCGAAGTTGCCAATTTATTCGCTTCCTCATCCGTATCGGCCGCGATGATATTGATACCTACCATGGCATATGGCTTCTCCAGCGCCTCCGAAGGCCGGAAGCCTCCGCGATACAATTCAAGCGCCGTCAACAGGTAGCCCGGAGCAAAATGGCTTGCAAAAGCAAACGGCAGCCCCAGCTGGCCAGCCAGTTGAGCGCTGAATCCACTGGAGCCAAGCAGCCAGATCGGAATGTTAAGCCCTTCGCCAGGAATCGCTCGTACGCCCGGTACCGCGGTTTCTCGTGATGGATCTAAGTAGCCCCGCAGCTCGCTCAGCATTTCCGGGAAATCATTGCCGTCGCTTCCTAAGCCGCGGCGAAGCGCACGCATAGCAGGCTGATCAGAGCCTGGTGCCCGCCCTAAGCCCAGATCGATACGGCCTGGGTATAACGATTCCAAGGTTCCGAACTGCTCAGCGATGACGAGCGGCGCATGATTGGGCAGCATGATGCCGCCGGAGCCAACACGAATTTTCTCTGTCCCGCTGGCAACATGACTGATGATCAAGGATGTCGCCGAGCTGGCGATTCCCGGCATATTATGATGCTCGGCCAGCCAGTAGCGATGATAGCCCCACTTTTCGGCATGTTGAGCCAAATCCAGTGAACGTTTGAAAGAATCTCGAGGCGTCCCGCCGACAATGACAGGAGCCAAATCTAAAATTGAAATGGGAACCATATAATTTCTACCTCCATTTTTATATAACTATAAGCATCTGCTTACTTTTTGTAAATTCGAAGATATGACATTTACAATTTAATCTTATAACCATTTAACAAAAACAAACCTCTGCAGCGTCAGGCATACTCGCCTATAGCTTTCAGAAGCTTGTTCGATTTTATTCTAAATTGGCATGCCGGCCAAACATGTTCTTCGCGTCATCCCCTAATCGCTCCATTAGCCTCAGAATGAGAGCATCAAAAAACAACAATAAAACTTGTTCAAATAACGAGCCCATTGGCTGTATGGTTGTCAGAGAGCTATCGCTCTGTTCTTTGGGAGCGCCAGGAAGCTTCACGGCCACTTCCGATAATTTACCGACGGTTGATTCAGGGCGAATTGTCACCAGCGCAACCGTTGCTTCGAGACTTTTTGCTTTGGTCGCCATCGAAAAGAGACTTTTGGTTTCCCCAGAGCCGGAAGCGATGATCAGTAAATCCTCTTTCCCGATAGCTGGAGTGACGGTTTCTCCAACCACATAAGCATCTAAGCCCAAATGCATCAATCGCATAGCGAAGGCGCGAGCCATCAAGCCGGATCTACCGGCACCAGCGACAAACACTTTACGGGAAGCGAGGAGATGGCTAATCAACTCTTCTGCTTGTTCATCTACCTCGTCATCAGCGGGCTGATTTAACTCATGGAGGATCTTGCCCAAATATTGACTCGTCTTCATCGGACTTAGGATCCTTGCTTGATCATTTTCTGCATTTCGGCGGCTGCGGCTGCGCGATCTTCTTGTCCGGTAATCCCTCCGCCAACGATGACGAGATCAGGGTTCGCCTTAATAACCTCAGGAAGCGTGCTTAGCTTAATTCCCCCGGCGATCGCTGTTTTGGCATGCTTCACCACTCGCTTAATGGTAAGAAGATCCTCAAATGAATTTTTCCCGACAGCTTGAAGATCATAGCCTGTGTGCACACAAATATAATCAACTCCGAAGGCATCTACTTCTACAGCGCGTTGTTCCAAATTTTTAACACTAATCATGTCGACAAGAATTTGCTTTCCTTGTTTCCTTGCTTCCTCTACAGCCCCTCTAATCGTCATATCCTCGGATGCTCCAAGCACAGTCACGATATCCGCGCCAGCTTCCGATGCCTTCATGACTTCATATCCAGCTGCATCCATAATCTTCAAGTCAGCAAGCACCCTCAGGGAAGGGAAAGCTTCTTTCAATTCTTTCACCGCTCTCAGTCCCTCGTTGATGACAACAGGCGTACCGATTTCAATAATATCTATAAAAGGTTCGACTTCCTTCACTAATTGTTTGGCTTGTGGAATGTCGACAAGATCTAAAGCTAATTGAAGTTCCATCGTTGTTTCTCTCCTCATGTCTTTATTTTCTTTCATGGGGATTATTGTATGTCTGATCGAAAAATAAAGATAGTACGCACTATTTGGTGACGTAGTACCCAAAAGGATACTAAGCAGAGACGAAAGCTCAGCAACGCTAAGCTGAGAGGACCAAAAAGGCAGGCTCGGGAGCTGATCGGCCGCTTAGACACTCTGAGCCTGCCATAATGGCAGGCTCGCGCCCTCAAAAGCACCATTGCTCCGCCTAGTCCCGCTGAGACAGCCAAAAAGGCAGGCTCGGGAGCTGATCGGCCGCATATCCACCCTGAGCCTGCCATAATGGCAGGCTCGCGCCCTCAAAAGCTCCATTTCTCCGCCATGGCCAGCTGAGACGGCCAAAATGGCAGACTCGGGAGCTGATCGGCCGATATCCACTCTGAGCATGCCATTTTGGCAGGCTCGCGCACTCAAAAGCTCCATTTCTCCGCCACGTCCCGCTGAGACAGCCAAAAAGACCGGCTCGGGAGCTGATCGACCGCTTTGCCACTCTGAGCCTGCCATAATGGCAGGCTCGCGCACTCAAAAGCTCCTTTTCTCCGCCAAGTCCCGCTGAGACAGCCAAAAAAACCGGCTCGGGAGCTAATCGACCGCTTTGCCACCCTGAGCCTGCCATAATGGCAGGCTCGCGCCAAAAATATAGCCTGTTGAACTTTATCAACACGTTAAAGAACTTCAATCCAACGATTGAAGTTCTTTAAAAGTTATTGAAGTTCTTTAACAGCTCTTTTAAAGTTCTTTAAAACCCACCTACTTTAACACGCCTGTCTCAATTCGACCTTTATGTTTAAAACCCCATTCTGCCATAACATCCAGAACTGCCGTAATCGTAAAGCCATACTCCGTAAGGGAATACTCAACTTTAGGTGGAACCTGGGTGTATACTTTGCGGTCTATAATTCCATCATCCTCTAATTCTCTTAATTGTTGAGTCAACATTTTCTGCGTGATATCGGGCATTCCCCGTTTTAATTCGCCAAAACGTTTAATGCCATCCGTCAGATGACAAAGGATAACGGGCTTCCATTTGCCCCCCATCACCTTTAATGTCATTTCAACTGAACTTTTAAATAGGGGATCTCCCAAAGCTAACGACTCCTTAAGTATACTAAATGATACTATCTTACAAAAAAGTGGGTACTTGTATTTAATTATATATCAGCAGATAATAAAATGCATAGTTGTTAGACATACTTGGGAATCACAATACGTATGCTTGCTAACCAAAGATAGGGAGAGATTCATATGGATTTAAAAGATAAAAAAGCTCTGATTACAGGTGCCGGAAAAGGCATCGGGAAAGCTGCGGCAATTGCATTGGCCAAAGAAGGCGTTCATCTTGCCCTTCTAGCTAGAAGTCAATCTGATCTGGAAACCCTTCAACAGCATTTAACAAGCACTTACGGTGTTAAAGTCTTCATCGCTGCGGCAGACATCTCCAATAAGGAAGCAGTCGATCGTGCGATTGAAGGACTTCTCGCTGAGCTGGGTTCCGTCGATATTTTGCTTAATAATGCCGGTACTGCACAATTTGGTACTTTGGTTGATATGGAACCCGAAGCATGGGAACGTATTATTCAAACCAATCTGATGGGCACCTATTATGTTACGCGCGCCGTGCTGCCTTCCATGCTCCAACAAAGCAGCGGAAGCATTATAAATATTGCCTCAACCGCTGGCGAGCGAGGTTTTGCAACGGGCTCCGCGTACTGCGCGTCCAAATTCGCCGTTATCGGTTTAACGGAAGCGCTCATGCAAGAGGTGCGGAAGTCCAATATCCGTGTAACAGCCCTAACGCCAAGTACTGTGAATACAGAATTAGCCGTCAACACAGGTCTTCCCGTTGGAGATGAGGATCGCATGATGCAGCCTGAGGATGTGGCTGAACTGATTCTCGCCAGCTTGAAGCTGCCGCCGCGCGTCTTCATAAAAACAGCCGGCATTTGGACGACAAACCCGCAATAAAGGCAAGCTGACATCAAGGAGGAACTTACATGAAAAAAGATTTATTTACACCTTATGACCTCAAAGGTCTGCATATAAAAAACCGCATCGTCATGGCACCCATGTGTCAATATTCCGTTACTGAGAAAGATGGCAAGCCGAATGAATGGCATTATGTCCACTACCTCAGCCGTGCGATTGGCGGTACGGGTCTGATTATTATGGAAATGACGGATATTCATCCTGACGGCCGAATTACAGATGGCGATTTGGGCATTTGGTCCGATGAGCATATTCCCGCTTTTGCTAGGATTATTGATGGCGTCCATGCGCATGGCGCCAAAATCGGCATTCAAATTGCCCATGCAGGACGCAAAGCGGAAGATGCGGAAGTGCCTGTAGCGCCATCAGCCATCCCTTTTCCTGGGGCTTCATACAAAATGCCGCGTGCGCTGACGACAAGCGAAGTGCAGGAGGTTGTTCAGCAGTTCGCGCAGGCTGCCCGCCGCGCTGTCAAGGCAGGTGTTGATACGCTTGAGCTTCATGGTGCTCATGGCTACCTAATCCATCAATTCCAATCACCGCTCACGAATCAAAGAGATGATGAATACGGTCAAGATATGGCTAGATTCGGCGTAGAAGTCATTCAAGCGGTGAAAAAAGAAATACCCGCTGATATGCCGCTCATTTTCCGAATCTCCGCAGTGGAGTATGCGGATGGCGGCTACGATATCGATCATGCAATCAAGCTGTCCAAAGCTTATCAAGCAGCAGGCGTTGATGCCTTCCACGTAAGCTCTGGCGGTGAAGGCCCTGCCGGCCAAAGAAAACCCGGAAATCATCCGGGCTATCAAGTCCCGTTCGCACGTCAGATCCGCGAGGCGCTTCAAGTGCCTGTCATCGCGGTAGGCATGCTGGAGGACCCAGCACTAGCTCAATCCGTTATTGGCAATGAAGACGCTGATATGGTTGCCATCGCCCGCGGTTTGCTGCGAGACCCTTACTGGGCCACACATGCTGCTGTTACTTTAAAAAGCGAACCAACCAGCATCCCGAAACAATATATTCGCGCCTACTAAGCTTTTAAACATCCTACCTGCTGGTAGGCAAAAAAAGATTGCCGCCCTGCGCCGGATTTACCGGTTAGAGGGTTGGCAATCTTTTTAATACTTAAAGCAGTTCGAACCGATATCGCCCAACAACTGACGACGCTGAGGTGTCGCATCCTTTAGCAGGCTGATGTCTATGAAATCGCAATCCATTTCCTTACTTTTCTATATAGCAGCGTCAGAACCCAAGGAATCGCTACAATCAGAACAAACACAATCGCGTTATATACATTGAAAAGCATAATCGAACCTGGCACATGAACTTTATATTTCCATAAAGACAGCAGCGCCGGATGCATTAAATACACCCCAAATGACACCGAACCCAAAGAAACAAAAAACCGCGCCAAGCCGCCCCATTTCTGCTGCAACCATTTCGCCAGCCAAATAAAGCTTACACCGATACCCACGCTGTACAACAACCATAAAATTTCAAACCATGTGTTTTCAAAATTGTATCCTTTTAAGCCAAGCAGGTAGAGTCCCGCATAGGTAAGTCCACATAGGAGTGTTGCGGGCAGCACCCAGCCTTTGTTGCGATCCAGCCAAGAGCGGAAAGCCCCGTAATTCATTCCAATGGCACCGCCAATGAGAAAATATCCAAAATAGGTAATGCACAGCTCCGGCTTATGGCCGATCGTCCCGAACCAATGACTGTAGATGTAGACGCCAGCTTGAACGGCTAATCCCCAGAAGGCCAATGTGCGTTTGAACCAAGCAGCCTTCCTAACGGCCCATACCAGCAGCGGAAACAGTACATAAAACTGTACGATAATAATCATGAAATACAGATGATAGCCGGAATCTGCCCATTTCAGCTGCTCCAAAAACACGCCAAAATCAAGCTTGATCGGATGATGAGGCGTCCACAGCCAGGGATTGTATATATAGTAGAAGAAGGACCACACGATATAGGGGACTAAGACTTGACGAACACGTTTCCAATAAAAGATACCGGCCTGCTTAGCGCTCCAATTATCCGTATAGATGTAGAACAGCACGATACCGCTCAAAAAAATAAAAACAGGAACAGCAAAATAGCTGATTTTGTTTAAAAATAAAACAAGCAGCTGCGTGCTGCTGCCTTTCAAAGCTGGATCCACTGTCCAATCCGCGGTAACATGAATCAGGACGACAGCAAGGATAGCGAGCGCTCGAACGATATCGAGCTCCGTGATTTTTGCTTTTGCCATGTCGGTTTCAAATCCTCTTTTCCTCTTAAATGCCCATTAACTACTATAGACAGTTTGGACAGGTTTCGCAATATCGGAAAAAAGACATTCGAGATCATCAGCTTTACAGCACGAATGCCTCCGCTCTAAAGCGGCCTTCGGCCTGCAGCAAGTACAGGATTGGAACAGGGGAACGAATCTAACACAGTCAGGATCGTATCCTTTGGGCCCGGGATGATCCCCTTCTTATAAAAAAGAAAAACTCGATCTCACGGTTCATCACCGTAGCGATCGAGTCTTTTTCAATTAACAGCACCTGTTAATTTTACCGCTCTCATAACGCTCATGCAGGGAATGCATGTAGAACTCTTTTTCCGTCAAAATGGGATCGTCTGGGTGGCGCTCCTGCTGATGCTTTACATATTTGGCATAGTCCGGAATATTGAAAATGACTTTAATCGTCGAATTCACCTTGCTCGTAAAGCCTGAGATCGCTCTCAAAACGCATCACGCTCCGAATGTGGATTGGACAAACGGCGATTCTTGTAATTGCGGTTTTTGTTTTTGAATCAAAATGTTGAACCATAAACGGATCGAAATGATGATCATCAGAAGAACAACGATGCCAAAGAAGATCGTTAGCCCCGCATCAATATAATTATTTGTTACGATTTGGTGCATAACGTCCATGTTTTTGGCAGGCGCAATGACTTGTCCTTTATCGATACCCTCTTGATACTTCTTCGCTGCCGCTATAAATCCGATGCTGGCATTCGCGGAAAAGGCTTTTTGGAACCCCGCAGTCAGCGTAGTCACGGACAGGAACACGAAAGGGATCATGCCTACCCAGGCATAGCGGGCTTTCCCCATTTTGATCATGATCGTAACCGCTACGGCTAGAGCAATAGCAGCCAGCATTTGGTTGGCAATACCGAAAAGCGCCCATAAAGAGTTGATACCGCCGAACGGATCGACAGCTCCTTGATATAGGAAGTATCCCCAAGCCAAGCAAACAAGCAGCGAAGCTATGAAATTGTACCTGAAATCTTTTGTTTGCCCAAAAGGTTTATAGAAGTTGCCAACTAAATCCTGGAGCATAAACCGGCCGACGCGTGTCCCCGCATCCACGGCAGTCAAGATAAACACAGCCTCGAACAAAATCGCGAAATGATACCAGAACGCTTTGGCGCCACTTAAAAAAGTAGAGAAAATTTCAGCCATCCCCACAGCCAGCGTTGGCGCTCCGCCTGTTCGGGAGAGAATGGTCTTTTCGCCAATTTCTCTAGCTGTGCCTGTAATTTGATCAGGGGTTAAGGTGAAGCCCCAGGATGAAATTTTGGCAGCGACTGCTGCAGGATCGGTTCCAATGACAGCCGGTGAAGAATTCATCGCGAAGTACAGGCCGGGCTCCAAGGAACAAGCCGCAATCAATGCCATAACCGCGACGAAGGATTCTGCCGCCATACCGGCAAAGCCGATAAACGGCGCATGGCTTTCTCTATCGATCATTTTGGGCGTCGTTCCGGATGAAATCAATGAATGAAACCCGGAAACCGCGCCGCATGCAATCGTAATGAACAAGAACGGGAACAAATTGCCCGAAAATACAGGCCCGGTTCCATCGATAAACTTCGTTACAGCAGGCATTTTCAATTCCGGTAAAATAACCATAATGCCGCCAGCGAGTAAGAGAATGACACCGATTTTCAAAAATGAACTTAAATAATCCCGCGGAGCAAGCAGCACCCAGACGGGCAAAATGGAAGCAATAAGACCATAGACCACCATTAGAACCGCGATTTGTGGGGCGGTGAACGTAAACATTTTAGCTAAAGCCGGACTTTCTGCAATATACTGGCCTGACCACAAAACGATCATCAACAAAACGAAGCCAATGATAGAGCCCTCGATCACTTTGCCCGGACGTATGTAGCGCATGTAAAAGCCCATAAAAATGGCGATTGGCATCGTCATCGCGATGGTGAACATGCCCCACGGGGATTCTGCTAATGCTTTCACAACAACGAGCCCGAGAACGGCAACGATGATGATCAAGATGGCTAGCGTTGCAATGGACGCTAACGTTCCGCTGAACCGGCCCACTTCATTCTTGGCCATTTGTCCAAGTGACTTACCGTCACGGCGCATGGAGCCGACAAGGGTCACAAAATCCTGCACGCAGCCCGCAAGAACAGCACCGATAATGATCCAGAGAATGCTTGGCAAGTACCCCATCTGTGCGGCCAGAATCGGACCAACAAGCGGTCCTGCTCCTGCGATCGCAGCAAAATGGTGTCCAAACAAAACAAATTTATTCGTCGGCACGAAGTCTTTGGAATCGTTATGAACATGAGCAGGGGTTGCACGGTTGTCATTTAGCTCATAGATCTTTTTGGCGATAAAACGGCTGTAGAAACGGTACCCGAATGCATACGTACAAATAGCAGCAACGATTAGCCATATCGCCGAAATGCTCTCACCTCTTGAAAGTGCGAGCATCGCGAAACCTGACGCACCAAGCAGGGCAATGACCGCCCAGATCACATAGGAAGCAACTCTGTTTTTTAAAAGAAACATGGGTGTGAACAACCTCCAATTAACATGAATGTTAGCGCTTACAAAAAAGTATAGCTTATTTAATAAACAAGCGGAATACTTGAAACGCAACATGCCATTTTCGAGCCTCATGATGTTAAATTTCGAGTTTCAAACGCAGCATCTTCACATAATTTCGGCTTACAGGTATCGTACTTCGCCCAGCATCTTCCATTAGCAGGTTATACGCCCCGTTCACCCAAGCCTTCATTTCAGAAATGGACGCAAGATTGACCAGATAGCTTTTGTGGCAGCGAAAAAAACCGTACGGCTCCAGCTTTTGCTCCAGTTCCGATAAGGTATACGAGACGATATAGGCCTTATCATAGAGGTGAACCTGTACATGCTTGATCTCCTTGCTGATATACATGATGTCTTTCGGCGAAACATAAATAATCCCTTCATCTAATTCCAGAGCAAGCTTTACGCTTGTCTTAACGGATGGCAAATGGCTTCCGCTTGCGGTCGCTGCGCCGTTCTGAAGCTGTGTTTTGCGCAGCTCGCGGAAAACAATCGCAATATCCTCTTCATCGTACGGCTTAAGCATATAGTGAAACGCACGAAGCTTAAACGCATGAACGGCATATTGTTCATAAGCTGTGGAAAATACAATTTTCACCTGCGGATTGATTTCTCCTACAATTTCAGCAACCTGCAGCCCGTTTAGATCCGGCATGTCCATATCCAGAAACAAGACATCCGGCGATAATTCTTTGACCTTCTTTATCGCATCCATCCCGCCTGCTGCCGCGGTAACCTTATCCACCTCCACATGGCTTTCTAACAAATAAATCAGTTCTTCTCTAGCCGGCTCTTCATCGTCCGCAATGACTATATTCCAACCCACACACCATCACCTCACCCAAAATTTAATCATCGTGCCTTCTCCCAGCTTGCTCTCAATTTCCAGCGGATTCTCTTTGCCGAAATGATAATTCAAACGCTGCTCGATATTCCGCAAAGCCATGCCGGCGTGCTCCCCTTGACTGCCCAGTTCAGCGGCTTCCAGTCCAACTCCGTTATCCTCTACAGTAATACGCGTACGAGGCTTGCCATTGTCGTGCTCCTCTTGCACCGTAAGTCTGATGATTCCAATGCCTTGCTTGTTTTTAATACCGTGAACAATGGCATTCTCAATTAGAGGCTGGATCGTAAATGGAGGAATCGAGTGATCCAGCAGCCTCTCATCGATTTCAGCGTAAAATTCCATCTGATCCCCCAAGCGGGATTTGATCAAGCTGAGGTAAGACATCACCAATTCGTATTCATCACGTATGGTGATGAGGCGCTGGTTCCCGTGGCTCATATTTTTGCGCAAAAATTTGGACAAATGCATGACCATCTGACGCGCCTCTTCCGGTTTCGTGCGGATAAAGGATTTGACGGTGTTCAATACATTAAACAGGAAGTGAGGATTCATTTGCGCCTGCAACGAGCGAATCTCCGCGTCCGCCAACAACTGTGTCTGTCTCTCGGATTCGACGAACGCATACTGCTGGGAAAGCAGCTCCGCGAGGGAGAACAGCATGCGTCTGCGGGACGGATTGTCATCCTGTTCCCGCTCAAAATACAAGCGAAACTGCCCAACCTGCGGCCGATTTGGAACACGGATGAGCAGATCGTCCCAATGCTGTGTTTTTCTCCCTTCCGCTACCCACGCTTCGCCGTCTTTGCTGAAAAATGCGCCGGCAGCCTTCATCTCCTCATTCAGCACCTTCCCGATTTCCGCTACGGCCTTATCGAACTCCAGCCGCCACAGCGGCATCGTCATATCCGCAATTTGCAGCGCTTTGTGGGCATGTTCAGCGCCAATTCGCGCCTCTTCCCGCTCCATCGTATTGTACAGCACAAAATACAAGGCAACGCCAACACTATTTGCTAGCGTCTGAGGCAGGCCAATGAGCGAAACCAAGTTAACCGCCTCATCCCATGGCTTGGCTAAAACAAGAATAAGAATCATCTGTAGGGATTCGGCCATGAATCCAACAAGAAAGGCAAGCTGCACCGACGATACTTTACGGAAGCGCTTCTTGAACGCATTGCGGCATAGTCCTGCCAAGACACCTTGCAGAATAGGCGCGATCATACAAGCAACGGCAACGAATCCCCCTAAGCTGTAGCGATGCATCCCTGCCAAGAGGCCGACGATGAACCCGCTTTTTACCCCGCCGAGCAGTCCGGCAATCACAACGCCAACGGTTCGCGCATTCGCGATCGCCGCAGTCGGCGAAACTTCGCCGATCCACGGTGCAGGCCTGTATGTATAGTCAGAAACCGTCACACCCGAATACGTGGCAAGAATCGCATAAGCTGAAAAAAAGAACAGGAAGCGCCATTGATACGCCCTGTCACCCTGATAGCTCATGTAACTGCGCATCCAGCGGCTGCGGGAGAAGGCAAACGCAAGCGCTATCAAAAAACCAACACGTTCCATCATATCCACGAACAACTGAAGCATGATTCACTCACCTTTTACATTCTCTCATACCGTAATCCTATCAGAAATCGCGCGTGCTTGCAGTAGGATGAGTTGGAAAGCGTATGTGATTTCAATTCAGACTGAGATGAACGATCTGGACGGGCATTGGACTGATTATCATTTCGTCTTCGGCTATCTGATCTGTCGGTAACACTCTGCCCAGAAGCCTGAATCCCATCTTAAACACTAACTGAAAATCCGCTGAAACTGACAATATAAAAAAGACTATCCAACTAAGTCATTTTCAAACTTAGGGATAGTCTATTTTTCATTTCATCATCGCAGTTAAAGGCTCAGCGATAATTCGCTGTACATCCTCTAGAACAACAGATAATCTGCGTTCCGCGTCGAACAATTGATTGATGCGGGGATTAAGCGCAAGCACCTCGTACAGCTTTTGTAACTGTTCCATATCCTCTTGCGGCGGCATGCCATCCATGCCTATTTTTTGCTGGAGCTCACCTTGACGCTGCCGAAAATCCGCCAATAAGCTTTGGCTGGATGGATCTTGCTCAATTTGAGCGCGGCTTTCCAGCATATCCTTATACTCATTGCTGTCTTTGATCGCTTTTGCCAATTCATATGCCTTATCATGTACGTTCATGTTTGTTATCCTCCTCATTTCTCTCATTCATGGTTGGGCTTTTCCCTTTGTACTTTCCATATATACATAAGCACCAAGGGGTATATGTCCTCATATGATGGAGTAGTTTACTTTGCTTGAACAGCAATGCCATTTTGCCCACATAAGAAAGATTGCGTTTTTAGTTAATGAAAACAGCTTTCTTATCGGCGATAAAACATACCTTTACACGCGGTCGATCATCCTCGAATGGCCTCGATAGGGGTTTTCTCATGCTGGAAGGAGTGTTTGCTATTGACCAGGACGAAAGTTGGAATATCCATTCAAGGCACCAGCATCTATTTGGATGATCGGACCGTTGTTCTAAGTGAAGCCATTGCGAAAAAATGGAAAGTTCCGACCAATCAAACGATAACCATGCGATTTGGTTCCGCCAAACAGGATGTCAAGGTTGTCTCCGCCGCTACGTCGAACAGCCTGCGTGTAAATCCTACCCTCGCCTCCAAAATTGGTCTATACCAAGGAGCCCGACTCAATCTCCATTATAGGCAAAATACGAGCACCTTGTCGATTGGGCCTCTGATTGGCGTTATGATCAGTCGGGTTTATGCCGGTTCCAAAGATCGTCCATTCGGTGCTATTACCGCTTTTTGTAAAGAAATGACGGATGCGTGTGAACAATTTGGAGCGATGGTGATCTTTTTTCCGCCTAATGACATGCATGCCAATGCCCAAACCGTAAACGCCTATTCGTATTCTAATGGTTCCTGGAGCAAAAAGACGTTCCCGATTCCCAATGTCATCTATAATCGGCTCACTTCGCGCAGATTTGAGAACAGAACGAATGTCCAACAATTCATGAAAGATGTCAAAGCTCGTTATGCCACAGAAATCTTCAATGAAAAATATTTGGACAAAACGGAAGTATTCCAAGCTTTGCGCAAAGATAACAGCCTGCATGGATACTTACCCGAGTCTTACCTTTTCAAAAACTATCAGATGCTGAAAACCATGGCTGCCCGCCATCCTGTGCTTTTCCTTAAACCCATTACTGGAAGTTTGGGCAAAGGCATTATTCGTATTCGCAAAGAACCAGGAACGGGCTATGTCTGCCATTTTACGAATCTCGCCGGTGCACGCAAACAATCCTTCCCTTCGCTGACTGCTGTTTTTCAAGCATTATCCGGCAAACTTAAGGCACAACGCTACCAACTGCAGCAAGGACTTGATCTTATCACAGCTGACGGCAATCCCGTTGACTTCCGCGCACTCGTTCAGCGTGGAGCTACGGGTCAATGGGCCATCACCTCGATTGTTGGGCGCATCGCCGGAACCCAGCATTTTGTATCCAATCTGGCACGTGGCGGAAGTCTCACAACGGTATCAGGCGCTCTGGCCAAAACATCTTTTGCCTCGGCTACCCGCGTCTCCATTACCGCTCGCCTGCGCAAGGCTTCTTTGGACATCGCCAAAGGGATTGAAACACAAATTCCCAACCATTTTGGAGAGCTGGGGATCGATCTTGCTGTTGATAAAACCGGGAAGGTTTGGCTGCTTGAAGTAAACTCCAAACCGTCCAAGGATGATAATACACCGCTTAATAATGAGCGGAAAATTAGACCATCAGTCAAACAAATTGTGCAATATGCGCGTTATCTAGCGAATTTCTGAGGTGAAATTATGCGGCGAAGCCCACAACGTCCCTTACTCGGGATTATGGTAACGGAATTGAATCGAGAGCTGCCCTTTGCCAGTGCGGACTTTTACCAAAGTCTTACTTTGCATGGTGCCGATGAAGGACTGGATGTCTTCGTTTTCTCACCGAATCGCATCGATTGGCAGCAAGGGTTAGTGCGGGGATACCATTATGAGAGTGAAAGAAAGGAATGGGGCATGAAGCTTTTTCCCCTCCCTCCCCTGATCTATGATCGGTGCTTCTTCAGCAGCCAGCGCAGCTATCAGCAATACCGTTACCATGTGAGCAGGCTTCGCAAGACACCCCATATTCGCTTCCTTGGCTATGGATTGAGCGGAAAGTGGGAAGTCGGCCAAATCCTCCAAAAGGACAGCGCTTTGCACAGCTATTTGCCTGAAACGAGCTTACTCACAGGCCGCTCACAGCTGAAAGCATGGCTTCGAGACAGGAACGACGTCTTCCTGAAGCCACAGGGCGGGAGTCAAGGCAGAGGGGCTCTGCACCTTCAACATCTTCGTACAGCCGAAGGCGGCAGCATGTTGCAAATAAAAGGACGCGACGCCAACAATCGATCCATCGGGCAGCAATTCAATGGATTTGATGCGTGCTGGAGCTGGCTTCGCCGAGTGGTCGGATCACGTCCTTATCTGATCCAAGAGTACCTTTCTCTGCAATCTTCGCAGGGCATGGCTTACGATGTCCGCTCCCTTGTGCAAAAAAATGGTCAAGGCCAGTGGGAAATATCAGGGATGGCTGCGCGTATCGGCAAGCCCGGAAGCATTACTTCCAACCTGCATGGCGGAGGCACCGCAGAAGATGTCTCCACATTCCTAACCAAGGAATTTGGAGCCTTCAAAACGGAGGAACTGATCGATACGCTAACGAAACTCTCAAGCCGTGTCCCCCTTGTACTGGAAACTTATCATGGGCGATTAGCTGAGCTTGGTATCGACTTTGGGATCGATACTCAGGGCCGTATATGGATTCTGGAAGTAAACTCGAAGCCAGGCAGAACGATATTTGCGCGTATGCATAATAATAAAGCACGGACGAAATCAATTGCGAACCCCATACATTATGCTGGATTTTTACTTCATAAAAAGCTGAGCTGAGCTTGGCTTCGCTGGTATGTGTCTGAATAAGCAGACGGTGATTTCTGCTTGTTTAGACACGGAAAGCCCGTAGGGCAACAAGTTTAGGAGGGTAACCTAATGAGTTTGACAACGTGTATGCTCCACGCCGTACAACGAACAGATAGATCGGTCTACTTAACAAGTGAACTCGTCAAAGCTTTACGGTTAACCGGCAATAAATCGATTACTGTAAAGGTTGGCACCAAATCCACCACCCTACCGATCCGCCTGATCAAAAAAAGTGGTCAGCATATGTACATTCCGCTTTCCTTAATGGCTACTTTGCGTATTCCGCGAGCCGGAAGCGTCTTAGTATCAAGTTCCAACAATAAAGAACTTCGAATCGGTCCTGTGATCGGAATCCTAACGAATGTGGAGAATGGCACTTCTCCATTTGGTTCCAAAACAGGATTTATTCGTCAGATCATGAACACAAGTTCAAATAAGTCTTTCGTTTACGCATTCAGTCCCAGGAGTGTGAACTGGGTCCAAGAAACCGTTACAGGGATCATTCCCAAAGAAGGCGGGGGCTGGGTACGCAAAACCTTCCCATTGCCTGATGTCGTCTACAATCGTCTATCCAGCCGGAAAGCAGAAAAGTCCGCAGGTATGGAGGGCTTTAAGGATCGCTTTGTACGAAAGGGCATTCCTCTTTTTAACTGGAGCTTCTTTGATAAATGGGATGTTTATAAAATGCTGGACGGAGACGATGCCTTCCGCTTTGTACCCGAATCTCACATCAATCCATCGGCTGAGCAAATTAAAGAAATGCTGGATAAACATAAATTCATTTATTTGAAGCCAACCGCAGGCAGCTTGGGGATCGGCATTTTCCGTGTCACCTATAATCCAAAGCGAGGTTATTTCGTTCGCTACCGCAAAGGCGGCAAGAATGTGCTTATTCGCTACGGCAAATTTGACGGCTTGATGCAAATGCTTGGAACCGGACGCGGCCGTCTTACCAACTATGTGGCCCAGCAAGGAATTCGCCTCATTGAGATCGACAGCTGTCCAATTGACTTCCGCTTCCACCTGACGAAGAACGGAAGCAACAAGTGGGTCGTCGCGGCAATCGGCGCAAAGAAATCTGGAAAAGGCAGCGTCACCACCCATATTCGCAATGGAGGTCAGTTAATGACACCGGAGCAAGTGCTTCGTCAAATCTACGGCAGCCGTGCAGAGCAAGTGCTGACCAATGCCAAAGAAACAGCGATTAAGCTCGCTGAAGGAATTGAGAACAATTATAACCATCTGCTCGGAGAACTTGGCTTCGACATCGGAATTGACCAGAACGAGAAAATCTGGATGTTTGAGGCGAATGCCAAACCGGGAAGATCGATCTTCAAGCATCCTTCCTTGAAAGAAGGCGACGTGGCCACGATCCAAAATATTTATGAACATTGCCTCTACTTGAGCCGCTTCCGTTCAAGGAGGGAAAGCTAATGGCAGTCACCCTGCATGATAAAGGGCTTAAGCCTACGCTTGGCATTCTCACTGTCAAAGATAGCAATCGTGTCTTTCGCGGCAATTTGCACAACTTTCTCGATTTAATTCAAACCGGTGAACGGCTTGGCGTTGATGTGTATGTTGTGACAACGAAAGATTTCAATCTATCCGGCTCCGAGATCTATGGCTATCGTTACCATACCCAAACGAAGAAATGGAGCAGGGAACTCGTTCCCGCTCCACAAGTTGTCTACAACCGCATCCCCTACCGCAAAATGGAAATGAAGCCGGATGTACAGCAAGCCATTCAAGCCTGCAACAGAAGCTCCAGTGTGCAATTATTTAATCCTTCCTTTTTTAACAAATGGACACTATTCAGTTGGTTGAACAGTTCCAAGGTAAGCAAAACCTATATGCCCGATACGCTTCAATTAAGTGAAGCCAAGGATCTGTCACAGCTCCTGCGCAAGCATGCCGTTCTCTATTTGAAGCCTGTGAAAGGAAAAGCTGGGCGTGGGATCATGCGCATTGAGCATGTAACGACAAAAAGTGAGCAAGGTCAATACCGATTAAGCCGCCAGGAAGATAAGAAAATGATTTACAGCTACCATGAAAGCACCGACGACCTTTGGCAGGAATGGAATAAGCACCGCGGCACGCATGACTATATTGTTCAGCAAGGGATTGCGTTAACCAGATATAAACAACGTGCTTATGATCTGAGAGCTTTGATTCAAAAAACAGGCAAAGGCGTTTGGAGTGTCTCCGGCATAGGTGCCCGGGTAGCTGGCAAAGCGAGCATTACGACACACGTCCCGCGCGGCGGCTCGATCGACGAGCCGTTGAAGCTGCTGACTTCTGCCTTTGGAGCGAAAGAAGCGAAAAACATTTTACTGCGGGTTCGCAAAGCGGCGGTTACACTGGCTAAGCAAATCGAAAAGTCTTCCGGCAATCAGCTCGGGGAAATGTCCATGGATATCGGTGTCGATACAGCCGGACATATCTGGTTCTTCGAAGCCAACTCGAAACCAATGAAATTCGACGAACCGAAAATTCGCCAGAAATCACTCGAACGCATTATTCGCTACAGTCTCTACTTAATTAATAACAGGAGAAGAAGGTGATTATGCTTGTCTTCACAACGACTAGGCGTACTCGCTATTTATTTAAGCCAATCTAAGCTGGAAGAGCTTGCTTATTTCCAAAAACTGAGCAAGGAAGGAAAGAAAATCGGTGTGCAGGTTGAAGTTTTCACTCCCGATGACGTTGAGAGCGACAATTCCGTACGCACCTTAACGTACGATGCCGGGGCAAGGAAATGGATTCGTCGACGAACCTCCCTTCCTCCCGTCATCTATGATCGCTGCCGCTACAAAGCTGTTGCGAACTATCGGGTTCTTAAAGCTTTCCGCAATCGCCATGCGAAGCTTACCTTCTTGAGCCGGCCTTTAGCCAATAAATGGTCGATGCATCAGCTTCTTTCAGACAATGAAGATATTCGCCCTTATTTACCGGCAACCCAACGATTCAGCTCCGTTCAAGAACTGGTAAAAGCCTTAAAGAAACATAAGCTGATCTATGCCAAACCCAAAAATGGCACAGGCGGACGAGGGATTCTGCGAATTGAACAGCTGGGTAGCGATCTCTATTTATTGCAAGGCCGTAATCAACAGCGCACGATTATTGCACCTTATCGGGCTACGGAGAAACAGCTCTTGGTCAAACTGAACTCCTTGAAACTGAGCCCTGATTATGTCGTGCAGCAAGGGATCAAGTTGACGTTGAAAGACGGCCGCGTGCACGACTATCGCTTATTGATTCAGAAGAATGGTCAAGGGGAATGGGAAGTAACGGGGTGTGCAGGTCGAATCGGTCCTCATCGCAGCATTACATCCAACCTGCACGGCGGCGGGAGCGCGGTTAGCCAAAATAAATTGTTATCGTATCGCTTCTCATCGCCTGACAAAATAGACAGCATCAAGAAGGAAATGACCAGCTTTGCACACACACTTGCTGGCTTTTTGGAAACCAAATTCGGCAAGCTGTGCGAGCTAGGTTTGGATATTGCCGTTGATCCCAGTGGTCGAGTATGGCTGCTTGAAGTTAATCCCAAGCCTTCCAGGGAAGTCTTTCGTAAAATTGGCGAAAGCGCTACGTATCAGAAGGCGGTTACAAGACCCCTGGAATATGCCCTGTGGATGATGAAGCAGAAGAAGAAAAAAACAGAGGAAACGAACATGGCGTAATTCTGCATGCCATCGGAAGCGGCAGCCACCGGCTGGCAGCCTTCCGATTTACATATGTTGAAGATGATGAAGAGTTTGAACAAAAATTTGCTCAATATGTCCGTCGTCTAAGGAATAGAAGACTGTCTTGCCTTCTTTGCGCCTTTTTACAATATGCAAATCCCTTAGATAGCGCAATTGGTGTGAAACGGCCGACTGCCCCATCTCCAGAGCTGTTGACAGATCATGCACGCAAAGCTCCCGGTGCAGGAGAAAATAAATGATTTTCACCCTAGTCGGATCTCCCAATGCTTTGAACACCTCAGCAATTCCTACGGCTTGATGCTCCGGCAATCGAGGCTCTATCGCAGGTTGGACAAGACCTGTTCCTGTACACGTATCCTCACAGCTTTCGATAAGCGTTTTTTCCATAGTCAGCCTCCTCCTTCCTATACTTTCAGTTCAGAATGCATCGTGGTCGAGTTCTCAATTTGAATCGTGGCATGCGTTAATTGAAACCGCTCCTCAAGCTGACGAATGGCTTGCTGCAGAATGACCTGACTATCCCTGTCATCGGCGATAAGCAAATGGCAGCTAAGCGAATCGAGCCCTGATGTAATCGTCCAAATATGCAAATCGTGCACATTAATAACTCCCTCAATCCCCTCCAGCATGATCTGAACATCCCCGTGGGATACCGCCGCTGGCGTACCTTCCATTAAGATGTGAACCGTCGATTTCAGAACAGCCCACGCTCCTTTTAGAATCAAAAGGGCTACGATGACACTGATGATAGGATCAGCAGCATACCAACCGAAGATCAGCATCACGCCTCCGGCTACAATCGCTCCCACGGAGCCCAAAGCGTCCCCGAGAATATGCAAGTAAGCACTGCGCAAATTCAAATTACTGTGCACATCCCCTTGGCGCATGAGGGACCAGGCACTAAGCAGATTGGCAATTAACCCAACGCTGGCAATAAGCATCATCGAGCCGCTGGCCACGACAGGCGGATGAGTAAAGCGCCCGAACGCTTCCCAGATAATAAAGCCTGCAATCAGGAATAACGTCACCGCATTGAATAAAGCGGTAAGGATTTCCGTTCGGTGAAAGCCATAGGATTTGCTCGCAGAGGTTGGCTTGGCTGCAAACCAGAGCGCCATAAGACTTAAGGCAAGAGAGCCGGCATCGCTTAACATATGGCCCGAATCCGAAAGCAAGGCCAAACTGTTGGTCCACAAACCGCCTACGAATTCCAAAATCATAATACTGGCTGTTATGCCAAGTGCGATGATAAGCCCGCGTTTATTTCCGCTGTGGCCATGATGGTGATGCCCGTGATGGTGGCCGTGGCCGTGCCCGTGCCCATGATCATGATCATGTCCCTGCGAATGGCTATGGGACGCATGTTCATCCCCTTTATGATGATCGTGCCCACTGCACGAAGTTTGATTCTTCAGCCCCTTGGCATCTTCTTTCGATTCATGTTGATGCATCGTATTTCCTCTCCTTCGCTCTGCCCCTTAGAATGGAGTGTTGTCATGTACTTTATTCATATCCGAATAACATATGAGTGATTACTCATATATTAATAATAACGATTCAAACAAGCCGGTGTCAAGCCCCTTTCTTCCGAATAAAAAAGACCGATTCCAGCCCCTTTAATGAGCTTGAATCGATCCTCTTCCCGTCTTGCTTCTACGTCCCTGTAGCCACTTTGTTCGCTCCCGCGTCTACAACATCCGGGTCGAATGTGACTGTAGCGCTGAAAACTGCCGTTGATACCGCGAAATCACCTGTGATCCCGCCGCCGCTGCCTGCATACGATTTCGTTGCACTTGTTGGAGCAATGATAAGCGTATCACCGTTCACCAGGTTTCCTTCATTTCTAATAATGTTGAATATTCCTATAAAAGAAGGCATTCTGATCAGCACCTTATCTATCAATGTGATAACAGTGTATGCCCAGTCAACCGCGTTTGCGACTAACTCGCTGAATTACAAATAGTCCAGCAGCTCGGCAAAGCTGCGGATGCGGATATGTGCCCCTTCCAGCTCCCCGGACTCGCGAAACCCGGCATAATCGCAGGCGGCCACTGTCAAGCTATTGCGAAGACCTGCCTCCACATCAGATGAACGGTCTCCCACCATCCAAGCGGACTGAATCCCATGCGTATCAAGGAGGATTTGGACCAAATCCACTTTGGACTTCGTTTGATATTGTCCCGCGCTGTACAAGCCTTCAAATAGATGTCCAAGTCCCTTGGCCTCAATAACCTGACGCACATAATCCTCCAGCCCATTGCTTGCCACAAAAAGACGAATCCCTTTGTCGCGCAGAGCTTGCAAAGTTTCTGCGACGCCTTCATACATAACGCCATGTCCTTGCTGCAAGCCATCCATTTGATACTGCAGCAGCAGCTTGTCCGCTGCCCTGCGCGTTTCAATAGAAGCTTCCGGCATAACTCTAATCCAAATATGCTCTAGAAGCATGCCCAGTGCTCCAAGAATACGCTCTTCCGGCGGCGTTTCCCCGGCGAAGAGCCCTTTGGCTCTAAGCTCATCAAATGTAGCATGATAAGCAGGAAGAAGCAGTGTTTCCGTTTGAAACAACGTTCCATCTAAGTCAAAAAGCATCGCTTCGGGTTGTTTTCTCTGAATACTCATCATCCAGCTCCTTCTCTTCTCATGAAGCATTTTCATATTTCAAATGAATGTAATGATCTTAGTTAAGAATGGCAAACATACCCATGTAAGTCAATGTTCATATTTGGCAAAAAGCCTGTTGCCGAGACGTTAAATTTCAGTTATGATTGAAATGTGAATAATTACTTCTTAAAATGATTTTTTTATGCAAAATAGCTTCAAAACCAAATAAATAAACTTGCAAGATTTCCTAATCCAATTCTGTCTCTAAGAAAGTGAGGAACACCATCATGAATCTTCATATTTTCCAAAATCAACAAGAGCTTAACGAGGCCGGAGCCGGCATTATTACTTCGCTTGTCCAAATGCAGCCCAAAGCTGTCCTTGGCTTAGCGACGGGTGGAACACCTGTCGGCATCTACGAAGAACTCGTTAAAGCCTATAATAAAGGTCGTGTAAGCTTCAAAGGCGTTACGACATTTAACTTGGATGAGTACGTCGGCTTGCCGGCCGATCATTCCGAGAGCTACCGTACCTACATGCAGCAGCATCTGTTCAACCATATCGACCTGCCTGCGGCACAAGCTCACATTCCTAATGGAAATGCCGTTGATTTAGAAGCGGAATGCGCACATTATAATGAGCTTCTGGAAGAAGCCAAGCAAATTGATTTGCAAATTCTGGGCCTTGGCCATAACGGGCATATCGGCTTTAACGAGCCGGATGATTCCTTGGTCAGCGGTACACACCGTGTCGAGCTGAAAGACGAAACCCGTGAAGCCAATGCGCGCTACTTCAACACGATTGACGAAGTTCCAACGCATGCCTTAACGATGGGGGTTGGTACAATTTTGAAAGCCAAAACCATCCTATTGATCGTTCGTGGCGCTGACAAAGCAGAAATCGTTCATCGCGCACTAACAGGCCCGATTACAACAGAAATTCCCGCAACTCTTCTGCAAACACACCCTCACCTTGTCGTACTTCTGGATGCTGAGGCTGGGAGGTTATTCGAATGAGCGAACGCGTCATCACGGGAGCTAAGATCGTAACCGAACAGGGCATTATCGAGCATGGTTTTATTCATATCCAAGATGGCGTAATTGCTTCAATCGGGGACATGTCTGCATGGGATTCCCGTGCGGTCAGCCCTGATGCCGTACTCCTTGATGCACAGGGCAGCTGGCTCTTGCCAGGCTTCATTGATGTTCATGTGCATGGCGGATACGGTGCTGATTTCATGGATGCCAGTCCCGAAACGCTGGATACGATTACTCGGTTTCACGCGCTTCATGGAACAACAGGCATGCTTGCTACAACGATGACGGCAACTCGCGAAGATATTGACCGCGTGCTGGGCGAAGTCGACCGCTATATCCAGCAGCCAATGCCCTATGCGCAGCTTCTTGGCGTGCATATGGAAGGGCCTTTCATCTCGCCCAAGTGGGCGGGCGCACAGGATCCCAAGCTCATGGTGACGCCGCAGCTCCCATGGCTGGAAGACTGGAACGAGCGCTACCCGCAGCTCGTCAAGCAGTTGACCTTGGCCCCCGAACGTGAAGGGGGCCTCGCTTTGATCGCGTGGCTGCGCGATCACGGTATCGTTGCCGCCTGCGGCCACACCGACGCGACCTATGCCGACATTCAGTCGGCTGTTCGCGAGGGGCTCTCGCATGCGGTGCACACCTTCAACGCGATGAAGCCGCTGCATCATCGCGAGCCTGGAACCGTCGGTGCCGTCCTCACCGACACCCGCATCAGCGCCGAAATCATCGCTGACGGCCATCACGTGCACCCAGCAGCGATTCGCCTGCTGACCATGGTGAAGCAGCCGCATGGCTTGCTGCTGATCACGGACGCGATGTCCGCCGCGGGGCTTGGCGACGGCGAGTACGAGCTTGGCGGGCAAGCCGTAACCGTACAGTCGGGCGTTGCCCGGCTGACGGAAGGGGTTGGCGCGCTCGCCGGCAGTACGCTGACGATGATCGAAGCGCTCCGGTTTATGGTGCGCGAGGTTGGCGTCAGCATTGAAGAGGCAAGCCGCTACGCTAGCGGCAACCCTGCGCGGCTGCTCGGCCTGGCTTCGACGCATGGCTCGATTGCGCAAGGCAAACAGGCTGACTTATTGCTGGTCAGCCCGGAACTAGCCATCGAACAAGTATGGATTCGAGGCAATGAAATCAAACATTAGCCTGTTCAGAAAGATGATGGGGCTTCCAGATCAGTTCAGTTCAGTTCACCCGTGTGTAAAAGCCTGCAAAAATACAGGAGTTTCCGGACGAATTCGGTTAAAAAGTGGAAATGCCTGCAATTGTGCAGGCATTTTTATCTTTTTCAGCCGCTCATCCAGAAAAAGCCTCAAAAGCCTGCACAAATGCAGGAATTTAATCGTTGAGGCTATTCCATGAGCAAAAAAGATGCATAATTGCAGGTTTAGAGAAAGCAACTGGAGCTGTCCCTCAAGTAGGGTTATCTACTTATGGGACAGCCTCTTCGCATTTGAGCTTTTGTAAACAGGCAGGAAATGAGCGGTTTATGTCGAACATGCTAGCTAGCCTTGTGCTAGGAAGGAATTGGACACGACTATGATCTATCTTATCAAAATAGCCTACACCTTACTTTTCCCACCGGGAATTATCATTCTCCTGCTGCTCTGCATCGCTATATGGCTGAAGCAAAAATCAGAATACTTCAGCGCTCTTCTTGTGGGACTAGCTGCCATGATTCTATGCGTGAGTGCGATGCCGGCTTTCAGCAATGCCTTGCTGCAGTCCATTGAAAATAGGTATACCCCACCGGAGCGCGTTGCCGGGGACGTCCTTGTAATGTTAACTGGAGGAGCAACCTTAGATACTCCCGACCCGCTCACGCACGGGAGCGGGTATCTAACAGCTACCACCGCCGCTCGTGTGCTGACAGTTGCTGAGCTTTACCAAAGCACGAAGCTGCCGATCCTGCTCTCTGGCGGCCAAGTATTCAGTGACTCCGGCAATGAGTCGCAGATTGCGAAGCGGCATCTGCTAGCCCTCGGCATACCGGAATCCGCGATTACCATGGATGACACGAGTCGCAATACGGAAGAAAATGCGCTGCATACGCAGGCGCTTCTCTCCCAGCACGGCTGGAAGCAGCCGGTTCTCATCACATCGGCTTTCCATATGCCCAGATCCGTGAAGCAATTCCAAAAACTAAAAATCGAAGTCCTGCCCTTCCCGACCGATTATATTTCCCAGCAGCAGCAAGACCTCGCTGTTAGCAAATTCATCCCTTCTTCCGGCGGCTTAGCCAATACGTCACTCGCTTTGAAGGAGTTTGTTGGCCTGTTTGCCGCAAGGAACTAATTAGGCTTCACCGCTCAGTCGCAGCCTGATCTTTATTCTTTTACCCCCCCGACAGTCATTCCTTGAACAAGAAACTTCTGAAAAACGATGGCAATCAGCAGCGGAGGCAATGACGCAAGTACGCCTCCTGTTGCCACCATGCCAAAATCAACCGCGTTTTTGCCGCTAAATTCAGAAATGGCTACCGAGATCGTTTTCGCATCGAGTGTCGAGGTGAATAGGAGCGAGAAAAAGAATTCGTCCCAAGATAATAAAAATACAAAGATCATCGTAGCAAGAATGCCAGGGCGCACGATTGGCACTACGACCAATACGAGCATTTGCATCCGGCTGCAGCCATCCAGCGCGGCAGCTTCATAGAAATCTTTGGATAGCTGCTTGAAATAGCTTTGCATAATCCAAATGACAAAAGGAATGGCGAACGTTAAATCAAGGATAATCAAGGTTAGCTTCGCATCCAGCATGCCAAGCTTTTGAAACAGGAAGTATAAAGGAATGACAATTACGACGGATGGAATCATATACGTGAATAGAAACATATAAATGAGCTGTTGACGGAAGGCAAATTGAAACCTGGCAAAAGCATGGGCTGCCAGCCCCCCAATGAGAAGAGCAGTAAGCGTAACAGCCACCGCTACGATAAGACTATTTTTCATAGAGATTCGAAAAGCATAGGCCATATCATTATGAGGATTACTAAAAATATCGAGATATCGACTAAACGTAATCCGTCCTGGTATCCACTTTAAGGGCACTTGCTGTAAATCTATTTGATAGGAAATACTTGAAATGAACAGCCATAAGAAGGGGGCCAGGGTACAAACCGCGATTAGAGCAGCGAATACATATTGTACCGTAGATAAGGTTTTACTTTTCATAGGCTAGCTCGCCTCCTCTACTTTAAGCACTTTTACATACACAAAGGTCAGAAGGGCAATAAACATAGCAATTAAATAGGAAAGTGTAGCTCCTTGGGAAAATTGCAGATTGGTAAAGGATTGAATATAAGCTTTGTAAATGACTACCATGGTGCCGTTCGAAGGTCCGCCTTGGGTGAGCGCATAAATCAAATCAAATACTTTAAACGATTCCATCGTTCTCATGACGATCAAGACAAGCACCGTGGGCTTTAGATAGGGAAGCGTCAGAACAAAAAATCTGTGAAAAAGACCTGCTCCATCCATGCTGGCCGCTTCATAGACACTTTTATTCGTCATCTGCAGCGATGCTAGAAAAAATATGCAAACAAAAGGAGTCATCTTCCATACATCCGCCAGGATAACCATATTCATAGCTGTCCAAGGGCTGCTAAGCCATGAGTGATAGGACGTCATCACGTGAAGCTGAACCAAGAGCGCGTTCAAAGCCCCGTATTCAGGATGAAAGATCCACTTCCACATCGCGGCATTCACAATCGTCGGAACAGCCCAAGGCAAAATAATAATGGAACGCAAGAAAGCTATTCCACGAATATTCTCATTTAGAAGAAGGGCAACGAGCAAGCCGAGCACAAGTTCAAGCACAATTGAGATCGAGGAAAAATAAGCGGTTTTGCCAAATGAAGCCCACACCGAAGAATCGGTCAAAGCATGCGTGTAATTATGAATGCCAACAAATTGCCCCTGACTGGCCGAGGTTAATTCCATGTTCTTGAGACTATAAATAAACGTTTGTATCAACGGAAACAGTACAATGCCGAATACTAATACAAAAGCCGGTAATATCGTTATGACTGCAAAACGTCTGTCACTCCATCTATTTCTCACCCTGCTGTCCTCCTGCCCGAATAATGCTAAGGGGGAAGCTGATCTTCCCCCTTAGCGCTGATCTATTTGCCTGCAATCTCTAACGCTTTGGCTTGCAGCTTATCCAGTGACTCTTTGGGCGTCACCTTATCAAATAGCGCTTGCTGCACCGAAACCTGCATTTCGGTTGATAGCTGTCCGTACCAAGGAATGACCGGGCGATTCACGATATATTCATATTGTGTTTTGGATACGTTGATCAATTCCGGATTCGTCGCAATGACATCTTTATCCGCAAATAACGACTTCCAAATGGGCAGTGCATCTTTGGCATGCTTTTTCTGAAAATCCTTGGAAGCCATGAATTGAATGTATTTCCAAGTTTCATCCGGATTTTTACTATCTTTGGCAATGGATAGTCCCATTCCGCCGTTAGCTGTGGCACTCACGACTTTGGCCGTTCCGGGAACCATGGCAATCCCCACTTTATCGACAACTTTGGATTCCTTAGGATCGTTAGCCATACCGAACATATAGGTCCAGTTCAGAGCAAATGCCGCTTTGCCGCTGGAAAAAACACCCCTGACATCTTCTTCCAAGTACTCAGGAGAGCTTGGGTTAGTGAGCTTGTCTTTCATCGATTGTCGCATGAAGGAAAGTGCCTCCACATTCGCCGGAGCGTTCAAGCTTGGCTTCCCATCCTTGACCAACTCGCCTCCGAAGGACGCGCTCAGCAGCGTGAAATCAACCGCAAGCGCCTCAGCTTGCTTCCACGACCAGACGATCGGATACTCGACAATATTTTTATCCTTCAATATCTTCGAATCTGCGATTAATTCATCCCATGTTTTCGGCGGTGAGCTGATGCCTGCTTGTGTGAGCATTTCTTTGTTATAAAATAAATATTTGACATCATTAAGCCAAGGCATCCCATACAGCTTGTTCTCGTACTGCATGGCACTGAGTGCGCCATCAAAAATATCTTTGCGATCCGCATCGGAAACTTTATCCGTCACCTCTTTGAGTAAATTCGCTTTGACGAATTTCGCTGTCCAAGGAGCATCAATTAATACCGCATCATAACTGCCGTTCGAGACCAGGATTTTCTGCTCCAAGGCTTCGTAAGGAACGAAAGTTGCCTCCACTTTAATATTTGGATTTGCTTTGATGAAAGCATCTGTTGCTTCATTGATCGCATCTTCGCTATAACCCGCTTGCTTCATAAAAAGCGCTTTAATCGTCACGCTTTTCGGTTTAGCAACCTCATCTTTCCCGGTTACACACCCAGCCAATACGCTCGAAAGTAAAAGCGCTGAAACAATTACAGATAATGATTTCTTCATTAAACAACCCCCTAAATGTATGTACTTTGTATAAATCGGTGTTGTAAACATCATATAACGAAGGAGATTTTCAGGACATTTACGATTTTGACTGAATTATGGACGATCTTGACTTCTAAAATGACTTTTCTTGAACTCCGTCGGATTCGTCCCGTACGTCTTATTGAATAGGCGATTGAAATAAAATTGGTCGGAAATTCCGATAAGCTCCGAAACGGACTTGACACTAAGGTCTGGATTTTTCAATAATTCCTTGGCCTTTTCCATGCGCAGCTCATTGAGAAAATGGACGATCGTTCTGCCTGTTTCCGTTTTGAATAGCCGCGCCAAATAGCTTTCATTCATATTCACTTCATTCGCCATCATCCCCAGCGTAATTTTCTGATCCATATGCTTCAGCATGAATTCAATAACAGTGCGGATTTCTTTGCGGTATTTGGGCGATGAAGGGATCGCATATTGTCTGAAATAACCCACAGCTTGCACGAAAGCCGTTCTGAAATCAATGAAGTTCTCAGCTTTCTCCAGCTGCTTCCTGTCCTGCTCGGGCAGAACATGGTACTCATGCTGCGCACTGGCTGATTCCCATTCATCGATTAATGCAATAATCGTTTTTTGGAATTGAGCAGGATGAACACATCGTTGTTCCGCGTCCTGATAGATGTTATCCAAGCAATCGATAAGTCCTTCCATGGCTCCTAACTGAATGTGCTTCCTCATCTCCTCCAATTGGGACGGGAGAATGGCTTTGCCGGTATTAAACGCAGCCTCACGGGCATGGAACACAAGTGAGTGATGCTTATAGAAACGCAGCCCAGCAGCACATTTGCAAGCCAAGTAAGCTTCTCGTACTTGCAGCAGCCCTGCAAAGGGATTGCTTATCACAATATTCACGGCAAGGTTGAGATATAGCTGAAGCATTTCGGTAATTCGTTTAGCCAGCTGCATCTTGCCTGCATCGCTTTCATACTTGCGATGATTCGGCAAAATAACGAAATAATCGCGATCACTAATTTCCGAAAATTCCATAAAAAAAGAATCACTAACCAGCTCCGAAATGATGTTGCAGATCGAGAAATTCAAGGACTGTCTATTCGTCCATTTGCCGCTGCCCATCGTTTTATCATAGGCATCTATCGTGATATACAATAAAAAGCTTTGCTCAGTGTCGATCTGAATGTGCAGCTTTTGCGCTTGCATCATCGTTTCTCGTTCTGACAAATAATTGTCGTAAACCAACTCGCGAAAGAAATTTTTCCGGGCCAGCATCAAATTTTCAACTTGAGCTACGGCCTTTTGCCTTTGAATTTCTTTGTTTTCCTTCTCCGACGTCAGCTCGTTGGCTGCCTTTTGCAAAATATCCAGCAAATCATCCGGCTTCAAGGTCACCTTCAACAAGTAGTCCAAGGCGCCAAGTTTCATTGCTTCGCGTACCAAGCTGTATTCCCCGTGATTGCTCAGCACAATAATTTTCCCTTGGAAATGCGTGATTTCCCGCAGCTTCTGAATAAGCTCAAGTCCATTTATTTTGGGCATCTGCAGATCTGTAATGAGAATATCGGGATCATGCTGCTTGACCATAGCCAGAGCTGCTTCCCCGTCATCTGCCGCTCCTATCCACTCATACCCATGCTGCTCCCAAGGAATCATCATTTTCAAGCCTATCCGCATAATTTTTTCATCATCCACCACAAGCACTTTGATCATCCCTGCTACCTCCAGTCGCATTAAAAGGCATCGTCAAACTAACCTTCGTGCCCACACCTATTTCACTATGAATCTGAAGGCCATACTCTTCGCCAAAATGCAGCTTGATCCGCTCGTTGACATTCGATATCCCGATATTGGAAAGCCGCTGCTCCGCTTGATTCACCGAATCCAGCAATTTCAGAGCCTGCTGCATTGGCATGCCTTTACCGTTATCTTGAACAGTAATTTCGATCCGGTTTCCCTGCTTTTGGGCCCCGATCCTAATCTTATTATCAGCATTGTTTTCATCCAGCCCATGAATAATCGAATTCTCAACAATCGGCTGTAAAATAAATTTCAAAACGCGGCTGTTCATTAAACCATCTTCAATCTGATAGTCAATTTCATACAGCGCTCCAAATCGAAGTCTTTGAATCACCATATAATTCTCAATGTTTTTCAGTTCTTCGGACAAAGAAATCATTTCTTTGCGATTAACAATCGTATTCCGAAGCAGCTCTGCAAGCGCACTTAGGCCGTCGCTTACGTTGGTCGCTTGATTCAATACAGCTGTCCATTTGAGAGAATTTAATGTATTAAACAAAAAGTGCGGGTTAATTTGCGCCTGAAGCATCTGAAGCTCAATCTCTCTCTTCTTAATCTGCTCTTCCTTCGTATGTTCCACCAAATCACTGATTTGCTCAACCATGGTGTTGAATTTCCCCGATAAGAAGCCAATCTCATCCTTCCCAACGTCTTCATTGCTCGTCTGTAAATTCCCCGAAGCTACATTCTTCATGGAGTGGGTTAATTGGTGAAGCGGCTTCGAAATGCTGCCCGAAATGACAAAAGTTAAGAGAAGGGAAACTAGAAAACACACAACGCAAACCATCAGCAGGTAAGGCAAGATAGACCTGGATTCTTTATTCAAATAGGAGGAGGGAATCGTCGTGACGAGATACCACCCAGCCGCAGAGTCATAAGAAAAAGCAACCAAAGCTGTGTTGTCCTTTATTTTGGCAGTAAAAGCACGCTGGCCTTCCTTCTCGTTCAAAGCAATTTGGTTCATCAGACTGCGTTCACTCAGCTTAACCCCCACAGGAATTGCCGCACTTCTTGAGGAGAGCACACTGCCCGCAGTATCAATCATAAACAGATCTGCTCCCTCCCCCATGTTGACATCCTCATAGATATCTCGGGAGTACAAGCTTTCCTTTATCGCGATAAACACATAGCCGATCGTATGAAACCAATTGGAGCGCGAGTGAATCTCCCTCGCAAGTACAATACAATCGACCCCATTAACAGTCACAACATGCGTCCAAATATCGTTGCCCTTATGATCGTTAATCTGCTTCACTAGAGGTGCTATATCATCAGGGCGCAGCTTATCATAACCCAAATCATAAACCAGCTCTTTGGATGAATTATAAATCTGCAAAGACTTCATATAATCCAGCATTTTACGGCCGCTAAAAGTTTGGTTTACCTCATAATACGTGTCCATAACCGCCTGATGATCGATTAGGGTAGCATTCTGCAGGTTCGTTTGAACCAGATTATTCGTTATCACTTGATCGCTCAAATATTGGATCTTCCGATTCTCCCTGTTGATTTCATCGCGAACTTGATCCAAAATTTGCAGAGAATAGGCACTAATCTTAGAGTTGATGGAATGGATTGACTTGGTATAAACAATCAAAGAGGTCGTTATTAACGGTAGGAGGGAAACAAGCAGAAATGAGGCAATTAACCGATTCTTAATTTGTGATTTGCGAAGCAGGCTGACAATGAATACCCAAATGTTCCGTTTCTGTTTTATGCTGCGTACGATGCCGATCCTCCCCTTATCATAATGCAGTTAAGTAGAGTGATTAAAATTAAAGGGCTTTAACTTTTGGTGTTAAAAAAGAGAGGAATCGAAATTCCCATATAGGTGAAGTTTACCACAGCTATATATAAAATCAAGGCTCATCTTATCGATAGAGGGTGAAATGGCGCTATCAATTCAACCATAAATAAATACATCCCCAGAAATGAATTTATGTAATACAATAGTTGTAAAAACGCGTTTCATGATAAAAGGAGGAATCCATGTGGCTATCACATTCGCTATCGTCGGAGGCGGTTGGCGAGCAGCTTTTTTTATGCGCATCGTACAAGCGCTTCCGGATCGTTTTGAGGTTTGCGGCGTTGTCGTACGCAATGAGGAGAAAGGACGGGCATTCGAGGAGCAATGGGGCGTGCCAACGTTCCGAACGACCGAAGACTTATTGAAGGCTGCTTCCCCTTCTTATGTTGTTCTTTCGGTTCCCGTGGCACAGACGCCGGCATTGATCAAACAATTCGTGCATGAAGGGATTCCCGTCCTGACTGAAACACCGCCTGCGGCGGATCTGGAGCAGCTCAATCAGCTCTATCAAGACATCGGACCAGCTGCCAAGGTGCAGGTGGCAGAGCAGTATGCATTCCAGCCGCTGCATGCTGCGCGCATTGCTATCGCGCAGTCCGGCATGCTGGGCACCGTTAGCCAAGCGCAAGTGTCCGCCGCCCATGGCTATCATGGCATCAGCATCATGCGCAGTCTCCTTGGCATTCGCTTTGAAAATGCGCGAATTCGGGGTTACAGCTTCGCTTCTCCGATCGTTAGCGGGCCTAACCGTGAGGGCGACCCCGTTGCAGAGAAGACAGCCATCTCGAAGCAAGTAATCGCTCACCTCGAATTTGGGGACAAGCTGGGTGTATTTGATTTCACCGCTGATCAATATTTTTCATGGATTCGTTCGGAGCGAGTACTCGTGCGTGGAGATAAAGGAGAAATCAGCAACAAGAGGGTAGCTTATTTACAAGACTTTCAGACGCCCATAGAGATGGAGCTTAGGCGGCTGAATGCAGGGGAATACGGCAACCTTGAAGGCTATTATCATAAAGGCATTTTGGCTGGCGACAAGTGGGTTTATCGCAATCCTTTCCAGCCTGGGCGTTTGACAGACGACGAGATTGCGATTGCGACCTGCCTTCAGAAAATGGGTGAATACGTGCAAGGTGGACCAAGCTTTTACAGCCTAGCGGAAGCGGCTCAGGATCACTATCTTGGCATGATGATCACCCTTGCGGCTGATTCGGGGGAAACCGTTCAAACGACCAAACAATCATGGGCATCCGTTTAAGCTTTTCATCCAAACCAAATACCCCCTAAGGTACCACGCATGCAAAGTGGCCACTTTAGGGGGCAAATGGAAGCATTATCAAGTTTCAATTATCCACGTTCTAAATAATAGAAATAAGGCTTTGCCATCCATTTAGAATCCATAACCCCAAGAAGAAGTTTATCATTTACTTTTCTATAATGGTCGATAACCGGCAGGTTATCATAGAGCATTGCCGCGCTCACTTTGTTTCTATATTCGACCTTTCTCATTCGCGCGCTGGGTCGATCAGTCGCCACAATCGTACGCGTCGTGAACGCCTGTACAGGATCTCCTGAAAAAACCGTCCCATCTTCTTTAAAAAAGAGCAGGGGATGTACGTTATCGGGATCAAGAAACTGCTTTCCATACCATTGGCAAGCTGTTAACATGCCATCCAATGGGTGACCCGTAGGAAACTCAGAACCTTCCCACGTCCCTTCCAATGTTTGTAAATCAACGGCTTCTAACTGATCAAAAATTTCGTAAGCAGTATTCACATCTGCTTGTCTATTTCTTACAATTTCCCAAAGACGTTCTTCTATGTTCGTCATCTCCATGCTCCTGCTCCTCAATATCGGAAAGCATCCCCTAAGGTGCTGCCTTAGCAACTAAGCGTTCCGTGCTCCATCCACACTAGTTAAAGCTTCTTAGGAAACGTTTAGCCAAGCCATCTTGAGTTTCTATAACTTCGTATATATTTAGCGTATAGGAATTCGAGACTTGATCTGATGCAATATTGCTTGCATCGATTGTTTGCTTACCGCTGATGAGTTTGTTCACTCCGGTGAAAGGCACATCCTTAGATCCTACCGTACGGCCAAGACCGTCCACGATTTCGAATCTTAGCTTGGAGAAGTTATCATCAACTACGACATTTTCTTTTTGCACGATACCCATATCAAGCTGAATCTTATATGTGTACGTAAGCAGAGGCGTTGTCAAATAGGAAGTTGTTGCCCCTCTGAGATTGATATCAAATGGATATAAGGCGAAGTCCATCCCTGTTCCAGGCGCCAAGGTTTTCGTCCTTACGGCGGCAATCGTCGTTGTGTACGGGGCGGCGGACTGAGCATCCAGCAGCTTCACGACCCAATTGTCTTCATTTTCCGATTGAGGTACTTTGTAAGCGTAGCTGACCACGTAACTTAAACCAGGATTCATCATGGAAGTCACATTCGTTTGTCGTGAGCCTTTATAAGCGACTCCGCTCGTATTGCGCACCTCCGTTTGGAAAGTCGGCATGGCAATCGGAGCGTCACTTGAATTGGTTAGCTTGAATTTTGCGACAACCGTTTTGTAGCCGTCACCCGGGTTGTCATGGAGAGTCAGCTCCATAAGGGCAACTTCTGTCTTGTTGTCAAACACTTTAGACAAAGAATCGATGGCTATACGCTGGCCAATCGTATAAGCTGGGGCAGCGCTTTGATTTTGTGAGGCTTCCGGCCAAACGAGACCGAGCTTCCCCGTATCGAGCCTGACGGGGGTCCCGATAGTCGGCACGAATGTTTCCGTCGATACGACGAGCAGATTAGCAAGAGTGACCCCAATCTCTACCGGTATCACATAATGCAAATACTTTTTCTCGCCTGGTTCTAAGAGAACGGTACCCTTCGCTGCGCTTGTGCCCTGATATGTTTTACTTTCGGATTGGGCATCCAACCGAAAATCCGGCAGCGTTTCGCGACCAGCTCCCGGATTCTCAACGAGCAACGTAACTACGGCCGTTTGGCCTTCGCTTGTACTTTGCATAGAGACCTCAACGGGTTTATATTGCAACCCCGAATTGACTCCCGGAATGCTGTATGTTTGGCCCCACGCAAGCAATTCCGGCTTATGCAACGAAGCTTTTCCTTGTCCATACCAAACAGCAGTCGGAGTCAGAGAAAGCAGCGTCGTTTCTACTTTCGGATACGTGAATTCATTGACGTCGACGAAAGAGACCTGGTCAATTTGTGTCATTTCTTTGCTATCCACAATGTTCATGTAAGTCAATTCTGCAATCTCCTTAGGCTGCAGGGCTGCTTTATTGCCTACGCTTGGCTTTAATGTATAGACCAAACCGTCCGAAGTGCGAACGCGAAGCTCGTGTTCAGGCACACGATTCTGAGTACTGCCTCCGTTATAAAGTCTGATTGTTGCTGATATTTGCAAGCCGCTCGTTTTGGTTTCAACGGATAAATTTTTGATCGCTGAGCGAATATCGCTCGTTAACCCGTAATTTGCCGCAGATGTGCTTATGGCAGAAGCCGCTGAACTCGAATCTGCCGCATACACCGGAACTCCTGTCTGAATCAGCATCGTTCCCAACATGACAGCCGTCATTCCCGTTTTCCATTGTTTTTTCATAAAATACGCTCCTTATTCTTGTTTCGAAAATCCTGAAGGCTGCAGAAAGCAGATTATTGAACGACTTTCACTTTATCTTTATCCTTTAATTGATGTTGACCCGAGATAATCAATTGTTCGCCTTCTTTAACACCGCTCAGCACTTCTTGGTAAGTCTCTTTAAGTCTGCCTAGCTCAATTTTCCGTTTTTCAACTTGATCTCCTGTGAGCACGTAGACAAATGTGTCGCTGCCCTCGCGTACCACTGTTAGTGAAGGCACAGCAACAACAACCTCATCTTTCTCTTCGGTAAGCAGCACTTGTGCTTTCATACCAGGTTTCAACTTGCGATCAGCATTCGGAACTTCTAGTTCGAGAGAGTAGGATTGCGATTGCGCACTCATAACATCAGCTAGGTACTTCACTTTAGCTTTTGTTCTATCGATTGTATTGGGGACATAGAAAGAAAGCTCAGTCTTGCCACGTATCAACGATGCAGCTGTTTCAGTCAGCTCTGCTTTTATTTTAATAGGATCCATCATTTGAATTTTAGCCGTGTTGAACTCTGGGGAAATCGTCATTCCTGTTTCAACGGGAAAATCAGTAATAACCCCGTCGGCGTTCGCCTTAACCGACATATTTTCTATCGTGCGATCAATCTCCCTTAACGACAAATTTGCGGTCTGAATAGCTTGATCCAATTGAGCCAAAGAATTTGTTTTTTCCAGTGTGCTTAATTTATTTCGCGTATTATCGAGATCTAGCCGAAGGGTTTTCAAGCCAGTCTCCGCCATCTCCAAGTCATTTTTAGTAGCTGTTCCCATATCATAGTCGTTGCGCTTTTTATTATAGCTTTTCTCCGCATCCGTCAAGGTTAACTCCAGCTTGGTGATGCCATTCTTGAGTTCGACCTTCCCGTCTTCCAAATCGCGTCTGGCCTTCGTAAGCTGCTCTTGCGAGCTGGCTAAAGCAACCTGTGTCTTATCTTTCTGAAGAAGGACATCTGTCTGATCGAGCAGGAGAATCACATCCCCTTTTACGACCGAATCTCCACGCTTTTTCAGAATTTCTTGTACGTCACCCCCCGCTTTGGCAATAACGTCAATCTGCAAAGAGGATACAACTTCTGCGACTTGTTCGGTAGGCGCGCTAATGGTTTTCTTCTCGATTGGCGCAGCTTTAACAGTTTTTACAAGCATTTCGTTGGCGCTTGCCAGAAACGGCTCAGCCTGTTTTGCAGTGGAACAGCCAGCCAGCAAGGCAGCACTAATTAAGACTGCACCGGCCAATTTGACGCTATTTGGTATGGACTTCGTAGCTATCAGCTTCATTTGGACGTTTCTCCTTTACCCTTGCATATTGTTTATAATTATTTCTTTATCAGATAGAGGATACGGCAGAAATATCCGTTTGCGTGGAACCTTTTCTCTTGAACAAACGGGCCATTTGCAATTTCGCCTTCTCAATCAATAGATAGATGATGGGAACGACTACTAGTGTCAGTATCGTGGATGTAACGAGACCTCCGATCACGACAACCGACATTCCTTTGGAAATGATCGTTCCGCCTCCTGATAAACCGAGGGCCATCGGAAGCTGCGAAAAGACAGTAGCACCTGCAGTCATAATAATAGGACGCAAACGTGAGATACCTGCCAGAATTAGCGCTTCATGGAGGACATAACCTTCTTCGCGCAGCTGCTGCACACGGTCGATCAATACGATGGCATTCGTAATAACGATACCAATGAGCATCAGGAAGCCGATCATCGATGTGATACTAAGCGGTTCTTTGGTGACAAATAAGCCGACGAAGCCGCCAATAGCCGCAAGCGGCAAGGAAAACATAACAGCAAATGGGGCGCTTGCATTGCCGAACGCAATGACCATGATCAGATATACAATTACAATCGCTGCAGCCATAGCTACAATCAATTGGGTAAAGCTCGCCTGGATATCTTCACTAACCCCTTGCACTTCTCTGCGAATACCATTAGGCAATTCCACGGATTTTAAAGCCGTTGTCAACTTGGACACTACGCCGCCTTTGTCCGTGCTGTCGATTTTCGCTGTCACCTTAACGTACTGCTGCTGCATTTCCCGAGTAATGGAGGCCGGAGCATCTATTTGAGCAGTCTTCGCAACTTCGTTCAAAGCAACAATGGCGCCAGTCGGTGTAGTCAATCGGATACGGCCTATTTCTTCCAATGAGTCTTTAAACTTCTCGTCGATCATAATTTTAGTTGTAAAATTGACATTATCGAATTTGATCTCGCCAATCTCATTCTCCTTAAGCCATTCCGCAACTGTGGAGGTAATCATAGCGGATGACAGCCCATAAATTCTGGCTTTATTCTGATCGACTTTGACCGTAATCTGCATTTTCTTCTCGGACAAACTATCTTTAATTTGATCAAGCTCCGGAAACTCAGCAAGCTTTGTCTTCACAAGCTCGGCGGCTGCCATCAACTGGTTCAGATCGTCACCCTTTAATATATAGGCAAAATCCTCAGCGCTTCCCATTGTACCCGCAAGTGGGGAACCTTCGATCTCAGAACCCTTTGGAACCATATCTTTTATTTTTCCTTTGTACTTGTCGATTGCCTTATTCACATCCACATTGGCTCCGACAGCTGCCACAATCGTTGATTTATAATCAGTTCGTTCACCACTCATGTTGGCTTGATCATACCCAACCATCGCCTCATAGTAGTCAAATTCAGGCTGACCGTTCGTATCCTTGGCTTCGCCAAGCATCTTCTCAATTTCCTTGATCTCCTCATTCATTGAATCGAAAGAGGTTTCCCTTGGCAGCTGCAGCGTAAATAGAATCTGTTTGTTTGAATCGTCTGCAGGTATGAAAGTTGAACCCAGAAATGGTACAGTTCCGCCAATCGATATCACGAAAATGAGTACTGTAGTAATCATGATTTTGATTGGATTATGCAAGGAATAGTTCAAGACTTTCCTATAGAATTCGCCTGATTTGCCAACTGCATTCTCATCGTGATGCTTAATCTTGCTGTTCAAAACAAGCAATTTACTAAGCACCGGAATCATGGTGAGCGCTACGACCAAAGAAGTCAGCATCGCGACGACAATCGTCAGTGAGAACGGACGGAAAACATCACCCAGAATACCGCTGACAAAAGCCATTGGAAGAAATACACCGCATGTCACGAGCGTAGAAGAAGTAATCGCTGAGGCTACCTTCGAGGTTGCTAATAATATGACAGATTCATTTCTTTCGTGCGCTTTCTGCAGCTCGGAGTATATATTCTCAATTACTACGATACTATCGTCGACAACCCGACCTACCGCTACCGTCAAACCCCCTAATGTCATAACATTTAAAGAAAGATCCATATAAGACATAATACTAAGTGTTGTGACAATACTAAGCGGGATGGAAACTAACACCATCAATGTCATTCGAACGTTCCTTAAGAACAGCAAAATCATGACAGACGCAAGAATTGCACCTATGCCGCCTTCTTCGAGCATACCGATTACTGACTTCTTAACATCATTGGCTGAGTTATATACCGTTGAAAATTGAATGTTAGGATATTCCTTCTCCCAATTTGCAAACAAACGGTCTATTTCATTTGCAAATTCGACCGTGTTGGCATCCTTTCCTTTGAATAACGTAAGCCCAATTGCATTATCGTTGTCAAAACGAGTAATATACTCGGAATCCATAATGGCCTCAACTTTGGAAATCTGTTTCAGCAGCACAGTCTGACCGCTAGAGGTCATTATTTTCATATTTTCCAGGTTATAAATGGTATCTAAATCGCTCTCAATCCTCACCGACTGTGTAGTTCCGTTCAAATCAGCCGTACCTGCCGGACTTGTCGCTAACGCAGCTTGAATACTTTGTGTAACAACGCTTGGCGTTAATCCATATGTATTAAGAGCATTCAAATCTAGCTTTAATTTAAGTGTAGCTTCCTGCAAGCCAGCGGAATCGACATGATCGATGCCTTTCATTGTACTTAAAACAGGCTCTACGATATCTTTATAAATACTGTTCAGATCTTCCTGTGTGGTGTTTCCTTTGCCATGCATCGCAGCAAAATATACAGGATAACTGCTGCTGCCAACCTTCGATACCTTCGGTTTATCAGCGCTAGCTGGCAATTTAACGTCCGAGATGGCTCTCTCGATCTCATCAACCGCTTTATCGACGCTAGCATCATTCCGAAGCTCGACGGTAAGCATCGAGTAGTTTTCATTCGACGAAGATGTTACCTTCTTCATCCCTTCGATCCCTACAATCAGCTTCTCAAGCTTCTTTGTAACATCCTCCATCACATCCATAGGTGTTGCCGGGTATACCGTTGTAACAAACACCTGCGGCAGAGAAATATCTGGCATTGCCTCCTGCTTTAAAGTCGTTGCAGAAAAGCTCCCTCCAATGAACAGGAAGATACTGATCAGCAGGACTGCCGAAATGTTTTTCATAGAAAACCTGGTCATTTGGTTCATCTCTATACTCCTTCCGTTTGGTCTCTACAGCAAAATCCTACATGCGAGCACTGCACTAGCTGTCTCATAAATCACTTTGTATGATCCGCCTCCATATTTCTCTTCTTGAATTTAACAAGAATGACCAGTCGGTCATAATTCAATATATTTTATTTTTTCAGAAAAATCAATAAAAATATCTTAAAAAACCATTAAACGAACTAGTCAGTCATTATATTTGACTATTTAGAGTTCTACCTATAAAATAACATCATCGGGATTAATCTACTGATCGGATGTTTAAACTAAGGATGTGAACAGACTATGAACGATAAAAAAATGAAGCTGATCCAAGCCGCCCTTAAATTATTCAGCGAACATGACTATCATACGACCTCAGTGCAGGACATCGTAAGCTTGGCAGGGATCTCTAAAGGTTCTTTTTACCAATATTTTCATTCCAAAGAAGAAGTCTTCACGTCCATTATTTCTTACTATTTCGAAAAGATTACAGCTCCATTGCAAGGTTTGATCGAAGCCGTACCAAAGCTGCCTCCAAAAGAAGTTCTCATCAAAGGTCTCTCTTTTCAGTGCGATCTCATTGTTGAGAACAGGGAGTTATGCAATTTGTTTCTGAAGGGAGTCGCTTGCAATGACTCCTTGATTAACGAAATCGTCATTCAGCATTTTCTGTGGACCAATCGGTGGTTTCAGGAGCGAATAACCGAACTTTACGGACAACAAATCGAACCCCACGCTATGGATTGTGCAGCAATGTTGGACGGAACAATGAAATCCTACTATTTTTTACAGATCACATTTGGCGTTAACTTAAACTCTGCTCAGCTATCTGACTATTTATTTGAGCGGCTCGATGATTGGGTGTACGGTATTCTCCGTAAGCAGAGCGAACCGGTCTTGGACTCTCAGATGATGAAATTGGGCCTATCAGCAAAAATAGATCCATCATTTGACGGATGCATAGACAATATAAGGCAGTGGATCCGATCGAATGTGAAAGAAAGAGCTTTGCTCGATAACATGATTCAATCCATAGAAGCGCTTATTGCTGAAATGCAAAAAGAACAGTGTAATCCGGTCATTGTGCAAGGCATGTACAGCTATCTTAGTTCCTTATCCAAGCCGTATGATCCACTGGTCAAGATGTTAGAAGAGTTCTACGCTTTACACATTCTTAGTGCTCACACTCAGACTACATGACTGGAAAGACCGCATCATTCATCATGGTCAACTGTAACCCACAAGAAAGACACTTAAAAAAGTGACTTTCTTATGGGTCATTTGCGTTTCTAATACGAACTAAGACGAGATTAGAACATGCTAACTTCGACTAGGGCTTGTCCAATAATCTTCTCCACCGAGCCATTGCACCAGTTAATATAGAAAAGCCACAAATAAGAACTCAAATAGCCGCCCTCCAACCGTGAGGATTGAAAGGCGGCAACGCTTCTATAGGGATGGGTGCAGCGTCAAAGCCTCAAAATACCTTCTTCTCCTCCCGGTCATCCTTCAATATTTCAACAGCTTCCCGAAACCGCAAGGAATGCACAATCTCCCGCTCCCGCAGAAATTTCAAACTGTCTTGCAAGTCGACATCATCCGTCAGATCAATCAACCATTGATAGGTAGCCCTCGCTTTCTCTTCCGCAGCAATATCCTCGTAGAGGTCGGCAATCGGGTCTCCCTTGGCTTGTATGTAGGTGGCCGTCCAAGGCACGCCGGAGGCACTCTGATAAAAAAGCGCCTTATCATGAGCGGCGTAATGATCATCTAGGCCAGCTTCCTTCAACTGCTCGAGCGTGGCATCTTTCGTGAGCTTATAAACCATTGTAGCAATCATCTCAAGATGGGCGAATTCCTTAGTACATCATAGATGTAGATGATAGTAATTCCTTCTAAATTAATATATGCCCTCTAACCATATACCAGTATTGGGCGCCAGGCACTATATTCAGAAATGAAAACAGGAAATTCGATAAGAAGTAAAACAAATAAAGCCTTGAAGGAGAATTCCCTTCAAGGCTTTAAAAATATTTAAGGATCGATTATTTCATCCTCTTCCCATACATTACTTAGTTCCGCTCTCATCACATCCTCGTAATTGATCCAATCCCAGTCCTCTCACCGCTAAATGGATCGATTCTCCCATGCATTAGGCGCAGCCAAACTTTATTAATGTGGACTATAATTTGTTGGAATTCAAGATATACGAAATGAAAAATAAAATAATGTTTGGAAGGCAGAGTTGGAAAAAAAATGAAGAGTATTTTATTCTAGCCAATCTGTCTTCTTTATTTTCTCGGTCAAAATTCGCTCTAATTCTATCACCATTTAGAAATGCTCCTGATAGTATAGCAGCTATTATCAAGAAACCAGCTCCAACCCACCCCGATAGCTTTTTGCATAGTAGTAAATCTTGTTTTAATAATGAAATTAAAACAATCAGTATAGAAATTGAAATCCCTATTACAATCGGATATTTCAGGAATTTAAGAGTATTCATTTTTCCACCCCCCTCTTAATTTATAAGGTTGTAGTCTTAAATAACAACAGTACCCCCTATATAAATTATATAAACAAAACAGCAGGCTGCAATGATTATTATTTCATTGTAACCTACTGTTTATTTTTCATTTCTACACGTCGTTATTCGCAAAACTAAAAGTCCATGTTGAACTACTTCTTTTTAAAACTATGGATTGATTTACACCTACCGTATACCACGAACTATCTGTAGTGCTTCTTGAAATATACTTCCAAGAAGTAGGTGCAGTATAATCAAAAGTTAAGCTTATGTCTGGCAAATCTATCGTATTATATTCTGCTTGACTTATTGCCAAGCCACCACCTTGAGGAATGCCGGATGATCCATAATTAATCGTTCTTTTACCAAATGTATAAGTGCCGTCAAGTCTAGTCCATCCGCCAGTAACTCTCGTGATTTTTCTGAACTCACTCCCACCTGAAGTAGTATACGAATAATAAAATGTAGAATATGCCTTAAAGCCAAGAGTATCGTCTTTTCCATCTTTACCTATACTTCCGTCAGATGCAAGGATACTAGCACGATCTAAATCTTGATTAGTCACGTCAGCAAACGTTGTAACAGCATATTCACCTTCAACTCTTCCATCTTTATATTTCTTTTCTTTTAATTTTTGGGTAGTATGATATGTTTTCGTATCTGTTTGATTACCTTTTTCATCTTTTAAAACACCCTTAATGCCCCCAGTTTTTTTAATACTTTGGTTTTTTTCCTCCTGCACCGCTTTATCATACAAAATGTCTACATCGGTAATCTCATTCGCGCTGTAAATAATCTCTGCGCCATTATCTTTTTCTGTGTTTAACGAATCAGCAGCAAATACTTGAGAGGAAAGAACAGATACAGATAACAGAGCCACAGCAAGAGCAGATTTAAATATTTTCTTCAATTCCAACACTTCCTTATTTTGTTTTTTTTGAAACTATTTAATATAATTCTATCATTTTCTCTATATTCCTTTTTTTCCAATATAAAGAAATCATAAAGAATATTTAATGGTTTCTTTATTCTGTTGTAATCGATGGGTAACCAAAGAATTAAAGCGATAAAGTAATAGCGATCGAACTTTCCTGATATATACTTTACATCAATAGTTATGGTAGACTTTGGATAATTAGTAAGATAACTTAAATGGGGTTGATCCTATGAAGTTTGGTTTGAGAACGCCTAGTCTAAAGAAGCGTATAGCAGCTAGAACTAGTATAAAAAGGCAAGTTGTACACCGACTTGGAATCAAGATGCCTCGTGGTTATGGGTGGCTAAGAAACCCGAAAAAGGCAGCTTATAACAAGGTGTACAACCGGACGAGCTTTGATATTTTCAAGTTAATTAAAAAGCTGTTTAAATAAAAGAAGCCCTCTCTCCTTTATAGGGAAAGAGGGTTTTTGAAATTCCCAAGCGCTTGCGAATTTGATAACTACTTTACTCTTCGGGCTGCCCCGATGCCTTCCGCAACTGGTTTGATAACCAATTGTAATATTTCTGTTGATCCTTCAATGCTATGACTGTATTTTCAGAAGCACCAACTTTGCTTTCCTCGGCGTGCTTCCAGTCTGGTTTAATCCACGTGTTAATGATCGTGTTTGCTACACCACTATCAAGTGTTGCCTGCTGTTTAATCGCCATTCCTACCTTCCACCCTCCCGCATCACCGTTAGATTCGTTTCGGTCAATTCCTATTCCGTTCACGGTGACATCATTTTCATATTGGTAAATGCTGTTCTGTTCAAACACTTTCCCTCGGCTCCAGGCATATGTCTGCATGAGCTTTTTTGCTACGCCCCGCTCGTGCATCGCTTTAACCACACTATATGAACCATACACGCCTAGTTCGTAGCCGACGATCTCGGCATCGAACGCCCTCATATACGCCTCAATCACGCCGTATTCGGCTGGCTGCGCGTCATAGTCAACCGCAGCATAGATCACTGTACCCACTGGCTGTCCTACTTCTCTAGCCAATCTAATCGCTTGCTTGCCATCTTCTGTACCTGCTGCGGCCCCACCTTTGACACGATCCTCGTTTCGTTCGAAGAATGACACGATGTAAAGGCCGACAGCAGTAATTAGATTCGCCTCTGCTGGAGACATTCGTTTCCATGATCCTACCTCCGCTAGATAGCGCCCAACGAATTTATACCCCTGATCAACAAAGAGAGCCGCTGTTTTGGCAGTCAGCGGCGTTGCGCAATCAAATCCTTTACTCATTTGCTTCCCTCACCCTTCTGCTTTAATTGTTCAAGTGCGTTTTTGATTGCTGGAGGCCAAGGCAAACCTAAGTTACCCGAATTCTCTATCAGGGACAACCCTTCTCGTCCAGCATAATAGAAAATGGCAAGTGTGCGAAAAATAGGTGCTGTGCCGCCTAAAAGCTGATCAAGTTGTATAGCAATAAATACAACCAAAAGCACGATACCTTTCCTGATCCCGCCCCAGAACATCACATCGCTATATAAGTTCTTTTTTTTGATCGCTCCAAGTACCCCAGTCAGATAATCTCCCATCATCAAATAAACAAGTATACTGATATATCCGTCCCAGCCACCCAGCTGAGAAGCGATAAAAGTTCCAACACCCGCAGTAATGCTGGCTAATGTAATTTCTTTGCCTGTTGCTCCCGCAGCTGCTGTGATAACGTTTGAAGCGATTAATTTTACGTCCATAAAACCTCTTTCTGCCGTATATCGGCTATTAATTATTCCAGCCAAGGTGATTCCCAATAGGTCTTGCTCATATCTGCGGAGAAACTGTAGCAATGTAATCAACTACTGCTTTCTTGTATTCCTCGTTGGTGATCTCATCTAAAGTGTAGACTCCAGCAGTTTTTGGGTTTATTCCGCCACTCATGATACGCTCTGCTATTACCTGAACCACTAAAGGATTTGTCATAGAATACCTCCGCTTAATTCGTCTGATAAAAGAAGTAGTTGGTCTTCCAGACTCTTGATATATTTCTCTTGGGCATTATCATTAAATACTAGGGATTTATTTTCCGGCAGGTCATAATCGCCTACTAGAATCTTATCTTGGTTCGCTGCTATAATTTGATTACGTTCTTCCGGAGTTCTAAATGTGAAGGTAATTAATGTATTCTGGATCATTATCTACCACCCTCTCTGAGATTTGAAGCATTTGTAGGAGAAGTTAATGTGTTTGTGATAAGAAAGTTACCTACGGTAGCTCCTCCTGAGGAACTCGCGGCTTTGGCCCAGACCTCAATTACGTCCCCTGAGTTTACTGTTACTGCTAAACCTACTGAAAGGCCTGGATAAGGTTGATTCGTGTAATAACCATCAGTATTGCCAATTGGTGAACCATTTTTATAAAGCCACAGGGTTGCATATACCCCATTGTTATATGTGTTACCGAGGTTCATAGAGATCGATACCTGTCCAGTTATGTTAATTTGGGCAGCTTTCACGAGCTCGGAGGAACCATTGAAGTTCTGTATATATTTGGGAGTAGGTAAAGACACATAGACGGGTTTTGTCAGGTTTCCAGTAACACCAAAGATGCTTGTACCAGCTGCAATGTTGGCAGCTAAAAAGTTTGGATCAGCAGCTTGTAATTGTGCAACTGGCATATTAACCTCAACATCGGCGCCACCTGTACCCGACGAACCCACTAAATATGCACCTTTATCTATTCTTGCGTATATCCCACCAGAAATAGCGACACTTTTAGGCGTGATATATCCATTACCCGAACGATCTGGCATCGCCCCAGCCGTCCCAGCAACCGTTGTTCCCACTAATAATTTTGAAGCGTCAACGGGAACGGCAGCTACATAGCTGTTATTGTGAAAACCGTTAGCGATTGGCACATTTCCGTTTGAAGGCGTGTATACTTGTGCGCCGTTATTTGTCATTGTCCCCGTCCGTTTTGTTTTGAAATCGGTATTATAGTACGTTACTCCCGCTAACACTTGCGAATCAGCCGCTGTTCCAGACCCTTGAAGTGTGCCTGTGATTTTCGATCCTACATACGCCGTCTTCCCGACATATATGTCTCCAGCGGTGGCTGTTGCATCTGTACTGATCGCACTTATTTTCGCTGCCATTTGTGTAAACGTATCACTGCCGGTTGAAGCTTGATTCTTGCCAGTAATGGCGGCAGCGACCGCATTCTTTCCGCTACTGACAGAGGACTTTAAATTCTCTACTTCCGCTTGAACGCTAGCCCCGCCAATGAACGCAATTTCATTTGCATTGTGATAATGAGGAGACGGTGGGAACGTACTCGGTTTGTCTGTGATGTTGGCCCATGTCGGTGCGGTAGGTGCGGGGATCGTGTCTACAGCAGCTTTCAGGGCTTTCATTGTTGCGATTTGATCCGTATTCGTACCTGCTACCGCTGTTGGAGCCTTTGGAATTCCGGTAAATTCTGGCGAGTTAAGTATCCCTGCCAATTTTGTTCTTAATTCTAAAATCGACTTATAAGTACGATTAAAAAGCCAATTGAAGTAACTCGCTGGCGGCTTGTCTTCTGGTTGCCATCCACTTGTTTTCTTGGATGCAGGCGGTTCGGTCCCATCTGCCTGCCATTCTGGTAGTTGTTCATTAAATTCCATTGGATAGCTCCTTTCTAGATTGGTAGATCTGCATCGTCGCCAGGACTGTACACAGCTCCGAAATATCCACCTATCAAACCCGAATCATTCGAGAATCCTGCTGTCGGGCTTATTTCTGTTTCGGTACCACCGGCAAACTGAAATGTACCCGTGAGCTCTATAGCCCCTACATGCACACCCGCAGCGACTGTACGCTGAACAATCCTTCCAAATTGTGACGGTGACATACCCGCAGCATTAACGAATCTTATGGGAAGCCTGATAACAGATATGGCCGCTGGCTCAGGGTTAATCGGATCATTCCATAATTCACGTATTTCAATGTCTGACGGCGGACACGCCAGCGCTGTTGAAAGCACTCGGATGATTGTGTTTATGTCGCCTGTCGAGAGATTCCTGGCGATCTTCGACTTGATCAGAATACGGTAGACTTCATCCGTCGCGACACCCCTCGCCTGAGCAACGTTTGTCCCGATCCTATCCAGCGTCGCACCTTGTGCCTGATCAATGTCTCTCCACGACCTAACGCGGTTCTGTGTCTCCTCCAGCGCTTGCAATTGCTCTGTCAGAATTCCAAGCAGTTTCCCGGTATTTGAAATGGGGTCCTTCACGAATACGTCTGTCAGGCGTTGCATGATCGTCTCAAGTGTAATCATGATGTATGCACCACTGATACCATGCCGTATGCCGTCTGTGCGACCTGGTTTGGGGCGATGGATAGGTTTGATTTCGTCCATGTAACGCCATCCATGCTGATCTCAGGCACTACATCCTCAATTCCCTCGACTGCGTAGGCCAGTGCATAGAGGCGGGAACACACCACATCTTCGCCCATATTCAGACCCACGTAAAGCGTACCGTCCATATCCTCCCCTCCGATATATCGGATCGCCGCTGTCCGAAGTTGGTCGTCGCCATCTCTTGGATAACTTGCGGTAGTTTTTACCGCAAAGCGCACGTTCATCCCAATTTCATCTGCACGCGAAAAATACATAACATGATTAAATCCAGCGTCGTCCTTCACAGTGACTGATACGTTACCGTAGGGTTCAATGCCACCTGCTTTGGTATCTAAGATAGCTTGACCTATATCCGCATCATTCCCACCCAGCACATACGCCTGAAAGCACTTGGGTGGGCGCCCGTCGACAGTCAATATTGAATAGTTTTCGATGACTGTAGCAGCTCGCACTCCGGTGACACTGAGCAACGCAGCTCGGATTGAGCCGACTGTCGCCTTTCCTCGGCCTTCTGAGGAGATAACAAACCTGTCGCGGAATTCCTTGTCGGTTTCTTTTTCTCTCCCACCTGCTGTTTCTGTTGTATTACTAGCAGCTGTTACGCTCACTGTCGGATTAACGATAGTCTTAATTGTCCCCGCTGCCAGATTGCCGCTGCGTCCTGGAGTAACGGCCTGAATGGTTGCTAACGCAGTTCCATCGCTTCCAAGCGTGACTGACGCCGTCGTTTCAAATAGACTGCTTCCCGCCGCTACACGGAAACCTAATGGAATGATCGCTCCATCCGTACCAGTGATTCGCAGCGTACCAGTCGCCTTTGTAGCTTGAATGCGTGTGATACCACCGTAGGGGCCTAGCCTGTCCAAGTTTGGACCTGTCGCCGTATTCACATAAGCGCTGTTGTATACGTCCTCGCTATTCTGCCAAGCTCGTGCCAAGAACCACGCGAACAATCGAAGCAGAACGCCCATGACCGAACGTTCCGAAGTATTGATATTTTGGCCGAATGCGTCTTTGGCCTTCGCTTCCATTTCCGAAAACAGATCATCGAACCGTTTCCGTTTGAAGCCTGCGCTGTCCAGTGCCACCTTCAGCCACCTCCCCACTCGTTCCCATGGCCTTAAAATTAACTTCGCTTTGGCGTGTCTTTGTATCTAGGTTAATGTCAATCGTCTCTATCGTAGCAATGCGTGGTTCTTGCCGAAGTCCTATGCGTACCTGTTCTCGCGCTGCTTCTTTACTTACGTTCTTTCCATTCAACTGGTCAAAGTCGATGCCAAAGGTAGGGTTTAAAAACCACTCTTGTTTTTTGGTACCCAAGATGATTTCACAACATTGCGCGAGTTCGTCGCCGCCATCTATTAAAACAATATCATTATTCTCAATTGTCAAATCGCCGTTCGTCAACTTCAGAGACTGCATGGCATCACCCCCACTATGACAGCGTCATTCTTGCTATGCTTCCGCTTTGAATCTGACGAAGCGATCTGGCCAGATAGCACGTTTTTGATTTCTTGGTCTGCACACACCACAAATACCACATCGCCTATGCGAAGAGATGGCTTGCACAACTGCTCTGCTCCGCTAATGATCAGCTTTTGTCCAAGCGCTGGTACGTTTTGAATAATAGCAGGATCTTTATCGGTAGTGCGGATCAGTGGTTGTATGTTAGCTACACACCGATCCAGATCAAAGGAAATGACCTTACACGGAAGTCCAACGTGAAGGTCATTAAGTGTTTTGGCTATGAGGCCCATGACAAATAAGTTTGCAGCAGATCCGGCATCCGTTGTACTCAAGGGAAGATCCCCTCCATTTCTGTAATAAAGTCTGACCCCGAACATTTGTGAACACCTTTGCGTATGTGAAACGTTCCATTATACTGTTTTGAATTAAGCTGAATCACCGATGCTGTTGTAATTCGGTACTGAAGCTGTGACTTCATATTAAGACCTTTGAAATTTTCGTCTTCAAAATATTCAGGGGAGCCGATCAGACCCGTTTCCGAAGATAAATTAAAGACCGCATCGCCACCAATCCGCAGATTACGGATATAAAGTTTTCCTTTGTTTACATAAGCACTCGTCCCGCAGTCAGCAGCCACCTTCTTAATGGTCTCCGTCACCTCTCCGTTTGCTGTATACCCTTCCTCATAACGAAAGTCTTGGTTCAGTTCGAATTGCGCTATAGGAAGTCCCAGAACAGATGACATATCCCGCAAAATGTAACTAGCTAACGTACCTGGAGCATAGGCAATATCCTTCGTCTTCCGACTCGATAAGTCCTCAGAATCCAGCACATAAATATACGTGATACGGTCGATACCTTCACGTTTCGTAAGAACTTTTGAAATAAAGCCGTGAAGGATGACACCAACGTCGCCTTCGTATCCGGCATTCATGACCAAAGTTTCATTTCGTATGATTCTCGAGATCGTAGAATCTGATAAGTTCCATATTTTGATTTCGCTCTCGTTGGGGAGCGGAGTGTTGTCAAAGGGCACAGTAAACTCGACCCCAAATTCATTATTTGTAAAGCTCATATTAGCTGTCATCACCTCAGCTACCCGCCCAAAATTCCTCATGTATCACTATCCTCATATACATTTAGAAACACCGTTTCACTTAATGTGGACCAGTTAAGCTCTGTTTCCCTCCCAGAATCATCTAATGGGACGATCTGAACTTTCGGAAATCTTGAATCTGCAACGTCATTAAAAAGCGGCACGCCATAAACGATTTTTTCTCCGTAGACTAAAGATTCCTTGTTTTTAAAAAGATCAATCGTGAAAAAATCGAAGTCCGTAACATAATGGACTTCGATTTCAAAGAGCTCTTCAGCGAGTGAAATCTCAAATTTATAGGGAATCATAGATTTTTCAATTTCAATTATTCTTCCCAAATCGATTTCCCTCCCTTGGTCCCAGTTTTTTTCTTCTCTGTAATTTGCTTTCTGCCAGAACTAATCACGGGGGCAACCTGCGCGCGGATTGGAGCTGGTAGCGTTTCGACATAAGATGACCGCGCTACTCGGATTTCCTTTAGAGTTGCGGTAAATGATAGACCATTTGCAACCTTGTAGTCGTGCGTGCTTTGAAACTGAGTAATTACACCTTGAAAATAGTTTCGTCCCACGAACTCGATCATAGATCCTGTTGTTTGCAGTTTTAAAATGGTTTCACGTGTTTGTGCCGCTGTCTCACCCACGATAACACCGCTTATATTCATTGTCCTTGGTTTCGGTCTTATATGGTCTGTAACGTCGATACCCTCTTCAACTGGTTGGTCTGTGGCTTCTACTTCTGAGGAGGGATCTTCGGATTCTACTGTGATATACATACCGTTAATCGTGGCTATATCAATTCACCTCGATCGGAATGCCTTGCCTGCGCATTGCACTCTCGAATATTTCTTTCACTGCTTGCTTTACTTGCTCTGCGATATCCTGAGCGACTGTTGAACTACCTCCTTGTACTGTGACAGTGATGACGGGATTGACCTCTATATTGGTTATGGATGCATTCCCAGATGCAGTTGCTGGAGCCATAGTGGAAGCTGCGCTTCCTACGTATGCGCTATCGCTATATGGGTCTGTGACAGCTTCTGATACCTTTTCGGATGCACCTAAGACTCGATTTTGACCGCCTTCTAACCCTTCTGCCAACCCCTCCGTTGTGAAAAAACCAACTTCCATCATGACGCGTGAAGGTGAGTGAATACCGAGGAAATTTTTGATTCCGTCAGTGATGCCACCTGCGATATCTTTGACAGTGTCCCATACTACGGTTTCCATGCTCGTAATTCCATTGATTAGTCCTTGAATAACGTTCTTCCCAATGTCAAAGAGATTTAGATTATCTAAAAATCCAGTAATGTTGCCCCATATATCCATAAAAAAATCAGATACAGATGTAAAAACTTCAATTGTGAATGACTTGATTTCACTCCAATATCTGATGACCAACATGACTAGCGGCGCAATCGGTCCGGTCAACAGCGCGAGTGCATACGGCCAGTACTCAGAAAAAAAGCTACCAATGGACGTAAAAACACCAAAAATCCAGTCTTTGAACTGTCCCCACTTTTGTCCGAGCCAAGTTGATATATCTCCCCAATGCTTGAAGACGTAGATAATACCAACTATCGCCGCTGCCACTCCAATAGCAATAGCAATGAAGGGAATCCACGGAGCGATAGCCGCCCATCCTGCTACTGCTGACGCCCACTGTGCAGCAATCCAAGCACCCATTGCGGGTAGGACAGCAATGAATATTATACTTGCAAATCCCGTTAAAGCTGGACCTACATAATCCATATTATCTTTCAGGAATCCAATCGCCTTACTAATGCCATTGATTGATGCTTCAAGTCCTTCTCCGAAAATATTTACAAACTTCTCGATCTGCGGTAAAGCGTTCGTAAATCCGTTGGCCACATTAGTTACGAAAGCCTCGATATTGGGAAAGATCCTACTAGCCATTTCGTTTAGCTTATCTCCTAGCGGAGTAAGCGCCATGGTCATATTATTTTTTAGTACGCCTATCTTATCTCCAAACGTCATGGAGTTATTATAGGTGTCATCAATTAACCCTTTGGCACCTTGCATATCCTTAACCATGTTACCAAGCTCAAAGCGGCCCTCTCGAATGGTATCCGCCATATCAGGTCCTGCTTTTGCTCCGAAAGCTTCCATGGCTAATGCTGTCGCTTCCCCGGCTGATTTCGCTTCCTTAATTTTCTTTATAACAATATCGAGACCTTTCTTTGTATCCTTCACGCCAGCCGCAGACATCTTGCCCAGTGCAATCCGAAGAGAACCAGCGACAAGTTCTGTATTAACGCCTTCGTTTGCCCATTTGCCGAGCATGGCTGCTGACGTATCGAAGTCAAATCCCATTTGTCGTAACGGACCACTAAACGTAATGAGCTGATCGGAGAGAACATCTACGCCAACTCCTGTTTTTTGTGAAACAAAGAATAACTTATCCATCATCTCGCCGCCTTTGTCAGCGGAAATACTCCAAGCTCCCATAGCACGCGGGAAATTTTTCCCCATCACGTCCGTACTTACACCTGTGAGTGTATTGAGACTGAGTATCTTCCCACTCATATCCTCCAGGCTTTTTCCTGTAGCTTTTGTGCCTTTGCTGATATCAGCCATAACCTTAGCGACTACGCCCAAATCATCAGGGACGGTTGACCCTAAATTCCGATAGCTTTGCATAATGCCATCAAGTTCGACGCCTGTTGCTCCTGTGCCAGCCTTTATAATGCGCATAGATTCCATGGACTGATTAGCGGCGTGCATAGCAGCCCCACCTATCGCAGCAAATCCAGCAACGACAGCTCCCCCAACAATACCACTTACTATACCGATTGATTTACCAAGTCCCGCAAACTTACTTGTTGCCTTTTCCGCTTCATCACCGGCAGACTGGGTTTTGCCTTTGAGTTTTTCGACATCCTGAGTGGCCTTATATAACTCATTGGCCTTGACCTTAAATCCAATCCCGAACGTCATGTTGCCTATGGCACCCATGCAGTAACCTCCCTTCTAAAGAGGAAAAAGCGCCCACTAGGAGCGCTTCTTTTCTTCTGTACTCTTCTTAACCATTTCAATGTGAATATCGAGCGCTGCGTTCGCTTCAGCGATATCATCAAGGTCCATGCGGTCCAAGTCGGTGTATGTGATATTCATATCACTTAGAAGTAGGCGCCACATTCCCCAGTTACGTTCAGCTCTCTTTCGCGCTTCATCATTGCTTATTGTCATCGTTTTCTACTTCGTCATCATCACCTTCGAGAAACCGATAAGCTTCTGTGATGACGTCATTAAATTCTTTCTTACTTTCAAAAGAGTCAAACGTTAATTTAGGAGAAACGATAACATGCTTCATCATTTCCTCCGCAATTTTTTCCTCTTGCGGAACACCAAATTTATTCTTAATGCGATCGCTGATCTGCGCAGCCGCTCTCACGCCAGGGAATTGAAATCTGTACTCTTTACCGCTTTTGGATGTATACGTTTTTTGTTTAAAATTCGTCATTACTCATCTCTCCTATTCCATTTTCAAATCTAATGCTTGAAATTCGTACTCGCGGTCTTCGGTGTCTTTGCCATATTTGCGATCTGGTTGTTTCTTAACGTAAGCCTCAGTTGCCGTTGTGGTTTCTTTTGGATCATTCGCGGATATCACACTGATCGGAACCATCTCGCCACTATTCGCCAAGCGATTCAAATATGCAATTTGTGGGCTTGTCTGCTGCAAAGTGACTTTCATAGTGCCCAAAGAGTTATTAATTTTTGTGCGCACGGCATCGCCTTGCGCCCCTACCTTCGCTTCAAAATTGTCCTCGTCTTTGGATATCTCTACCATACTTTCGGCAAAGCCAGTGAGGTATACACCACCGACGATAACGGATACGCTTTTCGGGTCATAGGTTTTTGTTGCCACGGGCTACCCCTCCTTAATATTTGATGACACCTTTGATTCTAGTTTCATGTATAGCGCCTGCAAGCTCAAAGAAAAAAGATCCATCGTTATAGGTACGTGCTGCGCGGTCAGCTGGGTCAACATCCTCACGTGGTTTGAATGTAGTTCCATAAAGGCCAATTCCATCCTTGTCCGATGCAATCATTCCTTGATTATGCGCTCTTTGAAGCACGGTTTTTACGGCGCTCTCAATCTGAGCAATACCCGCGGCTGTGTATGGAACCTTAGGCGCATTGTTAAATAATTTTTGAACTTCGTAACCGATAGAAAACTGGACATAATCTTTGGCGTGAATGATATCAATGTACTCACCACTAACAACCTTGCCCTCACTAGTCACATCGTCACCCGCCTTCGTGACGTATGTGATTGCTCCAAGAGCGTGGATGGATGCAAGCTCCGATGCTGAAATATCCATCGGGGTAATTCCCTTTAGTGTCTTGAACTTCCAAGTTATACTGCCTACCGGTGCAGAACCTGCTGCACCAATCAAAGTAGCTTCGGGATAGTTCGTAATAGTTGCGTGATAAAAGACAGTTGTCTTCGTGTATTTCTTTGCCAAAATAGTAGACAAATCGTCTTTTGTACTTGATCGTGCAAAGAATTGATGTGTACCATCCAATTCAATTGCATCGGCAATCACAGTTACGTCTGCGATTAGAGCTGAAGTGGAAATGAGGAAATACCAATCCTTTTCAATCACTTTGTCAATTCGCTCTGCAATGGTCTCTTTTGATGCGGTGCTATCCCGGCAAGTAATGGCTATGACAGCCGGTGCGTTATCACCTTGTGCAAAGATGGATGCCGCAGCTTTATATTCCTCAGTTGTAGTGTTGAAATCTACTTTAACTGCGGTTAAACTCAAATACTCTTTGTATTCAAATCCCCCAGCTTTTGTGCCTAGAATCAATGGCTTTCCAAAGCCCAACCTTCCAACAGGCTTTTGAATATCAATCGTGACGGTTACATCACCCGATCCTTTTGCCACTCTAACCCCTCCTTATTTCTGCTTTTTCAATAAACGTATTGGCTGCATCTACAATATTTGTGGCTCTAAAGTCCACATCAAAACCGTTCCGGCGCTCCCATTCGTCGCCAACCTGTACATCTCGATTGTGGATATCACCCACATCTACTACAACAACATTCGCCTTTTGTTTCAGTTCATCGTGTCCGATAAATCGTAGCCAATCTTGCGCACGCATGGCGTTTGTAACGCTGTCCGCTTTACGAATCGCATAAGAATTAAAGCTAACCGTCATGGTCGGTTGCTCCGAATAATGTTCGATAATGTTGCCGTCCTCACTGTCCGCTACGGTCATGCTCGGAAACCCTTCAACAATTCCTGTTGTAATGAAGTTGTAGGTTAGAAAAGGGTACGGTGGGATTTCTGCTGCTGTGTCGCTCTCAATTACAGGCGTCCCAAGGTATGCATACAACCCACGGACAATGGTTGAGCGGATAAGATCGAAGTTAACCATGTGTACTCACCCGCTTCGCAATGTACTTGTTGAAATCAGCAAACTCCGAGTAATCGGCCTCTTGATCTATCGTATGTCGCCCACCCTTATGTTCGATTATGTCGCCTATACGCAGGGGATTTAATGAATATATCGTCTTGTCGATCATTGTGTAGCGTCCACCCTCGATCTGCATAAGTTTAGAGTCGATTGGTAGAATCGGCATTTTTGCTTGTGTTCTTTCTTCCTTCTTTACCGCTTCACCGTCAGCATTCCATTCATTTTTTATTCGAATAATCACGCAAGCAACAGAGTAACGGCGAAGCAAGTCTGCGAATCGGATCATTTTTTCGGATTCACCTCATATCTAATAGCGTCATGAAGCTCTTTCGTATCAATCAACGGCTTTGCGCTACTCCCTTTTTTTCGTGAGATTGTAACTGGTAATAGCGGTGGGTCCTTAATCTTGTCGAAGTACTCCAAGACTTTGTCCATAGCCGCTTGCCCAACGATCTCCATGAAATCACGAACGTTCTTGTCACCTTCGATGACTCCAGTAATTTCGTTCTGCATCGTCTTACTAATAGTGGATTTGTATTTTTTGAGACCGGCGCGTAGGAAGCTACGTTCTGGTATACCAGCCTTTACAGCACCGTACTCATGTATAGCTGCCTTTTTGACCAATTCATCAGAACCAAACACACCTACAATGATTTCATCTTTCCGAATCTCCTTGATTATGTCGAAGATTGCAGGAATACCTCCATCGTCTTCTATGAAGTAATTTGCACCTTTCAGTACCCTTTTGCGCTTCTTACTCATACCCAACGCCCCACATATGGATTGATCAAAGCAATAACAGCAGGAGGAAGACTCCCAGTGTCGTCCGAATAGGTGATGTTGATATTGTCCACCCGCTCCGATTTAACACCGATAGGCGACCGAATCCATTGTTGTACTAGCATGATACAGGCAAACTCAATAACTTCTGGAAGTGTCCTGGGCAAATCTGTTGTCTCCTCGCCTGGGAGCACATATCCTGCCGTATAATCAACTCTAACGCTCCGTTCTTCGCTAGGCCAACCAGAAGCACGAAAAACTAAACCATCTTCTGCAATATCGAAATCAGTGATTGGCCCATTAGGAACAGTTGCTGTTTCAATACTGATCACGGGGTAATTCCTTAGCACAATGTATTTCGAACCAGCTCCAGCATTCACTCTTTCGGAATACGCCTGCTTGCGGAATGAACGTTTGCAATAATTCTCAATAGCCTGCGATGCAGCCATGATTTGTAAAAGAAAATCCCCGTCAGTAGTAAAATCACCTTCGGGGATGGACATTAAATTTTTAACTTTCTCTACTGAGGTAAGCATGAGCGTTCACGCTCCTATGCAATTGTGATTTCACCGTAAACCATAGCTTCGTCATCCCACTTTACAACGTCCTCGCGGTCAATCACTCGGGATTTAGTTGTATTTGTCTCAAATGCTTTTCCACCGATGTTAGTCGTTAGAATAGATAGTTGTTGGCGGTCAAACAAAGCTACGGAAGACTGCAAGTCTCCTATGATAATTGGCGCTTTCTTTGTAGCGGTTGGCAATAGACGATTAGCCATGACCACAACTGGCTTGCTATCAAATAGCTTGCGATTAGGTTGCGTTGGATCTGGTTGTAAAATATAACGGCCCTGTCCATCTTTTAGCGTGTCTAAATAGTTATAACCATCTTGGTTAGTCACAATAATTGCATTCATTGCGACCATTGGATCTAATTCAACGTTAAGGACTTGTTTAATTCCATCTAATCCGGAAATTGCTTTTTTTGAAAAAGTCTTCATAATCGCCAAGATTAACGAGTTGTCTGTGATAATTTCCTTACGCCCGATCCACTGAGAAATAAATGACATGATGTTCTCTGGAGAATCAGCAAGCAAGTTATTTGTCAATGTCATAATTCCGCCGTAATCTTGGATCGTAAATGGAACTTGCCTCACTTTCGGATTATCCAAGTCAGCCAGCTCCGTATTTTCTGCGGAAATTTTCGCGAGTGGTGTAATGTCTGCGAACTTTTCCAACACTCGGGAGCCCGCGTTAGTGGTCACCGGAATATAAGAAACGTAGTCGGATAGAGCTACGAATTGACGTTTAACGGTGTTAATCATTGTTTGAATGTCTTGGGGGATTAAAAATCCGCCATCTTCCCCGCTGGACGATGTCATAGCACGTTTTTCCTCAAGGATTGAACGTTGCTGACTTGTCAAATCGCGGCCACGCATTAATTGAATGAATGAATCGCGGTGTTCAAGGTTGAATTCTTCATCGTTACGTTGTTGGTTCGGAACAATGACAGGAGGTATAACATTGGGAGCTGCGCCCGGCACAATCAATCCCTCAATACTGCGAAGTGTTTCAATTTGTGTAGTTAATGCCTCTGCTTCCTTAATGATTGTACGAGCCTCATCTGTCTTCCCTGCTTCTACCAGACTGCGAGCTTCATTCCTCTTTGTCTCTAGCAGCTGACGCAACTCTTTTTCCTTATCTGTCAAAATAATCACTTCTCCTTTTAATGTGGGTTTTCGAAATAAAAAAAGACCGTTAGAGGATTCCTAACAAGTCGATTTCAATAAGCAACTTTTCTTTTTCCAATCGGCGATGTTCTTTCGTTGTAATACCTAGCTGTTCAACGCTGCGCTTACTTACCTCACTGTCCAGGTATGCTGGGAATGGGGTTGGTGATATCTCCCTTAAATCAATATCAAGTAGCGTCCTCTCATAAACGTCCTCTTCTTGTAAATAGGACCATGAATCCCCACGAACGTTAAAGCCAAAGCTAACACCGTCCACATCACCTCGTTGGATAGATTCAAATGCATCTTTCCCCCAAGTGCTGTTAGGTAAGTCAATTTCAAAATGCAAACCGACATCATCTTCCTGAAGCCTTAAGGTTTTATTTTTGGAAGATCCCAAAACAAAGTCAGTTCGGTGATTCCACAGGGCTATTATTTTATTTTCCTGCAAGCTTTTCAAAAATGCGCCTTGTGCTACCCGCTCATAGAATTCGCCATAAATCAGTTGACTTCGTTGGTTGAATTTCACCACATATCCACTAATGCCCATTGTATTGTCGCCTTCACTCGCAGCTCGGATTTGAAACTCCGATGCTTGTAAATAACGAACTTCTTTTTTACTCCCCACCATTGCCACCTCCTTTCCCAAGTCCCGCTTTGAGCATCTGATATTTTTCTAGATTATCGAGTGTAGTGTAGTTGAGGCTTACAAGGTGCTTATCTCCCATATCACCCATGTTGTCCTTGTCTTCCATGTCGCGAACTTCATTGATATTGTATACACCCATTCCAATCATTTCTTTATAGAAGGCAGCGCGACTTGTACTATCCCCTCGAAGCTCGCTCATTACATTAAACTTGGCATAATAAACTTTCCGCTCCGGTGGAGAAAACATTTTATAGTGGATCTCCTGCTCCCAGTTCACAAAAATGGGCTGTAATGTACTTTTCACATACTCCCCTGATTGGTTTTCCATGTTGCTAAACTTAGCTCCATCCAAAACGCCTAGTTTATATCCTGGAATTTTATAAATTTTCGCAACTTCGGATATTCCAAATCTTTGCGTTTCAATGAACTGTGCATCAGCAAGCGGCATTCCTAGACTTTGATAATCCATTCCAGCATCTAATATCGCTATTTTGTGAGCATTAGTAAGGCCGCTCTGTAGCTTTTGCCATTCTTCACGAGCTTTATCTTTGGCAGGCTTATCTAGTTGTGTAGGAATTTTTAATATTCCGCTTGTTGTCGTACCGTTAGAATAAAAAGCCCCTAAGAACTTCTCAGAAGATTGTTGAATGCCGATTTTTTCTCTAATTACTGAAATAGGCGTAATTCCCTTAAGCCCATTGGTGCCGATTGCTTTTAAATGGAACACATCACTGGCGCGAAGCTTACGTTGTTCACCATTGCCAGCTTGGGGGATTGTGGTTACATACCAAAGATCTCCTGTTGTTGGATCAAATCGGATATCGGTCAGGGCTGGATGCATCGGATATAAAGCAGCCGGTCGGCCGTTATCATCCCATTCGATGAAAGCGTAGGCATTCCCCCAAGTCGCCATATGCAACATCATTGTTTCTTTGAACGTATACGCACTCATATACTTGTTTGGTCTTTCACCCAGTAAGATAGCCACTGGATGCGAGCTATCACGCTCCAACCCGCCTTTTTTGCTACGGTAAATCTGAATTGGTAGTTTCCCAACATCGCCACCAAGGATACTGGCACAAGTGTACACGTTGCTATTCAGAATGGCTGTTTCGGGTGTAACGCGCTCCCCGCTCTGTGTCTTTGTTCCCCCCATAAGGTCGAGTAGCCAATCTTTGGGATTGGTGAAGTCAGATTCATAAGGAAGATCGACCAAGGCACCTCTCTTTTCAAACATTCGCCGGAAAATCAATTAATATCACCTCCTTTTTGGTGGCCTTCTACTCAAAATAAGACCGATCATTAGCAGAATAAATCCGAGTGTATAGTAACCTGCTATCATATTTAAATGGAATGTGGTCCATATTATGATGTAAAGTCCGACCAAAATTAAAAAATCCTCTGCGAAAGCAGCTAGAAGATGGAGGAAAAAAGTTATTTTTTTCAGTATTATCGTAGTAATCACCGCCTTAAAATGAGAAATCCTCATCCAAAATGTGTTTGTTTATATCAACGGTATACTCTCCAACCATCGCTCGGACCATAGCATTAATAATTGCTGCTATTAAATCAATCCGTTGGCTATCATCTTTGTGTTTCTTTGATAGCTTAATGTTGCCGTTATTGTCACTTACTTCAACAGCATTCGAGAGGCACCAAGTTAATAGCGGGCTCCCATCATGAACAATCAATCCTTTTAAAACTAATTCACGGAAAAACTTTGTAGGTTCAGAAAGTGTCTGTGTACCTTGTCTAATCTCGACTCGCACATATCCTTCAGCTTCTAAGTCCTGTGTGAAGTGAGTTGCGTTATACGGATCATAGCAAACCTCTTGGATATGCCATGTTTCTTTGACCTCTTTGTTTTGTATATGAGATTTGATAAAACCATAGTCAACAACAGAACCGGGGGTGAGTGTACACCATCCATCTTCTGCCCATTGCCGATAAGGTACACGGTCACTATGTTCATGCTTAGTTGCCGTTTCATCAGGCATAAATCCATGAGCGGTAACAGCATAACGTCCATCTGGCAATCGAAACACAAATCCAGATCCCGTTAAGTCAGTGGTCTTGGACAAATCTAAACCGTTCCAAGTCTCTAAGCCCCGAACCAAATCTAAAAAAGCGTCCCGCGGTACAGCGAGCGCCTTCCATTTGTCCATGATTCCAGACATGTATTTGTTTTCACTATCTGCCTGCCATCGATTGACCCGTTTGATAAGAAATTCCCTTATTTTAGCTGGATCACCTGAGTTATAAGCTTCATCATGGGCATCTCGTATTTCATTCAACAGTCCTTGTGCATATTCATCGTTAGATTGAAGAATTGGATTTGCTTTGATCCACATGGACTCGTCATGGGGATCATCTTCTTTATCAATCTCACGAATCATAACGAAATACGTTTCACTCATAGCGTTTTCCCCATTCAGCATTTTACAAAGGTTATCGTACTCTGTCTTACATGGACTATTCTCTGCATCTTTCCCTGCTGTAGATATGATCATCATTAGCGACTGTAGCCGTTTACCAAAACCGGAGTGAAGAACGTCAACGATTTCACTTGAAGGATGAGCGTGATATTCGTCAATTATGACAATGCAAGGTGCCCCAGAATCTTTATTTTTAGTTTCTTTTGATAGCGGACGCAGGAATCCCCCCCGTGCAGCGTGTTCAATATAGGTCTTCTTAATTCGCAAGCGCTTAAGAATATCAGGGCTTGCCTCGCCCATTTTTTGAGCATCTACCCACACTCGCTTGGCTTGTCCTTTATCAACTGCCGCACACTCGACCTCTGGGCTATCTTCATAGCGTTTGAAAGTAGGATCACCTGGAGGATAGACGCAATCGCCACACATGCCGTATAAGGCTAACCCACTCATTTCAGTAGATTTAACATTTCCCCTCGCTCGCATGTGAAAAGCTTTCTTAAATCTTCGTTTGCCGCTATCCATTTGAACCCAGCCGAAGACACTACCCAAATCAAACTTTTGGAATGGTAGCAGTTGGATAAGTTCACCGCTCATAGGACCCCGAACATGACGGCAACATCGTTCAAACCAGTCGAAGATACGATCTGCCCGGCTTTCATCAAAGACATACGGGAAACTAGCCGTTGCTTGCCGTTGTAGATCCTTTAAATGTCTTTCACATGCTAGCCATTCCATTTTGCAGCTTAGGCGTAAACCAGAAACTATTTCAGCAGCATAACGATGCGTAGGGTGGACATCTTCCCAATTAGTCGAAGAGTCCAGCATTAGGGTCTTCCTCACCGTCTGCTATTTTCTTAGTTAACCTAGCTCGGGCGTCCGCATTAAGTCCCAATTTGTTAGAATATGCAAGAATAAGTCTGGAATAACCTTGTGCCATCTTCACATGAGCACTCACAATTCTATTGCCTTGAGCATTAACCTCGGTGCTTCCATGCATTTCAATGAGGTTGTTTGCTTCCTGGTACTTGGCGACTGCATCACAATAGGCTCCAAGAACATCCTCGTCCACTTTGTCCAGCACATCGAAGTCTTCCATATCTTTAACGGTCTTTCGCCAAACTTTTCTCGCCTCGTCATTTAACCAAGATGGAACTTTCATTTTCTTCGGTTTTTTTCGAGTAAATTTTTTAGCAGCCGCTTCCCGATCTTCAACTTCCTTTTTGGTCCAATGTTTGCCGCGATTCTTTGAACCAACCCTCATATGATTGAATTGTATTACCTCGTTCACGGCTTACTTCCTCCTCTCCACTTCAAAACTTTCGTCGGGGACATTTTTTTACACTTGACCCCCACACGGTCTCTTTTTATTCTCTTTATTTTTTTATCCCTAGGGGGGCTTTATAGATATTATTTCTAAGGCACCTTAGGAACCGCCGACAAAAAAAGCCGCTCGTCAATTGAGCGACTCAAATTGTCTAATCATAAATAGATGTTGTCATTTTACTTCCGACTATGCGATTTGTGTAATAACTAAATGTGCGGAAACAGGTCTTGTTCCTCCAGCCAGTGGTGTCATGGTCAGAGCCGTGGAATTGCCAGCAGGATTCCGTACAGTGAGTATGGAATTGACGACTGTCGTTTGCACAATAGCCATTCCTGTTATTTGTGAAGTTCCTGTCGCTCGCCCGACAACCGTATAAGCTAGATCAGCTCCATTGAGAGTTAAAATGAGTTGGCCAGCTTCAGTTATACTTCCCTGAAGTAATACCTCATAAGTCCCAATTACCGATAAATTAAATGAACTTGGACCAGTTCGGGAAATTGTAGTCCCACTAGTAGGACCATCTTGTGGAAAGCTTACGTCTGTTCCGGGAGCAACTGTTGCTGAATTATCGGGAGGCATTAGCGCAAAAAAATCAGCAAAACTTAATACTCCTCCGGTACCCGTTGCCCCTGTTGCTCCTGCCGCACCTGTTGCTCCTGCAGCTCCCGTTGCTCCTGTTACTCCTGCACCTGTTGCTCCTGTTGCTCCTGCCGCACCTGTTGCTCCTGCAGCTCCCGTTGCTCCTGTTGCTCCTGCACCCGTTGCTCCTGTTGCTCCTACGGCACCCGTTGCTCCTGCCGCACCTGTTGCTCCTGCGGCACCCGTTGCTCCTGTTGCTCCTGCACCCGTTACTCCTGTTGCTCCTGCCGCACCTGTTGCTCCTGTTGCTCCTGCCGCACCTGTTGCTCCTGCAGCTCCCGTTGCTCCTGTTGCTCCTGTTGCTCCTGCACCCGTTGCTCCTGTTGCTCCTACGGCACCCGTTGCTCCTGTTGCTCCTGCCGCACCTGTTGCTCCTGCAGCTCCCGTTGCTCCTGTTGCTCCTGCACCCGTTGCTCCTGTTGCTCCTACGGCACCCGTTGCTCCTGTTGCTCCTGCGGTACCTGGCGTTCCTGGTGTTCCTGCCGCCCCCATTGCTCCTCTTGCCCCTACTGCACCTTGTGGACCCACTATCCCCTGTGCTCCTTGCGGTCCAGTAGGTCCAATGGGAGCAATAACATTTACTTCAGGAGGTGGACACGTTACCCGTACTATTTTTTTTATAACTCGATGACAACAATTCTTTTTTCTTTTCTTAGGACAAACTTTCTTTTTTCTTTTCTTAGGACAAACAATGATAACTTTCTTTTTACACCTTCTTTTCTTATCTAGACAACTCAATCACGACACCTCCCTATATAGATGGTTTAGTGTACGTGAGCCTTCTATTTAAAGCATGGACGAATAGCTAGGGTACAGCTAGACTGGAATCTATTTCTAGAAAAATAGGTTAATGATAGGGTCGATTTGTCTTTGGCTATAGATATTCCCCCTCACTTTTCCAGTTATTTTTCCATCAACTATTAGTAAGACAACTTATCATCACTCTAACAACCCAAATTTTATTTGGGTATTTTTTTTGAATTGTTCGATGAGACATTGCCAAATCCTCCATCCTCCGAAGCTGTCTTAATCCCATGACAGCTTCCACACATTGGCTGCCAATTTTCTTGGTCCCAAAACAATATTCGATTACCTTTGTGTGGGATGATGTGATCAATAACTGTGGCAGCTGTGACCCTATTTTTCTTCAAACAGTCCAGACACAACGGATGTTTACTGAGGAAGAACATCCGTGCTCTCTTCCATTGGGCATCATAACCTCGCTGTGCTGCACTTCCCCGATCTCTGTTGTAGATCTTGCGCTCTTTTGCTTGACACATATCACAATAACGATTCGTAGTGAGCTTTGGACATCCCATCTTACTGCATGGTCGCTTTGGTTTAGATGGCATTATTTGCTCTCCTTTAAGTGAATCCAGCTATTGCGCCATATCCTTCTGCGGTCATGCCTCCTTTTTTGATACTTGGTTTTCGGCTCCCATGATGTTAATTTTGACCACCAATTTTCAAACATTTCTCTCACCTCCAGCATCCAGATAATGGATCAAATGTGAACGTTTCAGTTATCCATATCGTTACATTCTGGGTAACTCGTAAAGGATACTAAATACCTTGATACGTAAGGCTTCAAAGGCTTCTTCTCGCACGAGTTACACCTATGCTCAATATGGTGACCTCAGAAGATTTTAAAGTGCTTCATGGACGTGTCCATGGTCTCCTGTAGCTCCCCAATATATCGAAGCGTTACCTTATATGTGGAATGGTTAAAATGGTTTTGCAGCAAAACAATATCCTTGTTTTTCTTATAATGAAAGTATCCGAAAGTCTTTCGGAGAGTATGACAGCCAACTTCATCGAGACGAAACTCATCGGCGATGAGACGCATAATCTTGTAGGCCATACTTCGACCAATCGGACGATTAACACCTTGTCGACTTTGAAATAGATACTCGTGCTGTGAACGACCTTCGACATAAGCCTTTATCTCACGCCTTAGATCAGATGGTATCATAAGACGTTTTTCTTTCTTCGTCTTACGTTCACGAATTGATATATGCGTCCCAGTAACATCCCTTACTCTAAAACGAAGAATGTCGCTTATACGAAAACCTGTGTAGATCCCAATCGAAAAAAGCATGTAATTCCTCATATTTGACTCCCGAAGGTAATCGAGGACATCAGATATAAGTTCAGGATCAGTCAGCGGCTGCACAGTATTCACATGACCACCACCTCATTTTAAATTCCCAATCGCTTGGCAATTTGATGATTCGTACTATCTTTCGGGCATTTTGCTCTCGAACAAAATTGAACCGTATCTTGCCATTTCCCCCAAATACACCCACGGCATTTAACCGGATGGATAACTGGTTTTGGTGATCTTTTGCTTTTCATTTGCCTCCCCCCTTGCATGACACCCATTTTTGAAATAAAAAAAGAGCTACATTAGCAGCCCATCACTTTGTCTGTATTCTGTCGGAAAAACAGACCATTATATTTTCTCTTGTTCAAGGTAGCCGAATGAACAAAAGGAGCTGAATGCCTGGATAGTCAGACATGCACTTCACTTTGCTCATTTGGAAGATTATCTCTTGTTCGAAAGGCCGGAGAATTCCGGCAAATCGAACAAGGGACAAGTCAACCTTGTTAAGGGCATTTAACCCCACCTCACCACCACACCCTTGACGACAAACGTCTAAGGACAAAAGTCCCACAGCATGGCCGAGTCCTACATATGATAAAGGTACAGTAGGATCACCCGAGCAACCTTCTGCTCTATGATCTAACTGTACCTTTTTAATACTCTGCATCGCGGACTCGCCTGCGACTGTTATTTGCAAAATTACAGACAAGTTTTCATTGGATTACTTCCCACAACTTAAAAGTATTTGCTATAGATTCTATGCCTTCGAATATTTTTCTATCTATAGATCTTTCGCATAGGTCGAATTTGCAAATGGTCTCATAACGATCATGGCCTTCTAAAAAACGGTAAACTATAATTGCTCTTACATCTTCCGCAATTATCAGATTAAACGCTCTCTCAATCCTATCTACCATGGATGAAAGTCTGGTATATACATCAGACTTCAACAAGACTTCCATATTATGATGTTTTTCCAAGTCTTCTTTTGTCTTTTTCATTTTCTTGAATTTAGACAAGTCCTTACGCATTTTATTTATCTCATCTAAACTCGCTACTGGAAATAATGAAAATTGATTTGTTTCAATTTCGGCTACCATCATATTCCACACACCCTATTCTAATGTTATAATTGGGGTATGGAGTAACTCAATCCTCTGCGGACCCGGCAAGGTTTACACGCAGAGGATTTTTTTATTTTAATAGACTCTCTCTAGTATCTTTTCCTTAATCTCTCTGTACATATGAATTAAATCATCATCACCACAATTAAGTATCTGATTTTCACTCTCCGCTCCATAAAAATCAATCAAAACTTCTATCACTTCACTCGCTTGTTTCTGCGAAAGTTGCCCATTCTCAGCTATTTTAGCGAAGACGCGTAGTGACAATGCTGAATCAAATTTATCTGCTGGTTTTGCTTTCAACCTTATTCCCCTCTTTCCTTTCTTATGACCCACCCAAAAACACTACCCTTACTAACTTCTTCCATAATGTATGCACAACCCTTTTGGAGCCAGTTGTTTGAATCTAACACTAAAACTCCATATTTTGTGTCGATGTAACCTTGTTCAAGAAGTGGTGATTTAGGAGTTACATACATTACCATTTTATTGATATCTCGTTTCTCAACTTCTATAAAGGGCTTTAATATATATTCAATCAGTGCAAGTACTCTTGTATCCAGCTTCAACACCTTCCCTTTTGCGTTTCCGTCTTCAAACCTGTTCGCTTCGGTATCCTGTCGTTGATTCTAGCCAATCAAATACATCCTGAGCTGTTCCGTTCGGCAAACCAAAATCTTGTAAAGCATGTTCTACGCCTTGTAAACGGGTTAGTTCTTTTGAGTCAACCTTTTGGAGATATTCCGCTGAAAACGATCCGCTAAATCCTTCCAAGAAAATTGAGCAGTAGTCATGACCTTTGGCTCGGAAAGCATCCGACTTACAGGCCCATAACTTGCCTGCATACTTCGGATTACTTGCTTCTAAGCAAGTATGTATGACGACATGATCGCCTTTCTTAAGCGTGGACACGGTACTGCTGCGGCGTGACAATATTTCCGCTTCGGATATAAGACTTTCGATTGCATATGACTCGGCCTGGTATCCGTCTTGATCTAACAATTTAGCTCCATGACGAGCTGCGTTTATTTCATTTTTTAAAGTCATTAATTTTCCTCCCTCTTCCTTATGGACAGCTATATTCAGCTTTAAACATTAGGCTGCTCTGGAATAACAAGCGGAGTCCAATGTGTGTGATAGTCCGGCCAATCTGCATCAAGTGGTGTTCCACAATACGGTGGTTCTTGAATCGGAAACGACCACCACAACACGTCACTATAATCTTCGTGCCATTCATCTTTCATTCGTGGAATCGTTGCGTCTTTAGCGTGAAGACGTTTGTTTTCTCGTTCGAGGCGTACAGCCCGATCAATAACCGACAGCACGATCAGTTTGTTTTCATGCCAGACGCTCCAACCTTCGAAGAGTTTCCGTGCTTCGTCGTAACGTTCTTGATTCAGCACCATCCCCTCTCTTACTTGAGAGGTGATAAAATCAAAGGAGCCAGATTCGATATGTTCCTTCACTCGCAGATAGGACAATCTATTTCCTTCAAGATGGGGCAACTTCTTCCGCTCATCAGCTTCTTGTTGAAGCCAATCAGTTATGGATTTTTTGGATATAGTGTCACTCATGGGTGACTCCTTTCGGAACTTAATGTGTGTACATATCAGGAATTGATTTTCCTGTAGGCGTCGAAGCTGGCCTGTCTGATCGATCCATATTCACAAATTTATTAAACTGCTTCAAGAATGCGAGTTCCACTGTGCCGACTGGACCATTTCGCTGCTTGGCAATGATGATTTCGAGGATATTCTTTTTCTCGGATTCCTTGTCGTAGTAGTCATCCCGATAAAGGAAGGCTACAATGTCCGCGTCCTGCTCAATTGCTCCCGACTCCCTGAGATCGGACATCATCGGTCGTTTATCCTGGCGCTGCTCAACGCCCCGACTTAGCTGGGAAAGAGCAATCACAGGAACGGCCAATTCACGAGCAAGCTGCTTGAGTGTTCGGGATATCTCTGAAACTTCTTCTTGCCGATTTGATCCTTTGCCAAAACTCTGAATCAGTTGAAGGTAATCGATGATAATCATACCTATGCCTTTTTCTTTCATGAGTCGGCGACACTTAGAACGTATATCATTCACCGTTATTCCCGGAGTATCGTCGATAAAGATGCCTGCTTCTGACAGCTTACTAACGGCCATCGACATCCTCTCCCAATCACCATCTTCAAAAAAACCTGTCCTCATTCGATTTGCATCAATGTTCCCTTCCGCGCAAATCATACGCTGCACTAGTTGAGCTGAAGACATTTCCAAACTAAAGATCGCAACGTTCTCGCCTGTTTTTATTGCGACGTTTTGACCTACATTTAAAGCAAAGGCCGTTTTTCCAACAGATGGCCGAGCTGCTAAAATAATTAGATCACCATCTTGAAATCCAGCAGTCATATTATCTAAATCAGTAAAACAAGAAGGAGTACCCGTGATGCCTCGATTGGTGTATCTTGCGTTATAGCGCTTTTCGGCGTCGTCCCATGCTTCAAGTAGCACATGTCTGATCACCTTGAATTCCTTTTTTGGTGCTGATTGATCGGAGAGCTTGGAAGCTGCTTTTTCGGCCATTGCTACAAAGGCCCCCACGTCTTGTTCTTCTGTTGCTTGCTTGACGAGATCCATTGCAGTATTAATGGCTTGTCTTCGAAGGAACATTTCTTGAATACGGTCCACATAATAACCGGCATTTGCAGAAGTAGGAACAGCCGAAGCAAGTTCAGACAAATATCCAACGCCACCAACGGAATTAAGTTCGTCGGAATCTTGCAACTGAGCAGTTACAGAAATCAAATCGATTGGCTTCTCTGACGATTGGACTTGTACCATTGCGCGAAAAATCCGGGCATGTGTTTCTCTGAAAAACTCCCCACCAATCAATCGATCTTTCGCAATTGCAAAGACTTCCGTATCAATCAATACCGCCCCCAGCAAAGCCTGCTCTGCTCTTATATCTGCTGGTAATTGAATTCCTAGTTGCTCATGCATGCTGTTCCCCTCTCAACTTTTCCCGAATGTTTTGCCAATAACCTGAAGGCGGCTCACTTTCTTTCAATGACCAGTGGATAAGGTAGGCCTCATTTTCAGCAGCTTGCCGTTTGCTGATTTCACCGTCCATTTGTTCACCCAACTTCCCACGAATATCAGCTATCTTTGGCGGGTACTGATTCGTTTTAACGTAGGCATCTATATTTTTAAGAGCGGATGAGAGGGGAAAGTCTTTCAAATGTTTAAAGTGCCTCTCAACTTCATCGTCACTCACAACGAACGGTGCGTAATTGGCTTTAATTTCAAACATGAGATCATACACTTCTGACTTTTTCACGCTGCCGTTCCTCCTCTGCCCTTCGGCGTAAATCATCAAGTTCTTGTTGCTGCTTTGTACGTTTAGAGGATGATCCAAGGGCGACTGTGGAGATCGGCGCTCCATCAGTTATAGACTCTCCACCAAGAGCGACTACGGGGGCTGGCACCCCGTCAGTTATGGCTTTAAACGATTCCCAAGCTTCTAGAATGGCCTCTTTGTAATATGCAAATCCGCTAATCTTCGTGCCTTTTGCTGTGCGTTCCTTGTGTAGAGCTTTCATTGTGTTAACCATGAGGAACACAGATATGTTTTGTGAGACCATGGACTGCATTAGACTAACATCAGGAGTCTTTACATGAATGTCTAATTTATTGTGAAGCTTGCAATATTCTTCGAAAAGGAACTCAAATGGATTCGGAACAGTTTTAATGGTAGTAATAGTATCTCTTAATACAGTGTCATTGAAGTTGTCCGTATTTTGGACTACTTCCCCCAAAACGGACGGTAAGTTGTCCATTTCTTGAACCACTTCTGTATAGTTGTCTACAAAGTTGTTCATATTTTGAACAACTTTTTCCATTTTATTAATGGCGAAATTAATTGAATACTCGCCTCTCGACTGTCCGCGCGGTGGAGCAACGTATTTTATAATTCCAGCTTCTGCAAGCATTTCTCGATACAAATTAATTGTCCCTCTGCTTTTTATACCCGTTTGATAATGTAGCTCAGTATTGGTTAGGTGAAAGGTTTGAATCCATCCAAGCCTCTTTGACTTTCTCCAGATCGCCAGAATAATTGCAGTTCCATTTGGACCGAACGTTTCCGGTCCACCGATATCCTCATACTGATCAAATAAACTGTCTAGGGACGGTCTAAGGTTCGTATCCTGCATGCACGCCCCTCCCATTCAAAATTTTCATTAATTGATTAGAATTACAATTGCTCTTTCATCTTGTCGCAAAGCTTGGACATGGCCCCTTGAAACTTCACCTTTTCTTCTTCATTTGACACTTCTGCAACAGCTGATAACAATTCCTTGAAATTAGAAACAAGTGTGTCAAAGCAAACCTTAACCTTGATCGCCGCTGTATTGTTATTCTTTTCAAGCAGCTCTTTCATTTCTGAGATTTGTTTTGCAGTCGCTTCTTCTTGCTGCTTGGCTTTTAACTCCAACTCTTGTTCACGCTTACGAAGACTATCCAGCTCTTTCTGAGTTTCTTCAGGAATCACTTCGACAATCTCTTTCACTGGGACGTCTATAGGCTTGGCATTGAGTTGATCTTCCAATTCTTTAATGCGTTTTATAGATACAGCATGAGCTTCCTTGCTACTTTTAAGATCATCCTTCAGCTTAATTGCTGTCTTGTCATCCTTTGATGAAGCTACGGCTTGCTGAAGGTCGTTTATTTGTTGCTCCTGGCTCTTTCGAAGGCTCAACTCGGTCTGATACTGTTCAAACACCGCTTCTCGCTGTTTCTTCTCTTGTTCTGCCTTCGCTTGCTCTTCATTCAGCTTACGCTCAAGTTCCTGCTTTTCCTTAACAGCCTTCTGCAGCTCCCTTGTAGACATATTCTCAACGTTATTTGATTCAACAAATGCCTCTTTATCCTCAGTTGGCATACCAAGCAAAGCGACAGCTTGTGTAAAGCTTAAATTACCAAGTGCTTGAGAATTTACCGATCCGTACTCTTCAGCTATCCGCATGAAATTGTTTACTTGAGAGTGACTATACTCTAAGTTTGCTACGACCCATTTCCCCCATTCACCATGAGCAACAAGCGTCTTTGCTTCTATTAATTTCTTGCCAATATTAATAGATCCATGTAATACCATCTCTTTAACTTGTGTATCTATACTACGAATCTCAGCAGCGATCAACTGCGGTGTCCGATCCGTTATGTTAGTTTCCGTCTTTTTTACAATTTGCTTGCTCATATAGCAACCCCCTGGATAATTTCTGGACGCTTACAGACCACTTTTTTTAGCCTTTTAGAAATAAAAGTTCGAATGAAAGATTCTACTTCTTCTGTCATATCGCAGTTATCATAGCCTCGACATTGCAAGATTTTGTCATCTTTGGCCTCTACAGTATAGAACGGCTCGTTCGGATTTGACTTGCGTCGAATTAGAAGGATTATCATTCTTCCTTTGGCATAACTTTCACTATAATCTCCGACACAATGAGTCAATGCTTTGCCTTCCTCAAATAATTCAATTGATGATAGAGCAGGCCGGATTATAAAGTTTTTATTTTCGAACTTTAGATCTTTCAATTCATTAGACACACGTTGCTTAATCATTTCATTAATTTTTTCGTCTTCTTTTAACTTGATACGTTCCGTATTTTTGCGATGAGCCTCTTTCAAATTGTTTGGGAAGAGGAATTTATCCTCTTTTAAACTCATTCCTAGTTTTTCACACTGTCGTTGATAATCACGCCAATCACTAAGAGCGTCCTTCGCCGATGTAAAATGTCCTTGCTTAATTTGCTTAGAAATATAAGATAGAATATTTTCGTTGGTTGTAAATTTCAACATGTCCTTCATGTAATATTCTTTGTAAAATGAATCATCAATCTCTGCCAGAACGAATGCTTCTAAGAGCGTTACAGGCTTTTCCGCTTTCTTATATTTTTGATAAAACCTCAAATGCTTAGGATCAAAGGAAAACGATGCGGATCGAAGCTCCTTCAATTCAGTTGTGGAAAGACGTAATACTTTCTGAAGCGTCTTGCCTTTCCAATGGATTGCACCATAGGTGGGGAGTTTATACAGTTTGGCTTGAATCATTTTTTGAAATCCTGCTTTAGTCAAATACTCCACACAGGGATATTTTGCAGCAAGATCAAAAAACTCTACCATATCAGAAACATAAGTTGGATTCTTGAACTTGATATATTTCTCCCATGTGCAATATTGAAATGGCGTTCCTTTTACAGCATGTTTAATGTTTGAAGGAAGCATGTGCCTCTCGATATTTTTCCAGCCGGAAAAGTAATAATCAAATGCGCTATGAGCGCTCGAACGTTTCTCCCATCCACCATAAATCCTGTGGAAATAATGGCTTTGCCCTGTCATGAATAAATACATATGACTGCAATTGTATGTAGTCTGAACTTTCTTGAAATCACCGCTATAATCGCGCCGAACTTCGATAATTCTGGCTGTAACAGCCTTCTTGTCGCTCTTCGATTTCTCGTACCAGACAAATACGGCTTTATCCTCAAGGTACTTTCTTCCGACACCTACAGCTTGAACCTTGCATTCAGATCTGCAATGTGGACATTTGGCTGGTTCCTTTTGTTTATGTTTCAACTTCTCTTTTGAAAGATGTGTCTTCTCACAATGTGTACAATATGCATACTGGATACCAACTGAACTTTGGATAAATAAATACCGACTGCTTTTCAATACCGTACCCAATGCGTATTTTACTAGTGACGAGCTGATCTCAGTAGAGAAATGCGATTTGAAAGAATTAAAGTCACTCATGCGCGATCCTCCTTACATTAAATCATCAAGCGAGATATCAAAATTTGCCACTTTAGACATAGTTACAGGGACTTTTTCATTAACATGAATTCCATAGTATTTTAGAACAATGTTAAAAGCCTCTTCATCCGACAACATTCCAATGCCGCCATCCTGATTCTTCTGGGCTTCTTCTCTCATCGCTTTAAGGCTTCCAGCGATAGTTTTTCCTTCTGTCAAAATATTTCCTGCATCTTGAGGATTATTACGTAAATGGTTTATTAAAAAACTTCCCACGGCTGGAGCATACTTATTCTTCTTTTCAGCACTTATTTCTGTACCTATCTTTTGCAAGGCATCTTGTAACATCCTTATCCCTCCCGTTTTTAGGATGCATTCTAGCAAGGAATGATCCCTGCTAGAATGCTATATAAGCTAAGCAATGATAATCACACGGCCATTGTCAATCTCTGTTCGGAGCTCATGCTCCAAATATCTTTTGATTTCTAATATAGCCTGTAGCTTCCATGCTCCTCCGTCAGCTTCGAACAAAGCCGCCCTTGGTCCATTCTGCATACGGAAGACAAAAGCACTTTCCGGCTGTGTAACTTCTACGAATGTTCGGAATGGTTTTAAATAAACTGGATTAGGAACTACTACAGGAGCAACAGTTGCGATACCTGTTTTTGCAGTCACTTGCTGGGAAATGCCATCATCCCCTACAGATTGAACTGTCTCTTCTTTGATGTTTCCTACAACCTTTAACAAAGCATCGCGATGATCGTTGGCTACGAAACAGGATTGGAGCAAAATATTAAAAGCTTCGACATCATGAAATTTTTCGAAAGGAATATTAGGCAGCAAAGCAGTTGACTTGATTAGATGGTTTCGATTCATGTCACGATTGAAAGTGCTCAAAACGTTAACTTCAGTCGGGCTTGCCACTTGAATTAAGACAGGCGGTTGCTCATCATAATTGGCTTTAATATAATCTACTAGGCCAGTTAAGTTATTAAGGTGAACCGCATTTGGCATTGCCTTCTTTACTAGAGCGAGTGGTTGAGTGGAATACATCTGTCCAGAAATTTCTTTTGTCTCAGCGGTAAAAGCTTCGATTACATACTGTAATGCTTCTTTGATCATGATTTGAATTACCTCCAATTTAATTTATCTAAAGTTGCCATTCACGACTTTCTTTCCGCGGTCGTCTGCTACATCACCATCGTCATCAACCATAAATTGATTGCGTTCACTGGAGCGAAGCTCGGCCATAACTGCCTTACCGTCTTTGCCGTAATCAAAAATGAATTGCGCAGGTATGCCTCTTGTTGGAGCCAAACCAGATTTGATTTGAATGTCAGTAACACCAATTTGTCTTGATTCATCCGGCTTTATCTTAATTGTGACTGTTACCGTTCTTGCTACAGCCGCATTTGTGTTCGGATCAAGGATATTCTCGGCAACCCTTTGTAACTCCCGATTGATGCGCTCGGCTACCGCCCCGCCTGATAAAGTGTTAATATCAATTCCATGCATTGTGCTTCACCTCCCCCGTTTATTACCTTTAGTAGTAACTGATGGTTTGGCACGTCTCACTTCGACGACATCAGTCGCGAAAACAGGAATAGTTTTACCGTCAGAATCACATAATAAGCGTATGAAGGTACGTGCTATGCCCCATGTTTCGGTAACTTCTCCCGTCTTGCCGGAAACAAGCCGGACCCTATCACCCTTAAATATGTACATTGGAAAACCTCCCTGATGCTTAACAGCATCGCCCAGGATACGCCATAGCGCATCCTCCACGAGATTGTTAAAACTATCGTCCATCCCTCAAAAATCCTCTTTCAATCATTTCCTGTTTGAACTCATCACGAATCCGGTGAAATTCTTTTCTCGTTTCATGGCGAGAATCACTGTCAACTCGTTTATAATTCGGTTCAAATGAATCAAAATCAAAATGATAAGATGCGATGATATGGCCGTTAATCCCTATTTGCATATAAATATCTCTTTCATAAGATGCTACCCATGCGTGGCAGCGTACCATGCCTGTCTGAACGTAAAACGATTGACTATACCCATTGCCTGGCTCAATTCCTTTTGCCGTTCCAAGAACTGCCTTAAAGAACGCTGTAGCCTTTGTCTTGTTAAATTTTTTGGAATGAAGATCAGGATCGTACTTATTCTTAGGCATTCACCATTACCCCCTTGCCATCCGAAGACATCGAGGGTATACTAAAGTCACAATTTGTTTCATATGTATTAAATTCGGAATAGTCATCGTGTCCAGCGGTGGCTATTTCTTCGTTTACTGGTACTCCGTTTTCAATGAGAATCCGCTGAGTCATAGCACTGATTGTTTCCTGAGCGCGGAAGTCAGCAGCCATTCTCATGACATCGTGGGCTTTCATTATCCCACTTGCATAAACAACTCCTGAATTAAATCCTGAATTTATAAGCATCGTAGAAAACATTGTTTCATCCCTCCACATTAACTTCCTACCAAACCCAAAATGCTCTGCATGATCGATAAACCGTCCATCCCACAAAAAAATGCTACAGCTACCTCTTGAGATCCAGTAGCTGCAACCCAGTTCATCAAAGTTGGAGCGTTTGGTATTCTTTTATCCTTTTCATAGTTGATTACCGAAATCCGTGAAAGATTTAATTTCTCGGCCAACTGTTCTTGCGTTAAACCTGCACGTTCTCTGCACGCTTGCATAATAGCTCCACATTTCATTACAGCTGTCTTCAAAGCAACTCATTCTCCTTCCTTTTTTTTCTAATTTGTTACTGTTTGTTTACAGAAAAAGCGTGCGAGACATGATACTATTCAATTATGACTTACAGGGTTGATCGGTCGGCTACCATCACCACCCTTCCTGAACCCTCTGATGCACAGGGGGTTACTTTTTATTTATGAGGGGAATGAATAAGGGCATGAAGAAGATCAAGATTGATATCAGGAAAATATTGAATCAACTTGGACTAGACTACTCGTCCCACTTGAGCGCAGGAGAGAATTAAACATCTACCCCCCTTGCTCTTGCTCTGCCTATAATAAACCAAGCAAGTCTGTACAATTCTTTAATGCATTCTTCATTCTCTTCTTCGGTTTTTACGAAGTGATCACTGCAAATTTTAACCTTCGTTCCTTCGATCATATAGGTGGCGACAACTGTTGACTTCACAACTGCATCACTCCTGTTCGTATTGTCTGTAACCAGTGTATGCAGCCGATCGAGTGGGACAGCCATAGAATTTATTTCGCCTCCTTTGGGCTGAGTTATATTGCAGGACTCCCTGCCATTCTTGTCGAATATTGTAAGTTGTAGAACTTGCCAAATTTGTACAGAATGGAGGTGAGAACGTGTCGAGAGATTTTAATGATTTCAAGAACTTTTTCTTTGAAAATTATGTAAGCCATATATCTTCATTTTCTTCTAATACAATCCATGAAGAGTTCCAGAAATTAAAAGATGAGCAAGGAAATATTAATAACGAAAAATCAATGGTTGCCTTAAGTGCGAGTATGATGAAAATTAATATCGAGCTAATTATGAATGCTTTGGAAAGCTACCATCAATGGAGAGAGAATCAGTGATTGCTTTTACGATCGAATCCGTTAATGTATCAGCGGAATCATTAGCTGCCGTTACAGCGGCGGCTTCCTTTCTCGCCAGTTCTTCCTGAATGATTTCGCGAATTCGTTGTTCATCCATTTGCTTTGTTCATCTCCTTTTTATTATTGTGAAACTACGCAGTCACACTGTCACACTCTTGAGACACCGTGACTAAAAAAAAGTCTTCAAACATCTTCTGTGAGAATCGATTCAAAATCTTAGCAATAAACTCCTCGCCAAGTGAAAAGTTTTTATGGTTCGCTGGCAACTGCACTCTCCATAACTGACTCCTTGATACACCTAAGTATTCAGCGAATTCTTGATCTGTCATTTTAAGTTCATTTTGGATTTGTTTCAAAACACCGGGTATAAGGATGACTTTCAACTCGCCTCCCCCTTTCATGTCTCACGCTTGATACATTCATATATTAACACGTTCGTATCACGCGTGCAACAAAAAATTTCACTAATGAAACATTTTTTTTGTTTCATGTTTGAGACACTAACTGATAAAATAATGATGAAGATAGAAATGGTGGTGTTATTTGTGAATTTAAAAGAATTGGGTATTTATGTTACGAGGCTTCGTGAAAAGAGTGGTTATGATAGTCAGAGGCAATTGGCAGATGCCTCTGGTGTTAGTCACTCGACAATCAATCGACTTGAATCAGGAACCCACAAAACCAGTTCGGAGAATTTAAGGACTTTAGCAAAATACTTAAAAGGTATAACACCAAATGAATTACTTGAAAGAGCAGGTTATATCGAAATGGAAGAAATAGCGGGAAACGATACAAAAAATCGAGTTAAGAGCGCCGTCTTGGAAAAATATTCTCAATTGCCTCAACACAAGAAAAAAATTATTGATGATTTGATTGAAGCACTAACAAATGAAGGGAACTAGCAAATTCATTAAGTTCTTCATCCCTTATTTGATAAAGATTTTGAATTAATTGTAGATACTTCTTTTCATCTGAATGTTCCAAAAACTGAATAAGTTTCTCCATGTCAGCACCAGCCTATTATGTAATTTATGAAAGGAGTTCATTGAATGAGTGACAAAAAAATTGATTTAATACTTAGCATTCTTGAACAGATGGATAAGAAAATCGATCTTATCGAAAAACGTTTCGACCGAAATGAAGAAATGATAGGAACATTAATACAAATGGTTGGCAGCACGAACGCCAAGGTCGAAGAATTGGCGGAAGAAGCAAATGACAACCGCGGAAGTACCAGGTACTTCAACCATAGATTAGCTGACTTGGAATTAGAAGTTGAGAAATTGAAAAATAAGTAATTGTTCTCATTCTAATACGAACAAACGTTCCTTACAAGTAAGTTATTTCCAACAAACTGAATATAAGGTGAAAACATGGCTGAACCCCGAATTGGGAAAAGCCATTTGCCTGAGCTACTCGCTAAAGCATCAATGACTCAAGCGCAACTTGCTGATCACTTAAATGTAACCGAAGGGTACATATCACAAGTTATAAGTGGTAAGAGTAGATTGTCTGTGATCAAAAGAAAGATGGCAGCAGACTTTCTTGGATGCACGTCAGATGACTTGAATGAGTGGATTTAATAAAGGCAGATGGTTGAGGTAGATTTCTACCGATCCCTGGGAAATACTTTAGCCCTGACTAAACCTATGCTTTCAAAAAAATACAACCCTTTCCATTTTCTAGGTTGATAAATTCGCACACATGAAATATGGCGCTGAAAATAACCCATATTATTCCAACCATTTACCATAGCATTCGCATAATGATACTGGATTTTGTCGTAATTGGGCTTTTTTTCTATAATATATCTATGAGATTAATATAACATGTATTGTAAGAAAAGGCTGTCGAAAATATAGCAAATAGTGTAACACAATTTACAATAATTTCGACATTTGTCGAATCGCATAAAGAAAGAACAAAGATTACCAAAAGAACTTTTTCATATTAGGCCTAGTTATTGGGCAAAACTTTGTCCTCTCTTCATTGAAAAACACTTTCTTCTGTTTCTTATCCTTGATCAAGATTTTATCCATTTGTACGAACTTGTTCGAGTCAGCTTTCTCGAATCCGTAATTTGTCAGCAACATTTCTAATTGGTTTGTCAATGATCCAATGATGGCTTCATCGTTGGTATGTATGACTATTCGTCTACCTACTACTTGTACAAATAAAATATCATTTTCCCTTTGCATATTATCACCCCAGTATCATCTTGTCCTGTGGGTATTTTGATATACATCTTGTCAAAAAAAACTTCAAGAATTCGAGATCGTGAAAGGAAGTGTTGCCTTGTTCAAGTTACCAGAGGGCCGTTACTGTGGATATCTACGTAAATCAAGGGCTGATATAGAAGCCGAATCCCGCGGCGAAGGGGATACATATAAGCGTCATGAGAAAATCTTGTTCGATTTGGCCACTCGTTACAATATCAACTTATCAAAGATATACAGAGAAAAACCTATATCTGGAGAACGAATAACAGAAAGACCTGAAGTCATCAGCTTGCTTGAGGACGTAGAGAATGAGAGATGGACTGGCGTATTAGTTGTAGAAGTGGAACGTCTCGCTCGCGGCGACACGATGGATCAAGGAATTGTTGCTCAAGCTTTTAAGTTCTCCGAAACGTTAATTGTAACGCCGATGCGAATATACAACCCTCTCAATCGAGATGATGAAGAATATTTTGAATTTGGTTTATTTATGAGCCGTAGAGAGTTTAAGACGATTAACCGCAGGCAGCAAGACGGTAGACTGGGAGGCGTAGACGAGGGCAGATACGTAGCTAATATAGCTCCATACGGTTACACACGAGTTAAGTTGCCTGGTAAGGGGTTTACGCTTGAGAAGCACCCTGCTCAGGCTCCTATCGTGGAGCTTGTATTTCGCCTATACACGGACCCTGATCCTACCAAGCGAATGGGTACTGCATTAATAGCAGCTTACTTGAATGAGAAGCAAATTCCGTCTGCAAAAGGGAAGAAGTGGATTGTCGCTACGATAAATAGTATGCTTCGCAACATTCATTACATTGGATACGTGAAGTGGGGTCAAAGAGCCCTAAAGAAGAAGCGTGATAGTAAGAGTAGACCTAGAAAATCGTTAGCAGACTTTTTTCATAAAAAAGGGTTGCACCCAGCGATTATTGGTGAGGACACCTTTTATAAGGCGCAAGAGATTCTTTACGGAAGTCCGCAAAGATCTGCTCCTAGCAAGAAGCTGTCAAACCCCCTAGCCGGTATCATCAGGTGTGGTATGTGTGGTGGGGCCATGCAAAGAAAACCGTACAGAGGGAGAAATAACCAAACGCCTCCTTCATTAATTTGCTCTACACAGTACTGCAAAAATGTAGGGTCATATTTTGATATCGTGGAAAAGAAGATAATACTTGGCCTCAAGCAATGGTTAGCCGAATATAAGAGTCGATGGCTAGAAACGCGACCTGAGGACCTTGAGAAAGATAACATCAAGCTGAGGGTAAACCAGGACACTTTAAGACGATTGGGCACTAAACTTTCAGAGTTAACAGAACAAAAGAAAGAAGTGTACACCCTTCTTGAGAAGAAAGTTTACACTCATGAAATGTTCTTTGAACGAATGAATGATATCACACGAGAGATGACTGAAATCAATAACGTTATTGAAAAAGTGAAAGAGGAAATTACTTTAGAAGAAAATCAAGCTACTGCTGTTAAGGAGACGATCCCAAAGATTGAACACGTTCTCCAGTCTTATTTCTTAGAAGAAGACCCCGAGGTACAAAATGCCATGATTCGCTCTATCCTCTCTAAAGTGATCTACACTAAAGAGAAAGGTGGACGATGGAGCGGTCTAGAAAATCAGTTTGAAATTGAGATACACCCTAGAAAATACTAGGATTTATTATCATCTACATCTATGATGTACTGATTCCTCTGTGCCAATATCCGTCAGCAGCCCGACGACCTTATCCGGAATTGTATACCGCTGATTCAAATACCGCAGTGCTGCGGCAAGCTCTCCATCTGCCCCGCCATATTGCTCAAGCAGAAGTTTGGCCATGCGAGGATCGCATTTACTGACTCTAACCGGATATTGCAGCTTTTTTTCATAAATCCACATGCTTAGTCCTCCTTCTCAGACTTGCCATGGCCAAGGGGATTCTACCCACTGCCACGGATGTTTGGAATAGGCGTGACCGAACGGCATTAGCGGACCGAATTCCAGCTCGAATTGATTCGCTATCTGCATTCTCTTTTGTGCGAATTGATTGTATTGCTGCAAAGCCCCTATATCATCAGGATGCGTATCCAAATATAAGGTCAATTCGACTAGAACAAAATCTACCGCTTGCAGATCATGAAGCTGCTTGTAGTAAGACTCAGGTACCATAGCGTGGCTCATCGTTATCGCACTCCTTCTACGGCTTTGGCTTCATACGGTCCGTAAAGCGCTGGCCAGAGAGTCCCTTTTCTCAAAGCTTCGTAGGGGCTGAATTGCGGCAATCCCGGAGGCTGAAAGTTCAAATACAATTGCGGTGGTGTGTTATAGAATTTCACACGGACCGGCGGGCAAGGATCAAAAGGACTAATGTAGGGATAATACTTTTTGAATTGCGATTGCATAGGTCTCCTCCTCTATTTTCAAATTTCGTGCAATCATCCATAGCGCCAAATGCCTATATGTTCGTTATATGCAGCAGGACTTGGCCAAAATCACATGATTTCCAACATTTCCAACTGGTCTGATCCGATTGTTAGCGGCTACAATAAGATCAGTTCACGACATTTCACCATGAATGACAACAGGAGGGAATGATGATGATGAAATCCAAGTTACTTCTAGCCGCCTTACTGGCAATGACGGCTTCTGTTAGCAGTCTAGTACCTGTATCGCCTGCATCTGCCGCAGCCGCTTCTGCCGCCAGCAGCACGCAGCTTACGCAAGGAATGAGCAGTTCCTCCGTATCTGAGCTGCAGCAAAATTTGAAAACCCTCGGATTTTTTACATATCCAACGGTAACCGGTTACTTTGGAACAATTACGACACAAGCTGTTAAGGATTACCAGAGAGCTTACCTTTTACCGCAAACAGGTGTTGTTGATGTGACGACGAAGACCAGTATTTCCCATGCCATAACCAAACGCGCGTTGCTCGCAGATGCACTTACGTATGAGCATGTCCCTTATGTATGGGGCGGCAGCACCGCGGCAGGCTTCGACTGCTCCGGCTTTATCTATTTCATGTTTCAGAAATTTGGAATTCCTGCCGATCGGACGACCGCCAAGGCACTTTTTGACAGCGGTACATCTGTCAGCACAAGCCAATTGCAACCAGGCGACCTCGTATTCTTCGCAATCGCTGCGCCCGGAGTCGTGGATCATGTCGGCTTCTATATGGGGAACGGCCAGTTCCTATCGGCTACACGCTCCGCAGGTATTTATCCACAAGCACTTATGAACTCGTATTGGGGACCGAAATATTTGGGAGCTAAACGGGTATTTTAATGAAAAAAGTCCTTGCCAGGTTGCGGTTCAGCAACAAGGCAAGGACTTTTGATCATGTAAACGAGATAGGTAGGACAACCAGTTTCAACAAGCTGCCGGATTAGTCCAGCTTAATGTTTAATTTCAACAAGCCTGCTTTGCGCATAGCCTGATAAATAATTACGACCAATGGACCTAGAAATAGTCCCGTGATCCCCAACAGCTCGAAACCCAAATACAAACTAATCAGCGCCGCAAGCGCGTTAATGCCAACGGCATCGCTTAACACCTTAGGTTCTACAATCCTGCGGAATATCGTCAAAACGAGGAACAGAATCAATAATCCAATACCCATCCCTGTATGTCCAAGCAGCAGTTGATAGGTAAGCCACGGTATAAAGACAAGTCCTGTACCGACGACGGGAACGAATTCCATGACCATGACCAGCAGCGAAATTGCCAGCGGATATTCCGCATTCAGCAGCAATAACCCCATGAACGTAACCAAATACGTCAATACCGCCATGATGAGCTGTGCCCGAATGAAGCCAAAAATAGCTTCCCGCAAATAGACAAGCACATGTTCCATTTTATCTTTGGTCTGCTCTTCAAACATCGAGAGGAAGGCAATTTTCAGCTTAGGCAAGCTATACATAAATAAATACAACGCGATGACGTACACGATCATTAACATAAATAAATTCGGAATTTTCCCTGCCATATTCAAGAAAAATCCGGAAATCCCAGTTAGGGCGTCGGTTAAAGCACTTGTTAAGGTTGCTGTGCTTTTCTCCACCCAGCTTTGTACCTGCGCAGCCATTTCCGGTGACAAGGAATCGTAGAATACCTGCGTTTTCAAGACAGCCTGATCGACATATTTATTGACTTCAGCCATGTAATTTGGCGCTTTGCGGCCGAGATCTATAATCTCTGTGACCACATTCAAACCGATGAAGTAAACCAATGTCAAGGTTAGCAAAGTGAACAATGTACTGATGATGGTTGCTGCAACAAACCGGTTCACCTTGATGGCACGTGTAAGGAGACTCGTCAACGGGTCCAAGAATATAGCCGTCACGAGTGCGAGTAGAAAGGGAAGCCCTATGGTAAACAAGCCGTAAAGCAAAATCATGCCAAGCACCATAATTAAGGCCGTCTTAGGCGACATAGGGATTCCTCCGCTTATTCATTTCCGGGTTTAACTTGGTTTGTTTTCGTAATGTGAATACGTACGATTCGCAAGCGATCTACTTCCGATATCTCAAACACATGATTGCCGAACTCCACGGTTTTTCCTTTAACAGGAGCGCCTTCGAGCTTCTTAAACAACCAGCCGCCGATCGAATCCACATCCTCATCTTCAATTTCAAGATCAAGCATGTCATTCAAGTCTTCGATCAAAACGCGCCCGTCAACGGATGTATACTTTTCCTTCACTTCGACACCTGGGCGCTCGTCGGTATCAAATTCATCATGCAGTTCACCGACGATTTCCTCCATGATGTCCTCGAGTGTGAGGAGTCCGGCTGTACCGCCGTATTCATCCACAACGATCGCCAATTGAGAATGCTTTTTCTGCATCAATTTCAAAACACGACTGACTTCCATCGACTCGGGAACATTGAGAATAGGCCGGATAAAGCTTTTTATCTCCTGTTCGACATCCGGGTCGGCTGTCAGTAGATCAACAATATGTACAAAACCAACAATGGTGTCTTTATCCTGTGTAGCTACAGGGTATCGGGTATGTTTGGTTTCATGGACGATCCGCAAATTTTCAATAAAGCCAAGCTCCAGAAACAGACAATCCATGTCCGTTCTAGGCAGCATAACTTCCCTGGCAATCCGTTCGGAGAATTCGAAAATATTATCGAACAGCACCATTTCATCTCGATCAATGTGACCGCTCTTCACGCTTTCATCCATCAGAATTCGAATTTCTTCCTCCGTATGAGCCGCTTCATGCTCGCTGGCAGGTTCAACCCCGACCCAGGACAGAAATTTATTCGCCGTTCCATTGAGCAGCCAAATGATCGGACGAAATATCTTGTAGAAATAAAGCAAAGGTGCCGAGAGCCACAGAGAGGTTAACTCCGCTTTTTGAATCGCGAATGACTTCGGTGCCAACTCCCCAAGCACGATATGCAGAAAGGTAATGAATCCAAATGAAACGATGAAAGATGCGGCGTTTGTATACACCGAAGTTTCTACACCTAATTTGTGAAAAAGAGGTTCCATAATCAGATCAGCAATCGCCGGCTCGCCTACCCAACCCAGACCAAGCGATGCAAGTGTAATCCCTAATTGGGTAGCAGACAAATAAGTATCGAGCTGCGACGTTACCGTACTGGCAAATTTGGCCTTGCCGCTGCCTTCATTAACCAACTGCTGAATACGCGATTGACGCACCTTCACAAGGGCAAATTCCGCAGCAACGAAGAAACCATTAAGCAAAACTAGGAAAATGACCAATACTAGGTTGAGAACTATCGTACCGAAATCAAAGGACGTATGTGGCAATTGCGTATATCTCCTTCAAAATAGATGATTTAGATAATAGCTTTACGGTTCTTAAAATCAACAGTTCGGTAATACGAATCGGCTACTAAAAGATTGGGGCCGCAGCATGAAGCCGCGCTGCAGAAACAATTCACACGCTGATTCAACGGATTATGCTCCCAACGGGCAAAAATGGTATCAAGACCGTCGTCGTGAATGCTGCCTAATGGCGGTTCGTTGGCAAAGTCCGTCACGAACACTTCGCCTGTAAAGGTGCTAACGTTCAGCCGGTTCCGGCCGTCAGGGTCATTCCTGACCGTTACGTTCGGCTCCTCGCGAAGCCTTTTGACCAACAATCGATCCTCCTGCAGTTCATTGCAGGCGAAGAAAGGCAAAGTCCCAAACAGCATCCACATCTCTGGGTTGCGGCTGTCTAGAAGCCGATGGATACTCGTTCTTAACTCGTCCAGAGAGACCATCGGCAGATGCGAGGCGAATGAGCTCGCATACATGGGATGAACCTCATGCCGCTTACAGCCCATCTCGTTAATCAGCTCGTGAATCTGCGGCAGCTTCTCATGTGTTCGCGTATTAATCATGGATTCGGCTGAGACATACAGCCCGCCCTTGCTCAGCGCGATCGTATTCTCAACCATCCGTTCATACATCCGAGCCGCGGTTTCTTGTCCAACTGGCCGCTGGGCATTCACAAAGCCGACCTGATGGAAATCATCGGCATTCAAATAATTGAACGAGATATGCATCACATCCAAGTAAGGAGCAAGCAGCTCGTATCGTTCCAGATCAAGGGTTAAATTCGAGTTGATTTGCGTACGGATGCCGCGCTCGCGTGCATACTTGAGAATCGGGAGCATATAATCTTTGACAATCTTGATATGATAGGAGGGTTCTCCGCCTGTCAAACTGATTGTCTCCAAATGTTCGACCTCGTCAAGCTTATTCAAAATGACCGGCAAAGGAATGCGAGGTCCTTCTGTCATGGTAAGAGAATCCCCTACCGCACAATGCTCGCATCGCATATTGCACAGATTTGTTATGGTCAATTCGACACTGGTTAATACATGTTTCCCATATTTACGATAAGACCGAATCGGATCCCACGGATCGTAAGACGGGGTTAGCTCCGGTAAGATGGAGTGTGTTCCATTCATATTCATGCTGTTTGCACCTGACCTATCATTTCCTATTCACTTGCCCAAATGTTGCTATCATGCCTATACCTATGCCCTATATTGTAACTTATGATTGAAAAAAAAGAAAACGGCCACAAGGACCGTATGTGTCAATTACGGCTTATCTGCCGCTTTATCTGTTCGGATATGCAGCCATTTTGGCGCCCACCAGTTCGCATCGCCTAACAATTTCATCAAAGCGGGAACCAGCATGACGCGAACGATCGTGGCATCAATTAGAACCGCAAGACCCAATCCTAGACCAAGCGCCTTCATAATTTCGATATCCGTGAAAATGAAAGACCCTACGACCACAACGAGAATGAAAGCAGCGCTCGTAATTAAGCTTCCCGTTTTTTTAAGGCCTTCCGCCGTACTCTTATCGTTGTCACCGCTTTGCTCGTATTCCTCCATAATTCGTGAAATGAGGAACACCTCGTAATCCATGGATATCCCGAAGACAACACAGAAGATAATCACTGGCAAAGTCGCACTGATATAGCCGATCGAAGTGATATGCAAGAGATCTGCCAAATAGCCGTGTTGAAAAACTAACACCACAATCCCCAGACTTGCCCCTAAGCTCAGCATGTTCATGAGCACTGCTTTGAGCGGAAGCAAGACAGATCGGAAAGCGAAAAGCAGGACGATATAGGTAATTCCCATAACGAAAATCAGTACCGCCGGTATTTCATTCTGGATACGATCTATAATATCTAGACGATAAGCAGGTCCGCCTGTGACCGCTATCTCCAATCCATCATTGCTTACACGGCGCAGCTCGCGTACCAGCTCGTCTGTAGAAGGGTCATCCGTGTCCTTCTCGGGGACAACAATCAACAACGCGGTATGCCCCTTGGCTATTTGATTGTCCTCGATCTTCGACTTCACACTGGCATCCTTCAGCATTGTGGCTAAATCTTGATCCGAATGCTGCCCCAGTGAGCTAATGAAGCTCTGCACTTCCTTCACGCCGGATACGCCTTTCACCTGCTCGCTATAGGCACGAATCAGCCCTATTGATGTCTCATCCCATACCTCGGCTCCCGTATGGACAACGATTTGAATAGGGCCTGTCATGCGCGGATCATACGCAGCCTTGAGCAAATCAGCCCCGTACCGCGATTCATAGTTCGGTGGCAGTACTTCCGCATTAGGCACGCTTAACTTCATATGACTGATAGGTGTCATCATATACAGCAAAGCACCGCCTACGAGGACAACTAATAGAACAGGCCGTCTCATTACGGTATAAGCAATACGTTCCCAGAATCGGGACGTTTCTTGTTTGCGAAAGCGCTTCGGCAAAACTTGCAAAGAATTAATTTTTGTCCCCAAAATGCCTAATAAAGAAAGCAGCAGCGTATTCGCTACGATTACGGAAATCGAAACAACGATCACGCCGCCTAGGCATAAGGAACGAAAAAATGTCAAATCAACGAACAGCATGCCGATTAATCCAATCAGGACAGCGATGCCAGAAAAGAAAATCGATTTTCCCGCAGTTTGGCATGTCATAGCTACCGCTTCCGCCACACTGCTCTGACGCTTGAGTTCTTCCCGAAATCGGCTAACGAGAAACAACGCATAATCAATACCGACAGCCAGACCTAGCATGGTCACCATATTAGGCAGAAAATTCGATAAGGATTGATGCTGCGCAATAAAATACGTGATGCCCAGCGTCAAGGTTACGCTCATTAATCCGACAATCATCGGAAGCAGCGCAGCAACCAAGGTTCCGAATACAATCAATAAAACGATAAGGGCAATCGGAAGGCCAATTGCTTCTGATTTAGCAATATCATGCTTGCTGGCTTCCTGCATATCATGCAAAATGGCAGGCCCGCCCGTCACATATACCTTCATCCCACTGGGCGGATGCACAAGTCCCTTAAGTTCCGGGTATTTCTCTAGAGCGGGATCGGTATCCAGCTTCAGGGATAACGTGACAGCTTGTACATTCCGATAACCTTCATTGCGCGGTGTCGTGACGAACTTCACGCTTTCCACATAAGGGAGCTGCTTTAACTCATTCAGTGAAGCCATGATCGTTTGTTGATGGCGTTCTTCCGTCATATCCAGCCCGTCGGCTGTATATACCAGGTTCAGCTGCGTTAGCGGGACACCCAGTTCATCTCGCAGCTGGAGGAAGCCCTGATCAGACTCGCTGCCTTTGGGCGTGAAGCCGTTGTCCTTCAACATGCCAGGCGTTTGCTGGGCAAACATCGCAAAGCTGAGAAGCAGCACTATGCCAATGGCCAATACGAGCCAGCGGAAGCGGTGCATGGCATATCCCCATCTCCAGAACTTCCCTTTTACCGTCGATTCTCTCACAAGCGTACCCCCTTGATTATCGCAAAAAGAACCTGGGAGCCCAGGTTCTTCTAGTTCGTTATCTATATTGTATCTCAAAGAAGTGTCGGTATATGCGGATCTGTCCCCAGATCATCCACTTTAATTTCGCCAATTTCTGAAATTAAGACAGAAAGTCTTTTGGACAGATCAATTTCGTAGGGCTCTTTCAATACGGTTCCCGCTTCATCCTGCAAGATGCGTACGATTGGTCTTTGGGGTACGGCCATGTTTAACTTGGAAACAATCCCGTATTCGCCGGTGTTCAGCCGCACGGTAATTCCTAGTGGATAGATGGCAATTTTGTCGCGGAACAAGGCGATTTGGCTCTGGTCGTACATGGTCGTTGATCCAGCGAACAACTGCTCCATGGCTTCATGGGGAAGCAGCGGCCTTCTGTACACTCTTGTCGTTGTCATCGCATCATAGGAATCCACGAGCCCGATCCATTTGGCAAATTCATTAATGTCCGACCCCTGCAGACCACGCGGATAACCGCTTCCGTTGACACGTTCATGATGCTGAAGCGCGCAATGCGCCGAAATTAACGGAATGTTCGGTTCTTCCTTCAGAATTTGAAAGCCATAATTCGTGTGGTTTTTCATTTCTGTGAACTCTTCTGGTGTCAATTGCGAAGGCTTGCGCAGGATACCGAGCGGTACTTTGGTTTTGCCAATATCATGCAGCAAAGCGCCTAGACCCAATGTTTCCAAATTCTCGCGGCTGTAGCCATAGCTGATCCCCAGCATAATCGCATAAATACTCACATTGACGGAATGCTGGAAAAGATAATTATCTTTAATATTCATATTATTGAGCATAACCATAGCACCTTGATGGGCGCTTAAGTCGTCAATGATCATCCTCATTACATCGCGAAAATTTCTTCCAATATCATAGTAGCTGACAGCCCCGCGCTTATTCGAATCCTCCATCACTTTCTTGAATGTATTTCGAATTTCGATGACAGCTCTGGTTCTCGTTTCGTCTTGGATGATGTCTTCTTGAATGACATCGTCGGTTCTTGAATCTTCTATGTAGATATAATCGATACCATACGAAAAAAGCCGATCAATTAGTCTCTGAGTTAGCTCCACGTTAACGGCCAACAACACCATACCATCGTCGTTGTAAATATTCTTGGCCAGCCTCATTCCAGGATGACACATGTTGATCGGCATTAACAGCATTTAAGGACCCCCGCTAGCTGAGCGTTATTTTCTATCTAAATGTAATAGATTTCACAAAAAAGTTCAACACAAAAAACCGCATCATTCGACGCGGTTCGCTAAATATTTGAAATATGATTACTTTAAGAACATATAAAGAGCAAAAACGATAGCTACGGCAAATCGATAGTAAGCAAAATACGTTAATTTCATGTTTTGAACAAACTTGATGAAGGAAACAACCGCTAACAAAGCAACGATGAAAGCTACGATAAAACCAACCGCGAAAAAGGGCAAATCCGAGGAAGAGAGAGCGTCATAATTTTTCAAAAAATACACGCCTGATGCGCCAAACATAATTGGAATTGCCATGATAAACGTAAAATCAGCAGAAGCTGCGCGGCTTACGCCAGACAGCATGCCCCCCGCAATCGTCGAGCCGGACCGCGAGAATCCTGGCCAGATGGAAACTAGCTGCCACAGCCCAATGAAGAAAGCCTGACGATACGTCAAGTCATCTAAAACCATCGTACTCGGCTGGGATTTTTTCTTTTCCGCAATAATCAGCAGAATCCCGCCCAAGACCAGACCAACGAGGACCGTCGTGGTGTTAAACAGCTTCTCATCGACAACATGGTTAAACTTTAAGCCAATCACACCCGCAGGCAAAATACCGATCAGGATATGCAGCAAGTTCAATTTCTTGCCGGTTCTGCTTTCACTTTTTCTTTTCACTAAGCCAAACAATGATAAAATACGTTTCCAATAAATGATCACGACAGCCATAATGGCACCCAATTGGATGACAAAATCAAAAGTTTTCATCACTTGGTCGTTTTCTGTGTTCAACAAGCTTTGCGCTAGAATCATATGCCCCGTAGATGAGACGGGCAAAAACTCGGTCAAGCCTTCGACGATCCCAATGATGATCGCTTCAAAAATAGTATGCATGGTTTCCCCCTAAATTGTGAGAGTTTATTAAAATGAAGCCTGTCCAATTATCTATTCTACTTGCAACTTGGTGAATCTGACAACTTTTTTGATAAAGCTTTACATGAACTACATAATTTCAGCTCACCGAAATACTTCGATCCGTGAACCGCAAGCTTTGGCTTTGGGCGATCGCTTCCTCGTCCCGCAGCTCAGAAGCCAGTATATCGCGAATAAATTCAGGAAGCATATAGGCCACTTCTTTCCCACGGCTTAGCGATAAATAACCGGAGCCGAACGTAAACATATCAATCGTACCCACCACGTAGTCACGATCAAGCTCAAGCAGGTTCTCGCCGACATGCACGGCAAGAATTCGCTCATAAGGTGCGCGCGAGCTGTCCAGCTCGACGGTTATCCCGTCGACGCACAGCACGCCCAGCACCTCGCCCCGGAAGCCGAAGCCGCGAATCGGCTTCTCCATGAACTCGCCGATCAGCGACTCCTCGAGCGCTTGCAGCAGATCCGCCCCGCTGAGCAGCAGCCGGCAGGGGTTGATCGGCCCTGGGCAGATGTCCAGCAATCTGCCTTTGGTTAACCGCCCCTCCTTCAGTCCCTGAAGGAGTTGGCCGCTGTTGACCAGCCCGATTTCGGCGCTGGTCCAGCGGCGAAGCCCTGCGGCAAGCAAGTTGCCGAGCGGGGATTCGCCGTACCAGTCCAGACGCAGCGGCTGCCGCAGCTGCGTCACTTCCTCATCCAGCGCCGCTGCGCCGGCGATGCGGTAGTGATCCAGCAGCGCGATCACGCTGCTGTCTTCCTCGTGTTCCGCCGTCATCGGGACGACGCGGCCGTGCAGTTCCACGATTCGGCGCTGCGCCGAATCGTAGGCAAGTTCAATGTGGCCGGCGTACTGACCATACTTGCCGGCCGCACAAATATAGGTGCCGCACAGAAGAAGCGGCTCCTCCAGCACGTGATGGGTGTGTCCACCCAGAATCACGTCGATCCCTTCCAGCTCCTCAGCCATCCGCTGGTCCATTCTCAGCCCCAAATGGGACATCACAATCAGGATGTCCACTTGAGGACGGAGAAGCCGAATTTGGGCTTCTACAGCCTCGACAGGATCTGTGACATGCCATCCTAGCAGCTCGTAATAGATTTGATAAGCCGCAGTGACGCCAATTAATCCAATCTGGAGACCTGATTTCTCAAGAATGAGGGAGACCTGCATCCACTCCGGCGTCTGATTCGTCGCCATATCGATAATGTTGCTGCCAATAATAGGAAACCTCGCATGGTTTTTCACAACGGCGCTCAGCAAATCCGGGGTAAAAGTCAGCCCCTCATTGTTTCCGACCACCATGGCTTCATAACCGGTTGCATTCATAATTTCCAAGTTCGCAATCGCATTCGTGCCTTCTGTTTCGGGTCTCATCCGGTCCATATGATCGCCGATATCCAGCGTCAACACCTGATCAGCCGGCCACAACCGACGAACACGATCAAAATAGGCGCTGATTTTGGGCATTTGTTCAAAATGACTATGTAAATCATTCGTATGTAAAATTACTAGTCGTTGCAAAGGCTCAGACAAACCAGTCACCACGCTTTCCAGGCTTCATCCAGTTCCAAGCATGTCTAATTTTATGCAGGAAACAGGATGATCATTTCTTGTATTTCAGTTCATCCAGTGTTACTCGATTTTTGAACCCGAAGGTCGACTCTTCCCCGAGCGAAGGATCATGCAGAAACCAGATGTTCACGATGCTTTTGACATTCAGGCATTCACTGCTGCCATCAGGTACATAAAGTCGTATCGGATATCCCTTTTTGAGGGGTTGTCCGTCCTGTTCGTATAGAAACAAGGCTTTCTCTGCCTCAGACCACGGGATAAGAGCTTGAAACTCATCCACAGCCTCTACTTTAACATGGGTAGGTTCATCCAACGGCTTGCCCGCATGGCTCGTTTTCCAACTTCGATACCAGTCTTTTAAATCAAAAGCTTTCCCCTGTACTTCAGGGACCCGCGCTTCAAGGGACAGCTTGTGCTCAGCAAGCTCAACCATTTGTGCGACCGTAAACTCTTCCGTTGCTATATGGATGTCTGACACTTGTATGTGGGTTTCCAATGACATAAAGTCTGATCTCCTTTCATCCTTATGACTCCGATAGGCCTCTCCAAAGGCTTCCCCATTATACCATTTTCAGGACAAAATATGATATGCTGTAGGGGATTCCTACTATATAAGCCATTAGGAGCAGACCCATGAAACTTCACATTCACCTATTCGCAGGTCTGGTTGACCTGTTCGGGACTTCTGTCCTACACATAGATATTCAGCAAGAAACGATCTCCATTGAACAACTCAAGGAACAGATCGCTGCTGCTTATCCGGCGGCATCCGAGCCGCTGCAATCTTGCTTCTTCGCCAAAAATCAAGCCTATGCCGGCAGCCAAGAGATCATCACCGAAGCAGACGAGCTTGCGCTGATCCCCCCAGTCTCTGGAGGGCAACCCGCGAACTATGAAATCACGTACGATACCATTGATGCCGCCTCCGTAGCTGCGAAAGTCAACCATCCGAATCATGGCGCTTCCCTTGCTTTTATCGGTACAACACGAGAAATGACCTATGGGCAGCGCACCGTACTTCTGGAATATGAGGCCTACACCCCTATGGCACTCAAAACCATGGAAACCATCGGTCAGGAAATAGACACGAAGTGGCCTGGCACGCTATGCGCCATTACCCATCGTTTGGGCAAGGTCGCTATTGCAGAAGCGAGTGTAGTGATTGCCGTTTCTTCTCCTCACCGGGCAGATTGTTACGAAGCAAGCCGCTACGCGATTGAGCGTTTGAAGCAAATCGTCCCCATTTGGAAAAAAGAGATATGGGAAGACGGTTCCGAGTGGAAAGGCAGCCAGACTGGGCCTTGGAACCCGCTTGAGATACCAGCCACTGAATAGACTCGATTGGAGATGAGCCATCTTGAACTCACATTCACATTTAGATAACGAACAAATAGATCACGTAGATGCCCGTTATTCCAGACAAATCCTCTTTTCCCCGATCGGTGCGGAAGGACAGCGCAAGCTGGGGGAAAGTCGCGTCGCCATCGTTGGCATGGGAGCACTTGGTACCGTACTTGCCAATCATATGGTACGTGCCGGGATCGGCTATGTGCGTTTAATTGACCGCGACTTCGTCGACACCAGCAATCTGCAGCGGCAAATGCTGTATGATGAGGAAGACGCTAACACAACAACACCGAAGGCTATTGCTGCCGCAAGACGGCTGCAGCTCGTCAATTCGCTTGTTACCATCGAACCTCACGTCACTGATCTCAATTCCACGAACGCTGAAGACTTATTAAGCGATGTGGATTTAATTCTCGATGGCACCGATAATTTCTCGGTTCGCTTTCTCATTAATGATGTGAGCATGAAGCTTGGAATTCCTTGGATCTATGGCGGTGCCGTTGCCTCGCGCGGCGTCTCCTTAACCATCATTCCCGGACAAACGCCATGCTTGCGCTGCTTGTTTACCCAGGCTCCCGCTGCCGGAACAGCTGAAACCTGTGATACGGCGGGCGTCATTGGCGGCATCATTCATGTCGTTGCTTCCTTTCAATCCACCGAAGCCCTGAAACTGCTTATTGGCGCAAAGGAACAGCTGAATCTCAAAATGCAGCAATGGGACCTATGGTTCAATCAGCACTCCGCTATTCGGGTCGATGGCGCATTGAAGTCGGATTGTCCTGCCTGCGCGAAGCAGCAATATGAGTATTTGGAAGCACATCTCGAAAACGACACGATTCAATCCTTATGCGGACGGAACTCGGTCCAGATCCAACCTATTGTCCCCTCCACCAAGTCGCTTGACGATTGGGAAGAGCGTTTGAAACCTCTCGGACCGGTTGAGAAGAATCGCTTCCTTCTAAAGTTTCAAGCTGCGCCTGATTTGCATATGGTCATTTTCCCGGGAGGCCGTGTCTTGATTCAAGGGACCGATGATTTAATTCAGGCCAAAAGTCTTTACAGCCGTTATATTGGGATGTAGTATATTACCATATACCTACTGATTATAGGCCTAGGAGAGGAACTTCAATGCACATTCATGTCTTGCAATTAATCGTTGGCGATAAACTGATTTCCGATTCTTACAATTCGTTAGGCCTTCACTTGCTATCCTCTGGAACTATTTTGGATGCAGGCGATATTCATATGCTCAATCGCCACAATGTCGAATATGTAGATATTCTGCCCAGAACGACGATCGGAGCAGGCCACGAGCCAAGTGAAGCTCCCGTTCGTAAAGCAAATGCCCTGCAATTATCTTCTTTCAGCAACTCTATTACAGCCATTAAAGATATCTTCACTACCGTAGGAGATGGCGGTTTAATTGATAACGAAGTTGTTGAGTCCGCTTTCAATCCTTTAATTGACAGCTTTCAGGAAGAAAAAGACGTTGTTTCCTTGCTGCTTTCCTTAACCAGTCAAGATGACTATACGTACCAGCATAGTGTACAAGTCGGCATGCTTTCCTATTACATAGCCAAGTGGATGAACAAAAGCGAAAAAGATGCGCTTTATATAGGAAAAGCAGGCTATCTCCATGATATCGGTAAAAGTAGAATTCACCCGGATATCCTGAATAAGCCTGCTAAATTGACGAATGATGAGTACAATGAAATTCAAAAACACACGATTTATGGCTACGAAATCATCAAGAGTTCAATGAAAGATAATACCTTAGCCCTTGTTGCCTTGCAGCATCATGAACGCATGGATGGGTCCGGCTATCCCATGCGCAAGAAAAGCACCGAAATTCATTCCTATTCCTTAATTATTTCGGTAGCTGATGTCTATAGCGCGATGATCTGCAACCGTGTTTATCAGGAAAAGCGTGATCTGCTTATTGTTCTGAAAGAACTGCATCGCATGAGCTTTGGACAGCTGGATCCGAAAATTACGCAAGTGTTTATCCGGAACATGATTCCTAACTTTATCGGCAAAAAGGTGTCGCTGAGCGATGGACGCGTCGGGCGGATCGTCATGACGAATCCCTCCGATTTCTTCCGGCCGCTCATTAACATCAATAATGAATTCTTGGATCTGTCTCAGCTGCAAGACGTCGAAATCACGCAAATCGCAATCGAATAGGAATTAGCAATTAAACAATTAAACTGCTGACTGCAATCGCAATTCCAATATATACTGCAGCCAGCAGGGTGCCAACCGCGATGTTCCCTTGCTTCAATTGATCAGACAGCTTCACCCTTGGCGTCAGCCAATCGAACACCCAGTAAGTAGCGACCACGCAGACGTACCCCACAGCAAACCATAAGCACATATGCGAGATGGATGAATTGGTATAAGCCGCAATGCCTAGCACAATCGCTGTTGCGACAAACTGGCCCCCCATGGAAATGCCTACAGCGACATTCCCATTGTTGACCTCCTCCATTTCACGATAAGGCGTCATTAAGCTAAAAATATACATGCCTCCGAATTGCAGCAGGACAATCACGAATAAACTGACTACAACGTTAAACACTATCACTCTGCCCACCCCCGAAATTTCGCCATAGATTGATCATAATTGCTGTAATCATGAACTTCTTCTAAAATCACTTGCACATCCTTCTTGCTTTTGAAATCTGTATAGCGCTCTTCTGGGATCGGCTGCTTCACTTTCTGCCCAGTTGGCAGCTCAACAACAGCGAAGTAGCGGAATTTGCCATCGAGCTCCGTTTTGTAGACACCAACCAACTTGACCTCCGTCTTGATTTCAACCTTCAACTCAGCCAAATCCTTGTCCGCTTCCTCTTTCGTTTTGAACGTTTTGATGGGCTTCCATTGCGACAAGGTCACATCATTTTTACCTTGACTATCTGCTTTCATCGTCGCCTGTATCGAACTTAACACCCAGATCTGTTCACCGGTTGCAAAATTCTGATCATTGGAAATACGTTCATTATTCGGCAATAAGACCATGTCGCCATCCAATAAATCTCCGACCTTTGCTTCCCGAACTTGATAATCCCAAGGTACTTCCCCAGTAACGCCGCTGACGCTAGCTGCATCCCCCGATGCCGTCTTGCTCGAATCGGCTTGCTTCTTATCCGCAGCAACGCTGCATGCCCGAGCAATCAGGAAAAGTACAAAAACGACAAGTACCAACATCCAAATTCGCTTTTTATTCAAGGTGCCTTCACTCCAATCGCTACAAATTGACTCGTATTGCCTGTAATCATTCCGCCTGCTCTCCCCAAAAGCCCGCAAGGGGTGCCATTTAATACAAAAAGCCCCGTTAACAAATGCTTCTTCCCCTGAGCAAAAGAAAGCTCCGGCAAATCAGCACGCTGCTGATATACACGCTCAAAAAATACACTTGTATCGAATCCAGCTTCATCTTTAACCTCAATGTCTCCGTTGGCGTCATAAAGCTCTACGGAACCGCCTTCTCTGCCGAACATCGATTTGGACACGTAATCTCTTGTGAGCAGCGGTTCTGTATAGGTAGGCAGCATATAACTTGCAATAGCCTTATGTTCATCGGCTGTATAGATAGCATCATTTCCTTCATGCAAGCCCCAAATCAAAGCCTGTAAGCCTTTGGATTGCAAAATGACGGCATGTAAAGGATTGAACAGCTGTATGAACTGCTCCTCTATCGCATAGGCGAATGCTTCTCCACCATCATCTACTCCCATCCATTCCTTGGGGTAAAGCGCAAACATTTTGGTAATGATGTGCTCCTTGCCTACTTTTACAACACCTTCATCAATCCATAGGTCCAGAGTGTCCACACAGGTCATCTGTCTTCCGCTATGTGCTACCAGCGCGTCTATTGTCCCTGTATCTTCTATATGATCGCCATAGGCCGTGCAGGCCGCGTAGTCAGGCGCTTCGATTTCCCAAGCTGCCCGAACGAGGTCTTTCATCGCATGATTGGGGGACTCGATTCCTTTGGACCCGCATAACCAAGGCGTCGCGATCGCCGCTTCCACATATCCGGTTGGCGTATCCGCGTTTAGTTCCAAAAGCTTAATTCGGCCATCCTGATTCACCGTAAAATCAAACCGCGCATACCGGCTTATAAAGCCCGCTTCGTTCGGTTGGAGCCGATCCAACCCATCCCACAGCACTTCCGGGATTGACAACTGCCTGTATAATGTGCGGCTTCCTATGACATATCGGACGGCTTTATCAAACACACGCCACAGCCATTGCGCAGCGTGAATCAATTCATCGTAAGATGTTCGTTCCATCAGCACAATCTGATCAATCCAATATTCCTCGGTTTCCAGGTCTGCCCAAGTAAATCCTAGTTCGGCCAGCTTCGCCACTTGAGCTTGTCGATCCGGCGAAGGTGATCCTATCACTTCAAACACCACAAGATTAACCTCCTGAGCTGGATGATGAACTAGAGGATGAGCTGAATCCGCTTGATTTGCCGCCAATACTGCCGGAAGACGTTGAAGTCGATTTGGAAGACGACGTTCCACTGCTGCTGACCGATCCCGAAGAGCCTGAATTCGTCGAAGAACCTTTGGACCCTGAGGTTCCTGAGGTTCCTGAGGTTCCTTTTGTTCCTGAAGTTCCTGCGGTGTCTGAAGTTCCTGCAGCTCCTGAAGTGCCTGAGGTGCTTTTTGTCCCTGAAGTTCCTGCAGCTCCTGAAGTTCCCGAAGTTCCCGAAGTTCCTGAAGTGCCTGAAGTTCCTTTTGTCCCAGAAGATGAACCTGAAGCAGTACTCGGTGTATTGGCCGTTGTCGAACCCGATTTTGCTGTTGATGATTTATTCGTCGTAAACGTTCCTGTTCCGCTTGATGTTGTCGGAGCTTTGGTTGTGGAACGATTCGTGAATGTGCTTGGTTGGTACGTTTTGCTCACATACGGTGTATTAGAACGATAATAAGAAGAGCGATGATTGCTTCCCCAGTTATTCGAAGAATACGGGCTTACTGTATTAAAAATCAAATGATACAATAACAAATCATCCCAACCGAACCCGCTGCCGCCGCTAACTTGATTCACGATAATCGGTGCCGTGCCGCTGCCGGAGCTTGAATCACCCGATGTGGAGGAGTCAGCCCCCGTCCCTTTCGCGGAAGGAACCGGCAAGCTCCAATCCAGCGCAGGGTCGAAAAACGCTTTCACCTCATCCGTAGACCATTCAACCAGCTTGGCTGAACCTGCATTCGGCTTCGGAGACTCCGCGGCATGCGCCGGTAGAAGCAGCAAATGGCCGGCAAGCAAAATCCCTAGCGAAGCTGAAAGTACTTTGAGCGGTCGCTTCACGGCCGATTCACTCCCCCTTCTGAATGTACTGTTACCAATAAAATTTCAAACACATTCAAATCCAGATTCAATCTGCCTTCAATCATTTCATACTCCTTGCCGTTAACCAGAAGAAAATTAGCCACATTCAAAGCCGAAATCAGCTGCTCATCCCAGGGACGATCACTAATTTTTTGCAGCTCTCCATCTACCATTTTTTCGTAAAGGGTAATATTCATCGAATTATTCCTCCTCCATCCAAGACTTTACATTAGATAAAACGCACGAACTGTCGATTTGTTTCAATTTTCCAGAAAATAAAAAAAGGCCTACCCCTAAGGATAGACGCTAACCGATCAATATACAATCCGTTTTGCTCGAAGAAAAGTTGCTTTCCAGTAAGCTTTATCAATATTTGAGATTTGAACGCCGTTTTTAGGCTCCGGGGATGCATGCAGCATTTGCATGTTGCCGATGTAGATGCCTACATGTCCAACCGTTTTGTTGCTTTTAAAACGACCCGGCACATAGAAAAACATTAAATCCCCTTTGCGGAGCGTTTTGCGGCTTACCAAAGTGCCTTGAGCCGCTTGCTGACGAGCCAATCGTTGCAGCTTTATGCCATATTTTCCATATACATATTGGGTAAATGTGGAGCAGTCGAATTTCCCGGTTTCTGGGTAGGGACCTGTACCGAATTTATATTTTACCCCCAAATATTGTTCGCCTTTATCAATCATCGCGTTAACATCAACGTTTTTCAGAACGGGAACAACTTGATCTTGTCCTAAAGGAGACCACACCTGAAGCTCATTCTCCAGCAGCAGATTGTTGGATACAGGACTTTCATTCTTTTTCACGCCTTTAAATGGATCTTGCGGATCCTCGCCGAACCCAAGCTCATTAGTTCTGCCGCTAGGATCAGCTGCATCCTCACTCTCTATAGGCGCTACAGGCGAGGGATGAATCTTCAATTGATTTTTGCTGATTTCAAAAGACATATCTTCCTGAAACAAGTCTGACAGTGCTGAGACCGGTACATACGTCGTGTCCCCTTCTTTGATAAAAGGCTGGCTCACTTGAATGTCTGAACCGTCCTTCATCGCTTTCGTTGAGTTCACCGTTAATTCGTAGTTCGCATCATTATCTCCAATGAGCAGCTTCTGATTAGCGGCATCCCAGTCTGACTGGAACTTTAATGTTTGAATAAGTTCACTGGCAGCTACATAATTGACATTGTTAATTACTTTAATGGGGAGGACCGCATCATCGTTTCCGCTTTGGATTACGTTGCTGCCAGATTGAGATAAGCTCTGGGTTAATGTATTGCCTGTACCTGATTGTGTCGGTGAATTTGGCGTTGGTGCTGAAAGCTTGGAACTTTTCGGATTACTCCCACAAGCTGTCGTAGTCGCCATCATGACAACCATGCTACCTAGTGCCACTACTTTGAGCTTTTTCCACATACCTTCTCTTCTCCTTTAAAGACACATTATAATCCTTCATAGGTTGAGAAAAGGAGCATGTAAATATGCATGAAAGGGAGTGATCACCTGCATGGAGCATGTTGGAAGCAAGCTTGCTGCATAAGATCAGTTCAGTTGGATTTAAATAATCCTGTGATCCATTTGATTGCATCATGGGTGAGTGGAATTAGTCCAAAGCCGTGCTGACCTATCGCAACAACGCCATAAGCCGTTTCTCCAATTCCCACTGCCCCAATGGCTGTCCTAGCGATAGCAACTGCCCCCACAGCCGTATCCCCAATGGCTACAGCTCCGATTGAGAACCAATTCGAAATGGCAACAGCGCCGCCTGCCAAATAACTCGACATCGCAACAGCTCCAATCGACAACAGCCAAGAGATCGCTACAGCGCCAAAAGAGAAAACCCCCACACTGACAGCCCCTATTGAGAAAATGCCAATCGCAATATCCCCTACAGCAATAACGCCAATGGCCACCCGTTTTCTGCCTTTGCCCAAACCACCTGTTTGAATGTTAATAATAGGAAAAGACGATGAGGGCCATTGGTAATCAATTTCTCGTTGATTCCAGCCTTTGCTTTCCCACATGCCATTAAACCAGTTCATTCCGCTCATCTCGTGCTCCCTCACTTCTCTGCCTGGACCTCCAGACATTCATTGTTCTAAGTATAGCAACATCCTTGCGCTGGTATAACCGTCTCTGGTAGGCTTAACCGTCCGTCTCAAGACGGAGAGTAGATAAAGGATTCCACTTCTTTTGGTCGAATAATGGGAATAACATGAAACGAGGAGGGATAACAATGGCAGGTTTTTTAAATGGACTTTTAGGTAATTTCTCAGAAGTTTCCGTCGATGAACTCACTAGACAATATGGCATCTATCTCATGCCGAATGAGAGAATAACGACCGGATTTAAGCTGGTACGGGATAGCTTCATCGTCACCGATGAAAGAATTATTCTCATTGATCATCAAGGTGTGACAGGTAAAAAAACGCGGGTAGCCTCCATTGAGCTCGACTCTATTTACGAAGTAACGATGGAAACTGGCGGCACCGGCTTTGACGACAGCGAATTAACCATTCATTACATCACTTCACCGTACTACAAAGCCAATGATGCCAAAACGGCAGCTTACAAATTCGAATTTGGCAAAAAGTTCAATCTCCAGCCTTTTTATGTAGCTATTCTTTCGCTGGCCAGCCAGAACCGCAAGCGCATTAATTCATAAGTCAATGAATGACTTCCTTCCTTTGACTTGGAGTAAGTAAAAAGATGCAATTGTGCATCTTTTTAGCTCCATTCATGTGGAAAATTGGTAAATTCCTGCGATTATGCATCAATTTAAGGCTCATTTTCGTTTTCAGCTCAAAAAGGGAGGAAATACCTGCACAATTGCAGGCATTTCTTCCTTTTTTGCGATTTTACTGAAAAAGCCTGCACAATCGCAGGCATTTCCTCTTCCTTTTTAGCGATTTCGGTTCGGCCCCTTAATTATGGAGTCCATCTGCTAAATGCTCTCGCTCTCGCAGTTTTTCATTTTTCTCATTTCTCTAAACACACTAAACCGAAATTTCTATGGCTTCTAATTTTTTAGCTTTCCAAGCCTCATGGTACTGACTTGGACTCATTTTGTGCAGACTTCCGTGGAAACGCCGTTGGTTGTAGAATTCAATGTATGTGTGTACTCTCTGGTAAGCTTCTTCAAATGTTT
>NZ_JABMKZ010000124.1 GCF_013204855.1 Paenibacillus alba | reverse complement strand
CTTTAGTACGTGGACGTAGACCCGAAACCGTGTGATCTACCCCTGTCCAGGGTGAAGGTGAGGTAACACTCACTGGAGGCCCGAACCCACGCATGTTGAAAAATGCGGGGATGAGGTGGGGGTAGCGGAGAAATTCCAATCGAACTCGGAGATAGCTGGTTCTCCCCGAAATAGCTTTAGGGCTAGCCTCGGAAGATGAGTTGTGGAGGTAAAGCACTGATTGGGTGCGGGGCCCGCCAAGGGTTACCAAGTCCAGTCAAACTCTGAATGCCACAAACTTTATTCCGGGAGTCAGACAGTGAGTGCTAAGATCCATTGTCAAAAGGGAAACAGCCCAGACCATCAGCTAAGGTCCCCAAGTGTGTGTTAAGTGGGAAAGGATGTGGAGTTGCACAGACAACCAGGATGTTGGCTTAGAAGCAGCCACCATTGAAAGAGTGCGTAATAGCTCACTGGTCGAGTGACTCTGCGCCGAAAATGTAACGGGGCTAAACACGCCACCGAAGCTATGGCTTGCA
>NZ_JABMKZ010000123.1 GCF_013204855.1 Paenibacillus alba | reverse complement strand
ACGCGTCCGCCAACCATCTTGTGTCCAATAGCCTGGTGCACGATACGATCAAATATATCTTGAAAAACGGTCGTGTCCTTAAAACGATTTTTCCGATTCCAACTAAAAACAGAATGGTCCGGTGCTTTTCCTGAAAGCCCTAGATTTAAAAACCAACGAAACGATACGGTGTCATTCACGACGCGTTCCAACTCGCGTTCTGAGCGGATATTGTATAAGTAGCCAATGAGCAGCATTTTAAAAAAGACAATGGGATCCAGCGAAGGACGCCCGTTCGACTCACTGTAATAAGGGCGCACAATGTCAAGAATGAAGTTAAAATCGATATAGGTTTCAACCTGTCGCAACAGGTGATTAGAAGGTACCATGTGTTCAATACAAACAAATTCATAATCTAACTGTGGATTTGGGGTATTCGTAAAAAGCATAAAAACACCGCGCTTTCGATGAAATAGGCTTTATAGCTCTATATTCATAGTAACGCGGTGAATTGGTAAAGTTCAAGTATTTTCTCAACAGCCTGA
>NZ_JABMKZ010000122.1 GCF_013204855.1 Paenibacillus alba | reverse complement strand
CCCCTCCCTCACCATTTACAAGAAGTTGGTAGTCTCCTTCTTCGACCCCTACATACATCCCGATGCGGTTGTTTGCAATCTGTTTTTTCCCATATCCGGCATCTTCCAATGCATTCCATGATTCCTGAAGAAGCAATCTTTGCCGCGGATCCATGGTTTCCGCTTCTCTTGGGGAAATTTCAAAAAATAATGGATCGAACTCACTGATTCCCGGAATACTCCCCATCCACTTGCAATTTGTTTTCCCTGTATCCTTCTCTGAGTCCCCATAATAATCCCGCCAATTAAAACGATCCCCCGGTATTTCCTTCACCACATCCAACCCGGCTTCCAATATCGCCCACATTTCTTCGATATTTCTCGCTTGCGGGAATCGCCCACTCATGCCGATTATTGCAATGGGCTCAGGAATATTGCTTTCGTCACGGTTCTTCATGAATCGAGAGTTCATTGTTCTCTTTTTACGCGGTTCGAACAATACGATGGGCTCTTGCTGTCCTTTTTCTTCAACGACATTAACACCTTCCC
>NZ_JABMKZ010000121.1 GCF_013204855.1 Paenibacillus alba | reverse complement strand
ACGGCCCTTTTTCTTTATTGCTCCCTTGATTCAGTGCAGTTATTGTTGTTTCCACATCTTGCACGATGGCTGCAAAGCGGTACTGAAAATGCCGTCTGCCTTCCAACAGTGTGTAACTAATGCCTGCCAAATCCTTCGTTGTGATTTCTTTTCTTGTCATCATTTCTCGTAACTCATTTATTTTTTCTTGTAAGCCCTGTTCCGTCTTCGCTGATAGAGCTATCAAATAACTAGGGAATGTTTCTTCCTCCACCTCCGTTTCATGGGAGGGATAACTCTTTATTACCATGTGGGCATTCGTTCCGCTCATCCCAAATGAATTTATTGCTCCGACTCTCCGCTTCTCCCTTTCTTCCTGCCAAGGTTTATTGGCTTTGTTCACATAAAAAGGGCTGTCCTTCCACGAAATATAGCTATTTTCTTTTTCGCAATGCAGGCTCGCCGGAATTATCTCGTACCGTAGAGCCTGCACTAAGGAGATCAGGCTTACCAATCCGGAAGCCGCCAGCGTATGGCCAAAATTCGTCTTTGTTGAAG
>NZ_JABMKZ010000120.1 GCF_013204855.1 Paenibacillus alba | reverse complement strand
ACTTGACTGGATCTATCAGATCCGAGTCTCCATAGAAAGGAGGTGATCCAGCCGCACCTTCCGATACGGCTACCTTGTTACGACTTCACCCCAATCATCTACCCCACCTTCGGCGGCTGGCTCCCTTGCGGGTTACCCCACCGACTTCGGGTGTTGTAAACTCTCGTGGTGTGACGGGCGGTGTGTACAAGACCCGGGAACGTATTCACCGCGGCATGCTGATCCGCGATTACTAGCAATTCCGACTTCATGCAGGCGAGTTGCAGCCTGCAATCCGAACTGAGATCGGCTTATAAGGATTCGCTCCACCTCGCGGCTTCGCTTCCCGTTGTACCGACCATTGTAGTACGTGTGTAGCCCAGGTCATAAGGGGCATGATGATTTGACGTCATCCCCACCTTCCTCCGGTTTGTCACCGGCAGTCATCTTAGAGTGCCCACCCAAAGTGCTGGCAACTAAGATCAAGGGTTGCGCTCGTTGCGGGACTTAACCCAACATCTCACGACACGAGCTGACGACAACCATGCACCACCTGTCT
>NZ_JABMKZ010000012.1 GCF_013204855.1 Paenibacillus alba | reverse complement strand
AATAATCGATACCAATGGGGATTAAAAAAGATGACCCCTGTGCAATACAGGAATCATCTTTTGTTAGCTGCCTAGGTTAAATCGAGTTTTTTAAAGTGTCCTTGACAGAGGGTCCAGATCAAAGCAATAAGAGTCTTTATGAGCTCCTATTGATACAAAAAGCGGCTGTTTTTCACGAATAGAAGTCTTTGGGGACTCTTATCTGGCGGAGCATTAACTGCACTCCCAAGCTTTGAAAATAGAAAAAGGAGCTGTCAACTTAGATGTATCTGCTTTGAGTCAGCCTCTCCAACATCTATCATTTATATATAGACAAGCTGCCAATCAGCCCGTTTAACTCACTCCTAAGTTCCTCATCTATCCAAACACCGCCTGAATCCAACTTCTTATTTACATTCCCAATCATGCTTGAGCCTACGATAGAAGCCGTCATCATACGCAGTGTCAGCAACAGTGAATCATGGGCCTTCTCCGCTCCAGTCGCTAACGGCGAAGCACTTATAACCGCTGTTGGCTTATCGACGAACTCGCCCGATGACACGATCCAGTCTAATGCATTCTTCAGCACACCGGGCACACCATTGGCATACTCCGGTGTACAGAGGATGATTCCATCTGCTGCTTGCAGTGCTTTGCGCCACGCTTGCACGGCTGTCGGCGGCTCATCCCCGTCCAAATCCGGATTGAAATGCGGCAAATTGCCGATTCCCTCAAATACACTTAGGTTGAACTCAGGTGGCGCTGCATCTTTTAATGCATAGACAAGTTTAGTATTCAGCGACGCCGTTCGAAGACTTCCTGATATCGACAATATGTTCATGTTCAAATCCCCTTCCTATCTCTGCGGATTGTTCTTCCTCTATCATAAACGATAACATTAACGTTAGGGTCAAGGCTCTTTGTGTCTTTGTCCTGCTGTTGGATACAGTCTGCTCAGCTTTTGAATAAACAGCGCTGGTTTGAATCATAATGCAGGCAATACCCCGATTTGCTTCAGTCCTAGTTATCCATGTTGAATCTTAGTTATATCAACCGAATAGAGGAATCAGGTACTCTTAGAGATGTAAACACAACCATTTCAAAGTACTTGGGAGGTCATATACGAGATGAAAAAATCATTCAAACAATGGATCGGCGTCGGTACAACGTTCGTCATGGCTGCAACAGTGATTGCCGGATGCGGCAATACATCCAATCAGGCCGGGCAATCGACTACAGCACCAAGCGCTGCAGCAACAGCGAATGCGAAACCCTTCGCAGGCAAAACGATCTCCTTAGTAACGGCCAACCATCCATGGGCAGAAGCCATCAAGCCTTTGCTGCCTGATTTTGAGAAGGAAACCGGCATCAAAGTGAATGTTGAAAGTTTTTTTGAAGATCAGCTCACACAGAAGCTAACTGTTCAGTTCACTTCCGGATCTGCAACACCTGACGTCTTTATGTATCGCCCTCTGCAAGAAGGCAAGCTTTTCTACAAAAACGGCTGGGTTCAACCTCTTGACGAGTTCGCCCAAAAAGCGAAGGATTACGATTTCAACGACTTCTCCAAATCTGCCATTGGCTCAACGACCGTAGATGCCAAATTAGCAGGTATCCCGATTATTACCGAGCAAGAGATTTTGTACTATCGAAAAGATTTGCTGCAGAAGGCAGGCATTGCTGTTCCCAAAACATTGGACGAGCTTACCGCGGCAGTCAAAAAGCTGCACGACCCCAAAAATGAGATGTATGGATTCGTAGCCAGGGGCCAGCGTTCACCTCTCGTTACACAGGTTTCTTCCTTCTTGTATTCCGAGGGTGCAGACTTCACGACTGGCGACAAAGCCAGCATCAATACACCTGAAGCGCTCAAAGCCTTCACAACCTACGGCACCTTATTGAAAGACTATGCGCCTCCAGGCGTTCTGAATATGTCTTGGCCGCAAGCTTTCGGCATCTTTGCCCAAGGCAAAGTCGCTTTCTTAACGGATGCGAACTCTCTCTACCAAAATGCCACTGATCCAACGAAGTCCAAAATCTCTGATCAAGTCGGTTTTGCCGTGTTCCCTGGCGGTAAAGCAGGTTCCAAGCCATACAGCATTACATCTTGGGGACTTGCCATGAATGCCAAATCCGCCAATAAAGATGCGACTTGGGCGTTCATTCAATGGGCCACAAGCAAAGATGTTGTGTTGAAAACACAGCAAAAAGGCAATCCCGGCGCCCGTGCTTCCGTATGGGATAAACCGGAAGGCACAACCGGCTTCCCGGCTGAACTCGTACCAATCATCAAGGAAAGCTCCAAAACAGGCGTTGACCACGACCGTCCTACGGTTATTAGTGTAGGCGAAGCGCGTGATGCAGTTGGCGAGATCGTTCAAAAGGTCATGACGGGTGAAACGAATCTTCAACCTGTTGCCGACAAAGCCAACCAAGCGCTGCAAACGATTATGGACAAAGATAAAACAAGATAATGCTGGATTATACGGGTGAAAAGGGGTCATCTTATGGCCCCTTTCCTCTTTCATACGGCACCAATTAGCATCAGGAAGGGTGAATGCAGCGTGCAATACAGTTGGTTTAACCGCAACTTAAAATGGATTTATACACTACCCGCCGTCATCTTCGTCCTGCTGATGATGTTATTTCCGATCATCTATACCGTTCGGATCAGTTTTTATGAATGGAGCATGTCCGCAACAACGCCACCCCTTTGGGTTGGCTTGTCGAATTACATCGCCTTAATCAAAGATGAACGCTTCTGGCATGCTGCCGGTTCTACCTTTTATTTCACCTTCGCAGCACTTGCCCTTGAAGTGATTCTTGGCATCGCTATCGCCTTGCTGCTTTCCAGGGAGTTTCGCGGGAAAAACCTCGTAAAGACCGTTTTCCTTCTCCCTATGGTAGCAACGCCTGTAGCCATGGGCTTGGTCTGGATGCTGATCTACGAGCCTACAATTGGGGTAGCCAACATGATGCTCAAAGCATTTGGTTTGCAGCCGCTTCTCTGGCTTGCTTCTCCTAATCAAGTCATCCCTTCGTTAGTTATCGTCGATGTCTGGGAATGGACGCCTATGATTGCGCTCATTATTATGGCGGGATTAGCCACGCTGCCAACAGATCCTTATGAAGCTGCGGATGTTGATGGGGCAAGTACTTGGAGAAAGTTTGTTTCCATTACACTTCCCTTGCTGCGCCCAACCATTATTGTTGCAGCTATGCTGCGTTTGATTGATGTCTTGAAAACCTTCGATATCATCTATGCGACGACACAAGGCGGACCGAACTTCGCTTCTGAGACTCTGAATCTATACGGTTATGTGCTCGGCTTCCAATACTTTAAGCTGGGAATGGCTTCTTCGCTGCTTGTTATTTTCTTCGCCCTCGTAATGGGACTAACTTTATTTATGATATGGATGCGCAAACGAATGGAGGGAGCTACATCATGAAGAAAAAGAAAGGGCCGCGAATTGCCCAAACGCTGCTCACCTTCCTAGTCCTAATCGTATTCGCTTTCCCCTTCGTTTGGATGCTGCTTGCTTCCTTTAAGACGCAATCACAAATCTTGTCGACAGGCCAGCTGTTTATCTTTAAACCGACGTTTCATAATTATGTCAGCGTGTTTAAGGAATATGATTTCATGAAATTCATCTGGAACAGCTTTCTGGTTGCTTTTGGATCAACCTTGCTGTCTCTTATTTTAGGACTGCCTGCTGCTTATGCGATTGCTCGGCATCACCTTCATAAGTTAGGTCTTCTCATCTTAGTTGCGAGAATTATTCCTGGGATTACTTTCTTGATCCCATGGTTCATCTTGTTCTCCAAGATTCATTTGGTGGATACGTATACAGCCCTTATTCTTAGCCATATGCTTGTTGGATTGCCTTTTATTATCTGGATTATGATCTCCTTTTTCGAAGCTCTGCCAACTGAGATTGAGGAGTCAGGGCTTATCGACGGCTGCACGCATCATCAGGTTTTCTTGCGTATTATTTTGCCCATCTCCGGGCCTGGTGTTATTACGGCATCCCTGCTGTCTTTTATTTTCTCGTGGAACAACTTCATGTTCTCAGTGATTCTAGCCGGTGACAAAACAAAGACGCTTCCGATTGCCGTATTTAACTTCATGTCGTATTCCGAAATCAACTGGGGCGCCTTGATGGCAGCTGCTTGCATCATCACACTTCCGGTTCTCATCATCGCATTAGTTTCTCAGCGTTATGTGGTAAGCGGACTTTCCGCCGGTGCTGTTAAAGGGTAACGACGAGAATAGCGTATATGGGAGCCAGCGACTTTCATTTGGATGTTATCTCTCGTATATTAATTTCTAAGTTGGTTAGCTTAGCAGATACGTGGAAGGTGACATCCTATGCCCTATAAACTGAATATTTTCAGCAAAATTTTAATTTTGTTAGTTCTACTCCTTATTCCTATCGTCTTGCTCTACAGCTACACAAATCATATTACGAACAACGTTGTTCAGGATCAGATTCAATCTTCCAACTTGAACCAGCTGTCCTTTTTTATGCACCAGTTGGACGGGGATGTTGAGCGGTTAGCCATGTCTCCCGTGATCTTGGGAAGTGATCCCTACGTGCGTGAGTATATAGATAGGAACGATTCTCCCAGTTATGACATGCTGAAGGAGCAATCCCGCATGATCCAGAAGCTTAGCCTGCAAAGCGTCTCCAGCGGGTGGGTGAATGAACTCACTATTGCCATTCCCAAAGGGAAGCAAGTGTTGTCATCCAGTATTTTCGTAAATGGCACGGATACTTGGCCATGGCATAGGAAGATTCAGCGAACATGGACGTATGAGGTACGGGAGAGCGATAAAGGTATCGGATCGTTCATCAGAGAAATCAGTGAGCCTATTCGCGCACAGACTGTGGATCAAACAAATGTGCTGTATCAAGTAAGATTTAGTGTTCAGAATATGGTTCAGCTGCTGGATGTTTATAAGAAAGATAAACGAAGCGATCCTTTCCTGGTAGATGGCGGGCAAGGGTCTATTCTCAACAGCTCTTCAGATCCAGCCATAACGGCTTCTATCAAAGAGCAATTAATCGGTTCTGATTTACCGCTTTCGGGGCAAATGCAGACGCAAATCAATCAACAGCAGTATTTGGTTAGTTATGTGAAATCAACGCAATTAGGCTGGTATTTGGTCGATTATGTGCCGGTTCAGAAGATCCTGTCTCCCATCACCATGACCCGCAAATTATTTTACATCACGATCGGCCTCCTGCTCGTCATGAGTGTGTTAGCTTCTTTCCTACTGTACCGGAATGTACAAATTCCTATCGGCAAAATGATCCAAAGTGTACAGAAGGTGAAACGAGGCGACTTATCAGCTCGAATCGATTATAAAGCCAAAAATGAGTTTGATTTCCTGATTCAACGCTTTAATGAAATGGCAACGCAAATTCAAGTTCTGGTCGAAGACGTGTATGCAGAGAAGATACGCTCGCGTGAAGCTACATTGAAGCAGCTCCAATCGCAAATCCACCCGCATTTTCTGTACAATTCCCTATTCTTCATTATCAACTCGGCGGAGATGGATGATAAGGAATCCGTGGTGGCCATGTCGCAAAATTTGGCCGAGTTTTATCGCTATACCACAAGGGTTGAGAAGCAGGCTGTAAGATTGCAGGATGAACTGAACTTAGTCGTCCACTATTTAAATATTCAGCAGCTTCGTATTCATCGACTGACCTATGAGATCGCCATCCCGAAAGAGATGTTGGACGAATCCGTGCCTAGACTGATTCTCCAGCCGCTCGTAGAGAACGCCATCATTCATGGCATTGAGCGCAGTTTGGAAAGCGATCATATTGCAATCAAAGGGGAGCAGAATGCGGAGTGGAACCGTATCATTGTCGAAGATAATGGCCGTGGACTCAGCCAAGAAGTCTTAACTAAGCTGGCGAAGCAGCTCGAGCAGCCGATGTCTGATGACATTGGCTGTGGCACATGGAACGTTCATCACCGGTTGTTTTATCAATTTGGCGAAGGATCCGGACTTACTTTTCAAATAGGAGAAAAAGGGGGCATGAAGGCTGTGTTGACTTGGAAGCGAGATAAGCAGCAGGAAACCCTTCCTGCTATCCAGGAGAGTAGACCATGATTCAACTTCTAATTGTTGATGATGAGGCGCATGTGGTGGACCGGCTGCATGCCACGATCGATTGGGCATCTCTTGGTATTGAGCAAATTTTCAAAGCTTATTCGGGACAAGAAGCCTTGGAACTGCTCGAGCAGTTTTCCATTGATATTGTCATTACAGACATTCAAATGCCAGGTATCACTGGCCTGCAGCTAATTGCTGAAATTAACCATAGATGGCAGAAAACCAAGTGCATTCTATTGTCGGGTTATTCGGATTTCAGCTACGCCAAAGAAGCGATCCTTCAGGGTACAGAGGACTATCTGCTTAAGCCCGTCACCGAGAAGGACTTGCTGGCTACGGTTGGGCGAGTGATGGATAAACTTCAAAAAGAATGGCAGGAAGTCTTTTCTACGCAGCGGCTTGCCTATACGTTCAAAGAAAATTTGCCTCTGCTGCGAGGGAATTTGCTGAATGATCTCCTGCAGGGCCGTAAACTATCCGGGCTCTCTCTTCGCGAGAAAATGCACATGCTGCAACTGCCGGACTTTCATGAGCAAGCCTGTGTCTGCATGATGATTCGGCTTGAATCCGATTTCCTTGAATATGATATGGGGCGTCTATCTTTAATGGAATATGCCATCAGCAACATGGTTGAGGAGCTATTCGCCGAGAAATTCGACAGCTGGCCTACGAAAGACGCCCATGATTATTTAGTTTTTATGATGAAACGGAAGCCGGGAGCTTCTGAGAAGGAAGACCCTGCTTGGCTTGAACGAACAGCAGCCGTCCTCCAATCCGCCGTAAATAACTATTTGAAGGGTAAAATCTCTATTTTACTCAGCAGTTGGGGAGAGTTTCCCGCTGATATCACAACCCTGTACAACGCTTCATTAAGTGCCTTTCGCAAGCGAATTGGCAGTGAGCATGAATTGTTGATGGTGCTTGGCGATGAATCCGCCCAGACGGAGCTTTCGGCTTTGCAAAGACTATATGAGCCCCCTACGCTCAACCATCTTCTCGAAGCGGCCCGCTGGGAGGATACGGAAGAGAAGCTTTCCTTGATTTTCGACGAAATGGAAGCGAAATTTTCCGAGTCGCAGGAACATTTGCTGGAAGTTTACTTCTCTGTCGCGTCTGCGTTTGCTTATATTGCTCATAAGAATGGCCGACCGTTGCACCAGCTTATTGGCGGCGATTATGAGAAAATGACCGAAGGCATCCCCTTTCGCAGCGTAAACCAATTGCGTGATTGGTCCTTGCGCTCCCTGCATCGCATGAGGGAAGATATGGATCGAGAGAGAAAAGATAGCCGCGTCTCGCTCATTAATGACATCCGATCCTTCATTGAGCAGCATCTTGCCAGCGATGTCTCCTTACAATCGATAGCAGATCACGTATATCTCCACCCTGTGTACGTATCTAAGATCTATAAGCTGGAAACCGGCGAGAACTTAAGCGATTATGTCAATCGAGTGCGTATGGATAAAGCAGCCTATTTGCTGAAAAATGGTCAAGACAAAATTTATGAAATTGCTACACGACTGGGCTATCAGCGTCCACATTCCTTTAACCATGCTTTCAAAAAGCATTACGGAATGACCCCGCAGGAATATCGCGATCAATATTCTTAGTGGTAAAAGGCATCGTACAGGCAGCCCAATAGATTCAGTACGTTGTAAACTTTGCTAGATACAGGAGAGGATGAATACCGTGAAAATTACGAAGTTAGAGCTGTTTAAGGTGCCGCCAAGATGGTTGTTTTTGAAAATTGAAACGGATGAAGGCATCACCGGCTGGGGAGAACCTGTCGTTGAAGGGAAGGCGGATACCGTCGCAGCGGCTGTGATGGAAATGAGCGACCAGATCATCGGGAAAGATCCGATGCGCATCGAGGATATGTTTCAAGTGCTGTACCGAGGCGGATTTTATCGCGGGGGCCCGATTCTTTCGAGTGCAATTTCTGGCATTGAACAGGCCTTATGGGATATTAAGGGCAAGTTTTACAATGCCCCTGTTTACGATTTATTAGGCGGTGCCTGCCGTGACCGTACACGTGTCTATTCCTGGATTGGCGGAGACCGCCCAAGCGACGTTGGCCAAGCTGCCAAACTGCAAGTTGAAGCCGGTTTCACCGCGGTAAAAATGAACGCTACCGAAGAGATGCACTACATTGATTCCATCCGCAAAGTAGATGAAGCTATTGCTCGGATCGCAGCCGTGCGCGAAGCCGTTGGCAAAGACGTCGGGATCGGCATCGACTTCCACGGGCGCGTTCATAAATCCATGGCCAAAATCATCGTCAAGGAACTCGAACCCTATCGTCCGATGTTCATTGAAGAACCTGTTTTGCCTGAAAATAATGAAGCGCTCAAAGAAATCGCCCGCTACACCTCCTGTCCAATCGCCACCGGTGAGCGCATGTATACGCGTTGGGGCTTCAAAGAACTATTAGCACAAGGCATCGTCGACATCATCCAGCCCGATCTTTCCCATGCTGGAGGTATCCTGGAAACTCGCAAAATCGCCGCCATGGCCGAAGCCTACGACATTGCTATCGCGCCGCATTGTCCACTAGGGCCTATCGCATTGGCTTCCTGTCTACAGCTGGATACCTGCTCCCCGAACGCCTTCATTCAGGAGCAAAGTCTAGGCATTCATTACAATCAGGGCAGCGATTTGCTCGACTATTTGAAAGATCCTTCTGTGTTCCAATATGAAGAAGGCTTCGTGAAGAATCTAACCGCTCCCGGTCTAGGGATCGAAATCAACGAAGAGAAAGTCCGCGAAATGGCAGCCATTGGGCACAATTGGAAAAATCCCATTTGGCGTCAAGCGGACGGCACTGTGGCTGAGTGGTAGGAAAGCACTTCTATATTTCATAAACCAGAGCCTGTCCATGCTTGCTTGTGGTGTGAACAATCTATACGGAAGTTCTCATCACAAGCGCATGGGGAAGCTTTGCAGCGTGAAACGCAGCCTCGACTAAAACAAATCCAACTGCCTCGGCGCCAGCCCCTCATAATCAATCCCCAACATCGCCATCAACTCCTTGGCATTCCCAGCCGCGTGTCCACCTGAGTTATTGTTAAACACCACACAAACCTCTCGCGTTTGCTTTTGCAATTGAAGCAGCCAGTCCTTCCATTCTAGCAATTCTTGGCGATTGTAATGATATAAATATCTGACATCGCGCCAGTTGGCCTCGTTATTCTGCACCCAACCGCCGACATTCCGTCCGTGGAAGCGAACTATCGTTTGCTCCGGATGCGTCGCTTCTAGTACCGTTGGAACGGAGCCTATTCCTGCCTGCGGCTCATCACAGATGCTGTGAATCCAGCCCTCTTTTTTCATAAAAGAGAGTGTCTTTTCCCTCATTTCCTCCGTAAACCAGCTCTGATGGCGGAATTCCAGCGCTAAAGGAACGTCTCCCATCCTAGCTTTCGCATCTCGCAGCACATCGACATTCGCTTTGGTGCAATCGAACCATGGCGGGTATTGAAACAAGACTGACTTCAGCTTGCCCGCTTCTTGAACCGGCTGGATCGACTGCCGAAATACCTCAAACATTTGCTCAATTCCACCGGCAAAAGGGTTCTCCCCCCGCAGGTGGCCTGTCATGCCTTGGTAGGCTTTGATAATGAAGCCGAAATTATCGGGTGTTTCCTGGAGCCATTTGAGGTAGTTGCGTTCCGGCTGTATGGCATAAAAAGAGCTATCCAGCTCCACAATGGGAAAGTGTGCGCCGTACTCCCTCAGCTTTCCCTTGCTGCCGCCCAGCTCATGGTCCCCCCAACCGGCTAGACCGATATTAATCATCGCCGTCCCTCCTCTGCCATTGTTTCCCTTTATTTTACCTTTCCGGGAGAACGGGAACAACTCAAAGGCTCGTCCCAGCCGGGTGGCGGGGATAGCCCTTTGGTGAGCTATTTAAAAATACGATCAATTTCGTTGATTTCTTCTTCTGTCAGGTGCACGTCTAATGCTTTTAAATTATCCAGCACTTGCTCTGCTCTTTTGGCTCCGGGAATGACAACATCTATAGAATCATGTGTTAAATACCAAGCAAGGACTATATGAGCAACTTCGGCATTTTTTTCATTGGCAATTTTACGGAGCTGCTCTACCTTTTCTAGATTTTTTGTAAATTTACCGCCCTGAAAGTGAGGCATATCTTTGCGTAGATCATTGAATGTCATGTCCTTATTGTATTTACCGGCCAGCAAGCCAGATGCTAGTGGAAAGTATGGAATAAACGAGATATTATTCTCTGTCGTATATGGAAAGAATTCTTGTTCCGCTTCACGCTGCAGCAAACTGTAGTTTCCCTGTAATACATCGATATAACCATCCTTATTTGCTTCTTTCAATTGTTCAAGTGAGAAGTTAGAAACGCCAATTGCTCTAATCTTACCTTCGTCCTTAGCTGTTTTAAGACTCCAACCGCCTCATCTTTTGGCGTATCCTGATCTGGAAAATGAATATAAAATAAATCTATGTAATCTGTTTGCAGCCTTTTAAACTATCTTCAACGGATTGTTTTAAAAAAGCAGGCGAATTATCCATAGCAACATCATTGCCGACAAGTATAAGGCCTCCTTTTGTTGCAAGGATAAGTTCATGACGCTTTCCTGCTTCTTTTACCACTTCACCTACTAGCTCCTCTGAACGTCCTGTTCCATAAAAAAACGCTGTATCTAAAAAATTCACTCCGTGGTTGATCGCAGCCCGCACCAAATCTTTTCCTACTTCTTCCTTTAAATTAGGATAAACATTGTGCCCACCTACAGCGACTGTTCCAAGTCCAATTGGATTGACAACTAAATCTGTTTGTCCAATTCGTGTTTGTTTCGTCATTCTCTTCAACTCCCTCTCATCTTTCTGCAACTTCTGGAATACGACCGGCTTGGTTAGACTGGTTTTTACCGGTATCCACATCATAATGCCTTACGTTACGTAAGTTTCAAGAGCATACTGAAAATTTTAAGAATGATCCCGCCCTAAACAATCCGATCAACAGCAGAACTATTCACCCTGAGCCCTCCTCCCAAATCTCATCTGTTTCTCAGAAAAGTAAGCTATATTATTCCTATCTCGACAAAGGAGGGGATGGAGATGCAACCCTTTAACTCATTTACAAAAAAAATATCATGGATCCCTCAGAAAGAACGTCTCTTGTTACTTGTTGCGATAGCTGCAGCCTTCCTGCTTTTAGTATGGCAATTATGGAGCCTGCTGCATCTTCCAACCGCTACTTTGCACGACCGCCGATTTGAGCATACGTTTAAAAATTACGGCTCGAATGCAAGATTGGCACTGTTTTTCGTGCTGGCTAATTATGTACTGGCTGCTACTATCAAACAACGCGTATGGGATCGATGGAGTTACTTGAAAAAGGGGATCGTCGCGTTGCTTCGGTTCGTAAAACGATGGCATACCCCTGCTGCTATAATTGCGATCTCCCTAATTGTCCTTCATGTTGTCGCCGTCTTCCTGTATGGTTTTAAATGGGATTTTAATAATATTAGCGGGCTCCTTGCACTGCTGGTCCTGCTCCCAGTGCCGGTTTCCGGATTGTTTCGCTATAAAAGATTAGACCGTAAGTGGCATATGCGCTCCGGATTGGCTTTTGCTGTGTTATTCTTGATTCATGCTTTTTTATAAGAAGAATCTTCAGGGAATCTCCTTTATGGACCTTGGTCCACTCCTTAAACACACATAAATTCTGCATGCTAGGAAGTGTATGACTGGATAATTTCTTCGCGGGCTGAGACTGCCTTTTTTGGCTGGCTCAGAGTGGGTTGAGGGCTTTTCTGCTCTTGAGACGGCCTTTTCGGCTGGCTCGGGGCACTTTTGCGGGGATTATGCCTACTTCGCGTGCTGAGACTGCCTTTTTGGCTGGCTCGGGGCGGGTTGGGGACTTTTCTGCTTCTGAGACGGCCTTTTCGGCTGGCTCGGGGCGCTTTCCCCGGGATTATGCCTGATTCCCCAGCCTAGACTGCCCCTTCCACCAAAAACAAGAAGCAAGCCTGCTATATATCCAGCAGGCTTGCCTCTCCATATCTACTCTAGCCAACAACTTGATAAATCTTGCCCTTCTGCACCTCGAAGCTCGTTAGCAATCCTCCGTCGGAGCTGGCGATCTCTTGTCCATCCACCCTCACGACAACTGGCGATTGGGTGCGCACGGTACAAACACCATCCCATGCTGCATGGATTGTCGCTTCAGTTAATTGTCCCTTGTCCCAAGTTAGATCCACTTCGTAGCCACCGTGCGCTCTTAATCCTTTGATGTAGCCGGTCTCCCAGGCACCAGGCAAGGCTGGCAGCAGGTTAAGCTCGCCCATGTGGCTCTGAAGCAGCATCTCGGCTATGCCCGCTGTCGCTCCAAAGTTTCCATCAATCTGGAAAGGGGGATGCGCATCGAATAAATTCACATAGGTGGACTTCTCAAACAGATTCATCACATAAGCGAAAGCCGAGTCCCCATCACCTAGACGAGCGAACATGTTGATAATCCAAGCGCAGCTCCAGCCCGTATGGCCTCCGCCGTTATCAAGCCTTCGGCGCAAAGTCAGCTTCGCTGCTTCAGCCAGCTTCGGTGTCGCATGAAGGTCAATCTGATTGCCAGGATGAAGCGCAAATAAGTGGGAGATATGCCGATGGCCCGGATCAACCTCTTCATAATCCTCGCGCCATTCCATCAGCTGGCCATTGGCTCCGATTTGAGGCTGCGGAAGTTTCCCCATTCGCTCAGACAGCTGATCGCGGAAGCCTGCATCGCACTGCAACAGTTGGCTGCTTTGGATACATGCTTCAAATAAGGCATGCACAATCTGCGTATCCATAGACGGCCCCATGCATAAGGCACCTTTATCGCCATTTGGCAGGAGGAAGCTGTTTTCAGGGGAAATGGAAGGCCCTGTAACCCACGTGCCATCAGGAGTCTCTGTCAGATAATCCACAAAAAATTCTGCTGCCTCTTTCAAAATGGGGTAAGCCCGCTCGCGTAGAAAAGCCTCATCCTTGGTATAGGCATAATGCTCCCATACATGCAAGCTGAGCCAAGCGGCTCCCATCGGCCAAATTACGCTCGTCGGCAAAATCCCTTCCGGTCTGGTTTCGGCCCAAATGTTTGTATTATGATGAGCGACAAACCCGCCGCAGCCATAAAGCGTCCTGGCCGTTATTCGCCCCTTGATCCGCATCCTGTCAATGAGCTCGAACAGCGGTTCATGGCATTCGGATAATCCGCATACCTCGACAGGCCAATAGTTCATTTGTGTATTGATATTAATCGTATATTTAGACTCCCACGGTGGAGTGAAGCTTTCATTCCAGATTCCTTGCAGATTGGAAGGAAGACTGCCGGGACGGGAACTCGCAATCGTCAAATAACGACCGTACTGAAAATACAGTTCCGTGAGCATCCTTCCATGCTCCTGACTGCCTCGCTCAACGGCCTTCAGCAGCTCATCAGTTGGAATAGACGCTGCTACTTCCACCGGAGAAGACAAACCAAACTGTACGCGTTGGTACAAGGAACAGTAATCCTCTATATGCCTTTGCTTCAATTCCGAGTAGGTATAGGCTGAGGCCTTTTGGAGCTGCATCAAGCTTGCTGCCTTCGGATCAGGTTCCCGGAAGGAGCTGTTTGCGGCAAACAGCAGGGTCACTTCGGAAGCGCCTTCCACGGAAATGAAATCACCAATCGTCTGTATGACGCCGTCGGACGCTGTTCCCTTCAGAATACCGGAAAAGGTCACGCCATCCTTGCCGCACTCCCCATTCATAACAACGCTGTCTGTGGAAAGCGCATAACTCTCTCCTTCAAAAGGGCGCCGATTCAAATTCACACAGAAGGTAAGACCGCCCGGCTTGCTGCAGGTCAAATGAATCGACATGATCTGATCGGGATAGCTCGAAAATAGTTCACGGCTATAGCTTGTGTCGCCAACCTTAAAGGTTGTCCGAGCTACGCCTGTTTGCAGGTCCAACTCACGGTGATAGGAATGAACTTCCCCTTGAAGACCACTAAAAAATAGCTTCATTTCCCCAAGAGGCTGATATGGATTATAGTATTTCGGCGAAGAAAACAAGGCCATTCGTGCTAAATACGTTGCTTTCTGCACATCACCGTCAAAAAGCAGCTTGCGAATTTCCGGGAGATATTGCGGTGCGTCCGGATTTTCGCCTTCCTTTGGCCCGCCGTACCAGATCGAATCCTCGTTAAGCTGAATTTTCTCCTCCGCAACGCTGCCGAAAATCATTCCGCCTAAACGACCGTTGCCAATCGGCAAGGCATCCGACCACTGACCCGCTGGCTGCCGGTACCATAATTTCAGATGTTGAGTTTCCTCAGAGCTATGATTTCCCATAGATCCCCCTTGTCAAATTAATTGGCCATATTTAGGAAGCATCACCATTGCAGCCTTCAAGCCATCAGAGGTAACCGCTGCACTTCCTTCAGCATCTTCCCGACATTCCACATAAATCCCTGCACGCCCGTTAGCTAGCTGCACATACCGGCTTCCAAGCGCAGTGCCAAGGTTATCCAGCAATCGACCTTCTCCGGATACGGAAAAACGAACGAAGTTCGACGCATCAGGACAGTAGACGTCATTCACGTCGTAAGCTTTGACCTCTAAGAACACCTTATTTTCCGATAGCCTAGTAGCTGTGAGCTGCAACTTGTTGGGTGAGAGCCACTTCTCCACTTGATATTCGAAGCTTACCTCATCCATGACTACCACGTCATCTTTGCGGGCAACGACCTTCAGCTGGTTGACTCCTTCGGAGAGCTCAATATCCCAACGAAGACCCGCACAAGGGAAATTCTGCGAATCCCTCAATTTGATACCTTGGCTGACCCCATCCACGAACAACTCTGCCTCTGGACAGTTGGAATACACGCGCACACGCTTCTTCTCGCCAAGCTGACCCCATCGGACATTCCACGAGTGTCCATAAATTCTCACCATCGGCTCTTTGCTCCAATAAGATTGGAAGACGTAGAAGGCATCTTTCTTCGTAAAATCCCGCTCTACTACGCCCTTTTGATTGACGTAGGGGACAGGATTATCCGGACGGACTGGTGTAGAGAAATCCTTGAACACCCATTGAGCCGTACCCGTCAACCACTCCATGGTTTCCTGCGACTTCAGATGCCAATCCACGAGATCGCAGAAATACGTTTCCGACCAGTCTCCCAGAACGGATACCCGTGGCTCTCCCCCAGACATCAGGAAGTCGCCGTCACGCTCCTCTGCGGTTGATCCTTCCGTTATATCTCTGAACCCGGTATAAGGCTTCTCGACATGCCGTCCAGCCATATTATCCGCGCCCCATTCCATATGGAAGAATCGGTCGGTATTCTCGAACTCGTTGCGGCTGTACGTTTCATATTGCGTATAAATGCCACGATACCAACCTGCCCAAATCGATGGCGAGTACACGTCTACAATATCTTTGCAAAACTCACAACGACGAATAGCGGTTACACGCTGAGGATCGTGTTCATGTGCATAATCATGAAGCTCCTTCATGAACGAGCGGATTGCATCTTTATCAAAATAAGTGAAGTCGCCTTCCCAATCGTTTTCATTCCCTAATCCCCACAGGATAATTGAAGGATGATTATAATGCTGATCAATCATCGCTTCCAGCATATCCTTGCTTTGCTTCTGATAGTCCTGATTGCCAAGGCCACCCCTGCACCAAGGAATCTCCTCCCAGACGAGCAAACCCAACTCATCACATAAGTCCAAGGCCAGTGCGGACTGTTGATAGTGGCCCAACCGGACAAAATTGGCCCCCATCTCTTTAATCAACAGCATTTCGGTGCGAATCATTTCCTCCGTCATGGCGGCGCCTACGCCGGCATGATCCTCATGGCGCTGAGTGCCGTTTAGCAGCAGCCTTTTGCCATTCAGCGTAAACGGGCCTTTTTTCATAAATTCAAAGTAACGGACGCCAAAACGCTCCGTTTGCTCCGTTGCCCCATGAACACTTTCAAGGATAACGGTGCATGTATATAAAGCCGGATGGTCCGGCCCCCATAAAGCAGGAGCCTGAATCACCTTCAAAGCTGTTTCTCTCATCCCCTGCCAAGGCTCACAGATCTCTTCAGAACGAGCTATTTCTTGACCTTCCGGATTCCGCAAAAGCGTAGTTATCTTCAACTTCTCCGCAGCGTTCGTTGGATTATACAGTCTGGCGTTCACCTGAATTCGAGCTTGTTGCTCAGAAACCTCGCTGACCTTAACATGGACCCGATCCAAAGAGATCTGGGGCACATACATCAGATGCACATTCCTGTACAGGCCTCCGTACAAATTAAAATCGCTGATATCTGACGGTATCGTTTGCAGATCACGGGAATTATCCGCTTCAACAGCAAGTGGCGTACATGTATGGTAAAGCGGATTCCCCTTCACACGCTCCGAGGCTTCTGTGATATCTACAACAAATTCATCGTAGCCCCCAACATGTCTATGGATCAGCTCATCAAACACATAGATCGCTGCCTTTTGCCCTACGCCTTCGAAGCGAAGCCGCGTTCTGCCGGCGGGATACGGATTTCTAAGCTCGAGCTTATGGCGATACCAGCCCGGTCCTTGATAATATTTCACATCGGGATCGACGGTGTCTGCGCTGTTATAACAATGGGGAAGCGTGACCGTTTCCCAGGGTAAATGATAAAAGCTGTTCGGCAGCTTTTCTTCGCGCCAGACTTCCCAAGCGCCCCCCAAGCTGCCTTTATAATGCTCCCAGCCTTCTACAAGCTTGATCGACTTCATGATGACCCTCCGTTAAAAAATTCTGTTTTTCCAGCCAAGCAGCTTGGCCAGCGTCTCTACATAGTAGTAGTCACCATAGATGAGTGATACATCTATATTGGAATCGGCAGGCTTATTGCCAGTGCCGCAAGTAAGAATAGCCTCGTAATCAGGTTTGTCCCACACCCCGTAGTGGCGAGTGAGTCCAAGCATGATTCTCTCCGCCGCTTCCCGATAAGGACGACCTTGCACGGGAGGCAGCGCATCTGCCAGCTCCAGCAAGCCCGAAGCCGCACACGAGCCTGCGGAAGTATCACGCGGTTCGTCCACAAGCGACTCTGCCGCACGGAAATCCCAATGAGGGACGGAATCGTCTGGCAGCATCGCCAGGAAATAATGAGCTACCCGCTGAGCTGCATGCAAATACTTCTTATCTTGGGTATAGCGGTAAGTATTCGCCATGCCGTGCAGCGCCCAAGCAGCTCCTCGGCTCCAGCTGGAATCCGGTCCGGCTCCTTGACCGCCAAGTGATTCGATAACCTCACCTGTATAGGGATCAAAGCTTACTATATGATTAACGGAGCCGTCTGGACGTATAAAATGTTCCACAACGGTATCGGCATGGGCTCTGGCAATCATGTCAAACCGCGGGTCCTTGATTTCCTCGGCTGCCCAGAATAGAAGAGAGAGATTCATGGAGCTATCCACGATGGACCAACCAGTCTTATCCTGATTCCAGGCGCGCAAGAACTTGCCTGCCATGTTATAACGTCCCGCCAAGAAGTTGGCAGCTGCCAAGCCGCGTCTTCTGCCCGCTTGATCCCCGGTCAGCTTGTACTTCACGACAGCGGTAGGCAAATATTGAAAACCGACATCATGGTGAAAATTGTTATCCTGAACGGACTTTTGCTCAAATCGCTCATCCCAGCTCCAAGCCTTCTCACGGTAGTGCGGCTTTCCTGTCAGATCGTACATAATCCACAAAATGCCCGGCCAAAAGCCTGCAGTCCACCAATCGTGACGCATATCATCGTATTTACCGGTATCAGGAGGAGCCACATGCGGCGATTTGTCACCGATCTGAACGATCATTTGGTCCACCTTAGCCTGTATCGCTTCCCACAGCGGCGGCATGATTTCCTGCCAAGTCCCCTCTTGCAATCGCTTACTCAATTCCTTATTATCCATCCTCATAGCCTCCTCGGATTAACTGCTCCATATAAGATTCTTCTTACAGGATAGCTTAACAAATCCAGAAGCCTTTATGTTTGGTCTGGTTATGATAAAATGTTGTTATATTACGATTTTCCAATGAGGTTCTTCTATGAAAATTCTCAATTACTTAAATTTGAACCAGCACCCCATACAGTGCTCTTATAGCTTCGACCGAACGCATGATTTCAAAGAAATCTATCACTCCCATCAAGGCATGGAACTGCTGTACGTTCACGAAGGACAAATCAGAGTCATCATGAACCAACAAATTTTCGACTTAAAGCCCGGTGATTTGGTGTATTTCCAGCCTTTCCAGCTTCACCGCATTCAATTGAAGCTGGAAGATGAATCCCGTTATGTGCGGACCTTATTCGTATTTGAACCGTCAGCGATTGAACGTTATGTGGCTCCGTTTCCGGCGCTGCTCGCTTTTTTCCATCGCCTGTGGAAAGAACCTTTGCATATGCAGGTATTCACACATCTGCCTCAAGAGCTGACGCTCCGCAAGCTGACCGATTTCAAGCATCGAATGGACCATGCTTCAACAGAGCAGCTGCTGGAAGAACAGGCATTATGTCTGCTGGAGCTGCTTCATCACCTCAAAGCCTTTGAGGAAACTTCGCTGCAATCCCCGCCGCCGAACAGGCCCAGCTCCTTCGTTGCCAAACAAGTGATGGAATGGCTGGAAGAACATTACAGCGATGATTTCGAATTGAACCGATTGGCCAAAGCGATTCATCTTTCACCCAATTATGTATCCGCTGTCTTCCGGCAAACGATTGGTACAACGATTACCGAATACTTGACCGCCCTCCGCATCCGTCAGGCTTGCTGGCTGCTGAAGACCAGCAGTTTGAGCATAGAGGAGATCGGCCGCTCTATCGGCTTGCACAACGCTTCCTACTTTTCCCAAATGTTTAAGAAGCACGTCGGCCTGAGTCCCTACCGTTACAAGAATATCTCCTCCAAAGGATAGTGCTGCGATGACCATTTCGAAACCAAAATCAACCGGGCAGACAACAAACCAGCCCTTGAGCACGCGCGCCCTTAACCGGGCCCTTCTCGCCCGGCAATTGCTCTTAAGCCGCTCGGACCTGTCCGTCCGCGAAGCGGTCCGGCATCTCGTCGGCCTGCAGGCGCAGGCTCCCAACCCGCCCTACGTGGCGTTGTGGGCTCGACTGCGGCAGTTCCGGCATGAGGAGCTGTCTGCGCACCTCATGGAGAGAAGCATGGTGCGCATCGCTCTCATGCGCTCCACCCTCCACCTCGTCACGGCAGACGACTGCGTGACGCTGCGCCCGCTCCTGCAGTCGGTGCAGGAGCGAGGCTTGAAGGGCTCGTTCGGCAAGAAGCTTGCCGAACTGGACCTGGATGCGCTCGCCGCTGCCGGGCGAGCGCTGCTGGAGGCGCAGCCGCTCACCTTCAGTGAGCTCGGCAAGCGCCTCCAAGCCCTGTGGCCGCATGGCGACGCCACAGCGCTATCGCAAGCGGTGCGCTGCCGCTTGCCGCTTGTTCAGGTGCCGCCGCGCGGCATCTGGGGCGCCAGCGGACAAGCCGCCCACACGACCGCGGAGGCGTGGCTGGGCCGCCCGCTGGCGGAGGAGCCGGACCTGGGAGCCATGCTGCTGCGCTACCTGGCGGCTTTCGGACCTGCCTCTGTCAAGGATATGCAGGTCTGGTCCGGCTTGACTCGGCTGCGCGAGGTCGTCGAGCGGCTGCGTCCCAGCCTGCTCGCATTCCGCGACGAGCAAGGAAATGAGCTGTTCGACCTTCCGGGTGCCCCTCGGCCGGATCCGGCAACCCCGGCTCCGATGCGCTTCTTATCGGAGTTCGACAACATGCTCCTGTCTTACGACGATCGCAGCCGCATTCTGCAAGATGACGATAAGCATCTGGTCTTCACAGACAATGGCATCATTCGCGCCACACTGCTGGTTGATGGCTTTGTCTGCGGCATTTGGTCCGTGACACAGAAGCGCAAAGCGGCCGATTTAAACATTTCGCTTTTCCGTCCCATCTCGGAGGAGCAGTTGAATAGCATCCGAGAAGAAGCAGAGCGGCTATTCGATTTTATTGCGCCTGATGCGGAAACGAAGGATATTCACATCACATATTCCCGAAATACCTCATTATAATAAACGTACTTGCTACTCGGATATTTAAACCCTAGAAACATCCCCTTCATGCTCAGGCTGCAAACACAAACAAACCCCAAGGCTGCCCTTGAGGTTTGTTCCTGTATTCCTATATTTACTTTTGGGCTTTCTTGTCCCATTTTGCTTTCAAAGCACTTTCAACTTCAGCGAATACTTGCTCTGTCGTTTTGCCATCCGTAGAAATACCCAGCTTCGCAGCCTTCTTGTTCACAGCCGCCGCCTTCTTCGCATCATGGCCTGCTTTCAACGCTGCGCGAATCTCTTTGGCTGTCAGTCCGTCTGAGGCAATCCCCGCTTTGGTCGCTTTGTCTTTCAGCTTCGTCAACGCCGCTGCTTTCAGATCCGCTTTGATTTCCTTGTTCGTTTTGCCTTCCGTGCTAATTCCCTGCTTCGTGGCTTGTTCTTGCAGCTTCGCTTGAACCGCGGCTTGGATATCTGCCTTCAACTGCTCAGTTGTTTTCCCGTCTGTGCTGATGCCCAGCTTCGCAGCCGCTTTATTCAAGCGCTCTGTGTTCTTGGCAGCAAGCGCAGCTTTAATCTCTGATTTGATTTGTTCATTGGTTTTGCCTTCCGTGGAAATCCCCAGTGCTTGCGCTTTATCTTGCAGCAGCTGCTTCAGCGGGTGGGAGGTGCTGGCCGTTGAGGCAGTGGTACTCCCTTGAGCATCCTCGGCAAATGCTGCCACTGGAACGGATAAAGCAATAGCACCTAACAACGCTAGACTTGTTAATTTTTTCAACATAAGTATTCACTCCTCAAATGGTTTCGTCTATAACTTCCTTACGAACCTTATCTTAGTCAATAGTTATGTCATAAGTTTGTCATGCGGCGAAACATCTGCGATCGGTAGGAAAACTTTAAAAACAGTCCCCACTTGAAGCTTCGATTCTACGCGTATCGTGCCCCCATGCGCTTCAATAATATGCTTGCTGATCGTCAAACCGAGGCCTGCCCCAGACTGGTTGCGGCTTTCATCTGATTTGTAGAAGCGATTGAAGAGCTGCGGCAGTTTCTCCGGCGCTATGCCTGGACCGTTATCCCACACTTCGATCCAGCGCTCATTTTTGACCGATTTCACCCGAATCCCCGCTTCCGATCCCGGCTCAATATGATTGATGGCATTATCCAGCAAATTAATAAACACCTGTCTAAGCCGATCAACATCCGCGTACACCATATAAGGTGAAGCAGCCTCAGAACTCAGCTCTATGTCCATGCCTTTGGCTTTCATCTTAAGCTGGGTCACGACAAGGCCAATGACGTCCGTGACATCAATATGCTGGAAGTTGAGCTTCACCTGCTTCTCCTCAAACGATGACAGCTCCATTAAATCATCCACCAAGCTGCTCAGACGAAGCGTTTCTTGTAACGACACTTGAATGAAATCCTTCGCATCCTTCGGTTCAACGACACCATCGGTAATCCCCTGCAGAGACGCCCGAATCGTGGTCAGCGGTGTCCGCAGCTCATGTGAGATTTCGGAGAGAAACCGTTTGCGGCTTTCTTCCACCTTCTGCAGCTTGCCCGCCATCCGGTTCAGCGAACCCGATAAAGAGGCGATTTCGTCATTCCCTCTAACAGGGACTCTCCCGCTGAAATCCCCTAGGGCCAGTGCCTCCGCTGTCTTGCTCATGAGCTGTATCGGCTTTACGAAATGCCGGGAGACGAAGTACAACACCGCCATGGCCACCAGCGCAATCGATATCGCCGATATTAAAATCGCCCGATTGATCCCATCAATCGTTCCTTCAATACTCACGATTGGTGTATATAGGAAAATACCTCCGATCACATTTTTGTCCTGAAGGACCGGTCTTCCTACGATCAACATCTGGACTGTGCTGTTCTGGGCAAAATTACTCCGTACGGTTACCTGATTGCCCGACAACACTTTATCTACCCACACCTTGCGTGCAGGAGTCTCACCAATGGACTGAACTTTATCCAGATTCACTTTAGGGTGCTTAACGACAGCAACGTGAACGTTGGACGACTTCTCAATACTGTTGATTTGCCTTCGGAAATCCTTCGACTGTGTCGAACCATCAAGCAGCCCCTTGGCCAGCTCATCCACTTGCTCCACCTTCTCAAGCAGCAGCTTCTCGCTGCGATCATAGGTTTTCTGCTGCATGGAATAACCGATCGTTCCCGATATCGCTAGAATGGATACAATCGTAATGGACATATATACGAATAAAAGCTTTCTATAAAAGGAGTTCAGCATGCGTCAGGGCCCTCAAACTTATAACCTACACCCCAGACAGTGCGAATTACCCAGTCTACTTTGCGTTCGGTCAGTGCAGACAGCTTCTGCCTTAAGCGCTTGATATACAGATCCACGACACGGTCCTCGCCTTCAAAATCCCAACCCCAGATCTTCGCAATCAAATCTTCTCGAGTAAACACTTGATTCGGATTACGCACGAAAAACAGCAGCAGCTCATACTCCTTTTTGGGCAGCGCCACCAGTTGTCCTTCCACCGTCACATCATGAGACAACACATCGACACGCAAGCTGCCGATTTCATAAATATGTGCTGGTGCAGCAGCCTCTGCGCGAAGCAGCGTCCTGCGAAGAATCGTCGTGACACGAGCAACCAGCTCATTCGGGTCAAAAGGTTTCACCAAATAATCGTCAGCGCCCATCTGCAAGCCTTCGATCCGCTCGTCCACATGGCCTCTTGCTGTCAGCATGAGAATGGGGACATCACTTTGGGCCCGGATCATCTGACAGACGGACCAGCCGTCCCGTTTAGGCAGCATAATATCCAGCACGATAAGATCAGGGCTTAGCTGCCCGAACTGCGTCAGCGCCTGCTCTCCATCATGAGCTGTGAACACTTTATACCCGCTCTTCTCCAAATACAGCTTCGTAATCCGGCAAATATTATGATCATCATCAACGACCAAAATGGTTGTCATCCGGGCAGCACTCTCCTAAGCGACATGTGTCTAATCTCCTACAAGACTTCGTGGCAGGAAGCTTGTTTTCGTCCTACTATAAGCAAATAGTACAGCAATTTTCAGCAAAAAGCATGCATGAAATAAGACAAAAAAAAGCCCAGCCCACTTATTCAGTGAGGCCGGACGTTTATCACACTATCGCTTACACTTCGAACGAGCTTTTCAGCGAAACAATCAAGTTAAACACCAATTGCTCGCTAGTCGTATGTTTGGGATCTACATTGAAATAGCCATGGCGGAAAAATTGGAACTTATCCAGCGGCTTCGCTTGCTTCATGTTGTCTTCGACGAAACCTTGGACGATTTGCAAAGAGTTCGGGTTCAGGTTCTCTAGGAACGTAGCATTTTCGTCTTCTGAGTCGTCCAAGATGAGCGGTTCGTACAAGCGGAACTCCGCAGGTACGGCGCTTTTTGCATCCACCCAGTGGATCGTTCCTTTGACTTTACGGCCTGTGAAGCCGCTGCCGCTTTTCGTTTCTACGTCGTACGTGCAGTGAAGCTCAACGACTTTGCCGTTCTCATCCTTCACGAAGTCATTGCATTTGATGAAGTAAGCATGCTTCAGCCGCACTTCGTTGCCGGGAAATAAGCGGAAATATTTGTTCGGCGGATTTTCCATGAAGTCGTCTTGCTCAATATAAATCTCGCGGGAAAACGGAATTTGGCGGTTGCCCATTTCCGGATTCTCGGAGTTGTTCTCAGCTTCTAGCATCTCGACTTGGTCTTCCGGATAGTTCGTGATGACCACTTTCAGCGGGTTCAACACGCCCATGGTCCGAAGAGCTTTCAACTTCAAATCCTCACGGATAAAATGGTCCAGCATCTTCGCGTCCACCGTGCTGTTGCTGCGGGCAACGCCGATTTCGCGGGCAAAATTGCGGATCGCTTCCGGCGTAAAGCCTCTGCGGCGCAAACCGGAGATGGTCGGCATTCGCGGATCGTCCCAGCCATCAACAGCTTTCTCGTCAACGAGCTGTTTCAGCTTTCTTTTACTCATCACCGTATTCGTTATATTCAAACGGGCAAACTCATATTGTCTAGGTACATTCGGCATCTCGCATTCGCGGATCACCCAGTCGTAGAAAGGACGTTGATCTTCGAACTCAAGCGTACAAATGGAGTGCGTAACGCCCTCAATCGCATCCTCAATCGGATGAGCGAACGCGTACATCGGATAGATGCACCAAGTATCGCCTGTATTATGATGATGCGCATGCACCACACGATACAGAATGGGATCACGGAAATTAATATTCGGAGAAGACATATCGATCTTCGCGCGAAGCACTCGTTCCCCGTCTTTAAATTCACCTGCGCGCATACGCTCGAATAGACTTACGTTCTCTTCTACGCTGCGATCGCGGTGCGGACTGTTCGTACCTGGCTGTGTTAAAGTGCCGCGGGCTTCACGGATTTGATCCGCTGTTTGGTCATCCACATAGGCCAAGCCTTTGCGAATCAAAACAAGCGCACGTTTGTACATTTCTTCAAAATAGTCCGATGCAAAGAACAATCCGTCCCACTGAAAGCCAAGCCAAGCCACATCGGCTTTGATCGATTCTACATACTCGGTATCTTCCTTGACCGGATTCGTATCGTCAAAGCGGAGGTTCGTCAGCCCCTTGAATTCATCCGCAAGTTCAAAGTTAAGACATATCGATTTGGCATGCCCTATATGAAGGTAACCGTTCGGCTCCGGGGGAAATCGGGTAACGACCTGGCTGACTTTGCCTGTTTTCAAATCTTCGATTACAATGTTCTTAATGAAATTGGATGGAGTGCTTGTTACGCTCTTCGTTTCCATATTCCGCCAGCCTTTCTCCCACAGGTTAAAGTTTTATTTTCTATCATACACTAATTCTTAGTAAAATATAAAGGAGCCAGTCAGATGGAGACATTCGAGCATTATTTAGACAAATATGCAGAACTCGCAATACGAGTAGGATTAAATGTTCAAAAAGATCAAACCGTCGTCATCATGACCCCCATCGCCTGCGCTGAATTCGTGCGAAAGCTAACCAAAAAGGCGTATGACGCCGGCGCCAAAGATGTCGTGATTGACTGGGATGACGATGAAGTCAAAGCGCTTCGCATGAAGCATGCACCGGAATCTACACTCCGTGAATACCCGATGTGGCGCGCGAATGGCATGGAAGAAATGGCCCGGGATGGCGCAGCCTTTTTACAAATCTATGCGCCTAATTCCGATTTACTTAAGGACGTAGATCAAGAGCGCGTCGCTATTTCCAGCAAAACGACAGCCACAGCACGCGAAGGCTTCTTGAAGTATTTGCGCAGCAATCAGGTCAATTGGCTGATGGTCTCCTATCCGACAGCGGAATGGTCCGCCAAAGTTTTCCCTGAACTTAACGAACAAGATCGTATCATCAAGCTATGGGAGCAAATTTTCAAGCTGACGCGGGTGGATAAAGCAGATCCGTTAGCCGCTTGGAATGAGCACATTGCTCTGCTAACAGCGAAACAAGATATGCTGAATACGAAGAAATTCAAGCAATTGCATTTCAAAGGCGAAGGCACAGATCTGTATATTGAACTGGCTGCCAAACACCTGTGGGTTGCCGCGGGAAGCGAGTCGAAGGCGGGAACTTTCTTCATTCCGAACATTCCCACTGAAGAAGTATTCACCATGCCTGCCCGTAGTGGCACGAACGGAATCGTTCGCAGCACCTTGCCGCTGAGCTACCAAGGCTCCTTAATCGACGGTTTCTCCTTGAGATTCGAGAACGGCCGAGTCGTGGAAGCTACTGCCGAAGTTGGGCAAGAGGTGCTGAACAAAATGCTCGATATGGATGAAGGCGCTCGTTATCTAGGCGAAGTGGCGCTCGTGCCGGACGATTCTCCGATATCCAATTCCGGGCTTATTTACTACAATACGCTATTTGACGAAAATGCGTCATGCCACATTGCACTCGGCAACTCTTATCCGTTCACAATTGAAGGCGGAACCCAGATGAGCCCCGAGCAATTAGCCGAAAATGGCTATAACAAAAGCTTAATCCATGTTGACTTCATGATCGGCTCTGCCGATATGTCAATTGATGGCCTCTATGCGGATGGGACCCGTGAGCCTTTGTTCCGTAAGGGCAACTGGGCGTAATGGACTCGGATTTACTATTTCAGGTGAGCAAGCTGCAAGATAGAACAATGATCGCTGGCGAATGGCACGATCATCGGCGTGGTGTGCGACTGTACTATAGGTAAGCCTGCGATTATGCATCTTTTTACATGCTGGCGCAGCCTTTTCTTTTAAATGCCTGCAATTCTGCATGCTTTTGAGGCTTTTTCTCGATTAGAGGATGGAAAAGCTTAAAATTCATGCATAATCGCAGGTATTTCCATTTTTCATACAATTTCAAGGAAAAAAACTGCACAATCGCAGGAATTTTCAATTCGTACGCGAAGCAAAGACGCCTCCATCCCCACGAAAGATGTGGTTTGGGAGGCGTTTTTACTCGTTATATGAGATTCGTTTAACGTGGGCTACGCTGCAGTGTTTGGGTAATGGAAGCTTCTTTCAAGACCCATTTGCCTTTTTTCCATTTCCATATGGAATTGGCATAACCGATTGTATCAGCATTTGCAATGCCGGTAATACGCTGAATACCCATTAATTCACAGATGCCATCTCGATCCTTGTCTATGGGTTTAAGTGCCCCATACCCGTCTACATTCACAATAAGAGGCTTAATCACCTTGCCGTCTTTGTATATACCGAATTTCTCATAATCGTCCTTGCGGTCCATCAGATCGATTTTGAAGGATTTGCCGGTCTCTTCGATTTTCAGCAGAACCTTGTAATTTTTCTTAAAGGTCGATTTGACGCGAAGCGGTTCAGGCAAGGGAATTGCGGTTGGGACATTATTTTTCAAGGAGTAGATGTAATAATAAGAGAGTCCCCCGCTGCCCCCGGTTTCGGCGGCCACATAAATCTGCGGAAGCTTATCCCCGATGAAATCGCAGAACTGCATGTGCGGATTGTATCCGCCCTCCAATGGGATAACAACCTGCTGCTGACCTTGACCGGACACAACAATGTACAGTTTATCGAAGTATGGACTATTAGGGTCCAACTTCGAACCAATCAGCGCTACCGTATCAGGTTTGCCATCGCCGGTGACATCAATTTCCCTCGTTTGCACCAGCTGACCTTGCTGCGAAGGTTGTGGTGACGATGGAGGTGGAAGCTCTTCCGCAGAGGCTAAGCCTCCTCCCCCTAAGAGAAGACTGCTGATGAGCAAGCTGATTGCTGCTCTGTGCAGAGCAATTGGGGTGATTTTTCTAAACATGATGATCAGACGCCTACCTTTCATTTGAATTCGCTTTATTATTTCAAATGTTTCCATTTCATATGCGGAGCGGCCATTGACTTTGGGCTGATGAATTTTAGAATCAATATTCCTCAATCCCTTGCAAAAAAGTCCCTTTTAAGCAGCTCTGAGCTGCTTGCATAAATTCACAAAGCTTGAGGTATTCTGTAAAATTGCAAGAAGAAGAAGAAGAAGAAGAAGAAGAAGAAGCTTATCGCAATTCAATGATCAAAGGAGAGCACCTCAATGAAAATTCTAGTAATTCTAGCACATCCAAGCCTTGCCGACTCCCGCGTTAACCGCCGATTGGCCAGCGAAATGGAACAACAAGAGAACGTCACTGTGCACCGCCTGTACGATGTATATCCAGATGAGCAGATTAATGTGGCTGCAGAACAACAGCTTTTGGAAGCCCATGATCGCATCATCTTGCAATTCCCTTTTTATTGGTACAGTTCGCCCCCCTTGCTTAAAAAATGGCTGGACGCCGTTCTTACCCATGGGTGGGCATACGGCAATCAAGGCGATAAGCTGCATGGCAAAGATCTGCTTATCGCCATCTCTACAGGAGGTCCCGAGAAAGCTTACGCGCCGGGGGGCTACAACCAGTACACGCTTCCTGAGCTGCTTCGCCCTTTCCAAGCGACAAGCAATCTCATTGGGACACACTACTTGACCCCATTCTCGGTGAATGGTGTATATCAGGCTACGGATGAACAATTGGATCAGTCCGCCAAAGCATATGTAGCATATGCGCTGGACCCAGAGACTTCGCCGCGGTTTAAAGCCGGGAAATGATCATCAGCTGTCCGATTCTATGAAGGCCAAAAAAACCTCCAATCCCTTCGCTAACAAGGGGTTGGAGGCTTTCAAATTCTCGATTACAACACCGGCGGCTGCCGATAACGCGTAGCCTGCTCAAAAGCATAAGCCAGCTTAATAAGTGTCGGCTCACTATAAGCCCCCGCGGCGAACATAACGCCCATCGGTCCATCAGCCGTATAACCAGCAGGAACAATCAGCAGCGGATAGCCGGCTCTCGCCGCAATATCTTCTCCCTCATCGCCAGGGAACAAGAGGGCATCCAGTTGATGCTCCGCTACTGCATGGTCGATCCCTTGTGCCCGGGTAAGCTTCTGATAATCATGCAGACTTTCCAGATAGTTGGCCTCTGTCAGCGTACCGCTCGTTTCATCCGACCAGATAAGCATGTCTTGTCCATAGACCAGCGCTGTATCCGCATGCGCATGATTGAACGCGATTACCTCCTCCAAGGAATGCACGGGGACGGAGGGTGCTAGCTTGGCTAGGTAATCGTTAAGATCTTTCTTGAATTCGTAGCGCAGCACATCGATATTCCACGCCGCCGCTTGCTGCTCACATGGCAGCGAGACAGGATCAATCAAAACTGCGCCCTGCTCGCGCAGGACCTTAATCGCATTCTCGGCCACGAGGCGCGCCTCCTCGTTCAAGTTCTTGTAGAACCAGCGAGGGATGCCGATTCTCGCACCTTGAAGCCCTTTTGCATCGAGAAAAGCGGTGTAGTCTTGCTGGCCTCTTCCCTCACTTGCCAAGCTCATCGCATCCCGCTCATCGGTCCCTGTCAGTGCGCTTAGCAAAATAGCTGCATCCGCTACTGTCCTTGCCATCGGTCCCGGCGTGTCTTGGCTGTGAGAGATGGGGATGATGCCTGTTCGGCTTAACAAGCCTACGGTTGGCTTCAACCCAACCAGGCTGTTATGATGAGCCGGATTCACAATGGAACCTGACGTTTCGGTGCCAATCGCGGCTGCTGCGAAGCTGGCAGCCACTGCGGCGCCTGACCCTGCGCTGGAGCCACCAACATCGAACTTGCCGGGCCCATAAGGGTTCCAAACCTGACCACCTCTCGAGCTATAACCGGAGGGCATCGCTGCCGACATGAAATTAGCCCATTCCGTCATATTTGCCTTCCCCAAGAGCACGGCCCCCGCTTTCCGCAATTGCGTCACGATAAAAGCATCTTCAGCCGCAACCGAGTTCGCTAAAGCAACAGATCCCGCACTGGTAGGCATACGGTCGGCGGTATCAATATTATCTTTGAGGAGAATCGGGATGCCGTGCAGTGGTCCGCGGCTGCCTTGACTCTGACGTTCCTCATCAAGCCGTCGAGCCAGCTCCTTTGCATCTGGATTTATTTCTAATACGGCGTGAATCGCATGATCGTAAAGCTCTATTCGTTCGAGGTACAACTCAACCAGCCCCACGGAACTGACCTCGCCCGCTTCCATCGCCTTCTGCAAAGTATGGATATCCGCATCCACAATCCACTCATTTAACTTGGCATTCATAGGTTGACCGCCTCCATGCTTCATTTTCTTCATTTGTAAGTAATTCCCTTTGTCGATCGTTTTTCCTTTGTTCCGAGGGCAACCTGACAAGTTATTCCTTTTGCCTAGAAAAGGAATTTCTCCTCTTTTAATCGAATGTATGTTTGTAATAATTATGAGTGGATGAGGTGTCTTTTTTGAAAATAGATCGCTTGCTTGCGATTACGATGCTGCTTTTGAATCGCAAGAGAATCAGCGCGCTGGAGCTGTCGGAACGCTTTGAAGTTTCCTTGCGAACCGTGTACCGTGACATCGAAGCCATTAATCAAGCCGGCATTCCTATCGCCTCTTACGCCGGTTTGAACGGCGGCTATGAAATTATGGATCAATATCGACTGGAACGTCAGTATTTGTCCTTGGAAGAGCTTCAATCCATCATTGTTGGGCTCAAAGGGATACGTTCCACCGTAGGCGATCAAGAAGTCGGCAGCTTGCTGGACAAAGTTGGTGCGCTCGTCGCCAAATCCGAACACCATGCAGCGAATAACCAACTGATCATTGATATGAATCCATGGCGTGAAGGCACCCATGACAAAGAGAAGCTGAATATGCTGCGCACCGCCATTAAAGACTCTAAACAAATTTCTTTTCAATATATTTCTTCACAAAGCGAGCAATCCATAAGAACCGCCGAACCGATGAGCATCGTGGCCAAAGGCTTTGGTTGGTATCTCTATGGTTATTGTCTGCTTCGCGAGAATTTTCGTGTCTTCCGTCTATCTCGAATGAAGGAAATCAACGTACTCCCTCAAACTTTTGAACGCAAAACGGAAACGATAGAGACGCTCCAGCACGGCTGGGGCAATCACGAACCTCATTCGCTTATTACACTTATCCTGCACGCCCAGCCTAATGTGCAGGCTCAAATCGAAGACTACTTCCAACCGAAACAGATCGACTATCAACCGGATGGCTCCATGATGATTACGGCTACGCAGCCGGATGAGCCCTGGCTTCACGGGATGCTGCTAAGTTTCGGTCCGAGCATACGAATACTCCAGCCGCCCCACATAGCAGCTGTCATCAAAGAGAAGGCCGAAAAAATTGTTCTACTCTATTCGAGCCACTGACAACCTGTTGTCAGTAGTAGTTGTCTATACTAGGGATATAGTACTCGAAAGGCTTAGTACTTACGCTGCCAGTTCTGGCGAATACTCAAGCGATGCTTACGATGCCAGTTTTTCTGGCGAAAAACTCAAGCAAATGCTTACGGCGTCAGTTTTTCTGGCGAAAAACTCTAAGGAGGCTCTCCCATGTTTAAAACAATTCAAGATTTCGTTGCGGAATGGAACAATGAAACACAAGCGACTCAGCGCGTGTTGGACACTTTGACGGATACTTCACTTACACAACGTATTGCGCCGGATTTCCGCTCGCTCGGACAGCTGGGCTGGCACATTGCAACAACCATTCATGAGATGCTCTCGCGTACAGGACTTACATTCACGGCGCCGCCTGGGGAGCACCATGCCCCATCGTCTGCCCAAACCATTGCAGATACTTATCGCACTGCAGCTGCCGGCCTTACTGATGCGATCCAGTCCCAGTGGACAGATGCCACCTTGGCAGAATCCACCGATATGTATGGAGAGCAGTGGGAGAATGCTGCAACCCTGCGCATTCTCATCTCCCATGAGATCCATCATCGCGGTGAAATGATCGTCTTGATGCGTCAAGCCGGTCTCCGAGTGCCGGAGATCTATGGACCAACACGTGAGGGTTGGATTGAACGTGGCATGGAACCTCTGGTGTAGAAATTGAATAGACAATAGGGGCTGTCTCCAAAAGTAGAAACAACTACTTAGGAACAGCCCTTTTTTTGTGGACTATCATCGTAGTCCTGCTGCATCCAGTGCATACTCAGATTCATTTTGGCATATGTAGCGTTGGTTAGTTGTTGCAGTGAATTTGCTTGTCAAACTGAAAGCTGCGCTGCTTCTGTCTATGTTTTCGGTTACAATCAAAGACAAAGGAAGCTCTTTAGACTCGTAGGGATACGCTTGTCCCTAGCAAAAAGTACGAATACAGCGAAATGAGTGGCTGAACTTTGTGAAAGCCTGCGATTATGCATCTTTTTCATACTGGAAATCATCTAAACGATGAAATTCCTGCGTTTCTGCAGGCTTTTGAGGCCTTTTCCGAACTTGAAGCTGAAAAAGCTAAAAATTCCTGCACATTTGCAGGAATTTTCGTTTTTCGTACGATTTTCCGGAAAAAGCCTGCACATTTGCAGGTTTTATCGTCGATGGCCGATCATCCTTGCGCGGATCCTGACGACCGCGTGCCATGGCACACATGGCGGCGATCAAACCTCCGTCACCCTAGTACCACATACTCCCAACTCAAACATGGCTTGTAGTACAACCTCATTTGATTCCTTCATGTCGATCCCTATCGCACGCTAGCTATTTATCTGCCTAACTAACCATCCATCTACTTATCGCTCTGTCCATCTATCCATCTATCTACTCCTCTATCCACCAATTCATCTAATTCTACCTACGCACGCATCTACTTATCCTTCTGCCCATCACCCCATCTATCAACTCATCTATCTCCCCATTTCTACTTAGCTTTCTGTCCATCTATTCATCTATCTACTCCTCTATCCACCAATTCATCTAATTCTACCTACGCACGCATCTACTTATCCTTCTGCCCATCACTCCATCTATCAACTCATCTATCTCCCCATTTCTACTTAGCTTTCTGTCCATCTATTCATCTATCTACCTGCGCATCTACTTACCTTTCTACCCATCAATCCATCTATTCTACTCATCTATCTACCCATCCATCTGCTTATCGCTCTGTCCACCAATTCATCTATCTACCTGCGCATCTACTTACCTTTCTACCCATCAATCCATCTATTCTACTCATCTATCTCCCCATCCATCTACTCATCTTTCTATCCATCTATCCATCAATCCATCTATCTACTCATCTATCTACCTGCGCATCTCCCCATCTTCCTCTCATCATTCTGTCTATCTACCCATTCACCAATCTATCCACCTATCTACATATTCGACGACCCATCATTCACCTATCCGTCTCCCCCCACCCACATACCGTTAGGCAGACAATGCGAGTCCCCTATCCATAAGCTATAATGGAATAAAAAGCCAAGGAGGCGTCCGTATGCATCATCCAACCGTTATTGTTACCGGAGCTAACTCTGGGATGGGACTCGCTACCACTGTCGCCCTAGCCCGCAAAGGTGCGCATGTTATTATGCTGTGCCGCAGCAAGCAGAGGGGTGAGCTTGCGCTGGCTGAGGCACGACAGCAAAGCGGATCCGATCGCATAGAGCTGATGCTTTGCGATCTGGGGTCGCTCGCGAGCATTCGCGCCTTCGCGGAAGATTTCCTTGCCAAGCATCAGGTGCTTGATGTGCTCGTCAATAACGCGGGCGTGGTCACCGTGAAGCGGCAAACAACGTCCGATGGCTTCGAAGCCATGACGGGCGTTAATCATCTTGGTCACTTTCTGCTGACCAACCTGCTCTTAGAGGCCATTGTCCGCGCGCAGCAAGGGCGGATCGTGAACGTCTCCTCCGGCGCCCATAAGATCGGGCGCTTCGATTTCGATAACCCTTACCTGATGCGGGGGTTCAGTGTGTGGAGAGGGTATGCGCAATCCAAAATTGCGAATATTTGGTTCACGCGTGAGCTGGCCAAGCGACTAGCGGGCACCACAGCTACGGTCAACGCCCTGCATCCGGGAGCCGTCGGCACGAACATCGGCGTCGATCGCGACACCGGCTTTGGCAAGTTCGTGCACCGACTGCTACGGCCTTTTTTCCTGACGCCGGCGCAAGGTGCGGAAACGGCGATTTATTTGTCCACCAGTCCGGACGTACAGACGATCAGCGGTGAATATTGGTATAAGAAGAAGATAGCGCCCATCTCGGAGAGGGCCCAAGATGAAGATATGGCACATCGCTTCTGGGCATGGAGTGAACAGGAGGTTGGCTTATAAGCAGCCATAACGATGAAATCTCAACAAAAAGACGAACAAACGCTCCCCTTAGCATTTGTTCGTCTTTTTGTTACATTTTTCCAGACAAATCTGACCCCAGAAAATATCGAGAGCATTCATTCATTTTATTGTATACATTTTCTATCTCACATGATATTATTTAATTACGTAATTACGTAATTAAATAAATTATTCATGAGGTGATCCAATTGACTGTGCCACGGGATTATGGAGCCGAACTAGATGCATTGCAAGCGCAAATGAATACGCTCCAGCAACGAATCGAACAATTCATGCATAGACAGGAAGATACGAGCAAATTTATGACCCAACAACAGCTGCCGGATGCGGAACAAAGCAGGGTCTTTTACTCCGGACAATTCCAGAGCGGGCCTACCCATTATCGCTGGGAACCGCAAGAAAGAGGCGTTAATCAGCTTCTGCGCTTGGATAGCGATAAAGCAGCCAAAATTCTTGGCGCTATCGGCCATAAGCAGCGTCTGGATATTTTGCGGACTGTTTTACAAGAGCCGCTTACCGGCCCAGAGCTCGTTGAGCGTCTGAATATGGGGACAACAGGACAGCTTTATCATCATATGAAAGCATTAGCTGGCGCTGATCTGCTCGTACAGGAAGAGCGAGGGGGCAAATACGCAGTACCCGGCCATCGTGCACTTCCGCTCCTCCTACTGCTTGCTGCGGCAAATGATCTATTCGATACCAGTGATTTCCTTGACATGTCGGAGGTCAGAAATAATGCACATCCCTACTTGGGAGCAGCCAATGATGGCTATGACCCTCATCTACTCCTCTGGGCTGTCGTCGAGAACAGCATTCTCGAGCATTTGCATGGGACCTGTACCGAGATCCATCTCATCCTGCATCTTGACGGCAGCGTAACCATAGGCGATAACGGTCGAGGCATCCCTGTTCAGGCGCTTCCCGGCGTAGACCATCCACGCGTTCAAACCGTTCTCACGGACATGAACCGTCTCAGCGCCAGTGCCTCATTCTTGGCACCAGGCAGTGAAAAAGGCATCAGCATGCCCATCGTCAACGCGCTGTCTCTTAAGCTTTCGGTTGAAATTCGTCGTGACGGCCGTGTGTTTCAACAATCTTATAAGCACGGCATCCCCCAAAGCGAGCTGCAAACGGTCGGATTCACCCATGAGACCGGAACGAGCGTGACCTTTTTGCCGGATCGGGACATTTTCACGAAACCATTTGATCGCAAGAAATTAGAGAAGCAAGCTGAGGAAATGTCCGTTCTGTATCCGAAACTGCGCCTTCAGGTGCTGCTCGATGAAGCAACCGGTTGAACCCAGCAGACCAACCTACAAGTTAGATCAAATCAACACCAATGCCGAGATCACGCCAGCGCTCATAGAAATCAGGGCACGTCTTCGACACGCAGCCAGGATCAGAAATCTGCAAACCATCTACCCTTGCACCGATCAGCGATAGCGCCATCGCCATCCGGTGGTCGTCATGAGGATCAAGCAGCGCTGGTTGCGGCTGTCCGGGATGCACCGTCAAACCGTCTTCGTGCTCCTCGACTTGAATACCCAGCTTGCGAAGCTCCTGACATATCGCCACAATGCGATCACATTCATGATGCCGAATATGGGCAGCATCAGTCAGCGTAATAGGTCCGTCCGCGAATGGCGCCAACGCAGCAAGCGTAAGCGTCTGGTCGGACCAGCGCTGCATGCTTACAGTGAATCCCCCTTTAAGGCGTGCTGTGCCACGCACCTCTACAAAAGTCTCGCCGCGAGTGATCGTACAGCCCATTTTCTCCAGTACATCCAGCAATTCAATATCCGGCTGGCGTGTTTGCGCCGAAATCCCCTCAATCCTTATGCGCCCATTCGTTAAAGCTGCCAAAGCCCAGAAGTAACCGCACGTAGATACATCCGGCTCAAGAGATAATGTCCGAGCTTCATAGACACTGGGCTGAATCGCTATCGTTCGCCCCTCATCTTGAACCTCCGGTTTTGCCCCAAATGCCCGCATCATATCCAGCGTCATTTCTACATAATCACGTTGTACGACCTCCCCATCCATGCGTATCCTCAGCGGCTCTTTGGCATAGGGTGCAGCCAGCAATAATCCGCTGATAAACTGACTGGACACTGCACCAGACACCGTAACCTCGCCTCCATTCAACCCATTTGCCTGCAGAGTCAGCGGCACACTCCCCGGATTCTCTTGATACTGGATAGCGCAGCCTAGGCTGGATAGCGCATTTAACAGCACAGTCAGAGGTCTCTCGCTCATGCGCCGACTTCCTTTTAGCGTCCAAACTCCCCTGCCTACCGCAAGTGCACCAGGCAAAAAGCGTGCAACCGTACCGGCTGCCCCCACATATAGCTCTGCATCCGAGATCGCCCATTGCCCTTCATTTCCCTGGATAGTCACCATATCCCCATCCACGTCAATGTGGACCCCCAGCTCTCTCAATGCTTTCATGCACCAATAAGAATCATCGCTTTGCAGAACACCCTGCAGCCGTGTCGTCCCCTTCGCCAGTGCGGCGATGATCAGCGCGCGGTTCGTAAAGCTTTTACTTCCAGGAATACGCAAAGTCCGATCAATCTGAGCATGAGGCGGCGATAACCGCACAGTTTGGCCCTCCTGATGCTGCGACCATGGTGATCTTGCTTCTCGATCTGGTTCATGTTGAATCCATGATGGTTTCATCTCCTGCACCCTCTCCAATTGTGCTTAAGCTATAAGCTCATTATAATGAGGGGATTAGGCATAAATGAAATCGCCAAATAAGCACCTTCCCATAAAGGAGCTCTATATCATGATCCATTTGGAATGGTATCGTATTTTCCTGCACGCCGCCAGAACAGGCAATTTAACCAAAGCAGCGCAAGAGCTGTATATCACCCAACCATCCGTTAGCTACGCCATTAAACAAATGGAGCAAGCCTTGTCCCTGAAGCTTTTCCATCGGCTGTCCAAGGGGGTGGAGCTTACGGAAGAAGGAAAAGCCCTGCTAGCTTATGTCGAGCAGTCCTTCGCCCTGCTGGATGCCGGGGAACGCAAAATGTCCCAACTCAAAGACCTCACAGGAGGCGAACTTCGCATCGGAGCGAGCGACTCCTTATTCAAGCATTTCTTATTTCCTTATTTGGACAAGTATCATAAGCAGTATCCTGAAGTTCGTATCCGGCTCTCGCACGGTAAAACCTCCGAAATTACACAGAGGGTCAAAGAGGGCACCGTCGACTTTGGGCTGATTCATTTGCCCACTGCCGAAGATCCCCTTTTAACGATCCAAGCGATTATGACTTTGCAGGACTGCTTCGTCGGCGGAGAGGCTTATCGCGATAAGGCCGTTCTTCCTCTCACAGCCCATGATCTCGGCCAATTCCCGCTGTTGCTCTTATCAGCCGGAAGCAGCACCCGACGATTCGCTGAGCATTGGTTCTCCCAACAAAATGTCACAATTCAAGCCGATATTGAACTAGGCAGCATTGATTTGCTCATCGAATTTGCCAAACTTGGCCTAGGTGTCGCCTTCGTCTCCAAATCCTATGTAACCCAAGAACTAGCGGACGGGCTGCTCTACGAGTTGAAGCCTACTGTCGCCATTCCAACACGCTATATCGGAATCGCTGCTCGCCGAGATACAACGCCATCCCTCGCGGCGGCCAAATTTCATGAAATGCTGATGGCGGATATGCCGGCATTGGTTACATAAAACGCTTCTCCACTCTTTTGCTAATCAGCATAGATACGACTACGAATACAACAACATATAGAATCCGGTAGGGATTCTCAATAAATCCATTAAGATCGTGGCCGATAAAAGAAACCGACATGACCATGACGGCTTTCCCTGCGGCAACAGCAACTAGAAACGAGCGAAATCTCATCCCTACCAGCCCCGCAGCCATATTAATGACGACGAACGGACCTAATGGAAAGAGGCTGAGCAGGAAGACATAGTTGAACGCCTGACGACGCGCCCACACAAGGCTTTTCTGCACCTTTGGCTTCTGCGACCAGCGCTCTAGATAAGGGTGCCCTGCAACCTTTTTCACAAGGAGAAAAGTTACCAGACATCCGCTCACAATGCCGATCCAAGAATACAAAAAACCGAGCCATAGCCCATATACAGCAGCATTTACGCTTATAATGACCAACGTGGGAAGCGGCGGAATGAACGATTTCATAAAAGGGAGAAGAAGACCGGGTAAAGGGCCGAGCGAACGATACTTGTCTAGCAGCAAGGATAAATTTTCTTCCGTGAAGTAGGACAAAAGTTCGGTTATTCCCATCTGTGCACACCTACTCTGTTCAACAAAAATTAGCGGCATACCGCGCCGCCCTCTATAGGCATGATAGCATACTTTATAGCGTTGGAGTACACCTGTTGCACCGTGAAAAAGCCTCCAAAACCACTTTATTGCGGCTTTGGAGGCTTAATTATGTCTAATGTGTGTGCATATAATTAGGAGGAAATATCTAAGATCTAAAACACACTCCAGTTAGGTAGTTAACAGTGCATACCAATCCTCTGTAAAACCTAGGTAGCCTGCTTCCACCTCTGGGTACTCTCCAATCAAAGCTTCCAATCGAGTAACCCAGTTGCTCCATACTGTTCTATTTGTAATCAAATACTTTGTGTTAAAGATGATAGCAAAAAGCTCATTACTTCTAATATCCTTATTTCGATCAATAACCCGAAATCCTATACCCACAGGCATTGCAGTGTTGAACAACCTGCTGTAATGAGCACACCGATTTCTAACAATAGTTAATCCGTGAAGCCAATTTGAAATTTGTCCATAATCGAGATTTCTGTAATAAGTCCTCGTGATGTGCTTTTGATCAACTAATAGTAAGTTTCTAAAAAGCATGGACAAGTTTGAAAACGTAAGAACTTCAAAGGCAACCCAAACAGGAAATTGTTTATTGTAATGAACATGGTGATGAAGTACAAAGTGATCTTTTGAATCTTCCAAAGAGGTATCGAGTTTTTTCAAAAATTCAGCGTGATAATCACTATTCCTAAAGTTATCTGGATTACGGTAACCAAGTGCCCCATATTTGTGTGCTATTTCATAACTAAGATGAGCCCGAAAGGCTATCTCTACATGCTCAATCACTTCTGTGAGGAGAATCCTTAGTTTACTATCAAATTCATAATGCCGATATACTTTCTCGAACGTCGTTCCCGGTAGGAAAACATTATCCTTTTTAAAAGTTAGCATGTAAGCCGTCAGTCGATAATAATTGATCCTTTTCAAAGTCTCTAGGGCTTTTACTTCATCGTCAATGACAAGTCCACGGCAGCGAAAAATATTAAGCTGCTCTTCATATGTCCTAGGCGGCTTCAGTTCAATAGGTTCAATTGGATCGATGCTCATAAAAACTTACTCCCGAATAAAAAAATGGCTCGCCCGTATTACGCATGCTTTTTCAAGCAGAGGCTTGGCGAGATCTGTTAATTTTATAGTAACTGTTCTGGCTTTGATATGTCAATTCTAAAAAATAAATATTTCTATATTTTGTAATTACATACTGGAGCCTAAGCTTCCAGCGGGTTCACCGCTTCATGGAGCAGCCGCTCCAGCTCGGCTGCATAAGCCTTAGTCTGCGCTTCGTCCCAGCCGAAGCGCTCTGCCAGGAAGGCGACTGCCGGCGCCTTCCACTTCTTCGCCCACGCGATGTCGAAGAAGAGGGCACCCGTGCGGCGGATGAAGAAATCCGCCGGCTTCACGACCATCTCGCGCTCCACCGCGTATACGAGCGCAGCGAGCACGGCGGCCGGCATGCCGCGCCGCGCCGCCTCATCCCGGTGCTGCTCCAGCAGCTCGTAGACGGCGTCCACGTTGGAGCCGTAGCGGTGCGCAAGCAGCGCTGCCTCTGGCTTCGTCAGCCCCAGCCGCTGGCCTTGGCTGATCTTGCCCTGCAAGAACGACGCTAGCTTCGCAGAGCCGCCCACATCGCCGCCAGAGATCGGCAGCATCCGGGTGCGGCTTGGCGGCAGCGCCGCCGAGACCTTGCCCTCCGCCAGCAGCATGGCGGCGATCTTGTCGACGACCGACTCCGCCATTTTGCGGTAGCCGGTCAGCTTGCCCCCGGCCATCGAAATGAGGCCGGAGTCCGACACGAAGATTTCGTCGCGGCGCGAAATCTCGGAAGGGTCCTTGCCCTCTTGATGAATCAGAGGGCGCAGCCCGCTCCAGCTCGATTCAACATCCGCTTCCGTCAGCTCAAGGGACGGAAACATCTCGTTCGCGGCGCGCAGCACATAAGCGCGATCTGCAACCGTAATACGGGGATTCACAATATCCCCTTTATAATTGGTATCCGTCGTTCCGATGTAGGTTTTGCCGTCCCGCGGGATGGCAAACACCATTCTTCCGTCCGGCGTATCAAAATAAATCGCCTGCCGCAGCGGAAACTTGCTCTGATCAAACACCAGATGCACGCCTTTGGTCAAGTGCAGCGTCTTGCCTTGCTTGGATTTATCCATCTCGCGCAAGGTGTCCACCCATGGACCAGCAGCATTCACAATTTTACTGGCATACAGCGAATATGAATCCTTCCCGCCGCTCATCTGATCGACCACGCGCACGCCGACCAGCTTGCCATTCTCTACGAGCAGCTCTTCGACCTTGGCATAGTTTACAGCCATAACGCCAAGCTCGACGGCTTTTTTCATCACTTCGATAGTTAAGCGTGCATCATCCGTCCGATATTCCACATAATAGCCGCCGCCTTTCAGATTCTTCTCCTTCAAAAGCGGCTCATGGGAAAGCGTCTGATCAGGGCGAAACATCTTGCGCCGTTCCGACCTTTTGACACCAGCCAAGAAATCATACACCCGCAAACCTAGCGATGTAGAAAATTTACCGAACGTGCCTCCTTTATAAAAAGGCAGCAGCATCCATTCCGGCGTCGTTACATGAGGGCCATTCTCATAAACAATGGCGCGTTCTTTGCCGACCTCGGCAACGACCTTAACGTCCAATTGCTTCAGGTAGCGAAGCCCCCCGTGAACCAATTTCGTCGAACGGCTCGACGTCCCTGCCGCGAAATCCTGCATGTCGATCAGCGCGGTGCGAAGCCCCCTGCTTTGAGCATCCAAAGCAATACCCGCACCTGTAATCCCCCCGCCAATAACGATTAAATCCAAGGGCTGTTTCGCCATGGCTTGCAGAATCTCTGCTCGTTGCAGCCCATTAAATCCGTTCGCGCCAACCACAGTCTGTGTATATTTTTGTTCCATTGTCATCTGAATCTCTCCTCGCGTATATAAAAAATAAAGAAGCCACAACACACCTAACACGTTCACACGCGTAGGCCGCTATGGCTTCTCCCAGTCTCCAACCGAATATTAACTTGTTATAAAATAGTATATCATTGCTTTGGATTATTTAAAAGCCATTGCGGCATTTACTGCTTTTTTCCAGCCTTGATACAGCTTAGCTTGCTGCTCACCCGCCATCGTTTGCTCGAAGGCATGATCCACCTGCCACTGAGCGGCAATCTCCGCTTGATCCTTCCAGAACCCGACCGCCAAGCCGGCTAGAAAAGCCGCTCCAAGCGCTGTCGTCTCACTGATCATCGGGCGTTCTACAGTGACACCCAGCATATCGCTTTGGAACTGCATCAGGAAGTCGTTCTTCACAGCACCACCATCAACCCGCAGCTTCGTCAGCTCAATGCCCGAGTCATCCTCCATCGCTTGCAAGACATCCTTGGTCTGATAAGCGAGAGATTCCAGCGTCGCCCGTATGAAGTGTTCTTTGGACGTGCCGCGTGTCAGGCCGAATATCGCGCCTCGCACATCACTATCCCAGTAGGGAGTCCCCAGCCCAACAAAGGCCGGAACGACATACACGCCATCCGTTGACGTCACCCTTTTCGCGTAATCCTCCGTGTCCTTCGCAGACTTAATCATGCGCAGTCCGTCACGCAGCCACTGAATCGCCGATCCCGCCACGAAAATGCTGCCTTCCAGCGCATATTCGACTTTTCCGTTCAAGCCCCAGGCAATTGTCGTCAGAAGGCCGCTGCGCGAAGGAATCGCGTGATTGCCGGTATTCATCAGCATAAAGCAACCCGTGCCATACGTGTTCTTCGCCATGCCTTTGTCAAAACACGCCTGCCCGAACAAAGCCGCCTGCTGATCTCCCGCCGCACCTGCAATCGGAATCGCCGATCCGAAAAAGAGGCTCTCCTGCGTATAGCCGTACACCTCAGAGGAAGAGCGAACCTCAGGCAGCATCACCGCCGGAATGTCCAAATGATCAAGCAGCTCCTCATCCCACTTCAACTCGTGAATATTGTAGATAAGCGTGCGCGAAGCGTTTGAATAATCCGTCACATGCGCCTTGCCGCCTGTCAGCTTCCAAATCAGCCACGTGTCCATCGTGCCAAATAGTAAATCCCCACGCAATGCCTTCTCACGGGCGCCTTCTACATGGTCCAGAATCCACTTGATCTTCGTCCCCGAAAAATAAGCATCAATCAGCAGCCCTGTTCGCTCACGAAACAGATCGTTAAGCCCCTCAGCCTTCAACGCTTCGCAAATATCCGCCGTCTGGCGCGACTGCCATACGATGGCATGGTAGACAGGCATGCCGGTATGCCGATCCCAGACAACCGCGGTTTCCCGCTGGTTCGTAATGCCAATCCCCGCAATTTCAGGCGGCTGCACCCCTGTTTCGGATAAAACCGCCGCCATCACACCCTGAATGGATAGCCATATTTCATTCGCATCGTGCTCTACCCAGCCTGGCTTCGGAAAAAATTGCTTGAATTCCTGCTGCGCGGTATGCACAATACTCCCTTTTTGATCAAATAAAATCGCTCTAGAGCTCGTTGTTCCCTGGTCAAGGGAAAGGATATAAGAAGGTTTAGCCCCTGCGGCTGTCATTGTCATGCCTCCAAATGTTTCAGGATCGTTGCTGATAGTGCTGCCAAAGCTCCGTTTTGGACGTCGTCACCGCGGTGGCTCCAGCTCCTAGCGCAAGCTCAACATCTTCCACCGAGCGGATGAGGCCTCCGGCAAAAATGGGAATCCCCGCCCGTTCCTTCACTTCACTGATGATGTGCGGAATGACGCCGGGAAGCACCTCAATATAATCGGGCTGCGTCCTCTCCAGCAAGCTGTAGCTTTTGTCCAAGGCACTGCTGTCTAAGAGAAAAAGCCGCTGAATGGCGATGAGGCCATTCTGTTTGGTTTTCGTAATCACATTCCCCCGCGTCGAAATGATGCCTGCCGGACGAATGCTTTGGCACAGAAATTCTGCTGCGTACTCATCGTTTTTCAGCCCTTCAATCAAGTCCGCATGCAGCAGCAGCTTCTTCCCGCTCGCCCTGCCCAGATCCACAATATTTTTCAATTGCCCAATATGGCTGTCGAGCAGCACAATGTAGGTAAAAGACGACTTCAAGAGCTTCTCCAAGTCCTTCATCTTTCGTATTGCCGGCAAAATTCGCTGCGCTTGCAATGACATGATCTTCGCCTCTTCCTCAGTCCTTAACGGATAAAACAATAAAAAAACTCACCAAGAACTGCCAATTATATGCAATTGGCAATCTAAGTGAGTCTCCCGTTCTCCGTCACACATGTATTAACTTATCCTCATTGTATCGAGGGGAATGCCCTCTGTCAATGAGCAGACATCCCCTTTTACGTCGATAAGGCCTTGCGGACAGCCAAAATATACTTGGACTGATCGAGTGGATTAACCCCCCGCCGCTTGCGCTCGGCCTGCACATCCGGCGGACTTGGCTGATACCCGCCGAAGGAGGACGTAATCACGCCCCTGCCCCCTGACATGGCGCTAAGCTTCACCGGATAGTCCAAGGAGGTAGCTGCGGGAAGTCGGCCTTCCACGACGAAACGGTCGCCGCTAATTTGCGGCGGATCGAAGATCGCACGCATCTGCACCAAGTCGCTCAGCACCTTGCCGCCGTAGGCTTCTGGAACGGTAATCCGCACTTGCAGCATCGGCTCAAGCAGCTTCGTCCCCGTCTCCGCGAGACCTTGCATGAGGCCCATCGGCGTGGCTACGGCAAAATCGAGCGGATGGGTGTGCCACACGTGATGCTCGCCGTACGTAAGCGTCACTTTCAGGTCGGTGACTTCCCAGCCGAGCAGCCCTTGCTGAAGCGCCTCCGGTACGCGGCGCTCCACTTCGTTCTGGTACTGCGCGAGCAACTGCTCGCCCCGGACCAGCGACTGGTACACGAGCCCGCTTCCCGGTTCGCCGGGCTCGATCTGAAAGCGCAGGATGGCCCAGCAAGGCTTGGGCATCGTATAAGCAATGAAGCCTTCGCCGGACTTCGAAGGCGTTTCTTTGTAAATCACGGAAGGCTGATCGAACCTTGCTTGCAGTCCGAAGCGAGAGTCGAGCAAACTCGTCAGGATCTCGAGCTGGATCGCGCCCATAACTTTCACATGCAGCTCCCGCTCTTCTTGGAGCCACTGCAAATCCAGCAGCGGGTCTTCGTCGGTTAGCTCCTGCAAAGCGGCGACAAGCGCCGGATACTGAGCATCGCTCTGGGCATGCACCTGCACAGTCAACAGCGGCACAGCCAGCCGGGGTGCTGGCGGCACGGCCTCGGGCCGGCCTAGCACATCGCCGATCCGCACCTGCGTCAAGCCGCAGACGGCAGCGATATCGCCTGCCGCCACCAACCCGATATCTTCGGCGCGGCGGCCATCGATTTTGCGAATCTGGGTCACCTTCTCCTCCACGCCACGCGTGGCATTGAAGAGGGTGTCCCGGTTGCGGATCGTCCCCTCGTAGACGCGGACGTAGGCCATGCGCCCCATGGTCTTGTCCCGCTCGACCTTGAACACCACGGCCGAAAGCGGCTGCTCCGCGCTGCCGCTCGGCCCGGGCAAATAATCGAGGATCGCTTCCATCAGCTCCTCGATGCCAATCCCTTTGCTGGAGGCTCCCACCAGCAAAGGATAAGCCAACCCCTGCCGCGCGTACCGCTGCAGGGTCGTCTTCACCTCGCGTGCCGGAATGGGCACGCCTTCGATATAGCTCGACAGCAGCGGCTCGTCGAGCTCGGACAGCTTTTCGACCGCTGCTGCGAGGTCGAAGCCGGGCGTGGGCGCGCTTGGCGCGCCCTCTGCCAGCACGTTCACCGCACCGCGGAACGTGTCCTCTATGCCAAGCGGCGCATAGATCGGCACCGCCATCGGCGTCAGTTGCTTGTGGATCTCTTGCAGCACGCGCGCTGGGTCCGCGCCGATGCGATCCATTTTATTCACATACAGTAAGGTTGGAATCTGCAACGATTGCAGCGCATGCCAAATCATTTCCGTTTGCGACTGCACGCCTTCCACCGCAGAAACAATTAGAATCGCGCCGTCCATCACCCGCAGAGAGCGCTCCACTTCGGATAAGAAATCCACGTGGCCCGGCGTATCTACCAAATTAATAAACGTCTCTTTCCACGAAAAAGCCGTCGTCGCACTGCGCACCGAAATTCCCCGCTCCCGTTCCACATCCATGGAATCCGTTTGCGCCGTACCGCTATCTACACTGCCTAAGGCACGTATTCGTCCGCTATGATAAAGAAGATGCTCCGTTGTTGTTGTCTTCCCCGCATCGACATGGGCAAAAATCCCCACATTCCTGCGCGAAACCGACAACTGCTTACCCATTTCGTCTACCATCCGCTTCCCCCGCTCCTTCTCTGCAACGCCTTTATCTTTACATTATACTAAAAGCGCATTCAAAAAGTTAAACACGGCGAGATACATGAGCTTTGCATCCTCTCGATCGATAGAATCAGCTTGAAGGAACAAGCAGTTCGTTTCAGCGCAACAATTCTTTTAAGCCATCGTATGTATTACTACACTAGCATTCAATAGGACTAATCCATCAATTAAGATAGGAGGTTTGCCGCTGCATGGAGACACAATCTTCCGGAGAACAACTGCTGCCTGTTCCAACCGCTTCATCCATTCGCCTACATACAGAACACCCCGCTATCCTCGCTTTATGCCAAGCCGATAGTCGTCTAGCGCAGCTAATTCACCTTATCGGTGAGCGAACGCTGACACCAAGCCCATTTCCTTATGAATCATTGGCAATGTCGATTATTTCTCAGCAATTATCCGCCAAAGCAGCCGCGACCATCAAAGCCAGAGTCAAGCTTGTCATACCGGCATTCACGCCCGAATTAGTACTCGCTGCCGATGAAACTGCTATACGAGCATGCGGTGTCTCATTCCCCAAAATCCGCTATATCCGCGATCTCAGCACTAAAATCGTAAGCGGCGAAGTGAACTTGGATCGCCTGCATGAACTGGATAACGCCGAGCTGCTGAAGCAGCTTACAAGCGTCAAAGGCATTGGCGTCTGGACGGCGGAAATGTTCATGATTTTTGCGCTGGGCCGATCCGATGTCATGTCCATCGGAGATGCAGGCCTTCAGCGCGCAGCTCGCTGGCTGCACCAGCTGGAGGAACGCAAGGACGGCAATTATTTGGGACAAATCGCACCGGGGTGGGCACCTTACCGCAGCTTCGCCTCGCTCTACTTATGGCGTGCCGTCGATTTGGGCTATGTAGATTCCGGCCTGCCGGTTGAAGAGTGTCAAATCGCAGAAAACCGCTAACGTCACGACATTTGCGAGACTGCCGGCTGCGGCATTTGGCTAAAATTCGGGGCTTCAGCGAAATGTGCGGCTAGACTTTTTGGGAAACCTGCAATTGTGCATCTTTTTACTCTTGGAATAACCCTTTTTAATAAAATTCCTGCATTTCTGCAGGCTTTTGAGTCTCTTTTTTGATTTCAGAGCAAAAAAGCTTGAAATTCCTGCACAATTGCAGGCTTTTCCATTTTTCCGTCGATTTCGTGAAGAAAAACTGCATTTTTGCAGGTTTTTGGTGGTTTGGGCGCTTGGGGTGGGTGGGTGCTGTAGATGCTCTCGGTGCTTTTTCAGTACTTTCGATGGTTTCGATGGTTTCGGTGCTTTGAGTGCTTTGAGTGCCTTCATTGCTTCTGGTGCTTCTGATGCTTCTGATGCTTCGGATACTTTGGGTGCTTTTGATACTTTTGGTTGATGCTGTTGATGCTGCTGATGCTCTTGGTGCTTTTGATAGTTTCAGTACTTGGGTGCTTTCAGTGCTTTCAGTGCTTTCAGTGCTTTCAGTGCTTTCAGTGCTTTCAGTGCTTTCAGTGCTTTTGTTACTTTTGTTGCTTTTGTTGCTTTGGGTGCTTTTCGTTGGTACTGCTGATGCTCTTGGTTCTTTTAATAGTTTCAGTACTTTTGTTGCTTTAGATACTGTGGGTGCTATCGGTGTTCTCGAGGCTTTGGGTACTTTTAATGATTCTGGTACTTTCGATGCTTCTAGTGCTTCTGGTTAGTGCTTTTGTCGCCTTTCTATGTTTCACTGTTTCAGCAATTTCACATTTTCATACTTTCATACTCTCGTGCTCTCATGCTCTCATGCTCTCATGCTCTCAGCTGTCTGAAGAAAATAAAGTTGTGGACTGAGAAAGTAAAGTATTAGACAAAGAAAAAAAGTTGTAGACTTGACATTTAAGAACGGTGAGTTGGGGAGCCAAGCATTATTAATGCCAGCCTCTAATGAATAAAGGCTGGCATTATATATGATTTCAATATATTAATATAAAGTTACTGTAATTCTTCTTGGCTTATTAACGACCAAACTGGATTCTTGCTTACGTTTGGATCTTTTTCTAAAGTCGCAGTTTGGGTTTTTATGGCTATATCTGCAATATGGAAACCTCCATTGGCACGCTCCCAAATAATTCTAGCCGATTTATGATCTTTATTTAACAATATCCCATATTGAGAATCGCCAGCTTTATACTCTTTTTTGGCCAAATCCAACGCCATAAAGAATGATTGTGATTCAGTGGCTGAAAGATTGTTAGTAAAATGAAAATCAACATCTACGCCATATATTAAGTCCCATTCATCATTCTTGAACATCTCGCCTTTACTCAGCTCAATTTTGGCTATTCCCTTCGCCCAAGACTTTTTCAGGCGATCTACAACTTCCTTTTTCTGTTGCTGCTCTGCCGGTACTGTTACTACCTTACTCCCCTTCTCAGGATGGACATTTGATTCTGCAAATACAGGTGTAAGTGCAACTATTCCAGTAATAATTGCACCAATACTCATTATTGAAATAAGCTTCTTATTGATTTTTATTACCTCCTATAATGTCTACCAATTCGCTAAAAGCGAACTTTTGTATGCACCATAAATATTATTTGCAGTAGCATCAGGGAACCATAATAAGTTACATATAAATCGTAATCATAGATACTTGGATGGGTACACGCATCTAGTAAGTCTTTAGCTTCTACCTTACCACTTCCATTCACAGTAGCACTATGTGTGTCTATGTAATAACCATCTTTCCATAGCTCTACACCTGCTGTCGCTTGTAAAGGAGAAGTAGTGTAGATTTGTTGGTCTTTCATACTATTAGACAATACAACAATGGAAAAAGTTTCTTTTTAATTCCAAAATGATACTTTATAACTATTATTTATCATAAATTCTATCATCTCTATAGTGGCACGATATTTAATGGTAATATTGGGTTTTCTTAGACATCAGCAGCCAACCATTCTCACAGCCTACCCCAAATCCCACTAGGCCTGAAGCTGCAAGGGATTCACCCCTTGGCCATTCCCCGCAAATAGGTCGTCAAAAGCCGTCTCAGGCTTTCGTCCCGTTCCAGATTCATACGGAATCCGTTTTTCATCTCAAGGGAAGCGAACCCATGGACGATGCTGCGGAAGCCGCGCACTACATGCAGAGCATCTTCTTCACTTAAGTGGTAAGGCTCCAGCAGACGCAGTATGAACATCACAACTTGTGTACTCGCTTCTTTGACTTGCGGATCTTCCAAATCCGGCAATGCCGCCATAGCATCATATAAGCCTGGCTGCTTTCTGACAAAATTCACATATGCGAATCCAGCAGCCAGCAGCGCGTCTTCGCCGGACTTGCCAAGCACAGCTTCGACCATCGCCTCTCTTATGTGCTGTAAACTCCGTTGAGACATTAGTTTCCTAAGATCCGGCAATCCCTTGATATGATTATAGAGAGACGGTGTCTTCACATTTAATTTTGCTGCTAATGCAGCCAAGGTAACGAGCTCGATGCCCTGTTGATCTGCTATTTCGATCGCTGCTAGCAGTACGGTTTCTGAATCCAGTCCTTGTCGAATGGCCATTTGGCTACCTCATCTCTAGATGTTTGCTGTTTGGCTATGAAAGCTTTTGGATGCTTCTTCCAAAGCTTTATCCATGATTTGTTGCGGTCGCTCAATCATTTGTCCGTGACCAACTGCGAGTACACTAGGTTGAAGTGCTCTTAGTTTAACCGCGCTCTCCAGTGACCCTTCTTTGCTCCAAGTTGCCAGAGCCGGGAAGGGGAACCAGAATTTCGTCACTCCGGACACGGCCCCCCCTCCGCGCACTTGAAAAGCATCCCCTGCAATCAACGCACGGCTGCGAACATCCAAGAAAGCCATCATGCCGGGTGTATGCCCTGGAGCCGCTACGGCTTGCAGCGAGCCGACCAAATCGCCATCTTCCAAGTATACATCCGGTTTCGTTTGGATGGCACCTGCTTTGGGCACGCCGCCCTTAATTGGTAAATTTGGCTCGCCCGCTTCCAGCTCTTGATTGCCTGCGAGCAGCTTGCCATCTCGGCGTGAAATGTAGACAACGGCTTGCGGCAGTGCCTTTTTCAAGCCATCCAGAGCACCGATATGATCACTATGCGCGTGGGTAAGTACAATGCGTGTAATGGGTTTGCCGATCGTCGCGGCCGCCTTCAGAATCCCTTTGAGACTAAATGGCATTGCCGCATCAATTAAGGTTAACTCCTCAGCTTCCTCCACCAAATAACAATTAACGGGGAATAATTTGGGCATAAAAGTAATTTGATATAACTGACCGATTTGCGTGATTTTCATTATAACGCCTCCTGTTTGCTATTTATATTAGTATAATAACTAATGACATTAGTTTAGTCAATAGGCTTATGAAAGATTTCACGCTTTTTCTTGGCTATGTTAAAATATTGCTCAGATCCGCATCGTATGTTCTTACAACTACAATGAATCAAAGCGAGGGAACCATCATGAATACTGAAACTTTAGAGTTATTCCGAACACTGACTGAACTGCAAGCAGCGCCCGGTTTTGAACGGGACATCCGCAAGTTTGTACGCGGTGAGTTAGAGAAATATACGAACGAGTTCGTCCAGGACGGACTCGGCAGCTTGTTTGGCATCCTGCGCGGCGATGAAACAGGTCCTAGAATCATGGTCGCCGGCCACTTCGACGAGGTTGGCTTCCTCGTCAGCGGTATCACCGAGCATGGTACGATCAAATTCCAGCCCCTAGGCGGCTGGTTCAGTCAAGTGCTGCCCGCGCAGCGCGTGCAGATTATGACCGAGCAGGGGCCGATCATCGGTGTGATCGGCTCGGTGCCCGTGCACTTGCTGGACGAAGCGTCACGCAGCAAGCCCGCAGACATCAAGACGATGTACATCGACATCGGCGCAGAAGACAAAGCCGATGCGCTCGCCATCGGCGTCAAGCTCGGGCAGCAGATTGTGCCCATCTGCCCGTTCACCCCGCTGGCCAATCCGAAACGGATTATGGCCAAAGCTTGGGACAATCGCTACGGCGTTGGCCTGGCGATTGAACTGATGAAGGAGCTTCACGGTACGAAGCTCCCGAATGTCCTGTACGCCGGTGCAACCGTACAGGAGGAGGTCGGCGTGCGCGGCGGACGCACGGCGGCGAACCTCATTGCGCCGGACCTCTTCTACGCGCTCGACGCCAGCGCCGCCGGGGATATGACCGGCGACCGCAATGCCTTCGGGCAACTGGGACGTGGAGCGCTGCTGCGTATCTTCGATCCCACGATGATAACCCACCGCGGGATGGTAGAGTTCATTCTGGATACGGCGGAGACGCATAAGATCCCGTATCAGTACTTCATCTCGGCGGGTGGAACAGATGCCGGCCTCGTGCATGTGCAGGGCACAGGCATCCCCTCAGCCGTCATCGGGGTATGCGCGCGTTACATTCATACCTCCGCGTCGATCCTGCACGTGGATGATTACGCAGCCGCGAAGGAGCTGCTCATTAAACTCGTGCAAGCTAGCGATCGCACGACGTTGGACACGATTCATGCGCAAGCGTAATTGAATTCTTTTGAATTAAAAATGAAAAAGGGTTGAGCAGAAGCGTTTCTGTTCAACCCTTTTTTGTGCGATCCACCTTCTATTTTGGCAGCTTCATGTTCAAACGTAGAACTCATGTTCCAATATATGGTATAATTAGCATAATCATAGGATAATAGAAAGAAGGACTATTTATGACGTACATCATTCGTGAAGCTACTTCCCAAGATACCAAAGAAATCAGCACCTTTGTTTCAGCGCGTACAGGTAAAGACATTTCACCTCTGCACATTGAAAATAGGCTGCATTTTATGCGAGATAATCCAAACGAATCCCTCTATGTCTACGAAGAGCAGAACCAGATTCTAGGCACATTGGGCTTTCGTATTCGTCAAGGCGATGGTGAGATTCTAAAGTTCAGCGAGATATCCGTTATTTCTTTGGATGAAACGAAACATCAGCAGGCTGCCGCCGATAAATTGAAGAATTATGCCGAGCAATTGACGAAGAAGCATGCTTGCAACGGGATGTGGTGGATCACCGGAGCAGAGAAGCATGACCAATCACGTGAGAATAACGAGCCGCTAGATTTTCATGAAACTGGCTACCGATTCGTCAAACGTTTTTTATAGAAAATGCAATCACCTATACGTCTAACCTCTAAGAAACTTCTAAGGAGTGAACAGCATGCCAACTGGGTTTAACATAGGATTTTTTTCTATGGGCAGCAACATTTTTTTTACGGTCTTTATCCTTATTTTTGTTCTCGTCATTGGTGGTTTTATCTTCATTATCATCAAGTCGCTCTCAACATGGGTGTCCAATAACGCCTCCCCCCTCCAAAATCGGACCTGCAAGGTTGTCGCCAAAAGAATGCAGGTAAGCCGCGGCTCTGGCGATTCAACTTCAAGCACGAGCTACTATGCGACGTTTGAATTCGAAGATCGGAGTCGGCTTGAATTATATATTGGCCGTCAGCAGTTCGGCTATATCGTGGAAGGCGATCTGGGAACTCTCTCGTACCAAGGCACCCGGTACAAGGCATTCTCGCGTTTACTATGAGCATACTGCCTGAAATCAGAAATGGTGGATCGCCTGCTTTCGAAATTAATCGTAGACTCTCGCCCAAAAACAACGCATACACGAGCAATTCAAAGCATATAGGAAACCAGGCGGGATAACTCGCCTATAATAGAATATTCTGAATATTTACAATATTAAAATATTAATATATAATGAATACAAGCTCACTTGAAGGACAAGCCGTACAGCTGGTACAGCCTTCGGATAGGAGCGAGGATAACCTCAACTTAGGAAGGGGATAGTCCATTGGACCACGTTAGCGAAACATGTCCACTTTTCCTTCAAACGACGGAAGAAAAGGTGCGGGAACGGCCATCGTTCATCGGACATGTGGGAATCCAACACGGTAAATGTGAATAGCGTTTATTCGAGGAAAGGATCCGTAGGTACGTAATGTTGTCGTAATTTCAACGTCAGTTGGTTGATTGGAGTGTGTGTAAGTACAATTGAATACGATGAATGAACCTTAGGGGCCTCCGGTTATCTCAGATAAGCGGGGGTCCCTATTTCTGTTCATGCACTTATTTCGGCAATGAGAAACGGACAATAAAGGTCGTGTTTTTCTCTGGTTCACTTTCTACAACAATATAGCCTTCATGCATCTCAATAATTTTCTTCACAATCGACAAGCCAAGTCCATTGCCGCCTGAAGTTCGGTTCCTCGACTTATCGGATTTATAGAACCTTTCAAAAATATGCGGCAAATCCTCCTCCGAAATACACGCGCCATTATTGGAAATTCGGATGATTGCACTTTCACCGCTGCTTGTAACATGGACACCAATCGTTCCCCCTACCGGGGTAAATTTCACAGCATTATGAATGAGATTTGTCCATACCTGACTTAGGAGGTCTTCATCAGCGGATATCGTAACCGCCTCAAGCTCAATATCCATCTCAATATCTTTGTCCACCCACTGGGGCTCACAGGCTAGAATAAGATTGCGAATCTGCTTATCCAGACGGTAGCTTGTCGGTTCAAAGGGATGATGCTGTGATTCTAACGAGGTTAGCTTCAATAAATTATCGCTAAGCTTCGATAGTCTTGTGCTTTCCGTTTCGATAATCTCCAAGTAATGCTTCCGCTCTGCGGGCGATAGCTGCTCGTTTTGCAGCGCCCGTGAGAATCCACTAATAGATGTCAGCGGAGACTGTATTTCATGAGAGACATTGGAGATGAATTCCTGCCTCATTTTTTCTACCTGCCCGAGCTCTACGGCCATCGTGTTGATCGAATCCACCAATTCCACAAAGGGGCCGTTATGCGGATTATTCTCGACAGAAACGTTGAAATCTCCCCTTGACATGCTGCGAATGGCCGCTATCATTTTTTGAAAAAAGATCATTTGCTGGCTCTGAATGAATCGCCCCATAATCGCCATGGTGAGCCCCCAGAGAAACATTCCGCAGACTGAGTTAATGAGTTGGACCACAACTTCGGAAGGACGTTTATTGAGACAGCTATATAACCAGGACGTCCCGTAAAACGACACCAGCCAATAGATAATAATCAAGATAAAAATGCCTATCGCAAAGAAGAAGCCTCGTACACGCTGCTTTCTGGACTGCATGTTTCGCATGCTCTTGCGCTGCTCGTGCTCCTTCCTCCGCAAGTTCCTGCGTTCTTGCCGCTTTTCCCTGCTCATGATCGCAGGACCTCCATCCGATACCCGAGTCCCCGAATCGTCGCAATGCGAAAAGCATGCTGATCCTCCGGGAACCGCTCCCGCAGCCGATTGACATGAACGTCCACTGTCCGCTCGTTGCCTTCATAATCGAAGCCCCAGATCTGCTCGATGAGCTGGTCGCGGGAGAAGGTTTTTCCCGGATAGCTGGCAAGCTTATAAAGCAGCTCAAATTCTTTGAGCGGCAGGGTCATGCTATCAGAACCGACCGAGACTTCATACGTTTTACGATTCATGCTGAGATCCCCGACCTGAACAGTCTGAGACGAAGCGATTTTGTAGCGCTTCAGCAGCGCCTTCACGCGCAGCGCCAGCTCCACAGGCTCGAATGGCTTGACGAGATAATCGTCCGTACCTAGCTCGAAGCCTTTGACCTTCTGCGAAGTCTCGCCTTTGGCTGTGAGCATAAGCAGCGGGAGATCGTAGTGCTCCCGCAGCTCTTTGCACAGCTCCCAGCCGTCCATATTGGGCATCATAATATCCATAATCACCATATCTACCTGGACGGTCTCAAGCAGCTTGAGCGCTTCCGCGCCGTCCGAGGCTTCGACTACTTCGAAGCCTTCATTCTGCATGAAGACGCGAACCAGTTCGCGGATATAGGGGTCATCATCAACAATTAGTAAGGGAGCCATCTGCCTCAAGCCTCGCTTTGTTAGAATCTAGTCGCACTTGCTTTAACCTCATTTTAACATACAACTCCTAGCTCATTTAGACGAATTCCGGTAGCTTCAGCACCGAATCCGCATCTACTTGTATCTCTATATCCTTTGGTGCTGGCAGGCAGCAGTCTCGCCTTTCGCTCATGTCTCCACAGGCATAATATCACCAATTATCGTAATGGCTATCGGTATCAAGGCACCTGCGCAAACTCCATGCAGTCCGCGGAAAATGATCAACTCTGTTATGTCGGTCGTCTGCCTGCACCTAGCATAAGGGGCTTTTATAAACTGAATTTAAACCAAAGCAGCCGTTAGTCCTGTAAGGGCTTTTTTTGGGAAATAATATGTGATACATTTTGGAGAAAGGAACTGTTTGGGGGGACATATCCGTATGACCAATCATCGATTTGCCGATTTTCAAAGCCTTCCTACCTGCGAGGATGAAAAAGCATTTCAAAAAGAGGTCCATGCCGAGGGCTATTCCGGTTTCCGCCGGATCTTAGACGGCCTGACAGAGATCATTAAGACCGCAACTGACGCAGATATTGCAGACATTGAGCTGACGATCGCCAAAGGCCGCCGCCTATTCCCAGAGCCAGTCCACTTCAGCCCTTCATGGGAATGTGTGTGGGCAGAACTTGAGGCTACTCTAGCGGCCAAAAAGCATGTCCTCACGACCATAGAGCCTGCGAACCGCACAGGGGAATGGCAGGTGATCATGGATAACCCCAATGTAGTACAGGAGGTCGTCTGCTACCCCGGATTAAGTTTCCACGATGCCGCCTATCTATATGCCTATTTTCGGCCTCAACTGGAGAAGTCGGAGTATATTCGCCTGCAGAAGATTCAAACGGTCATTCAGGATATCGGAGGTTGAAGCGTCTGATTGGGAGGCTGGGATGGCATTCCGGCGGACGTGGATGTTAGGGACTTCTACTTAGGAGTATGGAAGTTCGTGGATTGTTATTTGCAAGAATTTCGCGCGTGGATGCCATTAAGAGATGTGGCACCTTCTTCAGATGATGAAACGGAACTACGGTACACTATTTCGAGAAAAAAGGGCTAATTTGGAGTGAAACGGAACTAGAGTACGCTAAGTGCCCGAATGTGCCTGTTTCGGAGAAGCAAGGCCACATTTAGCGGATCCTAGTTCCGCCTAAGCTGGAAATAAAGCCATTTTCGATGAAATAACGGATCCTAGTTCCCTTTCATTCCAAAAGCTTCCGGCCCCGCAGCAAAAACCACTCCACAAGGAACAGATTGACGAGCAGCCCTAGCCAAACGTTGACCTCTAAAATATCAGCGATCATCTGCTCACGGCCGCCTTCCGGCAGATGAAATCCGTGCATAGCGAGATAAATCAAAATGCAAAAAGGCACGATCAACCGCGCTGATGTCGCGACCAAGGTGACGGCATAGCTCCTGATCATCCAAAGGCGATGCTCCGGGAACTTTCTTTTGACTGCAAATCGGAAGCCCTTCCATGTGGTAAACAGCCAGACTATACTCAAGGTCAGAAAAGCCATCGCTTTGATAAAGCTGTCGATGTATAAGGTGATGACCAGCCCCAAAAAGCCGCTTAGCATAACACTAGCGACATATACACGACCGAGAGCTCTGTGCCATGACGGATAGCGTGCGCGAAATTGCGCAGGAAATTGAAATAAGCCGCTGATCAGAGCAACCAGGGCAAATCCAATATGAACTACAAGCACCGTATAGTGCAAAGAAAAAGAGGGATTCAGTGTTGCTCGGCTGCGTGCAGGATCTAAGGTCACATAGGGAAACACCGCGGCAATCGCAACACCTACAATAAGGATAATGAAGAACACGCTCCACTTTTTACTCATATCGAACCCCCGTTTAAGATCATCACTCCTCTCCTAGTGTAACGCCCCCATCTAAATGCTTTCTAACTAATTTCTTAAATAAATCTAAACTGGCTGGCTGCTGGAGCCGCTCACTAACTAAGCTTCTTCTTCATCCACTCGCACCAGGACAAATCTGCGTCTACTTTCATCATAGCCTTCTGTACCAATACGTAGGGACCGAACTGGGAATCGTGAATTTCCAGTTTCTCCAGCGGCTTGCCGCTCTCTTCCTTGATTTTATCAAATAATAAATGGAGACGATTTTTCTTCTTCAAATAGTATTCTTTGCGTTCTGCAAGCAATCTCCACGCATGTTCTTTATCGACGAGGCTAATGCAGTATACCTTTAAAGCAAGCTCGTCCCGCACTACAGGCTCATCCGTAGGCTCTGCGATCCAAAGACTCGTCGCCTCCTTGCCTTTCTTCGTGATGGAGTACACTTTTTTATCTGGTTTATCTGATTGCGGGACATGAACGAACTCCACATATCCATTCTGCTCCAATTGCGCAAGCAGTGGATAGATTTGGCTATGTTTAGCTTGCCAAAAAGGCTGAATATGCTGCATGAGTTCATAACCTGTTCGAGAGTGTTTCGTTAGCAGGCTTAGCAAGCCATAAGAAAGGGTATTCATAAGACCTCCTTCAATATGTCATTATTGACATATAAACTCTTAGATAGTATGATGGATTTTCATTCAAATTATAGAGAATCCGGCAAAGATGTCAATCACTGGAGTGGAGGAAGTGGACGATTACGGGCTTCATGCTCGTTGGTTTTGTCTTGCTTCTCCTCTTCATTTGGAGAGAACTATCGGTAGAAACTCCACTGCTGAATATTCGCTTTTTGTATAATACAGGTTACTCATTCACACTCATCATTTCAAGTATCGTTGCGATTAGCATATATTCCGGGACTTTTTTAACTCCTATTTTCTTGCAAAATATTTAGCACGTAACTCCGTTGGATACAGACATGAAAGTCCTCTACTTGGTTTGCGCGCGCACTCCATTAACAAAAAGCCTTTGGTCCTGAGGGAATACTTCTCCCCCCTGGGCCAAAGGCTTTCGTTCTTTATCCCAACACCACGCGGTCATCCGCTAACTTAGTGCCGCTAATGTTCTCAAACTCACCGAGCAGTTGCTCCACGGTGAGGTCCTTCTTCCGCTCCTCGCTGACATCGAGGATGATACGGCCTTTGTCCATCATGATCAGGCGATTGCCGAGCCGAATCGCCTGCTCCATGTTGTGCGTGACCATCAAGGTGGTCAGCTTCATTTCGCGCACGATGTCCTCGGTCAATCGGGTAATCAGCTCCGCGCGCGAGGGATCGAGCGCGGCTGTGTGCTCGTCAAGCAGCAGAATCTGCGGCTTGGTGAACGTCGCCATGAGCAAGCTGAGGGCTTGACGCTCGCCGCCGGAGAGCAGACCCACCTTCGCGCGCAGACGGCCCTCCAGGCCGATTCCGAGGCGCTGAAGCTGTTCCAGGAACAGCTTGCGCTTGCGCGCGGTGACGCCGAAGCTCAGCCCGCGCTTCTTGCCGCGGGCATACGCCATGGCGAGATTCTCCTCGATGGTCATTCGAGGAGCGGTCCCCGCCATGGGATCTTGAAAGACGCGGCCGATCCAGCGGCTGCGCTCGTACTCCGGCAGGTGGTGAATCACCTCGCCGCCGATGCGCACTTCGCCCGCATCCGGCGTCATCACGCCGGAGATGATGTTCATCAGCGTCGACTTACCGGCGCCATTGCTGCCAATGACCGTCACGAAGTCGCCGGGCTTCAGGTTTAAGTTAATACCGATCAGCGCGATTTTCTCATCCGCCGAGCCAGGGTTGAAAAGCTTGGAAACATTGGAGAGCTGGAGCATCAGCGTTTACCTCCCTTATTCAGCTGCACAGCGCGAGCGATGAGCTCCGCTGAGCGGCGTTTGGCTGTTGCCTTTTGCTTCACAGAGCGCTGCACAGAAGGCAGGACAAGCGCAATGATAACGATGATAGCGGTGATCAGCTTCAAATCAGAAGCTTTGAGCCATTCTACGCGGAGCGCCAAGGCCACTACGATACGGTACACGATAGAACCGAGTACCGCAGCCAGCGTCGCTTGGAATACGGTGCGAGCGCCAAAAATCGCTTCACCGATAATGACCGAAGCCAGTCCGATAACGATCATCCCGATCCCCATCGAAATGTCGGCAAAACCTGATTGCTGGGCAATCAACGCACCGGAAAGCGCAACTAAGCCGTTGGATAAACTGACACCCAGAATCGTTGTTCGATCCGTATTCGCGCCAAAACTGCGGATCATGCGGGCATTATCCCCTGTTGCTCGCAGAGACAGTCCTAAATCTGTATGCAGGAACGCATCCAACAGCAGCTTGAAAATGATCACAATAATAAGCACGACCGTAATCGGCTTCATCGTCGAGAATAACGTATCGGCTCCCAGCAGTGAAATATTCGGTTTCCCCATAATCCGCATATTAATGGAATAAAGGGCGATCATCATGAGAATGCCTGACAGCAATCCATTAATTTTCCCCTTCGTATGAAGCAAGCCCGTGCATGCTCCGGCAGCAAGTCCGCCTGCAAAAGCAGCCACACACGCAAGTATCGGCGAATATCCGTTCGAAATCATGATTGCAGCAATCGCACCGCCCGTCGTGAAGCTGCCATCCACCGTCAAATCCGGAAAGTCGAGAATACGAAACGTGATATACACGCCAAGTGCCATCAGCGCATAGAGCAAACCTAGCTCGACAGCGCCAATCATGGAATCCATCATCTGAAAAACCTCCCTAACTCATAAACAAAGAAACTCACAACTTGAAAAAAGAGATGAACGAAAGTGACGTTCACCCCTTTTGTGTCCTAAACTTTACTGAATGATGTTTTTCTCTTTATCTTTGACGGCATTTTTCATGGCATCCGTCACTTCAACCCCTTGGGCTTTCGCTGCTTTCAGGTTCAAAATCAGGTCCAGCTTCTCAGGCACAGTAACTTTCATATCTGCCGGTTTCTTACCGTTTTTGAGAATGTCTACAGCCATTTGGCCAACTTGATAGCCATGGTCATAGTATTTGAAGCCAACTGTTGCGAAAGCACCCTTTTCTACGGTATCACGATCACTGGAGAAGAAAGGAATGTGCTTGTCATTCGCAATTTGAATGATACCGTCTACGCCGCTAACAACCGTGTTATCGAGCGTAATCAAGAAGGCATCTGCACGACCCACAAGGGATTGAGCAGCTTGCTTAACTTCCGATGTGTTCGTAACTGGTGCTTTTACCAATTTAATACCGTGTTTGGTCAGAGAATCTTCCGCATTTTTGGCCATGATGACCGCATTCGGCTCCCCTTCATTGATAACGAGACCTACTGTTTTGATCTTCGGCATATTCGTAGCCACGAAATCCATTAACTGAGCAACCGCCATCGGATTCGTATCGGATGCTCCAGATACGTTGCCGCCCGGCTTGTCTACACTGCTAACGATTTTCGCTGCAAGCGGATCAGTTACCGCTGCAAATAGAATCGGAGCTTTCTTCACTTGCTGCACAACCGCTTGTGCGGATGGTGTCGCAATACCGAGTACCAAATCATTGTCTGCGGAGGCAATTTTTTGAGCAATGGATAAGTTGTTCGTTTGATCGCCCTGTGCGTTGTTGAAATCAACCTTCAGGTTCGTTCCTTCCACGATTCCTGCATCCTTCAATGCTGCCAAGAAGCCTTGACGCGTAGCATCCAAGGATGGATGCTCAACAATTTGCGAAATGGCAATTTTGTAAGTCTTGCCTGCTGCAGCCGTTGCCGCTGGTGCTGTTGATGCTGGCGCGCTTGCTGCCGGAGTCTTGTCAGCCGCCTTTTGCCCACAACCTGCTGCTACAAGCATAAGTGCTGCTGATAATACGAGTGACGCGAGTGCTTTCTTTTTCAAACTGATTACCCCTCTCTACGTTCCTATTTGTTGGACTTGGCCAATTCGCCCGCTCACCACTTTAACGCTTTCGCGGAGCAAAGTGCGTGGATGCCAGACTGCGAAGCGCCTAAGTATAGATCACAATTAACCATAGTTTAATTGGGTCTAGGGTTTCCGTCAATCGTTTTATCCGTATTTGTACGTTTTTTGTAAACATCTAGTGGAAGCGCAATCACGCCTATGTCATATGATAGAAGTCTTTTAACAGCTCATCCATCACCCGATTCGTCCTCGCGGCCGTTATGCCTGTGCTCGGGCTCTTGCCAAGTCCTCTCAATTCCTCTACGACTTTCGTAATTAACGGCTGCTGCACATGCGCCGGGTTCGGTATGATCTTCTCTTCGATAAGACCGTCCAAGCCCTCAATCCGCAAATCGCCGCTAAACGTGGAAAACGTCATTTTCCCCAGACTGCCGACAATCTCGTTTTTGTCCAAGTGCGTACATGTATTGAAGCTCCATATCCCCGTCCCCATCACGCCGGACTCAAACGCATACGTCGCAGTCACAATGTCTTCTACTTGATGACGCTGGGCCTGATTCTTGGCGAAACCTTTTACCTCACCGATCGGACCTAACAAATAATCAAGAATATCCAACGTATGACTGGCTAAATCAACAAACAACCCGCCCCCGGATAGCTCTGGCTGCAACCGCCAAGGCAGTACTTCTCCCTGATTGTCCTTAGCCTGCTGCAAATAGGTGGTCTGTACGAAACGAACATCGCCGATCACACCACTGTCCAGCAGCCGCTTAATTTCCACGAATTTAGGCAAGCCTCTACGGTAATAAGCAACAAATAAAGGCACACCTGCCTCTTCGCAGGCCGCTATCATATCCAAGCATTCCTGATGATTTTTCGCCATTGGCTTCTCGACATAGACAGGCTTCCCAGCACGAGCGGCCATTAAAGCATATTCGTGGTGAAAAGCCGGGGGTGTTGCTACATATATCGCATCCACATCTGGATCATGAACCAGCGCTTCGGCATTGTCGTACCACTTGGCTACGCCATGTCTATTCGCATAATCTTCTGCAAGATGCGCATCTCGCCGCATTACGGCTACAAGCTCAGAGCCTTCCACCTTCTGTAGGGCAGGGCCGCTTTTGACTTCCGTCACATTGCCGCAGCCGATAATTCCCCATCGTACTTTATCCATTCGTCATTCCTCCTACTGGTATCAGTCCAATCTAGTTGATGAACATATTCGACGTACGATTGTCCCTTCCCTTTTGGCAAATAGAAGTGTTAATGCCCTATGTTTTAGGGTATAATATAGAGATAATAATACTGTCTCCTAGGGAAAGAAGGGGTAATAATGCCAAACGTAGTCACTATGATCGAAGACACAACTGACTATGCTTTTCGCAACGCGAAAGCCTCACTTGAAATAGAAGGACAAACTTTACCTACAGGCAGTGAAGAACTAATCCTACAAAATCTCAGGGGAGAGTTATCCGAAGAGGAATTCCTCCAACGTGCGCTCGAAATTGCTTTAGGTGTATAGAAAAGCTTCCAATCAATCTAAGTACTGCTATCCCGGTACAGAAATTCTAATTAATAAGCCCGACATAAGGGATCAACATAAGTTAACGGCATACGAGAGTATAGTTACTACTAGACGCAATGCATTATTGGTTACGCAGCCCATGTCTGGTTCTTTTGACTTCGCACACTTACAGGTCATCCATCATTATCTTTTCCATGATGTATATCCCTTGTTTGCCGGAAAAATCCGGGAAGAGGACATAAGTAAGGGCAACTTTAATTTTGCCTATACCCAGCATATACTCCCTCAAGCCAAGGAGATATTCAGCAAGTTGAAAGACGAAAATCACCTAATTGAATTGGACGTTGAGATCTTTTCTTTGAAAGCGGCGTTATTTATGGGGGACCTTAACCACTTACATCCCTTCCGGGAAGGTAACGGTCGAGCTCAGAGAGAGTTCCTCCGATGCTTGGCCCTAAATACTGGGTTTAAATTAGACTGGTCTTTAGTACACAAAGATGAAATTCTTCTGGCTTTTATCAAGTCAGTTAGAGACGAACAGCCTCTGGCCGATGTTATTAGAAGGTGTATTCAGCAATAATTCTACATATCTTAAAAACAAAGATCAGAGCCCATTTCATGGATCTGATCTTTTTCTGTATTCACTGCGCATTCTCCCCTTGATCCAAACTCACAAGAAAAAAGCCGCCCAAGGATTCAGGCGGCTTCAACGGTAGTTACGATACACTAGGAGCATGCTCCGCAACCATCTGCTCCTGAAGCTGCAACTGCTGCGTAGCAAATTCGCGGTACATCTCATGAGACTCCAGCAATTGCTGATGCGTCCCGCTCCCTGTGACGACACCCTTGTCGAGGAAGATAATTTGGTCGGCATCCACCACGGTGGACAAGCGGTGCGCAATGACCAACGTGGTGCGGCCTTGCATCAAGTTTTGCAGGGCTTGCTGGACGACAACCTCCGATTTGCTGTCCAGACTCGATGTGGCTTCGTCCAGCATCAGAATTTTCGGATCTCTCAACAGAGCCCGTGCAATCGCAATCCGCTGTCTTTGACCACCTGACAGCTTGATCCCACGCTCACCCACTTCGGTATCATACTTTTGCGGGAGTTCTTCGATAAAAGCATCGGCATAGGCCATCTGCGAAGCTCTTTTCAGCTCTTCCATCGTGATTTCATGCTGCAAACCGTAGCAAATATTGTCCCGAATGGTACCGGCAATCAGTGGGCTCTCTTGGGACACATAGCCGATTTGACTCCGCCAGGATATGAGAGAGAACTGATCAATGCCTTCTACACCTAAGGTAATAGCCCCTTTTTGCGGCGAGTAAAAGCGTTCCAACAACGAGAACATCGTCGTCTTGCCGCTGCCGCTCGGACCTACGATAGCCGTGACTTTACCCGCTTCCATCGTGAAGCTGACATTTTTCAATACCGGTTCCCCTTCTTTGTATCCATAGGTCACCCGATCGAATTGAAGCGACTGCGAGGCGTTCGTGACAGCTGCTCCTGCATGTGGATTCTCTTCTTCATAATCTAGAACATTCAGGATCGTATCCGTAGCGCCCATCGCTTTCTGCGCTTGATTGAAGAACTGTGTGATTTGGGTAATCGGCATAACAATTTGGAACAAATACAACATGAACGCCACCAGTTGACCGGCAGAAATTGCCCCGGAGGCGACACGCATACCGCCGTAGCCGAATAAGACGACGAATAGCATCAGCATGACGAAGGTAACGAGCGGCGCCATCAGCGCTTGAATGCGGCCTTCTTTCAGCCCAAATTTGAAAAGCTTCTGAATGCCCGTGCTGCCTTCTTTATACTCAACCGGTTCCGCATTGGCCGCTTTCACTAAGCGGATTTCAGACAATACTCGATTGAGTACCGAAGTGAAACTGGCGGTCTCCGCTTGCAGGCCTTTGGATACTTTGAACATTTGCCGCCCTAACGGGAACAAGATAATGAAAGCTAATGGGAATACGCTGAACATGATCAATGTCATTTTCCAATCCATATAAAGCAGAACTACGATCGAACCGATAATGGCAATGATGCCTGTAATGAAGCCCGACATATGCTCGGCAATCAAGCCTTTAATCACAGCGGTATCATTCGTCATCCGTGAGATCGTATCACCCGTTTGATGATTGTCATAATAGCTAACGGGCAGCACGAGCAGCTTTTTCCAAAGCCGATCCCTGATTCCTGCTACTACACGCTGTCCTGCTAAATTGAGCAAGTACACGGATACCCCGGAGGCAACTGCTGAGGCTACGAAAGCAATCGCCATCCCGCTAATCTGCAGCCAGTTTAGAGAGTCGATGGAGAAGCTATCCACGACATTTTTGGTGAACAATGGTATGACCAAGCCTACTAACGTTGAAATAACACTTAAACCTAATGCTATGCCGAGTACGAGCTTGGGGGGATTCGTCTGGAGAAGCAAGCGGATGAACCCGCGCCAGTTGCTCTTGCCCCTGAGCTCTTCTTTCCTTGTTGTAGTCATATCTCCTACTCCTTTGCCGATCGGATGCTTATGATCCGTCTGTGTATGTTCTACTTCTTTAACCTGATCATACACATCAATTTTAAACGGAATATAAACAAAATGAATCGGTCGGCAGGTGTAGTTGGTTATTTGGACTGCTGACGATACCAAGCGATGGTCTGTTCAAGCGCAGCGCGTAGAGGTGTTGGTGCCATTTCCTTACCAAAGCGCTTCGTGAATTTCGTACAATCCATCACAAAAGGCTGCTCAAACGCATACAGCATCTCCACAACTTCTTTCGCCGCGGGTATGAACAGACCACCCAAACGAAGCATCCCGCGACCCATTGTACCGATACGCGGAGCGTGTCCAGCAACTTCATAGGCTAGTTCTGTGAATTTGCGGGCGCTCACAGTCTCGGCATGCGGGACATGCCACACTTGGCCGAAAGCCTCCTCATGCTCACTTAGGATAACCAGTGCTCGCCCGAAATCCTCCACATACGTGACCGTGTGCAATTCATCCGGATTTCCCAACAGCGAAACGGCCTTCCCCTTCGTCAGTGAACCAAAAAAACGGTCACCATACGAGGAATTCCGAGCATGTGGACCGTAGAAATCAGATCCTCGGCCAATCGTTACCTTTAACGTGCCTGTATCATGCAGGTTGAGCAGATTTCGAGCCAGCTCAGCCCTTACCTTTCCCTTGCGGGTATAGGCTCTATAAGGCAACCCTTCATGAATAGGCCCTTTCACTTCTCCATACATATACAGGTTATCCCCCATAATAAGATTGGCCTGATGATACGATGCCGCGTGCGCAATATGGCCCATCATCTGCTGAAATAAGCCTTCCCACTTATGATACGGCGGAGCTGCGCATTGAAAGACGTTATTCGCTCCCTTGATCGCAGCTAATGCACCGCTTTCACTCATCAGGTCAGCCTGAACGATCTCTACACCAGAGGGCACATCCGCTTTTCCCGAGGAACTCACCAACCTTACACGGTTCCCTCTTTTCAATAACTCCTTCATGACTGCTCTGCCCAGCGGACCTGCTCCCAATATCACTTCCATCTCGCATCCTCCTTGGCGTTTTTCGCCAGCTTATTAGCCTTATGAAATAAAAATAAACCCTATAGCAGCTATAGGGTCAATACACGTTTCACAGGAATTTGCAAATCAACAATAAATTCATCTGTATTCCTCATATGAGTAAAATCAATCAAGTATCGCTCCAGCACAGGACCGTTCTCTTCATAGCCATTCATGATCATCCATTCTCGCAACCGCTTGTATAGCCCTTTGCACGTTTCTTCATCGGGAAACCCGGCATAGACAGCAGAGATGTACTCTCCGCCCGGCAACCACCTGGTGAAGGACGGTTCAATCTCGCTCGCCAGCAGCGGCACACATACCTCAATATCAGAGTCATTTCGATCAAATGTCAGCAAATCTTCATGATAGATCGTCCAGATGTGACCGTCTACCGTCAATCCGTTCTCTTTGACCCTGTCTAACAAGGCCATAAACCGTATAACAGAAGATTCCATCCCGCATACATCATTTTTCCTTTCGAAAGCTATATACCGGTCTGGATACGTCTTCAGCTCTAGATAATATTCCGTATGCTCGAACGCTTTGCGCAGCTGATGATGAATTTCCAAATCCCGCAATCTTTCATCAATGGACTCAACTACGGACTCGAGTGAGCGAATCGCCGCTTGTGCCTCTGCCTTCTTGGCACTCATCAACTCCGGGATGCTCGCCGTGTTGTTGTCCTTGAACATCTGGCCGATCTGCTCCAGCGTAAACTGCATGCCTTGCAGGTCCTGAACAATCTTAACCGCCAGAATATCTTGGCTGGAGTAATAGCGGTAGCCATTCTGGTGATCTACACGATGCGGCTTTACAAGCCCTATTTTATCGTAGAAATGGAGCGTTTGAATCGAGGTCTGGCATATTCTAGCCGTCTGCCCTACAGAGTATCCTTTCATGATTCGATTTCCCCCTGACCCACTTAAGCTTCTGTTGATACCTGCCAACAAACCCCAAAAGGATCGACAAGTCGACCGAACATCGTCCCCCAAAACATGCGGGCAAAAGGCATTTTCACAACACCGCCATCCGACAGAGCTTCAAAAATACGGCGCCCTTCTTCTTCACTTTTCACTTCTAGTGTCAGATCCAGTCCATGACCTCGTTCTACCGTGTTCGTACCCGAATCAGCCATAAAAAAACGCAATCCGAGCAATTGAAGCTCCACATGCATCACCCTATTTTTCTCTGATTCCTCAACACCAGGCATATCTGCAAAGGTGCGCAGGCTGACAATTTCCCCACCCAACGCCTTCACATAGAAATCAGCTTGTTTTCTTGCATCACTACTATAAATGTACGGTGTTAATGTGGCCATCTTAACTTCCTCCTCTTGAGCATCTGCAAATGTTGTTTCTATCCCCAAATTAAGCGATCTCTGCCTTGCTCTTTGGCTGCATACAACAGGGAATCCGCTGCGGCTACCAGTTCCGTCGTTCTCTGTTCTTTGTTGCGAATGGTCGCACCGAAGCTCATCGTGATAGGGAACTTAGCGATATCCGCACCGAATTCCAGCATACTAAGCTTGTCCATGAATTGACGTAGTATCTCCGTTGCTTCTTGCTGATCTTGCGTATATAAAATAAGGGCAAACTCCTCTCCGCCGTAACGGAAAGCACTGCCTTGATTAGCAGAAATAACAGAATTCAGCAAAGTCCCGATAGCTCTTAAAACCGCATCCCCCACTTGATGGCCATATTGATCGTTAATTTTTTTGAAGTAATCAATATCCCCCATAACGAGGCAAAAATGCTTCTTCTGCACAATCGTTTCTCTGATCTGCTCTTGAAAGCTGCGATGATTATACAGCCCCGTAAGGTAATCTTTTTTAGCTAAATTCTCAAAAATTCCTTTCTCTACAAAATGCTTTCGCTCCCGCGCTACGATAATGCCGCCAATCACACCGATCATGATCAAAAAAGCAAAATTAAACAAATGCCGCGGCATCTCCTGCTGCATAAATCCGCCATCTACCCATAAGACAACACCGATATAGCCAATAATCACCATAATTACCGCAACGATAGCGCCAACCAAACTCCAATAGAGCGACGCATGCAACAGAACTAAATAAGCTATCGGATACAAGGGACTGTTGGTTCCCCCTGTAAGTGAAATAATTGCAAGAAACGCCGTATAATCCATAAACACGCCAATTCTCGTCACATATCGGTAGAACACTGAATCAACAGGGCTCCGATGGATGGCAATTTCCGTAACCGCCATATACGTCACCGCTAAAACGAATAGTACCACAAAAATGATAAGATCTGTCGTTGTTCGATGATAGTAGTTGAGAAATAAGAGAGTCGACGTCGGCACCAAAAACCACCTAACACAACTATAAGCAATTTCCAAAATATGATCCGACCGTCTAGTCGCCAGCATGCTGCTATCACTTCCCTGAAAATGGAATTATACATGTAGATTCTATATTACGCTTATAGATAAGAGGGACGCTACTTTCCTAACGGTTAAAGTTCCAATATGGATCAAATAGCCCACTTAATTTTCGACAATTAGATTCATCCAGCTCTGGATAGGGTAACCTGATTGTAAAGGCGGTTTGTCTTTAGGAAGGGCTTATTTTGTTTTTCAAGCTGCTTTCTATACAATGAAAACTAGTACGTCCAACTTTCCTACAGATTCACAGAGGAGGCACACCAATGAATACTTTTACATTTTATAATCCAACCACACTGCATTTCGGTCAGGGGCAACTGGAGAAATTAACAGCTGAGGTACCTAAATACGGCAAAAACGTGCTGCTCGTCTATGGCGGCGGAAGTATTAAACAAAATGGGATTTATTCGAATGTCCTTCATTTGCTAAAAGTCATTGACGCCCATGTCTTCGAGCTTAGCGGTGTTGAGCCCAATCCGAGATTGACTACCGTTCATCGAGGAGTCGAATTGTGCCGCAACCAGAACATCGATCTTGTGCTCGCAGTTGGCGGGGGAAGCGTTATCGATTGTGCCAAAGCGATTGCCGTAGGCGCTAAATACGCCGGTGACTTCTGGGATATTGTGACACGCAAAGCCTCCCCTACAGGTGCGCTGCCGCTCGGAACAGTTCTCACTATTGCCGCGACTGGCTCGGAGATGAATTCCGGTTCTGTTATCACCAACTGGGAAACAAAAGAAAAGCTCGGCTGGGGCAGCCCGTTCGCCTTCCCGAAATTTTCAATTCTCGACCCGGCTCATACCACTTCTTTGCCTGAAAACCAAACCGTTTACGGTATCGTAGATATCATGTCCCATGTCTTTGAGCAATATTTCCATCATACAACAAATACGCCTTTGCAGGATGGCTTCTGTGAGACCATTCTTCGCACCGTGATCGATACGGCACCACGCCTGCTTCAGGATCTGGAGAATCTGGAGGAGCGTGCCACGATTCTATATAGCGGCACGATGGCGCTCAACGGTACTCTAAGCATGGGCGTTCGCGGGGATTGGGCCACGCATAATCTGGAGCATGCCGTATCCGCGGTTCACGATATTCCGCACGGCGGCGGCTTAGCCATCCTCTTTCCGAACTGGATGACCTACACACTCGATGCCAACGTGCCGCGGTTCAAACAATTCGCTCAGCGCGTCTTCGACATTGATGCGTCCAGCAAAACGGACCGTCAAGTTGCCGAGGAAGGGATTGCGGCACTCCGCGATTTCCTGGCTTCCATCGGTGCGCCAAGCAAACTGGCAGACTACGATATCGACGAGTCCAGCATCGAAGTGATGGCAGACAAGGCCATGATTTACGGCGATTTCGGCAACTTTAAGAAGCTGTCGCGCGAGGACGTCGTGAACATTTATCGCATGTCACTGTAAGGAAAGAAGTGCTCACTGGCATGATCGTGCCGGTGGGCACTTTTTGCTTTGATGGGGTTGGAGATGAGACGGCTCTTTGGGAGCCTAGAGGGGGTGCTTGCTGTGCTTGCCATTTTCGCCTTCTCAGCGCGGATTGGCGCGCAGACGGCTGCTGAGACTGCCTTTTCGGCAGGCTCAATCTTACCGACGCCGCGAAGGAAGCACCGTGTAGTCGCGCCACTCCTCCGGCAGCAAGCGCTGATACAGCGGCTGCAGGTAGCGGTCGTCGATCAACAGCAGTACGCCGCGATCAGTTTCAGAACGGATCAGGCGACCACCGGCTTGCTGGACTTTGTTCATGCCGGGGAAAACGTAGGCGTATTCGTAGCCATTTTTGCCGGTGCTGTCCATGTAAGACTTGATCAAGTTCCGTTCCGGACCTAGCTGAGGCAAGCCTACGCCCACGACAGCTACGCCTGTCAGCCGATCTCCCACCAAGTCGATGCCCTCGGAGAAAATCCCTCCCATCACAGCAAAGCCTACCAGCGTCCTCTCCGTACCCGCCTGAAACGCGGCCAGAAATTGCTCGCGCTCTTCCTCGGACATGAGAGCTTGCTGAACAAGAACGTCCAGACCGCTCCCGGCTTCACCCGATGATGCACCACCCGCTGGCTGAGCTTCGACAAGATCGGTGAAGGCTTCATACACGCTGCTCATGTAAGCATAGGAAGGAAAGAATACGAGATAATTGCCTGAACGGCCCGTCACCAGCTCCAAGATGGAACGTGCAATCGGCTCACGGCTGCGCTCACGGTCTTGATAGCGTGTCGATAACGGCTGTACGAACACCTCCAGTTGGTCTTTGCTGAAAGGGGATGGCACCGTTACCGAATAGTCGTCCTCTCCGGCACCCAGTGTGTCCATGAAATAGGACAGTGGCGACAGAGTCGCAGAAAAGAACACGTGGGATCGGTACCCTTTGCCCATTTGCCGAAGCAGATGGGAAGGGTCCAGACAAAATAGCTTCACATTAACCTCGTTCCTGTCACTAGAGGTGAACGTCACATACCGCTCATCAAACAGCTTCGCGATACGCACGAAATTCTGCGTGCTAAAATAGGCCTCAAGCAGCAGCGCAGGTGCCGTCAAGCGATCCCTCTCGTCAGGAGTCGTCTCCCCTGAGAAAATGTCTGCTCTCCCTTGATCCGCTCTGCCTCCCGCCCCGGCCAGCACTTTCTCGGCCGCTGCAATGAACACTTCGAGCAGTGCAATCAAGCTTTCCGGCAGCTCCGGCTCCACCAGCATAGGGCTGTCTCCAATTCTTTTACGCAGCGCAATGAAATACTGATTGATCGCCTTAGCCGCATCGTGCAGCTCAGCATGGACGCCCTTGAACTCACGCTGCAGCGCAAGAAAGCTGGATTTCTGCAGCTCGCTGGAGTACATCTCCCGCGCACGATCAACGAGATTGTGCGCTTCATCCACAAGCAGAGCGGTTTGCCGCTTCTGCTCTTCGAACAGCCTTTTCAAATTCACCCGAGGATCGAAAATGTAATTGTAATCGCAAATGATCGCATCAGCCGCATAAGCGACATCCAAAGAAAATTCAAAAGGACATACACGATGCTTACGCGCGTACGACTCAATGACTTGGCGAGTCATTATCGTCTCATGCCGCAATAGATCTAACACCGCTTCATTAATCCGGTCATAGTAGCCGTCAGCGAATTCACAGTACTCCTTGGTGCACCGGACTTCGTCCTTAAAGCACACCTTATCCTTAGCCGTGATCGTCACCGTATGAAGTCGCAGGCCCTGATCCTGCAAAAGTGAATAAGCTTCCTCCGCAGCCGTTCTTGTAATCGTCTTTGCCGTTAGATAGAATATCCGCTGCAATAGCCCCTCACCCATCGCTTTGACCGAGGGAAAAAGGGTCGACATCGTCTTCCCGATGCCCGTTGGGGCTTTGGCAAACAGCTTATGCCCTTCGTTTATCGTTTGATAAACAGCGCCTGCAAGCTTTCGCTGCCCTTCACGGTAGCTGGGAAACGGGAAAGCGAGTTCCTTAATGCTGAGATTCCTGCCTTGCTCATGCTCATATTTCGCCAATGCATATGGATAGAATAGCTGCACGACATGAAAGACGAACTGCTCCAGCTCCTCGATGGATGCCTCAACGACAAAACGTCGAACTTCTTCCGTTTCCACTTGCATATAGGTCAGTTGTACACGCATGCGGGTAAGACCCCGATCTTTGGCTACCATATAGGCATAGCACTTCGCTTGTGCCCAGTGAACCGGATAAGAGTCCGCCTCAATCAGGCTGATGTCCGAAGAGGTTGATTTGATTTCGTCCACGGTAACCGTTACGCCGTCTGGGTCCAACAATAGACCATCACAGCGCCCATCAATGACAAATAGCAGTCCCTGATAAGTAATCTCCGCCGAAACATACACTTCATGCAGATCCAACTCGTCATATTGCTTCTGTAGTTTTTGGTGGGCTTTGGTTCCTTCTGTCAGCGCGCGGCTTGTCCGAAATCCAGACTCGATGCTGCCGCTGCGATACACATATTCCACCAAAGAGCGGACGGAAATATTGAAGATTTCAGCCATTTTGATTCTCCATTTCAGAACATTTGTTCCTTATTTTAACACGCATAAGCGGCAAAAATCCACTTCTCCAACAATAAATCAAACTATGATACAATGATGTCGTTCCCATCCCATTTTTTCCATTTGGACCCATGAAAGGACAGCTCTATGTTCTATTTCAGTAAATTTTTTCTGAAGCTGCTGCGGATGAATAACAAGTTCCTTTTTGGACTAGCCGCTCTGTTTCTCCTACTTTCCTCATCATGTGCTTACCTTTTGGAAAAAGAGACCTTCGGGAACCTCTTCAATGGCCTTTGGTGGGTGATGACAACCGTGACCACAACAGGCTATGGGGACTATTATCCGAGAACAGTGGCAGGCAAATGCCTTGGCATTTTTCTCTATGTCTTCGGTATAGGCTTGATCTCTGTAAGCATCGGGAAAGTGATTGATTCACTTTTTATCTACAGACAGCGAAAGGAAGCGGGCAAATTGAGATACCAAGGGGAACAGCATTTTGTGATCATCGACTGGAGCAAGCATGCCGAGCTGGCCATCCAGGAAATTTTGAATACAGATACCGAAACTGAGATTGTACTCATTGATATCATGGAGAAGACGCCTATTATCCATAACCGCGTTCATTATATTCAAGGAAATCCGTCTCATCTCGAAACGTTAGAAATGGCGAATATGACCAAAGCGCGTTCCGTATTCGTTTTTGCCAATGATACGACAGAGGACCATACGATGCTTCGCGATCCTTCGTTCGTTGATGGCAAAACACTGCTCGTTGCCACGACCATTGAACGTAATTACAGTCATGTACATTCCATTGTCGAAATCAAAAATCGTGAAAACATGCAAAATTTCCAACATGTCAACGTCAACGAGTTCATTCTGGGCAACGAAACCATTTCACAATTAGCGGTGCGTTCTGCTTTTTCGCCGGGTTCTTCCCGCATCGTATCCCAGCTGCTTACTCGACAATCCGATAATAACTTTCATGTTCTTCGCCGCAGGCAATCGTGGAGAACATACCGCGATGCCTTCGAGCAGCTGCTGGAAGAAGGGGCGACCCTGATCTCCGATGGGGATCAACTGAATATCAACCGCAAGCTGGATCAGCTCATTCCGGAGGAAGCGCGGCTGTTCGTCATTTGCGATTTCGAAACATATGAGCGTATTTCTGCGCTAAAATGAGAAAGGACACCGGGCCACGCTGCAACTCAGCGGTTCGGTGTCCTTTGCCTCCTAGCCTTTGGGCTCTACCCAGCGAAACGGTGTCGTGCCCCAGAACAGATCGGGATTGACCTGCACATTATGCGCCCAAAAGGTAAAGTGCAGATGCGGCCCTGTGGAGAATCCCGTCGTGCCGACTAGCCCAATAATATCGCCCTGCTTGACCCGATCGCCCGTTTTGACGCGCAGCTCAGACAGATGGGCATATTGCGAAAAAAGCCCCATCCCATGGTCGATATAGATGGAATTGCCGGTCAAGTACAGGCTGTCGGCTAATGCGACGACCCCGTCGTTGGTGGCTTTGATCGGGGTGCCTTCCTTGGCAGCCAGATCAACGGCCAGATGAGCGCTGTCGTATTTCCCGTTCACATAACGGGTGTACCCATACGGCGTCGTCAAAATCCCCTCGATCGGCTTCACGAACGGACCGCTGAACAGGAACGCGGGCTCGGACTTGCTTCGAGCCTGATCAATCTTCTTCTGATCCGCATCAATGCGCGCCGTATCTTGCTTCATGCTCTCCATTTGAGCGGTAACCTTCAAATACTGCGTTTCAAACTTTTTCGCCCGTACGGTCAAGGTTTGGTCGCCAATCGGATATTTGCCTGGCTTGGCACTCATCGAAAGCGGCAAATAAGCGAAATATCCCGCTCCATACGGCTGAAGCGTATAGGTTTTGTTCAGCCATTGTATCGTTCCTGGCTCGTCATGACGCACCAGCACCACATCGCCGGGAGCGGCGGTTTCCGGCACAAGCTTCCACTTCGAGCCGATGATCGCCTTGGCCGCGGCCTGATCCGTATAGAGCGAAGATTCCAGCTTCAACTGCTGAAGGTGATCCTTCTCCTTCTGAATCGCTGCCTTCATGTCCGGTAACAGGCCATCCACCCAAGTCTGTCCGCCATCTACAGTTGCCAGCAGTGGACTTTTGCTGTCTTTGGCGCTAGCGGGCAGCACCCAGCCGATGCGAGGCGTCAAGAACTGCGACTGCTTCACTGGAATTGTCGCTCCGCCTATAGTGACGGTTAGCGGTTTAGGCGTTTCCTGCTGACCCGTTAGACCAGCTTCCAAGCTAAGCAGCTCATTGAAAGGCCCGTCCGATGGAAGGGCAGCCCCAGCTTCCTCTGACGTGATGTCGGCTCCGCTCGTTTCCTGCCACAGATCCCCACTGTCTGCAGTCTTCATGACGCCATCGACGTATTTCACCCACCCTCGATCAAAGTCGAGCATCCGAAAAGAAACAGCCTCTCGAGGCGGCGGTGTTGGAATCGGCGTCGCTATAGCGGCTGAGCTTTCGGTTTTCTGACTCCATGTGGAAATTGCGCCAAGTGGGGATTTGCCCACTACAATAACCACACATGCCGCCAGTACGCATGCGCCCACTAATAACGGCCATTGACGACGTTTGTTTGATTTCACAGAAATTGGCCCTCCTCGGTCCGACGAATAGTTGTACATCCTTTTCCAATAGAATAACACAAAAAACCCGAAGACAGTCATGCCCCCGGGTTCTCTTCTCTTATATTTGCACGCCTTTTTTGAGCGTTTTTTGATCACTATTCGTGTTATTAACTAATGGAAGTAACTTGACACTTCGAACCATGGTGGACTGACATAAATGACAAGTCGGTACGTGATCGAATGCAAAATTATCTCGCATCCAGCCTTTACAGCCTTCTTTTTCACAAGACCATATCGTCACATTTTCTAGAGGCATCTCTTCAAGCGACTTTTTTCTGGAATACATGATAAACCTCCTTAGTATTGCGCTATTTGGCAAAACCGTCAAGCCGCATGGACTAAATTGAAAAAGACTGCCATTACACAAGTAAAGGCAGTCTTTTTAATTATATTACAGTTTTACAACGTTTTCTGCTTGTGGTCCGCGGTTGCCTTGAACTACGCTGAACTCAACTTGTTGGCCTTCGTCCAAAGTTTTGAAACCGTCGCCTTGGATTGCGGAGAAGTGAACGAATACATCGTTGCCGCCTTCAACTTCGATGAAACCGAAACCTTTTTCTGCGTTAAACCATTTTACTGTACCAGTAGCCATGAGAAATACCTCCAAAAATTATTAACATGTTTTTTATTCTTCAAAGAGAAAAAAATTCACACATTGCAAAAGGTTCACTAACAAAAATGAAAACCCTTTACAATATGTGAATTCAGGTTCTTTTTGTCGATTGGATTCATCATACCATATCCATTTTGAAAACGCAAACTATTTCCAGTTTATTCATAACTATGTAATCGCTTACCTCATAAAATAGGCGGAATAGGGCACTGACAGTCTTCCCCCAACTTTGGTCTAGGTTTACACTTAGCCTCTGGACCGTTTGAAGAACCCCCATGGGAATCTATACTTAAGTTATCGTAAATTATTTAGGAGGTTTCTTCATTGTGTACAGCATAAGCACTCAAATTATCTTATTCGCTAGTCTCATGTATTTTGTTTTCACTTGGATCGGGAGTGTCAAAGCTTCACGACTGCTTTATAGCCGTAATATAGAAAAGCTTCACCACAAAACGCGCAAGGCGCTGTTCTGGTCATGGTTTCCAATCCTTCCAGCGGCGGCTGTCATCGGCCCTATTGTTTGGATACAGCAAACGATGGACTCCAACTTCTGGTTAGATCGTGTATGTATTCAAGCTCCGCTCGTGATTGTGCCGCTCTTGACCGTTTGGCTCATATCGGTTCCCAAGCTGCTTAAACTGCGTTCTTTGACCAAACAGATAAAAGCAGAGCAGGATGCACTCGAACAAAGCGAAGCTATGCCGCTGGAAACCGTCATTTACCAAAGGGCCGCAAGTCCAGCACTTATTATCCCCTTCCAAATGACAGCGTTAGGCGCATTAACAGCCCTATATTTCTCCTTAGTGCCTCCGGTTTGGTTGCAATGGCTGGAAATTTCCATTCCACTGGCTGTCTTCGCAGTCGCAACGGCAGGGCTGTGGTGGAGACATCAGATGCGTTACAGGCAGGTGGGCAAAATGGCCAGTTATGCGATCCCCGCTTTCTGGAAACGCGCCTTAACGATGATGAGCGTACTAGCCGTAGTCGCAGGATCGGCTTACTACCTATTCACAATCGCCATGAACAACAGTGAATTACCAGCCGAAATTGATATGGCAAGCGGAACCGCGGATTATGGCCAGCAGTCCGTATCGGGAGATGGCAATCTGCCCACTCACAATGGCGAGAAGGGGGCTATGAACGGCTCCTCTGCCACAATGGTTGCGGTCACTGATCCGACCGGGCCGCGCGAAGGAACGCCGGATCGTCGCTTCACACTAACCGCGCAGAAAAAGACCGTAACGCTAAGCTCGGGTAAAACCGTAGACGCTTGGACCTACAACGGCCAGATTCCCGGGCCTGAACTGCGCATGAAAGCAGGAGAGTTGGTTGAAGTGACCTTGGTCAATGAGAACATTGAACAAGGAGTTACCCTTCATTGGCATGGCTTAGACGCGCCAAACGCGGAGGACGGTGTTTCCGGAGCTACGCAAAATGCCATCATGCCCGGCGAAACCTATACCTACCGTTTCCGCGCCGAGCAGGCGGGTACCTTCTGGTATCATTCCCATGAGGATTCCCAAGAAGCCGTCAGCATGGGATTGTTTGGTTCCCTCATTGTAGAACCCAAAGAAACACCTCTGCAGGAGGTCAAAGATATTACCGTGATGACACATCGCTGGAAAGGCGCTGCGCTGGCTATCGGCGCATCCGATCAGCTCGAAAGAATGACGATCACGCCGGGGACGTCTGTTCGATTAAGGCTTATCAACACAGATGATTGGATTCAGCAGAAATATACGCTGGTGGGTACACATTTTGAGGTTGCTGCCATTGATGGCACGGACCTGAATAAGCCCGACATTTTGACTAATACCCATATTAATGTTGCTTCAGGCGGACGTTATGACTTGACCTTCATCATGCCGGAGCATCCGGTATTCCTCAATGTCGGCGAGAACGATAGGCTAGGTATTCTGATGTCACCGGATGGAAAAGGGGAAATTCCAACGGCTCCTAGGACCATTGCTTTTGATCCACTTCAATATGGCAGTCCGGCGGCTACGCCTTTTGATGCGAGCAGCTCGTTTAATCGAGATTTCACTTTAGTTTTAGATAACAAATTAGGCTTCTATAATCGCAAAATGGACTTTTTGTACACATTGAACGGACATGTATTCCCGAAAACGCCGATGCTGATGGTAAAAGAGGGAGACCTCGTCAAAACCACGATCGTCAATCGCGGCATCGTTGATCATCCGATGTATCTCCACGGACACCGTGTTCTCGTGCTGTCTCGCAATGGCAAGCCTTCCACGGGCAGTCCATGGTGGACAGATACACTGGACGTTCAGCCGGGCGAGACGTATGAGGTTGCGTTCGTTGCCAATAATTCTGGCCTATGGATGGATCATTTCCATAACCTTGTGCATGCTGCAGCTGGAATGAAGATGCACCTCCTGTACGAAGGCGTGACAACCTCCTACTTCGTTGGCAGCGGAACTCCGAATAACCCGGAATGAAAACGTCATTTTCATAAAAGAGGGAGGACATGTCAGTTAATCTAACGCACTGTTGACAAATTTCAGCGATCCGTTTACGCTAGAAGAAAGCAAAAGCGAACTGAATAGGATCCACTTCGTATAACCTTAATAATTGGATTAAGGGTCTCTACTTAGAAACCGTAAATTTCTAGCTACGAAAAATGTGCATACCGGCATATTTTTCGTGGCTATTTTTTGTTCCCTAGCTTCATACTCTAGATGGAAATAGGAGGTTTGTAACGATGACAACCATTTTAATTAAAAATGCTGAAATTGTGACCATGAACCGTAAAAATGAAATTGTGAACGGGGATATTTTAATCGAAAATGATCGGATTACGGCGATCGGCCCGGACTTAGACCCTCCGCAGGTGGATAAAATCATTGATGCAGCCAACCGCACGGTCATTCCCGGCTTTGTCCAAACGCACATCCATCTTTGCCAAACCATTTTTCGTGGCAAAGGCGACGATTTGGAATTAATGGATTGGTTGAAAAAGCGGATCTGGCCGCTCGAAGCCTCCCATGACGAGGAGTCCATCTATTACTCCGCGCTGCTTGGCATTGGCGAGCTGATCCAAAGCGGTACGACAACGATCGTCGATATGGAAACCGTGCATCATACGGACTTCGCCTTCCAAGCCATTGCCTCCAGCGGCATCCGCGCGCTTTCTGGCAAAGTGATGATGGACAAAGGAGATGAGGTTCCCTTTGCCTTGCAAGAGAAAACAGCCGAATCCCTTCAGCAAAGCGTGGATTTGCTCGAAAAATGGAACGGCCATGACGACGGCCGTATTCAATATGCCTTCTCGCCGCGCTTCGTCATCTCCTGTACGGAGGAGCTGCTGCGTGAGGTTCGCAGCTTATCGGAGCAGTATCAAGTGAAGGTGCACACGCACGCTTCCGAAAATCTCGGCGAGATTGAGATTGTGCAAGCCGAGACCGGCATGCGCAATGTCGTCTATCTCGACCATCTCGGTCTGGCCAATGAGCGCCTCATTCTGGCGCATTGCGTTTGGCTCGATGACGAGGAGAAGCGCATCATCCATGAGCGTGGCGTCCATGTGAGCCACTGTCCCGGCTCCAACCTGAAGCTGGCTTCAGGCATTGCCGAGACGCCGGAGCTGCTGAAGCTCGACATCTCCGTCAGCTTAGGAGCAGACGGCGCGCCGTGCAACAATAATCTCGATATGTTTAACGAGATGCGGCTTGCCGCGCTGATCCAAAAGCCGATCCACGGACCGACGGCGATGAACGCCCAGACGGTCTTCCGGATGGCGACCATCGGCGGTGCCCGCGCGGTCGGCATGGAGAAGGAGATCGGCAGCATCGAAGTCGGCAAGAAAGCCGACCTGGCGATTCTCGATCTCAATAACTTCCACACGTACCCGTCCTTCGACGTGGACCCGATCTCGCGCATCGTCTACTCCGCGACGCGCGCCGATGTGGAGACGACGATCATCAATGGTCGGATCGTCATGGAGAACCGCATCATGCGGACGATCGACAAGGATATCGTCCTCCCTGAAGCGAACCGCTCCATCAAGCGGCTGCTGCAGCGTGCCAACCTTCGGTAGGCGCGGCGATGGGTCGTCAGGTGAACCTCCATCTAGGAGGTCGCCTTGGTGATTGCCTTTGCTTTTGGAGTTTTCTCCTGCACCGTGTAGATGAAACGGAACTACGATCCTCTATTTTGGGCGAATAGCGGCAAAACGTAGAGGAAAGGGAACTGGGTTCCGCTATTTAGCGAAATTACCGTCATAAGATGGTTAAACCAACAAAATAAGGGACTGTAGTTCCGCCTGACCTTGAATTCAGGTAGTTTTAGATGAAATAGAGGACCATAGTTCTCTAAGTTGGTTAGCGCCCCCTATTTCACCTTGCTATAGAGCAATTTGCCCGCTTCTAATTTGTTAAACCCAGCTATATCTCGAGAAGGGTCCTGCGTAAGAATAGCTTTCTTTTGTATTTGGGTTGCCGGCTCCTTACGCAGGATATTATCTAGATTGGAGTAAGCTATTTGGCTGATTAACGCGGGTTCACCCAAAGCATCCAAGACACGATACATCGCTTCAATCGCCGCTTCCTCACTCCCAACTCCGTAGCCGGAATCAGTACTTAGCATAAATCTGTCAGGAAATTGCTTCATCAACGGCAGGAAATCCTCGAGTCGATTCGCACTGTCCGGATTGAGAATCGTAAAGCCTGCGAAGAAATCCATATAAACATTGGGGTATTTCTCCAATAGTTGTTTGATGTTCTCTGGTGAGTTGTAAGCATTGGCATGACCGAAAATGAAAGTTGTCTTCGGATGGCTCTTCAATGCTTCCTCCAATTTATCTATAACAAAACCGTTTGGAGGATCCATATGCAGCAGGATAGGGGCCTGGTACTCTGCACATAAATCATAAATTTGCGGTAGGAAGCCATCCATAGGATCTTTGCCTTTCCACTCTACTTTGGACACCACAGGCGAGTTGTAGGAAGCAGCCACTATCTCGCCAAGGCCGAAATAGCCTTGTTCGAGATTTTTTCTGATAACATCCAAACTCCTGGATCGTGCAAATCAAAGCCGGAGAAAAAAGGCGTAAAAAAGTCCGGTCTATCCGTATAAGCTTCCCAAGCATACTCATCCGTGCGGATTGCGCTATACTCGGAGACGTCACCGAAAAGGACAACTCGATCTATTTGGTCCCGCTGCCAGACACCTTTCATCCCGGCGTACTTCTTATCACTTGCATCATGATTGTGCACGTCCGCTAAGGGGAGGGAGCCGTATTGCAGCAGCAAGTCAGCTAAGCTTTTTTTAGCCGGCGCGGCTGTTTCTGTCGAATTAGGAGAGGGCGCTGGTAGCGAAGCGACCATGGAAGAGGCAACTGATTCCCCAGGTGGGGGCATAGCCGTCTTTCGCCAAAAGCCAGCCGAATTGAACCCCCAAAAACTCACTCCAATTACAACCAAAATCACACTAATACCCGCGATGGAAATCGCTTTCATTTTAGGCATGCTAGAAGTACCATCCCCAGTCATTCGATTAGTCACCCAGTATTGCAATCAATCATTCCTTTGTTCGTTTGTTCGTTTGTTCGTTTGTTCAATCTTGCATTCAATTACACCTCAGCTCATCTCAATCGCTTTCAGACTTACTCAGTTACTTATTCATTCGGTTGGTCACTAAATTTTACAATCACTCAATCACTCATTCATTCAACATGCATTCACCTACGCACTTACTCATTCACCTACAAACGTACTCAGTTACTCAATCATTCATTCGGTTAGTCACTAAATTCTACAATCACTCACTTATTTAATCTTGCACACGCACGCACTCATTCACCCAATCAATCACTTACTCATTCAACAACCTAATCATACCATATATTCCCTTTTATAATATGAAAATAGCGCGTCTCCTTCAGTAAAATGTTCCCAATCCCTTTTTTATCCATATAGTAATAAAGGTTCATACCTTAATGGAGGAAGGGATCTCTCATGACCAACGTCTTAAAGCGCTCTACACAACTTAAGGCGCCATCCAAGCTGCCCCAAGTCCTCGCTATTGTACCTGTCTCTACTCATGTAGGGGATATCCAAACCAATTCCGCAACTAATCGCGTGTATTATGTGCAGGGTGATAATCAAGTCGGTATTCTTAGCGGGGTTACCAACCGTGTTATACGGAATGTGAAGGTGGGGGAGGGCGCTACTTACCTTGCCGTGAACACTCGTACGAATCGGATTTATGTGACCAATTTTCGGGATCGTACGGTTTCCGTCATTGACGGAACGTCAAACCGTGTCATAGCGTCCGTTTCCGTCGGACTGCGGCCTTATGGCATTGCCGTACACCAAGGCAGCAATCGCATCTATGTCGCCAATCTAGGCGGAACGATTAGCGTGATTGACGGCAGCTCCAACCGTATACTGCAAACCATGAACGTGGGCGGATCACCGGCTCTTGTCTCCGTGAATGAGCGGACGAACCACATTTATGTGACAAACGTCGGGAAAAACTCCCTTCATATCATCAACGGAAAGACGCTGCAAGTGAGCAAGACCATTAAAGTGGGCAGAAACCCTATCATTGTACCGGGTATTAACAGCACGTCCAACCGTATCTATATTGCCAATAATTTAAGCCGGTTCGCTTCCTTAGTTCTGGGCAATGCCCCTGGGAAAAGCATCCCTATTCAGCTCGGCAGCTTGCAAAGTGAGGTCGCCGTGAATCCGTTGACCAATCGTGTTTACTTCACAAGTGCTCAGGAGGAGGGGAGAGGGAAGCTTTTTGTCCTCGATGGTGAAACCAACCGTATCTTGGAGACATTGCAGATCCCGGCCTTCACTTCCATATTGGTCAATCCGCTCACCAATCATTATTTCATTGGAGACTCCGATGGCCGCAATTTATTGGCGTATAACGGACAAAGCAATAAGCTTCTAACCACACTGCGCACGGGGGAATCCGCGGGGAATATGGCTCTGAACACACGAACAAACCGCGTCTACGTAGGAAATGCAGGTACAATTACGGTGGTTCAAGATTATCCGATCACGAATAACGGTGCGAGGACCCGGCCTCTTCTTGCCAAGCATGTCTACCTAGGCTAATCGTGGTCTTGGAGGGGACAGCGCTGTCTCCTCCTTGGAGATGATGGACAAGCCACTTCAGGCGCGTGTACCTCGCCATACATAAGTTTGTAAACCACCAATGATATTGTTCGATTGTGAATGAATTGTGTTCATTACTCTCATTTTTCAAGCGGGACTTACCTTTTATACTATGCATATAGGCTTTAACATGAAAGGCGGTTTTCCCGATGAAGGCTGACACGAGTTTATCTTCCCACAAGCTTCCCGCAAGTAAGCTAAAAACAGCATTTACCCTGAGAGGACGCTGGGAGTCGCCATTTGCTGGTTATTTATTTATCTCCCCTTGGCTGATTGGGTTTCTGCTTCTAACCTTATGGCCGATGATTCAATCCATGTATTACTCCTTCACCAAATATACGTTGTTAGATGCACCGGAATGGATTGGCCTGCGCAATTATGAACGCATCTTCGCTGATGACGAGCTGTTTCGCCAGTCTTTGAAAATCACGATTCTTTTCGTCGTCTTGTCTGTACCGATTAAGATCTTCAGCGCTTTGATGGTAGCGATCCTGCTGAATAAGAAAATTAAAGGAATTTCCGTCTATCGAACGTTTATTTATTTGCCTTCCTTAATCGGAAGCAGCATTGCCGTGGCTATTCTGTGGCAAAATATTTTTGGGATTGACGGCTTCATCAATCGCTTCCTGAGCATGTTCGGCATTGACGGAGTCAGCTGGATCAGCAATCCCAAGACAGCCCTTGGCACCTTGATTATTCTGGTCGCTTGGCAGTTTGGCTCTTCCATGGTTATATTCCTGGCCGGATTAAAACAAATCCCTGCCGAGCTCTACGAAGCCTCTTCCGTAGACGGCGCTTCCAAAGTTAGACAGTTCTTTCAAATTACTTTGCCGATGCTGTCTCCCGTCTTGCTTTTTAACCTGGTGCTTCAAACGATTGGTTCCTTTCAAATGTTTACTCAGGCTTTCATTATTACGAAGGGCGGTCCCATCAACTCCACTTATATGTATGCCTTATACCTCTATGATCGCGCTTTTTCGAGATATGAGATGGGTTATGCTTCCGCGCTGGCATGGATACTTCTTGTGGTGATTGCAATCGTGACCGCTGTCATTTTCGCCTCATCCCGCTACTGGGTATTCTACGAAACAGAAGGAGCGAAAAGAAAATGAATAAGTCACGTACGATACGAACGCATCTTTTATTGGCCTTATTTTGCCTAGTTATGATTTATCCCATGTTATGGTGGTTCGGGGCTGCCTTCAAATCGAACGCAGAAATGAGTTCGCCTGCCCTTTTCCCTAGCGTCTGGTTATGGAGCAATTTCAGCCAAGGATGGGTCGCTATTCCTAAGTTTACCTTTACGCATTTTTATCTGAATACCTTTGAACTCATTGCCGGCGTTCTGGTGACATCCATCCTTTCCTGCAGCTTGGTTGCTTTTGGCTTCGCGCGATTGGATTTTCCGTTGAAAAATTTCTGGTTCGCCATTCTGATGGTAACTCTTATGCTGCCAAGCCAAGTCACATTGGTGCCACAGTACATCATGTTTAACACGTGGGGATGGGTCAATACGTATCTGCCCTTCTATGTGCCGCATGCACTGGCCGGCGGTATAGGCGGCCCTTTCTTCATCTTCCTGCTGGTGCAATTTATTCGCGGTCTTCCGCGGGAGCTCGATGAATCGGCCAAAATGGACGGCTGCAGTTGGTTCGGCATCTACTGGCGAATCATACTGCCGCTAACGAAGCCTGCATTAGTCACCGTAGCCATCTATTGTTTCCTCTGGAATTGGGACGACTTCTTCGGGCACCTGCTGTATATTAACTCTGTCAGTAAATACACCGTGGGCCTTGCTTTGAAGCTGTTCGTAGACAGCCAATCCGCGCTGCCATGGGGACAATTGCTGGCGATGTCGCTCGTTTCCATTATCCCTTCCCTGATTTTATTTTTCATGGCACAGCGGCATTTTGTCGATGGCATTGCCTCCGGTGCAGTGAAAGGATAGAATGAGAGACAAATCATATGAAAAAGGTTGCGCTACCTGCAGCCTTTTTTCCACTTTTACCAGAAGCGATGGGGGAGGGATAGGCCCTGTTTACCATGTTCAAACGTGTTCGCATCGGACGGCTGTTCTTCGGCAGCTTTGCCGCATTCATTGCGGTTCTGCTGCTCATTTCCTCCTGGATTAGCTACAGCCTGACTTCACGGGAGTTAGCCAGCAATACCGCCAACTATCAGCAGGATCTCTTAAATGAACTAAACAAGCGCTTAGTGACTCAGTTGAACTCAATTGAGCAAATGTCTCTAGCTGCTTACCGGAATATTGAGACGATCTCGTTCGATCCCTTAGAGAGCGACTTATTTGAGCGAAATCGCCGCAAGGTGGATCTAGTCAGCTTGCTGGCCAGCATTACCTACAGCACAACCATGGTCCAATCCATTTATTTATATATTGAACGGCCTTTTTCGACGGATGCACAAGGTCCGCTGCGGGTTTATGATTTGCAAAAGGTAAAAGAAGAAGCATGGTTTCCGAGCATCCAGAATAACGACTTTGCTTGGATCGAAGAGCGAACCATTCCGACTAATTCCGGCCCGATTCCGGTGATCAGCTTCGCAAGGAAGCTGTACAATAATTCAGGAATCTACTACGGCATGCTCCTGCTCAATGTGAAATCCTCGGAGATTCAGAATTTGATTCGCGGCGAAACAGAGGGAAGAAGCAGATTGCTTGTAGACGCAAGCGGCAGGAAGATTGCGACGATCGGCAACCCCGATTTGCAGGAGAGTGAACTGGAGAATATTAGACTGCTGAAGGAGAAATCGGGCAGTATTCATTTGACCGCCAAACCGCAAGGGGACTCCTTGCTGGTCTGGAGCAAATCGCCCTCCAACTGGACACTGATTGAGATGACGCCATGGAACACCATCATTCATGGCAGTATTCGCTTGGCGCTGATTCTCCTAACCGTTGGTCTTTCTGCCATTTTCGTCGCTTCCTTTGTTACCTTCTTCATCTCCCGGCAATTCACCACACCCATCAAGCTGCTGGTCGCTTTCATGGGCAAGCTTCCTGATCGGGGCTTTGTCGCTGATTTGCCGAGGGATTATACCAATGAGTTCGGGAATTTATTTAACGGCTACCGCAAGCAGATGGAACGAATCGAGGAACTACTTGAATCGTTGAAGGCTCAGCACAAACGCCAGCGCGAAGCCGAAATCAAAGCGCTCCAAGCGATGATTAATCCTCATTTTCTCTATAATACGCTCGATCAATTGAACTGGCTGGCGATTGACTCCGGCCAAGATAAGATTAGCAAGATTTTGTCCTTGATGGGTAAAATGTTCCGTATCGGCTTGTCCAATGGGGAAACGTTGATTCCCATCGCGGATGAAATTACGCATGTTGAATGTTATTTGCAGATACAGCAAATTCGCTGGGGGGATCGTTTGACGTTCACGATCTCTGCTGATGAATCTGCCAAGGAGCTTTATATTCCCAGACTGACTTTGCAGCCGTTCATCGAAAATGCTATTATTCATGGCTTTCATGGAAGGAAGACCGGAAATATCCGCGTGTCTGTGCAGCTGCAGAATCAGGACATTCGATTCCAGATTGAGGATAACGGTGTCGGGCTGCGACCCGACTGGGATCAACCGAAGGCAAGGAAAACAGGCGGTTACGGCATGCGCAACGTGAAGGAGCGGATGGAAGCTTATTTCGGCCCTCCATACGGAATTCGCATTACAAGTACGGAAGGCACAGGGACTGAGGTTACGATCCTATTGCCGCAAATCCGAAATAAAGAAGAAGTCGAGGAGCGATATGATGTGGAAAATACTCATTATTGATGACGACTTTCAAGTGCTGGAAGGGATGAAGAAGGCGATTCCCTGGGCATCTATTGATGCAGAGCTGGTTGGCGAAGCCAGTGACGGCGCCGAAGGGCTTGAGATGGTTCAACAAACTGAACCGGATATTATCATTACGGATATTTACATGCCGGTGATGAACGGCTTAGAAATGATCGAGAAGCTGCGGGAGGCTAACTTCCCCGGTGAATTGATTATCCTGAGCGGTTACACGGACTTTCAATATGCGAGGCAAGCTTTGCGGCTGCAGGTGAGCGATTATTTGTCTAAGCCAGTCACCATCCAAGAGCTTGAAACGGTTCTCACCAAGGTAATCAAAGAACTCGAAGCCAAAGAAATCAAGAAAATAGAGCAGGAAGAAATCAAGAGACGCCTGCTGCTGTACGAGCCTTTTGGTCAGCAGGAATGGCTGAAATCTGTCATGACGGGCACCTTTCATAAATCAGCGGTGGCGGCGAGTATTCCCCCTTCTGAACAAGCCTATTGGCTGCACCGAAGCCATCTTGTGATGGGAATTGAGCTGATGAGTACCGTTCGTACAGCCAACTTATCCCTTATCGACTGGAATTTATTCCGCTTCGCCTTAGCCAACATTATTAGAGAGGTTTTGGCCGAGGATTGGCCGGAGTCTGACTTCATTGAGCTTCACAGCCATCATGCTGCGATTATGTTTCATATTGATGATACTATCCCTATGGAGACTGCTCTTGATCGCATCAGATCGATCGGCAATCGCATTGCCGACTGTGTGCTCACTTATCTGAAGCTAACCATCCGATTAGGGTTAGGACAAATGAAAGCATCATGGCTGGAAATCTCTGATTCGACAGAGGAAGCTTTCTTGGATTTATTGCAGCAAACGGTTACCACCCCGCAGGGGAAGCTGGCTTCCGTCTCATCCGAGCTGGCGATTCGACCGATTAAGTTTTATCAAGAGCTTGCGGAAGCGATCGTCTACTCCAAAGAGGAAACTGCTGCTCAGATTGTAGAAGCTTATATTCGTCAAATACAAAGCATGTCCACCATTACACCAGCTTACTTGCAGTATTTGTGTACAGAGCTTTGGACTATTTTCGCCTACTCCTTATACAGCGTGAGCATCGTACTTGACGAGCTGTTCCCAGACATGAATCTGTCAGCAGAAATCGTTCAAATCCAAACGCCGGAGCAATTGCAGCAATGGCTTCAGCACAAGATCCATGTCATCGCGACAAGTCGTCATTGGAATGAGAATTCCAAGCATAAGGATGTAGTTGAATTCATGATTCAATATGCGCATGATCACTATGCCGAGGAGATTGGCTTGGAGGATATGTCGAAGCAGCTGTATCTGTCTCGCAATTATTTGAATCAAATTTTCAAAAAAGCGACCGGAGAAACCTTCACCAACTATTTAATCCAAGTCCGGATGAAGAAGGCGCAGACCCTTCTGGCCGAGGGCAACTATCTGATCTATGAGATATCCGAGAAGGTCGGGTACAAAAATGTTCCTTATTTTAGCTCAATTTTCAAAAAGTATACAGGAGTCAGCCCCAGTGAGGTTGGGAAAAGCGGCTTATAACAACTTATAATGCTGCTTGTCGCCGTATTGTGATCAAAAGTGAAAGAAGTGTGTTCATTACTCTCCTTTTTCTTCTTTTGAGTTATTTCTATAATGAAACTGTATAGATCATAAGGTAGCGAAAGGGGATTTTTCAATGAAAGTGCAGATGAGACAATGGAGCATGCTCTCGATGACTGCCATAATAGCGCTGACCCTAAGTGCATGTGGTTCCGGAAATACATCAAGTACACCTGCGGCGAGCAGCCCTGCTGCAACGAAGGCACCGGCGGCGGCAGCCTCCCAGCCTGTTAAGCTGCGTATTGTATGGTGGGGCTCACAAGCAAGACACGACGCTACGCTGAAAGCGCTGGATGCCTATACTAAAAAGAATCCGAATGTCACCTTCGAGCCGGAATTCTCGGGGTTTGATGGGTATGCGGATAAACTGGCTACCCAAGCGGCGGCCAAAAATGCACCGGATATTATCCAAATGGACCCGGCTTGGCTTGCGGAGTATGCTGGCAGAAATCAACTCGCAGAGCTGTCCAAAGGCATTCGCACTGACGATATCGACAAATCACTCGTAGATTCCGGGAAATTTAAAGATAAGCTATATGCGATCCCGCTTGGGAATAACGCTACAGGTATGATCTACAATAAAAATGCTGTTGATAAGCTGGGGATCACACCACCTAAAAACGGTTGGACGTGGGATGAATACTTCCAGTTCGGCAAAGATGCCAAAGCTAAGCTGGATAAAGATAAATATGTGTTGATGGATGCGACAAACGATTACACAGGATATTCCGCTTATCAAATCAGTCAAGGCAAGGGTTACCCGATCACTGTTGACGGCAAATTCAACTTTGATAAAGATACCTATCTAACCTTCGTCAAGAAATATACGGAGCTTCGATCAGCCGGAGTTGTACCTCCTGCGGAGATCGCGACTACGGACAAAGAGTCTGACGCTAAGCTGGACTTAATGAACAATGACACCGTCTTGATGAAGCGTACTTTTGCCGCACTTTTCCCAGGCTATGAAGGAGTAAAGCCATCTGCCTATTCCCTTGTGAATCAGCCTAAAGGCCCGCAATCCAGCGGCTTCCTGAAGCCTTCCATGTTCTGGTCGGTAAGCGCAGATTCCAAATATGCCGAAGAGTCCAAGAAATTCATCGACTGGTTCGTGAATGACAGCGAAGCCGCAGATCTATTAACGACTACTCGAGGCGTGCCCGTTTCCAAAAAAATGCTGGAATACTTAACACCTAAGTTAACACCTGCTGATAAATTGCAAATTGAGCTGATCAAAACGGTCGCTCCTGACGCGCAACCTTTCAACGCGGGAGCTAAAGGCTGGAGTAATTATACAGCGAAGGATTTCAAAAATATCGGCGAGAAAATTATGTTTGGCAAAATAACACCAGAAGCTGCTTACGAAGAGCTCGTGAAGAAAGCTAAAGATTATCAATAAGATCATGTGGATGAGGAGCCCTTCGAGGCTCCTTATTTGTATGCGGCGACTGCCGTGGAACGCAAAAAAGAACGACCCTCAACAAATGTTAAGAGCCGTTCTTCGAGAATGCTATTTGTGCAAGCTGGAGCTTACAGTTTTACAACGTTCTCAGCTTGTGGTCCGCGGTTGCCTTGAACTACGTTGAACTCAACGCGTTGGCCTTCATCCAAAGATTTGAAACCTTCGCCAGTGATTGCGGAGAAATGTACGAATACATCGTTGCCGCCTTCAACTTCGATAAAGCCAAATCCTTTTTCTGCGTTAAACCATTTTACTGTTCCTACTGCCATGGGTAATACCTCCAAAGTTTTATTAACATGTCTTTTTTCTTGTTTCGAACAAAAAAATTACACATTGGAAAAGGTTTCATTTACTTAAATGATAACCCTTTGCAATACGCAATTCAGGTTTTACCTTTAAGACTATTACTACTGTACCACACAAATTTATGTAATGCAATTATCCCTCAGAGGGATTTGTTGCTAAGGATAAGAGTTCCTCTCTATCCTCAATTTTCAAGGCAATTGCGAGTGCAATTACGACATCTTTCGACGGCTCCATTCGACCGTTTTCGATCGAATTGAGGATCGAGTAGCTGACGCCAGCTTTCTCTCCAAGCTTGCGAAGAGTAAGATTTTGCTGCTGTCTCAGCTCTTTTAACCTGACATGAAATTTCATGCTGCGCCTCCTCTGTTTATTTATTTTGCTGTCTGCGAATTTCAGCACTAATTTTGTCGAATGGGTCCTGCCAATCAGGCGGTTTAATCGTTTTGCCAAATTCGTTCTTATGGACTAGACCGTCAGGCCAAACCTTGGACATATTCGCATGATGCACAATATCAAAAATCGGTCCAGGCTCTACACCCATCTCAACCAAGGTGCCCAGAACAAAATACAACTCATCAATCATGGCATCTACTTCATCTTCCAGCGTTGCCGCTTCCTTGTACTCATTCAGTTCTTCTTGCATCCAAGCCATACGAGCCGCTTTACGGCTTTCGGATAGGCGCTGCGGAGAAGTTCCGATTGGGTGCTGAAAGGCTTCATGGAACTTTTTAATATCCTCATAAGCATTCTTTAACGTCATTGCGATAGTTCGCTCCCTTGCGATGGTTTTCTTTTATATACCATTAATACGCGGGAGAGGTCAACAGGCCAAGCCATATTCCATGGGAAAGGATATAGGTTCCACTTTTACTTATTTTACATCGTGTACATAACTTCACATTTATACTATACTGTAAACAGATACCCGCTTACAAACACTTGGGTATTCAGTGGCTTATCATTCTAGTTTCGTAAAGAAAGGTAGGATCGAAGATGGGACGTTTAAGTGGAAAAGTAGCTATTATTACAGGGGCGGCCTTAGGCATGGGGGCTGCGGAAGCGAAGCTTTTCGCCCAAGAAGGCGCTAAAGTGGTAGGAACGGATATTAAGGACGCCGAGCTGCAGGAAGTCATTCGGGAAATTAATGAAAATGGCGGTGAAGCCATCGGTTTCAAACATAACGTCGCTTCGGAAGAAGAGTGGCAGCAGATCGTCCAAGAAACGGTCAACCGCTTCGGCAAGGTGGACATCCTTGTGAACAACGCGGGGATTTCGTCGACGAAAACGATCGCGAATATCGAAATGAGCGAATGGAATCGCGTGATGGACATCAATCTGTCAGGCTGCGTGCTCGGGATGAAATATGTTTTCCCGGAAATGCAAAAAGCCGGCGCCGGCTCCGTCATTAACATTTCTTCCATCGGCGGCATCGTCGGAATGGCCGGATCAAGCCCGTATACGGCAGCCAAGGGTGCGCTACGCGCCTTATCGAAATCCGCCGCGGTTGAATATGCGAAACAGAACATTCGCGTCAACTCCGTCCACCCCGGCATTATCGTCACACCAATGACAGAACCGTCCATGAAGGATGCCATGCCGTATTACAAGACATTCACACAGCTCCCTTACTTCGGCAAACCGGAAGATGTCGCATACGGCGTCCTATTCCTTGCTTCCGATGAATCACGTTTTATGACGGGATCAGAGCTTGTCATTGATGGTGGCTGGACTGCTTTGTAAGGATTTGACCATCTGTTTCTATAAATGAAAGAGAGGCCGCCCCCATGTAGGTACTGCTACTTGGGGGCGGCCTAATTTGCGGGGTGGCTGCCTTTTTCTGCGCTTGAGACTGCCTTTTCGGCAGGCTCAGAGCGGGTTTTACGCATTTCTCCTCCTGAGACGGCCTTTTGGGCAGGCTTAGCTTATATTTGCGGGGTGGCTGCTTTTTTCTGCGGTTGAGACCGCCTTTTCGGCAGGCTCAGAGCGGGTTTTATGCATTTCTCCTCCTGAGACGGCCTTTTCGGCAGGCTCAGCTTACATTTGCGGGGTGGCTGCCTCTTTCTGCGGTTGAGACCGCCTTTTCGGCAGGCTCAGCGCGGGTTTTATGCAGTTTTCCTTCTGAGGCGGCCTTTTCGGCAGGCACAGCTTACATATTCTAGATAATAATATACACTAAATGGAAGATGTGTTAATGTGAAGTTGATCAACTAACCAGATAAACATATTGAATTTGATTGTTCTCTTCTAAAAGTGGATGTATCAAATATCTCCATTCGAAATCTCAGCGAATAGCAAATAAAGCTAGACTGTATGTAAGTTCCCTTCCCTTTGGACCTTTCTTGCAGTCTTTGCTTTTTGGGGAGGAATTGGCATGAAACGACTGCTGCTTACAGCTCTTCTAGTCGTATTACTCTCATCATGCTCTGAAAAAGAAGTAGATGATAAAATTACAACTGAATCGATTTCTAAAGTATCACCGGAAATTGGTACAACCATTAATCCAATGAGCGATGCCATGGACCGTGGTCAACATGATTTATCTCGAAATGTTGTTGTAGACGCTTCTTATTATAAAACTCACTCAGTGGCAAGAGGGGACATTGTTTACTATGAAGATAATTCCGTCTCAAGGATAGTTGGGCTTCCGAATGAAAAAATAAACATAAGTAATGGACAGATTTATATTGATGGAGCAAAATTGGATACATTTTATGGGTCGGCTCATATTCGAGGCTACGATTATGAACATTTCAAAGGTAGTGACTTGGAGGAGAAAGCTAAAGAAAATCTTATCGCAGAGATTTTCAAAAAAAACATGAAAGAGATCACGATCAGCTCTAACGAAGTTTTTGTAGTAGGTGACGATTGGTCAAGAAGCAATCATTCTACATTTCGAAATTTAGCGATGAAAGATTTGCGTGGTAAGGTTCTAGGAGTTAGTGAATAAACACTTTAGAGCAAATCCACGCGAATTTCTCTCTCCGCAAAATTATATCCGGCCTTTTCTCTCGGGAATTTGCTTGTAAGGTCCTCGGATCGAAAGGTTCATCAGATGCGCGGCAATCTCCTCTTCCGAATAAGGCATATTGTTCGCAACCCACCAGATAATGACTTCCAGAAATGCGGACTCCACGTATTTGACGACGATTTCCCTTGTCGCTGTTAAATTGCGGTCATCCGGTTCTGTGAAATCGACGCCTTTGGAGATGAATTCGTGAATGACCTCAAGCAAGGCGGAAGCGAAATAAGGCACGCGATTTCTAACCAACAAGGCATAATAGAGGTTGAAGTTTTGGGCAATTTGATGAAAGAGCCTAACAAAGCTTGGATGCGCTTGTCCGCTGAGCATATCGAATTGGTCGGGATCATTGGTTTCAGCAACAAACAGGTGCCCTCTGAGATCTTCCAATATCTCATTCATATACTGCTGGGCTAATGCCTGCTTATCATCAAAATGCAAATAGAATGTCGCCCGCTTCACGGTTGCGCGATCCGATATGTCCTGTACGGTAATTTGCTCGAAATCCCGTTCTTCCATCAATTCAATCAGCGCTTTACGAAGAAGCTGATGCGTGCGTATAACACGGGGATCTTTTTTTTTAACTTCCATTTCACTTAATCCTTATCTATCCAAAGTAGGGATGTTCAGACATCCTGTTAGCGTCATTATACCTTTTTTTAGGTAAAGTGGTACATCCCTCGTTCATTTGCAGCCCCTCGAGTCTCGCAAACAACAAAAAAGCCCACCATACGGATATGATGAGCTTCCTGCTTCCTGCTTCCTACCTCCTTGCCTTGGGCAAGGATTTCGTGAGGGATGAAATTAAAGACGACGACCCGTAATGAATCTATCTTTCCAATAGCCTGTGTTCATATCACGAATGACGACACCCGAACTTGTCGTGTTGCTGATGAACTTCCCGTTTCCTATATAAATGCCGACGTGATTGATCTTACCCGGCTTGCTCACGCTGAACATAACCAGATCGCCTTTTTGCAAGCTTGACTTACTCTTGACAACTGTCCCTACCTGCGTTTGTGCGCTTGAGCCCCAAGGAATGGTGATGCCGTTCTGGCTGAATACCATTTGCGTAAAAGCAGAACAGTCCAGAATGAGTCGTTTGGTATCTCGGACGCCAAAGCCATATCGGACCTTACCGATATAGGATTGTGCAGTTCGTATTATACTGTCTGCTTTGCTGGAGCTTATGGCATTCGCAGCAGCGGTTGTGTCGACAGTCGCAGCTTGAGCGGCAGGCGGGTTCAGGAACATAGTCCCGGATGTTAATAAGGATAAACTTAGGCTGATCCCCACTAACGATTTGCTAAGGCGGTTCTTCTTCATTGCTTGCATGATTGGATGTCCTCCTTCATGGATCGTGTGTGATGGTCGGGGTATTTCCCCTGGAACTACCATATCACACCTGAACCTCCCGAGATTTACCAAGGGGTGAAGAAAGACCTGTCAGGCCTAGCGTTGAGAGCCAACCTTAAAATTCCATGAGAATTTCCTTTGCGTCAATCCCTTGACGACTCAAACCATCTGTGTATGCTCCTGACGGTAATCCGAAGGCGTTACGCCATACTTCTTGCGGAACACCTGCGAGAAGTGCCGCATGTCTTGGTAGCCGATGCGTTCGGCGACATCGGCCAGCTTCAGCTTGGGATTCAACAGCAGCTGTTTCGCTTGCTCCAGGCGAAGATGCGTGACATATTCCTTAAAGCCCTGCCCCGTCTTCTGCTTGAAAAGCTGGCTGAAATAAACGGGGTTCAGATAGACGATGGAGGCCACCTTCTCCAAGGACAGATCGGCCTGATAATGCGTGCGCATATACTGGAGCGCAACTTCGATAGAGCGGTCGCTGCCGCTGGCATGGTGCTCGTAGACCTGCGTCGTGGATGCTTGACGCATACGCTGCACTTCAGCGGGCACAGCCTGGAAATGCTCGATCAGCTCCGTGTTCATGATTTGAAAGGGAACCTTCAAATACTTCACTAGATGGCTGCGCAGCTCATCGACCAGTTGGTTCACGCTGGCACCGCTCGGCAAGGTGACGAGGCCAAGCAGGCTCTTGTTGTCGTGCACCGTTACGAAGCCCTTGCCGTAGCGCTCGATCAGCTCCTGAAGAACATTCTCGATGATGTAATTCTCGAGAAAGACCGGCTTGTCGCTCTCCATTTTGACCATGATCAGGTGGAAATACGGGTGCTGCTCCATGAACGGCCCCATATCAATGCGGCCTGTATCCAAGCCTTGCGCGAATCGTTGGAAGACGGCTTCCTGCAAATATTTGCGATTCGCCTTCAGCAGCTCGGCATCCTCGATCAGCTCTGTCTCGCGTGCGATTTCTTCGCTCAGCTTCCCGATCATATCGCCGAGAACCTCTTTGCCAATCGGCTTCAGCAAGTAATCCTTCGCTCCTAGCCGCACAGCCTCTTGCGCATAGGAAAACTCCGAATACGCGGAGATGACCACCCATTTCACATGCGGGTAACGGGTACGCGACATATTCATAAACTCCAGGCCTGTCATGCCGGGCATGAGGATGTCGGTAAGTACAATTTGAATGCGGTGGCTGCGCAGCAAGGCGATAGCTTGCTCCGCATTCGCGGCAAGATGGATATTATGCTCTGGAAAGCGATTCTGCAGCGTACGCTGAATGCCTTCGCGAATGACCGTTTCATCATCTACGATGAGAATGTCCATGGTTACACGCCTTTCCGGGGGAGCGGCATCGCAATCGTAACGGTCGTGCCCTCCCCTTGTTTACTATGAATACGGAGTCCGTAGATTTCTCCGAACATTAAAACGATACGCCTGTGAACATTGGTAAGCCCAATGCCCCGTCTGGTTTTCACATCGGTGCCCGGCAGCGTCTGTTCCAGCTGAAGAGCAGCCATTTTCTGACCATCATTCTCGGTTGATTCTGCTGCCAGCATGGCCTGCATCTGACGCAGCGCGCTCTCTTCGATGCCAACACCGTTATCAGCAATGATAATGCGCAGCTCATACTCGCAGAGTTCTGTTGAGACTTGAAGGGTTCCCGGTCGATCCAGCGGCTCGAGGCCATATTTGACGGCGTTCTCGATGATCGGCTGCAGCGTCATCTTCGGCAGCACGACATCCAGACATTCCGGATCAATGTGCAGCTCCGTACTCACTCTGCCTTCAAGCCGATTCTCAATAATCGTCATGTAGTGCCGCATCTGATCCAGCTCCTGCCTCAGCGTCGTCTTAGAGGCCTCCTGCCAGTCGCTGCTGTACCGGAACATGTGGGACAGGGCTAAGATCACTCTGCCCAATCGATCGTTCTCACGCTCATCCAGCATCCAGTAGATCATATCCAGCGTATTGTAGAGGAAATGCGGATTGACCTGCGACTGCAGAGCTTGCAGCTCGGCATTCTTCTCACTCATGGAAGACAGCGTAATCCGCTCAATGAGCTCATCCATGCGATTCACCATGCGATTGAACGAGGAAACCAAGGAATTGATTTCCTCGAACGATTTGACCGTCACTGAGCCTTTGAAATTCCCCATCTCCACTTGCTTCATCTCCCGAATGAGCAGCTTGAGCGGTGAAGCAATATTCCGGGACACGATGCTCGCCAGCACGGTCGAAAGCAGAATCAATACAAGAATGACGACGTATAGATACTCCCGTGTTTTCACGACCTCGGCATTGATGTCGCTTTTGGGCGTCAAGCCGAAAACTGTCCAATCCGACATCTTCGCCTTCGCGGCGACAATGAGCTGACCCGTCCTGTCGTCCACGATGATCTCACTGGCTTGCGGACGCGGCAGTCCGTCGAATGACGGCATACTCACCTTCTCGCTTGCCGTCGAGGCTATCATCCTGTCTTCCCGGTCCACAATGTAGACCTGACTGTTCGGGCTGATCGTGACGTTGGAGAGTGCAGCCAGAATCGGCTGCGGATTCGTTTCAATCAACATGACCCCAATCATCCGATGGTCCGATAAATCGTAAAGCTTGCGGCCGAAGACGAACAGCGTATCCTTTTGAAACCGATTAATGACAGAACCTTTATAGAGACCCAGCCACACCATTTCTCCCGAAGAATCCATCAGCTTCTTATACCACTCCGAGTTGGCGTAATCCGTATCAATGACACTGTCAAACCCGCGTTCGTAGTTATAGTTTTTGCCTGCATTGGTCACCACATGTATCCCCACGATGTCATCGCGCGAGTAATAAATAGCGCCAATAATATTCGTAATCGTTCGCTCATTAATAATGCTGACGGTCTCATCCCTGCTCGAATCCCGCTCCTGAATGAGCCTGAGCATTTCGTAGTTGCTGTTAAGGGACTTGGTAATGCTGTCATACCCTTGAAGCAGCAAATCAAATAAACCCACCGTTTGGGAAATATTTTTCTCTGCCAAATCGCTGATTTTACTATGGATAATGTCCGTCGTTTTCTTGTAATAAACCACGCTCACCAGGAGCACGAGAACTAACATACAGGAGATAAAGAGTAAAAACAGCCGATTATGAATGGAATGCAGTCCCCGTGTCACTGGATCGTCGTTCCCCTTTCCGTCAGTAGCTACTGGCTATTTTATCAAGACCGCCTCCGAAATAGCAAAAAAGAGAGGGGTGAAGTTAACCCTTCACCGCTCCCGCTACCATACCTTTTGTAATTTTATCAGCTAATAAGAAATAAATAATGATGACCGGCAATGCGCCCAGAACAAGGAATGCACCAATGGCTCCGTAGTTGACGGAATACTGACTCACGAAACTGTTGACCCCGAAAGGCAGCGTCTTGAGCCGCTCGGATGAGATAAACGTCGCCGCGAGAATATACTCGTTCCATATGTTGATGAAAGTTAAAATACAGACCGTCATCATCGGCGGTATCGATATCGGCAGAATGATGCTCCAGAAGATCCGGAAAACCCCCGCGCCATCCATCACAGCGGACTCCTCAATTTCAGCCGGAATGGATTTCATGAATCCACTTAGGATGAATACCGCTATCGGCGTTTGGAAAGCGATATAAGGCAAGATGATCGAGATATGCGTGTTCAGCGCGTGCAAGTTTTTGAAAATAATCATGAGTGGCAGCAGCGTCGCTTGCAGCGGCACCATCATCCCAATCAGGAAAATCACCATAACCAGTTGGCCGTATTTCCATTTGAACCGCGCAATCGCGAAGGAGGCCAAGGAGCCCAGCAGGATCACACAGACCATCGTCACCGATGTGACGAACAAACTGTTTTTCAAATATTGAAAATAATGTCCTGCATCGATGGCAGCGGTGAAGTTGCTCCACTGCAGGGCGTGCGGCAGGGCGAAAAATTTGCCCGACAAAATTTCCTCATTCGTTTTCAACGAATAGATAAAGAGCCAAAGCAGTGGATAGACTTGCGTAACCACGAGCAGTGAAAGAAATCCGACGACGATAATTTTGACGAAAGAGAGGCGTTTGCGTCTCCGAATTGTTGCAGGTTTAGCCGCAGCTATCTCCCTTGCCGTTTGCATGGTGACACTCCCCTCCTCATGAAAATCTTTTCTCTAGTTTGTTGAAAATCGTATTGATAATAACCGTTGCTATTAAGCACAAACCAACCAAGAAGGCGGCAATCGCGCTTCCGTAGCCATATTTCATGGACAGGAATGACATGTTGTACATATGCGTCGAAATCACATCAGTTGCATGCGCCGGGCCGCCTGCAGTCATGACCATGACCATGTCGAAAGCTTGCAGGGAGCCGATGAAGGCGAGGACGATCGATATTTTGAAAATCGGAATATTCATAGGGAAGGTAATATGCCAGTCGGCTTTAAGCCCCTCTGCACCGTCAATCCGGGCTGCTTCATAAATATCAGCAGGGATGTTCTGAATGCCGGTAAACTGGATCAATGTATGATAACCAAGGTACTGCCACAGTGCCACGAAGTAGAGCGAGTACATCGCAATCTTGGGTTCTGTCAGCCACGAATGGGTCCAGCTGTGCAAGTTCAGCATGTCTAATACTTGATTCAGCATGCCCCCCATAGTTGCGGGATTATAGATCGTTTTCCACAATTGACCGATGATAACAACGGATAAAATAACCGGTAAAAAGTAACTCGAAACGAGAAAATTCGGTTTTTTGATAAAACGGTTAAGCAGCATCGCCACGCCCAAAGCGATCGGAATTTCAGCCATGGAAAACACGGCAAACATCAAAGTACGGCGAACAGACGGCCAGAACACGGGGTCTGCGAAAAGCAAGGTGTGAAAATTCTTAAACCCGACGAATGTCGAATCGCCGATCCCATTCCAATCCAGTAGTCCGCTGTAAAGCGATACGAGAATCGGGACAAAAACGAGACTGACATAAATGATCAAACACGGCAGTACAAACATGGCAATCGTCCACTTGGAGACTCTTAACACATTCACTAGGCTCGCCTCCTTCATGGCATATACCAATCGGAATTTACCCTCAGCCCCACTCGCGGCGCTTAGGATAAATTCCGATTCGGCTGCTAATTCATCTTATTTTTTGTTCGTGTCGTAAGCTGTTTGGTGTTCTTTTCCTACTTCAGCAGGATCTTTCTTCTGTACGAAGAGGTTTTGGATGCTAGTTAAGTGACCTTGTGCTGTTCCTGGGTTCATCGTGTTGTCGAATGCCAAGTCGCCGCCTTTAACTTGTTTGAACAAGCCAAGCACTTCCATCGCCATGTCGGAGTAACCAGCTGCTTTGAAGTCGCCGTCTACTTTTTGTGCGATACCTACTGCGCCTTTAACAGCGAAAGCTTCTTTAGGGAAGTTAATCATGAAGAAGTTCAAGAAATCTTTGGTTTCTTTCAAATGCTTGCTGTTTGCAGAGATAGCGAACGCGCTGCCTGGTGCCAACATGAACTCATCTGGGTTACCTTTGCCTTTAACTGTTGGGAATTTGAATACGCCCACTTTACCGTTAACGGAAGAAGTTTCGATACCGCCAGTTGCCCAGCTGCCCATGTAGTACATAGCCGCTTTGCCTGTTTTGAACAAGTTTTCACCTGCGTTGTAGTCAAAAGATGTTGCGCCTTCTTGGAATGCGCCAGCTTGGATCAAATCTTCAAAGCTGCTGACTGCGTCTGTGAAAGCTGGATCTGCGAAAGTCTTTTTGCCATCAACAACCGCTTGCAGGAAGCCAGGTCCGCCGTTCGTGCGAAGCAAGACGTTCATAAACAAGAAGGAACCAGTCCAGGAATCTTTTTCACCGATAGCCATTGGCTGAATGCCTTTGCCTTTCAGTGTTTTGACAGCTGCAACCATTTCTTCGAATGTTTTTGGTACTTCAACGCCAGCTTGTTTGAACAAGTCTTTGTTGTAGTAAACAAGTCCGATGTTGTTGCCGTCTGGAAGCGCGTAAATGTTCTTGTCGAACGTGTACCAGTCAAGGATACCGTCTTGGAACGTTGCTTTCAGGCCGTTTTGCTCAACCATATCGTTCAGCGGAGCGAAAAGCTTAGCATCAACGAAAGGTTTCATTTGTGCCGCTGGATTCACGATCGTGATATCCGGAACTTCTTTGGAAGCTGCTTGTGTTTTCAATTTCAGCTTTTGTTGATCCGTGTTCAAGGAGTCAAGCTCGATTTTGATGTTTGGGTTTTTCGTTTGGTAGTCGTTGACGATTTTCTTCAACATCCCGTTTTTCGGGTCCGTTGGATCGGGATATATGTTTTGGAACGTGATGGTGATGTTCTCTTTTTTCTCTGCTGTGCTGGTCGTAGCCGCTGGCGTTGCTGCTGCTTTGGCATCTGGTGTTGCTGTGCTCGTGCTTGTACCGCTGCCTGAACCACATGCTGTTAAGCTGATTGCCAGTAAGCTTGCGCCGATAACTTGAAGACCTTTATATTTTTTTACCAATGTGAATCCCCCTCGTTTGTTTGGTGATCTTGATGTCCTTATTATTGCGCGAAAATGGGAGTGCTTACAATGTGGGAACTATAGGTTTGATGTTTACTTTTTATAGGTATATGGAAAATGACGAAAAAGCACCGACTGTACAACCCCACATTGAGATTGTTCAGTCAGTGCTTTGATTAATACGTGATAACTAAATACCCTTTTTAAAATTTACTATGATATCAAAAGCAACAAAAACTAAACCACCTATTATAAGTATCCAAGGCAAAGTATAAATATATTCAGGAAGGGGAAAATCCTTCACAGTGCCTTTCGTTTCAACCATTTGATAATAAATGAAATATTTCGTCGCCAATTCTAAAAATAATAAGTAAAATGCGCCTGAAACAATTAACAAAGTACCTGCTATTTTGTTCAAAATACTTCCCTCTTTCGAATATAAATTCCCATATCTCTTTTAAAGTAAGGGAATTCATACTACTTTATTGGCGTTACAAGTATCTCTTGGCCTTTTTCTTCAAACTCCTTTAAAGCTTCATCTGTCGTAATTCTCCCTTGAATTGTTTGATTCAGTAACTCCGAACCGACTGCTGCAATTTTAGAAATCTTTTTTGTATCTACGTGGATTGATTCTCTTTGATTATAAGTCACTTTATAATCGTAAAACTTATTAGAAAAATCATCATCATGCATAATATTACTTCTTGAAGTAAGTAAGGGTAAGTTCTGAGATTTAACCTTCGCTACCCCTTCGCTATTAATAAACTTTAATAGATCCCAAGATTCCTTTATGTGAGTGCTATTGCTTATTATTCCAGATAATCCGAATAAAGTTATATTTAACCCTTCCTTATTATCTGAAAAATACGGCAAACTTGCAACTCCATATTCATCTTTGTTATTAAATCCACCTTGAATTATCCTACTATAATCATAAATTGCCATACCCACTTTATTGTTTCCGAAGTTTGGGCCAATTCCTTGTTTCTTAGCAACCATCGGAGTAAACACAATTTTTTTGCTATATAAATCTGCAACCTGCCCCCAAACCTTTTTCCACGACGGTGTGTTTACAACCATTTTATTCCCATCCTCTTGAACAAGACTTAACTCATTCGCGTACGTAAAAATGCCCAAAGCATCAAATGGATCTGGTTGAGGTAAATCCAACCCATATATTCCGTCAGTTTCTAATCTCTTTGATATAGCTTCAGCTTTTTGAACTAAATCGTCCCAATTCTCATGATCTGACGGAGGATCTATATTTAAACTCGAAAATATTTTTTTGTTATAAACCAAACCAAACGAATTAAAAAACGGTGCTAGTCCATATGTTTTCCCATTCCCGTAGACAGATATCATAGTTTTCACAATATCAGCGTAATTATTAAAATCGAAATTGTCTTGTTTCATTAGAGGATCTAACTCTACTAATAAATTTTCATTTACTAGTGTTGTTAATTCTGGCCCTCTTAAAAAGGCAATATCAATCGGATTTTCTTTGATTATATTAACCATTGCATGTATAGGATCATTAATTTTCTTCTCATCTTTACTTATTATTGTATTTAGATCAAGAATATTGATTTTTACATCAGGATGAACTAGCTGATATGGTTCAATCCAATTTTGCCGTACTTGTTGCGAATCCTCTGCTAAAATTGTAAGCTGAGTATTTTTTTCTTCTTTAGAGGTAGTTTGACAACCACTAGTTAAGAATATTATACAAGATAAGACAGTTAGCCCAAGCACAATGTTTTTCATCTTTGAGTTCACACCTTTGTATTATTTCAGAATGATTAATGGAAAGGGAGATTGATTCACTCAATCCCCCTTTTGTGTGGTGAATTATCTATTTAATTAAAAACTTAACCTTGGGGATCGTGTGAAGTCCAAGAGTTGCCTGCTTTTTGAGGGAAATCGGATTCAACATTATAATAATGATCATCCCCATACCAGTGGGTTACTGTATAGTTACCTACATAACCAGTCAGATACTGGTACCCAAAAAAGTAAATTTTCTCACCTGAAGTAAGCGTGTATGTAAGAGTTTTAGTCCAAGTATCCGTATCTACCCATTGCACGTTCGTTGCATAAGAAAATGAACTTTTAAAAGAAGCAGTGGCTGTAATACTAACAGTAGTAGTACTTGTTACTGTTCCCGCTAGTGAAACTGTTAGATTTCCACAACCTACACAGTTAGAATCACTATCCAATAAATGGTAGGCAGTTGCGATGTTGTACGTTGTTTTAGTGTTTTGATAAGAATCTGCAAATGCAGATGACGCCATGCTAAGCATTAAGATTAATGCAAATGCCATTGAATAGATTTTTTTCATTTTTTACTATTCCTCCCATTTTTTCACCACACAAAAAAATTAAACCACAGTTTTGTATTACAGTAAATACTTCATATGTAAAAATATGTAATTTATACATTGCTCAAAATCATGATTATTAGCATTGTCTTGGAGCTCACATTTAGCTTCTTATTTATATTTTGTAAATGAGTTCTAACCGTATTTTTGCTTATTGTGAGTATACTGGCAATTTCTTTGTAATTATAATCATCTACTACCCAGTGAAGTAAAACTTCTTTCTCTCTTTCTGTTAGATCATTTATTTTAAATAAATTTGTCCTTAGCGCTGCATTTCTTTTTGTAAGATGCGGTTCTATCAAAATAACCCCCCTTCTTAATACATAAATTCCCTTTTTATGACATTTAATATTTAACCATACTTTTCTTTGTGCAGTAAATACTTCATTTTACAAACTATATATTAAATGTATTTTATTGTATTTTATATTGAGTAATAATTTTAAAATTAAGGAAAATAATAGTTTGAATTAATTTTATTTTAAGTATTTTACTGGATACTATAAATTGATCTCCCATTTTTTAAACCACATAAACTGATATGTGGTTTTTTTTGATATTCATCAAAAGAAGCTAAATCAACAAAAAGACCGACCCATTCGCTTGATAGACGAAATGGAATCGATCTTTATAGATAAGTTCAATATAGAAACTTAGTAAGCCTTAGGTACCTCAACTTTATTCGTGACACCATCTTCGGTGAAATAAATATACGCGTCGAAGCCCTGGTCATCCATGAAGTAGGATACGTATTTCGGCTCGCCATGCTTGATCGGCACAAGCAGTGTCGCAATCCGGTGGCTGCGCGCCGGCTTGGTTGCCGCCTTCAGGTGCCAATGCTGCGGCAAGCCCTCGATCTCGGCCGGATCGACGTCCGCGAAGCCTTGATGCTGCGTCAGCTCCAAGTCGCCGGAGGAGCAATAGACGAAACGACCGTCCATGTCCGCTTTGCGGCCCTGGACTTTGAAGTTCTGTCCGTTCAGTTTCATCTCGTACAGGGTCTGGAACAGCCAATCGACCGAACCTGTCTGCGACAGGTCGATATGATCAACGACCACAACATACGTGCCGAAGAAGTACAATTCGCGCACATAGCGCTCCAAATACGGCACGTTCTCAAGATACGCCGCCGTGGCGTTGCTGCGAGAGTAGCCATAGCCCTTGCGCTGCTCGGCAATTTCTACGAAGCCGCTGGCTGCCATGTTCAGCACTTTATTTTTCTCGGCGTATTGACCGTGTCCGTCGATCAAAATATTGTTCGTTGAACGCGTCTGCCGACGCCAGTTCATATGCATCGTGCTGTTGAACGCCACGTAATAGCCGCTTTCAATGGCCAGCGGTTCGCCGTAGGCATGCAGCAGGAAGCCGTTTTGGTCGCCATGGCTATGGCTGACAGAGCCGTACTTGCTGCTCTTCGTCAGCAGCATGATATGCCTTTCCGGATCAGCCATTTGCGAGTGAAAGGCCACCCAGCCAATGTCGCGGAACCATTTGACCGACTCTATATTGGCATTGGTAGGCTCAACCGCTTCTATTTGCGGATAATCGTGGCGGTACACCATTTCATCAAAACGGAAATCCCACCAGCCATAGTTGTAGAATTTCATTTCGGAATCCGTATCCGTTTCCCGAGCCCGCTCGAAATACCATTGATATAGACCATTTCCGGTGACACCGGCAAACTGCCGGATGTTAAATCCCGTTTTTAAGCTGACCGGATCGCCAAGCGTGGACTGATCCCCGAAGCTTGCGCGAAGGGTGTCCGGACTGAAGGCATACAGCGGGAAATCCCCCGTTTTCGTGAAAAAGGGCCTTTTATAAAAATCAATACTCGTATATTTTTTCAGCAAATTCATCGCTTCCGTGACAAAAGCCATCCCAGTCGTCCAATACATCGGACCCTCCGCCCAGCCTCCATCCGGTCCGCCCCAAGGCGAATATAAGCACGCATAGTATTCTAAGGTGTAATCCAGCCACTCACGGACTTCCGGCTCTTCCTCCAGCAAAGTAATGCAGCTAGGCACCAGAACGCTCGAAAGAGAGCGCACCGCATGGCTGTCGAAGGGCACATGATGAATCTTCGAATGCTCGATAACGTGCTGGGCGATTTGACGCGTGCGCGCAAGCAAAACACGACGCACAAGCGCGCGCTCATCCTCGGATAACACGGCATGCAGCCAATCATAACCCCAGGCTATCGCGCCTGCCATACGGAAGGAAGCTTCATCGTTGTAGTCACGGCATGTTGTACCGTTTACATCCCATGAACAGACATGCAGCAGCCACGTTTTGGCTCGGTCCAATAAGGCATCATCTTCCGTTAAAGTACCCGCCACGGCAAGATGACGAATCGCATAAAGCACTTCTTGCGTATCCATATACATTTGACGCCACAAATTGGCAACACGCTTATTGCCTGGATAAGGCTGCGGTTCAGCAATCAGCTCACGGTCAATCCAAGGCTTAACGGATTTATCATAAAAAACGTCAAACCCGCAATAACCTGGATCAGCAGCTAATTGACTGCGAAAAGCCGCTATTTCCGCGGATTGCAGCCATAATCTTGGATGCTTCGCAGTTGCTTCCGCATAACGGCGCTCTCGGCTTGGCAGCGGAGTTTCCGGCAAGTGAGGCGGTACCTCGAAGCGACGCACTTGGCTCCAAGCGGTCTGTGAGCCTCCCTCTTCAAGTAGCGCATAACGCCAGAAGTAGGTACCAGGCTCCATCGCTTGATCCGGTGTATACAAATTATACGGAATTGGTTGAATCGTCAGCGTGTCTGCCTGCGTGAACGCATCGGTAGAAGAGATTTGCAGCACATAGCGATCTTGCTCCAGCTGCGCTGGGATCCACGTGAAGCGAGGAGGGTTCTCCAGTAAAGCCGTTTGCTCATTCGGTTCGTATTGTACGGTTAATACGCCGCTCTGCGGTTCGTATAATGGCGACAGTCGTGTCATATCCATTCTCCTCCCGAGGGTTGTCTCTACGTGAAGCCTTCTCTTAGTTAAAGCTTTCTCCTAGTTAAAAAGCAAGCCTTGATCATCTTTTAATTGAATACGTGTGATGCTATGTGAAAGATCAGGTACGGAAATAGCGATTTCCTTATCCGAAAGGCGGGTCAAATCTACTGGGCTGCCAGCACGGTAAATATGGATAAAATCAGCACGGCGATCCTGACGACGGTGAAGCATTGCCGTAAGCGGTTGACTCGGGTCGACAGCATCACCCGGTGTCTTCACAGCCAGCAGCTCATCGCCTGGCTGTACAAGCGCCGTATGGAACACGGTTGCCTCCGTATGAAGTGAAACTCCAAGCTCATAAGAGGCATGCAGCTGAGCTGCGCCATTCCCGTTGGCTGTTTCAGAAGCAAGGTATTGACCGACAATGGGCAGCGGTCTTTCCAATCCAAGGGCATCTGAGGGAGCATCCTTTGCTGCGATTAGAAGCTTGTAGACTTCGTCCATGCCATACGGCTGCTGCCCGGCTTTCGGCTCAACAACGGGATGCATCCACCATTCCATGCTTTTCGATTCTTCACCCGCCAGCTCGACTTGGAACCAATCGAGCAGCCACTCCCCCGTCAACAGCAAATGACGATTCATCGTGCAGCCCTCGTAGCCGTCCGTAGACTGCAGCCAAGTGTACACCGCAGTTTCTGTTGCCTCATAGCGGACACAGCGCCCTTCATGAGGCGCTTGTGAGCGCCCATCCAGCGACACGGTATTGTGGCTGGCCGTTTCGGCAAACCACGATTTCCGCATGGACGAGCCGTAAGGCACCATCCCCAAATCGGGCGTCAAGGTTTGCGCCTTGTGCATCAATGTCAGATGCAGCTTGTCGTAGTGGCCGTGGGAACCGCCATGCTCGCCGAAATCGGCGAGGAACGACAGCGGGTTCCCCGCTACACGGCCAAGCACGAAGCCGGAGTCCGGCCAGAGCCGCGCCGGCCGCGAGCCGGGCGAAGCAACGCCGGCAGCCTCGCCAGAGCCATAGAGCAGCGCTTCGAGCTGCTCCCCGCCGGCAGCGCCTAGCTGCCGGTACGCTTCGCGCAGCACCGGCGCGAGGCCGGCGATGCCGTAGATCGCGAGCCCCTGCTCCGCGATCTCAGCGATCTCGCGCGCGTAGGGATCGCGCGCGAGCGGCCCGTCATGCAGCGCGGGCAAAGCGCCTTGGTCGTCGGCCATATCGGCCAAGACCTCGAGCATGCCGCGCATGGATTGTCCCTCTGCGCCGGTCGTGGCGTAGAGATCGATGCCGAAACGCTGCGCCATCTCCGCAGAGATCAAGTACGCCCGAAGCACGAAAACGTGATAGTACGTGCTTCCCTCGAACTCCATCTGATCGGGCTTCACGCCGATCGATAGATGATGCTTGAAGCCGCCTTGGCCTTCAATGAGCGCCTCCAGCGCCGCTTGCTCCCCGCGGGCGGCGTAGACGCAAGACAATGACGCGTTCAGCCAAGCGGTGTAGTTGTTCTCCGCATTGTTCCGCTCATGGATAAGGATGTGCCGGTATTCTTCCATGCTCCCGGCGAGCAAGCCGAGGAACGCGTCAATCGCCGCTTGCTCTGCCACCTCGAAGACAACCCCCTCATCGCGCAGCAATAAGTACGCGCGAATCAGCGTCGTGGACCAGATCGCTTCCGTCAGCGCCTGGTGAAAAGCGCGCCCCTTCAGCATCCAGCTTTGCGCCTCCGGATGCACGGGATAAAGCGGGAACTGCTCGGCGTATTCGACGAGCAGTCTTTTGCTGAGCGACGCATAGGATACTTCGCCCAGCGCCACATAAACAGCAGCCGCCTGCAAAGCCACGCGAGCCAAAGACTGGTGCTTGAACACGAGCCAAGCACCGTGATATTCCTCACCTTCAATGACGCAGCCATGCGGACAGTGAAATGCAGCCGCATCTACGTGCATCGGATCGAACACCAGTTCGGTGTGGTGACGTGGACAAACATACTGGTGCCACCATCCCCCAGGTTCTTTGGGAATCGAGAGGCTGCCTGCTTGCAGCAGCCCGTCGATCTCCTCTTTTAATCGTTGTGCTGTACGGCCTGCCCAAGTCAGTTTCTCCAGCTTTTCGCTTAGCCTCAGCGCCGTACTCATCGCATCATCATCCCGCCATTGATTTCGATCGTTTCACCTGTTACATAGGCAGCCAGATCGGAAGCCAAGTAAAGCACTGCGCCTGCCACATCATCCGGTGTTCCTTCCCGCTGCAGTGGAATGCCGTTGATCGTAGCTTGACGAGCCGTATCCGTCGTAAATGTCGCATGGAACATTGTATTGCCGATAAAACCAGGGGATACGTTGTTAACCGTAATTCCGCTGGCTGCTACTTCTTTCGCCAACCCTTTGGAGAAGGTCAACACCGCTGCTTTGCTTGCTGCATAAATGCTTGAACCCGGTCCGCCGCCATTGTGCGCTGCTACGGACGTCATGTTGATGATGCGGCCGCCGCCTTTGGCTTTCATGCCAGCAAGCACTCTTTTGGACATAAACACGGTGCTTTTCAAATTTACATCCATGATGCGGTCGTACATCTCTTCGAACATCTCTGAATTCTGCACGCGCTGCACGAGGTGACCTGCATTGTTAACGAGAATATCAATCGTACCGCCGAGCGCCTGCTCCACTTCATTAACAAGTCGATCGATTTGCTCCAGGTTCGTCACATCTGCCTGCACTAAGACAGCTTCGCCGCCTGCTGCTTGAATTTCCGCTACAACTTCCTGCCCTTGCGCAACGTTGTTCAAACAATTCACGCCAACTTTAGCGCCATTGCTGGCCAACGCCAATGCGATAGCGCGACCAATCCCTGCGTTAGATCCTGTTACAAGTGCAATCTTGCCCGTTAAATTGATGTTCATATGATTTCCTCCATTTGGTTGTGTAGTTTGTTGATGGTGATGGTATTGAAATGAAATAAGAGCCTCCAGAGACTTCTATCTCGCTTTTTTCAGCCAGTTTAGCCTATATAAGAGGCTTTAAAGACTGCTATTCCCGCAAAATGAGGCAATTCGACCAATCCCTATACAAATAAGAGCCCCTAGCAGCTTCTATTTCCGAGGTTAGCGCCTATTTTGTTGGAATAAGAGTCCCTCGAGACTCTTATTCCCCCCCACGAATACCCCATCACGCCAACTCAGCCGCGAATGCGAGGCCGCGCCGTCTCCGGCATGGTCATCGTCAAGCGGGTGCCTTGGCCCCAATCGCTGTCAACCGAGAGGCCATAGGCTTCGCCGAACACCATTTGAATCCGTCGATGGACGTTCATCAACCCGATGCCTCCGCGCTCCAAGCTGCCCTTCCCTTCGGCTTCTTCCGGTTCCGCCAACCGGTTCTCCTCCAGCTTCTTGCGAAGCTCAGTCAATCGTTCCGGCTTCATGCCGATGCCATTGTCTTCGATGAAGACTTGGAATAAGCCGCCTTCTTTGCGAGCATCGATGCGAATGTAATGATGCGATTCCACACCGTCAGGGAAAGCGTGCTGGAAAATGTTCTCGATCAGCGGCTGCAGCGTCAGCCGCACCATTTTCTCGAGCAGCAGACTAGGCGGGATCGCTACGTCAATCTCGAATTCTTTGCCGGTACGATGCTGCAAAACAATCATATAATTGCGCACATGGTTCAATTCATTGGCAACGGTTATTTCTTCTAAGTTGGTCTGCACCGAATAGCGAAGCATGAAGGCCATGGCTTCCACCATCTCCGTAATTTCACTGGAATCCTGCACAATTGCATAGCAATTGATCGTTTCCAAGGTGTTATACAGGAAGTGCGGATTAATCTGCAATTGCAGCGATTGAAATTCTGCCCGCTGTCTCTCCAGCTTCGTTTCGCCTAATTCCAGCGCATTTTTCTGCTGCTCCAGCTCAGCCTCATACACGCGCTCAATCATATCCGAGAGACGTGTTACCATCAGGTTATAGCTGTGAATGAGTCCGCCGATCTCATCCGTCCGGCCAATCTCGTCGATGTACTGCCAGTTCCCCTTTTCCGTCTCCCGCATGCTCTCTTTCAATTCCCGAATAGGAGCGATAATGGAGCGGCCGAAGCGATAAGCAAGCCACAAGGCCACGATTAACGTAACCAAACCAACAATCAGCGTCGTTGTTCGGATCGTATCCGCAGGTCGGCGCAGCTCTTTTACAGGCATAGAAGCCACCAGATTCCAATCGGAGTAAGCCGATTTCCGCGACACAAACATACGTTCTTCCCCATTGTATTTATGAATGAACGTTTGATTGCCGCTGGCCAGAATTAAGGATGACAATTCATCTTTCGGTTTGCGCTGGCCCATCGTAGGCGGATAAATGTAGTTCCCGGTATCATCAACGATGAAGAAAAACCCTTCCTTGCCCAAGCTGACGCGGTCCCACGTCTTCGCAAGCTCCGAGAGCTTAATCTCAATAGCGGCTACACCGCGATTCTCATCTCCATAGGACGGTCCCCGCACCTTGCGGGCCATCGTGACAACGGAGCCTTGGTCGATAGGACGAATGCTCATATTGAGCAGGGCGATTTTGCCGTCACCCGCAATTTTCATCAGGTTATCGTATTGCTCCTGTACGAGCACCGGATCGAAGTTGAGCAGGTTCTGGTTCTCATAAATGACCGAGCGCCCATGCTGCCCAACGACATAAATCATATTCAACTGTTTATATAAGGTAACGACGGACTGCACCGACGCCTCGGCAAATTTTTTGATTTTATCGGAGTAAACATAATATTCATAAGAATCATCCGGCTTCATTTCCATAAAAGACCGCACATCGGAGTTAGACGATACCGTGTTGCTTAACAGCTCATAAGCCTGCAAATAGCTATCTGTCTGGTAGCTAGCACTGTCGATCATTTGCTCCATATACTGCTTCACCTGACCATCAAGCGCCTTGGACGATTGGATATAGGAGAAAGCACCGACAGACAGCAGTGACAAGATGATAACAATGAGAAAATACGAGTAGATTTGGCCTGAAAGCGTCTTTCTTCTCATGTACGAATGCCCATTTGTTGGCGGTACTCCGAAGGGAGACAGCCTTCATACTTCTTGAATGTCTTCGTAAAATGGGGATGATCGGCGTAACCGACCTCTCCGGAAATGTCCGTGATGCGCCACTGCGGCTGTTCAAGCAGCTTCTTCGCCTTCTCCATCCGTCTGCGCGTTCGGTACTGCACAAACGTCTCTTGCGTGCTTTGTTTGAACAATTGGCTGAAATAAGAGGGATTCAGTCCGATGAAATCAGCCACTTCTTCTAACGAAACTTCCTCCGCGAGGTGGGTCTCGATGTACTGCTTGGCCTCCTCTACCGGGTCCTTCAGCTTCCCCTTGCGCTTCGCACGGAGCTCATCCAGATGTCCATGAACCGCTGCTGTGAACCGGTACCACGCTTCCTGCTCATCAGCGGCACCTGTCAGATCCAGCTCACCCTGCATGAGGTACACATCGCGCACATTGAGTCTTTGGTGCAGAAGGGTGTGAATCTCTTGTAAAATATCTATCCAGCGATTGAGCTTCAATTTATACGTCTTCAACTCATCCTGAATTTCGCTGACAAGGCCTTTCAATTCCGCTTCTTGCAGCATCCAGACCGCATGTTCCATACGGCTTGCCCACTGTTCCAGCTTCGTGACCGCCACGAAAGTCTCTGAACTGACTTTGGTTTTGGTGCGGATCAGCTTCTCCAGCACGTTTTGGAAACCTTTGATATTAACGGGCTTCAGCAAGTACTCTTTTACCCCATAGGAAACGCATTTCTGCGCATATTCAAAATCACCGAACCCTGAGATGACCACCACTTGGATATCTGCATCCATCTCGGCGACCCGTGCGCACAGCTCAAGTCCATCCATTTTGGGCATGCGGATATCGGTGAACAGGAAGTCGGGTCGTTCCTCCCCAATTCGCTGCAGCGCGACTACGCCATTCTCAGCCGTACGCAGGCTTTCGATCGGCAGTTCCGATTGTTCCACGAGCTTTTGCAATCCTTTGCGTATCATCGGTTCGTCATCGACAATGAGTATGCGATACATGAGGAGGTCTCCCTTCTTACCCTTATGAAATGCCTGCTCCCCACGTGCACAGCACGTGAGGAGACGGTCATGCCCAGTTGCTGAGCTTATTTACGCGGCATCGACACAGTCGTACCGGAATCTTTGCTATTGAATTTCTCTGTGGCTTCCTTGATGACATCGTTGCCGCCTTTGGATTTCCACTCTTCCAATACTTTCGGCCAATCCGAAATCGGTTCTTTGCCATACACCATTTTGACCATATGCTGCAAAAGAACCGGAGGCGCTTGGTCGGAAAGCGGTGAAATGTCCACGTTTTTCATTAATGAATCCAAGCGAGGCTCGAAGCTGATGCCGTCGCGGCCTTCATTTTTCAGCGTTGTATCATAGATGTTCATTAATTTCTTGCCTTCATCCGTCAAACTAAGTGTGCCTTTATTATAAGTCGTATCTTGCACTAGCCACAAGAAGGATTGACGGTAACGCTCTTCATCGACGCCTGCGCTGTCTGTTGGAGCTTTGTAGTCAATTTTGCCGTCTACGGTTTTGAAGGTATCGCCTTCGATACCAAACGTGAAGAATTTCTCTGCTTCATCTGACATCATCCAATCGAAGAACTTAATGATTTGTCCGGCATTTTTCACATTTTTATTGATGAAATAAGTCCGTGGCGCTGCGCCGTACAAGTAGTGACCGCCTTTGCCATCCGGGCCAGTTGGGGAAGGGATGATAGCAATACTGCCTGTTGGAACCGTTGTTTTCAGCTGTGTTTCCCATTGCAGCATTTCATTCGCGTTCATGGACCACATGCCTGCTTTGCCCGCAAGGATCGTGTTCTTGAACACGGTCGCGTTGATCGTTGCAAATTCTTTGTTGATCAAGCCTTCGTCAAACATCGTTTTGTACGTTTGCAGCGCTTTCATCATATTCTCAGTATCGAAGAATTTCGGCAAAATTTGATCGCCTTGCTTCTCGAACATCGACAAGTACGGGAACACATCATAAGCACCGAAGAAGGAATCGGCATATTTAAAGTTTTCGCGACCCATGTACGGGTTCTCTACGCCCATTTCCTTGAACTTGCGGAGTACGGTCATATACTCATCTACGGTTTTGGGAACGCCTAGGCCGGCTTTATCCAGCAAATCCTTGCGCACGAAGATCGCGCGGCGGGACGGGTTGGACAAGTACTCCGGAATCGCATAAATTTTACCTTGATACGTCACGCTGTCCCAAGCATCTTTGGGAACCTTTTTCAGCAAGTTCGGGCCATATTGTTTGAGCAAATCATCCAAAGGCATGAATACGCCCGCTTTCACGGAACCTGCCATTTCCTTGCCGTTCACACCGCCGCTGCCTTGTACAACGTCAGGAATATCGTTGGTTGCGAACATTTGAATCATTTTTTGATCATATTCTTTGTGCGGAACCAACACGATATTCATATCAGAGTTCGTCATCTCTTCTAGTTTCTTCACCCATTTATCTTGATTGATATCCGGTGATTTCTCCACATGTCCGAAAGCCAGAGTACGCAGAGAGATGGAGAATTTCGTTTTCTCAGCAGGCTTCGTGCTGGCCGCACCAGCTGTTGCACCCGCAGCGCTTGATGCTTTCGGTTGTTCCGAAGTCTTGGAAGTACAAGCAACCAGCATACTGCTCAACAAGACAGCTGCCATTGTGGTCGGAATCCATTTTTTCATGTATGCCCCTCTTTTCTTTTCGCAAATTGATAACGACATTTACATCTTCATTGTAAAAGCGTTTACAAAATACGGATATGGAATGCCTTTAGTTCGATTTGTCTTTTTTTTAGAATACTGTAAAAATTGGAGATTTCATGCAGGGATTAAGCAGCTTCTATACAAGTTTCGTCGACGTTATAGCTATATCCTACCCTCGTGAAACGCTTTCAACAATGGAATGCCTTATCACTTGCTTGTGTTTTTTTTAGGTTGGCCTCAATAAGGCTTGTCAAATAAACAGGATACCAACATAATAAAATAAAATAATAGTCGGAGGTTTGGAAATGGCCAACTTACAGGCAACTAAGGAAGAGTGGCAGCAGCTTTTTGAAGCAACAATTCAATTTAAAAACCAGGCTCCCTGGAATTGGATGGAAGATGATGATTACTTTCTGATAACCGATCCCGAGAGCAGCGAGCTTGGTTGCTGTGTCGTGTTTGGGGCAGGCAAGATCAGTTATGGTCTCAATGTTTATACAGGACCACAAGCAAGACTATTCCTGCAGGAATTGAGCGGCGTTACTGATCAGTTCGATGATGATCGGATCGAATTAGCTAGATCGATGCGTGCAATCACAGTTGGTTTTGAGAATCGAGATCGGTTGTACAAAGATGATCTCCAATTAATCCGTAATCTTGGTTATAAATTTCGCGGTGCTCACGCCTGGCCGCAATTCCGCAGCTTTGAACCTGGCTTCTTACCAACACAGCCTAATGGTCAAGAAGTAAGATTTCTTATAGCTGCCATAGAGCAAACCATATACGTAGCAGATCGGTTCCGAGAGAATCATGAATTGTACTTTGAACATGACCAGACGGCTGAAGGAACTGGCCAAAAACGTCTGCATCGCATCCCGGAGATCACCTCTTCCGGCGTCTCTTGGTCAGATACGTGGCAGCCTTGGCTAGAAGATGGGGAGCTTCTAACCCCTTATGTGTATCCTAACGAACTGCAGCTTCGCCAAATAGGTAAAAGTTTGAAGACATCAACAGAGGTCTGGCATTCCGACTTTCAATACATTTCCCAAGCATTTGGCGAAAAGGATGAACGAGGAAGCTATCCTCGATTGAGTCTATGGATGAGCGCTTCAACTGGTCTTATATTGACTAGCGAATTAGCAGATAACCACGACTTTGCCCACGACTTTGTGGAACAACTGCTTGATCTTCTCAAGACGTCTGGCTTTAAGCCAAAATCAATCAACGTACGTTCCAATAAGGCTTTTTTCGCTCTAAAGGACAGTACCGATAAGCTGGGTATTACATTGAAATTAAATTTCGATTTGCCTGAGCTTTACATGGCTTTCGAAGAGATCGAAGATTCTTTATAGAAAATATAACTTCTACTTATGTGAAAAACGGCTTCGCCGCCCTGAGAAATCCGCCCCTTGTTAGCGACAAAACCTAGTAAGCGGAACTCCAGGGCGCTATTTAGGCAAATAGCAGGGAAGCGAGGGGCATCGCGGAACTACAGGGTCTTATTTCCACGAAAAGCGCTGAATTTCCCACGAAAAAGCAAAATAGCATACTGTATTTCCCTCAACCTCGCTATAATGCCACTTTTGGCTAGAATAGCGCCCTCTAGTTCCCATACCTCCGCGCTCACCCCAAACATATTAACTCTAATATTTCTAAAAAGGCAGCCCCCCTTAAATCCACCCAGAAACTTATACTTTCTATGCGAAAAACCTAGCCTGCGGCTAGGTTTCATAACTTTTAGTGTTTGTTCCTTCTTTCCATTACGATTTAACAGAACCCACCATCATCCCTTTAACGAAGTGACGCTGCAAGAACGGGTAGATCAGAATAATTGGAATTGTGGCAATGATAATTGTCGCCATTTTGATCCCTTCCGGATCCATGTGAGCCAGCCCGCTGAACTGCGAAGAGTTCGGGTCGATGCTGATGTCCTCCGAAGCGATCAACTGACGCAGCTTCACCTGGAGCGGCCATAGCGCTGGTTTGTTAATATAGTATAACGCATTCTGATACGTATTCCAGTGGCCCACGGCATAGAAAATGCCCAAGGAAGCCATCACCGGTTTAGACAAAGGCAGGACAATGCTCCAGATCATGCGCAGCTCAGAGCAGCCATCTATACGCCCGGAGTCAATTAATTCACTCGGAAGTTGCAGGAAGAACGACCGCATCACGAAGAAGTTAAAGGCACTGATGGCTCCCGGAAGCAGCAAAGCCCAAAGGGAATTCGTCAGGTGCAAATTTTTCATCAAAATAAAGTTGGGAATCAGCGGCGCACTGAAAACCATTGTAATCAGCACCATGATGACAATCGCGTTGCGGCCTGCATATTCAGGGCGCGAAACCGGATAAGCCAGCGATGCTGTGGCGATCAAGTTGATCAGTGTACCTACGATTGTAATGTAGACCGTTACTCCAAAGGACCGCCAAATCGCCGCGTCACTGAACACATATTGATAGTTGATTGATGTAAATTCTACAGGAAGAAACAGAACTTTCCCGGTCACAATGGCTTCCGACGAACTAAAGGATTGAGCCAGCACGTTTAAGAACGGCAGGAGCATCGCTAGCGATAACAGTGTCAGAAAAAGCACATTAAAAACATTAAACGTTTGCCAGCCGGCAGTCGGCTTGCGATTCATAGCGTTCACCTCCGTCTTAGTACAGGCTTTCACCAGTAGTTTTCTTACTCATGATATTTCCGATGACGATGAGCATGACCCCAACGAGGGCTTTAAATAGGCCAATCGCCGTTGTATAGCTGAACTGTTGATTCAATAACCCAGCGGTATAAATATACGTATCTAGAATTTCGCCATTTTCTTTATTCAAAGGGTTCAAGAATACGTAAACACGTTCAAAGCCGAAATCCAGGAACTTCCCGATGTGCAGCAAGAACAAAATCATGATCGTTGGCAGCAGCGACGGCAGCGTGATGGAAATGGTTTGTCTCCAGCGGTTGGCGCCATCTACCTCAGAAGCCTCATATAAATCGGGATTAATCCCTGCTAATGCGGCCAAATAAATGATCGTCCCGTAACCGGAATCTCTCCAAATTCCCGACGTAATCAGTACCGTACGAATCCACGATTCTTCCCCCAAGAAGTACACAGGGTCGAAACCAAGCATCGTAATGAAATGATTCACAGCCCCCGTAGATGGAGAAAGAATACCAATTGCGATACCGCTTACAATGACCCACGAAAGGAAATGAGGCATGTACACTACAGTTTGCAGAATACGCTTGTAGAGGACGACTCTTAGCTCATTCAGCAGCAGAGCCAGAACAATAGGTGCAGGGAAAGCCAGCACGAGATCATAGATCCCAATCAGCATCGTATTCTTCAAAATTTTCAAGAAATCGTAATGGGCGAACATCCGGGCAAAATGCTCGAATCCGACCCACTTGCTCCCGGTAAAACCATCAAAAATGTTGTAATCCTGGAACGCAATGACAGACCCAAGCAACGGTACATATTTGAAAATAATAAAATACAAAATACCCGGCACCGAAATCAGATATAACGCCCTATACTTCCAAAGCTTTCGTAGAAAGCCTTTACCCTTGCTGACCTGTGCGCCTTGTCCCACTTGCTTCACAGCTTGTGCGTTGACCGCCATCCTCTGGCCCCCCTCACTTCAATCTCGTCGATGTTATAGTTCTATCCTACCTTCCTAAAGCGCTTCCAACAATGGAATGCCTTTTCACTGACTTGTGTTTTTTTTAGGTAGAAAAAGCAAATAAAAACTGCCAGTCTAAGTAGATTTACCTACTTAAACTGGCAGCACTAGGGCCTCGCCTTATTTATTCCGATACTTTCACTTTCAATACTTCGGCCGCGATGACCCGTTTCGTTCTGAAACGCTTCAAATCCTTGAATTGAATAAACTTCTTCGTTTCCTCGTTCCAGATTCGGAACTTCAAAGATTCTAAGCTGGTAAGCAGCGTAATCGTTTGCACTTTGCGCAGCTCGGCACTTTTGTTATGCACCTTTTCCAGGTAGTAGTTCGGTACACGCGGGCTCAAATGATGAATGTGGTGAAAGCCGATATTCCCTGTAATCCAGTGTAGAACGCGGGGCAGCTTGTAGAACGAACTGCCATGCATTGCGGCTTTCACATAGTCCCATTCGCCTTCGTGCTCATAGTACGTGTCTTCATAGTTATGCTGCACATAGAATAGCCAAATGCCAGCCATGCCTGATACGAAAAACATAGGACCTTGAATCAGAAGGACGGATTGCCAGCCGATTCCCCAACAAAGCAAAGCGATTCCGCCTACGATGCCCAAGTTGGTTATATAGGTGTTAATGCGCTCTTTCTTGCCAGCCCGCTTGCGGTTAAACCGATAATCAATTAAGAAGATGTAGATCGGTCCAACAATAAACATGATCAGCGGATTGCGGTACAACCGGTAATACAGTCTGCGGCCCCATGAAGAAGCCATATATTCGTCAACCGTGAGTGTCCAGATATCGCCCACACCTCTGCGATCCAAATTACCGCTGGATGCGTGATGAACCGAGTGCGTATGGCGCCATTGATGATACGGACAAAACGTTAAAATACCTGTGATGGTCCCGACAATTTCATTTGCAATTTTATTTTTGAAAAAAGATTTGTGGCAGCAATCATGGAAAATAATAAAGATTCGAACCAAAAACCCTGCGGCAACGATATCTAACACGAACGTAAGCCAGATTGAAACCGAAAGACTCAAGAAAGCGAAGTACCACAAGACAAGAAAGGGTACCAGTGTATTGATAATTTGCCACACACTATGCTTCATATGTGGTCTTTCGTAAGGTGCGATGTCAGCTCGCCACCCACCTTTTTCCTCATGCTTCATATTCAGTTAGAACTCCTTCTTTCCGCTTCGTGCCGGATGTGAATTATTGTCACCTGTTGTAGTACGTTGCGAATCAAATAAAGTTCCCTATTGCGAGAAGAAATATTACACCGCTCTACCATCATAAGTTGGAAATGGCTTTTTGTAAAATGCAATATAAGTCATATTTATAAAAAGAAGTGAAAAACCACTGCCGAATCGTGAATGCCTGCTCGTACCAGCCCCTTCTTAACGACTCTTTTGCGCTCGTGCCTTCATTTCGGGAACGGTCACGATATCGAAGTTCTCCTTCTTGAAATAAGCGATAATGCCCGGAAGGGCTTCAATCGTATTGTCCAAGTTTCCTTTTTTGCCTCCGAAGCTGTGCAGCAAAATAATGCCGCCGTCTTTCGTATGCGTTTTAATATTTTGAATAATATCCTTTGATGAAGTGCCCGCCCAATCCCGAGGATCCACGTCCCAACCGACCAATGAGCGTCCAGACTGTTCCACTGCCTTCTTCACGGGTGTGGAAACCGCTCCGTATGGGGCCCTGACCAGAGAGGGGCTTATACCGGTCGTTTTCATGATCCAATCCTCTGTTTTATTCAGTTCCTGCTCAATACGAACGGAGGAGAGCTTGCTTAAATCAGCATGGTCCCATGAATGATTGCCGATAGCATGACCCTCCTCATGAATTCGCTTAAGTACGGATGGAAATTTGCTGACTTGGCCGCCAACGACAAAAAAGGTCGCTTTGACACCATTCTGTTTCAAAATATCCAAAACTTGGGGCGTATACTTACCGTCCGGTCCATCGTCGAATGTGATTGCAACCTGCTTGGGTGCAGCGGTTCCCTTTGTTTGTGAAAGGTTCCCATTCCGTCCCGTTTGGGCTTGAGCAACTGCCGTTTGCTGAGCATGTTCTGCTTCTATCGGCTTTACTTCGATCAAAGAGGCAGCCGGCCCGATAAGAGCTGTATTCGTGGGTGCAGCTTCCTCGTGGGTTTCCTGGATGCTTATGACGGGTGATTTGCTGGGGAACGGGATAACACTTCCCGTCACTGTGAAATTAATGAGAGCCATGCCAACCATGCCGCAAAATGCGCTGCCTATCATCCAATGTTGTTTGCGTTTCGTCAATAGTTGAACTTTCACGACAAAAACCTTCCTCTATGCTCTCTGAGCGGCATTATTTATGTAAAAATAGACGCATGCTGCTTATAAAAAGTTTATTGATTCGACAATATTCGCCCAATTGAGCAGCACTACCGCGTAGGCTCCAATTACTAGTTGCGTAAAGCCCATCCCTTTTGATAGGATATGCAACTAGAAACCCCTCCTCATTGACGAATCTCTTAAGCAAATGCGAACGGAAAGGAATTTTCCTATGAATATCTTAATTATCGAAGACGATTCCAGCATTCAAATGCTGCTCAAATTGAGCCTTGAGGTGGAAGGGTTCCAAGCTGCTGTGGCCGGCACGGTCGCCTCCGGTCTCCACGAGTTGGAATCTCGGCCCATCGACCTGATCTTGTTGGACCTGATGCTGCCGGATCAATCCGGCTTCGAGCTGCTTATGACCTTGCAGCAAACTTACAAGGAAATTCCCGTCATCGTGCTCACGGCCAAAAATGAAATGAACGACAAAATACTTGGTTTTCAGCTCGGAGCGGACGATTACTTGACCAAGCCGTTCGAAACACGGGAGCTGGTCATGCGAATACGCGCTGTCATGCGCCGCATGACGCCGGATTCCGCTGCGCAAGCGATAGACGTTCTTCAGGCCGGCATCATCGAAATGGATCGAAACGAGCGGACGATGAAAGTCGCCGGCAAGCTGATCAAAACGACAAGCAAGGAGTTTGACCTGCTCTGGCTGTTAGCCAAAAATCCCAAGAAAGTATTCACGCGGGAGCACATTCTGGATCAAGTCTGGGGCTTCGAATATTACGGGCAAACCCGGTCCGTCGATATGATGGTGAATCGCTTGCGCGAGAAAATCAAGCCTTACGATCATGTCCTCGCCACGGTTCACGGTATGGGCTACAAGCTGGAGGTTTAAGGGATGAAGCTTCGCAACAAACTATTCATTCAGCATTCCATCACGATCGTCATGCTGCTCGCCGTAATGTATGTGGTCGTCAATTATACATTGAGCAAAAGCATGATTGAGCGGGATACCCAAACCTTGGGCCAGTATTATTCGCTGCATCGCATTGAAGCTTTGAAAATTGTGAACGATAAGAAAATCAGCATTGAACAGCTATTTTCGGGCACCTATGCCCCGCTGATTGCCTCCCACCTCGCGGCGAACAGCAATTTCCAAGTGCAGCTCTTTGACCCCGAGGGCATGATTATTGGGGACAGCGGCAATAAAGAAGATTTGATTAAACGGAGCGATATTGATGCCGCGTTGGCTGGTCAAACCGCATCTGTCATCACCGAAGGGGAAAACAGCAAGCTTCTCATTTATGCCTCTCCCTTCGTCTATGAAGGCAAGATTGTAGGCGGGTTCCGCTACTTGCTTGATCTGAATAAGCACGAAGAAACGCTGTCCGCGATGCGTTCCTGGTTTATTGGCGTCGCTCTGGGCTGCCTGCTCATTGCGCTGCTCGCGAGCTATTCCTTCTCTTTCTTTATTATGCGACCCCTGCATGCTCTGCAGCAGGCACTAAAGCTTGTCGCCATCGGCGATTTCAGCCGCAAAATTGTTGTCCGCAGTCAGGACGAGGTGCGCGAATTGGCCGATGACTTTAACCAAATGTCAGCAGCGCTGCAAGAGCACATCGAGCTGCTTCACTATGAACAAAGCAAGCAAAAAAAGTTTTATGACAATGTGACCCATGAGCTGAAGACACCGCTGACTTCCATCATCGGCTTCTCTGATCTTATCGACAAAATGGAGCGTATGGATGATATTCGAACGTGCAATGTGTATATCCGCAAGGAAAGCACACGACTGCTGCAAATGGTTGAGGACCTGCTGCAATCGTCGCTCAAAGGCGATGAAGCTTGGCTGGTGCAGGTCGAGCGTACCGATCTAGCGGCGATACTGACAGATAGTCTGCGAATTCTTGAGCCTACCCTGCATAAATCCTCGATCATGACCACCTTACAGGTCGAGCCATGCGAGGTGTATGCCGATCCCAAACGCACACAGCAGGTGCTGTTTAATGTTATTGAAAATGCGATCAAGCACAGCGGATGTACGGAGCTTGCGATTCGATTAGAGCAGCAAGAATATCATTGCCTTGTACGCATCACCGATAACGGGAAAGGCATGAACGAACAGGAGACAGCTGCGCTGTTCGTTCCTTCTGAGCAGAAGCTGAACCGCCCCATTTCGACACATTCGCATGGACTTGGTCTGCTGCTTTGCAAGCAATTGATGGAGCTGCAAGGCGGCGATATCACCGTATACAGCCGTGAAGGAAGCGGTACGGAAGTCGTATTAATGTTCCAGGTCGAGTCCCTTCCCCCTCAAGTTTTGTTACAAAATTGATACAAAACGATGATTTTTCTGAGATAAAAGGAGAGTAATCTACATGCAAGAGGAGAAGAAAGGGCTTTCATGGTTGCGCCTCATCTTGTTACAAATCGTTATCGGATGTACGTTGATCGGTATTTTCGCCTATGTGTTCCGCATCGGCGTTGATGAAGTACAGATCGTACCCAAGGAACCGAACAGCCGTGATATGTTTGACGGTGTTCCCATGCGTATGAATGTGACGTATCCAGGGATTGGAACCATCTCGATAGAAGATCCGAAAGAGCTGATTGCGTGGAAAGCATCGTTTAGCCGCATCTTAAGCGGGGGCCAGCCACAAACTCGTGAAAACGCTTCACGATTGCTGTTAACAGGCTCCATTGCTTATCTGGATCAAGAGGATATTCCTTTCCAAATCGGTACCAGCGGCTTTCGTTTCGGCTCCGACTCCGTCAATTCGCTGGACATCAGCGCTGAAATTCGGAAGCTGCAGAACATGCTGATCGACAAGACGCTCACCGCAGATACGGTAAGTGAAGCCATTGCGAACAGGAATCATCAAGTATTCCGCTTGCAAGATGGTCTCCTCACGACATTGTCTGATGCGGACCGGGCTGCTCTTACGAGGCAAATGCATTCCGCTGTCAGGCTGATTGATTTCAGTCATTTTGATTTCATGGCTGAACAACCCAGCGCTCACTTTGTCGTGCAACTTTCCGACAAAGCGGTGAACGGCAAGCATTGGCTGCATGTCGACCGATATGATAACGCTTACTTCATCGTTTTCGATTTGTTGGATGAAACCAACCACAAAGCCTATTTCAAGTTAAGTGATGCCTCCTAACATATCGAGGGGATGGTTGATGAAATGGCTAGAAAAAAAAGCAATAGTTCTTTGATGATCGTGTCGATCATTGTTGTCGTGCTGGTTGCAGGATTCTTCCTGTACAAATCCGGTGTTTTTGGCGGAAAAGCGAAAGGCAAGATTACGGTTTACTCCATTTTCCAAGAAGAAGAAGCTCGTAAAATCTTGGATAAATTCAAAGCAGAAACCGGCATCGACTACGACGTGCTTCGTTTGCCGAGCGGTGAAGCGGTGACTCGTGTGCAAAATGAAATGGGCAAGCCGCAGGCCGACTTCCTGATGGGCGGTCCTGCTGATTCGCATGAGGTGCTGAAAAAAGCTGGCGCACTGGAAAACTACATTTCGCCGAATTCCAAAGACATTCCTGACAACATGAAGGACAAAGAAGGCTTCTGGACAGGGTTTTATTTAAATCCAATCGCTATTGGGATCAATGAGCAGCGTTGGAAAGAGAAATATGCAGCAGCTCCGTATCCGCAAACGTTCCAAGAGCTTCTTGACCCGAAATTCAAAGGCGAAATCGGCATGTCCGACCCGGCTACCTCCGGCACAGCCTACACAGCGGTAGCATCACTAGCCCAGGTTTGGGGCAAAGAGGAGATGCTGAGCTATGTAGCTAAACTGCTGCCGAACCTCAAAGAAAGACCGAAATCAGGCATCGAGCCGATTCAGAAGGCAGCTAAAGGCGAGTACACTATTGGCATCACCTTCTTAGGCGACCAATTAAAAATGAAAAATCAAGGAAATCCGATCGTCAGTATCGTTCCGGAAGCCGCAGGCTACGAAGTAGGCGGACTCGCGATCGTAAAAGGTGGAGCTAACACGGCTGGCGCTAAAAAACTTATGGATTTCATGCTAACGAATGAGCCTGGCCTTCTTTATACCGAATCTGCTTTTGCCAGCTCCGTGAAACCGACCGTACCGATTCCCAAAGGCGGTATCGATATTAAAGCAACCAAATACAACACGACCTACAGCTTGTGGAAAGCTGCCGAACAGCGTAAAGAGCTGCAAGATGCGCTGAAAAACCTCAAATAAAAGTAAGCGATTACAGGGCATTGAAGCACGTCTGTTGTGCCGCCAATGCCCTCCTATACAATGAATTTGGAAGGTGGTCGTGAACCCCTTATGATCATAGAAAAAAAGGGTATGGGTTCGTCGATCGGCAGACTGGTGAAAGATCCATCCTCGCTGATCCTTGTGCTCATCAGTTTTGCAGTTCTCTGTCTCTTCGTCATTTATCCGCTCATTTACGTCATTGCTTTGCCAGGAGCGACAGATTGGACCACTTTTTTCAGTAAAAGCCGCTATGGAACGGCCTTGCTGAACACCGTCGTCAGTTCCTCCCTATCTGCTCTAACGGCTACTGTTTGCGGTTTTATTTATGCTTACTCTATTCATTACAGCAACATCGCAGGGAAGAAATTTTTCCGCTTTATCGCCTTTCTTCCGATTCTGGCCCCTTCTGTCATGACCGGTCTGGCCTTCCTGCTGCTATTCGGCAGAGGCGGAATGGTTTCGCAAACCATGAAAGCTTGGTTCAACGTCGAGCTCGATTTATACGGACTGCCTGGGCTCTGGATCGTGCAAACGATCTCCTATTTCCCGCTTGCTTATATGACAATTACAGGCGTCCTTCGCTCGATTTCACCTAACCTGGAAATTGCAGCACAGAATTTAGGAGCGCGCGGTTTCAAGCTTTTTCGTACCATTACGTTTAAATTAGCACTTCCAGGCGTTATTAACGCCTTCTTGCTGGTTGCTATCAACTGCTTTGCTGACTTCGGAAATCCCAAGCTGATCGGAGGCAATTACTCTCTGTTAGCTGTTGAAATCTACGGAGAAATTATTAATAACGAGCCTGGGCTCGCTTCTGTCATGGGTCTTATTCTGGTCATTCCTGCGCTGCTAGTTTTCGTCATTCAGAGCAAGCTGCTGTCCAAAGGCTCCTACTCCACCATAACAGGGAAGCCGGTTTCCGGACTCAATCGTGTGAAGACATCACGCAAGACCGATATCGTGCTATTTATTTTCAACAGCATCATGGCGCTCTTCATTCTGTCGATGTTCGCTATCACCATCTTGTTCGCTTTCACCAAAAACTTCGGTCGAGACAACACCTTTACGCTGGATCATATATTCAAAATCGTCTTCAACCCATCCAGCCCTGCTGTACTGAACAGTTTGGTTCTATCGCTGATCAGTTCCATTCTGGCTGTTGGCTTCGCCCTCGTGCTGGCCTATGTCGTTGTACGCAAGCCGTTTCCCGGCAAAAAAATATTGGATTTCACCGCCGTTCTGCCCATAGCCTTGCCTGGAACGTTCGTTGGTCTGGCTCTGATCGTCGCTTTCAGCAACGGACCGATTATGCTGCAAGGATCCGCCATTCTCATTATCGTCGCGATGCTGCTGAAGCAGATGCCCGTCGGCTATCGAGGACTTACCGCATCTTTTAAACAGGTCGACAAATCTATTGAAGAGGCTGCTACGAATCTTGGCGCAGACAGCCGGCGCACATTGACAACGATCGTATTTCCGATGCTCCAAAAGACGATTGTCGCGAACTTTGTTTATGCCTTTATGAAAAATATGAACACCCTAAGCACCATCGTCTTTCTCATTACCCCCAAATGGGTGGTCGCAGCGGTATCCATCTTCAACTATGCCGAGACGGGAACCTACTACTGGGCGGCTGCCGTCGCCGTCGGATTAATGGGAACAACCCTAGCCACGCTGGGTGTGATGAAGCTCATCTTCCGTTCAAAGGTTAAAATATTCGATTTCTAATTTAACGTACGTCTAAGACGTCAGTCTTTCTACCGGAAAAGTTCATCTTACGATGCCAGCTTTTCAACCGAAAAGCTTTAAGGAGTGAGGATCATGAGTTCACACATATTATTGGATTTGAAAAATGTGAGTAAGGTGTTTGGCAGCAACCACGTTCTCAAACAGATTGATTTGCAGATTGAACGCGGGAAGTTCATTACCTTCCTAGGGCCAAGCGGGTGCGGCAAAACAACATTGCTGCGCTCGATCGCGGGCTTCTATACCGTTGACGAAGGTGAAATATGGATTGACGGCAAGCTCGTCAACGATCTGCCTCCTTACAAACGCGGAACACCGATGGTGTTTCAGGAGTACGCCCTATTCCCGCACATGACGGTGTTCGATAATGTCGCCTACGGGCTTGATATCCAGAAGCGTCCTGAAGCTGAAGTGCAGGAGCGCGTGAAGACCGCCATGGCGAAAGTGAAATTAACAGGACTTGAGGAGCGCTATCCGCACGAAATGTCCGGAGGCCAGCAGCAGCGGGTTGCTATGGCGCGGGCTCTCGTCATGAACTCACCGATCATCCTGCTGGATGAGCCGCTAAGCAACTTGGATGCCAAGCTGCGTGAAGAAGTGCGCGTAGAGCTGCGAAGCATCCAGCAAGAGCTGGGCCTGACGGTCATCTACGTCACGCATGATCAGCTTGAAGCTTTGTCGATGTCGGATCATATCGTCGTCTTCAACAAAGGGGCGATCGATCAATATGGCACACCGCACGAGATTTATTACAAGCCTCGCACCCCCTATGTGGCGGATTTCATTGGCACGACGAATTTCGTCGATGCGGTCGTAAACGATTCTGCAAACGGGAAAGCTACTGTTGCCTATGGCGTGAAAGGCCGTACGGCCAGTGTGACCCTGGATGAAGCTGTCACGGCTGGCGAGAAGGTGCTGCTCAGCATTCGCCCAGAATCCCTGCGCATTAATGCACCCGATGCGAGCGAGTTCGTCGTAAGCGGCTTCGTGAAATCATCGATGTTCTTGGGCGAGAAGGAGCGGTATTTCATTCTGGACGATAACATGAAAGAATGGATTGTCGATGCTTATGACATCGGTTTGACAAGGTTTCAAGGGAATGTCACGATTAGTGCAGCTGATGATAAAATTCACGTAATTAAGCTCACCTAGCGGGGCTTAAAGCCAAATAGATAGTTGCTGAAAAGGGGAACTTTGGTTTCCTTTTTTGGCTGTTCAGGAGGGATTCAACATCATGTGGAAAAAAGCATTGCTCGTGATTATTGCCGGTGTTGGCGTATTCCTTGGCTTTCTCGTCTTCGGGGAGAAGAAAAATAACCAGCCACTGAAGGTCTATGTCATCTTTCAGGAAGACGCCGGACGCATTCTGCTGGAGACATTCAAAGAACAAACAGGGCAACCGTATGATATCATCCGGATGTCCAGCGGCGAAGCCAGCTATCATCTGCTGTCCCTAGGCAAAACAGGGATTGACGTCGTGCTCGGCGGACCCGCCGATCTTCACGAGCAGCTCAAAAACAAAAATAAATCCCTCCGTTACTCCTCGGCGGCTGCGAACAGCATCCCTGCCAAGTATAAAGACAACGACGGCTACTGGACCGGTATGTACATGGGTGCGCTGGCCATTGGGGTAAACCAGACCGTCTGGCAGCAGGACCCAACGCTGAAGGCTCTGCCGCTTCCCCAGGGGTACGAGGATTTGCTCCGCCCTGAGCTTAAGGGCAAGATCGAGATTCCGGACCCGGAGACCTCGGGTACGGGCTATACGCTTCTCGCTTCGCTCGCCCAGCAGCGTGGTGATCGCGAAGCAGTCAGCCTAATGCAGTCGCTGAAGCAACAAAGCGCCTCCATGACGTTCGCCGGCAACACAAGCGCCCAGCATTTAGCAGAAGGCGAGCTGGCGGCGGCTGTCTCCTTCTTAAGCGACCAGCTGCGGTTCAAAAACTCGGGCTACAACATCAGCTCGCTCATTCCGCCGCAAGCCGGCTGGGAGATCGGCGCTGTCTCGATTCTCAAGGGAGGCAACAACTCGGCAGCAGCCAAAAAGCTCGTCGATTTCATGCTGTCTCGGGAAGTTCAAACGGATTATATGAACACTGCCTTCTCCTTCCCGGTCGCGCCGAATATTCCGGTGAACCCGCTCCTTGCACCCGTGAAGCTGGAGAATCTCCTTGCGACGTACCGCTTCGATCTGGCTGCGGAGCAGCACGAGAAATTACTAGGCCAGTGGCGGGAAGCGTCGAAGTGAGGCTGAGGCTTGCCGCAGGATGAGATGCTAAGCGCTGGGCTCCGATAGGAATACGAAGAACCTCGATTTCCATGATTCGTGGAAATCGAGGTTCTTTAGTGCGTGAAGATCTTGTCCAAGCGGAACTACGTTACGCTATTTGAGGCAAAAGAGAGCTGACGGCGCAGGAAGCGGAACTGGAGTACGCTATTTATTGAAATTAGCACGCTGCGGAGGTGAAAACAGCGAAATAGCGGACTGTAGTTCCACTCCGACGGTTTTTTCGCTATTTTCGGTGATATAGCGGATCTCAGTTCCCATTGGGTGGCGTTAATACTGCAACTACACTACCAGAACAGCTCGCCATGTCCTAGCAGACGGGACAGGCCTTCAACGAAATAGTAATCGCCGTAGATAAGCGGCACATCGATATTCTTGCCTTCCGGATAATGGCTCGTTCCATGAAGAATCAGCCCTTCCTCGGTCTCCGAGTCCCATGCGCCATAGTTCACGTACAGCGAGTGCAAGATTCGCTCGCCAGCTTGGCGATACAGGGCGCTCTCCTGCTCGCTTACCTGATCAGCCAGCAGAAGCAGGCCGCACGCGGCGCAAGAGCCTGCGGAAGAATCGCGATAAGCCGTAATGTCCTCCGGCAAGCGGAAATCCCAGTGCGGCACGCTGTCCTCCGGCAGATTAGCCAGGAAGAAGTGCGCTGCGCGCTTGGCGGCTTGCAAATACCGCTCATCTCCCGTGTGATGATGACTGAGCGCCATGCCGTAGATCGCCCACGCCGTGCCGCGCGACCAAGCGGACTCCGGGGCGAAGCCCTGTCCGCCATTGACTTCAAGCTGCTCGCCGGTGTGCGGATCGAAGATTACGATATGATTGACGGAGCCATCCGGACGGATGAAGTGCTCCAGCACCATATCAGCATGCCGCACAGCGATCTGCTTGTACCGCGGATCGCCGGTCGTGCCCGACGCCCAGTGCAGCAGCGGCAGGTTCATCATGCAGTCGATGATGGCCCAGCCGGCGTTGTCTTCCCCTTCGCGCCAGGGGTTCCAGGCGCGAATGAAGTTCCCCTGCACATTGAACCGTGCAGCCAATAAATTAGCCGCGAGCAAGCCGCGGCGCTTCGAATCCTCCGCGCCCAGCAGCTTGTAGCGCGCAACGCTCGTCAGCGTCCACATGAAGCCGATATCATGGTCCAAGCGGTAATAATCCGCCATGACCTGATCGAGCTGCTGTTCACAGGACTCTGCCAGCAGCTTCAGCTGCTCGTCTTTGGTCTCGCGATACAAGAGCCAAAGCAGCCCTGGCCAGAAGCCCGCCGTCCACCAATATGCAGGCTCCAGCTTATACTCTCCTTGTACACTGGCGTGAGGAAAGCCGTCTCCGATGCGCTTACTTGTTCGCGCTACTTTGGTGACTGTTTTCTGCCAAGCCTCTTGTGCCCAACCGGATTGCCTCTTCATCCTCTTCCACTCCCTATCTGCTTTATTCGAACGCACATATAAACATAGCTGATAATTCCAAGCGTATTTGTCCACTAGGCTTCAATGTGAAATCAATGGCATAGCAAGCTCGTGACTGTCCGTAATGATCATCATGGATGAATGACTCAACCGACCAGTCGAACAAGCTTGAGTCGTAACCAATGAACAACCGCGCCTCCTTGGTTGGCGCGATCACAATCCGTCCATCCTCCGCTTGCTGCGGCAGATGCCAGGAAATGAAGCGCTCCACCAGTGTGGTCGGCGCTTTCGTAAATTCAAAGCGGTCCGATACGACGAGCGTCGGCGGCTCTGTCTTGCGCCAAGTAAAGCGGCGCACCCATTGCCTTACCTTCTCCGTGCCATAGGCGCTGGAGAGCTCCAACGCCAGCGCGTCTTGCGCTTCCGTACTGGTAAACTCAAGCAGCTCCGCTCGATGAGCCGCACCGGCCTGCTGATACTGCCCATCTATGATCGGGACAGAGTGGCCTTGCGAGCCATTGCACAGAATCTCGTATCGCTCTGGGCCAAAATACGCCCGAGTATAGCGCCCGCTGCCGAGATCAGCAAGCAAGGTCTCCCCTTGGGCATAGAGCAGAAAATGTCCAAGATCATTATGATTATGCGGCTCGTTATTGTGGCCGCCCTTGGCTGCAAATACATAAGCGCCTTGCGGCTGAAGCTGCCTCGATATCAGCCACTGCGCATCCGCTAGATAATAGGATGCCGTGTGCCACGGACGGCCGTCTGCCTCCTCACGGGCCCAGAGCAGATTGCGCAGCGCAGGTGCCCACCTGCTGCAATGGTCATCCCTGTAGCCGGCGCGAAGCCCTAGCTCAGGATGCTCCAGCTCGGGGTAAAGCTGCTTCAGATAGCCGCTTAATCCCATGAAGATCCCCGCCTCCCCATGGGAGTCGGAGAAGCTGACAACCTTCCGTCCATCGAGGAAGCACTTCTGTTGGAACAAGGCAATCTGCCGCACCTTGTCGTCTTGGAACCAATCCACGGCACCGCCCGTGCGCCGCTGAATTAAATCGGCGGCATAGGTGAAATAGCCGAAGCCGTACTGCCAGTACATGTACCCTTCGGTGCATGCGCCATCTTCTTCAAAGCCGCTCAAATAAGAGGCGAGCGGCAGGAAGGCCCGCCCCAGCACAGCGGCGAGTTCATCATCATCCTGCAGCGTGTAGATCGCTGCAGCAGCAATCGAGCCTCCGCAGACGGAGGCCCAGTTGTGCGTAGCCGTCTCCCAGCCGCTGGGAGCCTGCGTCACAAATGGCCGCAGTATGCGGCGCAGCACTTCTTCGCGAATGCGCACGCGAAGCAAGTCAGGCAGGGCGTCGCCCAGCAGCACGCTGATTTCACTCAGCGCGAAGGCTGTCTCCGCAGCGAAAAGATCAATCGTGAAAGCCTCTCCCGAAGCATTCGCAAGATTTGCGGCCTGCTGCCCCTCCCCTATAGGCCCGCGCATCTCCGGCCCTTGCAAAATATGCGCAGGTAAACACCACGTATACTCGTCCAGAATGGACCATATCGTATCCAGAAGCGCGTCGAAATAGACGCCATGTTCCGTCTCTAGCCAAGCTAATAAAGCAAATGTCGTTAAGCGGTTCCGACGGCGAAAATACACATGTTCGTATTCAACTCGTGTTCCCTGCTCCGCATATAACCGAAATAAGGTATAGCTAAGCTCAGGCATCGTTTCCTGAAGCAGCTTGACTCCTTCTGTGCGGATCTCCTCCACAAGCTGGCTGCCATGCTGGCCGCTGCGCAAGCGAGCTTTCACTTGATCAGCGCTTTCACCAGCAAACAGCAGCTGGGACTGATCTATTTTCACTGCCCCTAGCGCTGCTTTCAACTCTTCCATGTTCCCTAATGCTACATTCACCGGAATACGACCCACTTTCTTGAATGAAATGTGAAGGCGTTTGCCTTCCGTTCGCGTACGCATGCATTGGTTCATCCGTTAACAAACAGGGAGAACCGAAGTTCTCCCTGTTTGCGCTTTCCTCTTGACTATACCAGAAACTACTTCTTAGCAGCATCAATAATTTTCTGTGTGCGATCTTGCGAATTTTTGATCATAGCATCTAGATTTTGCTTATCTAGAATAAGCTTCTCATACTCTTCATTCAACGCTTTATACACGTCGGCTTGATAAGTTGCAGGAGGCACCAATTTAGAAGCTCTTGCATTCGTCAACACCGTAATCAAGGAATCTCTGTCTACCTTCTCTGGGTTTTTGGTGCCTTTGAGGATGGTATCTACAATTTGACCCAGTTGATCGTTTTTAACTTTAGACCAGGATGGGACATACTTCCCTTGCACAAGAATACCATCTGTTGTCAGGTAACGAATAAATTGGTAAGCCTCTTGCGGATGTTTCGCTTTGGCAGAAACCGCATAGAAATCTGTTGTAACCATGGAATAACCGCTTGGATCTGAAGCATTGTTTTTAGGGAATGGCGCTACAGCCGCTTTGAAATTAAGCGGGAACTGGTCGGTACCGCCGATCTCTGAGTTCATCCAGCTGCCGATGACAATCATGCTTGCGCTTTGGTTGAAAAATTGCGGACGATAATTCAGCTTTTGCGAAATCATATCTGTATAAGGCGTCGAGGACTTGTCCACTTTCTCCATTTGGTAGCGCATCTCAACGGATTTGCGGAACAGCGGGCTATCCAAGTTGGACGTACCGTCTGCCTTCAAGTAATCACTGTTGTCTGGTTGATTCGCCAGCGCCAAACGCATGAATTCAAGCCAGCCGCCGCCTTGAGGACCGTGGAAATAAGTACCGTAACGCTTCGTCGGACCGTCGCCTTTGGTCAGCTTTTTGGCATAATCCTGGAACTCCGTCCATGTCCAATCCTTCGGAACTTCCAGACCGGCTTCCTTCAGATGATCGGTGTTCAGCATAACGTACCAAGGGTTGAACTTCCCTGGAAGCGCATAGTATTTGCCATTAAGCTGTGTATCTACTTTATATTCTTCGGACTCCTTGTAGCCTTCTTTGCTGATATAATCATCAAGCGGAGCCACCATGCCGAGCGCAACACGCTGCGCGTACATGCCTGCTTCACTGAACATCATCACGTCCATATCTTCGCCGGATGCTGCGGACAAATCCAGCTTCTTCGCGTATTCTTGCGTATCCCCTTTTTCACTTAGGTTGATGAGGTCAACCTTGATGTTCGGGTTCTTCGTTTGAAAGCCATCGATGATTTTGCTCCAGTTTTGCTGAGCTTCGCTGCCGTAAGCATGAAATTTGATCGTAACCGGCTTCGCTGAAGCTGCTGCTGTCGATGTTGCAGTCGTATTAGGTTTATCTGTACCACAGCCTGCCAACATAGAGATGGTGACAGCCCCACAGATGATGCTTGTTATTGTCTTTTTCATGAGTGACCCTCCGATATTTAGTTTCGCTAAAGCGCTTAACTCTCGTGTACACCCCCATTATAACAAGGGGAATATGTGGAAAGATGACGCGATATTGACTACTATCGACGTTATTTTGACTTCTCTGCTAGGGCTGTCTCGTCGTCTCCGCTAATCCGCGATATTCGAGAGGTGTCATGCCAGCGACGCTTTTGAACATTTTGATGAAATAGCTATGATTATCGTAGCCCAGCGATTCGCCAATTTTGGACACCGCTAAATTCGTCTGATCCAGCAGTTCCTTGGCGCGCTCCACTTTCATCCGATTTACATACTCAATGAACGTTTCCCCCGTCTCTTTCTTAAACAATCGACTGAAATAGCTTGGGTTCAAGAACAGTTGCTCCGATACTTCATCCAGTGAGATTTTCTTGTTCAAATGCAAAGAAACATACTGGCAGGCATCCAACACCTCCGGGCGCTTGCTCAGAACCTTCACATCTTCGGCCACTAGGAAAAAGGAGGAGAAGAAATGAATCATCCATTCTCCCATTTCCTGCAGCGTATCCATTTCAAGCAGTTCTTTGTGCAGGATCTCTACGGAAAAATGGTTCCGAAACAGCTGCATGCTTTTCAGCTTCAGCTTTAAGTCTAGCACCAGCTTTAGAATCCAATCCCTCACCGTCTCCGGCGGAAAACGATTCTCGCGCAAATAGGACATCCATTTCTCGACCATGGGCTGGACCATGCCTGGGTTGCTCTCGATCAGCATTTCCCTAAGTGCCGTGACCGCTTCATCATACACCGCAAATAAATCCTGCCCGGAATAGGCCATGATTCTCCATTTCTCAATCGCTTTGGGCTCCATATAGAACCGCTGCCCGTTAGCCGTTAACAGGCCGTTTAGTTCCTGTTTGATCTCCGATGGAGCAGCACTGATTTTGCCTATGATAAAGGAAATCTTAATCTTCAAGGTTTTCTCCACCGCATGCTGAAGCTCAGCAAGAAGAGGCAGCGCACGATCATAAGGATTGGTCTTAATCCCGCCGGGAGCCGAAATGAAAATGAACGAACGCAGCACATCGTAGGCAAAATGGACTGCTTCCCGCTCTTCGCTGCTCAGTACCTCTTCCATGATGTTATTGAGCGCGAAGCGCAGCACATCGTCACTGACGAACCGCTGACGCGCCAGCCGCTGCCCATCAATATAGCAGGCTACAGGCAAGCAAGTCCTCCCCTTGAGGCTGAACCCGAAGGATTCGGCTTCGCGCATCCAGGAGACTTCATTCAGCACCGGCTCATGAATGGTTGCTCTTAGGAATGTCTCTTTATGCTGCTCCCGATTGCGATCAACGAGATGCCGCAGCTGATTGTGACGTTCCCGGGAATGATATTCTTCATCCAGGCTGATTTTGAACTGCTTCAGCAGCTTTTCCAAATCCTCTGGATTAAGCGTATCCTTGAGCATGTATTCCTGCACATTAAGCTTCATGGCCTGCTGGGCGAAGTGGAATTCATTATGACAGGAAAGAATGGCGACTCGAATAGCCGGATGTTTATCCTTTAAACCACGAATCAGCTCCAAGCCGTTCATGCGGGGCATCCCGATATCGGTCACCACAATGTCAGGCATATCTAAGGCTGCCGCTTCCATCGCTACAGCGCCATTTTCATAAAGCCCGACCAGCTCCATATCCAGCTTCGCCCAATCAATCGCACCGGAAAGCAGCTCCAACACGGGATAGTCATCGTCTACGAGCATCACTTTATACATCTTCCTGCACCTCCTCTTGTTTGGGAATCAGCAAAGTCACAGATGTGCCTACTCCCTCTTCACTGTCTACTTCCATCCGATACGCCTCGCCAAAGGTCATTCGCATTCGTTCGTTCACGTTCGGCAATCCGATACTAGAGAACCCTTTCTTCTTGTCCGGCTCTATGAGTGCTGTCTCTACCGGAAGTGCAAACAGCTTACTCCTTAAGCGTGCAAGTGTGATCGGATCCATGCCTTGACCGTTGTCACGGACACTAATACGGATATACCCTTCATCTAACTGTGCTTCCAACGTAATCGTGCCGGCTTGCTGATTGAAACCGTGAATCAGAGCATTTTCGATGATCGGCTGCAAGAAAAAGCGGGGGACCCGCTCCAAGAACACATCCGCATCAATGTATGTCTCCAGCGTGACTTTCTCCTTCTGCCGCATATTCATCAGCTTCATATAATCCATCACAATATCCACTTCATCGTGCAGCAGAATATAGGCTTTGTCTTGAATGGTCATACGCATAAGCTTGGACAAGGAGCTGATCATATCGGCGCTTTCGCGATCCCCTCTGCCAAGCACCTTCATTCGGATCGAGTTCAGGACATTGAACAAGAAATGAGGATTGATTTGGGCTTGCAGCATATCCAGCTCTGCCTTGCGCTTGCGTGCCTGCGTGTGTGTCACTTCGATAATCATGTCGGAGATGTGATCCAGCATCTGGTCAAACGACTTCCCTAGTCGACCGATTTCATCCTCACCGCGAATGGCGCTGCGCACATGGAGGTTCCCTTGCTGGATCGAGGTTGCTACTTTATCCAGCTTCACGAGCGGCCTTGTGAACGCGCGAATCGCCACCATGAGCAGAATGAAAAATAGGATGAAAGAAACAACCTGAAGCGTGAATACATTTTCGAAAATCCCATTGATGGTTCCCACGGCTTGACTGTAAGGAATAAGCGAAACCAGCTTCCAGCCGTTCATTGGAAATTCCCGCTTGGAGATCAAATAATTCTGATGATCGATTTGGACGATTTCCGGAGACTTGGAGTTCTGCTCCTTCAAATAAGGAAACGCCTCGCCAATCTTCGAAACGTCCGCATGGGACAGGATGCGATCATCCTTATCGAGCAGAATAATTTCCTGCCCTTGGCTCTTCGCTAATTCTTTGAAATAATTGCCGATTTGCCTCTCCAGAATGGTCACCACGATGAACCCATTTTGGCTGGAAAGAGACCTCGCCACCGTTAGTTGATACGGGCTATCCGCTTTATCCTGCAAGAATTGAGTCGGCGACTCGCCAACCCAATACGATTCAATTCCTTTCAAGCTCCGTACTTTGTTAAGCCAGGACTCCTTCAATAATCGAGTTGGATCGTAATCCGATATCCAATAGTTCGTGAAATAGGTCCCATTGTTAAGAAAAACGGTAACAAAACTCTTTTCCCCCGCACTGGTCTCCGCAGCCCCGGTAATCGTCTCCAATTTGATCAAAACCTCTTGCCGGGCTCTGAACTCTTCGTATGAAGGGTTGCTCATGTCTCCGCTTTTCAAACTGAAATCTTGAAACGTCATATTCATGCCCGTGTCATATTGAATGAAATTCAGGATATACAGCATATTTTTGAGCGTCCCTGTCACATGACCGTCCACTAGCTGCAGCGTTTGTTGCGCATTCAAGACCGCCTGATCTTTGACTGCATCCCGAGTTAAATAGTTGTAAATGAACAATGTGAGGAGTGCCGGTATCAAAATACAGACAATTAAGGCCACGGTTAATTTGCCGCGAAACGATTTAATCGAGTATTTGGTCTTCACAGCCCAAGCGCCCCTTTTTACAATGGAATGAATAGCAAAAGAGGAAGCCTCAGCTCTTCCCCTTCACCTCATTATAACCCAATGTTGCGTCGACAAAAAACGACATCCATTGGTTCTCTATTTATTTTTTTGATTAACCCTTAACGCCGCCTAGTGCTATACCTTCAATTACGCTCTTCTGCCCGATAATGAAGATGATTAAGAGTGGAATGATTGCCGACACGGCAGCCGCCATGATCAGCGAGTAGTACTCCCCGTTCAGGGAAGCAAATTTCTGCATCGCCAGCGGAATCGTGAACAATTTATCCGAACGCAGGAAGATCAAAGCATTCTGATAGTCATTCCATGTCCAAATGAAACGCAGAATGGCATAGGTGGCAACGGCTGGACGGACGAGTGGGAAGGCAATTTTCCAGAAGATCAGCCAATGGCCGGCCCCGTCGATTTTGGCTGATTCCAAATATTCATTATGAATACTCATAAAAAATTGACGCAGCATGAACGTACCGAGAACGCTGAAACAGCCGATGAGCACGAGACCGAAGTGATTGTTAAACAAACCAATATTGCGATATAAAATAAATTGCGGAATCAAAATCGCTTGGCTTGGCACCATGTAGGTCGCCAGTACGATCAGGAATAGCCACTTGCCGGCTTTGAATTCGACCTTGGAGAAGCCGTACGCCGCCATCGCGGAAACGACACAGGAAATGAAGGTTGTAATAACTGACACTTTAATGGAGTTCCAGTAGTAGAGGTAAAACGGATTTTTGCCAAACCAGACTTCCTTGTAGTTCTCGATAGCGTTCCAATGCGATGGAATCCACTCGATCGGGTATTTGAACACATCCGTTTCCACTTTGAAGGAGGCCGAGAGCATCCAGAAGAAGGGGAGCAGGAAGATCAGACTGATGATGAACAGAATGATGGTTGCAATCAGCTTTGATGAGTTAAACCGTTCTTTCATGAGAAGTTCCTCCTACGCTTAGTAATTGACCCATTTCTTTTGTCCCGCCCACTGCAGGAACGTGATGAATAATACACAGACGAATAAGATGACAGCCATTGAGGAGGCATACCCTACACGAAGGTTAACAAAAGCCGTATCGTACAAGTACCAGACGATCATGCTCGTTGAATTAATCGGGCCTCCCGAGGTCAGTACGGCGATTAAATCGAACACCTTAAACGTGGAAATAATCCCTGTGACCAATAAGAAAAAGGAGGTTGGCGACAAGATCGGAAGCGTAATCCGGCGGAAACGAACCCAAGCATTCGCCCCATCGATCTCGGCAGCTTCATACAGATCTCTGGGAATGGATTGCAGCCCTGCCATGTAAATAATCATATTAAAGCCGATGGAAATCCACACGGAAATCATCATGACCGAGGACAACGCGAAGGCCGGATCTGCGATCCATTTCGGCGGGTTTGTGAAGCCCAGTGACATTAAGAACTGATTGACAGGACCTGCTGATGGATGGAACAGCACCTGCCATACGACCGCTACGGCAACAACGCTGGAGATATAAGGCATGAAATAGGCCACTTTGAAAAAGCCTTTCCAATATACGTTCTTATTAATGACAATCGCTAATATTAAAGATACGGCCATATAAATGGGCACGGTGAGGACGAAAATGAGATTGTTTTTGAGCGATTTGATGAAAACAGCGTCTCCGAACAGCTTCGTAAAGTTTTCTATGCCAACCCATTTCAAGCCGCTCATTCCCGCAACGAAGTTCCAATCCGCAAAGCTAAGAACGAATGTAGCAATAATGGGGAGCAGTGTCAGCACCGTTACGCCAATCAGCATCGGACTGACGAACAGGAAGCCAGCCAGGTTCTCTTGACGACGGCGGACATTGCGTTTATATCGAATGGGCTTGTCTTGTGTAAGCACTTCTGTTGTTGCAGACATGATATCCTTCACCTCTTACTTGATGTTTGATTGACCTTGTATAGCCTCATTATAGAGAAGGAGAAGAAGGTAAATATAACGTTATTTTGATTTCTTCGTCTCTTATCTTGACCAATTAGGTGCGCTTGACGCAACATGGGTATAGCGCTGCGTATAAGCAGCTAATTAGACTACTTGAGAGGCTGGAAGTCATTGTTATGAGTCATCAGCAAGCAGCAATAGGCCAATCAGCTCCTGCTGGGCGGTTTCCGATTTCTCTTTTCTCTTTAACCGCAGGCGCATTTGCCATTGGCATGACCGAGTTCGTCATTATGGGCCTCTTGCCCAATGTCGCCCAGGATCTGCAGGTCACAATCCCGCAAGCAGGCCAGCTCATTACGAGCTATGCCATGGGCGTAGCGATCGGCGCTCCGATTCTCGCCTTATTCACGAATAAGCTGCCCCAGAAGCTGCTTCTTTGCCTTCTGATGGTCTTGTTTATCCTGGGCAATGCGATCAGCGTTATCGCTCCCACTTATACCATCCTCATGGGAGCGCGGATTGTGACGGCTCTGGCTCACGGGACCTTCTTCGGTGTCGGCGGCGTCATCGCCATGAATCTGGTACGCCCCGAACGTAGAGCCGGCGCCATTTCCGTCATGATGGCGGGGCTAACGATCGCCAATATTATGGGTGTTCCTTTCGGCACCTTCATTGGGCAGCAGCTTGGCTGGCGTGCCTCGTTTGGCGCCATTGTGATCATGGGCATCATCTCGCTCATCGGGATTCTCTTCTTCATCCCGCGTGTACAGCAAGAGAAAAGCGCGGGCATTGTCCAGCAATTCCGCGCCTTAATACAGCTGCTGCTGATGCTGCTAGTAGGTGCTTTGGGAAGCGGAAGCTTGTTCACTGTGTTCACCTACATCACGCCGCTATTGGAACAAGTGACCGGTTTCTCCGAGCATTACGTGGCATGGATTCTCGTTCTATTCGGCTTCGGCGTCACCTTCGGCAACATCATCGGCGGCAAGCTGGCAGACTGGAAGCTCATGCCGGCTTTGCTTGGCAACTACGCGGCGTTAGCCCTTATTCTGATCATCTTCAACTTCACCGTGCATCTCCCGGCAGCCGCTGTGATCACGATCTTCATCTGGGGCGCAGCCGCCTTCGGTATTCTGCCAGGCCTGCAGCTTCGCATCATGACGATGGCTAAGGATGCGCCTATGCTCGCATCGACCTCCAACCATTCGGCCAATAACCTTGGCAATGCTAGCGGCGCTTTTATCGGCGGGTGGGTCATCACCCATATGGGCCTTACCTATTTGCCATGGGCGGGCGCTCTGCTGCCGATTGTTGGGCTAATTCTTGGGCTTGTCAGCTATCGACTCGATCGTAAAGTGAAACAGCGTTAAATCTTGCATCGAGCACAAAAAGACCATAAGTGCCCACTACGAAGTGGCGCTTATGGTCTCTTTGGTATGATGAATGCAGCTTCTATGCTGGCAGATCGGTCTAGCTGCGTGTGATAGGCTCAATTAATTTCAACAATTCATTTACATCCGCCTTATCGAAGGTCGGAATCCCGTCCATATTATACGCTAGCGACATAACATGCAGCACCTGCCACATATCCCAGGGATGATCGTCCGGTGTATAGAAGATCGAAAGGACGGTTTCAGCCGCAACCGTTGCATCTGAACTTGCCGCTTTGATCGCCAAACGATTGAGCCCTTCCGTGAGACGAATCGCTTCACTTTGTCCATTCATGACTCCTATTTCCGCACCCAGCACACCGCTATGCGGATCCTGCTTCCAAATGCGAATGCTGGTATTCGCTTCAGCCGATGTCGGAGCCAAATTAATCGTATCGTTAGGTCCATGAACGACTGTTGCCAGCCAAGGGGCAATTGCCGGAAGTACTTTCTCCTCTGCACCTTGCTTCAGCTGTAATTGAGTTAGAACCGGATGAACCACAACGACTACCTCTTGCGATGTGATCCCATTGGAAATACCCTCGCGTTCATAGATGGCTGTGAAGTGATGAGTTCCAGAACTGACACCCGTCAGAATGATTTCCCCAGCCCCATAGACATCAGCGGTTACTCTAGCCTTCTCCACGCCATTGTCTCTCAATGAAATAGAGCCTGGCTGCCCTTGATCGCCAATCAAGCCGCCAACCGATGCCGTGAATAAGACCCGATCACCATATTGGAAATGAGAACTTGGATGGTTGAGAATGAGCGTAATTCCTTGCGTATTCGGCACAATGACCTGCGACAAAGGAGCTGAAATCTGGGATTGATGGAACGGGTCTGGCACATACGTGGCCTGAATGGATACAGTACCTGGCAGCAAATCAGCTTTAGTGAGCGAAGCATTACCAGCTGCATCCAGCTCAATTTCTGCGTCTGGCATATTGCCGCCGCTGAAAATCACTTTTCCTGTGGGAATCAAGGCTTCCCCATTCCTATTGGCCACATGTGCCGTAAAGGTAATCGGCGTTCCATAATAAACAGCCTCTGTCACCGATTTGGTCATCGTTACACGCGTTGGAATTGGATTGATATGCTGGGTATAGCTGCTTGAGCTCTTGGCAGCATAATTTGCATCTCCTGCGTAACTAGCCATGAACATATGCGTACCAACCGTAAGCTGATCGGTTTCCCAAGTCGCTTTTCCATTCACAAGCGTTAGTCCGCTTGGCCATAGAATCGTGCTGTCAGTTCCCGTAATTGCAACTATACCTTCTGGAGTTGGAAGTCCGGGCGTCGTGTTCGTCACTTGGATCATGAAAGTAACCAAATGGCTATAAACACTTTCATTCGTAGAGGGGGCAACCGTGAGTTCTACTTGAACAGCAGCCTTGGTCACGTACTGGGTGACTGGTGTAGATAGACTCGCTCCATGATTCGCATCTCCGGAATATTCGGCGGTTATGGATAAATTGCCGACTGGGAGACTGGCTGTAATAAGTGTAGCAATCCCGTTGCCATCCAAGTTTACCGGTGGTGAAATAACGCTGCCATTGGCTTTGAAAGTAATCTGCCCTATTGGCGGAAGGTCGCTTCCATTCGTGCTGCTTACATAAGCGGTAAATGTAATTGGCTCGCCGAAGTTCGCAACGGCATTATTTGAACTTAGCGTCGTTGCTGTAGGAATCTTGCTAACCGTATGTATAAAAGGAGAAGCTGTTTGAGCAGCGTGGCTGCCATCGCCTGTGTAACTGGATGTAATCGAATGAGCGCCAGCAGTCAGATTAGGAACAACGATCGAAGCGTGAGCACTGAAATTCTCCAGCTGATCCCAGGTTCGAGAAATGACGTTTCCTTTTTGTCCTTTAAATGTAATTAAACGGGCACTCTTGTCTATGGTAATTCCCTCCACATAGCGATCGCCAGCGATTTTCCACGACTTCACTATTTGGTTATTAGCATCATAACCTATGAGTTGGATTTCTTCCGTATTTTCGTAAAAGCTATACGCCCAAAATGACAGCCCGCCCCATTGAATAACCGGACAATTGCTGCAGGTCAATTTCAAATCTGGTTGAGTTGGTGGAGCAGCTCCCGCCGGTTTATTGACCACGATAGGCTCATCCTCTACCAAGTCTCCCGTGCCAATGAGCGTGGCTCCATCATAAAATGCGACATTTCCCGTAGGCGCCACACCCCCGCCACTAGCGTCCGTAACCGTTGATGTAAACTCGACCCTTCCTCCATAAACGGAAGCCGAATCACCCGTTATCTGATTGGAAACCGTTGTAGCAGCATAAGCAGGTTGATGAAGACTTCCTAGTAAAGAAACGAAGCAGACTAAACATAACCATCTCAAACGATACCGCACCTTGTTCTTGTTCATTGTCATCTTCTCCTTGCGTCTCTAGCTAACTACCTCTTTTGCCTACTATTATACCGAAAATTCAAATAAATAGAATAGAAAAAACCACAATCCCCGAGGGGCTTGCGGTTTCTTCTGAGAACTTCCAATCACCCTCAGAGAGGTCGATCTATGGCAAATTGCTCTCCCAATTTCGCATAGGAGTTGCCCGCCAGCCGACTGACTGGCTTAAGCGCCTGAGCATCAATATGCCCGTTCTCATACAGTGACTCTGCGATGTGAAAGTGCACAACACGCCCAATTAATAAATCGGCAGCAGGCGTGCCGTCTGTTCCGCCTAACGGAATGGCTTGCTCCAGCAAGCATTCCATTCGAATGCTGGCCTCGGCAATGCCGGGGACGGCGATCTTCACGCTTTCTACCGGCGTGAGGCCAGCCAAAGCGACCTCGCTCTCCTCGGGCGGCAGCGCGGCAGCCGCCTGATTGATTTGCTCTATATAGGTTTCATCGGAGATATGAACTACGAAAGCCCCCGTATCTATGGCATTACGCGAAGTGTCCTTGCGCACACCTTGCTTCCTTTGAACCGAGATCGCCACCATCGGCGGATTCGCCGTCACAATGGTGAAATAGCTGTACGGCGCTGCATTAAGCACCCCCTCTGCGGAAAAAGAGGTTACAAAAGCGATTGGTCTTGGAATAATGCTGCCAATTAACAGCTTGTAATTTTCCCGCTCGCTCTGGCTCGAAGGATCAATGGCAAGCATCAGGAATCACCTCCTTTTAGGCAAAATTCGTCTTGTACCACGCAGCGGCTGCATCCACTTCCGAACGTGTCAATTGGTGCCCTGCTTGCTCCCAGTGCACATGCACCGCCGCTCCCGCTTCACCTAGCAGAGCCGTTAGTTCTTCCGTCTCCTGCGGAGAGCAGATGGGATCGTTCTTGCCAGCCCCGATGAAGATCGGCGTGCCGGCAAGATCTGGCAGCTGAACACCTCGCCGCGGCACCATCGGGTGATGCAGAATAGCTCCCCGCAGCGCAGCGGGATAATGGAACAATAGGCTGCCGGCGATATTCGCGCCATTGGAGTAGCCCACCGCTACGACATTCTGCCGATCAAAGCCGTGTTCAACGGCAGCTTGATCGAGGAAGTCGTACACTTCCTTGGTGCGGAAGATGAGGTCTTCCTCATCGAAGATGCCCTCAGCCAGCCTGCGGAAAAACCGCGGCATCCCATTCTCAAGCACATTGCCTCTCACGCTGAGCACCGACGATGTCGGTGAGATTACCGAGGCTAACGGCAGGAGGTCCCGTTCGGTGCCTCCGGTACCGTGAAAGAGCACCAGTACCGGGGCAGCTGCATCCGTTCCTTTTTGATAAATATGCTTCATCGTTGATTCGCCTCCAATACCCGCACCTCAATCGGCGGAAGATTACGCTCAATTTGTGCACGATTCTCCTCGAACCATTCAGGGAGCATCAATTTCTCGCCAAGCGCTTCCGGCTGCTCATCCCGTGCAAAGCCTGGAGGATCCGTCGCAATCTCAAAGAGAATGCCGCCTTCTTCGCGGAAGTAGATCGCGTTAAAGTACTGACGATCTACGATCGGCGTAGGCTGGAAGCCGCTATTTTGCACATGAGTTCTCCACAGGGCATGCTCTGTGTCATCTTTGGCCCGCCATGCGATGTGGTGAACCGTTCCTGCTCCGCCAACCCCATACGCCATCGGAGTCACGTTGATATCAATAACATTGCCTAAATCTCCGAAGGAGGTAAATCTGGCATAAGCACCTTCTTGCCCTACTTTCGTGAGGCCCATCACCTGCTGCAGCAGGTCTGAAGTTTTGTCTGGGGCTGTGCTGTACAGAACAGCTCCGCCAAAACCTTTGATCGCTTTCTCAGCAGGCACACCGCCGAAAGACCATTGGCTAGGCGCTCCGGATTCGCGTTCTACAAGCTCGAGTTTGAGGCCGTCGCGATCCGCGAATTGCAGGTAAGTTTCTGCAAATCTTGAGGTTTTCTCAAAGGCAACACCAAACTGGGTCAGTCGTTCTTCCCAGAAAGACAAGCTGCCTGTCGGCACAGCATACGTCGTGATGCCAACTTGACCGCCGCCGATCCGGCCTTTACGGGAATGTGCCCATGGGAAGAAGGTAATGATCGTTCCCGGACTTCCCATTTCATTCCCGAAGTACAGGTGATAGACTTCCGGGGCGTCGAAGTTAATCGTTTTTTTGATCATGCGGAGTCCTAGAATACCTGCATAAAAGTCTACGGTTTCCTGTGCATTTTGAACGAAAGCCGTTATATGGTGAATCCCAGCTGTTTGATGTTGTGTCATGTGATCCATCTCCTTATTATTTATCATATAGTTATGTCCAGACTGATTTTGAATTAATTGAACAATACGTCAATCGATTAGCTTCCTGCGTCCATCATAGTGCGATGCTTATGTTTTATCCCCTTCATTTTAAGAATCTTTAAATTAAGATATTTATCAAAAGGATAAGCAGTTAGCTCCTCTAAGCGGGAGGATAACTACTTGAATCCATCCTGGGCAAATTTGCCTAACTTCTTCAGCAGTTGACTGGCCAATTTCTTCTCTTCCGTCGTAAGTCCAGCTACTGCATTCTCAATGACTTCCGCATGTTGAGGAAATATGTCTTCAATAAACTGCTTTCCTTGTTCCGTAATTTCAGCAAAAATGAGCCTGCGGTCCTCGGTCGACGTCTTCCGCTTCACATATTCTTTCTTCTCCAGCTTATCCACAACATAGGTGATATTTCCGCTGCTCATTAGCACTTTTCCACCTATTTGTTGAATCGCTTGCGCGCCTTTATGGTACAAAAGCTCCAGAACGCCAAATTCCGTTCGATTCAAACCATGTTTACGAATATCGCGATCCCCATGGGCATTCACCCATTCACTGGCTCTGGAAAGAGCAATATAGAGATCCAAGGAAGCATTTCGTTCTTCGCTCATCTTCGTTCACCTCATTTCTTTGCGATAACATCTTAACTTGTAACATCTTGATTTAAAGATACTTTAATTCAAGATAAATGTCAATGCTTATTTTTTAAAATAAAGGGGCTGTCCCATAAGTAGATAAACCTACTTGAGGGACCGCTTTTTTGACCACAATAGAAAGAATAGGTTTTCGGTTCCCGAAAACGTCTTTCTATTTGGCGATAAAACCTACCTCTAAACGCGGTCGCTCATCTTTGAATGGCCTCGATAGAGGTTTTCTCATTGAATTCGGAGAGGCTCAATCGTGCCTAAATCCAAACTTACTTTTACTTTTCGATTACCTGCAGCCCGGATTTGTACATGATAACCTGACATAAACTGGATATTCTGCGTGTGGTCTTCTTTCATGCGTATGACTATAGTGTCCGGATCTATTTCACTATAGCTGTTTCGGGTTCTGATAATCTCTTGATGAGCCTCCTACTTTCTCTGACTCTTGCTCCAGTTGCTTTCTCTAAACCTGCAATTAGGCATCTTTTTTGCTCTTGGAAGAGCCGCAACGATTAAATTCCTGCGTTTGTGCAGGTTTTTGAGGCTTTTCTCTGGATGATCGGCAGAAAAAGATAAAAATGCCTGCACAATTGCAGGCATTTCCACTTTTTAACCGAATTCGCCCGGGAATTCCTGCATTTTCGCAGGCTTTTACACTTGGGTGAACGGATCTGATCGGGAAGCCCCTTCATTCCACATGAAAGTAATCAACCCCATCATCTATCGACGCTCTCCTACTAAATTGGGCTTATGGGACAGCCTCATCGAACCCGCTCTGAGCCTGCTGAAAAGAGACTGTCGAATAACTTCAGAAGATTTGCCCTGTAATCGATTTGAGAGACAATTAGTCTGTTCAATAAGCAATTTTTGACCCACTAATATAATTATTCGTCAGTCTCGAAAAGGCAGTCTCAAAGGGCGAAGCAGGCAGCATCCCGGTGAAAGCACGCTAAACCAAAATTTCTAGCTTTCCTCTTATTGTACATACGTATCCGCTTGGGAAGCGCATTGACTAGGATACCGCCGCTGCCACTAGTCAAGCTGGTCCTGTAGGCACAAGCTTAGCCTTAGCCTACAGCGGCCGAGCCTTCGCCTTTCTGCAGCTGATACATCTTCGCGTAGCGGCCGCCGAGCGCCATCAACGCCTCATGATTGCCGCGCTCGGCGATCTCGCCGCGGTGCAGCACGAGAATCTGATCCGCATCGCGGATCGTCGAGAGCCTGTGCGCGATGATCAGCGTCGTGCGCCCTTCGCTGACGACCTTCAGCGCCCGCTGGATCAGCGATTCCGTCTCGCTGTCGATGCTGGCTGTCGCTTCGTCCAGAATGAGAATGGACGGGTCGAACGCCAGCGCTCGGGCGAAGGAGATGAGCTGCCTTTGACCGGAGGACAACGTGCTGCCCCGCTCCACCACCTGCTCGTCATAGCCATGCGGCAGCTGCTCGATGAAGCCGGAGGCGCCAACATCGTGCAGGGCGCTTTTTACCCGGTCTAGTGAAATATCTTCATTATAGAGGCTGACATTGAATTTGATATCTCCCGCAAACAAGTAGGGATCCTGAAGAACGATCCCCATATGCTTGCGCAGCGCTTGCTTGGACATCTTCGTGATGTCGCTGCCATCTATCGTAATGGCGCCTTCACTCGGCTCATAGAACCCAAGCAGCAGGTTCATAATCGAGCTTTTGCCTGATCCCGTATGACCCACAAGCGCAATCGTCTCGCCTTTGCGTGCTTCGAACGAAATATGCTTCAGTACGTTCTCCCCTTCTTTATAAGCAAAGGTTACGTTATCGAATTTCACGATACCTTCGGGACGGGCCGTTGTTCGGTCAACTTTCTCTACCTCCTGGCCTTCCATATCCAGAATCGTAAATACTTTGTCCGCAGATACAAAGGCTCTTTGGGCATTCGTCAGTTGATCGAAAATCCCGATAATCGGTTGAAAAATGCGCCCCAGATAATCAATGAAGGCATAAAATACCCCGAAGGAAATCACAGCTTGCAGCGATTCTCGGCCAAAATACCAGATCACCACTGCCGTTACCAAGCTTCCAACCGTCCCTACAATGTTACGTGAAGACAAGGAATAAATACGGAACTGTTTGACCTGATTGACATAACGGTCCTTATTCAGGACCTCGAACTCTTCCAGCGTCACTTTCTCTCTGCGGAAAGCTTGGATGATCGGCATGACAACGATGGATTCATTGATCATCGCATTCATATCGCTAAGCCGCGCGCGCATGATGGTGATAAAGATTTTGGAATACTTCAAATGGATCGACATGATGACCACGAAGATCGGCGGCAATACTAAACAAAAAGCTGCCAAATGCCAATCCAAAATGAACAATGCCACAAAGATCCCGACTAATTGCATCATACTGACGACGAATGTCGCCATGAAGCTCATGAACAAGTCGCGAACTGCTTCGGTATCATTGGCAATACGCGATACGACCTGACCGATCGGCGTATTATCGAAATAGCGCAGCGAAATGCGTTGAATATGGCGCATCAAGTCCATGCGCATGTTCTTGATGATTTGCAGCGCCGTCGATTGCAGCAAGTATCCTTGCGCGTAGTTGCAGATACTCGCGAAGAGCAGCAAGCCCATGTATAGGCCTAGCAGCTTGAGAACCGGCGCCATTTGGCTGATGCCAGGTGTGAGATGCTGATCAATAATGGTCTTCGTGATATATGGACCGGCTAACTCCGCGCCAACTGCGCAGCACAGAATTAGCAGAGCGCCAATAATTCTAAATTTATAGACGAGTGCGTAAGCAATAAGTCTTCTCGTCGTGGATGGTTTTTGGTTCATCGAATCCTCCTCTCTTCCGCTCGTCATTCTTCCAGGCTCGCTTCCATCTGTTGGCGTTCCCATTGCTCACGGTACCAGCCGCCGAACTGCATTAGCTCTTCGTGGGTGCCTTCTTCGAGAATTCGTCCTTCGTCCAGAACGAGGATCCAATTGGCATGACTCACAGCAGATAGACGGTGAGTGGTGATCAGCGTCGTTTTGCCCGCACGCTCTTTGCGGATGTGCTGAAGAATGCGGCTTTCCGTGCGCGCATCAACAGCGGATAAAGAGTCATCGAGCAGCAGAATCTCTGAGTTGATGAGGAGCGCTCTGGCAATAGCCAAACGCTGCTTCTGGCCGCCGGACAGCATGACGCCATTTTCCCCGACAATGGTCCCCAGACCTTCGGGCATTTGGCTAATATCTTGCGTGAAAGAAGCCATCTCAATAGCCCGGGCAATCTCTTCTGGCGAAGCATTGTGCTTGCCAAGCGCTACATTGTCTCTAATGGACTTGGACAGCAGGAGGTGCTCCTGCGGCACGTATGCCACCCAGCTTTTCACCTGATCCAGACTGATTTGTTCAATCGACTGACCGGCTATGAGCAGCTTGCCCGGCTCGACGGGGAATTGGCGCAGCAATTGTTTGAGCAGTGTGCTTTTGCCGCTGCCCGTGCGGCCTACAATGCCTAACGTCTGCCCGCGTTCCAATTGGAACGCAATGTTGACGAGACTCGGATGATTGGCAGTCGGGTACGTGAAGCTTAGCCCTTTCATTTCAATTCGCTCCGGCACATCTACGGAAATCGGCTTCGCCACATCGACAATATCGGCTTCCTGCTTCAAAGCCTTATCCAAACGGTCCGCCGAGGCACTTCCGCGCTGCAGAACATTAATAAACTCCCCGAAGGAGATCATCGGCCAGATCAGCATACCGAGGTAAATATTAAAGGAAATAAGCTGTCCCAGCGTTATCTCTTGATGAAAGACAAGATAAGAACCATAACCGATACCAATCGAGTAGCTTAGCCCAACGATCAGCGTAGTGAGCGGCTGAAAAAGCGTATTCAGCATAGAAACCCGGCGGTTCTTATTCATAACGTCGGACGTTACTTTATCGAAAGCCGTCAAGTCATGATCCTCTTGGACATAAGAACGAAGGACACGAATGCCGGAGATCGACTCCAGCGCATGATCATTCATTTGGCCAAAAGAAGCCTGCGCCGCGAGGAAGCGTGTTCGCACGCTTTTGCCCAGCTTATTGATGACAATCACTAGAATAGGAAGCGGTATAAGCGCAGCCAGCATCAGCTTGTAGCTAATTAACGAAACCATCGTGATAATGACCACGGACGCCCCGACCAGCGTGTGAACAAGCGTCATCACCCCATAACCAGCGGTCTGGCCTATTGCAAGCACATCATTCGTAGCCAGAGCCATTAGCTGACCCGTGCTGTTGCGTTGAAAGAAGGCTGGTGTCATTTTCGTCAGATGCGTCAATAAACGACCTCGAAGCACCTTCTCAATGAGTGCTGAATTGCCGAACAGCGTCGTAATCCAGACGAACGTAATTACATACAGGAACAAAGATAAACCTACAAGAATGAGAACGGTTTGATTCAGCTGGGGGGACGTCAAATTCCCGCTGCGAATATGATCAATGGTATTCCCTATTAATTTCGGGGGGACTGTCGCCAATAAATTCACACAAATCATTAAGCTAACAGCAAGCAGATAGTATTTCCATCTTTCTTTGAAAAACCACTGCAGTTTAATGACAAAAGACAAGCTTTCCACCTCTTTCCATACTCTTTCCATTTTACATACGTATTGATTTTATCGGTTCAGTTGAGGGAAGTCTACATCTTATCTGGTTTTAATTAAACTTTCCGCGGCTGCTGCTCCTCATCACCAAGGATTCCCTTTTATGAAAAACTGCAACTTTCTGCAATCATCTCTCGTTAGAGACGATAGACAAACACACAACTTACATACAGGAAGGAATTACAACTATGAAAACTACCATGAAAAAGACGCTAGCCGTTCTCTCCTTATCCGCTATGATGACAACAGGAGCTGCTTACGCAGCAACGAATGAAACCGCACAAACCACTTCTATTATGCCGGTCAATGCCACAGCGTCCTCCTCGGTCTCTGTCCAAGTGAATGGCGGAGCTATAGCTGAACATGGTTACTTAAAAACTGCGGCAGATGAGCCTATGCTCCCTCTTCGCGCGGTGACAGAAGGCTTGGGCTTCACACTGACTTGGAACCAAGAGACGATGTCCGTTGATTTGAATAAAGGCAATGTGTTTACAACCGTTAAAACGGGCGAAGACCGCTATACGATTAATAAAATGCTCACAACGCTAGGTGCGGCGCCAGAGCTAGTGGATAGCAAATTATATGTCCCAGCTTCCTTTGTCAGCAAAGTGCTGCATGGTTCAGTGACAACAGAAGGGACTAAAGTATCCGTCGCCATGAAAGATGATCAGAAGAAAGTGCAAGCAACTGGCGTCATCACTTCGATTCGCATCTCTGGAGACAATGCAGCCATTCAAATCCAAGGCATCAACACCGAGGGCATCGTGCTTAATGTAAGCAAAGAAACCGAATATCAAATGCTGGATGGCACTAAGCTTAGTCTTTCCGATCTTCATATCGGTTTAACCGTGTCCGCAGAGCATGCGATGTTCGCAACCCTCAGCTTGCCTCCGCAAACGCCTGCTTCCAAGCTGACGGTTCTGGATACGGCTAAACACGCAGGTACTATTGGAACCTCAGGTACGGTTGAAGAAGTGCGTACAGATGACAAAGGCAACACCAGTATTCGGGTTAAGGGCGCAGGATTAACGGAAACTGCACCTAGTGAAGTGGTTCTTCAGCTGAGCAGCGACACAACCATCGTTGACAAGAACGGGGATAAAGTGGACAAAGCCGCACTCGTGAAGGGCGCTAATGTTATCGGTTTTTACGGTCCTGCCTTGACGAAAAGCCTGCCTCCAATCGGCAACGCGTGGAAAGTCATTGTAGCCGCTAAAGAAGAATAGGTCTTAGAGAAGAGAAACCTTCCACGCTTCGGCTGGGAGGTTTCTTTGTTTTTCTTCGTGCATGTTGGCGTATCGCACTGTCCAAATGGACTGATTTTTGATACAATAACTGAAAATTCATTCGAATAAGGGGACTCATATGGAATACTTTAGCACACGTGGAAAAGTAGAACCCCTCGGCTTTATCGACGCTATCCTGATGGGATTGGCGAACGACGGCGGTTTGCTTGTACCTAAGAATATCCCGCAGCTCTCCAAGGAGACCTTGCAGAAGTGGCAGAACCTCTCCTACTCGGAGCTTGCACTTGAAATCTTCTCCTTGTACGTGAACAACGAAATCCCGCGCGATGAGCTGAAACAGCTTGTTGACGATAGCTACGCGACGTTCCGCGACGAAGCGGTAACGCCTGTGAAGCGACTAAACGACGGTACTTATGTACTCGAATTGTTCCACGGCCCTACGTTCGCTTTCAAAGATATTGCTTTGCAATTCTTAGGCAACCTCTATGCGTATGTATCTCGCAAAACGAATTCCATCATCCACATCCTAGGGGCAACCTCCGGCGATACCGGCGCTTCGGCCATTGAAGGCGTGCGCGGCAAAGAAGGCATTCGCATCTGTATCCTTCATCCGCACCAGAAGGTAAGCCAAGTGCAAGAACTGCAAATGACAACAGTTGACGATGCCAACGTGTTGAATCTTTCCGTGGAAGGCACTTTCGATGACTGCCAGCGCATCATCAAAGAGCTTTTTGCCGATGTAGAGTTCAAGCATCGCTACCACCTGCGTGCCATTAACTCGATTAATATCGCGCGCATTTTGGCCCAAACGGTGTATTACTTCTACGCCTACTTCCAATTGGCGAAAAACAAGGAAGCCGAGAAGGTCAACTTCAGCGTGCCAACAGGGAATTTCGGTGATATTTTCGCCGGTTATCTGGCCCAGAAGATGGGTCTTCCTATTCATAAGCTCATTCTTGCTACGAATGAAAACAATATTCTTGAGCGTTTCGTCCAAGAAGGTGTCTACCAACCAGGCGCGTTCCGCGGCACCTACAGCCCATCCATGGATATTCAAGTGGCCAGCAATTTCGAGCGCTACTTGTTCTACCTCTACGGTGAAGATGCCGAAGCAGTGACTGCGATCATGGAGCAGTTCAAAGCCGAGGGCCGCGTCGTTATTCCTGCCGACAAGCTGCAAGTTGTGCAGTCTGACTTTGCCGCCTATGGCGTGAAGAACGAAGAGTGTCTGGATACGATCAGCGACTACTATGAGAAATATGCGTATCTGCTCGATCCGCATACGGCTTGCGGCGTCGCCGCTGCCGACCAAATCGTGGCAGACGGCGAAGTGACAGTCGCGTTATCGACGGCGCATCCGGCGAAATTCGATGAGTCCATCCGTTTACGCAACATTAAACAAACGTACCCGCCGCAGATTCAGGCTTTGTTCGATAAGCCCCAATTCCAAACAGTGGTTGGCGGCACGAATGATGAGATCAAGGATCAGCTCGTGAAGTTCTTCTAAAATAGCGAAAGCCTCTAAGACACGATGGGTCTTGGAGGCTTTTTTTATTCTTCGGACATAAAATCAACAAGCACGATTACTCCACTCTCCTACATGAAAAATCAGTCTTCCGACCGATATCCTTTCTCCCTTGAGTAGGAAGACAGGTGAAACGCACCATGCTATCCTTAGGATAATGGATTACGCGAAAATATGATTAGGAGTTGGATATGTTGAATTTGAGTCGCAGCGCCTTTCTAGGCCCAATCTTGATTCTATTAGGGATTTTTATGTTTCTAAAAGGGGACGTTTCTTTCTCTACCGGAACGATCTTCGAGTATTTCTGGCCAACCTTGTTCGTCATTCCCGTCGGCATCTTTTTTCATTGGATGTATTTCTTCATCCTGCAGCGCAGAGGCGTAGGGCTGTTGGTCCCTGGCGGGATCGTGCTAACGGCGGGTATCGTTTGCCAAATCTCTACGTTGTTCGACATCTGGCATCTCATGTGGCCTGGATTCATGCTCGCCGTCGCCATCGGACTCTTCGAATTGTATTGGTTCGGCGGCCGCAATAGATGGCTGCTCATTCCGATTAACATTCTAGCTGTTATGTCGTTGTTATTCTTCGCCATTTTCTCCATCGGCTCCATTTTCGGCACTTTGTTCCACAACCAGTCCATCATTGCCATCGTGCTCATAATCGCAGGCGGGTTGATGATGATTATGCGCAATCGCCAATCCTATTAGGATTTAAGCAATAGCCGCTGCTATGAAGTTGAAGTCACACATCTGCAAATAAGAAAAGGAGCCTCATGACGAGATCATGGGGCTCCTGCTATTTATACCTTAACGACAAATTGTAAAGCGCTTGACTAGCTGTTTCTGAATATTCTACTAAAGCCAGCTTACTGTTTGCTGATGAGCAGTTGGTCCTTGGTTCATGATACTCGTTGCAGGAGGGAAATACAGTCCGCTATTTGTGCGAAAATGGGTCATTCCGCTTGCCTAGCGGAACTACAGGGACTTATATCTCCCTTTTCTGCGCTTTTCCCGGTGAAACCGATGAAATAGCGGAACACAGTTCCGTCTGAGGTGCAAAAGAGGCGATTATGGCACAAATAAGGGAACGTAGTTCCCTCCCTCTGAGTCGCTGGGGAAACGTGGTTCCGAGATTCCGGGGAATCGGGGGTCGAATTTGCGGGTTGCGGGTTGCGGTTGCGGTTGCGGTTGCGGTTGCGGATTCCGGGTTACGGTTACGGGTTACGGGTTACGGGTTACGGGTTACGGGTTACGGGTTACGGGTTACGGGTTACGGGTTACGGGTCATCATCCCTTGTCTCGACACGAATGGGTTGCCCTCTACCCAGAACCGCCAAGGGTACGCCTTGGCTTCTCCGCTATTCTCGATGCCGATTCTCGGTCCGGCAGCAATCGTTCCAGCGGCCCTTCCTTCGGCGATGTACAGCGGCTGCTCGCAGAGCAGCGTTCCGTAATCCGCCATCGTAATGCCCATCGCCTTCGTCAGCTTGCCTGGGCCGTTGGTAAGCTCCTTCAGCTTCTTGTCCTTGCCACGGCGCTCCAACATGCTCTCCACGCCCACGCTGGGCTCGACAGCCCTTATCAGCACCGCTTCGGGGCAGCCAGCCTCCCCGCTTACGACATTCACGAGGCAATGCGTGTGCATCGCATACGTATACGCGTAGCCCGGAGGACCGAACATCACTTCCGTTCGCGGCGTTCTGCGATGACCGAAGCTGTGTGCCGCCCGGTCCCCTGGCCCGATGTAAGCTTCCGTTTCAACGATCCAACCCGATGCAATGCCGCTGGGTGTTTCCTTCACGAGCAGCATGCCGAGCAGCGATCGGGCCAATTCAAGTGTGGGCTTCCTGAAAAAAGAAGCCTCCACGGGTTGATATAACACAACCAAACACCTCCGGTTTCGTTGGGAAAACCTCTATCGAGGCCATAACGGCCGCGTTTAGAGATAGGTTTTATCGACAGTGGTGAAAAAAGAACCCAATCAGCGCGCTGATGGGTCCCCTATCTCGTCTTGCCAGCATTCCTTCAACCACAATCAATCAACCAACCACAGCTTGCTCCTGCCCAAGGTTATCCCCTGTGGATTGTTTAATCTGCTTGCTGCGCAGTTGTCCACAAGCGGCATCAATGTCCGTTCCATGCTCAAGGCGAACGCTGCAGCTGATGCCTTGCTTTTTCAACGTGTCATAGAAAGCGCGCACGGATTCCCGCTCACTACGTTGGTATTGACTGTGTTCATCCACTGGGTTGTAAGGAATTAAATTCACATTGGCCAGCTGCCGGATATGCTGAATGAGCTCGGCGAGCTGAAGCGCGTGCTCTTTCCCGTCGTTGACATCCTTCAGCAGAATATATTCGAGTGTAATTCTCCGGTTCGTTTTGTCCAAATAATACTCGATCGCCTTCATCAGCTTCTCGATCGGAATCGCTTTGTTGATTTTCATGATCCGTGTACGAAGCTCGTTCGTCGGAGCATGCAAGGAAATCGCTAAATTTACCTTCAAATCCGAGTCGGCAAATTCAATAATTTTATCAGCGAGACCGCTGGTTGATACCGTAATATGACGTGCCGCGATATCGAGTCCTTTTTGATCCTTCACAACGCGGATGAAATCCACCATGTTTTTGAAATTGTCGAATGGTTCACCAATGCCCATGACGACGATGTGACTGACGTGTTCGTTCTCGCCTTTTTTGTCCAAATGAAACTGAACCTTCATAATTTGTTCCACGATTTCGGCGCTGGTCAAATCACGGCTTTTGGCCAATAGCCCGCTTGCGCAGAAGCTACAGCCGATATTGCAGCCGACCTGCGTCGTCACACACACGGACAATCCATATTTATGTCGCATCAACACGGTCTCGATCAAATTGCCATCATGCAGCTTGAACAGAAATTTAATCGTGCCATCTGCTGATTCTTGTTTCAAATGCTCGGTCAAGGTTTCGGTGACGAAGTGAGCCTCCAACGTATTCAGGCAGTCTTGCTTCACCTCTGTCATTGCTGCGAAATTCGTGACCCGCTTCCGATATAAACCGTCCCATACTTGCAGTGCGCGGGATTTTTTATGTCCATGTTCGGCCAGCGATGCGGCCAGCTGATCAAACGTTAATCCATAGATGGATTGTTTATTCATTGGTTTTCCTCTTTTCAAGACTTTCACGTTCAGTCCTATTCTACTAAGCAGCCGAAGCATACCATCTGTTTATTATTGTGCCAAAAATCAGTCGCGAAAACAAGGGCAGTTCGCTGCCAACTCCTGCTTCCCTAACTCCTTCTCATTTTACCATCAAGATTGTGAAAAATACGCTCATCTACTAATCTATCAATCCAAACGATCCGCACGTTTATCACATAGGATAAAGAAAAAGGAAGTGAATACACATGGCATCCCAAACACAAAAAACACCCGTGTATTTCAACAAAAAAGTGACCTATTTAAATAAACGCCGCTTCATTTCTGCACACATGCCTTTCACAACAGCCTCGTGGCATATCTTTGCCCATCAGACAAAAGGTATTCTGATCACGAATGTCGCTCGCAGCGGGCTTGTAACCGGAACGGTATTCGGGAATCCTCTTCGCGGTTGGTATGATAAACATTCCGGCAAAATCGTATTTCGGCAATTGGTAAAAGGGGACCTAAGCGCTGGAGCGAGTCATCCGCTCTATCAAGGCCAACTTCAAGAATCGCTTGCAAATAACAGTTTCACTATAAAAGGAAGCTTTATGCCCGTTAGCGGCGATTCCTCTGCGGGGCTCACAACCTGCCAATGGTCGGCTGATGCAATTATCTTATTATAGATTTATATAAAAGACACCTCCAAGATCCAAACTCTTGAGGTGTCTTCTTTATTCTCTCTTTATGCACAGTGATGGTTCATTCCTCGGACAAGCACGACCAAGCCCTTTTTAACCGCAGCAAGCCGCTTTCCATCTCCGCTTCACTAATCCCGCCAAATCCTAAGTAAACCTTGGGATCGCCCGCTGCCTCCGCATTCTGATCCATCCATGCGCCGCGCATATCGTAGATGCGAACGCCATGGTCTGCAGCCATTTGAACTAATTGCTCGGGCTTAAGCTTTGTTTTGACACTAATCTGAATATGAAGCCCTGCGCTGTGTCCTGTAATTTCTACCTCATCGGCAAAATAGGCGCTTATCTTTTCCATCAATATGCTATGCTTCTTCCGGTACGTATTGCGCATGCGCCGAATATGACGAAACCAATGTCCCTGCTCGATAAAAGACTGCATCGCCCACTGCTCGATACGCGAGGGACTGGACAAGAGAGCTTGCAGGCTCTCCATCTTGCGAATTAATGTCACCGGCAGCACCATATAGTTCATTCGCAAGGCTGGCGTAAAAGCTTTGGAAAACGTCCCGATATAAATGACTCTGCCCTGATGATCCAGACTTTGCAGCGAAGGAATAGGCTTGCTGAAATAACGGAACTCACCGTCATAATCGTCTTCTATGATATAAGCCTTCCTTGCACTTGCCCAGTTGAGCAATTGTGCTCGTTCGGCGTATGGAATTACGCTGCCCGTAGGAAACTGATGGGAAGGCGTGACATAGACCAATTGAGCGGAGCTCCTCTCGAGCTCATCTATCGAAAGCCCCTTATTTCCAATGGAAATCGGAGTGATTGCGAATCCACTTATACCGAAGTGATCCCGAACCTTGGGGAAACCCGGCTCCTCCATCGCTATATGCGGATACCCGGCAAGCAGTTTGGTCAGAATGCTCATGCTGTAAGAGATCCCCGAGCCGATAATGATCTGTTCCGGCGAGCAGACCACCCCTCGTGCTTGTCTGATATAATCAGCGATTACAGTTCGGAAGGCATATTCTCCTTGAGTGTCGCCATATTGGCACAGGAGCTCCGCAGAGTTTTCCAGTGCTTCGTTCAACATCTTTCTCCAGATGCGGAAAGGAAAAGTTTGAACATCCAAGCTCGTAGGGTTGAAGTCAATGACATGCGGCGCAGATGATGTTCGTTGGCTCAATGGCCGCAGGGCTGCATCTATATGGTGGGTTATAGGACCTTGCATCAGGGCATGCTCAGGCTTGAACGCATTGATCGCATACAAGCCGGAACGCGGTTTGCTGACAACGTATCCCTCAGACGACAACATTTGATACGCTGTTTCAATGGGCGTTTTACTAATATGCAGCTGCGTTTGCAGCGTTCGGACAGAAGGCATACGCGCGCCATTCAGAATGGCTCCGCTTCGAATTTGCTGGCGAATTTGCGTATACAGTTGTAGATATAGGGGATCTTGGCTTTGCTCGGACAGCCATATTTCGAACATACACATCCTCCTATCTGTCCTCTGAGAAAATTAAAAACTGACCATTTATAAGCGGTCAGTTTTATTATAAAGTTTACGTATAGCCCAAACAATATTCACAGGATCGAAATCGAAAGTCGCTTGCTATTCAGACAAACGAGGTGAATGCAGACCATGTTAACCAAATCCGAAATTCAAAGTTATTTAAACCGACTAGGCGTGAAAGATATCGAACTTCCGACCAAAGACTACTTATTCGAGCTGCATAAAGCTCATGTCGAGAAGATTCCTTGGCAGACTCTGGATACTTTTGCAGGAAAGCCTGTGGGAATCGACTTCAAGGATTCCATCCAACTGATGCTTACTGGGCGCAGCGGTTACTGCTTTCACCTGAATGGCGCTTTCCTCACCTTGCTTCGTTCCTTGGGATACCGTGTCACCATGCACCGCGCTGGTGTACAGCCTCTCGGCGAAGAACCGAGAATTAACTCCTTCCACCTCGGTCTAACCGTGAACCTCGCGGCGGATCAAGAGGACGAAGATCGCTGGATCATTGATGCCGGACTTGGCGATATGCCTTATGAGCCGATTCCTCTAAGGCACGGAAGCTATGAGCAATCGTCTTTCCTATATAAGCTAGTAGAATCTCCCGTTGCTTCACACGGTTGGCGGCTGGAGCATGATGCCCTCGGTCCCTATGCAGGCGTAGATTACGCCCCTGAAGTGGTTGACGATATCGGCCTATTTAAGCCACAACATGCGCATTACTCCCTATCGCCTGAATCCCCATGGAGACGTATCTTCCTCCTTCGACAACGACATGCGACCGGAAGCAACGAGCTTCGGGGCTGCGTATGGGTGAAGCGTGAGCTTCAGCAGGTGGAAAAGGTCGAGCTTCCAACCAAGTCGCAATGGCTTGAGGTGCTTGCGGACGTATTCGGCGAACATCTCGTCCATTACAGCAGCATTGAGCGGGATGAGCTGTGGCATAGAATCTATGAGGAGCACGAGGACTGGATGAAACGCCAAGATAGCCTTACAGCAGCGAATTAAACATATAAAAAGGATCCTCCTCTGCCGATAGATGGCTGCAGGAAGATCCTTTTTTGGATACTCACACTAACGAATTATTTTCTCAAAGGAAGGGATGCGTACCCGCTCGCTAGTTTCCTCAATCGGCGAATCCGACTCATGAAAGTAGCGGTTCAGATACATTTTCTTCAACTGAACATATAAGTTTGTACTTCGCAAGTAAGTAATGATTCTGCAAATCAGTTGCATATGCTTCGTGTCCTCAATGCCGGAGGAGATGTTGAACAAGGTATTCAAGCTTCCTATTCCTTGGTCCTTGTTGATGGTCCCGCTTTCCAAATCCTTCAAAACCCGTTCAATTTCACGGTCAATAAAAAAGACTGCCCCTATCTTGGTTCTATGATCTACCACTGACGGCACCTCCCAGACGATGTAACCAAATCGTACAACACCCGGCTTGTAATATCTGTCGAAGCAAGGGGTGTGAGATATACGTCTTTTTCAGGAAATACACGGGATCGTGTCACGTTTTGTAAAAGAGTAGACAAGAAGGACCTCCTTGACCGTCACTCCGTTCATTTCCCTGGAAAGCTAGGACATCATTTGCTTCACGAGTTCGCGGTTGCGCTTCTTGAAGACGTCGTTATGCGATGAAACCATGCCATACCCTTTGGCATCAGGCTGTATATATTGTTTGGCTTTATTGACGGCATTGGCAGCATCTTGGAACGCTCCGGCGATTAAATGTACTTTGCCTTCATAGTTCAGAATATCGCCAGCCGCATAAATGCCCGGAATCGAGGATTCGCTGGAGGCATTTCCTGCGATGTAATAATCATCTTTGATAGCGATGTCCACTTCACTGTTCTCCAGCAAGGTAGTGTCTCGTTCATAGCCATGATTAATGATCACTTCATCAACCGTTATATAGGAGGTTTCTCCCGTATCCGAATTTACCAGCTCCACACGCTCAATCGCTTCATGGTTGGCACCCGCGATCAGCTTGCTAATAGACGAGTTAAAGAAGCATTCCACCGAGCTCTCCATCAGCTGCCTAGCCTGTGCCTCATGACCGGCCAATCCGTCTTTGCGATACGTCAAATACACCTTCGAGGCAACAGGCTCCAGTTCGTTGGCCCAATCAATCGCCGAATTTCCTCCACCTGAAATAATGACGGTTTTACCTTTAAAATGCTCCAAGGACTTCACCGTATAGTTTAAATTCGAAACCTCGTAGCGCTCTGCACCTTCGATTTCCAATTTCTTAGGGTTCAAAATTCCTCCGCCCACGGCAACAATCACGGTTTTGGAATAGTGCTTCTGCCCTGACGATCCCAGCAATTCGAAAATGCCTTCTTCATTCCGTCTGATCGACTCGACCTTCTCATTAAGAACGACCTCAGGCTGGAACGTGAGGCCTTGCTCGACCAGCTTCTCAATCAGCTTCGCGCCTGGAAGTGGTGTATGACCACCGACATCCCAGATCATTTTCTCCGGATAAACATGGACTTTGCCACCCAATTGATCTTGATACTCAATAATCTTCGTTTTCATTTCTCGCAGTCCGCTATAAAAAGTGGAATAAAGTCCAGCCGGACCCCCTCCAATAACCGTCACATCAAATAATGCTGATTCATTCATTTTGTTCACTCCTTAGCTTTATATAATGAAACTGATTATCATTCTCACTTAAATATACGGTTATTTTTTTCAATTTACAACAAAAATCTGTTGACAACTCCTCTACGCTTGCCTTAAAGTGTTTGAGATGTGATAATGATTATCAGTATCACGATATAACGTGGAGGTGTTAACTTGGCTCGCCTATATATAAATGATCTCAACATTGGTTATGGAGAACGCCTGATTGTCAAAAATCTAAGCGTAGCTATTCCCGACCAGCAAATAACGACGATTATTGGGGCTAACGGCTGCGGTAAATCCACGCTTCTCAAAGCAACTACGCGCATTATTTCACATCAATCGGGGTCGATTGTATTAGATGGAGCGCTGATTTCCAAAGAAAATACGAAAGCACTAGCCAAGAAAATGGCTATTCTTCCTCAAGCTCCAGAAAGCGCAAGTGGATTAACAGTAGGCGAACTCGTCTCCTATGGCCGTTTTCCGTATCAATCCGGCTTAGGCCGTTTAACGAAAAAAGACTATGACGTTATCGAATGGGCCCTCGAAGTGACAGGCACGACAGAATTTAAATACCGTCCTGTTGATTTATTGTCCGGCGGCCAACGCCAGCGTGTTTGGATCGCTATGGCGCTTGCTCAAGAAACCGACATCATCTTTTTGGATGAGCCTACCACCTACTTGGATCTAGCTCATCAACTAGAGGTTCTCGAGCTGCTCCAAAGGCTCAATAGAGAACAAGGCCGCACGATCGTCATGGTGCTTCATGATTTGAATCAAGCCGCCCGCTTCGCGGACTATTTGATTGCGCTCAAAGACGGTGAAATCGTCAAAGCCGGCAACTGTGAAGAAGTGATGCAGCATGAAGTGCTTAAAGAAGTTTTTCAGATTGACGCTGAGATTGGGCGAGATCCTCGAACCAACAAACCGATGTGCGTGACGTACAATTTATTAAAAGGAGATTCCACCCATGAAAACGCTACTGCTCCCGTTCCTACTCTGCTTGGTGCTGGCTCTTAGCGCTTGTTCTTCCACTACACCTAAAGAATCGACTTCACCAGGAGCAACTGCTGCACCCGATGCCAAAGCGGGAACGAAAGCAGATAGCCTATCAGGGACGATCACTTATCAATCCGAAAATGGTCCCATTCAAGTTCCAGCCAACCCACAGCGTGTTATCGTTCTTTCATCCTTTGCGGGGAATGTAATGGCGCTTAAAGTAAATCTGGTTGGTGTAGATTCCTGGTCCAAAATAAATCCAAACTTCGAGAAAACATTAAAAGATGTGCAAGAAGTTTCCGATGAAAATTTGGAAAAAATCATTGAATTGAAGCCGGATCTGATCATCGGTCTTTCCAATGTCAAAAACGCCGATAAATTAAAACAAATCGCTCCAACGGTTACGTATACATACGGAAAAGTGGACTATTTGAAACAACAATTGGAAATCGGCAAGCTTTTGAATAAAGAAAAAGAAGCTGCGGCTTGGGTAGACGACTTCAAAAAACGTGCAGGGCAAGCAGGTACGGACATTAAAGCCAAAATCGGTGCTGACAAAACCATCTCGGTTATCGAAAGCTTTGACAAGCAGCTTTATGTCTTCGGCGACAATTGGGGCCGTGGCACGGAAATTCTTTATCAAGAAATGAAGCTGGCTATGCCGCAAAAGGTGAAAGAAATGGCTTTGAAAGAAGGCTACTATGCCTTGTCTGCGGAAGTGCTTCCTCAATACATGGGCGACTATGTCATTTTCAGCAAAAATCCGGATGCCGATAACAGCTTCCAAAAAACAGATACTTACAAAAACACGCCAGCGGCTAAAAACAATCATGTATACGAAGCCAATGCCAAAGAATTCTATTTCAATGATCCATTAACCTTAGAATTCCAGTTGAACTTCTTTATCAAGAACCTACTCGGTAAATAATACGGCAAGGAGCGTTCTTGAATGAACCATTCCATTTCATTTGTCTTTAAACTCATTGTCAGTATAATCGCATTCGTGGGCTGTTTTTTTGTAGCCATGGTATTCGGAGCAGCCGATACGACCGTCAAGGACGTCTGGCAGGCTCTAACCACTAACTTGACCGGAGATACGCTTACGATCATTCGCGAGCTGCGATTGCCTCGTGAAGTTGCAGCGATCTTCGTTGGAGCAGCTTTAGCCGTATCCGGCGCCATCATGCAGGGCATTACACGAAATCCCCTTGCTGACCCTGGCTTGCTTGGGCTGACTGCCGGTGCCAATGCAGCGCTGGCTTTCACCATAGCCTTTATGCCATCTACCAATTACTTTGGTATTATGATTGTTTGTTTCATTGGAGCGGCGATAGGTGCCGTGATGGTTTTTGGAATAGGCGCTATGAAAAAAGGCGGCTTCTCGCCTCTTCGCATCGTATTAGCGGGGGCTGCGGTATCCGCATTCTTATATGCGGTGGGTGAAGGAATCGGTATTTCCTTCAAAATCTCCAAAGAAGTGTCCATGTGGACGGCAGGCGGACTCGTGGGTACTTCTTGGGGGCAATTGCAAATTATTGTGCCTTTTATCATCGTCGGGACACTGATTGCCCTTTTCTTGTCCAGACAGCTGACTGTGCTCAGCTTAAGCGAGGAAGTGGCCGTCGGCCTTGGGCAGAAGACCTTTCAAATCAAAGCCACACTTTTTATCGTGATCATTTTACTTGCTGGCGCCTCCGTTGCCTTGGTTGGAAACATGGCCTTCATAGGCTTGATGATCCCTCACATTGTTCGGGCGATCGTTGGCACCGACTATCGTTTCATTATTCCGATGTCAGCGATTCTGGGCGCTGCCTTTATGCTCCTCGCGGATACGCTTGGACGCACAATCCATGCTCCTTATGAAACACCTGTGGCCGCGATTGTGGCCATGCTGGGGCTGCCTTTCTTCCTGTTTATCGTACGTAGAGGGGGCAAAGCATTGCCATGATACATCCGGCCGTTCTTAGAAAGCAAAGGCTGCTCATTCTTGGGGGCTTCGTGTTTATTATTCTCACCATCATTATCGGTATGGGGATGGGCTACTCTTCACTCTCGTATAACCGATTAATTCCAACTCTGCTTGGTCATGGAACGTTCAAAGAGGAGTTCGTCCTCTTCTCGATTCGCTTGCCGCGTATTGCGATAACCTTGCTGTCCGGCATGGCCCTGGCCTTATCGGGTTCAATCTTGCAAGGCATCACCCGCAATGACTTAGCAGATCCCGGCATTATTGGCATCAATGCGGGTGCTGGTGTTGCCGTTGCTGTATTCTTTCTTTATTTTCCAATCAAGACAGGCACCTTTGTCTATCTGCTTCCGCTAGTCGCATTCATTGGCGCTGTCCTTACGGCAGCATGCATTTATGTGCTTTCCTATAGCCGAAAAACAGGTCTTCAGCCCGTACGGTTGGTCCTTATCGGGGTTGGTTTTTCCTTGGCGCTATCAGGCATTATGATTGTCGTAATCTCCTCAGCCGAACGCTCCAAAGTGGATTTTATCGCCAAATGGCTGGCAGGGAATATATGGGGAGCCGACTGGCCTTTTGTATGGGCGCTGCTTCCATGGCTGATTATATTGATTCCTTTTACGCTGTATAAAGCGAATCGTTTGAACCTGCTCGGGCTGAACGAGCCTGTAGCTGTCGGCGTTGGCGTATCCGTTGAAAAAGAGCGCATTGTGCTGCTCTTGACCGCAGTCGCCCTTGCCGCTTCCGCGGTTTCCGTCACAGGCGGCATCAGCTTTATTGGCCTGATGGCCCCCCACATCGCCAAAGCTTTCGTGGGACCGAGAAACCAACTATTCATTCCGCTCGCTATTCTGATTGGCGGCTGGCTACTTCTGCTGGCAGATACCATTGGCCGCAATATTGTTGGACCTGATGGCATTCCCGCGGGGATTATGGTTGCCCTGATTGGAGCCCCATACTTTATGTATCTGCTGCTGAAAAAGTAAGTGAGTGAGACTTTCTAGTTGGCTCAGTTTAGGTCAACAAGACCCTTAAGAGACTTCATAGACTGGAAAAGGCGTCCGAATGGGCGCCTTTTTGCAGTTCATATGGGGGCTGGGTTCCCTTATAGGGAGAGCTTTTGCATCATACTTCGCAGGACATCAATATATTGGGGGAGCTGAGGGTCATGACCTGATCCCGCTACAATTGGAGCAGCAAGGTGGAGTAGCAAGGTAACTTCCTCCGCTGTGCGGTCTGCGGAGCAAAGCCCGCTGTCGATAATCGCCAGCTACTGAACCTCGTGGAAACTGGCAGTTGTTCTTCTCATTGGAGTTTGTCCAATGAAAACGTCCTTCAAAAAGCAGAGAGCTGGCTTTCATTGGAAATAATACAATGGAAATATCCAGTTTAAATCCATTAAACCTCCTAAATGCCTGCTTTTTAGATTATGCATTGGAGTTTATCCACTGAAATCTTCTTTCTGACTCTCAAAACTAGATTTCATTGGAATTAATCCAATGAAACCAGCTTTCACTTCATCCCCTTTTCTATCAATGTGAAAAAAGACCAGTTTAGGCATTTGCCTTCCGGTCTTTTATCGTTCTATATGCCGTGAATAAACATCGGGGCAATCAGATTCAGCAAAATTTGCACATCGTCTTGGTTGAACTGACCATCTTCGTTAAGATCATTTTTTCCGTAGGGTTCGTTCAAGTACGCTACAATTTCGTTGATGTGAATTCCGTTTCCGTCCGTATCCAATTGGTGCAGTCGATATTCCATCTGCTCTAGGGGTGTACCGTAGTCGATGGTCTTAGTTGCAGCCACATTACTTTGTCCCGCTATACTTGTCACCGCGCCTGCTTGGATCTTGAATTCCAGCTTATCCGTTGGCCTAGGCAGCTGGTTGAAGGATAAAATCACCTGAGAGGAGCCAGTGCTGTAGACGATCCCCGTAACAGTCAGCGGGGTTTCGGTCGTTGTATTGTAGACTGTGTAGTACGTCACATCCGTGACGGATTGCAGTAATGGCGCTGAGAAGTTAAGTGTGGCTTGTGCACCTATCATCTTAATTTCCAGCAGCTCCAAAGTAGTCGGATCACTATTTGGTTTGCGAACCGCGGTGATCTTATACTCCTTGATGTTGCTGGCTTCCTCGGCTGTGACTTCTACCTTAATCAAATTAACTCCAACTTGCAGCGGGATATCGATCCCTTCACCACTTGATAGTTGCCTAAACTCGCCATTATTAACATTTATACGGACACTAGCTCCTGCTGCTGTCTCTAATAACGTTGGCTTCACTCTTAAAGAGGATGTCGCATTGTCTACATCAGCCATCGTATAGTTCAGATTATCGCTGGAGAAGGACTGTTCAAAGCTGCCTGGGGATACCTCCAGACTTTTTAATCTAGCCTCCGTATTAGACTTACGATTTACTGTGATCGTATACGTCTTCTTAATACTGGCTTCCTCGGCTGTTACTTCTACCTTAATCAAATTAACTCCAACTTGCAGCGGGATATCGATCCCTTCACCACTTGATAGCGGCATATACTCGCCATTATTGACATTTATACGGACACTAGCTCCTGTTGCTGTCTCTAATAACGTTGGCTTCACTCTTAAAGAGGATGTCGCATTGGCTACATCAGCCATCGTATAGTTCAGATTATCGCTGGAGAAGGACTGTTCAAGGCTGCCTGGGGATACCTCCAGACTTTTTAATCTAGCCTCCGTATTAGACTTACGATTTACTGTGATCGTATACGTCTTCTTAATACTGGCTTCCTGAGCTTTGACTTCTACCTTAATCAAATTAACTCCGACTTGCAGCGGGATATCGATCCCTTCACCACTTGATAGTTGCCTAAACTCGTCATTATTAACATTTATACGGACACTAGCTCCTGCTGCTGTCTCTAATAACGTTGGCTTCACTCTTAAAGAGGATGTCGCGTTGTCTACATCAGCCATCGTATAATTCAGATTATCGCTGGAGAAGAGCTGTTCAAGGCTGCCTGGGGATACGGCCAGACTTTTTAAGCCGGCTTCCTTATTTGCTTGACGATTTACTGTAATCGTATACGTCTTCTTAATACTTGCTTCCTCGGCTGTGACTTCTACCTTAATCAAATTAACTCCGACTTGCAGCGGGATATCTGTCCCTTCACCACTTGATAGCCGCTTAAACTCGCCATTATTAACATTTATACGGACACTGGCTCCTGCTGCTGCATCTGGTAACGTTGGCGTCACTCTTAAAGCGGATGTCGCATTGTCTAGATCAGCCATCGTATAGTTCAGATTATCGTTGGAGAAAGGCTGTTCAAAGCTGCCTGGGGATACCTCCAGACTGCTTAATCTGGCCTCCGTATTCAGTTGACGAGTAACTGTGATCGTATATGTCATCTCCACAGCCAAGTTACTAGATTTGGTTTTAACCGTAATCGTGTTGTTTCCCACGTTCAAAGGGATTTGGCCAGATGCTGTACCATTACTTGCAGCATCTCCGTTAATCGTGAAGGAGGCTGCCGGATCAGTCAGCACACCCGTCAACGAGATACTGCTCGTTGCATAAGGTACGCTTGCTGAATACGTATACTTATTCGCTTGAAAGGCTGGGCTTATAGTTGTTCCGTTCACATATAAATCTGCCAAACTAGCGTCATCAACTTGCGGATAATAAACATGGATCTTATACGTTTTGGTCGTTGTTAAATCTTTTGACGTTACTTTAATTTGAAATGTATTATTCCCGCGATTCGTTGGAAGAAACCCTGTTGAAACATTGTCAGAGATCGATACCCAACTACTTTCACTATTCATGGAGTATTCCATCTTTGTACCCGGGTTTAAAGGTATTGCAGCCGTATAATATCCTGAAACAGAACTGCTCATTCTTACTGTATACTCCGTTACGGAAGGCGAAAAATCTGGTGACAAAGCCCCCGCTTCTTGATAAATACTTCTCAAATCTGCATTTGAGTCATCGTTCGCCTGAGCATTCCAGGGAAAAACAATCATTACTACAATTATCGTCAAACTAAAAAACAACCATTTTGCTATTCTCACAATTCCCCTCCTGTAGTTCTCGATTCCTCGTCGAAAAATGCTATTATTTGTCTATTATTATATCATATGTGCTCAAAATAGAATTGATAAATTTAACAGTTTTATAGATACCTTTGTGTGTGTTACCCTGTCGAAAGCTCTTGTTTCAGGGCTTGATATAGCTTCAACGAAGCCTGCGAGAGCGGATATTCCGACGGCTGGGAGAGAATGCCGAAGGTCATGTCAATCAGATCGCCGCTCAATGTCCGAACCGTCGTTCCCGCGAGAACTGGTCTCAGTGTAATTTCCGGTACAAGCGCAATACCGAGCCCGCTTTCTACATAAAATTGCAAAGCCGTCATGCTGCCAATTTCCATTGTATCTAACGGATGGCTTCCTGTTTCCTGCAGCACCCTCTCCAGCTTTCTGCGGTAAGGACAGGTTGCGGCCGTTATCAGCAGCCGATGCCCTCGAAGATGCTCCGGTGTGATGAGCGGTTGTTGCGCAAGCTCATGGTTTTCGGGCATCAAGACCACAAATGATTCTTTAAATAACGGCTCAAAATAAAGCTCCAAGCTCCAATCAGGTGCAGAACAAAGCGCCAAATCAATTTCTCCTCTATGCAGCCGCTCAGCCAAGGTCGGTGTATTGCCAATCTCCACTGAGATCCGAATCTTCGGATACTCGGACAGAAAGCTGCCCAGAATAGCAGGCAAGCGATAACTCGCCGTGGGCTCCGTCACCCCTAAGCGAATATCCCCGGCATCGCCCATTTGCAGATCGGATAAATTGGTTTGCAATTGATCCATATGCTTAACGATTTGCAGGCTTTGTTCGTGGAACAGCCGGCCCGCTTCGGTAAGGCGGAATTTTTTGCCGCGCTCAATCAGCAGAATACCTAATTCGGCTTCCAGCTTTTGCATTTGCATGGTCACTGTCGATTGTACATAATTCATTTCCTCCGCCGCGCGGATAAAACTGCCGTATTTTACAATGGTCTGGAACGTTTTTAATGTTTTAAAATCCATCCGATCCCCATCTCTTCATTCAAATATTTTGAACATGATCATCAATTCATTCAATTATACAAATTACAATGAGCCCTTTACAATGATTTGTATACGAAACCGCAAAGGAGTTGACTGATCATGCATTTGGCTAATAAGGTAGCCCTTGTTACAGGCGGAGGTACAGGAATTGGCCGAGCAACCTGCTTGGCACTGGCAGAACGAGGGGTCGCGGTAGCCGTTAACTATTCGCGCTCTCAAGATGAGGCGGAAGAAACTGTGCAAATGATTAGCAAGCGAGGCGGCCAAGCAATGGCCATTCAAGCCGATGTTTCGCAAGACGCGCAGGTTAGGGAGATGGCCGCTTCCGTCGTCCAGCGCTTCGGGACCATCGACTTGCTTGTGAATAACGCCAGTATCACGCGGCACATTCCCTTCGATGATCTGGAGGCCGCAACCGAGGAGGTGTGGGATGAACTTTTTGATGTGAATGTAAAAGGGATGTATTTCTGCGCGCGAGCTGTTGCTCCTTTCATGAAAAAGAACCAGCAAGGCGCGATCGTGAATCTCGGCAGCATCGCAGGTCAGACGGGACTTGGCTCGTCGCTTCCCTATGCGGTATCCAAAGCCGCTGTTCACGGTTTGACGAAGTCGCTGGCCCGCGCTTTGGCACCGGATATACGCGTCAACTGCGTGGTACCGGGGGCTGTCTCTACAAGATGGTGGACCGGCCGGGAAGAACAGATGAAGAAGTTAGCGCCTAATCTTCTCTTACAACGTATTTCCACACCTGAAGACATCTCTGCTTTTATTTGTGCAGCCTTGGAGCAGGAAGCAATGACGGGGCAGATGATTACCGTGGACAGCGGTCAAACGCTGTGACAATCGGCCTTTTCGTCAGATAAAAGTAGCCATGTGCGGCGAATGCTACACCACTTAGGCATCGTCCACCGCTGCCGATTATGAAAAGCCTGCATAAGTGCAGGCTTTTGCGATCAAATCGCGTGAAAATAACAGAAAGCCTGCGATTATGCAGGCTTTTCAAGCTTTTTCATCCTAAAATCGAATAATAGTTTCAAAAAGATGCATAATCGCAGGCTTTTCATCATTTCCGTTAATTCCAAGGCCAAAAGGATGCATATTTGCAGGAATTATCCCGAAATATACGTACCGAACCTGACTCTGAAGCAAGCTGCCCAGCTTAGGCATAATCAAGCCCCGCCAATATCGGGATGACGAAGGGATGACGAAAGCTGTCCTCAAGTAGACTCATCTACTCTTAGGACAGCCCTGTTCATTACTCTATACTGACAAGCTCAGCTTCTCTAGGATTCAATTCATTTTCTTCTAATACAGCGAATTTATCCCCATATTCTTTGATAATATGTCTTTCCCCCCAAGCGCACAGGGAATCCAGAATGGACTTCAGACTGCCGCCGTATTCGCTGAGCTCATATTCCACTTTGGGCGGAACTTGATTATAGCTAATCCGATTTACAATCCCATCTTGTTCTAGCTCTCTCAGCTGCTGGGTCAACATTTTTTGCGTAATCCCGGGCATAATACGTTTTAAATCACTGGTACGCCTTTTGCCATGCGTCAAATGGCAGAGGATCACACACTTCCATTTCCCGCCGATCACTTCGAGTGTGGCTTCCACGGAAATATTATATTTCTTTTTCGTCATGAGTTTCCCTCCCCTATGAAGAACTTTCGCTAGTACATTACTTTTTGGTACCTATAGCACTAAAAAGTGCGTACTGTTCATGAACATATGAATAGTTCATAATAACATTTGCCGGCCGGTAATTCCACACAATGGGGGTAACGCAAATGTTATTAGATCAAAAAAGAAGCACACTAGCACTCCTTGCGTTAGCCATCAGCGCATTTGCCATCGGGACAACAGAGTTCATTAGTGTAGGGCTGCTGCCTCTTATTGCTGATGACTTACAAATATCTGTAACAACCGCAGGACTAACGGTTACTTTATATGCGCTGGGCGTCATGTTCGGCGCGCCGATTCTGACCTCGATGACTTCTCGGGTCTCGCGCAAAACTTTACTGTTCTGGATTATGCTCATTTTCATCGCAGGGAACAGCCTTGCTGCCGCTTCACACGGGATTGTCCTACTGCTGGTGGCGCGTATCATTTCCTCGCTGTCCCACGGCGTATTCATGTCGATTGGGTCCACCATCGCGGCGGATATTGTGCCTGAGAACCGCAGAGCCAGCGCGATTGCGATTATGTTCTCCGGACTCACCGTGGCTACTGTGACTGGAGTTCCTCTTGGAACTTTGATCGGCCAACAATTCGGGTGGAGAATGGCTTTTATTTTAATCATAGCTATCGGTATTCTGGCTCTAATAGCCAATATGATATTGGTGCCGTCCAGCTTGCAAAAAGGGGTCAGAACGCCATTTCGCGATCAGCTTAAATTAATTACCAACGGACGCCTGCTGCTTGCTTTTTCCATTACGGCCATTGGGTACGGGGGAACCTTTGTTGTCTTTACTTATTTATCCCCGTTACTTCACGACATAACCGGATTCAAGGAAAAAACAGTTGCCATCATTCTTCTCGTCTACGGAATCGCCATTGCCATTGGCAATATTATTGGCGGGAAAGCAGCAAATCGCAACCCAATCAAAGCTTTATTCTACATGTTTGCTCTGCAAGCTATCGTGCTGTTCGTCTTAACATTTACAGCACCGTTCAAAATAGCGGGATTAATCACCATTTTGTTAATGGGCCTGTTAGCCTTTATGAACGTTCCCGGCTTGCAAGTGTATGTCGTGATGCTGGCTGAACGCTTCGCACCCAAAGCCAAAGACGTCGCTTCGGCCTTCAACATCGCCGCATTTAACGCAGGTATTGCTCTTGGAGCCTACCTGGGCGGTATAGTCACAGACTCCATCGGACTTATTCATACAGCATGGGTGGGCGCTTTAATGGTTCTTTTGGCCGTTATTTTGTCCGGCTGGGCGCGTATTTTAGAGAAAAAAGAGAAATCTACCGTATAACATTCTAAGGAGGATTTTATGATGACAACACATTTACAAGACACAACTACCCTGCACAACGGAGTTAAAATGCCATGGTTCGGCCTTGGCGTATTTAAAGTAGAGGAAGGCGCTGAGTTGGTGGATGCGGTCAAGTCGGCTATTCGTCACGGTTACCGCAGTATCGATACGGCCGCTATTTATAACAATGAGACTAGCGTAGGGCAAGGCATTCGTGAAGCACTTGAGGAAACAAAGCTGTCCAGAGCGGACCTCTTCGTGACTTCAAAGGTATGGAATGCTGATCTGGGGTATGAAGCAACAATTGCCGCTTATGAGGCTAGTCTCAGCAAGCTCGGTCTGGATTACCTAGATTTGTATCTGATCCATTGGCCTGTAAAAGGGAAATATAAAGAGGCTTGGAGAGCTCTGGAAACCTTATATAAAGAAGGACGAGTAAAGGCGATCGGTGTTAGCAATTTTCAAATTCATCACTTGGAGGACGTTATCGAGGGTGCTGAAATTAAGCCTATGGTGAACCAGGTTGAATATCATCCGCTTTTATCTCAGAAGCCGCTGCTGCAGTTCTGCAAGGAGACAGGCATTCAATTCGAGGCGTGGTCCCCTTTGATGCAAGGTCAGTTGATGGACAATGCGGTGTTGAAAGAAATTGCTGCTAAACATGGCAAATCCGTTGCTCAGGTTATTCTTCGTTGGGATCTGCAGAACGGTGTCGTCACCATTCCGAAGTCCACCAAGGAACATCGCATTATCGAAAATGCTTCCGTGTTTGATTTTGCTTTAACCGAGACAGATATGGCTCATATCGATGGGTTAAACCAAGATCAAAGGGTCGGCCCAGATCCAGACAATTTTGATTTCTAAAATGATAGAGAGCGAAGACGCTATTTCTTTCTGACGAAAGGAATGGCGTCTTTCTCAATTCCGCATATTTTGTCCTCGAATGGCAAAAAGTACTAGAAGCAAATTGCGAAAGGATGAATACAGTACGCCATGGACAAAGAACAAAGCCAAGATATGACCCTAACCAATCGACAAGGCCACCCGATATCCGATAATCAAAACATCCGAACAATAGGCAACAGCGGTCCATCGACACTGGAAAATTATCATTATATCGAGAAAATATCGCATTTTGATCGGGAGCGGATTCCCGAACGGGTTGTACATGCCCGCGGCGCTGGAGCACATGGCTATTTCGAAGCTTACGGGAAAGTAGGAAATGAACCTGTTTCCACCTATACGCGAGCGAAGCTGTTTCAGGAACAGGGCAAACGCACGCCGGTCTTTGTCCGCTTCTCTACCGTTGTTCATGGCGGCCACTCTCCCGAAACACTGCGGGACCCTCGAGGCTTCGCCACTAAGTTTTATACGGAAGATGGAAACTGGGATTTGGTCGGAAATAACTTGAAAATCTTCTTCATCCGCGATCCGCTGAAATTTCCTGACATGGTTCACGCCTTTAAGCCAGATCCCGTTACGAACTTGCAGAACCCGGAGAGAATGTTCGACTTTGTCTCCAACAGCCCGGAAGCCACGCACATGATCACCTTTCTCTTCTCCCCATGGGGCATCCCAGCGAATTACCGGCAGATGCAGGGCTCTGGTGTGAACACCTACAAATGGGTGAACAAAGAAGGAGCTGCTGTGCTGGTCAAATATCACTGGGAGCCTATCCGCCAAGCGATTAAGAACCTGACCCAACAAGAAGCGGAAGCGATTCAAGCGAAGAACACGAGCCACGCGACGCAGGACCTGTATGAGGCTATTGCCAGTGGCGACTATCCCGAGTGGGAGCTATGCGTGCAAATCATCAGTGACGATGAGCATCCTGAGCTGGACTTCGACCCGCTGGATCCGACTAAGCTATGGGACCATGAACAGTTTCCTTTCTTGCCTGTAGGGAAAATGGTGCTGAACCAAAATCCCGAGAATTACTTCGCTGAAGTGGAGCAGGCTGCTTTTGGCACAGGCGTGCTCGTCGATGGCTTGGACTTTTCGGATGACAAGCTGCTGCAGGGACGCACCTTCTCCTACTCCGATACGCAAAGGCATCGTGTAGGAACGAACTATCTGCAATTGCCAATCAACGCGCCCAAAACGCATGTAGCTACGAATCAGCGCGATGGGCAAATGGCGTTCGTCGTAGACCGTGCACCGGGGCAGAACCCGCACGTCAATTACGAGCCGTCCTCGCTAGGCGGCTTGAAAGAAGCGGTTCCTTCCGGCAAGGAGCATCAGCCTGCCTACAATGCCAAGCTGGTTCGCGAGAAAATCAGCCGTACGAATATTTCAAGCAAGCGGGAGATACGTACCGGAAGTTTGAAGATTGGGAACGTGACGAATTGATAGCCAATCTAGTCGATGCGTTGAAAATTAGCAATCCCATCATCCAAAAGAAGATGATTGAGCATTTCACGCTGGCCGACCCGGATTATGGGCGCCGTGTTGCCGAAGGCTTGGCGCAAGCGCAAGTTGACGGCAAGCACATCAGCTCCGACTCTGCCAGAGCTGGCGCGAAGCTTGCCGATCAGTCGGGACAGCGTACGGATGGCTATTAGGAGTTGCAAGCTGTAAGAATAAAAAGAGGCTGTCCCATAAGTAGATAAACCTACTTGAGGGACAGCTTTTTTGATTGGGATTCGGAGAGGCTCAATCGTGCCTATTACAAACTTACTTTTACTTTTCGATTACCAACAGCTCGAATTTGTACATTATAACCTGACATAAACTGGCCGTTCTGCGTGTGATCTTCTTTCATGCGTATGACTATTGCTGTCCGGATCTACTTAGCTGTTACGGGTTCTGATAATTTCTTGATGAGCCTCCTCTTTCTCTGAGCTCTAGCTCCAGTTGCCTTCTCTAAACCTGCAATTATGCATCTTTTTTGCTCTTGGAATAGCCGCAACGATTAAATTCCTGCATTTGTGCAGGCTTTTGAGGCTTTTTCTGGATGAGCGGCTGAAAAAGACAAAAATGCCTGCACAATTGCAGGCATTTTTGTCTTTTTCAGCCGAATTCGCCCGGAAATTCCTGTATTTTCGCAGGCTTTTACACTCGGGTGAACTGATCTGCTCTGATCTGGAAGCCCCTTCATCCCACATGCAATTATAGAGTAATCAATCCCATCATCTATCGATGCTTACCTACTAAATTCGGCTTATGGGACAGCCTCTATTTTTTCTATTTATTTAATTGCAATGAAGATCTGTATCTGCGTCTGCGCAGGATCGGAATTTCTGGCGTCATACAACTCGTAATCTCCCGTATACGCCCTTACTTCCTCTGATTCCTTGAAATATGCCCAAATATTTCCCCACGCCTGTGCGACTACTTCATAGACAGGGCCCTTTTCTGTCGTAAATACCATGAATTTACTCGCTGGCACTTGAACAGTATGGAACTTGCCTTCATCTTGCGACGTATCACCGGCCACTTCGTGCCCGATCAGAGTCGTATATGCGCCTGCAGCATCACTTTCATAATCTGTATAAAGCGAATAGATCAGATGAGAATTAATAGTCGGGGCTTGCGTCGTGATTTGGCTTTGAAAGTAGGTTTCCCACAGCTGTGGCAGCCGCCGATTCGGACCCGCTTCCTCTGCGTTGGTGGTTCGTACATGAACACCTGTTAAGGTTATTGCTGGTTGCTCCGTTATATATGTATGCATAGCTTCGTCCTCATCTCCTTGTATTTATCATTAGTATACAGGGAGAAAGTGGACACCTATCTGTCCAGTTTCTTATACCGCTCCATAATTTTTTGTGCCCGATTCACCATTTCTTCAGCTACGTGGATCGGTTCTTCGACTTTGACATGTTCGCCGTAACTCAGCAGCATGCCGTACAGCCATTCATCTTCGGTGAAGGGTCCTTTTACCTGCAAAGAACCATCCTCCTGTACGGTAACTTGCTGCGGATCGAAAGTATCTCCAACGCGGTGCCGAACTTTCGAATCGAATAGAAATGTCATCTCTTGCAAATTCGCATTCGACCAATTCGACTCCCAGGCGTAGCCCTCTAACGAAGGGGCTTGTTTCCTTACAAAGGATTGCTCCAACACCCGCAGCTCCTGTATACGCGATAATCGAAACACTCGAAATTCACTTCGAAGCGTGCAATAAGCCTGCAAATACCATAGGTATCCTTTTAAAATTAAAGCGGCAGGCTCGACGACTCTCTCGCTCTCCGTACCGTTCATATTCAAGTACTTGAAGCTAACCTTGCTTGTATGCTCAATCGCCTGTCTCAGGCTGTTCACTTTATCCCGCGCAGCGGGTCCTTGCCCCCACGGATTGAAATCGAAAACAATGCCCGCTCCCTGCTGCTCCATTTGAAGCCGATCTACTCGACTGAGCAGCGCCTTTACCTTATCCAGCAGGGTGCCGAACACGCGGTCATCCACGGCTGTATGTATCCCTTTGACCGCCGCGACGATCGCCTCAATTTCACTGAGCGTTAAGAATTGCCGAGCCATGGTGTAAGGTTCCATGATTTCAAATCCGCCGGAGATGCCCTGATGGGCCACAATCGGAATGCCCGATTGATTCAAAGTCTCCATATCCCGATAAATCGTCTTCGTCGAAACTTCAAAACGGTCAGCCAATTCTTTGGCACTGACACGCCCGCGATTCAACAGCAGCACCGTCATTGCCAGCAAGCGGTCAATTTTCATCTTCTTCGTCGATCAGATCCGCGCAGCGTTCATTTGCTGAATAGCGGCATCCAGAACCTGAATCACTTGATCACACCACTGATCAAATTCGTGATCCTCTTTTTGCAGCTCAGGGTGGGCAAGCAGGTTAGCGACGGTTTGCTTGATTCCTTGGTCGAATCGCGTTGTTGCGACGAATTCAGGAACCAGCCTTTTCAGCTTGGCATTGTCGAATACGACGGAGTTTGCTTTATCCCCCAACAAGCCGCCTCTGAAATCCTCTTTGCTGCAGGCATCCAGGAATTCCGAGGATACATGAACGGCTTGCAGCTTCACGCCAAGCGCAGCGGCAATGGCTTCATAAATTTGGTTCCAGGTCAACGTTTCATCGGACGTGATATGAATAGATTCGCCAATCGCATGCAGATTGCCCATTAGCCCAATAAAGCCTTTGGCAAAATCCGAATTATGCGTCATCGTCCACAGCGAAGTCCCATCCCCATGGATAATAACCGGCTTATTCTCCAACATACGCTTAGCAACCTGCCAGGAACCTTTGCTTCCATGGACGCCTAGTGGAATGGAGCGCTCATCATACGTGTGACTTGGTCTTACAATCGTAATCGGGAAGCCATGTTCCCGGTACTGCTTGATCAAGTACTCTTCACAGGCAATTTTATTTCTGGAATACCCCCAGTAAGGATTAGATAAAGGCGTTCCCTCGGTAATCCGGTAGTCAGATAATGGCGTTTGGTAGGCTGAAGCCGAGCTAATAAACAGGAATTGCTTCGTTTTATCCTTGAATAAACGATAATCTCGTTCCAATTGGGCAGGTTCGAATGCGATGAAATCAGCCACCACATCAAACGTTAAATCTGCAATCAAACTAGCTACTTTGCTCTCGTCATTAATGTCTGCCTGAAGGATCTTGGCACCGACGGGCAAAGCCTCATTGCGTGTACCTCGATTCAACAAATATAACTCGCATCCCTGCTCTAACAGCTGCTTGGTAATCGCCGAACTAATCGTCCCTGTTCCCCCAATGAATAGCGCTCTCATACATCCACCTCCGTTACGAATACCTTAACCATAGCATGCGTGCATTAGGATGACAAACTTCTGAAATACCGATAAATTCGGTTTAATTTCTGCTCCTGCTTCCCCTTCGGACTCTCCATATTCCCGAATTCAAAAAACTTCACCTTGTTGATCCCCACGTATTGAAATAATGCTTTCTTCATCAAAACTTTGTGCGCATTATGCAGCCAGAACAGCGGGTACAAGGCAGGCCCTTTCATGCTTGAAATGCACACGACTGACCTACCCTTTAGAAGACCTTCCGGCAATAAACCTCCCTTATCCCGGTAAGCGAAATCTGAAGCAAACATGTGATCAATATACCCCAACAGCATAGCCGGAGGACGTCCCCACCAAATCGGATAAATAAGCACAATTTTCTCAGCCCATAGAAGTTGATGCCGATATTTCTCCAGCTTCGGGTCAGCGTGCATATCCCTTCTGCGTTTCTCCTTATTGAAAACAAGGATCGGATCAAATCCCTCCTCATACAAATCGAGCACCTTGATCTCCGATATTTCGGGATTCTCCGTACTGCCTTGAATGACTTTCTGCAAAAAGGCAAAGCTTAAACTTTGATGATTAGGATGGGTATAAATAATTAATGTTTTCATCGAGCCACCTCTTACTTATCATTTGATAATAAAATCGTATCACGACTTCATTTTGTTGTCAAATGATAATTGTTTTTTGATAATGTATTGAGTATGATCAATATGAGGTGGTCTCTTTGGACAATAAAGCATTTTTCCATAAACTTGTGCTCTTTACCGCTGGCGTTCTTCAAGTCAAGCATGATTTTACAAAAGATGTTAAACCGGATACGATTACTCCTGTTCAATACGGCATCCTAGAGTATCTTGCGGTTAGTCAGCCGGTTACCCTTAGTCAAATTAGCGATTGTCAGCATATGTCCATGCCCAATACGAGCCGCGAATTGAAAAAACTAACCGAAAAAAAGCTATGCGAAAAGACAATCGACCCGAACGATCAACGCAAGCATTATATTCGGCTATCTCCCGAAGGACAAGCGATGATGAACAACGCCTTCCAAATTGTCGAAGCCCGCTTCTTGGAACGGGTCCAAGCGGCCACGGAAGAAGAGCGGGAAGCCATTGAGCGTGCGCTGGATGTGCTTCACTCTAAGGTGTTCTACTAAGCTGAGCCTCCTTGGGCATGCAAATAAGGGCTGTTCCGAGTAGATAAATCTACTTGAGAACAGCCCTTTCTTCGTGCAGCGGGAACCTCAGTATCCCGAGAATGCCTTACACCTTTTTAACAAACTCCGATTTCAGCTTCATTTCTCCAAAACCATCAATTTTACAATCAATATCGTGATCGCCATCCACTAAACGAATGTTTTTTACCTTTGTCCCTATTTTTAAAACGGAGGAGCTCCCTTTGACTTTCAGATCCTTGATGACTGTTACCGAATCGCCGTCGTTAAGGATATTTCCATTGGCATCCTTGACCACTTTGGTCTCTTCCTTATGATCCGTATTTGAGGCCAACGACCACTCGTGAGCACATTCCGGGCAAATCAATAAATTCCCGTCTTCGTAGGTGTAGGCGGAACTACATTTAGGGCAATTGGGTAACTCTGTCATAATTTCATTTCTCCATTCAATGATATCTGTAGGTTTCTTATCTGCTTGTATTCTGTCACAATCTTGGTCGAATGACAAAGTTTTTTTGGGGAACAAAATTATGCAGATATCTATGAATACATCTTGTATTGCTATTACTATTTTTATATACTTAGAATGTCGTTTTTTGCCATTTCCTGACGAAATTCAATGACAACCTAGTTTTATGCAAAGTGTAAGATTGATTTTACGGCGTCATAGATGCCTATAAATAAATAAAGCATCAGAGGTGTATGTGTAATGATTATGCAAAGAAGCTTAGGGCTGGCCATTGTTTTATCCTTAATTACTTGTGGCATTTATGCAATTTACTGGTTTATTGTTCTAACCAACGATGTCGGCAAGCTAAGTGGAGACTCATCGTTTACTGGGGGCAAGCATTTCCTGCTGACATTAGTCACTTGCGGTATTTGGAGCTTCGTCTGGGCTTATCAAGTCGGTAAACAAATCGCAGAAGTGCAACATCAACGCGGCTATCTGGTAACTGATAATTCCGTTCTTTATCTTGTGCTTAACTTCTTCGGATTAAGCATCGTAACCTATGCATTGGTACAATCGGATGTTAATAAACTGGTATAAACTTAGTACCGTAAGGAATTCCAAACTTGTTTGGGGTTCCTTCCTTCTCGTTGGGGGGCTATTATATCTTGAGATAGGAATACCGGTGATACATATCGAGGTTCCTTGTATATTTCATGCGGTGACAGGGCTGTATTGTCCGGGATGCGGAATTACGAGGGTTGCTCTTTCTTTGTTAAAATGGGATTTCTATCAGGCATTTCGATATAATCCCTTGGTGTTCGTACTTCTTCCTTTGTATCTAACTTTTCTGATGGCGAATAAGCAAGGAATGTCACGGACTAGCCATATTATAATGACTGTCATGTTGATAGCAACCATTAGCTTCGGCCTATTGCGAAATATTCCGGCCTTTGATTGGCTGGCACCAACCATAGTTGATTATAAGTCATTGTGACTGAATTGCCTCACGGCTGTTCGGTCATTTTTTTATAAGTTGCATAAAAAAGAGGGGAAGTCTCTAAGATCAAATTGATCTTAAGGACTTCCCCATTTGGGTTAATTAATTACCCAACATTTAGTTAATAAATTTAGCGTATTGCAACAATCGCTTCAGCATAACAACAGCTTGAGCACGACTAGCATTGGCGGAAGCTACGAACGTAGTATCTGTCATACCCGAGATAATACCAGCTTTGACGGATTGAGCAACAGAAGCTTTCGCCCAATCGCTGATTTGCGAGTTATCCGTAAACTTGTTCAATAGCTCATCTGAGCTATCAACAGTCAGGCCTGCAGCGCTTAGCGCCTTGGCTACCATGACAGCCATTTGTTCACGTGTAATTTGCGCATTAGGTTTGAACGTACCGTCTTCATAGCCGCTCACCAGCTTGCTTTTCACAGCAGCACCAATGGATCCAGCGTACCAATCTGTAGCTTGGACGTCCTTGAAGGAAGCTGCGGATGCATCAGCACTCAAAGCCAACGCACGTATGAGCAAGGATGCAAACTCAGCACGCGTGATCGCATGGTCGGGTGCAAAATCTTTATCAGTTGCACCGCTAACGACCAACTTGGAAGCTAATAGCTCGATATCAGATTTGGCCCAATGTCCTTGGATATCATCAAAGGTTTTGGTGGATGAAACAACCCCATAGATACTATTGCCATTTCGTTTAATCGTCACTTGTTGCTTGCCAGCGGCATTATCTCCGAATACACTTGGAACGAAGGAAATATCATGGCTAGTTGGATCATACAGAACACCAGTGGACGTTCTTGGATCTACAGTTTCCGATAAGCCGATACTGCGATTCACATAGTTCGTCCCGAAGTCCTTCAACTCTTTCGTTTGACCATTCCCTTCAGCGACGATGCTGAAATCAACCGAGTGTCCAAGGCTGGTCGCTCCTTTTTTGCCGGCACTTTCTTGGATTTGCTTCTCAAGATCGGTGCTTGCAACCGAGATATTCAAGTGAAGGGTTACTTTCGAGCTGTCCGTACCTAATGAACGAGCAATTTCATCGAAATTCAGCACAGTCAAAGGCAGGGAGTACGATTCCTTATCGGAATAAATGCGAATTACGGCATTGGAGTTCTTCAATCCTTCCAGAAGGACAGATACTGGAAGGGAAACATTGGTAGTACTATTTGCGTCGATATTGCCTACTTTAATAGCAATGACAGGCGTTTGATCTGTCTTGCCTTGATCTTTAAGTTGAACAAAAGCATCGCTCAGAAACTTGTTGTCAATAGAGACCAACGTTGTCACTTTGCCATCTGGGCCTGTCACTTTGTTAGAAGTGATTGCGCTTGGGCTGATTTCCACGTTGGCTGGGGTGACTGTGTTGGCGGCTGGGACGCCTCCACCTCCACCACCGCCTCCGCCAGTTTGTGGTGGGGTTACTGGTGTTGGAGCCTTAACCACTAATTCCCGCGTTGCAACAGAGTCTGCTTGTCCAGCAGTAACCGCGTATGTCCCAGCTGTTTCATTGCTGGCTAGTGTGAATGAGCTAGAAAACTGTCCGTCTTTTACCTTAACAATATCGTAGAACACCGTACTATTCGCTGGCCGAATCACTTGAATAATCACTTCATCCAGTGTTGATGTCCCCGAAACGGTAACAGAACCGCCAGGCTGAATAGCTGATATTGTATTCAATGTCACTGCTGCTGCACTAGTTGCGAATACGGCAGCCGGCAGGAGTGATAAACAAAGCGTTAAAATTAAAAGAATACTTAACTTGCGTATTTTCACTTTTGCGTTCCTCACTTTCGATTTAACCATTTTTTTCTAAAAATCAATCTTCTTCATTATTATTGTTGTTATTCCCGTTAAGCAAGGCTTGATCTAGCTCAAACTGCGTTTTTACTGTTGCTAGATTTAATCCGATATTGGTTGAACTATTGCTGTACTGGCTAACGACAAATGCTTTTACGGTATAATTCGTATTCGTCCCGGCATCCGCAACATTAAAGTTAGCTGAGTATGTTCCTGTACCGATTTTTAAATTAGACGCAACAATACTTACTGGACTTGCTCCGTTAAATAACTCAAAAATAACCGTTTGGTTCCCATTGCTACTATTTTTATTAGCATTATTTACTAAATTAATCTTTGCAGTAATTCCGTTTTCTGCAGTGACTGCCGGTGCAGTCATATAGAATATTTCAGATGACTTATAGGCGTAGCCCCCAAAATATTGGGTGCTGTAACCATCGGCATCAATATAAACTTGATAGGATTGCCCCTCTTGGAAAACACCTTTGGCAATAGTAAGTTTACCTGCCGAAAGGGAATACTCAGAACTAGTCAATTCTCTATACGTTTCCACTTTTTCATCGAATACATTAACTGCTCTAACTTTGGTTCTCCATGCATCATTATCTGTAAATACAAACTCACTTGCTATATTGCTTAATAAATAACCTGTAATTTCAGGAGTTCTAGAGGCAATCAGTTCATCTAATGCTTCATTGCGATACGTATCATATTGATTGCTAACCACCTTCTCTTCAACTTTGACTTTGATAGAGCCTTGCTTTATCGCATTGTGAAAGAAGATATTTATTTTATTACCTTGAACAGAAACAATATCTTGCGGATTCAAATCTGTGTAAGTTAAGCCATTATCTAATGAAATTGTAATTTTTCCATGTAATTGACTTATTCCGCCCACAATCGTTTGATCCACTAGATTAATATCTACATTATTTTGCTTAAACGCTAAACTTAACCAACGACCTTCTTGTGAAAAGTAACTTTCGCGAAGAGCTAAATTTGGTGTAACTGTATAAAACCAGTTGGTTTCAGCATATCCAGTTAATATGTTACCTGAAGCATCTTTAAAATGACCGGGATAAAAACTAAAATAGAATTGAGACCCTGTCAATGGAACTGCAAAATGAATGAGTGCCTTATGGTCCGAGAACGTTACCGTTGTATTAGCAGGAAGAGTGTAAAACCAACCATTTTCATACCACTGGACATTTTTTAAAAAATCAGGAATATCATTTTTAGCATTGAAGACATCTTCATCGAAAACAAGCGTTAAATCTTGAAAATTCGGAAAAGTAGCATATAAAAATTTAGGCATTGTAGTATCTTTCGGGTTAGGGTCTACACCCCCAGCATTCGCTTGGAATACAGCCGTTAATCTATCGTCACCTTGTGTATTTCCATAAGAATCTCTAATCGTATTTCCACCTATCGAAATTTGATTGCTTGCACCTGTGAGAGCCTCTGTAAAATCAATAATTAGTTTATTACTAGTGATGGATACTGTATCCGTAGCAACTAATCCTTTACCATTTGAGCTGTCGCCTTTATATAAATAAATACGGCCTTTCAAATTGGATCCATTTGTGTTCTCATAAATATCCTTATCAAAGGTAATCGTTACTTTATGATTGTCACTACTAACTTCTGTACTTTGAATGACTGGAGGGCTAACCGGTAGCTTCATTTCTTGGTTGATATTACCTTCTGCATCTCTTATAGTGCCACTAGCAATTTTGACAATCGTGTTGGCACCTAAAATAATCTTCATGTTATTAGGATATTCTAAATGAATGACTCTTGAATTATTTTTACGTGCTATACCTGTTTCTAAGAAAGGAGAGAAATTCACGCCATCTGTTGAAACACTCAAATTACTTTTTAAGAATGTTTGAATTTGGTCATTGTTGGAGTCGTCTGGGGCATTAATAAAGAGATCTTCATCAAAATTCAAATCTACGTTTCTGCCTTGATTACCAGAAGTCGAACCAATGAATGCAGGCGCAGTAATATCACGCGCGGAGATATTGGAGACGACCACGTCGGTGTTTGAGGCAATTCCATCTCTATTCATTAAGGAGCCTGTTTTAACATTAATGGCATTGGTTATACCTGTTAAGGGAGTGCCTAAAGTAATGAACAATGTCCCATCTACCATACTAATCGTGTTATTGGCATTATCCGCCGAAAGATCAACGAATGAGTTGGCGCCGGAACGCCCAATTTGGATCTTTGATTTTAAATCTACTAAATCGGTAGTTGGAGTCGCATACGTATTAAATGTAACTGTTACCGTTGTGTTATTATTACTTACAACTGCTGATGCCGAAGTAATTGCCGTAGGCATTGTTGCATAACTTCCTGTAGGTGAAACTGTGATAACCGTCATGACGGCTAATACAATCGCCATCATTTTTGATAAAACACCTAGAAATCCTGACCTGTTTATTCCACGATTACTTCCCATCTGATTTCCTCACTCCTAAATATAGTTGTTTGTTATTTCTTCCCTCTAAAACCAAGTATACCTGACCCCAATGACCAGAAAATGACAAACTTCGACAGCAAAAAGAGCCACCATGATTCTGGGGCCCTATTTATTATTTTCCTTCTATTTCAAAACAGCTCCGAAAGCAATTGCGTATATAATTCAGCAGCCTCACGAGATGGCTTTAAGCCCATTTCTTTATCCAAGTTTCCTGCATATTGCATGTATTGCCGAGTCAACGCCTCTTTATTCTCCTGCTGAGCCAAAGCCTTCATTAGCAATATGAAAGAACCTTCATCCAGTTCATTCCGTGTCATGAGCTTGGAGAGCAATCGGATGGCAACCTGCGTATCTCCTTTTTCTAACAAGGCGGCACTTAAGCGCTGGGTAAAAGAGGTATACAGAAGCGCTAGGCGTTCAACTTCGTTCAGTGCCCAAGCAAAGGCAGTATCTCCGAATAAGTCGCCCGCATACAGCTGTTCAATCTCTAAGGCTTGTTCCAAATTGGACTCGTCCACCACAGGCAATTGCCTACAGCCTTCTTCAAATCTCAAAAGATCAACCTTCACTTGATTCAGGCTGAGTGCATAATGATTGCTGTCAGAATGCAAGATTTCCTTTAAGCCAAAGGCGTCCAACACCTTGCGGAGCTTATAGACTGTCGTATTTAAATACATTTCCGCATTCTTCTGCGGCATGTCGCCAAACATATCGTCAATGAGCCTCGTACGGGAGACAAGCCTCTCTTTTTGAATCAGCAAATATCCAAAGAGCTCTATGCTTTTACTTGATTTCCACTTGGCCCGCATCCCTTGTGTACTTTGAATATCAATTTCGCCTAAGCAATTGAACTTAATTTCTTTGAAAATGGGCTCTCGTTCCGTCCGTACAAGGGGGGCTGGTTGTTTTTTGGCCATCGCTCTCTCCATCGTTTTGTGCAGTCTTTCTTGCACAACGGGTTTGACAATATAGTCGAAAGCATGGACATCGAAGGCAAACAAGGCATATTCCTTATGAGAGGTTATAAAGACGATCTTCACTTCATTGCCGCTCTCCCGCAATCGTTCGGCAAATTCCAGTCCATTCTCCTTCGGCATGCTAATATCTACAAAGATAAGGTCCACATCATGATTCATCAAATAAGAATAAGCTGCTGCCGTATCCATGAAGCTGCCTACAATTTCGACCTCCTTCACTTTGGAGAGCATACGCTTCATAATTAAATGCATCGCTTTCTCATCATCAATACAAATGACCTTCATGCCCGTCCCCCTATTAAGCTGTCTGATTGTTTAGATGAAGCTTCCGAAAGCGTAGGGATAGAGAAATAGAAGGTGCTTCCTTGCGCAGGTGTACTGTCAAACCAGATTTCTCCCCCATTTAAGTGAACGAACTCTCTGCATAACGTAAGTCCTAATCCAACCCCCTTCTCTCCGGCTGTTCCCGTTGAAGAAACCGGGTAGTCCTCCTGCAGCAGCATACTGGCTTGATCCGAAGTGATTCCATCCCCTGTATCGCTTACTGAAACGACCACTTTATGATCTCTGTGTTCTGCCTTTAATCGGATGATGCCTCCGAAATCTGTAAATTTAATTGCATTGGACAGCAGGTTCCGAACAATCAAATCAAGCATTTCTTTATCGGCATAAACGAATGTATCTTTGGGAATTTCGGAAATAATTTGTATCTGCTTATTCTCACTACGGACGAGCAATAACCGTAAACTGATTTGAATGGTTTGCGCCAAATCTCTTTCCACTGGCTTGAAAATCATACCTCCGCTCTGGCTCCGGAACCATTCCAATAAGCTTTCTACCAAGGTAAAGGTATTATGAATTTGCTGGCCCATTTCGTTCACAATTTCTTGCTGATCCTCCCCATAGGTCTGCATTTCCTCTTCCATCAGCTCCATCAGATTGACGAGCACAGCCAAAGGATCACGAATATCATGGGCCACTACACTAAACATTTTATCCTTAAACGTATTAAGTTCCCGCAGCTGTTTCGCATTCTCAAGCAGGGTGATCTCGGAGCGTACCATGTCTGTTACATCGCTTAACAAAAGCATTTTGCCTACAGGTTTTTGGTTTTTATCATTAATAAAGGACACATGGACGTTATAAAATTGCTCATCTGCATGGCCTGCAAGTTGGACCTTGCCTTCCATAAAGGGGCCTTGCTTTATCTTGTCCAGCAGCACGGGATACTGGCTAAATACTTGGACCGCAGGCTGTCCGATCCACTTACTGTTGATTCCGGCAATAACGCGCTTGGCAGACTGATTAAAGCTAGTCAGACTATTATCCAAATCGAACACGATAACCGCATCCTGCATGGAAGCAAACACCTTTTGCAAGGCCAAAGGAGCTAATCGCAGCATATTAAATTGATAAATGCCCCACATATAAAACACGCCTGAGATAATAAATCCGAACGGTGAAATATCAATAGGCATATAGATAACACCGCTCAAATAAACCAGTGTAAAGCCGTATGGTCCCCATGAGCCAATAATCATCAGAGCAACTTGTTTCTTCATTCGCAGCTTTTCTTTGATAAACATTTGAATCATCAAAACCATGCCTACTACAAAAAAAGAATAGGAATAATAGACATGAAGCTTGTATAAAGGTCCTTTGACCAAAGTGACTAGCGGGAATCCCTCTGAATAATTAAGTGTCATACTTTTATAAAAGAGATGATGCAATTCATTCGTATGATGTGAAACGAACGTAATGGTAGGTACAATCATAAGCGCAGCAACAAGCCATTTGCGAACAAGCGCTTGGCGTCCTGTATATTGCAAGACCATGATAAACCATAAGACTGTCCCGAAAGGTATACCCATGTATTCAATCCGCAGCCAGAAGCGTATATGTTCCAAGGAGGTACTGACAATTTCGAAGGCATATCCAAACGTATAGAAGGCACCGGTTAGCATCCCCAAACCATAGCTGATCGCAATGGGAAGCTCTCTTCTTTTCCAGCAAAGATATGAAATAGCGAGTGAGCAGCAAGTTGCTGCCATTAGAAGTGCAGATAAATACATATTGTAGCTCATTGATGCTAGCCCCCGCGCCGGATATAAACAGATATTCTATGACTTCTATGTTAGCAGAAACATGCTGGATTCATTTAGAGTAATATTCTGTTTTCTAAAATATTTTTCAAACAAATATGAGATTTGGAAGGGCCTATCTTTACAAGCGAGTCTTGAAACTCGGCAACTTCCTCAATGGAAGCCGTTTGTACTTTGATCAGATAGTTGAATTCCCCACTAATGCGAAATAAATCAGTGACCTCCTTAGCCGCTTCGCAAAAGTCAACAAGCTCTTGGCAATGCTCGGTTTTAATCAAAATAAACGTGCTCGTGCCTCGATTCAGATCCCGCAGATTAAATACAGTGCTGTACCCGGAAATAATTTTTTTATCCTCTAGCTTTAATATCCTTTCTTTCACAGAGGGCTGCGACATCGCGATTTCTTTACTGATCTGAGAGATAGGCATTCGCGCATTATGCTGAAGTAATTTCATAATCTTTCTATCAATATCATCAATTTGATGATTCATAGCTATATAACGCCTCCAAAATTCAACTTATAAAATAAGATATTACAGCTCAAATAAGTTATTTAATTAACTATTTTACTATAAAACCCTTATCTTTCATATGTATTCCTTATAGTCAAATACCTATAATGAAAATAATAACTTATGTACAAGGAGAGATTCGAGATGAGCGTAAGAGGCCTTGCCCATGTGGCGATACAAGCGAATGATTATCAAGGAACTATTCGGTTTTATACCGAAGTTTTAGGGTTTACAAGAGGCCATCATTGGAGTTTGCCTTCTTTTCAAATCAAAGAAGCCTGTATGCTGGTTTCTGCTGATCGGCGAACCTGCATAGAAATCTTTGACCGTGAGGCTGTCATCCCTGCTCAAGGAAAGAAAGCTGCATCTGAAGAAGAGATTGCTCATGGGGCATTATTGCATTTGGCCTTTTATGTGGATGATGCAGAAGAAGTGTACCATAAAGCCCTTGCTCACGGGGCAAAAATTTGCGCAGAGCCAAGCCGGCTTTCTCTCGGACAACCACCGCTCATCGTAAACAATGCGCTTATTTATAGTCCCAATGGCGAGGTTATTGAATTCATAGAGGAAGTTGATTTTAATGTCTCCTCGCACAAATGAAAGAGCACCCTTAGGAAGGGTGCCTTTCCTCGTTAAACACGTTATTTTTTAATAAGCTTCAGGGTGAGAGCTTGCTCCTCTGTCAAAATGAATTCCTCCTTAGGCCAAAAGTCCTCATCCTTGTCTCTGCCGAATAGACGAAGAATGTCATTCCAAACGCCTTTTTCCATAGCTTCTGAAGCTGAAATCATAATTTTCAAAGCGAACACCTCCTGTCCTCACTATAGGGGATGGACGACTCCTAAATCAAATTCCTGCTATAAATCACTTTACAAAATAAGGGATTTATTATACATATGAGATAGGTAAATAATTGGAGAAAATCGTAGGATAGCTCCGAATGGGAGGCAGCAAATCATGGGTAACCTGCTCTTTGGCTTAATCTTTGCTTCCGCGTTAGGTTCCGGCTTAATGGCTGGATTGTTTTTCGCCTTTTCGACTTCCGTGATGGCAGCTCTCTCTCGCCTTCCGGCCGAACAAGGGATTGCCACGATGCAATCCATCAACATCCTCATACTCAATCCGTTGTTTAGCTTGATCTTTATGGGAACTAGCTTATTGTGCATCATTATTGGGATTTATTCATTGTTCAAATGGGGCACACCAAGCGCCGCCTATCTGCTCGCCGGCAGCATCCTTTATTTCGTCGGTGTCTTCCTGGTGACCGTTATATTCAACGTGCCGCTTAACGACACCTTAGCCGCGGTGACACCTGGCAGCTCAGAAGGAGCTAAACTCTGGACTCAATATTTGGCTAGCTGGGTACCGTGGAATCATGTGCGGACATTAGCTTCACTCGTGTCATTGGGGGCTTTTGTCATCGGACTGCGCAAGTGGTGAACGACAATAATGGGGTTGTCCCATAAGTAGATAAACCTACTTGAGGAATATGGCGTCCGGATCTTTTTCACTATAGCTTGTTACGGGTTCTGATAATTTCTTGATGAGCCTCCTCTTTCTTCAAGCTCTAGCTCCAGTTGCTTGCTCTATTCCTGCAATTATGCATCTTTTTTGCTCTTGGAAGAGCCGCAACTATTAAATTCCTGCATTTGTGCAGGCTTTTAAGGCTTTTTCTGGATGAGCGGGTAGCGTCAAGAAGTTTGTGTAATAGGTCTTGTAGGGTTATTCATCGGGACGATGAATAGGTTTATTGTCTGAACGAATTCAGGGGGATCCCCCTGAATTTTTTGGATTTAAATCCCATT
>NZ_JABMKZ010000119.1 GCF_013204855.1 Paenibacillus alba | reverse complement strand
CAAGGCTTACGAAGCGGGGGATGTGAAGTAGCCATTGCCGGGGGAGTGAATGTCTCCATCCATCCCAACAAATACTTGATGCTTGGACAAGGGAAATTTGCATCGAGCAAGGGGAAATGCGAAAGCTTTGGAGAGGGTGGGGACGGATACGTGCCGGGAGAAGGGGTGGGGGCAGTACTGCTGAAGCCTCTGGACAAGGCCATAGAAGACGGGGACCAGATTTACGGAATCATTAAGGCTACAGCGGTGAATCATGGGGGGAAAACGAACGGCTATACCGTGCCCAACCCGAATGCGCAAGCCAGCATTCTGAGCAGAGCATATAAGGAGTCGGGCATAAATCCGAGAACGATAAGTTACATTGAAGCGCACGGCACAGGCACCGCGCTGGGGGATCCGATTGAAATAGCGGGTTTGAACAAAAGCTTCCGGGAGTATACGAAGGGCAACCAGTTTTGCGTAATCGGTTCCGTCAAGTCGAATATCGGTCATTGCGAAAGTGCAGCGGGCATTGCAGGACTGACAAAGGTGCTGCTGCA
>NZ_JABMKZ010000118.1 GCF_013204855.1 Paenibacillus alba | reverse complement strand
CAAACGCCCATATCCTAGTAGCGGAATATATACCAGAGAAAGCGGAAATCCAACAGGAACCGGTAAGTGACAGCAGTCCAGCGGTCATCGTAATCTCCGCCAAAAATGAAGAGCAGCTTAAGGAAAAGGCGAAGCAGCTGCTGGATGCCATAGAAGGACGGGGCTTCCGGGAAACGGATGTGTTTAATCTGGCCTATACGCTGCAGGTAGGACGCGAGGCGATGGAGGAACGGGCGGGTTTTATTGCAGGGAGCCTGGAGGAAGTTAAGGAGAAGCTAAGCAAGCTCATAGAGGGACACGATGAAGTGGAGGGAGTGTACCGGGGGCAACAGAAACGGAATAAAGAAACCATAACGGATCTATTTTCAGATGAAGAGCTGCAGGAAGCAATGGACGAATGGTTGCTCCAGAAAAAATATAGCCGGATTTTGGGGTTATGGGTAAAGGGGGGACAGGTAGAGTGGAGCAAACTCTACGAGGTCCAAAAAGCGAGACGGATCAGTCTTCCCACATACCCCTTTGCAAGAGAACGTTATTGGGTGCCGATGGGGGAAGGGA
>NZ_JABMKZ010000117.1 GCF_013204855.1 Paenibacillus alba | reverse complement strand
TGAGGCCGCCGAATTCTTCTTGAATCCAAACGACCAGCTCCTCCACTGCTTCCTTGCAGGATACATCGACCTGCCTGTATGCTACTCTGGCTCCTCGGACCTCCAATTGTTTTAGTTTTGCTTCCTTCTCTTCGGTTAACGGGGATCTTCCGGTCAGAATCAATACCGCCTCCGTTACCCTCTCGACAATCTCACCTGCAAAAATAAGGCCCAGTCCTCCCAAGCCCCCCGTGATCCAATACACCCCGCGGTCTTTCCACGGTATATGCCCTTCTTCCCCGTTTTCCTGCACTTCTTCCCAGTCCATCACCCATCGGTTCCCGTCCCTATACCTTATCCGATCATCCATAGGGCATCCGGCATTCTCTTCTAATTTCTTGACGATGCTTGGACCCTCTTCCTCACCGTCCATTTCGATCAGCTGTCCTGTGAATCCTGGATGTTCGAGCTGCGCAGTTTTTAGCAAGCCTGACAGCGCTTCAAACAGCTGCAGGCGTTCGCTTGGTACCACGACCTGAACCAATATCCTCTCTTTATGCCTTTCCTTAAATAACTGCTGAACCTCTT
>NZ_JABMKZ010000116.1 GCF_013204855.1 Paenibacillus alba | reverse complement strand
GCAAAACTAAAACAATTGGAGGTCCGAGGAGCCAGAGTAGCATACAGGCAGGTCGATGTATCCTGCAAGGAAGCAGTGGAGGAGCTGGTCGTTTGGATTCAAGAAGAATTCGGCGGCCTCAACGGCATCATCCATAGCGCGGGTGTGATTCGGGACAATTATATCCTGCGGAAAACAACAGAAGAATGGAAAGAGGTACTGAACCCGAAAGTTGCGGGCGTAAGGAATCTAGACGAAGCAACCAAGGGAGAGAAATTGGATTTTGTAATTTTGTTTTCATCGGGCGCGGGAGTTATAGGGAATCCTGGGCAAGCCGATTATGCAACGGCAAACGGATTTATGGATGTGTATGCGGGATACCGGAACAAGCTGGCGGCTGCGGGGCAGCGAAGCGGCCACACCCTATCGATCAACTGGCCGCTATGGAAACAGGGCGGCATGCAGGTGGATGAAGAGATTGAAGCCATGATGCGGCAAGATACAGGTGCCGTGGCCTTGGAAACCCCGCAAGGGATTGAAGCGTTCTATCGGGGATTTGCATCGGGCCAAGATCAAGTCATGGTGGTCGCGGGA
>NZ_JABMKZ010000115.1 GCF_013204855.1 Paenibacillus alba | reverse complement strand
CTTTCAAGTCCGTGAAATCAGCGGACGTTTTACCGAAAGCGACGGATGAGAACATGGAAAGTGCCATGGCGGACGTAAGAACGACGGATAATGTTTTTTTCATAAAGGTTTGTTTCCTCCTGTATTTTAAAGTTTTTGTTATAAAAACTTATAACCAATGGGACAAAAGATGAACATCTCATCAACTTTCTTTCGTGTAGCATTTCGTATATCATCTCGGCTACAAATTTAGTATACGATACTCTATACACTTTTTCATTGATAAGAAATTTCCAGATCGACTAGCCCTAGATATAAAATCAAAAGAAGACCCCGAAGGGCCTTCTTTTTCAAAACATCTTAGTTCACTGTGATTGCCGTTACAGCGGATTTCCCATTGGAAGCTGTTGTTGTTAAATCGAATGTCACTGCAGCCGTGCCTGAGCGTGTAGCTGTGATCTCACCATATTGGTTAATCTCAACTGTTCCGTTTTTAACATGGCTAGCAGAGAATGTCAGACCTAAAACATGGTTGTATTTCGCTACTTCGTCTTTCTCATACTTAATACCATAGCTATCGGTTACTTTGATTTTAGCTGCAA
>NZ_JABMKZ010000114.1 GCF_013204855.1 Paenibacillus alba | reverse complement strand
TTTAAGTACCGTAGGTCATGATTTCACACTGCCAAGAAAAGCTTCTAGCCAGGCGAAGGTGCCCGTACCGCAAACCGACACAGGTGGGTGAGAAGAGAATTCTAAGGCGCGCGGAAGAACTCTCGTTAAGGAACTCGGCAAAATGACCCCGTAACTTCGGGAGAAGGGGTGCCTCGGTAGGGTGAATAGCCCGAGGGGGCCGCAGTGAAAAGGCCCAAGCGACTGTTTAGCAAAAACACAGGTCTGTGCGAAGCCGCAAGGCGAAGTATACGGGCTGACGCCTGCCCGGTGCTGGAAGGTTAAGAGGAGTGGTTAGGGGCAACCCGAAGCTATGAATTGAAGCCCCAGTAAACGGCGGCCGTAACTATAACGGTCCTAAGGTAGCGAAATTCCTTGTCAGGTAAATTCTGACCCGCACGAATGGCGTAACGACTTGGGCGCTGTCTCAACGAGAGATCCGGTGAAATTTTAATACCTGTGAAGATGCAGGTTACCCGCGACAAGACGGAAAGACCCCATGGAGCTTTACTGCAGCTTGATATTGGACTTTGGTACGATCTGTACAGGATAGGTGGGAGCCTT
>NZ_JABMKZ010000113.1 GCF_013204855.1 Paenibacillus alba | reverse complement strand
AAATATAGCCGGATTTTGGGGTTATGGGTAAAGGGGGGACAGGTAGAGTGGAGCAAACTCTACGGGGTCCAAAAAGCGAGACGGATCAGTCTTCCCACATACCCCTTTGCAAGAGAACGTTGTTGGGTGCCGATGGGGGAAGGGAAAAGCGCGGTCATTCCGGGGACCAATCCTGTACAGGTAGACGAGTTGCATCCGTTGCTGCATGAGAATATATCGGACCTATGGGAGCTAAAATATCGCTCGCGGTTTACGGGAGAAGAATTTTATCTGTCGGATCATGTGATAAAAGGGAAACGGATATTGCCGGGCGCTGCATACCTTGAAATGGCCCGGGAGGCCGCGGTACGGGGAGCGTGTTTGTCAGGGACGGAAGCAGTCGTTCACATCAAAAATGTCATGTGGGCTGCACCTGTTGTAGTAGCGGAAGCGGCTGTGGAAATCCATACCAGACTGAATCTGCATGATAATGGGGAGATCCAATACGAGATCTATAGTCCCAATGAGGGCAATGAAGAAGTTACTGTACACAGTGAAGGAAGTATTTTGGTTTATACGGCGGAAGATACAGCGGAAGATACACCGG
>NZ_JABMKZ010000112.1 GCF_013204855.1 Paenibacillus alba | reverse complement strand
AGCCGCCGAAGGTGGGGTAGATGATTGGGGTGAAGTCGTAACAAGGTAGCCGTATCGGAAGGTGCGGCTGGATCACCTCCTTTCTATGGAGACTCGGATCTGATAGATCCAGTCAAGTGTGCTTGCACACAAAACGCTGATTACTCATTTCATTTGTTCAGTTTTGATGGAGCTTGTACACTTCATTTGAGGTGTATCACATCAATATGGGGCCATAGCTCAGCTGGGAGAGCGCCTGCCTTGCAAGCAGGAGGTCAGCGGTTCGATCCCGCTTGGCTCCACCATTAACCTTATGCATACTTCCGCCGCCGATAAGGCGGTGTTGTTGACACTAGGGTGATGAACAAGATTACATCGTATAGCTTATCGTTCAACTCATAATTGGTAATATTTGATTGTTGCCTTTGATGAATTGACATGTTAAGATGTACTTCCTGCCGCTGAATGGCGAATGGAAAGTTGTTCCTTGAAAACTAGATAACGAAACAAACGTAAAGTAAGAACTTAGGTTGTGTGTTTTTTAGGAAGCATGCAAAAATCTTTAAAGTTTTTTCTAGGTTAAGCTAGAAAGAGCACACGGAGGATGCCTAGGCACTAGGAGCC
>NZ_JABMKZ010000111.1 GCF_013204855.1 Paenibacillus alba | reverse complement strand
GCGGCAACTTGGCCAAAACTCGCAAAACAGTAGCTGGCCGCCGTCTAGTGACCTGAAACGTGAACCTAAGAATCACCGGAAGTCCGGCGGAAAAAAGGGCGGACCTGTCGGCCATAAAGGGCATACCCTTTCTTGCATCGACCATCCCACTACAACCATTATTCATCCGGTTTTAGTCTGTGAGAACTGTGCGGTCTCACTGGAGGACGTCGCATGTCTGGGGTACGAGCGTCGGCAGGTTTTTGACATCCCTGTCCCTGTCATGGAGGTGACGGAGCACCGAGCCGAGAAGAAAAAGTGCCCGTGTTGCCACACTTTGCAGAAAGGCATCTTTCCTAAAGGCGTCCATGCACGTGCCCAATACGGTCAGCGGTTCACTGCTGTAGCCGCTTATTTGCATTCGCACCAAATGCTCCCGCTCGCTCGCACAACCGATCTTCTTCATGTGTTGACGGGGTGTCGGCCGAGTCAGGCAACACTTCTTTCAAGTATCCGTAAAATGGCTGAAAGCTTACTTCCTTACGAAGAGATCATTCGTCAAAATCTCCTTGCCAGTCCCGTAATCCATGCCGATGAAACGGGCGTGCATGTAGACAAAGAGGG
>NZ_JABMKZ010000110.1 GCF_013204855.1 Paenibacillus alba | reverse complement strand
CAACCAGGATGTTGGCTTAGAAGCAGCCACCATTGAAAGAGTGCGTAATAGCTCACTGGTCGAGTGACTCTGCGCCGAAAATGTAACGGGGCTAAACACGCCACCGAAGCTATGGCTTGCACGATGTGCATGGGTAGGGGAGCGTTGTATGTACGTAGAATTCTGACCGTAAGGACAGGTGGAGCGCATACAAGTGAGAATGCCGGTATAAGTAACGAAAAGATCAGTGAGAATCTGATCCGCCGAAAACCTAAGGGTTCCTGAGGAAGGCTCGTCCGCTCAGGGTAAGTCGGGACCTAAGGCGAGGCCGAAAGGCGTAGTCGATGGACAACAGGTGGAAATTCCTGTACCACCGTAGCCGTTATGAGCAATGGAGTGACGCAGAAGGATAGTGACGCAGACTGATGGATGTCTGTCCAAGCAGTGAGGCTGATGTGTAGGCAAATCCGCACATCATTAAGGCTGGGCTGTGATGGGGAGGGAAACTTTAAGTACCGTAGGTCATGATTTCACACTGCCAAGAAAAGCTTCTAGCCAGGCGAAGGTGCCCGTACCGCAAACCGACACAGGTGGGTGAGAAGAGAATTCTAAGGCGCGCGGAAGAACT
>NZ_JABMKZ010000011.1 GCF_013204855.1 Paenibacillus alba | reverse complement strand
TAAAAAATTAGAAGCCATAGAAATTTCGGTTTAGTGTGTTTAGAGAAATGAGAAAAATGAAAAACTGCGAGAGCGAGAGCATTTAGCAGATGGACTCCATAATTAAGGGGCCGAACCGAAAAGCAGGTATTTTTGAGGTTTATGGAGATTTCATTGGATTATTTCCAGTGTAAGCATGCAATAAGCCCTCTGAAGGCTGGTTTCATTGGACGAATTCCACTGAGAAGAATAAGTTGTTAACCGACGTCTAAGCTCCAGATGAAGATACAGATCAACTCTAATCGAAATAGGTCTATGTACAATCCGCAAAGAAGGTGAAATGCATGATCTGCCGTCCTGCTGCAAATTTGTTGTATCCGCTTGCGGGCTTGCCTTTTCTTATGGTAAAAAAGTTGTAGTCAACTTGTACGTACAAGTGATATACTCGTTTCTAGAGACACATTAATTTGAAGGAGGTTCTCCATGTCCAAAAAATACGCGATTGGCGTTGATTATGGAACAGAATCCGGCCGTGCCGTGCTGGTTGATTTGAGTGACGGCACAGAGGTAGCCGATCATGTAACCCCATACCCGCATAATGTAATTGATGAGAAGCTGCCTGTATCGGGAATTAAGCTTGAGTATGATTGGGCTTTGCAGCATCCGCAGGATTACATAGATGTATTAACCCAATCTGTACCTGCAGTAATGAAAGCTTCCGGTGTAGATCCGGCAGATGTTATTGGCCTGGGCATTGATTTCACAGCTTGTACGATGCTTCCTATCGATCAGCAGGGGCGGCCGCTTTGTTTCAATCCCGCACTGACTTCCAATCCGCATAGCTGGGTCAAACTTTGGAAGCACCACGCTGCGCAGGATGAGGCGAACTTGATCAATGAGATCGCAGAAAGCAGAGGAGAAGCCTTCCTGCCACGTTACGGCGGCAAAATTTCATCCGAGTGGATGATTGCGAAGATTTGGCAAATTGTGAATGAAGCTCCTGATATTTATGAGCAAACAGACCGCTTTTTGGAAGCAGCAGATTGGGTTGTCTCCCAAATGACGGGTCAAGCGGATATCGTCCGCAATAGCTGTACCGCCGGCTACAAATCGATTTGGCATAAAAAAGACGGCTATCCGAGCAAGGAATTCTTCAAAGCTTTGGATCCCCATCTCGAGAATTTGACGGAAACGAAGCTTCGCGGTGATGTGGTGCCACTCGGAACCAAAGCGGGTGAACTCACCACAGCAATGGCGCAGTTAATGGGCTTGCAAGCCGGAACGGCTGTTGCCGTAGGGAATGTGGATGCGCATGCCGCAGTGCCAGGAGTTGGGGTTGTTACACCTGGCAAGCTGGTTATGGCGATGGGAACTTCCATTTGTCATATGCTGATTGGAACGGAAGAAAGGCAAGTCGAAGGCATGTGCGGCGTTGTGGAAGACGGCATTATCCCGGGATACTTAGGATATGAAGCAGGACAGTCTGCGGTTGGGGATATTTTTGCTTGGTATGTGGAACAGGGAGTTCCTGCGTATGTGCAGGTGGCAGCGGAGCAAGAAGGTGTGAATGTCCATGAATGGTTGGAACGTCTTGCATCCGCTTACAAACCAGGTGAAACGGGCTTGCTCGCTTTGGATTGGTGGAACGGAAATCGTTCAGTGCTTGTGGATACTGAACTAAACGGTGTTATTCTTGGTTATTCTTTATTGACGAAGCCGGAAGAGATTTATCGCACTCTGTTGGAAGCAACCGCATTTGGCACGCGCAAAATCGTCGATGCTTTTCACAGCAACGGTGTTGAAGTTCAGGAATTATACGCCTGTGGTGGTTTACCGCAAAAGAATCGCCTATTGATGCAAATTTATGCTGATGTTACGAATCGTGAGATTAAAATTGCCGATTCCAAACAAACACCGGCACTGGGAGCAGCGATGTTCGGAGCTGTTGCCGCTGGTGCGGCTAGTGGTGGCTATGACAGTATCGTCGATGCCGCTCAGCGAATGGCACGAGTACGTAAAGAGACTTTCAAACCTATCGCAGATAATGTGGCTGTGTATGAGAAGCTGTATCAAGAGTACAGCAAGCTCCATGACTATTTTGGACGCGGAGAAAATGATGTCATGAAGCGGCTGCGCTCCATTCGTGAGGAAGCTCGCCATTAATTAATTGCCAATTCATTCATAGAAAGCTTACACCCAATCAACCAAGGAGGCTAACTAGCATGAACCCTTTTAAAGAGAAAGTATTTTGGTTCGTAACCGGGAGTCAACATTTATATGGACCAGAGACTTTGCTTCAAGTGGAAGAGCATTCCAAACAAATGACAGAAGGCATTGACGGTCATAAGTCCATTCCTAGCAAATTGATTTTCAAACCAGTACTTACGACACCTGACGCGATCCGCCGACTATGTTTGGATGCGAATGCAGACGATTCCTGTGCCGGTATTGTCACTTGGATGCATACTTTCTCCCCAGCCAAAATGTGGATTGCCGGCTTAGCCGAATACCGCAAGCCGCTGTTGCACCTGCATACACAGTTCAACCGCGATATTCCGTGGGAAACGATCGACATGGACTTCATGAACCTGAATCAAGCGGCTCATGGTGATCGTGAGTACGGCTTCATCGGTGCACGCATGGGCATTTCCCGCAAAGTGGTTGTTGGTTATTGGGAAGATCCGGCTGTCCTTAGCCGCATAGCAGGGTGGATGCGTACGGCTGTTGCGTTCGTTGAAGGACGCAGTCTGAAAGTAGCGCGATTTGGCGATAACATGCGTCAGGTTGCAGTGACAGAAGGCGATAAAGTGGAAGCTCAAATCAAATTTGGCTGGTCCATCAATGGGTATGGCGTTGGTGATCTCGTCGAGCGTGTAGGGGATATTACGGAGTCTCAAGTGGATCAATTAATGGATGAATACAGCGAAAAGTATGATATCACAGAAGAAGGCCGCTCAGCAGGTTCTGTACGCGAGGCTATTCGTGAGCAAGCACGTATTGAGCTCGGACTGAAGGGCTTCTTGGAAGAAGGCGGCTTCGGTGCATTTACGACGACTTTTGAGGATTTGCATGGACTGAAGCAGCTTCCAGGTCTTGCCGTTCAACGTTTGATGGAGCAAGGTTATGGCTTCGGCGGAGAAGGCGACTGGAAAACAGCCGCACTGACACGCGTGATGAAAATCATCGCAAATAACAAAGGCACGTCCTTCATGGAAGATTACACATACCATATGGAGCCAGGTCAAGAACTGGTTCTCGGTGCACATATGCTTGAAATCTGTCCGACAATTGCCGCTACGCGCCCGAAAATTGAGGTTCACCCGCTTGGTATTGGCGGCAAAGACGATCCTGCTCGCCTTGTATTTGACGGTTCTTCCGGTGCTGCTCTGAATGCATCGCTGATTGATATGGGCAACCGGTTCCGATTGCTGATTAACGAAGTAGATGCTGTTCAACCAGCTAAAACTATGCCGAAATTGCCGGTAGCACGCGTGCTGTGGAAGCCGCAGCCTTCCTTGCGTGACTCTGCTGAAACTTGGATTTATGCGGGCGGTGCACATCACACGGTATTCTCTTATAACGTGAGTACAGAGCAGTTGGTTGATTGGGCTGAGTTAGCAGGCGTGGAAGTTGTAATTATTAATAAACATACGAATCCTTTGCAGTTCCGCAATGAGCTTCGCTGGAGCGAAGTGGCGTGGAAACGCTAAGCGAAGATACGGAAGCCGGCCCAAACTATGTGCAGTGTTGCGCGAACATATAGGTAATGACCATAACTTGCCTAATCTGAAAACCTGCGTAAATGCAGGCTTTTGGGGGCGGATCGCGTGAAAACATCAGAAAGCCTGCGATTATGCAGGCTTTCTCAGCTTTTCCATCCTGAAATAGCAAAAGGGTCTCTAAAGGATGCATAATCGCAGGCTTTTCCTTATTACCCCCGTTTCCAAGACGAAAAGCATGCATAATCGCAGGAATTACGCGCTAACTGAGCCAAAGTGAGCCTTGAGGCAAGGCGGCTTTCGCTTGCGCATATAACTGCTCTAAACTGGGCTTATCTCCATAGGGGGCAGCTATTTTCAATTGCTACAAAAGAAAAGTCACATTTATCGATGTCGGTAAAATTTTCATCCATTGACTTCTTTATTTAAGATGCTATAAAGTGAATTCATATAAGCTTGTCCTCGATGGGACAGTATTGTGGGAGGCTAACACGAAATGACGACGAAAGCGTATGAAGGTACTTATCAAGGAGAGAAGGCGATTTGGCTGCAGGCTGGCCGTTATGAAGCGGTTGTTTTACCTGAAATCGGAGCTAATCTCATTGCATTTAGAGATACGGAGAAAGAATATAAGTTTTTGCGCGAGCCCTCTTTAGCAGAGATGGATTCGTTCAAAGAGCGTCCAATCGTACATGGCATTCCAGTGCTATTCCCGCCTAATCGTTACCAGGATGGTAAATTTCCTTGGAATGGCAAGGTGTATGAATTCCCAGTGAATGAGCCCGCAACAGGCAACCATTTGCACGGTTTTGTACACAATATTCCATGGGCTGTTGAGAAATTCGGCGCGGACGAATCAGAAAGTCATGTGACCTTGGTTTTACAAGTGAGAGAAGGCCACTCCGTTTATGCGTATTTACCGCATGCTTTTACAATTCGTTTGACATACACATTAAATGAGTCCGGTTTACATCAAGATATCTCTGTACATAATGAAGGTACAGACGCTATGCCGTGTTTGTTGGCTTATCATACGACGATTAATGCGCCTTTTGCACCGAACAGCCAGCCTTCCGATTATGGGTTCAAAATGACGATCGGCAACCGCTGGAAGCTAAATGAAAGAATGCTGCCGACGGGGGAATACCAACCGTTAACAGCGGATGAAGCGAAGATGAAAGTAGGCGGCTTGTCGCCGTTCTTTGCATCCATGGACAACCACTATACGACAGCACCGCAGAACGGCCGCAATTATATGGAGTTGACAGATTCACGCGAAGGGATCAAACTGGTCTATGATGTAGGAACCTCCTACAAGCAATGGATGATCTGGAATAATGGCGCTTCGGAAGGGTTTTTCTGTCCGGAACCGCAAATGAATCTGGTGAATGCACCGAATGTCGATCTGCCTGCCGATCAAATCGGTTTGGTATCGCTTGAGCCAGGCGAGGTTTGGGGCGAAAGAGCAAGACTATATACCATTGACTTGAAGAAATAAAACGATATGTACCCCTTTGGCGCATGGAGAGAATCCGACGTGATAATCTACAGGCAGCAAGGGGTATTTTTTCGGAAAGGTAAGGTGTACGCATGGACAATCAAGAAAATGCGCAAATGGAAGCTTATATGGCGGAAAATAAGAAATTAAAGCAGGAGAACGAGCGGTTGAAACAAGAAATTGCCAGATTACGCGGTGTGAAACGGCCATCCGGTGAAGCCATGGATACGATGTCGACGAAGCTGAAAGAGGCATTGAGAGAATAAACGCGTTCGTATGAAAGCTTGTTCGACAAACGCGATAGCATTCGGTATAATGAAAACTGCCAAAAGGAGGGAAAAGAAATGAACGAAACCTTACCACCAAAAACGTGTTCGATCGACCGACTTGTAACCAAAGAAGCAGAAGTTAGCAAAGTACTCGCTGGATCCAAAACAGCTTGCAGACGCAATGGGCGCTATGCCGATATCGGTGAAACGATGGAGCTGAATGGTAACTCATTCACGGTGACGAAAGTGTACCAACAATCACTAGGTGAATTAACTGTTGAAGATGCAAAGGCTGAAGGACATGAAACTGTCGATGAATACCGCGATAGCATTCTATCCATTCATCCAGGTATGCCATGGCTGCCGCAAATGAAAGTATGGGTTCATGAATTCCAAAAAGCGGAATAAAAACAAACGAAAAACAGTGCGGATCTAAGGATCTGCACTGTTTTGTTAACCACAATAGAAAGTATAAGTTTTCGGTCTCCGAAAACGTCTTTCTATTTGGCGATAAAACCTGCCTCTGAACGCGGTCGCTCATCTTTGAATGGCCTCGGTAGAGGTTTTCTCAATTTTTTACATAGAATGGATGATGGTATTGAGTTGGTATGTTTGCCTTTTGTATCTCCATATTTTCAGTGTTGTATTAAGCATAGGGCCTTATTTTGTTTTATTCCCGCTGCTGGCCAAAATTCGTACCGCGCCTTTCGAGCAGCTGCCTGATTATCTCGAGCCGTTCCGTATCACGGTGCGTCTAACGAAGCATGCCGGTCATGTGCTTGTGGCAACCGGTATTATTCTTACATGGATAACGTCGTGGACGTGGGACACGTCTTGGATTGTTGTCACCGTGTTGATTATGGTCGCTTCCCTGTACTTTATTGCGCGCGCCTTTTCACCCCTGCTGCGCAAGCTCAAAGCGCCTCATGAAGATCGTAATGACTTGGTAAATAAGCTGCGCAAAGCGTTAATCTGGTATGTGATTATTACGCTCTCCATGATGTGGTTCATGGTGGCCAAACCGAACATATGGTAATATGCTACACGCTTGGTTTGCGAGCATACATGACGACGAAATTATAATATTTGTAGACGCAGTCGACGTCAATGAAACCACTGGTTCGCAGCCAATCCAGCTGCTGATCAAGGGGAGCCATCTTATCCAGCTTCGTTCTTTCGTAAGCGGCTTGCAAGGCTTCATAGCTTAAGTCGGTTGCTTCTATTTTGGCCTCCCAATCGGAACGGTAAAGCTGATCGAGAAAGGGGCTGCTGCCCAGCACTTGATCTGCGTTGACGAAAAGGCCGCCTGGCTTAAGCAGTTTATAAATGTGATCAAATAAGATTTGCTTCGCAGCATCCTCCAGATGATGGATGGAGAGGGCAGAGACGATACAGTCAAAAGGCTCAGAGCTTTCGAACGTACTGTAATCGCCGGTAAACATCGTTATGTTAGGTTGATTGTTTCCAAAACGAAGCTTGGCAACGTCAAGCATCCCCTGTGAAAGATCGATTAAGGTGAGTTTGGCGGCAGGATTTTGCTCAAGGATATAAGATGAGAAAAGTCCTGTACCGGCACCTAGGTCCAGTATTCGCGGCGCTGGCTGGTTGGTTTGAGCCAAAGCAGCGGCCGTCTGGTAGAAGTCGTCGAAACAGGGAATCAGCTTTCTTCGCTGGCTGTCATACTTTTCAGCTACTTCATTAAATTTCATCGTAATATTCTCATTTGACTGCTTATTCATGGATAGATCCACTCCGTTCTGCTGAATGCTTGCTTGGTTATGGAGTTCATTCTAACTGGAAAACGGTGAGAAATCTAAGACATAAAACCGATTATGTTTATAGGTATAAACTATAAGCGGGGTGCTGCCTATTGGGAAATAGGCGTTGGTTCATGCTTTAACACGTCGAAATAAATGATGGATGACTTCTGAGAAGACGAGACCGATAGCGATAGCACCGGAGAGCATAAACGCTTTTGCAGCCAGCTGTACGGCCAAATCGTAGTTATTGAGGACGACATTCCTCATAGCATCATAGGCTAAACCGCCGGGAACTAACGGGATAATCCCAGAGACGCTAAAGACGATGACAGGTGTTTTGTAGATTTTAGCGAAAAATTGGCTGACTACGGTAACGAAAAATGAAGCGATCAATGTAGCCAAAATGGGATTAAGGGGAATCAATTGACAAGATACGTACAGCATCCAACCCACCATACCCACGAAACCACACTGTATAAGCGATCGTTTGGGCACGTTGAAAAGGATAGCGAAAGCGGCTGTTGCGATAAAGCTCGTGAGGAGCTGCTGAAGCATCATCCCATCATTCCCTCCCCGCTATAAAAGGAAAGCACGAAAGCGATGCCGGCTCCAATGGCAAAAGCGGTTAAGAAAGCTTCTGCCCCTTTGGAAACGCCGGATACGAAATGTCCAGCCATTAAATCTCTTACCGCATTCGTGATGAGCAGGCCAGGGACGAGCGGCATAACGGAGCCGATGATGATGATATCCAGATCATGTCCCAGCTTGAGGGATACGAAGAGGAACGCCATCGTCCCAATGAGCAAGGAAGCCAGAAACTCGGCAAAAAACTTGATGGGCACTAAGCGGTGAAAATAGCCAAGGAATGCAAAGCCAGCACCACCGGCAACGAAAGCAGGCAGGAAATCTGACCATTTGCCTTGAAACATCATTAAGAAACAACCGCTGGCAATGGCTGCGGATAAGATTTTGATCCACGTCGGATATCCGGCTTTGGCAGCCTCGATCTCTTCCAGCAGCCGATAAGCCTCAGACGGGGCAAGCTCGCCTCTGCTGATTCGTCTGGAAATCGCATTCACGACCGTCACTTTATGCAGATCGGTAGAACGGGCGGAAATACGGATAAGGCGGGTCGTTTGCTCTGGACCATCAATAGAGAATATGATGCCGGTAGGCGTCACAAAGCTATGTGAGTTAGGAATGCCAAAGGCTTTGGCCACATGGCTCATCGTATCTTCAACGCGGTAGGTTTCGCCGCCATTTTCTAGCATAATTTTGCCTGCGAGTAAACAGACTTGCGCGATTTCGTAGTTGGTGCTGGAGGGATGCTCCATGATTATTGTTCACTCCTGCATAGATATTTGCCAAAAGTATACTATACCATGAAATCATAATAAAATTAATGGAGTCGGCATCGTCGAGAAGGAGAGTGTCATGAACAAAGCGATATATTTGACTGATTTAGATGGAACACTGCTGAGTTCTAATGCTACGTTGTCTGAATTTACGATCAGAGTGCTCAAAGACAGTTTGGAGGAAGGCGCGATCATTAGCTATGCTACGGCACGCAGCTATCAAAGCTCGAATGCGATTGTTTCACAAATTCCATGGATCTATCCATTGGTACTCTATAATGGCGCCTTGCTGTATGATCCTGTGCACAAAAGCGTGCTGGACGGATATTGGCTGGATCCTGAAACGACAAATGTGATTCTTCAGTTAGGCAGATCTCTCGGCATCATGCCGCTTTTGTTCGCACTGGATAAGGAGGATCAAGAACGTGTGTGGCATGAAAAGCTGTTCCGCACGGGAGATCTTGAATTCGCAGCTAGTCGGCCAAATGATCCGAGATTTCATGAAGTAGCTGAGCTCGAATGTCCGCAACATTTGCGGACGCTCATCATCACGTTTATTGGTCATCTCGATGAGCTTATCCCGTTGAAAAATGCCGTCATTACGGTGTTGGGGGAGCGGGTTCACCTTCATTTGATGAAGGACACGTATATCAAAGATCACTATTTCCTTGAGTTCAGTCATCCTTTGGCGAACAAACAGGAAGGCTTGCGGCTTTGGGCAGCCTATGTTGGATGTGCTGGTGTGGATGTTACTGTTTTTGGCGATAATTTAAATGATGTAGGCATGTTTCTTGCAGCAGGTACTAAAGTTGCTGTGGCGAATGCGCATCCAGATCTTTTGCTAATGGCAGATGAAGTGATTTCATGTAATGATCAAGACGGAGTAGCTGCCTACATCGCAGCGAAAAGCAAAGAAATATCAGGCTAATTGGTGTATAATGGAATCAAAAATAGTGAGGTTAGGGCATGCCAAGGTATATCGCACTTTTGCGCGGAATTAATGTAAGCGGTCAAAAGATCATAAAAATGGATAAGCTGCGAGATATTTTTGAGTCGATGGGTTATCAAAAGGTTATTACCTATATTCAAAGCGGAAATGTCATTTTCAATAGTGACGATGGTCAGGCTGAAGTCAGAGATCGTATTGTCAGCGAGCTGCTAAGTCAACTTAACTTCGACATTCCTGTTGTTATTCGTACCGTTGATCAGTTCAAAGAGGTTGTTAACCAAACACCGCATGCTGTCATAAAAACGGAAGAAAATGAATCCAGATATATCACCTTCCTATCCCAACTGCCATCGGCGGAACGTCTCGCTAAATTCGAATCCTTTCAAAATGAAGTGGACGAGTTCCGTGTCATAGGCTTAACTGTTTATTTGCTTATTCGTAAAAATTATGGGGAATCCAAATTCAGCAACAATTTTCTAGAGAAGAAATTAGGTGTAACGGCAACAACGCGTAATTGGGAAACCGTCAACAAATTGATTCTTCTGGCAGAAGAAGGAGGGTAATCCAGATGGCTTATGACGATGCGAAAATGAGTTATACCAATACCTTTATTCAGGTTTCGGCTGACTGTCCGGTTGAAATGGGCATTGTCCCAGCGATGAAAAAGGAAAGCAAAACCGCCCATTTAATCCAGTATGAGCTGCTGTCACAAAACCCGTATTCCTTTACACAAGGTGAGCTTATCTACCAAGTGCATGTGCAGCACAAGCAAATTCCGCCGGACGAAATTGAAGCTGGCGGCGAGGAAATCCGCGAAGCGCTTTTTGCCAAAAGTCATCCGTGCTTAAGAGCGTCCATGCTTCCGAAGAAATACGGCTGGGGCGTGCATTACAATGATGAGGGGAAAATAGCGATCTATCCCGTGGAATCTGAAGCGTATCAGCAGTTTATTGAAGCTGGCAGCCAAGGGACTGAAGGCCCCAAGCTATTATTTGCGATGCGCAATTCTCGAGGTTGAATTGAAAAGGAATGATCATGGAATCCTGAAATAAAGGGATTCTTTTTTGTGTTTAATTGACATTTTAATAAACGAAATAATATAATGTCTAGTATAATATAAACTTTTCCGAGGAGTGTTTGAATTGGAAATGTCAGAAAGGTTCTGGCAAGCCTCATTCGAGGAATGGAAGCGCGGCTACGTGCAGGCTGAAGATGACCATATTTGTTTGTTATGCGGCAAAAGAAGCGAAAAGGGTGTTATATATCCGGTAGATGAGCTTTTGTATGATGCTGAGCGGTATATGAAATGGCATATTGGGGAGGCCCATGGTTCGGTTTTTCAGTATTTGATCAGCCTAGACAAGAAACTGACCGGACTTACCGATCATCAGAATAGCTTGCTGAAGCTGTTCTACGAGGGAAAAAGCGACAGCGACATTCAAGAAGAATTGAGCATCGGGAGTGCCTCCACCATTCGTAACCATCGGTTTGGTTTGAAGGAGAAGGAACGTCAGGCCAAAGTATTTCTGGTGTTGATGGAGCTTTTGAAGGACAAAGACCAACATGCGCCTGCTTTTGTAGATATCCCAAAAACCGCCAAAATGGTGGATGAACGTTATAATATTACCGAAGATGAGAAAGCTAAAATCATCAAAAAATATTTCCCGAATGGCTCTGACGGTGAATTGCTCTCCTTCACACAGCAAGAAAAGCACAAAGTTGTAGTGCTGCGCGAAATTGCTAAACGGTTTGAACCGGATCACTTTTACAATGAACAAGAAGTTAATGAGATACTTGAACCGGCATTCCATGACTATGTCAAATTACGCAGATATTTAATTGAATATGGTTTACTCGATCGCGAACCTGACGGCAGCCAATATTGGTTAAAAGGATGATCGGAACAACATGAACAAAAAGGAGCCAGATGAAATGAACCGCAGGCAAGAACTACAGCTGCAATACAAAGAAACGAAGAAAGAAGCTGGGGTTTTTCAATTTCGCAACACAATCAACGACAAACGGTGGGTTGTAGGCACGAAAAATTTAAGAACGATGAACGGCAAGCGTCTTGAGCTTGAAATGGGGAATCACCGGAACAAACCGCTGCAGAAAGAGTGGAACGAATTCGGCAGTGATGCTTTCGTGCTGGAAGTACTAGAAGTGCTTGAAGTGAAAGAGACCGGCTACTTCGACGAAAACGATGCTCTGAAGAAGCTCGAAGACAAATGGCTCGAGGAGCTGCAGCCTTTTGATGACCGAGGCTACAACAAGCGCAAAGTGTGAGTGACCAAAGAGGTTGGGTGGCTGAGGCTGCTTGACCTCTTTTCTTGCGATAATAGAAAGAAACAACCACCTCTAGACACGGACGCTCCTCTTGGAATGGCCTTTAACTTGGAAAAGCAACTTGAAATGGAACTCAAGCCGCCGTGCAAACCGTAATGAAAATTCTGACGAGTGCCTTCGCGACCGCTACCTCCAACCTCGACCCCGAGCCAAAACCGAACCCCAAACCCCAAACCCCAAACCCCAAACCCCAAACCCCAAACCCCAAACCCCAAACCCCAAACCCCAAACCCCAAACCCCAAACCCCAAACCCCAAACCCCAAACCCCGACCCCGACCCCGACCCCGACCCCGACCCCGACCCCGACCCCGACCCCGACCCCGACCCCGACCCCGACCCCGACCCCGACCCCGACCCCGACCCCGACCCCGACCCCCACCCCGACCCCCACCCCGACCCCCAACCCCTCAACGAGCCTTTGCCGGAATCGCAACCAATTTCAACTTGATTGCATGTGCTGAAACGTCCAAAAAGTAGATCACCCCGCAAAGCAGAGCTGAGCCTGCCAAAAAAGCAGGCTCAGCAGATAAAAAGTAGCAACCCGCGACTGAGCCGCCGAAAAAGGCAGGCTCGGCACCAGAAAAAGCAGATCACCCCGCAAAATGAAGCTGAGCCTGTCAAAAAAGCAGGCTCAGCAGATAAAAAGTAGCAACCCGCGACTGAGCCTTCGAAAAAGGCAGTCTCGGCTCCAGAAAAAGCAGATCACCCCGCAAAGCAGAGCTGAGCCTGCCAAAAAAGCAGGCTCAGCAGATAAAAAGTAGCAACCCGCGACTGAGCCTTCGAAAAAGGCAGTCTCGGTTCCAGAAAAAGCAGATCACCCCGCAAAGCAGAGCTGAGCCTGCCAAAAAAGCAGGCTCAGCAGATAAAAAGCAGCAACCCGTTACTGAGCCGCCGAAAAAGGCAGTCTCGGCACCAGCAAAAGCAGATCCCCCCGCAAAATGAAGCTGAGCCTGCCAAAAAAGCAGGCTCAGCAGATAAAAAGTAGCAACCCGTGACTGAGCCTTCGAAAAAGGCAGTCTCCGCTCCAGAAAAAGCAGATCACCCAGCAAAGCAGAGCTGAGCCTGCCAAAAAAGCAGGCTCAGCAGATAAAAAGCAGCAACCTGTGACTGAGCCTTCGAAAAAAGCAGTCTCAGCACCAGAAAAAGCAGATCCCCCCGCAAAGCAGAGCTGAGCCTGCCAAAAAAGCAGGCTCAGCAGATAAAAAGTAGCAACCCGCGACTGAGCCTTCGAAAAAGGCAGTCTCGGCACCAGAAAAAGCAGATCCCCCCGCAAAATGAAGCTGAGCCTGTCAAAAAAGCAGGCTCAGCAGATAAAAAGTAGCAACCCGCGACTGAGCCGCCGAAAAAGGCAGTCTCAGCACCAGCAAAAGCAGATCACCCCATAAAACAGAGCAGATACGCCCAAAAATGTTAATTTTTGAGCTTGCGCGCATCTTCCGAGCCATTCTGCAAAAACTAAAGTGAAATGATGCCCATTTTTTGGAGAAGAGGTGACATGCTGATGATGTTAAAAAGGTGGCGGTTCACAACACCAACGAAGATCGCGACCATCGCCGCGATCTTCCTAGCATCCGTGGCGTGCTTCGCACACGCCACGTTATCCGCAGCCGAGACGCACGGGATCCAGATCCCCGTGCTGAACTACCACAGCATCGGGGTGGAGCCGGGGAACACCTATGTGCTCCCACCCGATGCCTTCGCGCGCCAAATGGCCTATTTGGCTGCGCAGCATTACACCCCGCTGACGCTGGGCGACTTCGTCCGCATCATCGATAAGAAGCAGCCGTCACCGCCGAAGCCCGTGCTGCTCACGTTCGATGACGGATACGCGAACAATGCCGAGGTGGCGATGCCCATCCTGCGGCAATACGGCTTTCCGGCGACGCTCTTCCTGTCGCCGGGCGCTGTTGGCCAGCCGGGCTACTTGAGCTGGCCGCAGGTGCAAGAGCTGAGCGCGGCGGGGTGGGACATTGCGCCGCACGGCATGACACATCCGCATCTGCCTAAGCTCAGCCGCGAGGAGCAGCGCGAGGAGCTTGCTGAATCGCGCCGAGTGATTGAACATAAGCTGGGGAAGCGAGTGGATGTTTTTGCTTATCCGTATGGCGAATATAACGCGGATACGTTGAAGCTTTTAAGTGAATTGGGGTACCGGTATGCCTTTACGATACAAGAGGGTTGGGCTTCATCCAACCAATCCCCATATAAGCTTAGGAGGCTGGTTGTACATGAGGAGGAGAGCCTTAAAGATTGGATACTAAGACTTCAACGCGCTGAAGACAAATCGGTACGTTTGAAGAAGGCGATGAGTTGATCGTGTTGAAGTGTTCTGAATGGCGTGCTATTTTGTTTTTGGCTGGCGTAGTCGGCAAGATGTTGGTTAGTCGGCCCTTTTTCCTCAAAATTACGCCTCGCAGCCTTGACAACACAAAGAGTGCTTTTAGATGACTTTTCGGTGAATTTATCTAATCCATACGAAAGCTTTGGTTTAGTAGTGGATATAACGAGATTTTTTAGTATAATCGTACATAGAGTTTATAATTCTCACTATACTATTTCGTTTAAGGAGTCTTATCATGTCAAAAACACTTATTTTCGGACATAAAAATCCGGACACAGATTCAATTACTTCAGCAATTGCTTACGCTGCATTGAAAACAAAACTAGGTCAAGAGGTTGAAGCTGTTCGTCTTGGCAGTGTGAATGGTGAAACGCAATATGCGCTTGACACGTTTAAAGTGGCAGCTCCTCGGCAAGTTGAGACTGTAGCTAATGAAGCTGAGAATGTTATCCTGGTTGACCATGTTGAGCGTCAACAAAGTGCATCAGACATCGATCAAGTACGTGTTGTGGAAGTTATTGATCACCACCGTATTGCTAATTTTGAAACAAGCCACCCACTTTACTACCGCGCTGAGCCGGTTGGTTGCACAGCGACCATCCTGAATAAATTGTACAAAGAAAATGGCGTATCTATTGATAAAGAGATCGCAGGTTTGATGCTTTCGGCCATCATTTCCGATTCCTTGTTGTTCAAATCTCCGACTTGCACGGAGCAAGATGTGGCGGCAGCTCGTGAACTTGCAGAAATCGCTGGCGTTAACGCGGAAACGTACGGTCTTGAAATGTTGAAAGCTGGAGCTGATTTGAGCGACAAAACAGTAGCACAATTAATCTCCTTGGATGCCAAAGAATTCCAAATGGGCAGCTACAAGGCTGAAATTGCACAAGTTAACGCTGTTGATGTGAACGACGTGCTCTCCCAACAAGCGGAAATTGAATCTGCTTTGAATGCTATCATTGCTGAGAAAAACTTAGACTTGTTCTTGTTCGTAGTAACAGATATTTTGAACAATGACTCCGTTGGTTTGGCACTTGGCCGCAAAGCGGATGCGGTTGAGAAAGCTTACAACGTAACCCTTGTAGACAATAAAGCGTTGCTTAAAGGTGTTGTCTCCCGTAAATCGCAAATTGTTCCTGTTCTTACAGACATTTTCAACAGCCTGTAAGTTAACGATTGGTGTAAGGGTGAACACCCTCAAGAATGACAGAAGATCACCCTCACTTTCTGAAAGTGGGGGTGATTTTCGTAAGTATGCCCCCGAGTTTTGGTTGTGCCGCAATCTTTTGGTATGATAGAGATGAGACTACAGAAAGAGGTGAGCAGGAAATGGTTAACAACATGCAGCAAGGAAGCTATGAGAAGGCGACATTCGCCGGTGGATGTTTCTGGTGTATGGTAACACCGTTCGAGGAACTGCCAGGTATTATATCTGTCGTATCCGGTTATATTGGCGGCCATACCAGCAACCCAACTTACAAAGAAGTGTGTTCGGAGACGACGGGCCATGCAGAAGCCGTTCAAATTACCTTCGATCCCGCTCTCTATCCTTATACAAAATTGTTAGATACTTTTTGGCGCCAGATTGATCCAACGGACGCAGGCGGTCAATTCCATGACAGGGGCTCCTCGTATCGAACAGCCATTTTTGCTCATACGGATGAGCAGAAGGAACAAGCGGAGGCTTCGAAACAAGCCTTGCAGGCAAGCGGCCGATTCGACCGTCCGATTGTGACGGAGATTGTTTCTATTGCGGCAGAAGCTTTTTACCCAGGGGAAGATTATCATCAGGATTATCACCACAAAAATCCACTTCGCTATAAGGCTTATCGGAAAGGATCCGGTCGGGACTCGTATATTGAGAAGCATTGGAATACGGAGCGGGATAAAGCTGAGCGCAAACAAAAGTTAACGCCTCTGCAATACGAAGTGACGCAAAATAATGCAACCGAGCGGCCGTTCGACAATGAGTTTTGGGACTCCCATGAGAAGGGGCTCTACGTGGACATCGTTTCTGGTGAACCGTTGTTCACATCTATCGATAAATTCGATTCCGGCTGTGGATGGCCTAGCTTTACCAAACCGTTATTTGCGGGGAATGTCAAAGAAAAAACGGATGTCAGCCATTTCATGGTTCGTACTGAAGTTCGCAGTCATGAGGGGGATTCCCATCTCGGACATGTGTTTAATGATGGTCCTGGGCCAAACGGGCTTCGCTACTGCATTAATTCGGCAGCACTCCGCTTTATTCCGCTTGAAGAGCTTGAGAAGGAAGGCTACGGTGTTTACCTGCAATTTTTTGAAGAGAAGTAAAACACGCATAGGGTAAGTCCTCCCATCAGGCGCATACACTTAATCATGGATCTTTAGAGCGGGAGGTTTGATGTTCATGGTGGTATCGCCGGATATAAAGGATCTTCCCTATGTGCTTCATCGTGGTGTAAAGTGCTTTGAATTGGTTGCCGAGCCTGTTGAACGAGAATTATTGCCTGGCGTATTCATGAAAGGCTGGGGATACAACGGGAGCATTCCAGGACCAACCATCAGGGTTCTGCCTGGAGATTGGGTAACGATTCGCGTGCGCAATCAGTTGCCGGAGGCAACCAGTGTTCATTGGCATGGTCTGGATGTACCGAATCGCATGGATGGGGTTCCCGCTGTGGAACCTTCGCCTTACATTGGTCAAGGTCAGTTTTATGACTATCACTTTCAAATTGTGAACCCGCCAGGTACGCATATGTATCATACGCATGTGGATACGGTTTATCAGGAATTAATGGGATTAGGCGGGGGCTTCATCATTGAAGACCCATATGAATGCACGGTACAGAAGGATTATTTCATCATGCTCCAAGAATTTTATTTAACGGGAATGGTGAAGGGAGAGGTGCAGAAAGGGCATTTTGAGCTGGAGACGATGACGGACTCATTTAATTTCTTCACGATGAATGGCCGCTGCTTTCCCCATGTATCGCCACTTCCCGTTCAGTATGGAGAGGAAATGCGCGTGCGATTTGCCAATATTGGGATGAACGCGCATCCGATCCATTTGCATGGTCATCAGTGCTGGATTTCTGCTATTGATGGCAATGAAATCCCTGCTTATAATCGCCAATTGCGCAATACGGTGCTTGTGCCTAGCGGAGTCACGCTGGATATTGAGTTTACTGCCTTAAATCCAGGTGTTTGGCCGCTTCACTGTCACATGCCGCATCATACCTCTAATAATATGACGAGGGCAACAGGCGGAATGTTTACTACGATTCGATATGTTTAAAAAGTGAAAAGACGCAAACACGGAGTCGATTCCGGGGTTGCGTCTTTTTACATTAGGCATGTTAAATTTAGGTTTGATTGACCACATACAAAATTAAAGCAAGTACGCCAAGAGCAATGGCTACTACGTAGAAGAGTGTAAGACGGGACCAATTTCCCTTTGTTTTATTATCGTAATCGGGATTGCCGACTTTGTTGGCTCGTGAGTTTCCTATGAGCACAGTAAACAAGACGCCAGCGATTAAAATGATCGAAAAGATGATGTAATACACATTGCTTGCCATGCCAGCACCGCTTTCTGATCTTTTTTACGTTTATTTTCATCATTATAGACGAAATGTTTGGGAAAACAAAATGGACGCGGACATTATTCCTTGTACCAAGGGTTCAAGTGGATGAGTACTTCATCAACGTCCTGGTGCTGCTCCTTGATCGACTCCTTGATGGCGCGAGTAATATCATGACCTTGCTGAATCGTTAGTTCGCCTGGAATAGATACTCTGGCATCAACCAAAATGTAATGGCCATGTTCTCTCGCCCGAATACGATCAATTCGTTTGACCTGAGGGATGGCTTGAATTAATTGACTGTATTGGAACAGCTTCTGCTGATCGACTGTTTTCTCCATGAGAATATCGAAGGATTCCTTTCCCATCTCAACACCCAAGCGTAGAACTAATAACGAAACAATAATACCAGCGGCTGCATCGCCATAGGATAACCAGTGAATGCCATAGGATTTGCCGATAAAAGCTAAGCCAATCCCAACTACGGCTGCTAACGACGCGTAGACATCGGCTAAATGATCTTTGGCGGTGGCGATGAGTCCTTTGCTGCTCGTTGCTAGTCCGATCCGCATCGTGTAAACATAAAGCACGTATTTCCAGATCATCGATAGGAAAGCGGCAATAAGTGCAATGTAACTTGGTGAGAGCGGTTCGTGAAAAAAGGCAGCTGTGGCATGATAACCAATATAAAGTGCTGCTAATACAAGAATAAAAGCGACAAATCCTGAGCCCAGTACTTCTGCTTTGCCATGGCCATAGGGATGGTCTTCATCGGCAGGAAGCTTAGAAATACGCATGGCACTAAGTGCTGCAACTGTGGCAATGATGTCACCGGCATTATGGACGCCATCGGCTAATAAAACCTCACTTTGAAAGATGAGACCGATAATAATCTTCATAATGGTAAGAATGATGTTGCTGATGAGCGATAGCCAGATCGCCCATACGGATGATTTGTTGTTGCTGTTCATCAATGATGACCTCCTACAGAAGTGTTTCCCCAAGGAAAAAAAATCCCTTGACCAAGGGTCAAGGGATTAGCTTCATTTTTATATGGGAATAGGAATCTAGTACAAAATAATAGGGCATATTCAACACTTCACTTTACACAAATATCTTTGTATAATACCACACATAGTAGAAATTAACAAACCATGATGCAGCTGTCTAGAAATTAGATAAACCTCATGGGGGAGGACAAGAAGGAAATGCTGAAGCCGTGGCTGATCGAAATTCAACATCATTTGCTGCCTAATTTGGAGATTCATAGCGAAGATCCCTTTGAACCGATTGTCGTTCATGTGTACCCGAAGCCATGGCGGCTTGTAGGTTCCGGGAATTATGCAGCAGTTCTGATGCATCCTAGTTATCCCGATGTCGTTGTCAAAGTGTATGCACCCGGAAGACCTGGCATCGAAGAAGAGATAGAAGTATACAAACGGATAGGAAAGCACCCGGCATTCTCAGAATGCTTGCATGCAGGAGAGAACTTTTTGGTGCTTCGCCGCTTAACGGGAGTAACGTTATACAACTGTTTGCAGCGCGGGCTTGCGATTCCACGGCAAGTCATCACAGATATCGATCAAGCGCTTGACTACGCAGTAAGTCGTGGCCTCAACCCACATGATGTTCATGGGAAAAATGTGATGATGCTGGATGGACGGGGGCTTGTCGTCGATGTGTCTGATTTTATGAAAACCGAATATTGTCCTATGTGGGATGATTTGAAGAATGCCTATGACCGTTTCTATTATCCTTGGGTACGCGGGATGCGCATCCCCGGATTTGCTTTGAATGTGGTTAGAAAAAGCTACCGCAAATGGAAGAGGTTTCGCAGGGCACGCGGCACCAGTCGTTCCGTGTAGGAGCAAACATTCTATATACGAGGAAGGTATGACTATGAGAGTTCATGAATTTATCATTGGACGGGACTTGCAGCGCAGTGATTTGTCCGAGATTTCAGCGAAATCATCTCATTTTATTTCGGATATTACGATTGATTTCGAGCTTGAGCATAAATCGTTTCACGTGGATGTGAAAAGCTTGCTCGGCATGCTTCTTGTTCCAATCAAAGCAGGTACGTCCATTCGTTTGTTGACGAGGGGCAAGGATGAGGAAGAGGCGATGCACTTCATATTTGCGCTCTTCGAATCGTATCGGTGAAAGGCATATGACACAATATTTGACCTTAAAAGCACAAGATTGGATAGAGATTGTACATTCAAAAAGGGATAAAATGAGTTTGTGAAGCTTGTTGTACACCATTTAGGAATGATACAGAAAAAGCCAAGCTAAGGTTGACATTGAAGGAGTGTGCAGGATGAGTAAATATCGCGTCGTCGTCGTGGGCTGCGGCGGCATGGCAAGAGTATGGGTTGAATATATGTTGAAGCGTGAAGACAGCGTCATTACAGCATTAGTAGATATCAAGACGGAATTCGCACAAGCGATGGCGGATCGCTACGGCTTAACTTGCGGGGTATTTACGAATTTGGAGCAGGCGATTCAAGAAACTGAAGCCAATCTTGTGCTGGATATCACCATTCCTGATAGCCATTTCCAAGTGTGCACAACCGGACTGCGTCTAGGCTGCAATGTTTTCGGAGAGAAGCCGATGGCAGCAACGATGGCGGAAGCGCGAGAAATTGTACAGCTGGCGGAGCGAACGGGGAAATCTCTCTCCGTTATGCAAAACCGCCGCTATTTGGCCAATATTCGCGCCATGCGGGACCTCATTACGGCGGGCACGATTGGCCGCGTCGGATATGTGGGCGCCGATTTCTTCATCGGCGCCCATTTCGGAGGCTTCCGCGATGCGATGGACAGCCCGCTTATTCTAGACATGGCGATCCATACGTTCGATCAGGCGCGCTTTATAACAGGGGCAGACCCCGTGTCGGTGTACTGCCAGGAATTCAACCCGCCCGGCTCCTGGTATGCGGGCAATGCCTCGGCGATATGCATCTATGAGATGTCAGACGGCTCTGTGTTCTGCTACCGCGGCTCTTGGTGCGCCGAAGGTATGCCGACCTCTTGGGAGTCGGCGTGGCGCGTAACAGGCGAGCAGGGCTCCGTCCTGTGGGACGGAGAAAGCGCTCCTTACGCCGAGATCGTCACCGCCGGCGATCAAACGGGCAAATTTATCCGCGATTGTACGAGAGTGGAAGCGGATGTGAACTGGACCGGCAGCAGCGGCCATGCCGGCTGTTTGGATGAGATGTTCTTGGCGCTGGAGCAAGGCCGCCCGGCCGAGACGGACTGTCGTGACAACATCAAGAGCATGGCGATGGTATTGGGCGCTATTGAAAGCGCCAAGCTTGGGCAAAAGGTTGATTTGCGGGATTACTGGAGATAAGTGGCAAACCCAGCTGCGCGAAAATGGAGCTGTCCCAAATACCAAGTTGGGGTTTAAGCTTAGATAGTGTGAAGAGGACTACTTTGCACCTTCATGCGGGATTTTTGTGTGTTTCTAGTTTGGTTGGGACCTAACGGAAAACCTGCGAAAGTGCAGGGATTTGCGGGTGGACGGGGTTAAAAAGTGGGAATGCCTGCAATTGTGCAGGCATTTTCAGTAAATCCAGTCTATCAGCCGGAATAAGCTTCAAAAAGATGCACAAACGCAGGAATTTCATGATTGGGGCTATTCCAAGCCTCCAAAAGATGCACAATTGCAGGAATTTCATGATTGAGGTCAAAAAGATGCACAATTCGGGGGTATACCAGTATCACTAGAGCAGGATAACATCAAGCCAATGAGCAAGGTGACGGAAAACGAGCGCCAACATGAGCTTTGAAGGCGGTTTTCTTGCACATAGAAAAAGGAGCTGCCCTCAAGTAGGTTTACCTACTTATAGGACAACTCCTTTTTGAATTTTCATCTGCAAATCAAAGGCCGATTTAGTGAATATCTTTCTTCTTGAATCTTCCGCCCTTGACATCATGGATGTTCCCGATAGCCAGGAATGCCCGCGGATCCAGTTCGTCAACGATGGATTTTAATTTGGCTTCTTCAAGGCGGGTGATGACGCTGAAGATTACTTTTTTGTCATCGCCGGTAAAAGCGCCTTCGCCTTTCAGGTAGGTAACGCCGCGGCCCAAACGGTACGTGATGGCTTCTCCGATGGTTTCGTATTCATCGCTGATAATCCACACGGATTTGGATTGGTCCAGTCCTTCAATGACGATGTCAATCATTTTGAAAGCGATGAAGTAAGCAATCAGCGAGTACATGGCATGATCCCAGCCAAATACGAAGCCTGCGCTTCCTAGGATGAAGAAGTTGAAGAACATGACGATTTCACCAACAGAGAATGGTGACTTTTTGCTGATCAAGATCGCGACAATTTCGGTTCCATCCAAGGAACCGCCTGATCGAATGACAAGCCCGACACCAATACCTAAGATGATACCTCCGAAAACAGCGGCTAATAACGGATCAATCGTTATGGCTTGAACGGGGTGCAGCAAGTAAGTGCCAACCGACATCAGTATGACCGAAAATAAAGTGGATAAGGCGAATGTCTTACCGATTTGTTTGTAGCCCAAAAGCAAGAAAGGCAAGTTCAGCAAAATTAAAAATATACCTAGCGGGAAATGCGTTAAATGAGCGAGGATAATGGATATCCCGACAATTCCGCCGTCGATGATGTTGTTGGGGACCAGGAAAATTTCCAGTCCAACAGATACTAAGCCAGATCCGAGAATCATGAATAGGATTCTTCGCAGAAATTTGGAGCGAGTTAATTTGCGATGTTGGGAGCTTGCGTGTTCTGCTCCGGATAATGTGTTTGACATGTAGGTTCCTCTTTCCCTAATTCAATTCTTTTTCTAGGTCGAAAAATAATGAATGAGGCCCGTATAACCCGAAACGAATTTGAGAAAGGCGAGGAGTATTTCTTTTAGTCGCAGCCATATTTTGGATAAGATATAAACAATAAAAATGACAAAAACGGTGATATCATATTGGGCGAAAAAATCGTTCAGCCATCGAATTTTATCGATATGCTGGAAAAATGTTTTTTTGGTTAGTGAATGTTCTTGTATGCTCAAGACTTGAGTCGTATTCGCCAGTACAAGTATCTCGTTATCCGATGAGAAATGATGGGAAATCGGTGGTGTCAACGGAAAAATAAATAAACCGAGGATGATCCAAACCAAGATTTGCCACTGATACTTTCGTAGAAAAAGACGCAAGGAGTATCCCCTCCTGATCCTAACTTTGAACCAAATTTGCTTGAATTGTAGCATTTCAACTTGTCAGAGTCAAACCTTGCAAAAGGTTTTTTCACTCTTGACCGTTCTTTATTTCATCGCTTGACCTTAACGTAAGGTTAAGGTTTATCGTTAGGGAATAACAAAGGAGGTCATGAAGATGTCAAGAGAAACTGAAATTTATCAAGATAATACGCATACGTACGATGAATTAATTAGCAAGCAGCCAACTTTAGATAAGGTAGTCAACGGTATAAGACCTTATCATCAACTGGATGTTGTGGATTTGGGAGCAGGAACGGGAAGATTCGCTTTATTTCTGGTGGAGCAAGTCAATTCACTACTGTGCTTGGATAATGCGCAGCCAATGTTGGCAGTATTAGAAGAAAAGCTAAGCCAAACCGCTTATACGAACTGGCAAACGATGGTTTCAGACCACAGAAAGCTGCCGATTGCGGATAACAGCAAGGACTTGGTTCTAGCCGGGTGGACATTAAGTTATTTAGCTAGCTCGAGTCTGGACAACTGGGAGCATAATTTGGAGCAAATGATGGCGGAGATGACAAGAATTCTTCGTCCGGATGGCACTGTCATCATCTTTGAAACGTTGGGTACTGCCGTTACAAGTCCAACCAAACATGATTATTTAACTTCTTATTATGATCTGTTGGAAAGCAAATATGGTTTTGAACATTCGTTTATTCGTACTGACTATACCTTCCATGATATGGATGAAGCTGTTCGGCTTACTTCGTACTTCTTTGGGGCAGAAATAGCGAAGCGAGTAGAAGAAAATGGTTGGCATATCGTACCAGAATTTGCCGGTATTTGGGTTAAACATAAGGGGTTGGAAGTAAAAATGGATTAATCATTTTTTTGAGAGGAATTTGTGTTAGCAATCACCAAATAATATCGTAATAACGTATAATAGACAATTTCATAAGAGTATAGTCCAATTGAACTATAGCCATACTTATGATTTCGTTTATTCATCAAATCAATGGTCCAGCAGCTTTGGGGGGAGATTGCTTGTATGTGGACTTTCATACAAAAAAATACGTGGTTTCGATATGTGATTGCTGGCATGGTCTCTTTTGGATTATTCCTAGGTTTATATCACATCATGACGGTTGAAGGGGCAGATAACAATCCGCGGTTCATGATGATTCGGTTGGAAGACATCGGACCTGGCGGTTATTATAGTACGCTCGAAGGCATCGGCAAGTTGAGAGCGGTCCTCTCCTATTTAAATGAGCAGAACGTGCATTACAGTCTGGCTGTCATCCCAAGGTGGAAGAATATAATGCCCGACGGGACCCGGTATGATCGCTCGATTGATCAGTTGGATAATAGCTATATTCAGTCGTTTGACAAGGTTCTTGGAGAAGCCGCTCAGTCCAACGGTACAATCGGCATGCATGGCTATACGCACCAAGTCGGGGATGAGCGCCGTGAAGATGGACATCAAGCTTCTGGCATTGGCAACGAGTTCAATGTTCCTGATGTGCCGGAGACGATGACGGCTGCATTCGCGCTGAACCGAGTCAAGGAAGGGCTGTTGCGCTTCCAAGCTGCCGGATTTACGCCTCATTTCTGGGAAGCGCCTCATTATCATACAACACCAGAGCAGGATAAGGTATTCCGATCTTATTTTGGGCTCCAGTATCAGCCGGATACGAATATCAACTCGAATCCGCCGTTTGCCCAATATGAGAATGTGATCAATACGAGCAATGGAATTCCATCTTTTGGGAATGTATACGTGCCAACTACGCTTTCTTATATCCCGAGCGGTAAGGATGAGAAATTTATTTTGAATCAGTTAGGTAAAATAGAGCGAATCAACTCTTTTTTCTATCATCCTTTTTTGGAATTTAGTCATTTGGAGCCTGTATTGGATGAATGGGGAAGCCCAGTTGTCAAAGACGGTATTCCCGCATATCAGTACATGCATGATAACAAAAGTGTCTTGCAAAAGTTGATCACACAACTGCATCAAAAGGGCTATCCATTTTACTCGATTCACGATTATATTCCTTTTACGCCTGCTCAGCGACTGAAGATAGGAAGTGCCAAGTCGACGTTGGTTCAGGTCGGTCATGTAACGGGAAGAAGTGAAGCTGATATTGTATCTTGGGATAAGAAAACCGGTAATATCGCGGTAACACAAGGGAAGTTTTCGGCTATCCGCAATGAAAGCCAACCAACACCGCAGACAGCCGCCACAATTCCTTATGTCGATGGCTCGGCTTTTGCCTTAAACAGTCGCGACAATAAGCGTAAAGAAGGGCTTTGGGTAGTTACACCAACTGGGAAGCTTGAAGCGTATTCATCATCGGCCAATGGGTTTACGAAAAAGCAAAGCTGGAAAATTCCTGCCAACCGTTGGTATGATCTATATGAGCTGCGCCAGCCAAATGGAGATTGTATCCTTGCCGGACAGTCTATAGACCGCAGTCAGCTTCTTGGCGTTTATGTGCACGGGAATGAAGTGAAGGCTATCAAGCCCTATACGTTCCGAACCAGCTCTTCCCGAGATCTGATCGTTAGAAATGTCAAGAAGCAAGATCGGCAAAGCTTATTATTATTTAAAGAAAATACGTCGCAAGGCGTGGAGTTTGAGCTGGATAAAACAGCTATGCAGTGGAATCTAAATAAAGTGTTCTTAGATATTCCTGAGGAGCTTGGCAATATCCGATTTGGTGATTTTAACGGCGATGGCAAAGAAGATGTTTTACGCTATGATGCGAAAAATATGACCAGCCGCGTGTACCAAGCAACAGCGGAGAATGAGTATCAACTGCTGTCCGTGTTTGGACCGTGGGGCAAAGCGAATGGACGTATAGTTGTCGCGGATTTCGATGGCAATGGGAAAGATGATATGGCCAGGTTTCCCAGCGATGATGCTTTTCTCGATGTTGCGTTGTCGTTTCAAAGCCAGAATGCCAAGGAATAGGATTTTCAAGTGGAAAGGGCACTCAGTCAGGGAGGAAGAAAGTGAGAGCACCGATTTTGTATGGGTCCGTCCATGTGTTATTTTATCGGGACGAAGAGGTTTTATTGTTAAAACGGCAAAACACCGGTTTCCAAGACGGGATGTGGAGTGTTGTGGCCGGCCGAATGGATGGCAATGAAGAGGTCGTATCAGCTGCGATCAGGGAAGCCAGAGAAGAAGCGGGTGTGGTCATCCAACCAACGGAAATTGAAGTCATCGGCGTAATGCACCGAAAAAACACATCCTCCGAATGGGTAGATTTCTTCCTAATCGCTCATCGCTGGCAAGGAGAAATAAGGAATGAAGAGCCTGAAAAATGTGAGCAGTTGAAGTGGTTTCCTGTGAATGAGCTGCCAAGTGAGATGATTCCTTACATTCGTATTGCTCTGGAGAAGGAATCACGAGGCGTTTGGTTTGAGAGTATAGGGTGGTAATAGAGCTATTTGCGATGAAAAGGACTGCATCCGTGCAGTTCTTTTCTCATTTCATTCGGACCAGGAGGACTGCGACTGCATACAGTGATAAAGATGATCCTATTTGGTGAAGGTGATAACGTGCGTAATGTGGTCGGCATTCTTCTGGATCGAAAGACGTACTTAGGTATTCCCAGTCAGCAAACTGGCTATGAACGCATCGATCTTTACAATAAAGCAGCTAAGAAACTAGGGATGACGCCCTTTTACATGTGTTTGCCGCAGATAAGCGGGAAGTCCTCGCTAGGTTTCCTCTATGAGAATAAAAAATATCGGCTGGTTCGAATGTCGCTGCCCAAAGTAACGCATAATCGTGCTATGTCGCTGACGTCTTATTTGACAAAAAAGTTATCTATGCTTTCAAGAAGCAGCAAGGTGTTCAACGAGCAAAATCGATACGATAAAATGCGCATTTACAAGCTGCTCGAAGCACAAGAGTCTGTCAGAGCGTATTTGCCTCTCTCGATGGCTTACGCCCCCAAACGGTTAGTGAAGGCGATGAGTCACTACTCATCTCTGTTCATTAAGCCGACGAATAGCAGTATTGGCAAAGGGGTTATTCAACTAACACGCAAAGACGATGAGAATTGGCAGCTTTGTTGGAGCAATAAGAAGCCAGCAGTAGTCAGCGAGACGAAGGCGATCGCTTTTATTCGTGAAAAGGTGGGCTCCCAAAGGTATATGATTCAAAAAGCGATCGCTCTTGCCAAGTATCGTGGAAGACCTTATGATCTTCGGGTGTCGGTCCAGCGCGGAGACGAAGGGAAATGGCAAGTGAACGGCATTGCAGGAAAAGTAGCCGCAGCAGGACGTCACGTCACGAACTTGGCTAAAGGCGGAGCAGCGAGAAATTGTGAGGATTTATTTCGAAGCAGCGGATTCGATCCCGCTCGGATGAAGAAATCGATTGAACAAGCTTCGCTGCTTATAGTAGAAAGCTTAGCGCGGCGAATTCCTCAAGTGGCTGATGTGGGCTTAGACATTGGTGTTGACGAACAAGGCCGTATCGGATTAATTGAGGTCAATTGCAGGGATCAGAGGTATGAATTTAAAGAGCTGAAAATGAATGAATCATTTTATAAAACGTATGAAACCCCTATGAAATATGCCAAATATCTGATGAAGAAATGAACTTATGGAAGATCAGCCCTAAGACACTAGGGCTTTCTACATAGTAAAAGCCGGAGAAATGGGGCGTACCCCTATTTTAATTAGCTTATTCATCTAGGTCACAAGATGCCTGACGCGAATATACTTAACTATGGCGTTGTAAAGGTGGTATTTGATAGTGAAAAGAGTATTAGTGATCAAAATGAATTTATTGCCCTGGTACAATGAGTTAGATGATTATTTAGAAATCGAACATCCGGCGTTCCCAGAGCTTGTCCGTGAACGGATTACGAAGTTCGGACTTTATACGATTGTTAGCATTAGCCGTTATGAAACTCGGTTAAGAGAGGTAAGCTCTGAATCTTAATAAGAGGCTGTCTACTAAGTGAGACAGCCTTACCTATTTGGATTGCCTAGAATAGGCCCGATATTCTTTGTACCATTGAAACAGCCAAACGGCTAAGGTGAAGCAGAACCCGCTTGCCAAATATCCGCCAAATATATCACTAGGATAATGCACGCCTAGGTAAATTCTACTTGTCCCAATACAGAGAATCATTAAGCTGCTTAGGATGATTAAGCTGATTCTGCCTGTGCGGGTAGCAATATGACGCCATAGGAGAAAGGCAAGTGAAGCGTAGAGCGCGAAGGCTGCCATCGAGTGTCCGCTCGGGAAACTATAGCCCGTTACTTCGATAAGCCGATGCAGATCTGGTCTTTGCCGAACAAAATATTGCTTAAGCAGTTGATTGATAATGCCGGTCGCGCTCATCATGACCAGAAGGAAAATCAGTTCCAACCGGTGATGAAGCACAAAGTACAGGAAAAGAGCGGCCGCAAGTGTAATGACGACCACCATCGTAGTAGAGCCAATGAAGGTGAAAATTTTCATAAACGATGTAATTCCCGGAGATTCTAAACCTTGAATGAATGAGATGATGGATTGATCGAACTGGGCGATCCAATGTCCTTTGATCATAGATGCAACTAAGATGAAGCAGCAAAGCGATAAAAGGCTAAGCAGAAGGACAATTGTAAATTTTAGTTTTGGGCTCATGTTTGTTCACCTATCCATATGATTATTTACAATAATTTAACATATCAATAGTATAACAATCCCTAGCTTCATTCAAATTGTGTTGGGTTTAGGAAATATTATTTTAGAGATGAAACCTCTCGATCTGCTGCCATTGATTTTCAATTTGCATAATTTTCTTCTGTACAGGCCCAAACAGATCATAGTGCGGATATGAGGGGCTGTGATGAATATACTGCGGGTTAAGCCCATGAGAAAGACACCACTCTGTCAATTTATCTAAATCCGCGCAACCCACTTTGGTAACGGTCCGGATATCTGGAAAACGAGCATCTTGCCAATAATGGGTTAGGAATGCAATGTCGCCGCGGCTTACAGCAGCTTTCCAGGCTTGTAGTTCTTCTCTTTTTATGCCGAATGCCATAGGGGATTCCTTCCTTACGCAATTTTATCAATATAAAAGGCTTAGAATAAACAAAAGTGTGTTATAATTATACAATAACCAACAAAAAGAGGCAGGAAATGACCTGCTTTTTTTTATTTTCAAAATGAATTTCGCTTTTGTATTGCTTCATACGTATGAAAACAAGTAAAATAGAAGAGAAGCATTTCTATGTACGATGTTTAGCCGACTAGTGGATTGAATCCTTTTCAATGAAAAGAACCTTGCAAACTCAACAAGTTCAATACCCACAAGAAAATAAACGGTTTAATGGAAAAGGGGCATTTAAAGGTGAACGTTCATTTGAATTTTACGAACAAAGGCAAATTGGTGATTGAAAATTTTAATAATGAGGAGCTTATTGAGATTTTCAGCCGATACATCAACACGTTAACGAAGAAATATGCTGTTGATATCAAAGTACCTGTAGATGCAAATCAGAATATTGTAGAGGATGGCTCTTTTAAGGTTGTTCTATCCAATGTACAATGTGATGTTGAAACTTTTTTCAAAGAACTCGGCAGAGATATTAAAGTGCCTTTGAAGAAAAGGACAGACGGTAAACTGGAGAACGTGTTTAAAATTCAAGTGATTGAGTAAGTTACGGAGGCTTGTATGCTTAGTTTGGAAGAGAAGTTAGCAATCGTGGAATCATTCCCCGAGTTGCAACGCAAGGATGTTTCACTGGGGCGCATTAATTTTCATTATGAAGACAGCGTCTATGATAAAAAGTCGGTTGTTTATCATCTGCATCCTAATGGGAATGGCTATGTGTATGCCGAATTTATTAAAGGTTACGCAACGGATAACAAGGGTTTAGTCAACATTCGGGATTTCAACGAGGAGGAGCTGCGCTCCATCATCGAGAAATCGATCCTTTCTTTATCAGGAAAATCTTCCAAGAAAGCAGTCCAATCTGATCCGGTGACGGAAGAGAAATGGGTGGATGAAGAAGGCCACCAGCTTGCCGTTACATTCGTTGAGGATTTATGGTATGTCTATGCAGGAAGCAACTTGGATTGTGCTTTTGAAACCTATGAAGAGGTAGAAGAGTACATGGGAGAAGAAGGATTTACGAAAAAATAGACCGCAGCTGCAATTGGAGAACCTCATCGTCAGATGAGGTTTCTTTCTTATGTAACGGCAAGCTATAGCTGACTAATCAGGGAGGCCGTAGTGCTCAAATAACGGATTGTGCTATAATAAATGGAAAATGCCAGCTAAGTCTACTAGAGAGTATCGGAGGATGTCATGAAATTTCGGCCTTGCATCGATTTACATAATGGGAAAGTGAAACAAATCGTAGGTGAGTCGCTAGGTACGGAGGGCAAAGCGGTCATTGAGAACTTTGTATCTTCGTATGATTCAACCTATTACGCCGAAATGTTCAAACAGGATCGCTTAACAGGCGGCCATGTGATTATGTTAGGTGGGGGGAACAAAGAAGAAGCCGTGGCGGCGCTGCAAGCTTATTCAGGCGGCTTGCAAATTGGCGGCGGTATTACTGCTGAGAATGCGACTGAATACTTGGAGCATGGCGCTTCCCATGTGGTAGTGACCTCATATATATTCCGTGACGGACAGCTTCATCAGGATCACCTGCACAAGATTGTTTCGGAAGTTGGGAAGAATAGATTAGTGATTGATCTCAGCTGCAAAGAGAAAGACGGCAAATGGTTTGTCGCTACGAATCAATGGAAGCAATTAAGTGATTTTGAAGTCAATGAGCAATCCATTCGTTATTTGGAGCAGTTTTGTGATGAGTTTCTCATTCATGCTGTCGATGTAGAAGGCAAACAAAGCGGTATCCAGCAAAGTCTGGTCAGCTCTTTGGCGCAGTGGGTGACCATTCCTACGACGTATGCTGGCGGAGCCCGCTCTTTTGCAGATATAGAGCTGTTCCAGGGATTATCGCAAAGTAAGCTGGATATCACGATTGGCAGCGCATTAGACATATTTGGCGGGAAGCTTTCTTACAAGGAAGTTGTAACGTATATGAATGAGCTTGCCACTAGAAAGTAATCAGGCCAAAAGTAGCGGATGCTCTAGAGCTTAGAGTGTCGGCTGCTTTTTTGGCAAGAGGGGACGTACAGATCATGAGTCTTTGGCAAAGACTTTATTATGCGGGCATGGTGCTAACCCTGTTATTAGCAATTCTGGGTGAGTTAATCTGGCTGCCTGATCCTTTGCGAATCGGAACGAGCATTTATTGGATTGATCTCATTGATTTACTAATCTATGTGTTGGCTTTGGTGCCGTGTCTCTGGCTGGCTGCCGCGCTATTGCAGCTTGCCTCAAATAAACGGACCTGGGTGCGAATGAGATGCCTGGCAATCGCAATTGCCGCACTGGCATGTATAGCTATTTTGCTGACGATTCCGAAGCGAATTGAGTATTCGGCAACTGTTTTCGTTGCAACCTTGCTGCTTGTTTTTGTTGATTTGATCTTCCATGAGCGGTTGTATCGAAAGCTGCCTATCCGAAGTATTGTGGGATTCATCACCACGTTATGTCTGCTTGTCGTGTTGTTCTGGCCTACGAAGTACTTGGTGACGTATCCAGGTTTGACGCTTAATATGAACCGATACGCACAAGCGCCAAGCGGACAAACGCATGGAGAGATTTCCGGGGTCCTTGTGTTTGAACGTCCGGCTTTCCCCATTGACTGGCTGTATGCGAAGCTTTTTCCTAAGTATTCGTTTGAAGTCGAGGACTTGGGTATGTCACTGGGGGAATACAATCAAGAAGTTCGCATCATGAAGACGGACGCGAATACGGCCGGAAGTGCAATTGCCTTTCAGAAGATAGGTATGGGCAAAGGAATAACATCGCATGGCGTTCGAGTTACTGCTATTGTGAAGGACAGTCCGGCCGTGAATGTGCTACAGCCAAGCGATGTGATCGTGCAAGTCAGCGGTCAGGCCGTTACGATGATTCAAGAACTGACGGATGTCATGAAAACGACAAAACCAGGTGCTTCCGTTTCCGTTACGTTGCTGCGCGGCGGGCAATCGACCGTGCTTTCGGTGAATACGCGGGCTAATCCGGATGATCCCAGTCGAGCAGCTTTCGGCATCCAAGTTGCCAATGAGCTGCAATATGATGTTCCCGAAACGGTGAACTACCATAACTATTTATTGCACGAAGGCGGTCCCTCGCATGGAGCTATGCTGGCTCTTACGCTCATTGATCAACTTACCCCTTGTGGTGTTACTTATGGCCATCATGTCGCTGGCACCGGGACTATAGAACCTGATGGTTCAATTGGCCCTGTGGGCGGATTAGAGCAGAAAGCCTATACGGTGAGCCGAACAGACGCTGATGTTTTCTTCGTGCCGGCTTCGAATGAATCCGAGGCGAGAAAAGGGGCAGACAACTTATTGATTGTCCCTGTACAAACCCTGGATGATGTCTTAAATTGGTTGAAAAGCCATCCGAAAACGGCAAGCAGCGCTTCTTGTTCTTAATCTCTTGCCGCTTCATAAAGCTTGCGTGCAATTCGTTTGGGATCGTATTGGACGGTGGACATATGATCGCCATTCGTTTGAATAAGTCGGAACAAACCCAAACGACTAGACATATGCGGATGCCAGCCATAATCGGGACTGCCCAAAGGCAAGACCGTGTCATCGGTTAGGAATAGATAGCTTCTTGGTACGGTCAAACTGTAAAATTTCTTCAGATCCAGTTTCTCATAGAATGGTCCTGCCGGTTCGGGTGTAATGGCTTTATACAGATGCTGGACCTGCTCCATGCTTGCCAAATTGGCAAAGGATTCTCTATACAGCGGGAACGGAAGCATAATGGTATTGTCTTTGGTGCTTTTGCGGAGCTGTTCAAACACGGATTTAACAGGTGGGGGAAATTCATCCGCGAGCATTTCTCCGTCTTTCAGAACAAAGGCATTAAGGAAAACGAGCCGTTTCAAACGATCGGGTACCTGCTGCGCCACCGTTTGCACGAGCGACCCTCCGAAGCTATGTCCGACAAGAATGATGTTGTTCAGTTGGTTAGATACGATATAGTCAGCAATGGATTTGGTTATCATCGCATGTGTAACAGCTTTGTTAGGGTCTGCCCCATGTCCTGGATACTCAGGCACATAGACGGTATGGCCCTTTTTGCGCAGCTCAGCAGCGAGTCCCGCCCAGTAGCTGGTATCTGCCCAGGAGCCGTGGATGAGAACAAAGGTAAGCGGCTGCTCGCGTTCACGAAGGTCGAACTCATCGTCGGGAGCCCAGGGAGCCGGTGTTCGAAAAGGCCAACTCGAAGTTGGGTAAGGCGATTGCCCTGGTTGAGGAAACGGCCAAGCTTGAGGCTGAAAGTCAAAGTTGCGAAACATAGTGTACTTCCTTTCAAATAAGATGTAACACTATATGCCCAGTTTCCTTCATTTGCTCTTAGAAACAGAAAAGACGTCCGAGTTGGACGTCAACGTTAGTGCACGCGTCCAGTGAAATTATCACCTTTTCGTGCGGCAGGCAGGTGAATCGTCTTTACATGTTCACTATGAATAATTGACTTTCCGGTTGCTGTATGAACTTCTAAAAATGGATGCTCAGAGGGAGAGAGAACGCCGATCTTGTTCGGATTTTCACCGAGATCAAAGACAACAAACATATTCTCAAGCTTCTTCAACTGCTGCTCAAAAGTCCGTGAGAAGGTAACTTGCGCGGGTTGTACAAGAAAATGTTCTAATTTCATGGCGTATGGGGTTGTATTGGGTTGATAAGGAACGACATATTTCACATGCTTCATGGATATAAAAATGGTATGGAAAATCGGAGAATGAAAGGCAAAATAATCATTCATGATATGGGTTAAATAGCCATGTATACTTTGGTTGCCTGTAATATAGACCTCAACGAACATTCCTTTGGCGCTCATTAGCATTTTGCGATAGGAGATGGCGGAGGATTCAAGATCAAACGGATATTCCGTAGGAGGATCTATGAATTTGCTTGGATTCGGATCGGGCCGAACATATTGCAAATGGATCGTTGGAATATAGTAAAAATTCAATTCGTCATAAATAACAATAAGATCACTGCTAACCTCCAGTAAAACTCCTCTAATAGGCTTCTGTCCCCCGGAAAAGGTAAGCTCTATTTGTTTATCTATCATCGTATTCAACGTTTCCATAGTTTCATTCCTCCTCTCAATCTAGTAGAAAGTCTAAACTGTATGAAGTGTAAGTAAATACCCCAAAAGGCGCGTTGGTTGCCGAAGCAATCAACGCGCCTGCGACGAGATTGGGGTTATTCGATATAGGAGGAGCTTATCGCGTGCGATATTTTTTTAATAATAGTTTGATAGCTACGATTTGAGCTGCTGTGGCTTTATTGCTTTTGTGGGACTTATTGGATTTATTGGATTTGTTGCCGCCGCTGCTGTTATTTTTATTGATCGCATTAATGCTTTTGATATGGAAGATAGGAATTCGAACGATCTCATTGTTAACGACAAGCAACAAGTTGTTATCCCAAGTTTCTACGACGACACCTTCAATTTTCTCAGGGCCACCCCGATTGATTTGGACAAATGTATATTTAAATTGAGACAAAACACCTTCAAAGCTGTGAGCTTGATCAACACGTGCTGTAGATCTATAAGATCTGCTTACGTTTCCATTCGTTGCGCTAAGGCTTTTGATGTGTTGCAATTGGATGTAAACAATTGTGCCATCTTTCAACTGAAGGACAAGGTAATCGTGATGAACAACGACTAATCTACCGACGATGGAATCAGGACCTCCACGATTGACTTTAACCTCAGTACCAATTAATGTACCCAAATAGTTTAAACTCATTTTGTCATTTCCCCTCTCAGGATTGTTTAGTTTGTACTCTCTAATAAGCAGCAGTTACTAGTGTCTGTTCACCTCCTATACGTTCGTCATTGCTGCTCATTTGTAATATAAGTATATGTATCCTTGAAAGATTGGTACTAGATTTCAATCTATTTTTGAGTTGATTGCGAGATATTCCACATTGAACTAGAACGCATTGAAATGAGATATTCTAATTATTTTTGTCTATATCAACCAATATCTCTATCCGATTTAAGCCTCCTATCATACACTACACTATTAAACTATAAGGAGGTTTTTCATATGTTGGTTAGTGTTTCTAACAAATGTGATTGTGACAAATCAAAAGGCAACCGAACGCAAGGCGGCAAATCGAAAGGGAACAAAACACAAGGTCAAAGGTCAAAAGGCAACAAATCCGAGCACCACAAAACACAAGGCCAGAAAAGCAGAGGCAACAAATCCAATAGATCCAATAAATCCAATAAATCTAACAGATCAGACAATCACAAAACACAAGGCGGCAAATCTCACGGAGATAAATCACGAGGGAACAAAAGCCGTGGCAATTGTTCTTAATCTCGAATAAATTATTGTAGGTTGAAAGTCTATCTCCTGTAGATAGGCTTTTTATTATGTAGAAAAGGCGGTGTAGAATGATACCGACTCGACATCTCGTAATCCCGGAAAAGCTGCTCAAAAAGTTGAATGCAGATATATGGAGCAAGCAATTCGTGAACGGAGTCCTAATTTCCAGAGGAAACCGCGGTGCGATTAAAGTTCGCTATCGAGGCGGACATACGCGCGACTATACGAAGAAATCATACGAAATTGTGAGCAGGGGAAAGACCTACCATCTCAATGCGGAGTATGACGATCCTTCTATGATTCGGAATGCGCTCTCATTTCGTTTTTTTCAAAAAATTGGGGTGCCAAGTCCACACACCAAGCATGTGCATTTGAAGCTTAATGGCGTGAGTCAAGGGATTTATTTGGAAATTGAGGCCGTCGACAAGCATTTCTTTCAATTGAGAAAGATAGGTGCGCAATCACTCTTCTATGCTGTGGATGATGAAGCTAACTTCGAAGCTATTCATCCTGAAACGAAGAAAATGAAAAGCTCCATGCTGGCAGGATATGAACAAGTTATGGGTGTCAGCAGCGAGAAAAAAGAGTTAAGTACATTCATTGCACAAATAAATAAATTATCCGGCAAGCCTTTAGCCGACTATTTGCAAACTCATTTGGATGTTGATAATTATTTACGCTGGTTGGCTGGCGCTGTCTTTACGGGAAACTTTGACGGATTTGATCAAAACTACGCTATTTACAGGCATAAAGCAACGAAGTTGTATCGAATCATTCCATGGGATTATGAAGGTACATGGGGTAGAAACTGTTACGGCAAAGTTTGCGGAAGTGACTTAGTTCGAGTCAATGGGTATAACGGACTTAGTGAGAAGGTGTTAGGGCTCAGAAGCGGGAGAATTCGATATAAACAAATATTAAATCATATTTTACGTTCTTCCTTTACTTGGAAGCGTATCTCTCCGATAGTCGAACATTTGCATGGGAATATTGCCCCTTATATGCGAGAGGACACGAATCGCAAATGGCCCTATTCCGAGTTCAAAGATGAACCTGATTTGATAAGAAATTACGTGAAGGAACGGAGATTAATTATTAAACAAGAAATGGAGAAACTATAACCAGCCAGATGCTCACAGCATGTGGTTTTTTTGTGTTTCTTTATTCGGGCTGTTTAGACAATAGTGGAAAATTGGAAGGATGAGGGTACCTGTTTATAGCAAACTACATAGGGGTTCCGTATACATACTGTATCAATATCTACTAATGATAGATGGTAGTAGATGGTAGAAGGGAGGGAGTGACAATGGTCGTTCTTTTCATCATTTTGTTGGCTGGAATTCTATTATTTTTCGTCGTTAAACCGCCATATACCGAATATGAAGCTGAAGAAGCCTATGAGCAAACAGCTGCACCTGATTTATCCATGTCAGACATTGCGTACATTAAGAGAATGGATGTCTGATTCATTGATGTACGAATGAAATGCGATAATTTCTCTGGAATTGGGGTGAAAAATTCATGATTGGTTCCGCAACGGTATCCCTTACGATTGCAGCATTTGTAATGACGGTTATACTCATTCTATGGCGCCCTAAGGAGATTAATGAGGCGATTCCGGCCACAGGAGGGGCCATTCTTGTCCTTTTGAGCGGGAGTGTTTCTTTAACAGATTTACTCAAAATAACAAATACAATCAGTGATGCGGCAATCACTATTATGGCCACAATCGTTATGGCGATTGTTTTGGAGAGCTTTGGATTCTTTCAATGGGCTGCCGAAGGGCTGATGGCCCGTGCCAAAGGTTCTGGCATTCGCTTATTCTGGTATGTTAACTTGCTTTGCTTTCTGATGACCTTATTTTTTAATAATGACGGCAGTATTATGATAACAACACCGATTCTAATCATTGTCCTCCAAAATCTAGGCTTGAAGAACCATCAAAAAATACCGTATCTACTCTCAGGTGCCCTGATTGCTACCGCTTCAAGCGCACCGATCGGCGTCAGCAATATTGTTAATCTTATCGCACTCAAAATTGTTGGCATGGATTTGTACATGCATACGTTAATGATGTTTATTCCATCTACACTCGGCTTGCTGTTTTTCTTGCTTCTCTTGTTCCTCTGCTTCTATCGCACTCTTCCCAAAAAACTGCCAAGGATAGGTTCTGGCAAACATCCTTTGTATGTCAAATCTCCAATTCTTCTCCCCGTTGCCAAAAATAGAACGAGATTCATGACCAATATCTTACTATTTGTTTTCATGGTGCGTGTGAGTCTATTCGTAGCCTCATACTTAGGTATACCGGTTAGCATTGTAGCGGTTTCAGGTTCCTTTGTTCTACTTCTATGGCGTTGGTTGTATTTGAGAATATCCCCCGCTGATATGCTAAAGAAGACGCCGTGGCACATACTCATTTTCGCTTTTGGAATGTATGTCATTATTTATGGGTTAAACAATATCGGTCTTGCGGATATGCTTGTCCGTTATTTAAAACCATTGGCTTCCGGCGATATGCTAAATAGCAGTTTGTTAATGGGTGGACTCGTCACGGTAATGTCAACCCTTGTTAATAATCATCCAGCTCTGATGATCGGCACGATTACCTTAACAGGAATGGCGTTAGATCCACTTACTCTCAAAGTAACTTATTTGGCAAGCGTTGTGGGTAGTGATCTAGGGTCATTATTGCTTCCAATTGGTACGCTAGCCTCCTTGATCTGGCTTCATATTCTGAAAGAAAACAAAGTGAAAGTGAGCTGGAAGGAGTATTGCAAAGTTACGTTTATAACAATTCCTCCTGCTTTGATTTTTACGCTTGTATGTCTTGCATTTTGGGTTAGCTGGCTCTATTAAACAATGTTGGTCAAAAGGAGGTTTTCAATCATGATGGTTTTCAATCTATATATTGGCAAATTGGTGCATATAGAATTACTTGGAGATCGGGATAAAATGGGCTATTTAATTGATGCAGGGACGGATATCATCGTCATTTACATGGATAAGAAATATGTGTACCTACCAATCACGCATATCAAAAATATTGAGTTAAATACAGAAGGCAATGCGAATCAGGATGCACCACCCGATCCGATTAGTCAAACAGGTCACATCAATTTTGTTGACGTACTGCATACTGCAGTTGATAGATTTGTAGAAATTTACTTGTCTGATCATCAAACATTACACGGATACGTGAAATTTATTGCGCAAGATTATTTGGTCTTCTACTCGGCACTTTATCCAAAGCTGTATATTCCAATCATTCATATCAAATGGATTAGTCCCTATGAATCTCATCAAACGCCATATTCCATGAACCAAAAGAAGTGGACAACAGATACTGCGGATTCTTCGTTGGACACACTTCCTCTTACATTCGAACAAGTATTGAAAGGATTAGAAGGAGAAATGATTTGCTTGGATGCTGGATTACATGCGAGCCAAATCGGATTGCTTGAGAAAATGAATGATTCTTTCATAGAGCTTGTAACAGCTGATGAAAATAAGCTTCATTTCAACGTACAGCACATTAGAAACTGTATTTCCTTTGTGAAGTGACAAGCAGTGTATTGAAAAAGCCAATTACCGACTCGCATCGGTAACTGGCTTTCTTTTTGCCCAGCTCTCACTTTATGGTAAGATAAAAGTAATTTTTTCCATACTAGGAGCAGGGTAGGTTCAAGTGATGTCGCAAATCGAACAACAGGTTTATCGTTATAGCAAAGCTCCGATCTGGGAGCTGCAGCGGGCTTATTATGAACAGCAAGGCATTGGGGCATGGCAGGGGGATGAGGTTCCGTCTTATATAACGAGTAATCCGCTGCTCGCTGCTTCGTATGCCGAGATGATTTTTGGTTTTCTGCAGGATCGTGCGAGGTTGGGGGATCAGTCAGAAACAGTTACCATTCTTGAACTCGGTGCCGGATCAGGTCGATTAGCCTTTCATATCATGAAAGAACTGTCGCAGCTAACTGCCTATGCAGGCATTCCCATTCCACCTTATCGTTATGTGATGAGTGATTTGGCCGCAGGCAATGTGGCCTTCTGGCAGCAGCATCCAGATCTACTTCCGTTTGTAGAGCAAGGGATTTTGGACTTTGCCGTATTTGATGCGGTAGAAGATACAGATCTTATTTTGATACAGTCAGGAATGCGAATTCGTCAGGGGGATTTGCAGCAGCCGCTGTTCATCGTTGCCAATTATTTTTTTGATAGTATACCGCAGGAATTAATTTATGTAGAGGATAATCAAATCTATGAATGTCTGGTTACGATGGAGCTTCCCGAACATGCCGCGCAGCTGAGTGCTTCTGATAAACTGAAACAGATTGCTTGCGAGTATCAGTATCGTAAATCGGCTGAATACGAACAGCATTCCTATCGTTACAGAGCACTTATGGAGCTATACGCAGCTAAACTTGAGGACTCGCATGTTCTCTTTCCGGAAGCGGGACTTCGATGTCTGGAACGGCTCGGCCAGTTTTCACAGGAAGGCTTTCTTCTACTAACTGCAGACAAAGGCGATCATCGCTTAGAAAGCTGGGAATATAATGAGCCACCGGAGCTGATTCACCATGGAAGCTTTTCTTTGACAGCGAATTATCATGCAATCTCGACGTATTTTGAGCATAACGGGGCTTTGAGTTTATTCACTCAACACGCATACCACCACCTGAATGTTGGCTGTATTCTTATGCTGGCAGAACCTTTGAGCTATGGACATACGCGCCTAGCCTATCGTCGATTCGTCGAACAGTTCGGACCTGATGATTTTATTACCGTGAAAGAGTGGCTGGATCCTTATGCAGATGCTTTGAACATCCCGCAAATGTTAGCCTTTTGGCGATTGAGCGGCTATGATACGCAGTTCTTTTTGCAGAATTCGAAACGGTTGGCTGAGTTGCTAATAAGCGGGGAAGAGGCTGACTTTGGGGGGATCGCGCAAGGCATCGCTTTGATGTGGAGAGGGTATTATCCGCTGGACAACGCGCATCACTTGGCGCTAGAAAGTGCTTCGCTTCTGTATGGGATGGAGATGTTTGAAGAAGCCTTACCGTATTACCTACTAACATTGAAAACTTATGAGGATGTTTCCATTCTCTATGAAATGGCGATTTGCTATTATGAGTTAAATGAAGCCGGAAAAGCAAAAGAATTCGCTCACAGGACTGTAGCTTATGATCCCACACATGAAGGTGCACTTGCTCTACTAAGTCTTTGATAATCAAGGTTCAAAACAGATAGAAATGGTGATACGATGAACGAACAGGAAGTTGCAGCAAAAGAGTTATTTATGTTATACCGAGGTCATTTCATCCAGATGCACAAAAATGGCGTGCTCGAAGCATACAAAAAAGGCGGAATTGAAAGAGAGATAGAAATCACCTGGTATCATGAGATAATGGATAAGCTTACCAGCGAATTATCCATTCGAGATTGGGAAGCGATGACAGGGCTAGAGGCACTTGCTAAGTATTATCAGGATGCTCGCATGCTGGAAGGCGTAATGACTTTTGTAATCCGCCACATGATGGGGGCTGATAGTATCGTGAAGCTTATGTATGCTGAGAGATTACTCTCCATTCTTCAATCTTTAAAATCGGTTTTACCGGATGACAAACGATATTTGGCCTATCAACAGACGCTTAAGATTTTAGAAGATATAAGTCTTAAACCTTTGATTATAGATCCAGGGCATGAGCTGGAGCGGTTTAATTTGAAAGATAAAAAATCGCTGAACAATCGTGTGAAGAAGTCCATGGATGAGATCAAAACGATCCGTTTTACGAAGCTTTTCTCCAAAGAGTGAACGAACCAAACGAGCAAAGGACACACATGTGAATTTAAAAAACGCTCAACCCCGAACTAAGCAAGGGTTGAGCGGCTATGTAAGAAATAGTGTTTTACATTCTACGACCTGTAATATAGTGGCTTGTCCAATAGGCATTCGTGAAGTCTGAAACGACGATGCCCTGATTAGGCAAATTATTGATGAATTGCCCATTGCCCATGTAGATGCCGACATGATCGACTACGCCTGGCGTCCCTACGCTGAAGAAGACTAAGTCTCCTGCTTTCAGATTGTTTTTGGCCACATAGGAGCCTGCTTGCGATTGTGCTTTGGAAGAACGCGGGATGTCAATACCGTTAAGCGCAAAGACATATTGCGTGAATGATGAGCAATCTAAACGAAGGCGCTGTAGATCCTTGGAACCGAATACATAGGTAACTCTGCCTTTGAAAGAATTAGCTGTATTGATGAGTTTAGTAGCTATACTAGAAGCAGGGGGGGTTGAAGGTGGTTTGCTATTCTCGTGAACGGTAACATAAGACCGCGAAACATAGCCTTGTTTACCTTTGTAATCAACCAAAACCCAATAGTCATTGGCGGCTTCAACGGAAAGGGTTGTCCCGGCATTAATAAAGCCCAAAACCGCGGCATTGGTGCTTTGATCAGCTCGGAAGTTAACCCCTTTATTCACAGTTGCCGTTGCAACGGGAGCAGCTAGCGCACTGGCTGAAAATCCACCAAGCATAGAAAGTGTAAGACCTAATGATAAAATTGCTGTTTTTCCAAAGTAGTGTTTCTTTTTGTGCATGAAAGACTTCCTCCTTATGGAATAAATGATGGGCGATTTGCGCCATCTTCTCTCACTTTACCACAAGTAAAAACTCCTAGAATTTACCGAGGACAACGGAAAGTCATGCCATGCCTAGTATTTTCAACCATTATTAGAAATTGCTTAAAAATTGATGAGTAAATTTTCCTTGACAGGTAAATGAAGAGCTTCTTATCATTGTAAGCCTTTTCATGGTTGAAGCTGGGGGAGGGCATAATGACAGCTTTACAATAGCTTAACAATAATAATGAAAAATACTTGCAACATTATGCAAACAGGCAGCGTTAAGAAGATAACTCGAAAGCGAGGATGACTACAAACAACTCAAAGGAGAGAAATCGCATGAAAAAAATAGCAACTTTAACCGTAACCACTTTACTGGCAAGCAGTTTGACTTTTGGTACCGCATTTGCCTTTTCCGATGTGGAGGCTGGACAAGCGGAGGCTGTGAAGGCATTACAAGAACGTGGGGTAGTAAGCGGATTTGATAATGAGCATTTTGTGCCAAAGGGTAAAATCAGCTATGCGCAAACGGTGCAAATGATCGTCAAAGGGTTGAACCTGAACTTGGATACGATTCGTTTCATCAAGCAACCCCTAGCTTCTGACACATATACCAACATTCCGAATGATGCTTGGTATGCGGATGCTTTCATTATTGCTCACTATAATGGATTGGAAATTCCTAAGGATGTCAATCCGAATGCGACAATTACCCGAGAGCAATTCGGAGATTTGTTAGTACGCGCACTTGAGAAAAAAGGGAACTTCCCATTGATCAAAATGTTCATTGAAATCAAGGATGCAGACCAAATTAATGTCGATTATCAAGGTACATTGCAGCGTTTGCTGCTCTATAAAATAACGAAGCTGGATCAAGATGGCAAGTTTAATCCCAAAGCTGAAGTGACTAGAGGCGAAGCGGCTAACTGGCTGTACCAAGCAACGAAAGTTATGGACGCTCATGCACAAGCACCTGTACCCGCTGAAGAAATATCAGTTAAGATTGATAAAGTGAATGATGATGTGAACAAGATTACCCTTTCCAGAGGCGATAAGCCAAATCCGGGGTACACGATCGAAATTACCGGCATCCAGTTCAAAGATGATGGTCAAGCGGTGATTACGTATACGCTGCATGATCCGAAACCTGATATGATGTACGCTGAAGTGATAACAGAAGCGAAAGCAGAGACCTACGTTTCTTCCAAATTTAAAGCCACTGCTGAACCTGCGGCAGCAAATAAATAATTAACGAAGTGCTGTTACCTTTGCGGAGGTGACGGCACTTTTTTTGTGTCATGACACCCTGCTATTTGACCTGTCCAAAGCTGAATTTCTCGCATACGATATAGCATTCCTATTTTAATAGGAGGTGAGAGAAATGAAGGTTAATTACTACACATTAAGCCTAGGTTTATTAGGGGCTGCCAAACTGATCTTGAACGCATTTGGTCTTGATCTTATTCAAGACGATACTGTGAATGCTATTGCCAATGGGGTAGCAGCCGTGCTTTCGATTGTCGGTGTCTACGCGAACCATCAGAAATCAGAATAAGTTTATGATTGGAGATACGGCCCTGGGTATTGACTCAGGTCTTTTTTTTGTTGGAAGGAAGAAGGGAGTTGATAGTTGTTGCCGAAAAGGTAAGTGAAAGTGATATTACATAGAAATCAGTGAGACAAACTTCGGGAAAGGAAGAGATCTCGATATGCGTAATGAAAAAGCAGATCTGGCACAGCTTTTGGATTTTGCCAATGCCAACTCAGGAATTAGGGCCGTTCTGTTGAACGGGTCACGGGTCAACCCAAACGTCAAAAAGGACGTTTTTTGTGATTAAGACGTCATTTATGTCGCACAAGAGCCGGAATTGTTTCTTCAAGACCAAACATGGATTACTTATTTTGGCGAGTTGATTATCATGCAGCAGAGGGATGAGAATGAGATTTGGGATGCTTTATTTGAAGCCTTGCAATTAACGAGAATAATGGGCACAGAAATTGCGCAGCAATTAGGCTGCAGTTATCCCTTGCAGGATGATGAGCGTGTGGTTGCTTACTTGAAACAGGTTCGAATGCTTCCAAGAGATGCACAACAATTGTGAGGTTGTTCGCTTCAGTTACCCCTTCTACATGTATGAAAATGAATGGAAAGCAGGGGCATCCTCCTCCCTTGAGAAGGGATGAAATGAAAGGCTGGTTGCATTGGAATATTTCCAATGCAAGCTAGTTTTAAAAGCTAGAAGGAATTTCAATGGAAAAACTCCAATGTATAATCTGAAAAAGCAGACATTTTTGAGATTTTTCGGATTTTCATTGGCATATTTCCAGTGAAAGTTCTCAATTTGGCCTTTGATAGTTGATTTCATTGGACAAATTCCAATGGGAAGATGTCAAGGATCTGCCATCTCTTAAGGACATCGAAGACATGAATAACCAGAAACACTAAAAAGGAGTTTGCTGTTTATGATTCAATATCGAAACGAACACGCAACCGTGTTCCAGAGCGTCCTATATCAAACGACATCTACTGTAGTGCAAACCGAAGATCTTATACTTGTCGTGGATCCCAATTGGTTGCCAAATGAAGTGGAAGAAATTCAGCAGTATGTCAATAGGATCAAAGGAGAGCGGGATATTTACTTGTTGTTCACGCATGGGGACTTTGATCATATTATTGGTTATCAAGCATTTCCCGATGCCCAAACGATAGGGAGTGCTGGGTTGCAGCAGCATCCGCAGAAAGAACGTAAGCTCCAATTAATCCGCGAGTTCGATGCCAAGCATTATGTAGTAAGGAATTATCCCCTATCTTTTCCAGAGCTGGATCTTGTGATCCACAAGGATGGCGAAAAGCTTCAAGTTGGAAGCACGACGCTCACCTTTTATCAAGCTCCAGGTCATACGGCAGATGGGTTGATCACGATCGTTGAACCGCAGGGAATTGTGATTGCGGGTGATTATTTATCTGATTTTGAGCTGCCTTTTATTTATCAAAGCGCCAAAGGCTATCGTCAAACCTTGGATAAAGTCGAGCATCTATACGAATCACATCGTGTTAATTTGCTCGTACCAGGCCATGGGGCGGCTACCGCGGATTCAGTTGAAATGCAGAGGCGTCTTAAGATGGCATCCGATTATTTGGATCGTCTCTGCCGGGCAGTCATCGAAAACGATGAGCTGGCACTGGAAGCTCTAAAGCAGGAGCATGCTTTTCCATCGAGCTTTACAGAGGAATGTCATCAGGAGAACATTCAAGTGATCCGAAGGGAATTTATTGATGCCCATGTATAAGAATAGCAAGAGCGGACATCCTACTGTATGACGGTGAAACAAGAGAGGTGTGGTTCCGTTGAGCATTCAACGAGATAAATACCAGGGAAGTTGTTGTTGAATCCATATAGAAGCGAGGAGATGTGCCGCAGACACTTCAGTGTAGTACACGTACTGCATAAAAGGATGAGGTAAGGACCAAGCCAATGTAAGGTTCATCGCATAAGTACCATCTATCAATTCACCGTCAAAAAGGGGCTGTCCTTTAAGTAGATTTATCTACTTGTGGACAGCTTTCTTCATCCTGAGAGCGGATATTTTTTGGGGAAAGAACTTAATATAGTTCATAGGAATATGGCTTGAGCGACGTTGAGTTGTGCCGAAGCTGAAAGTGCCCGTCTATTTCTGATAATTCCTGCGAAAATGCATCTTTTTCGCCTTGCGAATAGGCAAAATGGTGAAAAGCCTGCGATTATGCATCCTTTGGAAACCTTTTTTCCGTTCCATGACGAAAATGCATAAAAAGCCTGCATAATTGCAGGAATTCTCATATTTTCACTCGATTTGATGGGAAAAAGCTGCACTTATGCAGGCATTCCCAAGTGAGCCAAGGATACTGCTTATAGGTGGCACATTCAGGTTGGGGAGTATTTTACAATAGGAGGGATGAAGATGCAAGAGCTGGCGGGTCTTTGTCGCGAATGCAAGAAAGAAATTTATTGCATGGAAGGTTTTCTTACTGGAGTTCTTACAGAAGATCAAACCTTGCTTTGTTTTATTTGTTCAGACAAGGCGCAGTCCACATGTGGAGATGATGCTGCTCCTAGGGAATAGAAGTTATGGGCTATTTGCTACTTATAAGCGAGATTGCAAACGCACGGGGAGTGCGTTTTTTGGCGTTTAAAAGTGCCCTCTGTTTTTTAAACAAAGACAACGGTTTATTAGATGGGAATATTCGCCAATTGCGACTATGATCAGAATTATATTTGAAGTTAGGAGGTTGGCACTTTATGTAACCTGCGAGAACGAAGTTCATGGCGAAGGATGGTGATGATGAAATACGCAGTAAAGCGGCTATCTAGGAAAGAATGCTTTTAAGTATTGAAAACGCATACACGACAGGCGGGTTAATTCTGTACAAGGTCATTGAAACAACAGAGGAGGCATGACTGTGAAGATTCACTTGAAGCGAATGATGTTGATTGTCCTTAGTTTGATGATGTTGATCTATACCATTGCGGCCGGAATTCCATTTCAGGTACAACCGGCGCATGCTGCTGGCTCCCAGCAAACATGGAAGTTCGATTTTGGGACGGCGGCTAGTCCAACCATGGAAGGCTTTACTGCCGTTCATGATAAACTCCTGTACACGCCTGAGCTTGGCTACGGTTTAACGGCTAATGTGAATTCGAGATATCGAACAGGGGTTGGCGATAATCTGACAGCGGACTTTTTTATCCCAGGTGCTTCCAATCCTTATACGTTCAAAGTTGATGTTCCTAATGGAAGCTATGATGTAACGGTTTATTCCGGTGACTTGCTGACAGGTACATCGACGACGAAAACATCTGTCACGATTGAAGGTCAATTGATGGGGACTATTCAATCGCGTCAAGCGGTTAATTCTGCGACTTACCGCGTGAGTGTGAGCGATGGTCAAATGACGCTGGATTTTGGCAATAATGGCTATGTTAACGGAATCACGATTGCGCCAGTTCTTCATGTGCCGCCGGCTGTTCCAGATGGACTAGCTGTGACCCAAATTACAACTACTGGCACTACGCCGGCTGTTACGCTGCATTGGAACAGCGTGACAGATGCCGTGTACTACGATTTATACCGAACAACCGTGGGCAATACGGTTAACGCTCAATTGATTCGAGTTACTGGACCAGATTATGTAGATACCAGTGTTACTGTAGGCTATAGCTATTCTTACCAAGTTGCTGCTGTTAATGCAGGAGGAGCAGCTTCAGCTCAAAGCGCAGCTGTTATAGCAGAGGTTGCACAGCCAGCGCTTCAAATTCCGGCGGCGCCAACCAACCTAACGGTAAGCAAGGTGGAAGCGCAAGCGGTGAGCTTGCAGTGGACAGCTTCGAGCGGTGCGAATGGCTATCTGATTTATCGAGCTAGCTCGCTAAATGGCGAGTTCGCTAATGTTGGGCAATCAACCACAACAACTTTCACCGATGCGTCGGCGGATGCCTCAACGGTTCAGTATTACCAAGTGAAAGCAACGAACAGTGCAGGTGTTTCGGCTGCTTCGAGCACAGTTTCCAGCACGAAGTATGTGCCAGCCCAGCCGCTTCCTGAAGGCTCGCCATTCAAGTTCGACTTCGGGCCCGGCGCCTTAGCAGATGGGTATATTCGGGTAACCTCTGCCTCCGCTTATTCGGCGCAGATCAAGTACGGATTTGCGAACACGCTGCTTGTCAGTGAAGGTGATCGGGGAACGGCAGATCCACTGAAATCGGATTTTGTTTCACCTGCGGGAACAGCCTTCCAAGTTGATTTACCGAACGGTGATTACACGGTAGCGATCCAAGCAGGCGATGCAGCCGCTGCGACAGATGTAGCGATCAAAGCTGAGTCCATTCAGAAGGTCGTTCAAACGTCGAAGGAGGCGGGGCAATTCCTGGAAACTTCTTTCGACATTGCCTTGGTTGACGGCCAGCTAAACTTGGAGTTTAGCGGGACAGCGCCGAAAATCAATTCGCTTGTTATTACGAAGCAGGAGGCTCGTCAAGCCGGTGAAATTCCTACGATTTATTTAGCCGGGGATTCAACGGTACAGACCTATGAAGAATATTGGAAGCCGCAGGCGGGCTGGGGGCAAATGATTCCTCGTTATTTCACGGATAACGTGACATTTTCCAACCGTTCCATCGGTGGTCGAAGCTCCAAATCGTTTATTGTAGAAGGGCGTTTGGACGAAATATTGCGTACCATCAAACCGAATGACTACTTCTTCATACAATTCGGCCATAATGATGCAACGATCAGCGTCCCAGAACGATATGCCTCTGTACCAGATTACAAAAACTATTTGAAAACCTATGTGAATGGCGCACGCCAACGTGGTGCAACACCGGTACTGGTTACGCCGATGGGACGTCGGGATTTCAATGCAGATACTGGCAAATTTAATGTAAGCTTCCCCGAATATGTGGCGGGTATGAAGGAAGTCGCCCAAGAGCTGGATGTCAAATTAGTCGATTTGAGCACACTCAGCGTTGCCTATTATGATTCGATTGGACCTGCGGCTTCTCTTTCTGTGTTCCTTCATTTGGAACCAGGTATTTATCAAGCCTTTCCTAACGGTTCGGCAGATAATACGCATTTCCAAGAGTACGGAGCGATTCAGATCGCACGCTTGCTCTCTGGAGGTATTAAACAATTAGGATTGCCCATATCGGCATTCGTCAAAGATGCCAATCTACCAGCTGCAATACCTGGGAAGCCAACAGGTCTTACGGTTGGAAGTATTAGCAACGCAGGTGCAGTGTTAAAGTGGGATGCGGTAGAAACAGCCGAAATTTATAAGATTTATCGCAAATTGTCCACGGATTCAGCCTACACATTGGTTGGAACAGCAACCATACCTACAACCAGCTTAGGCGGAATGAAAGAAGGATTTGCCTACGACCTGCAGGTAACAGCAGTGAATGGGCGGGGAGAATCCGTACCTTCGGATGTCATTTCACTTACGACCAAATCTGCGGTGTATAAGTATGATTTTGGTCCTGTTGGAAGCCCGGTTGCCGAAGGCTATACAGGTGTTACTTTAAACACGCTATATACACCTGCGCTTGGTTATGGAATCAAGTCGAATGTCGGCATGATTACGCGTGATCGCGGTGCTGGCGGCAATGATTTGGTTCGAGACTGGCTAGGCTATTTCAATGTCGGCTGGGAGTTCATGGTTGATTTGCCCAATGGGACCTACTCGGTCAAAGCCTATGTAGGAGATCTATCCGGCTCAGCCAAAACTTCGTTTGTAATTGATGGCAAAGACTACGGCACTGTGTCCGCAGCGAAGAATTCGATCTCAGAAGCGGTATTTAACCAAGTGCAAGTCAGAGACGGTCAAATGAATTTCGTCTTCGGCAGCAGCACAGCGATTGTGAACGGCCTTGAAATTACTCCTGTTCTGCAAGCACCCACTGGCTTGAAGCTGGATAGTCTTGACTTAGAAGCGGACCAACCACAGGCGAGTCTTTCCTGGCATGCTTCAGAAGATGCGGTTGCCTACAGGCTTTATCGAAAGGCTGATGAAGCTCCGAATGCTGCGAAGCTTGCAGAAGTGTCTCAACCCACTTTTATAGATAAGACCATCGATGTTGGAATTCCATATACTTACACAGTGACTACTGTAGATAAAACAGGGAGTGAATCGGTCACATCACTGCCGCTAGCTGTTTCTACGATTGACCCAAGCAAGCCGAAGCCGGCAGCGCCTACAGAACTTATCTATACATCTGTTAACAAAAAGGACATCGGCTTGTCCTGGCAACCAGTCATCAATGCGAAATCCTACACGATTTATCGCGCTAAAAAAGAAAGCGGCCCCTTCACTCTGGTGGGAAGCTCCAAAACAACCACCTTCACGGATTCGACGGTATTGACAACGGTTCCCTATTATTACCGTGTAGCGGCCGTGAGCGTGGGCGGTATTTCGGAAATGTCGGCAGTGCTGGCAACACCGGGAACAACGAAGCTGGTCAGACAAATGGAATACTTGGACCGCTCGCTTGTGGCCGTTAAGACAGACAGAGGGGTCTATGTCGGTTGGCGATTGCTGGGGACAGATCCAGCTTCCATAACCTTTAATCTTTACCGAGATGGACAGAAAATAAATGCGCAGCCGATTACCGGAAGTACGAACTATGAGGATGCGGAAGGAACAGTGACTTCCAACTACGAGGTTAGGGCTGTCAACGACGGAGTAGAAGAAGCGGCAAATGGCTCCGTGCAGCCATGGAATCAGCCTTATTTTGATATTCCAATCCAAAAACCGGCAGACGGTGTAACTCCTGCTGGAGAAGTCTACACGTACAGTGCCAATGATGCCAGTGTTGGTGATTTGGACGGTGATGGCAAGTATGAAATTATTTTGAAATGGAATCCATCGAATGCGCATGACAACTCGCAGGCGGGGTATACCGGCAATGTTTACATGGATGCCTATAAAATGGATGGTACGCGGCTATGGCGTATAGACTTAGGCAAAAATATTCGAGCCGGCGCTCATTATACCCAATTTATGGTGTATGACTTGGACGGTGACGGGAAAGCGGAAGTAGCTTTCAAGACAGCCGATGGGACGATAGACGGCACTGGAACCGTCATTGGAGATGCCAATGCAGACTATCGCAATGCTACAGGTTATATTTTAAGCGGACCAGAATTTCTGACGGTTTTCAATGGGTTGACTGGCAAAGCGATGGTAACAACTAGCTACGAACCGCCAAGGGGCAACGTAGCCGATTGGGGCGATAGCTATGGAAATCGGGTGGATCGTTTCAATGCGGCTATTGCTTATTTGGATGGCGAAAGACCAAGCCTAGTCATGGCGCGCGGATACTACACGAGAACTGTACTAGTGGCCTACAATTATCGAGATGGTCAGCTTTCCAAGCTATGGACCTTCGATTCTGGCGAACCGGGCAACTCCGCTTATGCCGGTCAAGGGAATCATGGCATCAGTGTTGCCGATGTCGATAACGATGGTAAGGATGAAATTATCTACGGCGCCATGGCACTGGATGATGATGGCACAGGCTTATACAGCACAGGACTTGGTCACGGGGATGCGATGCATCTGGGCGACTTAGATCCGGATCGTCCTGGTATGGAAGTATGGGCTGTACATGAGCATTATCCGAACCCTTCCGGCCTTGAATTCCGGGATGCGGCCACGGGTGAATTAATTTGGGGAGTTGCTACGAATTATGATGTGGGCCGAGGCATGTCAGGCGATATTGATCCCCGCTACAAGGGTGAGGAGACATGGGCAGTTGGTTCATCTGAATGGAACTCAACTACGGGAGGTATTTATACAGCCAAAGGGGTGAAAATCTCCGATACGATTCCAGGTGCCAACTTTGGTATCTGGTGGGATGGAGATCTGCTTCGCGAGATTCTGGATCATGACTACAATGACGCGATCGCTGCAGGTGTCGGCAAAATTGATAAATGGGACTATATGAATAACAAGCCCGTTAATATAATGAAGGCACAAGGGACTTATTCGAATAATACAACCAAGGGAACACCCAATCTTCAGGCTGATTTATTCGGTGATTGGCGAGAGGAAGCCATGTGGAGAACAGAAGACAGCAGCGCACTCCGCATCTATACGACTACAGATAAAACCGACTATCGCATCTATACGCTAATGCACGATCCAGAGTATAGATTGAGTGTCGCTTGGCAAAATATTTCTTACAATCAGCCGCCTCATCCGAGCTTTTATTTGGGTGATGGCATGACCATGCCGCAAGCTCCAAGCATTACTGCGGTTGGCCAACCGCTGGGTGATGCCGTATTTGCCGCGAATATCAGTAAACCGACGAATACAGATGTTACGGTTACAATCAGCTACCCATCAACTGCGTATGTGAAGGAATTTAGGCTGGGTGCAAATGGTCCATGGAAACCGTATACGGCTCCAGTCGTCATTACTGAGAATACGTCGTTGTTTGCAAGAGGAACTGATGCTTCAGGTCAAATATCGAAAATAAGCAGCTTTGTTGTTAGTAATATTGATAAAATAATTCCTACAGCAACGGTAGCCTACAGCCAAACTGCGCCAACTGCCGGAACCGTTGTTGCTACACTTACACCGAGCGAACCTGTAACAATCACGAATAATCAAGGTTCAATCAGCTATGCCTTTTCCTTTAATGGCAGTTTTACCTTTGAATTCGTTGATGCTGCGGGTAATAAAGGAACGGCTGTGGCTCAAGTAAGCAACATCACATCGAAAAGTACAAACAAACCGGGCTTTCCTGTTCTTACAGATGACAATGGGTATGACTCTGGTCTTCAAGATGGGGATTACAAGATAACGATGAACATGTGGTACGGAGATAACGGCAATGTGTATAGGCTGTATGAGAATGATGTGCTCATTGATACTCAGACGCTTACCGACAACTCGCCAAATGCACAAACAGCAGCAACGTCGATCAGCGGCAAGAAAAATGGCACCTATCGCTACTATGCAGAGCTGACGAATGCATACGGTACGACGAAGAGCAGTGTACGTACGGTTGTAGTGACCAAAGCTAATCCGGAGAAACCCGTCCTGTCGAACGACAATTGGGATGGCGATGGGAACTTCAAGATTAGCATGAACATGTGGTGGGGAACGAACGCAACAACGTACAATTTGTATGAAAATGGTGATCTCGTCTATACTCAAGCATTAATTAGTTCAACACCATCGGCTCAATCGGCCGTAACAACGATTGCTAATAAGGCCAAAGGCAGCTATGACTATCGTGCTGAACTGATTAATGGTGCAGGAGCAACCTGGAGTGATACGATGAATGTTAAGGTAACGAAATAATGGCATGTAATTTGGACCCGCGGCTTCCGCGGGTTCTTTTCTTTTTGTGTGTACTAGGAAACAGGAGTAGTAGTTCAACTTTTTTAAAATAGACTATTACTCTCTCACATTAATGAATATATCCAAGCAAATGGTTGCTAAACACATAATCTATAACATGATGATTCATCTCAGATGAATCTTCAATCTATTTTTCATACAAAAGGGGGGAATGATGTGGCTTGCAATTGTAATCCGAATTGTAATCAAAATGCCAATGGGAACTGTTCACATGCAGAGGGATTAAGTACATTCGCCAACGGTGTAGCATCCCATGCCGAAGGCTTTCAAACAATTGCACAAGATAATACGGCTCATGCGGAAGGAAGCACGACGTTTGCGGGCGGATCTGCTTCACATACGGAAGGTTATTTGACTATGACAATGGCGGATACGGCACACGCGGAAGGAAGCACAACAACTGCGGGAGGAGTCGCCTCGCATGCAGAAGGATACTTGAGCGTAACGACAGCGGATATTGCACACGCGGAAGGGATGGCAACTTTAGCAACGGGGATTGCTTCGCATTCCGAGGGCAGCAATACCTTCGCCAATGGTCAAGCCTCGCATGCGGAAGGAACAGGCACACAGGCGCTGGGGAATTTCTCCCATGCCGAAGGGCAAAGTACTCTCGCTAGTGGATCACCTGCTCACTCTGAGGGGCTGATGACTGTCGCCAGTGGGAATTTAGGTTCTCACGCGGAAGGACTTCAGAGCGCAGCGCTTGGCAACTCCGCGCATGCTGAAGGGGAAGGGAATACAGCAAGCGGAAGAGCTTCGCATGCGGAAGGCGGCGGCGTAGACACCCTCGGAACCCCTGCTCCTAACATTGCGAGCGGGTCGAGTTCACATGTCGAGGGGACAGGCACGCTTGCCATTGGATTTGCCTCCCACGCCGAAGGGGGGACGGTAGATGTTACGAGCTCAACAGGTCCAATGGCAATTGGAGATTTCTCCCATGCGGAGGGACTAAGCACGATTGCAAGCGGTACCGCATCCCATAGCGAGGGACAGCAAACGACTGCCAGTGGTAATGTGGGTTCCCACGCAGAGGGACAACTAACAAAAGCTACTGGAGCAGCTTCCCATTCAGAAGGATTTCAAACAACAGCCAGCGGGCCCTCTGCCCATGCCGAAGGGGCGAATACGCTGGCTAGTGGTCCCTTTTCGCATGCGGAAGGCGTAGGAACAACGGCGAGCGGTAATTACTCGCATGCCGAAGGGGCAAACACAATCGCTGATGGTCAGGTTTCCCATGCTGAGGGATTCCAAACAATGGCTTTGGCGGCAGAGTCCCATGCCGAGGGAGAAAATACGACAGTGACATCCGCACATATTGGTTCTCATATCATGGGACAAAATGGCTCATCCCGATTTCCTTATTCTTGGCACTTGGCCAATGGGATTGTAGACGGACCGACGCTGAATTCAGCTGTTATTGAAGGCGGTACAGGAAATCTATATTTGGATGGGACCGTACTGTCTCCGAACGCAGCGGATTATGCGGAAATGTTTGAAACCACAGATGGCGGGCCGATTGATGTAGGTTATTTTGTTACTTTTGACCATGCAAGTGATAAAATTCGAAAAGCAAATACAATGGATAATTACATCCTCGGGGTCGTCAGTGCGAGACCAGCGATCATTGCGGATTCGAGCGAACTAAGATGGCATGACCTTTTTGTCACCGATGAATGGGGAAGAATTCAATATCAGGATGTGGTTGTTCACGAGGTAACGAATGAACTCGGGGTGGTCATTCGACCGGCCTTTATCAAAGAGGAACCTATCATAAATCCAAACTGGGATGAATCACAAGTGTATATTCCTCGCTTACAACGGCCGGAATGGGTCGCTGTTGGAGTCGTAGGTAAACTTCGAGTCCGTGATGACGGCACTTGCTTGGCTGGTGGATACTGTATGCCTAATGATGACGGTGTAGGGAAAGCGGCGGCTGCCGGTTATCGGGTCATGAAACGGACGGGGCCTAATCAGGTTCTAATTTTCGTGAAATAAGAGTTGGTTTGACTGAACGCCGAAAGGCGTTTTTTTATTTTCGTTCATTTTAAATTTATAGACAAAAATGCATTTTATCTATAAATTTATTATAAATACATTGAAATTTAATAAACATTAATGTAATATGTCTATTTATTGGTGGTAATAAAATAAAAATGTTTACTTTATTGCTCCGAAAATAATTTTAAAGGGAGGATATGAATTCACATGTTTTCAAATCGTTATGTACGAACCATCTTCGTATCCCGTGTGCTCTTGCAGCTGGGTATTTGGATCCGCAATTTTGCTGTTCTGCTATATGTCGCAGAGTGGACGAATAATGATCCGCACTATGTATCTCTGATTTCGGTTGTCGAGTATGCGCCTATGTTTGTGTTTGCTATAATTGGAGGCTCATTCGCTGATCGCTGGCAGCCAAAACGAACCATGGTCGGAGCGGATTTCATTTCTGCCTTATCTGTACTCATTGTTCTTATTGCTTTTCACTACGGTTCATGGATTGCGCTGCTCTTAGGAACATTCGTATCGGCAAGCTTATCTCAATTCTCACAGCCTTCTGCCATGAAAATTTACAAGAAGCATGTAACCATGGAACAATTGCAAGGCGTGATGGCGATGAATCAAACCTTAATTGCGATATTTATGGTCTTGGGTCCGATTATTGGCACTTTTATCTATCTTCAGTTCGGTATAGAAGTTTCTTTGATGCTCACACTTGTTATGTTCTGTGGCTCAGGCGTCATCTTACTGCGGCTTCCTCGCGATCACAAAGAACCAAAATCCGAAAGCTCAAGTCATTTTATGAAAGATATGATGTCTGGACTTCGGTATTTATGGTTTAATCCTTCACTGAGGACGCTAAGCGTAACCTTTGCTGTCACGGGAGTGGCATCAGGCATCATTCAACCCCTATCGTTGTTCATCGTCATTGAAAATCTGGGGTTAGACAAATCATTTTTACAGTGGCTTTTACTGACAAATGGGGCAGCGATGCTGTTAGGCGGTATTAGTATCATGGGGATCGCCAAAAAGATTAAACCACAAATTTTGCTTGCCGTTGGTTTACTTGTTAGTGCTTTTAGTACGATACTAGTTGGCGTATCACACAACATTGTGTTGACTATTGTGCTTCAAATTATTGCCGGTTTATTTTATCCATGCGTTCAAATCGGTATTCAAACCCTTATGATTAGAAATACCGAAAGTGCGTTCATGGGACGGGTCAGTGGAGCGATCACATCGATTTTTATGGGGATGATGGTAATGGGGATGTCGGTTTCTGGCTATTTGAAAAATGAACTATCGCTACTCACGGTATATATCGTTAGCGGCGTTTTACTTGTCATAGGAGCAGCACTGTTAAGCCCACTCACCCAAAAAAGCGGCAATCATTCTAGTTCTCCAGACTGAGACAATTTAAATCCCCAAGTCGGATGAAGGAAGTTCATTTTGGTTTTATGCTTATAGAGAAGTAAGAAGAAGCAACCAATATGGATGAAGATGAGGTGTCCTTTTGAAAACGCAAGGAAATAATAAGAAACTGGTTCTTATCGGATTGCTGTTAGGTCTGATATTCTCGGAACTGGACCAAACGATTGTATCCACAGCTTTGCCAACCATTATTAGAGATTTGCACGGTTTATCGCTATACGGGTGGGTTGCCGGTATCTACATGCTCTCCATCACGATGTTTATGCCGATTTTCGGCAAACTGGCTGATATTTACGGTCGCAAGAAGATTTATTTAAGCTGTGTGGCTTTGTTCTTGATCGGGTCCATCATTTGCGGTTTCGCAGATTCCATGACGATGCTTTTGGTTGGCAGGGGCGTTCAGGGCATCGGAGCAGGTGGGCTCATGCCCCTTGCCATGATCATCATCGGAGATACATTTCCATTGGAACAGCGAGCGAAAGTACAAAGTTTGGTAGGCCCGCTGCTTATTCTGCCACAACTGCTTGGGCCGACGATTGGCGGCTATTTTGTCAGTCATATTAGCTGGCATTGGATTTTTCTCATCAACATTCCGGTTGCAATTGCCTCAGCGTTTGTTGTTTCCAAAGGCATGCGCGAGTCTGTCGGGACAGAGAAAAAGGTCATTGATTGGGCGGGAGCTTTCACGCTTGTACTGTCGATGCTGTCCCTGCTGCTTGCTCCTGTTCTCATTGATGTCAAAGGGTATTCATGGGGTTCTCCCATCATCATTAGCTTATTAATAGCAGCTGGAGCGCTGATTATCCTCTTTGTGCGGATTGAAGCGAGAGCGAAGGAACCGATTATTCCACTAGTCTTATTTAAAAATCGCTCGATTATCGTGTTATCTGTTATTGTTTTTCTTACAATGCTGGGCATTATGGGCGGTATGTCGGGATTCCCTTTCTTCGCTCAAAATGTGATGGGCTTATCACCAACAGCATCAGGCTATTTATCGTTAGCCTTCATGGCCGGTGCCATACCAGCGAGTATCGTTTGCGGGAATTTGATTACCAAAATTGCTTACAAGCATCTTTTCATCGTTTCTTTTGTCTTTCCTTTCATTAGTTTTATTCTGCTGTCCCGCATAGGTGTCGATACGACCGTTCTCTATGTGATCGTTGCCTTTTTCATTCTCGGACTCGGTATTGGCGTACTATTCGGCTCGGATAACTTGATTGTGCAGGAATCTGTGCAGAAGGAGCATAGCGGGGTAGGAGTTGCAACGGTTCAGTTGTTCCAGGCAATTGGAACTACGCTTGGTTTCAGCATCTTTGGCAGCTTGCTGTCCAGAAATATCTCGAGTGGGATCTCGGGATTATCCGCTCAGTTTCCCGAGGGAACGAGCGAAACGATTATGAATGGCGGCATTCCGAAGGGGATTTCTGCGGAACTGCTGATGAATATTAAGCTGATTTTCACTGGAGCTTTCCAACATATTTTTGCCATCAGCATTGCTTTCGCGATTGTAGCCTTTCTTGCTTGTTTGTTCATGAAAAAGGAAGTACTTTCGACCATGGTAAAATTCGTTTCCACCAACGAATAGGGGGAGCTGCCATGTGGAATCTATATGAGATAGAGAAAAGATACGAGGAGCAGGTCAAAGAGATAGAGAGACGCTCGCGAAATGCACACTGGTACGATAAGGCAGAGAAAAGGAGTTTCAGGCCCCTTCCGATAGCTGGGGGGCTTTCACTGCTTGCCTTGGTTGCGATCGGTTATTTTTTATATTAGACATTAGCACGGTGATCATGTTTACATCAATGCCTTTTCCTTTTATATTCTACTTGACGAGCTTCTCAGCAGCAAAAAGCAGCCGGAAGCCTCATGAGCCTGCCAAAAAGGCAGTCTCATGAACTAAAAAAGCCCCAACCCCCGAAAAAGCAAGCTGAGCCCGCCGAAAATGCCGTCTCAGCAGCAAAAAGTAGCCGGAAGCCTGCCGAGCCTGCCCAAAAGGCAGTCTCGTGAGCTAAAAAAGCCCCAACCCCCGAAAAAGCAAGCTGAGCCCGCCAAAAATGCCGCCTCAGTGGCAAAAAGTAGCCGGAAACCTCCTGAGCCTGCGAAAAAGGCAGTCTCATGAGCTAAAAAAGCCCCAACCCCTGAAAAAGCAAGCTGAGCCCGCCGAAAATGCCGTCTCAGTAGCAAAAAGTAGCCGGAAGCCTGCCGAGCCTGCCCAAAAGGCAGTCTCATGAGCTAAAAAAGCCCCAACCCCTGAAAAAGCAAGCTGAGCCCGCCGAAAATGCCGTCTCAGTGGCAAAAAGTAGCCGGAAGCCTCATGAGCCTGCGAAAAAGGCAGTCTCATGAACTAAAAAAGCCCCAACCCCCGAAAAAGCAAGCTGAGCCCGCCCCAAAAAGCCGTCTCAGTTTTTTTACCTCTAAACGCGGTCACTCATCCATTGAGTGGTCGCGTTAGAGGCTTTTTCATTTTCACAATAAAAAGATTGCATTCAATATTCGTATGCGATATATTGCATATAACAAATCAACGATCTATACGAGAGGATGCATCCCTATGACCGACAAGAAAGACTTGAGAATTCGCAGTAAAGTGATAAGCGAAGGCGTGAACCGCGTTCCCAACCGTGCGATGTTGCGTGCGGTTGGTTTCAAGGATGAGGATTTCAAGAAGCCGATGATCGGTGTTGCCAGCACTTGGAGCGAGGTTACGCCTTGCAATATTCATATTAATGATCTCGCTTTGCACGCCAAGAAAGGCGTTCAGGAGCACGGGGGAGCCCCGCTCATATTCAACACGATAACCGTCTCCGATGGCATATCCATGGGGCATGACGGAATGTTGTTTTCTTTGCCAAGCCGCGAGGCCATTGCCGATTCCATTGAAATCGTTACTGGCGCAGAACGCTTTGACGGTTTGGTTGCAGTTGGCGGATGTGATAAGAATACACCAGCTTGCTTAATGGCCATTGGCAGAATGAATCTGCCTGCGGTGTATGTGTATGGAGGAACGATTCAGCCAGGGAAGCTGGATGGGAAAGATGTGGATATCGTCACCGCGTTCGAGGCTGTGGGGCAATATCATGATGGGCGCATGACGGAAGAAGAATTGCACAAAGTGGAATGCAGTGTTTGCCCTGGGGCAGGAGCATGCGGCGGCATGTACACCGCGAATACGATGGCTTCAGCCGCAGAAGCTTTAGGAATGAGTCTGCCGGGTTCCTCTTCTACACCTGCCATCTCGGCAAATAAAGCCTTAGAATGTGTCAAAGCTGGCGGAACGGTTATCGACTTATTGGACAAAGGCATCTATCCACGAGATATTATGACGAAGCGAGCTTTTGAAAATGCGATCACAGTTGTTATGGCCTTAGGCGGATCAACCAACGCTTTCTTGCATTTAATCGCCATCGCTCATTCTGTAGAAGTTGAGTTAACGTATGATGATTTTGAACGGATTCGTATGAAGGTCCCGCATATTGCTGATCTGAAGCCCAGTGGTAAATATGCGATGCAGGATTTGAATGATATTGGCGGAGTGCCAGGTGTCATGAAACTGCTTCTTGCGCAAGGACTGCTTCATGGTGATTGTTTGACCGTAACAGGGAGAACGTTGGCTGAAAATCTAGCGGAAGCTGCACCGCTAAGGGAAGATCAGGATATTATTTATCCTTTTGATAAACCCTTGAAAGCTACAGGTCCTCTTGTTGTATTAAAAGGAAACTTGGCGCCGGAAGGAGCCATCGCCAAAATGTCCGGCATGAAAAAGCTGCGATTTACCGGCCCAGCTCGGGTATATGACAGCGAAGCCGCGGCAACGGAGGCGATCCTCAGAGATGAAATCCAAAAAGGCGATGTGCTAGTCATTCGCTACTGTGGTCCCAAAGGCGGACCCGGTATGCCGGAAATGCTTTCTGTCACGGCTTTAATAGTAGGAAAAGGTCTGGGCGGTGAAGTTGCGCTGATGACGGATGGCCGATTCTCGGGGGGATCACACGGCTTTGTTGTCGGGCATGTTGCCCCTGAAGCGCAAGTTGGTGGACCGATTGCTTATCTCCAGCATGGCGATGCGATCACGATTGATAGTGAAACCCAGGAAATTTCCTTCCAGATCACAGCTGAGGAATTAGAAAAGCGCAAGCAAGCTTGGATTCAGCCGCCATTAAAAGTAAGCAGAGGTGTGCTTGCTAAATATGCGCGGTTAGTTTCTTCGGCCTCCAAGGGAGCCGTTACTGATTTATAGGGATGGTTCAGGATCACCTTCAAAGGGTAATGATGACTAATTCGTTATTATCCTTCAGGAGGTGCCATCATTTATGAATCAAATCAATCCAACATTTCGGGAAGCGGAAGAAGAAGTCGTTGTCCAAAAACAAGGGAACAGCTATATCTTAAATACGATAACCGGCACGGTAGGGGAAATCACTTATAAGCTTGTTGATGTGGATACGTGGGTCATTGATCATACGTTTGTTGACCCGCGTTTCCGCGGGCGGCATCTTGGACATCAGTTGCTGAATTTGGTAGTTGAAGAAGCGAGAGAGAAAGGCCGCAAAATCATTCCATCTTGTTCATTTGCTCTGGAAGAATTTCAGCAAAATCCCGCATATGCAGACGTTTGGGAGAAGTCAGATACGAAATATTCGGATGTGTACAGCTCGGAAAGTGCCCAAAAGCAGTAGCTGATGAATATAAATAGCTTAGCCTGGTAAATGAGGAAAAGCTGCAATAGTGCATCTTTTTTCGCTCAGAATGACCCATATTCTTAAATTCCTGCAAAAGTGCAGGTTCTTGCGGTACTTTTTAGATTTTAGTCTGAAAAAGGCCAAAAAGCCTGCACAATTGCAGGCTTTTCCTCTTTTTCGGTGATACATTGAAAAAAGCCTGCATTTTCGCAGGCTTTCAGTTGCAGCGGCACACTAGTGCCTGGGATGTCAGGCTTTTTGATGATCGTATGGATCAGCAACAATTTATGGAGGCTGCCGGCACAAACGGCAGCCTCTTTTAACGGCCAGCTTAGTTTCAATGAAAACTTGCGAAGCAGCTTTTATTGCTCGCGCAGCCATGCGTTCGCGAGCAGTATCGCCCCGCGCGCCGCGGCGGTGTCGGCCAAGGCATTCAGCATCACGAAATCGTGGATGATGCCTTGGAAGCGCACGGCGGTGACAGGCACGCCGGCTTCGCGGAGCTTATTCGCGTAGGCTTCGCCTTCATCGCGAAGCACATCGGCTTCGCCCGTGATGATCAGCGCGGGCGGCAGGCTGCTCAGCTGCTCGAGCGTTGCGCGCAGCGGCGAAGCCGTAATCTCCGCGCGTTCGCGGGGATCAGCCGTGTATTGATCCCAAAACCACTGCATCGCATCGCGGCGCAGGAAATAGCCTGTCGCAAACTGTTCATAGGAATCCGTCTCGAAGGAGGCTTCGGTTACCGGATAGAACAGAAGCTGCTTCCGAATGGCCGGACCTTTGCGTTCCTTGGCGACCAAAGTAATCGCAGCAGCCATATTCCCTCCAACACTATCGCCTGCAATGGTGATGCGCTCTGCGTCAAAGCCTTGATCGCGGCTGTTCTCCGCAACCCATTGCAATACGGCATAGATTTCTTCTAAGGCCGTTGGGTATTTAGCTTCCGGCGATAAGCTATAATTCGGAAAAACAACAGCAGATTGGGATCCAACGGCTAGTTCACGAATTAGCCTATCATGTGTATGCTCGTTGCCAAACACCCAACCTGCTCCGTGGATGTAGAGGATGACAGGGAGCGGATCGGGAGCATTTTTGGGACGTAAAACTCGCACAGACACGGGCCCGATCGGACCTTCCTTTATCGTAAAATCTTCTATATCGACGGGTTCTTTATGTACGGGCTCTGACTGCACCTTGTCGACCGTTTCTCGTCCTTTTTCAGGACCAAGGTCAAAGAGGAAAGGGGGTTTTGCATTGTCATCGGCAAATTTCTGAGCAGCAGCCTCAAGGTGAACTTTATTGGGCATAGGTGTATCCTCCTTTATTACTTGCTTACTACTAATTAAACCAACAGCTTGCTAATGAAACTACGAATGTAGGATGCCCATCATAGAGGAACTGTGCTGCCGAAAGGCGGCTTTTTTCAATGTTGAAGTTCAAAGACGTTTATTTCCTTATTTTAACAACTTTATATGCTGCAAGACGTCTAATGAAGTGGATCTTGTATGTACGTTTTGACAATATAAATAACGAGGTGATTTTTTTGGAAAAGTATAAAAAACAAGTCCTTTTGACTTTACTTTCCCTCCAAATGGTTAGTACATGTGCAACAGCTTCAGGTGCTAGCAGCGAATCGTTTTCTGATATATCCAATTCTTTCTGGGGATATCCGCATATTCAATGGGCACTTGATCATGCCGTTATTGAAGGATATCCGGATGGCACATTTCAGCCAAATTCGGAAGTTGATCAATTTGAATTTATTGCGATGCTAATTAGAGCCTATCACCCTGCAGATTTTGCACCAAGTCCAGAATCTTCGAATTGGGCAACACCCTATGCAACCTACGCAAATAACATGAATTGGAAAACTGTTGCTCCATCCTCCTTGGGGGGTCATGCAACGACACATATGAGTATGTCCAGAGGAATGGTCGCTCAAATGCTAGCGAATGCCACAGGAAGGAATTATAGCAGAGAAGATTCAATTCGCTATGTACTTGATACTGGATTGGCTGAAGGGAAGACTGAGCTAAGTGTAGACGGGTTTCATAGCGGTGACTTTGTTACAAGAACCGAGGCCGTCACATTTATTGAGCGAATGAAGGTAAAGTTTGACCATTTGCAGGCGAACCCGCCCAAAGAGGAACACTATCAGCCAATCACGACCATGTTGTATGAAAATGATACTTATCATTTTTCACTTCAGCTGCCTTTAAGCTGGTCTGACAAGTATGACATCGTTGATCAAGCGGTTTCCTATGGTCACAGTATTAATTTTATTAACAAGGCAACTGGAACAGGTATCTTATTTACCCTCGCTGTATGGGATAAAGAGGAATGGAATTTAAGCAAAGAAGAAATAAAAGGAATCATTCCGATCTCGGAAATAGGCGAAAAAGGGAATCAGGTATTTCTCTTTTTTACGCCAACAGATGTTCAATATGATCCTAGCGATGAGAAGGGGATGGTTGATTATTTAGCCATGTTTCAAAGTGTTAAGATGATTAAGCTCACTTTTAAAATTATCAATGAGTAAAGCCAATGAAGTCATTGCAAAGGCTCCTTTTTACGAGAAAATGTGTTATTATGCTCTTCATAAGCAAGCACTGATTATTTCATAGATGCAAATGGGAGGGTTGTCATTGCCAAAGATTAATCCCAACGAATTGGTGACTACGGAAGAGGAGCTTCGCTCGATACTTGGCTATCCGAGCGAGCTTGTGAATAAAAAGGTCATTTCTCACATTGATGCACATTGCCGTGATTACATTGCCAAGTCGCCGTTTGTATTCATCTCAACTGCGGATGCGCATGGCAAATGTGATGTTTCTCCGAGGGGGGACGCAGCTGGTTTTGTCCACATTGTCGATGAGAAAACAATAATCATTCCAGATCGTCCGGGGAATAAAAGAGTAGATACCTTTCGAAACATGATCAGTAACCCGGAAATCGGATTGCTTTTTCTAATTCCTAGTTTCGGCGAGACTTTGCGAATAAATGGTCGAGCCTTTATTACGAAGGATAAACAACTGCTTCAAGCGATGCGGGCGAGTGATAAAGATCCGCTTCTAGGCATCGTGGTGCAGGTGGAAGAGTGCTTTCTACACTGCGCAAAAGCGTTTAAGCGTTCAGGCTTGTGGGAGCCAGAGTCCTGGCTGCAAAGAGAGATGCTGCCTTCAGCGGCCACAATTTTGGCAGATCATGCCAAGCTTGAAGGGATAACTGCTGAGGTTATCGCAGATCGTTTGGCAGAAGGATATTCCAAACGATTATATTAACAATTGAAATAGGTGGCTGTTCATATGAACAAAACGGATCGGTTATTAGCTATCGTCTTGGAACTTCAGAGCAAAGGAACGCTGCGTGCTGAGGATTTGGCAGATACGTTTGAAACCAGTCGCAGAACGATTTATCGTGATATTCAGGCTCTAAGCGAAGCGGGAGTGCCGGTCGTCGGGTCGACAGGAATCGGCTATTCCTTAATGGAAGGTTATTTTTTGCCGCCACTCAGCTTTACGATTGAAGAAGCGGTATCGCTGCTGATTGGGACGGATTTTGTCGTACAGAAATTCGATTCCAGCTATGGGGCGAAGGCGCAGACAGCCCAGTCCAAAATTGAAACGATTTTACCAGAACGTATTCTCGATGAGGTACATCGAATTCGCAAGACAACCAAAGTTGTAGATCCTAACCTAGCTGAGGTCAGTTATAAGGAGAAGGAATATCTAGCCATACTGCGTCAAGTCATATTGACGCTTACCAAGGTGCAATTTCAATATTCCAAAATTAGGGCTGATACCGAATCACATCGCCATCTGGTTCGTAAAGTTGCGCCTTATGGCCTTATTCTTATTAATGGTTCTTGGGTATTAATTGCTTTTTGCGAGCTGCGGCAAGAGATCCGGCATTTCCGCTTGTCCCGAATGAGCGATCTGATCGTTACGACGGAAACCTTCTTGCTTCCTGCTGAATTCAATCTTCAAAATTACAAAACCGTTGATGATCGCAATATTCATGTACGCATGCTTGCGAAGCAGGGGATTGCGAACCGCATCAAAGAATCGAATAATTTCTACTTGGAAGAAATGGCGGTTAAAGATGAACAGTTGGAACTGACGTTTCGCGTCCGACAGATTGAAGATATCCTGTCATGGGTACTCAGTTGGGGCTCGGATATCGTAGTCATGGAACCAGAATCTTTACGCATTCGAGTTCGTGAAGAAATTGAATTGATGTCCAAGAGCTACTGACAGGATGCTGTCAGTAACTAAGGTGTATGATGAGGCTATAAATCAAGAAGGAGCTGTTTATAACCTATGAATACGACACAAACATTACAAAAGCTTGAAGAGATCATCCACTTGTATGAGGCAGAATTAACTGAGTTCAGCATGGAGCAGTTGACACGCCAGCCAAGTGAAACGGAATGGTCATTAGGACAAGTGTATGTTCATTTAATCCAAACGTCGCTGTATATGCAAATTCGAAATATCGAGACATGCTTACAGCCGAGTGAAGCAACCGTAAACGCAATCGCAGGAAAAACTCAGGCTGGTGAAGCTGTTTTTGAAGCAGCAAGCTTTCCGCCGATCAAGATTTCTGTTCCCGCGTCACCGCAATACACGCCTTCGCAGCCACTCGACAAAGAGCAGATCATGAATGGTTTGCAAGCTGTGCTTAGCAAGCTGAAGGAAATCCAACCTCAACTGGAGACAGCTCCAGTTCATCAGACGGCTGCACATCCTAGATTCGGCGGGCTTCATGCGAAGGAGTGGTTTCAGTTGATCGAAATGCATTTCCGTCATCATCGCCTGCAGATTGATCGTTTGAAGCAAGAGCTAGAAATCAGCATTTAGAATGGCTTGACGTAAGCCTCTGAGCCCACAGCTAATGGGTACTCAGGGGTTTTATTTTGATTTTGGATAAATGAATAGTTGCCGTAATGCTTCTAATTACCTATAATTTCCCTTAAGGAATCATTAGTTTAGAAGGAGAAAAAGAACATGAATAGTCATGAGCCGGTCATATTGACCAAAGGCGAACCGGGCGTGTTGTGCCCAATTGCCAAGACATTAGATTTAATTGGGACCAAATGGACCTTTTTAATTGTTCGCGACCTATTAATAGAAGGAACGCTGCGCTTCAGCGATCTGCTGAAATCTATGGATGGCATAAGTCCCAAGACCCTCTCGCTGCGACTTAAGGAGTTGGAAGCTAACGACCTATTGGTTAGAAAGGTGTACCCAGAAGTGCCGCCACGCGTGGAGTATACGTTAACGGATAAAGGCAGGCGTTTGGAAGGCATCTTCGTGGAGTTGAAAAGATTTGGTTTACAGTTATAAAGGAGAAATGTGATATGAGTTTATTTCGATTCGTGGCATCTGACTATCCGCTTCCAGAAGTCAATCATGCAGATAAAAAAGCGAATTCAGAGGGATTGCAAGTCTGTATTTGCAAAAACCCGCCTTACGGTTTGGAGCGATACATTAAGAAGAACTATATTTATTGGCTTGGCGGAAGTTTCGATTCAACATGTTTAGATCAACTAACTGACTATGTGCTGTCCATCATGAAAAAGGAAACTGCTATTGAACTGTGGGCAATCTCTTATGGAGAGGAAGAAGATAACCAAAAGGTTGTTCATCGAAATTATAAAGCAGACGATGTTGATCGGACTATTTTTGAAACTTTTAGCACGTATGGGTTCTGTTGCTTTACTTTTTGGAAGTCCGCGGTTCAGATAGTACCATGGGCAGAGACGGACTTTGACCTGCTGCATCAATTAAATATTCCCGAAATGCTGGATCATTTAGGGGGACCTGAGACGGATGAGCAGGTGCACCAACGACATAAGCGGTATTGCGACCTAAGTGCAGTGGGGAAAGGACGAATGTTTAGCATCGTACTTATGCCTGAAGGTGTTTCCGTCGGAAATGTAGGTTACTGGGAAACCAGTTGGCAAGGAGAAATGGTCTACGAGATGGGATGGGGGGTACTTCCTCCATTCCAAGGCAAGGGCATTGCAGCATTGGCAACCGCTGAAGCCATCAAACAAGCCAAAGCTGAGCAAAGGCTGAGGTTCATTCATGCTTTTCCTTCTGTCGATAATCCAGCCTCCAATGCGATATGCCGCAAGCTTCATTTTCAACTGGTGTCCGAATGTTCGTTTGAATACCCGCCGGGAACTTTCATGCATTGCAACGACTGGCGTTTGCCTATTATGGAACAATAATCGCAACGGCGAAGGTAGTTAGAACTAGATATGATCAGAAAAGGGGCTGCTTCTATAGGCAGCTTCTTTTTGTTCTTAGGTTTTAGCTACCACTTTGAATTCCATCTTGGTTCCTATTTATATAAATTTTGCTATTTGGTAAGGTTAAGCTACCTTCTAGGTGCAACCAACATTTGGCAGACAAGGAACTGATATTTGATCTTGCAGGCATCACTGATGTACCTGTCGTGCTGAAGGAGGTCCATTCATTCTCATCCATAAGGAATACCTCATTACAAGTGTGAGGAATCCTTACATGATTAAGTCCTTTTTGTGGGATTATTATTAATTTTTTGAAAAAAAGTTATGAGACAAAAGAATGAATTCTTGTCTGGTGCTTATCTCCTTCCCTAAAAACGATTTGTAGCGTAAGTAGGCCAATGTGATCAAAATAAGTAGATCAGAATGCCTGAAAATTGCATTTTTCCATTTTTTGAGACAGAAAAATACATTTTACACGAACCCTATAGGAATAAGTCATGGACATAATTGTAAAAATTTTACTGTTTTGTTCACTGTCATCTTGGGTATTGTTGAAGAAGTAATCTAAATAATGACGGGATTGGTCTGTAAAAAATTAAATAACAGGTAAGGGATGGTTATACGAATGAGAAGAATGTTCTCAGGTGAGGGGCAAGTCTTTTACTTGTATCGATATATTTCTTTAGCTGTTACTTCGTTTGTTTATGCGATTGAAGATCGCGGGCCCCCAATAGGGCTGAAGATGTGTATTATCCTCTCTTTATTCTTATTTGCCAAATGGATAACAGACATGTATACCAAGAGTGGACAAGCTTCTAGGGTTGTTAAAATCACGGTTGGCTTGGAAATGGCAGGTATGATGATTCTGCATCTTCTCAGCGGCGGAATGGAAAGTCCATTCCTGTGGTGTGTTTTCAATCCTGCTTGGATGGCAGCCAGTTATCTTTCCTCCGTATATTGCTGGTTTATGATGATCAGTTATTTCTTATTTGTCACCGCTTTTTCCTTCATCTTTGTTAATCCGAATCACCAGGCATTAGGTCATATGTTGATTAGTGATAATCATTTCTATCTGGTCCTATTGTTTATGACCTTATCCATCCAATTACTCGTCGGTGTGAAAACCAGACTGGAAATTGCCAATACGCGTACGACGGAAACGATGGAGCACATGAAATCTCTCTACCAAATTGTAGAAGCTGCTACGCACAGCGAATCGGAGAACCTGAAAATTATTTTCGCTGAATTTGCTCTTAAACTAACGCGATTGAGGATGTCATTTTTCTGGGATGTGAATGGACATGAGCGGGATGAGCGAATTATTACGCAAGGTGTAACCCAAGCAGGCGTCGAAGCGTCGCTCAGTGCAGCCATCGAAAGCAATGTCACAGAGTTAAGACAGTTGGATAGCTGCATGGTGATGACACTGCCTGAACATGGCGAGTTTCTGGTTATTCCGATCAAGTCGTCGACCCGGTTCTGGGGTGTCATGGGGGTGAAGATTGAGCGTTCAAGTTATGAAGAAGGAAGGCATTGGTTCGTTAAGCAGTTGTATTTTCTGTCAGAGCTCTGTGCGGTGATCTTGGAAAGACACCAGTTGGAGCGAATAGAGAACCAATTAATGATTATTGAGGAGCAGAATCGGATTGCCGATGAGATGCATGACAGCGTCTCTCAGTACATGTTCGGTATCGTCTATGCTGTACATTCCCTGAACCGCAAATGGGATGATATTTCGACAGATCAGATTAAGGAACAATTGCAAGTGATTCAAGAATCGTCGGTGGCCGCATCGCAAGAGCTTCGCTCAACGATTTATAGTCTAAGCTCACGGAAAAATGGCGGCGATTTCTGGATTACGACCGTCAAATCCCATTTGGACAGCTTGTCCAAGCTCCATGCGGTCAAAGTGAATTTTAAAGTAACCGGTGACGATCATGGTTTACCTCTTAATTATCAAAAGGCGTTGTTCCGCATCATCTCCGAAGCAACAGGAAACGCCATTCGTCATGGCAGCAGTACGCAAATCTATGTGGAATTGAGTATTAAAATGAGTGAGATTCATTTATCTGTTTTGGATAATGGACGTGGATTCTCTGTAACTGAACGGTTAGCAGATCCGATGTCATCCGGACTCGGTGTCAATAACATGAAGCTGCTCGTCCATTCATTGGGTGGAACGATTGACATCACCAGCAATGAAGGGAAGGGCACGCATATCCAAGTGGCACTACCCATACAACAGCAAGAACAGAAAGTACCGGATGAACTTCAAGCGATGGGCTAGACAAAGTAAAACCCCATTCTAACGAAAGCAGGTGTTACTGTGAAAGTCATAATCGTAGATGATCACCCTTTAGTGCGTAAAGGTTTATCGGCCGTATTAAAGCTGGAAGCGAATGTGGAAGTGACAGGCGAAGCAGAGACGGTTGAACAAGCTATGGAGTTAATTCATAAAACAAAGCCCGATTTAGCCATCGTGGATCTTAAACTAGGCAATCGTTCCGGGATCGAAGTGGTGGAACAGATTCGCGAGTCGTCCTGCCGCAGTATTATTCTAACTTCATCGACCATGGAGCAGGATGTCAGGAAAGCGGAAGCTGCTGGAGCGGACGGATATGTGCTGAAAGAAGCATTGCCGGAAGAGCTGCTGTTAGCCATTAAGTTGATTTTCAAAGGCAAGAAATACTATGATCCGGGTCTGATGGAGATGTTGTTCAAGAAAGAGGATGAAGACAGCTTCAGCAAGCTAACCCCCAAAGAGCGGGAAGTATTGATTGGGCTTGGGGAAGGGTTGTCGAATCAAGGGATGGCCAAGAAGTTGATGGTTACGGAGTTTACGGTGAAGAAGCATGTCAGTCAAATTCTTAATAAATTAAGTGTAAATGACCGTACCCAAGCGGCTTTGTTAGCACAATCTAAGGGATTAGTCAGCAGTTTTCAATAACCAAACCGAAGCTCGTCTGGTCCGAAAGTATACCATTGCTTTCTTACATATAGCCAATAGTGCATATACCAAATAGACCCAAAAATCACAATATTGAGTAATATCATAATTCTGAGAATTCATATAAGCTTGATATACAACCAAATAAATGACAAAAAGCGGCATTCTTTCTTCCTTCTGACACCATACGAATTCTGGGATGTTAACCTGCTAATACTGTCGAAAGAGATTGAAGAATGCTCTGAATAAAGGAGTGATTGAATGTCTGTTCGATCGTGGGGGTAAATCAAATGAAACGCTTTCATTACAGTAATAATAGCTTAGAATAGTTGGAAAATCAATGATGTTTCTTGGGATTTAAAATCTTTTTTTCGGGAGGGTGTCATGGAGAAATCGCTTCTGGATTACTTTATGCTCATTCGCAAAAAGCTGTGGATGATTGGCTTGTTCGTTCTTCTCTCCTGCCTGACAACCTTCTACGTCAGCAAAACTTTCGTGGAGCCGGTGTATAAGGCCAATACGCAAGTTTTGGTAAGCAGTATGATCAAGAGTGAAGAGGCAATGGATCTAAACGAGGTAACAAAGAACATAAACCTGATCGAGAGCTACAAGGAAATTATTAAATCGGATCACACGATTAACTTGTTGCTGCAGAGTCACCCTGAATTCAATCTGACGCAGAAGCAGCTGCTGAAGAATCTCAAAGTGAGCTCAACCGACAAGACACAGATTATCAAAATTGAGTTGGAAGACAAGAGCTATGATAAAGCGGTGCTGATTACCAACGCGCTTGCTGACACGTTCATAACCGAAATTCCAGGCCTAATGAACATGAACAATGTCAAAGTTCTTTCTTCCTCCGATCCGAAGGTGAAGCCGCTCCCTGTAAATTCAAGTATGGTCATCAACCTAGCCGTGAGCTTCATTCTCTCCGCTATGGCAGCTATTGGTGTTTTCTTCTTCCTAGAAAATATCAATGATACCATCCGCTCTGAAAAAGAAGCTGAACATGTTATTGGTTTACCAGTCCTCAGTTCCATTGGAACGATCAAGAAGAATGGTGTGGGTAAACCGGCTAAAGCAGCGAGTAGAGAGGTAGGCGAACAAACCTATGCCACAGTTAAGTAACGTGCTTGTCACGGAGCTCGATCCGGTGTCACCGGTATCAGAAGCGTTTCGCGCTTTGCGTACTGCAATCAGACACAAGAAGATCGTACCTGCGGATAAGGGCATCGTGCTCTTGATTGCCTCGCCCAAATCGCAGGAGGGCAAAACAACGACAGCAGCCAACTTGGCGATCACGTATGCCCAAGAAGGCAAGTCCGTCGTTATCGTAGATGGCAATTTACGCCAGCCTGCCATCCATGAATTGTTCGGTGTTAAGAACACTAAAGGTCTGCTCCACGGCTTAAACAAAGGATTAAGTTTGGCAGAAATTGTAACGCCAACTGGAATTAGAGGTCTTGATCTGATTGCGGCAGGCGGTCAACCTACGAATCCGTCAGAGCTTCTAGGTTCAAGGGGCATGTCAGAGCTGCTCAGTCAGTTGAAGCTGCAATATGATGTGATCCTCTTGGATTCCCCATCAACGTTAGATTATACAGATGCTAGTTTATTGACCGAGTACAGCGATGGCGTTGTCTTGGTAGCGAAGAACGGCAAGACCAAGCGTGAATGGGCGAAGCAAGCCAGAAGTCAGCTAGAACAGTCGGGAGCCAGAATGCTTGGCATCGTGTTCAGTCAATAGGTTGAGGCTAGACTTTCCATAATCGATAGGAGGATGAGATTAGATGAAAACGGTGAAAAAAGCAATTATTCCGGCTGCAGGATTAGGGACGAGATTCCTGCCTGCCACGAAAGCGATGCCCAAAGAGATGCTCCCAATCATCAACAAACCCACTATCCAATACATCGTGGAAGAAGCCATTGAATCGGGTATTGAAGATATTATTATCGTGACCGGAAAAGGGAAGCGTGCGATTGAGGATCACTTTGACAACGCTTTTGAATTAGAAAATAAACTGTTGGAGACGGGGAAGCTGGAGCTTCTTAAGGAAGTTCAGCGCTCCGCTAAAGTTGAGATTCATTACATCCGCCAGAAGGAACCCAAAGGCTTGGGACATGCCGTCTGGTGTGCAAGACGATTTATCGGCAACGAACCATTCGCCGTGCTGCTCGGTGATGATATTGTTACAGCTAAGGTGCCATGCCTAAAACAGCTCATTCAGCAATATGAATTATCTGAAAATTCAGTTATCGGTGTGCAGTCCGTGCCGTCTGAATTAACCAATCGATACGGTATTATTGATCCCGGCGTACAAAATAACCGCTTGTATCAAGTTAATGATTTTGTAGAAAAACCTAAGCTGGGTACAGCTCCATCCAATCTTGCCATCATGGGCAGATATGTTTTCACCCCTAAAATTTTCGAATTCTTGGAGCTTCAAGAGAAAGGTGCAGGTGGAGAAATCCAACTGACCGATGCTATTCAGAAGCTTAATCAAATAGAACGCGTTCTGGCTTACCAATTCGATGGAACTCGCTATGATGTGGGTGAACGCCTTGGCTATATTCTTACAACGATGGCTTTTGCCTTAGAGAGCAAAGATTTGCGCTTTGATGTGATGGAAGCTATGGCTTCGATTCTGATCAAAGAAAACTATGCACCGCTGTTAGAGATTATGGGAGGTGGCGATAATGAGTTTGCGCGAACTGCAGGAGGATTATGAGTATTTGGGCCCGCAGCAAAGCTATTACCAAGCTTCGAGAGTCCCACGCGGGAAGAGCCTGTCATCCTATTTGTTCGTAAAGCGCACACTTGATATCCTTCTCTCATTCCTCGGAATGTTGTTCTTATCACCTTTATTTCTCTTGATTGGTATCTGGATTAAAGTCGAGGATCCCAAAGGATCGGTCTTCTTCAAGCAGAATCGGGTCGGGAAAGGTGAAACCTTGTTCGCAATGTACAAGTTCCGCTCCATGGTGTCGAACGCCGAAGAGCTGAAGAAGCAACTAATGGATCAAAATGAAGTCGAAGGTGCGATGTTCAAGATGAAAAACGATCCACGTGTTACACGTGTAGGTCGATTGATTCGGAAAACAAGCATTGATGAATTGCCGCAATTGTGGAATGTGTTCATTGGGAATATGAGCTTGGTAGGACCTAGACCTGCTTTGCCCAATGAAGTGGAGGAATACACGCCCTATGAGAAACAGCGTTTGGCGGTAACGCCGGGCTGCACAGGGTTATGGCAAGTAAGTGGAAGAAGCAATGTCAGCTTTCAGCAAATGGTCGAGTTGGATTTGACTTATATCAAAAAACGCAGCTTGCTGTTCGACATTAAAATCGTCTTAAAGACGGTCGTTGTGCTGCTTGGTTCCAAAGACGCCTTTTAAGAAAAAGGAGTAGCGAAGGGAGGATCGCCATGGTACGCAACCCATCCAAACCTAGGGTATCCATCGTCATCTGTACGTACAATCGAGCGGATTTATTGCACATCACGTTAGAATCCTTAACTCAGCTTGAGGATTTGGCACAGGCGGAGATTCTGATCGTGGACAATAATTCCACAGATCACACCTTGGATATTGCAAACTCATTTATCCATCGTCATGTGGGAACCTTGAACGTTCACTACGTTTTCGAAGCGAAGCAAGGGTTGTCTGCTGCGCGCAATAACGGCATTGAGACGGCTCAAGGCGAGATCGTGGCATTTCTCGATGATGACGCCATTCCTTGCAAGGGATGGATTCGTACCATGCTGACTACCTTTGATTCACGGAGCGATATCGATGCCTTGGGAGGCAGGATTCGGCCCATTTTTGAAAGCAAACGTCCTGCATGGCTGATTCCAGGCTTGGAGCTGCCATACACGATCGTTGATTTAGGAGAAGCTGTCAGAACGTATCCGGCTAATCTCCACCCATTTGGTGCGAATATGGCGATCCGGAAATCGTTTCTGGCAGATCACTTATTTCCAACTCACTTGGGGAGAATCGGCTCCCTGCTGTTATCCGGTGAGGAATCTTGGCTGTTCGGTGAAATGAAGAAGGCAGGCAAAGGCATCTTGTATCATCCGTCGCTTATCGTCGATCATTTCATCCCAGACAGTCGGTTGACCGAAGATTGGATCAAGAAACGGTATTACTATCAAGGGGTCACGAATGGCTCTATGTATAAGGGGTACTTCGCAAAGCTGGTGTTACTTGGCAAGGTTGCGGCTAAGGTGTTTTATATTTCAGTAGAGGCCTTATTTGCCCGGACAGTTGGGAGCAAGCTGCTTGTCACATGCCGCATGGAGAGTATTCGTGGCACACTTGATACGATGCGGAAACGCAGAAAGATGCAATTGACTAGGTGAGGGCGCATATGACGGAACTTCCTATACATGTGAAAAAACCAGTATATTACGGTGTCGTCTTCCTCATCATAGCTATTCTTATGGGGGTAGCAGCCGTTTATCAGCCCATAATCAGTCTAATGGGGATGGTTGTACTCCTTTTGTTAGCTTTATCCGTCCATAACCCCGAGATTGTCAGTTATCCTGTGTTGATCTCGACGGCGATTTCGATTAACTACATCATCATAGCGAATGTTGGCGGAATCGAAATTATTTCTCTTTATAAGCTGGGGATATTGATTCTACTTATTCCTTGTATGCTGCAAAATGGGCTGCGACTGAAATTCGTTTATCCTATTGCCGCTTTTATGATCATGTTATTTCTGACCTTTTTCTTCTCGGATTGGCATCCCAAAATGACAACGTCGCTTACACTCAAAGCTTTCATAGGATTAACGCTGCCTTTCTTCTTTCTTATGATCAAATGGAAAAAGGAAACTGCGAAACGGCACATCCAAATTCTTTGTTTACTACCACTGATCAGTGTAGCAACGGGAATCGTGCTGCAGCTTGCGCATCTCTACTCTTTCCTTAATGTTGAATTCACAGGAGCCGTTAGAGTACAGGGGGCAAATATTGCTCCGCACTTAGCGATGCTGGCCTTTCTAGGCATTACGATTGCACTGATGGAATCCAAGCGCGAGCCTGAGCGGGCCAAGTTTTATTACTGTACACTCGCGTCTAATTTTGCGATTCTCATCGCAACAGGCACAAGAGGACCGATCTTAGCCATGCTGGCGATGGTCGTCTACTATTTCTATGACATGGTCAAAGATTACATCAAAGGTAAATTAATCTTGATTATTCCGCTCGTTTGCTCACTGGCATTAATCGGCGGAGCCGTTTATGTGCAGTGGGATAATATGACGAAACGCTCTTTCGAGCGTGAGACAGGAACAGGTATTGATTTGTCCGGAAGAACCGAAGCCTGGACCTACTTTCTGAAAGGTGTCCAAGATTCGCCCTTAGCAGGAAGAGGCTTGGGAGCCGTTACCGTAGCTAATGACGGAAGCTTATACGAAGGTTTTGTGGTTCCGCACAATGAATATATTCGCTTCTATTATGATGCTGGCTATATCGGCTGTATTGCGCTTTTCTTTTCATTATTTATCGTGTTTGCAATGATTTACCGAGTCGTACCACCGAGAATTAAAATTTACTACGCAGCATTCATCTTGGCGTTTTTTCTATATTCCTTTTCGGATAACACGTTATCCACCGTGCAATTCATCATTCCTTTCTGTTGGTACTTGAATGGTTTGTATATTCAATCAACGACAAATCCGAATAAAGAAGAAGTGATTAGATGAGTAGAGTGACTATGTTCGATGTTAATTTTGATAATTATGATTTTCTGGATCTGCTTGCCTTCATGGACGAGAGGATTCGCCAGAGAAGCCATTCTTACATTTTGACTTGCAATGTCGATCATTTGATCAAGCTCAGAAAGGATGCTGTGTTTCAGAAGGTCTATTCCGATGCAGGAGCCATAGTTGCAGATGGCATGCCCATCATCTGGGCATCAAAGATGTTAAGAAAGCCGTTGAAACAGAAAGTATCCGGTTCCGATTTGTTTGCCAAGCTGGGTGAAGCGTTCGCGAGTCGGCAGTACAAATTGTTTTTCCTTGGATCTGCGGAAGGAATCCCGGAGCTGGCGATCAAGAATTTGAAGCTAATCTTCCCCAAACTGAATATTGTTGGCCACTATTCACCTTCCTTCGGTTTCGAGAAGAAAGAGGAAGAAAATGAACAGATTGTGCGAATGCTGATTGAAGCGCAGCCTGATATTGTTTTCGTAGGGGTAGGTGCTCCGAAACAAGAGAAGTGGATCTATGATCATTATTTGAAATACGAAGTTCCGATTTCAATTGGTGTAGGAGCGACCTTCGATTTCATCTCCGGTTCTGTGAAGCGAGCACCGAATATCATGCAGAAAACAGGCTTCGAGTGGTTCTGGCGCCTGGCGCAGGAACCGCGAAGATTGTGGAAGCGATATTTAATCCATGATTCATTATTTATCGTCATGCTTGGTTTGGAGTGGATGAAGCAATTCAAGCTGAAAAGGGAGGGGACGGGGGTTAACAATGGACTATCTAAGCAAAATGAGTAAGCTGCTGGTAGCGGGATGTTGCTCACGAACCCTATATGGGAAGCCAGTAAGGAGATATCCGTTATGAGGACGTTAAAAGCGCGGTATCCTTTTGTATCCATGTTTGAAGGAAGGGCTGCTCTGGTATGGTTGTTCGCTGCGTTGGCTGCATCCTTGGTTATCGGCTACGGGAGCGCGACATTAGGCCATGAGAATAAATCGCAAATTGCCATATTGGCGATGCTGCTCTTTCCGGCATTTATGCTGGCTTTGTTGGACTCGCGCAAGTTAATCCCTTATATCCTGTTAGTGTGGGTCGTTTGTCCAGAAATACGAAGATTTGAAGATTGGGTGGAAGGGACGTATCATTCGGTATCGTTGCTAAGCATTGCACCGCTTCTGACAAGTGCTGTGATGATCATTCCGGTCCTTTCGAAAATACATCAACTGGAATCAACGCTTTATCGCATGCTCATCTATTTCTCCATTGCCTTATTGTATGGAAGTCTCATCGGTTTGACGAAGAATGGCATGGGCACCTTCTATGACTTGGCTAATTATCTCATTCCGATGCTGCTCATCCCCTATGCGGCTTTATCGAACTATGAAAGCAAGGATCTTGATCGCTTGCTTGTTGCCTTCTCGAATACAGCAATCCTGATTGCTGTGTATGGCATCATTCAATATGTAATGGTGCCGCCTTGGGACGCATTTTGGATGAATCATGTGGAAATGACGTCAATCGGCCATCCGTACCCACTGGAAATTCGGGTGTTTTCCTTCCTGAATTCGCCTGGTCCTGCCGGGATGTACATGGGGACAGCCTTGGCTCCTATGATTTTGGAAAAGAGATGGCGGGGTCCTCTCGGGTGGTTAGGTGTCATTTTAGTTACGGTAGGCTTGTTAATCACACTCGTTCGATCCGCTTGGGTCATGCTTTTCATTGATATTGCGATATACACGGCAGTCTCTGCTGGGAAGCAGAAGTGGAAGCTGATCGCTCAATTAACAGCGGTTATCGCTGCCATGTACTTCATTATACCTAAGCTGCCAGGGGCGCAAGGCTTGTTAGCACGGCTGGATACGATGACAGCAATACAAGATGATCATTCATACAATGAACGTTTGGATTTCTTCCACACCGTATTCCCGATGTTGTTTTCCAAACCGCAAGGGCTCGGGCTAGGCAGTATTGGGGTAGGAACCAAGTTAAGCAATGATGGGGCTCTTGGGGAATATGGCATTTTCGATAATGGGTTTGTTGCCATCTTTCTCACATTCGGCATTATCGGAGGTCTCTTGTTCTTCTGGGGACTATGGCTCGTTATCAAATACCTGATATCCCAAAGAAAGCAATCAGGAGGCTTAACTCCTTACACCAGGCTCGCCCTGTCCGCATTGGAAGGGAGTATCGTTTGTCTTGTTTTCGAGAATGGCTATACAGGTTTGAAGGGCTTTCTCCTATGGTTGGTTGTAGGAATAGGCATCATGGCACATCGAAAGAGCACCCAAGAAAGGAGGCCAAGAACGGATGCAGCAGCCAGTCAATTTAAAAATAATCCGCTCTAAACCTCTATTTACGATGATCAAATCGTTCTACACAAGCAAAAGCAATATGGCGAGCTCGGTCAAAACGATGTTTTTCAGTGTTCTCATTCTTCTGATCAATATGTTGACGGGAATCTTGACGGCGCGTTTTCTTGGACCTTCGGGCAGAGGGGAACAAGCCGCTATGGTGCTTTGGTCACAATTCCTTGCCTTCAGCTTCACCTTCGGTATTCCTTCTGCGATTATTTACAACGTGAAAAAGAATATGAAGGATTCCGCCAAGCTATACACAACAGCCGTCATGATGGGATTAACCGCAGGTGTGCTTGCCCTGGGCATTGGGATATTCATATTGCCTTATTGGCTTCGGACTTATTCCGACAGCGTGGTTTTGTTCTCACAGTGGTCAATGGTGCTTGTTCCCTTAATTGTGCTATCGCAAATCAATAACGCAATGATGCAAGTCAGAGGCGAATATAAGCTGTTCAATCTACTACGCTTTCTGATTCCGTTAAGTACGCTCGTGGGATTAGGTTTACTGATTGTAACCAAAACGATGACTCCTTACACATCGGCTGTTGCGTATCTGGCTCCAGCGATTCCCTTTTATATATGGACAACCATACGCCTGCTCACACAGTATCGCTTGGAGTTAAAAGGTGCATTTCAATCCTTCCGAACTTTGATTCGTTATGGGATTGGCTCCTATGGGAACGATTTAATGGGAAATGTATCTTACTATATTGATCAAATTGTCATTGTGGGACTGTTGAACCCATCTGAGCTCGGTTTGTACGCTGTTGCGGTGAGCTTGTCACGGGTGGTCAATATCTTTTCGACTTCGATCATCGTCGTCTTGTTTCCGAAGGCTTCGGGATTACCGAAGGACCAAGTGGTCGATATGACCTTCCGTGTCTATCGGTTAAGCACTTGCATTGCGCTCTTATGCTCCATGATCATCATGCTCGTTGCGCCATTCGTAATGCCGCTTTTATATGGGCCTGATTTCAAGGAAGCCATTAGCGTATTCCGAATGCTGCTGCTGGAAGTATCGTTATCCGGTGGAACCATGGTGCTGGCGCAAGCGTTCATGGCGTTAGGCAAGCCGAAAATTGTCACGATCCTCCAAGGTCTTGGACTCTTAATTGTCATTCCGTTATTAATGGTACTTATTCCGAAATTCGGCTTGTTAGGCGCCGGAATGGCGATCCTATCCTCAGGGATATTGCGATTTTTATTTATTCTAATCAATGTGAAATTCACGTTGAAGACGAAGCTGCCGAAATTATTCATTAACAAAGAGGATATCCGCTGGCTGCTTCGAGCTGTATCTGCCTATAAAGTTAAACAATCGGATTGAAATTGGGGGAGAGGGGCGAATCAAATGAGTCACCACCGTGACACTGTGGGAAAGCATGGCCTATCTGTTGTCATCATCGCTCAGAATGATGAGTCGAGAATAGGAAGTGCAATTAGTTCCTGCAAGTCTTTTGCAGACGAAATTGTAGTCATTGACGGGGGAAGCAAGGATGCAACTGTCCGAGTATCTGAACAATTAGGATGCAAGGTATTCACCAATGCTTGGCCAGGCTATGCGAAACAGCGCATTTATGGCAGTGATCGGGCGACGTATGATTGGATTTTTGTCATCGACACCGATGAGGTTGTCAGTGAACCATTGGCTGCTGCAATAAGAGAGCTGAAGTTGGATTTGTCAGATACGAGCAGAGCCTACTCCGTCTTGCGCATCGGTGACTTTTTGGGACGTTGGATGGGAAAAGGAGAACAATTGGTTCGTCTGTACAACCGGACGGAGTTTCAGTACCGAGACAGTCTTGTTCATGAAACACCTGATGTGCCGCAGGATAAGGTAGCATACTTGCCAGGCATCCTATGGCATTATGGGTTCCGCAGCATTCATGATCATATCCAGCGCTTTAACAAATATACCGATCTGGAAGCAGAAGGCGCTGTTGCGCAGGGCAAACGATTCAATATTGTACGAATGATGGTTCGTCCGCCGTTGCGTATTGTTCAAAAATATATTTTTCAAGGTTTATACAAAAAAGGTATTCCTGGCTTGGCCGTTTCCCTCTTCTGGGGAATGTACGAATTTCTAGTTTGCATAAAGCAGTATGAGCTGCTGTTAATTCAAAAAAAGACGAAGAAAATTGAGGGCGAGCCCCTGAAGGAGGGAAGTGCTTATGCAATTCAACAATAGCTTGCGGATCTTATCAACCGGCATGGGCTGGCCTTCCGCCCAGCCAGGTGGTTTGAACACCTATTTTAAACATATTAATGAAGCTTTAGCTGAGGATCACAATCTGCAAGCATTGGTAAGCAGTGCTGAGAAGCCAGTTGTCAAAGAAGGCCTGCAGGTGACGAATGTTGCCAAAACGCAGTTGAAGCTGAGTAAAAGGCGCGAAGCCTTTCGCCAGCACGCCGCTTGGCTCATGGACAATCAAGAAGTGGATGTTGTGTATTCCCACTTTGCTCCTTATAGCGTGGGTGTCGCGTTAGAAGCGAAAGAGCGCAATATCCCTGTTGTTATGACGTTCCATGGTCCTTGGAGTGAGGAAATTAAACTCGAAGGCAGTGGACTTAAGCATTGGATCAAAACGATCATTGCCAAAAATATGGAGATGAAGGCTTATCGATATGCCGATGCGTTCATTGTTTTGAGTGAAACCTTCCGGAGTATCCTTCACGAACAGTATCAAGTGCCGCTATCCAAGATCCATATTGTTCCGGGGGCAGCGGATATTGACCGCTTCAAGCCTTCCATCCAACGTACAGCAATACGAGAAAGACTTCATATACCTGAAGGAACAACAGCTGTATTGACGTTAAGAAGATTAGTCAATCGGATGGGACTCCTTCAACTCATTGATGCCTGGAGGGAGGTAGCCAAAGAAATACCGAATACGGTTCTCTTATTAGGCGGCAAGGGGCCGCTTAAGGAAGAACTGGAAAGTAAAATTAAGGAATATGGCCTGCAGTCACGTGTTCGTATGTTAGGCTATGTGCCGGATCATGAGCTTGCTGATTACTATCAGGCCGCCGATCTGTTCGTGGTTCCTTCGCAAGCACTGGAAGGCTTCGGACTGATCACGGTAGAAGCAATGGCAGCGGGAGTTCCTGTCATGGCGACGCCTGTCGGCGGAAATCGGGAGATTCTTCAGAAGTTCCGTCCTGACCTGCTGTTCGCTGGAAAAAGCAGTCAAGATATGGCGGATGGCCTCATTCGCAGCTTGCGTCAGAAGGAAAGCTGGCCAACGGCTGAACAATGCAGAATTCATGTGCTGGAGCATTACACATGGGCACGGGTATCCAAGCAAGTAGAAGGCATATTCCGTTCGGTCATTGATAATCATCTCATCGCTTACGGTCGCAATCGGAATCCACGCGTTCTGGCTGAACGAAAAGGAGGTCATGAGAAGGATGTTGAGAGTAGCGTATTTGGATCATACCGCTAGATGGAGCGGAGGCGAGGTTGCGTTATACAACCTGATTACGAATATGGGCAGCGAAGTGAGTCCGCTAGTCATTGTGGCAGAGGAAGGCGCATTAGTCGAGCGACTGCGTGCCAAAGGGATTGATGTCCGTGTTGTGCCTTTAAGTGACAAGGTGAGGAATCGAAACCGCAATGCCGTAAGTTTCGATGCTTTGGTTGGTGCTTTCGAGCTGTTTACGTATGGGAAACGGATTTCGAAGCTGCTGAAAGAAGAGCAGGTCGCTTGTGTGCATACGAATTCACTGAAATCAGCGTTTTATGGTGCCGTAGCAGCCAAGCTGGCAGGTGTCCCGCTAATCTGGCACATCCGTGATCATATCGGAGCTCCTTATTTAAAGCCTATCGTTGCTAGTGCAATCCGATTCATGTCCCGAATGCTGCCCAATGGCGTTATAGCCAATTCCAACTCAACACTGGATGCGCTGCAATTGCCGAAATCCAAAAAGACACTAGTTGTCTATTCCGCTTTTGCCCAAAAGCTCAACACACCTAGCCATGCCCTTCCTATGAAAAGGCAGAAGAAGTCGTACATCATTCTTTTAGTGGGTCGGTTAGCGGAGTGGAAGGGCCAGCATATTTTACTGGAAGCTGCCAAATCGTTCTTGCCTGATTCGCAGGTCGAGTTCTGGCTGGCCGGCGACGCGCTCTTCGGAGAAGATGCGTACAAACAACAGCTTCTGAAACAAATGGCCGATCATCATTTGTACAATGTTAAATTACTCGGACATGTGGATGATATCCAAGCCTTGATGCAGAAAGCAGATATTCTCGTACATACGTCCATCACGCCTGAGCCCTTCGGTCAAGTGATCGTAGAGGGGATGGCAGCAGGATTGCCGGTAATTGCCTCCAATGAGGGAGGCCCAAAAGAGACTGTTGTTCCTGGTGAAACCGGACTTCTTATAACGCCCGGAGATCCAAAGCTGCTTGCAGAGTCGATTCGCTACTTGCTGGAAAATCCGGAAGTAAGAATTCGCATGAGCGAGAATGGCCTGAAGCGTGTGGAGCAGCACTTTGTCATCGAGAAAACCGTTACCCAAATCACTCATTACTATGCTGGATTAATTGCCAATGCGTAACTAGTCTCATAGTAAATAAAGGATGGATCAAATGAAAATAGCAATCGCGCATGATTATTTGGTTCAAATGGGCGGCGCTGAAAGAGTCGTAGAAGTCTTTCACCAAATGTTTCCGAATGCCCCCATCTATACAACGATGTTTAGCAGTCATCGACTACTCGATGAGCTTCGAGATGCTGATATTCGAGCTTCATGGCTGCAGAAGATGCCAGGGGGAAAGAGCCATTTTAAAGAAATGCTGCCTCTTTATCCATTTGCTATTAAGGATTTCGACTTCCGCGAATTCGATATTGTTCTTAGCTCGAGCAGTGCTTTTATGAAGAGCATCGAAGTTCCCAAAGAGACATTTCATCTCTGTTATTGTCATACACCGATGCGTTTTGCTTGGGATTACGATACGTATATGGAGAGACAGACGAAATCCAGCGTGATGAAGCGGTTATTGAAGATTTATATTGATAGATTGAAGCATTGGGATCAGAAAACGTCTGCCAATGTGAATCAATTTATTGCCAATTCTTCCGTGGTGAAAAATCGTATTCGCAATTATTACCAGCGCGATGCCGACGTTATTTTTCCTCCAATTAATACGTCGCGATTCCAAAGAGCGCATTCGATAGAAAATTATTATCTCATCGTTTCCAGACTTGTTTCCTACAAGCGAATTGACTTGGCTGTCGAGGCTTTCAACCGGAATGGGCTGCCTTTATATATTGTCGGAGAGGGACCCGATTCAGCGCGCTTGAAGAGCATGGCTAAGGGAAATGTTCGTTTCTTGGGAAGATTGGATGATGCCGTAGTTACCAAAATGATGGCGGAGTGCCGGGCGCTTATTTTTCCAGGCGAAGAGGATTTTGGCATTACCCCTTTAGAGGCGAATGCGGCCGGAAGGCCTGTTGTTGCTTATCAAGCTGGAGGGGCTCTGGATACGATCGTTCCTCATGTAAATGGCGTGTTTTTCCAACGGCAGGAAGTGGATGATCTGCTTGGCGCCATTCACGACGTAGAAAGCCATGCGTGGGATATCAGTCAAATTATGAATCATGCTAAGCAGTTTGATGAAAAGACGTTTATGACGAAGTTGAAAACGTATATGAGCACATCCTACCAACAATTCAGAGAGGGGCATTGATCGTATGAAAATCGCAGTCATCGGAACAGGGTATGTGGGGTTAGTATCCGGGGTTTGTTTTGCTGAAAAAGGCAATCATGTGATCTGTGTCGATCAGGACAAGCAGAAAGTTGAGAAATTGCAAAATCGGATTTCACCTATTTTCGAGCCTGGTATCGAGGAACTGATGGATCGCAATCTCAAAGCTGATCGGTTGGCATTTACCTCTGATCTAACGCAAGCCGTACAGCAATCGGAGCTCATTATTATCGCGGTAGGCACACCCTCCTTACCCAATGGGGAAGCGGATCTCCAATATATCGAGCAAGCCGTTATACAAATTGGCCAAGCCATGAACGGGCATAAGATTATTGCCACCAAAAGTACAGTACCCGTAGGTACCAATGAGCATATTCAGATGATTCTTGCGATGAATACAATGGAAACCTATGATGTTGTTTCGATCCCCGAGTTTCTCAGGGAAGGATCTGCTATCCAGGATACGCTGCATCCTGACCGTATCGTCATTGGTCTGGATAATTTGGAATTAACGGAGACTTTGACAGAGCTTCATCGTGCGTTCACGGATCAAATCTTCGTGACCAGCATTCGAAGTGCCGAAATGATCAAATACGCATCGAATGCGTTTCTGGCAACCAAAATCTCCTTCATCAACGAAATCTCCAATATCTGTGAAAAGGTGGGAGCTGATGTCACCGAGGTTGCTAAAGGGATGGGCCAGGATCGCCGAATTGGCGCTTCCTTCCTGAATGCAGGGATCGGGTATGGAGGTTCCTGTTTCCCCAAAGATACGGATGCCCTCATCCAAATTGCCGGCAATGTGGATTATGAGTTTCAACTGCTGAAGTCGGTCGTTGAAGTGAATAAGTCCCAGAGGTACAAAGTGATTACCAAATTGGAGGGATCGCTTGGAAGGTTATCTGGCAAAGTCATCGGAATATGGGGATTATCCTTTAAGCCGAACACAGATGACATCCGCTACGCCCCTTCTATAGAAATCGTCGAAACGCTGCTGAAGGCAGGCGCACGCTTGAAGCTTTACGATCCAATTGCTATGGATAAATTCAGAGACCATATCGATCATCCGGCCATTCAGTGGTGCGAATCGGCTTTGGAAGCAGCCACCGGCGCAGATGCGCTTTGTCTCTTGACCGACTGGGATGAGTTCAAAGCAGCGCCGCTGTCCCAGCTTGTTTTCATCATGGAACAACCAATCCTCATTGATGGACGCAATGTGTATAGCCGTGAACAGATTGAAGGCACTGGCATTCACTATTACTCGGTCGGCAGACCCGACCAGAAGCATCCTACGCGTCATAAAGCTGTCGTTTAGCGTTAACGGGATCTAGCAACGAATTCTTATAAAACCGAATGGAGTGTGGTTTTCATGAAAATAGTTCTTCTTTCCGGCGGATCAGGTAAACGTCTGTGGCCATTGTCTAATGATTCTAGATCCAAACAGTTTCTCAAGGTATTAGAAGACAGGGATGGCAGAAGTGAATCGATGGTTCAGCGCGTCTGGAGACAGCTTCAAGCTGCTGGGCTTGGGGATTCCGCTTATCTGGCTACCAATCGCTCCCAAGTGGAAATGCTGATGAGTCAACTAGGCAGCGATGCGCCTCTCATCGTTGAGCCTGAGCGTAGAGATACCTTTCCTGCCATCGCTTTGGCGGCTGCCTTTATGTATGATGTGGAAAGTCTGCCGCTAGATACGGTCATTACCGTTATGCCGGTCGATCCTTACGTTGATGAGGCTTTCTTTCATAAGATTAAGGAACTGGAGCAAGTACTTCATGCAACAGAATCCAACCTTGCGTTAATGGGGGTTGTTCCGACGGTTCCTTCGGAGAAATACGGATATATCGTTCCTTCCGAACAGCGCTATGCTGGCACCGAAGGGCTGAAAGTTAATCATTTTGTTGAGAAGCCTAATCGCGATCAGGCTGCTGTTCTCATGGAGCAAAAAGCTTTATGGAATTGCGGGGTGTTTGCTTTCCGTTTGGGTTATATTATCGAACTGATGGTGGAAAAGGGGATTCCGCTTAAGTATGAGGAATTGCTCAAAAATTATAAGAAGCTGACGAAAATTAGCTTTGATTATGAAATTGTTGAGAAAGAAACGAGTATTGTTGTAGTACCTTATGATGGCTACTGGAAAGATTTGGGGACCTGGAATACGCTCACGGAAGAAATGAGTCGTTCACAAATTGGAACAGGCATCGTCACGGAAGATTCCTTCAATACCCATCTGATCAATGAGCTTGACATTCCTGTTACAGTCATTGGGATTAACGATGCTGTCGTGGCAGTCAGCCCTGACGGAATTCTTGTCACCTCCAAAGCGGAAAGTCCGCGCATCAAGGAAGTGATGAATACAATTGAGCAGCGTCCTATGTATGAAGAACGCAGATGGGGGCGCTACCGCGTTATTGATTATGTGAAATATACGGAGGACAACGAAGTTCTGACGAAGCGTATTCTTGTGCGTGCCGGTAAAAATATTAGTTATCAATTGCATTACAAACGCAGTGAAGTATGGACCATTGTGAGCGGTGTTGCGGATATTGTTATTAACGACAAGCTATATCAGGTTAAGCCGGGGGATGTTGTCAGAATTCCAGATGGAACAAGACACAGCATAAGAGCGATAACCGATGTCGAATTCATTGAAGTTCAGAGTGGATCTGAACTCGTTGAAGAGGATAATATCCGAATTTGTTTGGAATGGAAGGACATTCCACTGCACCAGTTTATTTAAGGCCAGCCTTCCAATAATGAACCGCCTTCTATTCGGATAAGAATGGAGGGCGATTATTTGTTTGGCAAGAAACGTACGTTTGGTAAAAACTTGCAATTACCTTAAACTTAGCTGATATTAGCTTAATACTTGATCTGTAGGATAGAACTAACACGAGCTGGATGCAGGCAATATGGCTGGGTGCAGCGTATGGTGTTAATTTATCTTACTGGAGGTTAGATGATGTTTATGAAATACGGAAAGGTGGGTGCGCGAGTTAAGGTGACTTCTTTGCTATTTCTACTCTCATTATTATCACCACAGCTTTTGTTTCACCCCGATATTTCGCATGCTGCGTCCGTTCCGATTAACACACAGGCGACGATTGAAGCGAAAGTCGTCTTGCAGCATCTGTATACGATTTCGGGACTTAAGACTATCAGCGGACAGCACGATTATCTGGAAAGTCCAGATGAATGGACGAACCAAGTGAAGGGAATAACGGGTAAATATCCGGGTATTCATGGTTATGAAATGGGAGCGATTATGAATCAGACGGACAGCGAGCAGGCTTCTCAACGGCAGAATGTCGTTAACAGTGCCATTGCTTGGCATAAGGCTGGCGGTTTAGTCACGATTTCCTATCATGAAAATATTCCCGGTACCTGTCTCTGCTGGTCCAATGTGAAGAAAGAAATGAGCCAAGCAGACTTTGATAAATATGTAACTCCGGGTACGCCGCAGTACAAACAATTGATTGCAGATTTGGATAAAACGGCTGTCTATTTAGGCAAGCTGAAGGATGCCGGTGTGCCGGTATTATGGCGCCCTTACCACGAAATGAACGGTGGCTGGTTCTGGTGGGGTAAGAAAACGAATTTCTCCGCTCTCTGGAATTTGATGTACGACCGTTTCGTTCAAGTCCATCAGCTGAACAATCTGCTATGGGTATGGAGCCCCAACGCTCCCAATGATTCCTCAGATGCGTATGATTTGACGTTTCCGGGGATAAACAAAGTAGATGTACTCGCTGTCGATATTTATGATAATGACTATAATCCAGATTATTATAATAAAATTGTGGAGCTTGCTAACGGCAAACCGATTGCCGTTGGCGAAAATGGGGAATTGCCCAGCAGTTCCATTCTTGCGAACCAAACCAAATGGGCCTATCTCATGACTTGGGGGAAGATGTTGTCTGAAAATAATAGACATGCTGAAATTGCCAGCTTCTATGCTAATCCACGATTGCTTTCGAGGGAAATGTTCCAGGGTGACTTGGAGAATCCGATCATTGTACCGTCGACACCTGCTGCTTCCCGCAATGGTTTGCGAGGAGAGTATTATGATAACAAAGATCTCACCGCTCTGAAGGAAGTAAGGGAAGATGCCAAGATCGACTTCAATTGGTCCAATTCAGCGCCATTTCCATCGATGGAAGCCGACACCTTCTCTGTCAGGTGGACAGGGAAACTGAAGCCAAAGTATTCAGAGACTTACAAAATTTCCACACTGTCGGATGACGGAATTCGGGTCTGGGTGAACGGTATTCTGGTCATTGATAGCTGGTTTAATCAAAGCTGGGTGGAGCGGGCAGGAAGCATTGCTCTTACTGCGGGCACTCCGGTTGATTTCAAAGTTGAGTATTATGACAATACGAATGGAGCTGTGGCTAAGGTTAGCTGGGAGAGTCCATCCCAACCGAAACAAATAATTCCTGACAATGTCCTGTTTCTTCCCTAACGAATAGACAGCATCCTGCAGGAAATGGAGAGAACAGGATGAACAAGAAAAACATCAGATATTGGATTATATCCGTTACCTTTATGATTTTACTGATTGTAACATCGGCTTCCAACAGCCACGGCGTCGTTGCGAAAAAAAAACCTTTCTTAAGCGAGGTGACGCCATTGTCTGCCTTTACGGGTGAACAGATCTGGAAACTTGGAAACTCGAATGATTCGTATGAGGAATTCGGCAAGGAGAGCAGCCAGTTACAGGACTACACGATATCCGCGGCAACAGAAGCGAATCCGGATTGGCGAGCAATTCCGCAAGGACTCAACAAATCGGTGAATCCCAGCCTTCGCTTGCATTTTGCTTTAGGGACAATGCCAGAGCATGGTGTGCTGTTAAAAGTACGGATATTGGATGCGCATAAAGCTGTGCCGCAGCTGGCGGTGTTTTCGAATCGGTTATTATCGGGGCTGATTCAAATTGCCGGCGTCGGTGGAACAACCAGCGCTTACCCTTATAAGAAGACATATGAGCTTTACATTCCTAAGGAGCAGCTGCTGCTAGGCGAGAACGAGTTAAAGCTTGCCGTTGTTGGTTGTCTTTATTGCAACGAGGATGAGAATAAATATCTGTGGTGGAAATGGGATTTCATCGAGCTGGATGCGTTGTCTGAGCCTGCGGTCGAACCGATTCATGGCAAATATATCGAATCCGGGACGAAAGTCAGCAATTTATCTTTCTATTATGATGAGGGGGCCGTTCGACATCTGCCTTATGTCTTGAAATGGCTGGGTATTGCCTATAGCGGCAACATCATGAGGGTAGATTGCGCGACGGATGTGAAGCAGGGCTGCTCAGCGATCAAGCCGTACTATGAAACCTTGCGGGATTACAACACACAAGCTGTTGCACTGCATCTGCATACGGGAAATGTGAAGCTGCAGCCAGACGGCTCGTTACCGGCCGATGCCCAGAAAAAGCTGCTGGATTATGTGAAATCGTATGGCTCGCTGTTCCAGTATTACGAAATTGATAATGAACCTGGGCTTTTTAATCGGGCCAAGGGAGTTAATCTGGCGATTGCGAATTGGTTAAAAGGCCATATTCCTGAGTTGGCTCCACATTTGAAAACCGTTGCTCCTGGCTGGGCTTATGCGCCTTCCTATGCGCAAAGAGCTTGCCGCAATCAAGATGCATCAGGGAAGCTGGCTTGTGGTGAGCCGGATGGCTGGGAAGGTGATCCGGAGCAGCGCTTGGAGCTTGAAGCGGTCACAGATTTAACCAATGGACATGCGTACGGCTCCTCCTATACGGACAATAAAGGCGGCAGCTTCTTGGAAAATCTGCGAACATTTGACGGAGCCGAGGAGGGCTTGCCAAAGCCAATGCTGAATACCGAATATGGTACGTCAGACAGCCATACAGATAACAAGTTGTATGGTGCGAAGCAGCCGAAATCAGCCGTTTTTGATCGGATCATGCGGGCTCATATTGGATTTGCCGATATGTTTATGCAGCATGCCGCGTTTTATCCGAATTACGCTTTGTTCGAGTCGGGTATTGATTTAAACGTTCAGAATCCTGCGCGGATGGTCATTCACAAAAATGCGCCTGATACGGATTCCCGTGTCGGTATTACGAGAAGGCTGAATTTAGCTTATGCGACGCATGGCAAACCATTGCCTTATACGATAATGAACGAATCTGACATCTACGATAAGCTTGTTTATGTTCGTGCGGTGGATACCTCAACCTTAGCGCCATTAGCGGGTTCTGGCGGCAAATCGGACAAGCTGCTCGTGAATTTTGTGAATTTTGAAAATAGCACACAAACGATCCATGCCAAAGTGACCATGCCGGAAGCTGTTCGTTACGAGGGAGAAAGAGTGGGAGCGGGAGATACGTATGAAAGCGCCCGTAGCTATGTAACGGCATTGGATGCAGCACCTGAGCTGGATTTCACTGAAACGCTCGGTCCCGGTGAAGCTGTCCAATATATCCTGACACGAGCTAAAGATGTCAAGTTGAAAGCACCCAGCTGGGTACAGGCTGGAATTCTGGCTGATCATACGATGGAGCTGAATTGGACGGAGTCTGAGGGGGCGCAGACCTATGAAGTTTGGCGGCAAGAGAGCGGGGCCGCGAATTTCATATTAATCGCCAAAGATGTACCTGTTACCCATTTTGTAGATAAGGATATTGTGCTTGGACAAGCCTACAGCTATCAGATTCGAGTTTCTGGCAGGCAGGAAGCATCACCAAAAGCTCAGGCCAAAGCTTCCGATCAAGCACCTTTGAATCGTGCAGATTGGGTTGTAAGCAGCAGCTCAGGGAAGCCGCAGAACGCAATTGACGGCAATCCTTACAGCCGGTGGGATACAGGAAAAGCACAAGCGCCAGGACAGTATTTTCAAGTGGATCTGAAAGAACCTTACCAAATCAGTCGAATTGAGCTTCAAAGTGAAGGCTCTCCCAACGATTATCCGAGGAAATATGAGGTATTCACCTCTATGGATGGGATGAATTGGACCTCACCGATTGCTTCGGGGACCGGATCATCCAACATGACGATAGCCTTTGAAGCACGAAATGCGAGATTCGTGAAGATTGTACAGACATCGAAGGCAGGGAATTACTGGTCAATTTATAATTTGCAAGTGTTTGGGAAGAAAATCGATTGAAGCGATTGAAGCCGTGTATGGTGGCTGACTCCAAGCTAAGTTCAGGTCTGAACGCTGATGCGCGTAAGAGCTACAATTCACACCAGGAATTTCCAACAATGGGGAACTAATGCGTCACGAGCTATGCAGCTGTAAGTGGCGGCTCAGCTAATCTGGAAAACCTGCGAAAATGCAGGTTTTTCCGATCAAATCATGTGAAAACAGAGAAAGCCTGCGAAAATGCAGGCTTTTTCGGCATTTTCATCCTGGAATCGCAAAATCGTGTGAAAAGGATGCACAATCGCAGGCTTTTCCTGGATTTGTTCATTCTCGAGCCGCAAAGGATGCACAATTGCAGGCTTTTCCAGTTTCGCTGATTCCCAAAGGACCGCTGAGCTCAAAGGTGCAGTTTCTGTACCCCAGATCGTCGTGGCTGCCTTAAGCAGGTCTATCTACGTAGGGGATAGCTCCTCTGTATTTGTCTCAATAAATTGACTAGACTCTCTATCGGAGCTATCATCAAGATAACGAATGATATCCTATGTACCTGATCTTCTTACATTTTTAAAGGAATGTTAATAGGGAATGGAGGTATAACATACTTATGCCAAAAAAATATAAAGTAGCAGCAGGTTTCACCATTTTAGGCTATCTCATCAGTCTGTTTACGTCCGGGCTTCTGCCGGGTGGTGTTAATTTATTAGTGCCAACAGCCTTTTCGCTAGGCAGCATATTCGTGCTTAGCCGGCGTTCATATACGTTGGACGAGCCGCGCAGTAACGAAAGGTTGAACAATCAAACACCGTCACCAGAAGTTCCTGTTGCTAACAGCAACAGCAGCTCCGCGGTAGAGCCAGAAGCGAAAATGGAGCAGGATACCTTCTGGGGACCCGTCATGGAATATATCCATGTCATTGAAGAAATGGTCATTTCTGAATGTCAGAAGAACACGCTGGATGATGAAATTGTCGAAAAGACACTTAGCTTGCTTTCAAGGGTGAGCCGAATCATTCCCCAGTTAAAAGAGCTTAATGATGGAAACATGAATCATAACATTCAACGACTTATTTTTAAGGATCTCAACGGCGCCATCAACCCTTTCCTCAAGCTTGGGGGAGAAGCAAAGCGGCTCAATCGCCGGCTTCTGCTGAATGGCCTCAGAGACATTAATTCCAAACTTTCCACCTATGTGGAAACGATCGAGCAGAAGGATTTAATCGAATTGCAGACGCGAATGGATCTGATTCAACAACGATATCGGTCAGCTGACTAAAGGAGGAGCAAGACATGTCAACGCAATTGGTGCAATTAAAAGAATCCGATTTGGTCAAAGCAGAGCAAGAGGCAAAGCAACTGCTTCAGAAAGTATCGACGACAGACACAATGGAACTTGAAACACTCATGGATTCGATTGGGCGAATGGGTTCCAAAACGATGGAGCAAGCTGGTCAATCTTTAGCGATGCTGGAGAGACCAGTGAATGAATTGATGTCAGGCAAACGGTCTGATGTGCAAAATAATATTTTGAAGCTTCGCGGGGAAATTGATTCCTTAAGCAAGAGCAAGCAGTTGGGCTTTTTTGAGAAAATGATGAAAAAGACACCGCTCAAAAATTACATTTATAAATATCAATCAGTCAAAACGAATGTCAATGCGATTGTTCAATCGCTGCGCAACGGGAAAGAAACGCTGGAAGAAAACATGGCTTATATGAAAACCTTGAAGCGGAATTCACTCGAATCTGTCTACAATTTGCAGATGCGGATTGCGATGGGGGAGAACCTGAGGCAACTGTTTGAACAAGAGATGGCCAAGCCTGAGAATGAGAGCCGGAAGACACATCTGGAAAGAGGACTGCGCAAGGTGGTCACACGCATCCAATCCTTCCAGGAGATGATTATTCTGTATCAGCAAGCGATTGCTGGAACCGATATTATCAATGACAACAACGATAAATTAATTGATGCGGTTGATGCTACGATTGACAAAACGCAAAATCTGCTGACGGTATCTGCGATGATTTCGATGGCTATCGAAGATCAGGTACAGACGATTGATGCCGTCAATTCAGCTAATTCTACGCTTAACAAAATGTTTGAGGAAAATTCGCGACTGCTGAAGGAAACGACTCAGAGAACGAATGAATTGCTTGGCAAACCAGGTGTGCAAATGGAATCCATCGAGCGGGGAATGACCGATCTCTTCGCGGCATTGGATTTATTTGAACAGTCGAATCGAACGATCATTCAGTCCGCGACTGAGCACACGAAACGACTCGGTTCCATCAGCGAGCAAATGACGCAGCGATTAGGGCTGATGCCGGGGAACCAGACGAATGCGGAACTAAAGGGTTCAGACTTGAACGAGTTGTTGAAGTAGTTAACCTTGCAAAGCTCAGGATGTCAATCTAGTAATGGTTTGTATAATGTTGAACGAAAACCCACACCAACATGAAAATGTATGGACATGGGTTTTTTTCATACCTTTGGCCGTTTAGGAGCTTGCAGGCTCAGGTTGTCCAAACCATGCTTGTTTTAGCAAAAGAATGCCTTGCTTCATCTCTTTTATACGCATTCCGGCAAATCCCAAGTAGATTCTGGGCGAGATGTCATATCGTATACTCTGTGAGATATAAACGATAACACCTGCTTGCTCAGCTAACGCTTGCAATTCTTCGGCTGGGCAGCTTGTCAGAACCGTAACTTCCAAATGCAGCGCCGCACTGTTCGGATTAACTTCCACATACGGTGATAAATGCTGCTGAATGAGTTCAACCAGCAGGCTCCTTTTTTTGCGATACAGAATACGCATTCGACGGATTTGCTGGAACCAATGTCCGCGGTCTATAAACAATTGCATCGCCAACTGGTCAATTCGAGAAGGACAAGTGAGCAGGTGCTGACTACTTTTCAGCTTCTGCGCCAGTGGTAAAGGCAGCACCATATAATTCATGCGAAGCGCAGGCGTAAAGGCTTTGGAGAATGTGCCCAAATAGATGACGACACCCTTGTAGTCGAGCCCTTGGAGAGAAGGAATTGTTTTGCCGGCATGGCGGAATTCTCCATCATAATCATCTTCGATGATATATCGCTCATGGTCATAAGCCCATTGCAGAAGTTGCATTCGTTTGCTGTACAGGAGCGGAGTGCCATTTGGCTGGTGAGAAGGTGTCAAGTAAACGCCATGAACGTTGCTTTGGTCCAAAGCATCAACAATGGTTTCTGGACTGGCAAGGGGAACGTCCCGAATCACAAATTCATTTTGTGCAAAAATGTTTCTAACCTGCGCGATGCCGCCTTCTTCAAAAGCGATCACTTTGGCTGAACCTAGCAAATGGGAAAGAATGCGAATGCTGTTTGAGATACCTGTTCCTATGATAATCTGTTCGGGTATACACGATACTCCGCGTGAGGTTTTCAAGTAGTGAACTAAGCTGGCACGCAGTCCATATTCTCCTTGAGAATCGCCGTACTGATGAAGTGAATTTCCATGCATGGACATGGCGTCCATCCAAACTGACTTCCAAGATCGAATAGGAAGCGACTCGGTGTCGACCGATAACAAATTGAAGTCGATCATCTCTTGGTCTTGCCTTGGCGGCAGCTGATGTTGGACGCTCATTTTGTTTGCCAAAGGGATCGTCGGCTCGTGTCCTGCAAACGAAGGGGCATGGGCCGATGCCGGGGTCACCACAAATAGACCGGAACGCGGTTTGCTCACAGCATAACCTTCCTCCATGAGCAGGTGATACGCTGCCTCAATCGGGGTTTTGCTAATATGTAATGTCACGCTTAAAGAACGAACAGAAGGAAGCTTAGTTCCATCGGCAACTGCGCCGCATTGAATGTAATCTCGGATTGTTCGATACAGCTGCATATATAAGGGACCGGCTTCATTGTCAGGAAGCAGGATGTCAAACATGTTCACTCACCTCATCTGACCCTTTTAATTAACTGGAATCTGTCTATATAAAAATGGTCACATTCAGTATAAGCTAATGCTGACTAGGGATCAATTGGTAACTGAGGAGGCATTTATCACTATGACAGATCATGTGGAGCAAAGATTAGAGAGGCTTGGCATCATTTTGCCGCAAAGAAGCGAGCCAGCGGCTAATTACTCGAATTATGTGAAGAGCGATTCTTACCTTTTCGTTTCTGGGAAAGGTCCTTCTGGCAGCCCCAAAGGGAAACTCGGGCAAGATTATTCAACGGAGGCAGGTTATCACTTTGCGCGCTCGGCAGGCATAGAAGTATTAGCGGTTATCAAAGAGGCCCTGGGACGTTTGGACGGGGTGAAGCGGGTTGTGAAAATACAGGGTTTTGTTAACGCAACCGATTTTTACGAGGAGCATCATCTTGTGCTCAATGGTTGTTCAGATCTTATGTGTGAAGTTTTCGGTGAGCAAGGTATTCACAGCCGTTCGGTTATGGGAGCCAACTCGCTGCGCGGGAATTTGCCAGTTATAATCGAGTCGATTTTTGAAATTTAGGCTTTATGTTACTATGATACTAAGTGTTATAGCTGATTGAAGGGGCTGGAATGAAGATGGATAAAAAGAAACTTGCGGCAGAACATGCTGTTGCTTCTATCGAAGAAGGCATGGTGCTTGGTTTGGGAACAGGATCAACCGTATACTGGATGATTCAGAAGTTAGGGGAACTGGTCAAGGAAGGGCTCAAGATCAAGGGAGTTCCTACGTCGCAGGAAACCGAAGCAATGGCAATGAAGCTAGGAATTCCATTATTACAACTCGCTGATGTCCATGAAATTGATTTAACCATAGATGGAGCCGATGAGGTAAGCGCCAATTTGGAGCTGATCAAAGGTGGAGGAGGAGCATTATTCAGAGAGAAAATGATAGCTTCCATTTCCCGCCGTCTTCTTATTGTCGTTGACGATTCCAAGGTTGTAACTACTCTAGGGGAATTTCCATTGCCTGTCGAAGTCGTCCCTTTCGGATGGGAACTAACGAGCAGAAAGCTCCGTGCATTTGGGTGCGCCCCGGTATTGCGTTTCACGGATAAAGGGCCGTTCATTACCGATAACGGGAATTATATTCTAGACTGCCATTTTGACACGATCCACAATCCGGAAGAATTGAACAAACACTTAAATCTGACGATTGGCGTTGTGGAAAATGGCCTCTTTGTCAACATGGCCGATACGATTATTGTAGGGAGCAATGAAGGCGTATATACGAAGAAGAAATCAATGTGAATACGTACGATTGTGCAAGATGATTGTGCAAGAGCTGCCTTAGCGAACTTATCGCTGAGGCTTTTTTTGTTGAACCAGCACAGAATTTTAAAGTTAAGGATAGGTAGAAAAGTGCAAATTTTCAGTAGTAAAGTGTATTCATTTCAGAGCGATATCGCTTTACTATTAAGAGGTCATCATCAAGGTTATACGAATGAGAAGCTAATGAGGGGAGTGTGAACGATATGCATCCATTTATGGGAATCACCGATTGGGATCGTGTTGGCCTGTCCGTTGAGGCGTCAGCCAAAAGGCTGCAAAGAATCGCCTATGTGGATCGTGGTTTAATGCAAATTGAATGCGGACAACTGATAGCAAGACCTGAATATGAGGTGAAAGGCGCCTTGGCCCGGATGGTCTGGCAAGAGGCTAATCATTATGATGAACTGCGCAGCCGCTGCAAGCAGCTCAGAATGGGCTCGGTTGCTTTTGACAAGTGTCCAGATTCCGGACTTAAAGCAATGATCGACAGGACATTAGAAACTGGTTCGGCATTAACTTTGCTAGTTGTTTTATTCGAAGTGATTAAACCAGCACAAATCCGCGCGATAAGCAGCTATATGGAACAGGCGCAGCCCTTGGTAGATGAACCCACGATTTCACTTCTGAAACGGCAATTACCGGAGCGGGAGGAGCAGATGGCGTGGGGGACAAGCGCGATCCAAGAGCTTTCACTCGCAGCTGCGGAAGAGGAATGTGAATTAGCCGCTAGATGGAAAATCTATGTGAATGGACTTCTTGGGGCCGCAGGCGGGGTTGACGGTACAAGCCCGCGGACTGAAATTCGCGCGGAAGACAAAGTGGTGACCCAACCGTTCCAGCTCCCCCTTCAAAGCACTAGGGACGCTCGTTTTGTTTCGGCTGTCAAGAAGCACAAAGATCAGCATTTTACCGACAATGAGCATGGTCGGTTCGAACAGATGATGTTCACTCGCTTTTTTGAGATGTCACCGGCAGAAGGCGTTGCTTATGTTCATTTTACGACAAAAGGCAAGCCTTGGGCGTTCTACATGGATACGGCACGCCATCTGTGGGACGAGGTCAGACATTCTTGGTTTGGAGAAGCCGCGCTTCGCAAGAAGGGCTATGACATCTATGCTGTGCCGAATTGGACCGGTTGGTACGATTTGACGGCACAGCATTTTGAACTTGATGAGGCTTATACGCATCTGACTATCGCGATTGAAAAGGCAGCCATGAAGTATCCGCCGGGCAAACGGGAAGAATGGGAGTTCTGCCGTGATATTGCTAAGGATCCATTGATGACGACCTTTCAGGATTTCGATTGGGCTGATGAAGTGGTCCATGCCAGCTTCGGTCAGAAATGGATCATAGACGAGATCCATCAAGGAGATAATCGAGCCGCCAAGGCAGCAGCGGAAGCCACCGTGGTGAAACGGCTTGCGTATATGAAAGCATATGAAGAAGGAAAGCAAGCGCACGGCAACCCTTTTGCCGGAGGTTATTAATACGTCAGTGGTATATCAAACAAAAACAGCCCTCAAATAGATATGAAGGCTGTTTTTGTTTGGAGCTAGTGGCGAATGACACCGTTTCTGCCGTTATTTTTTGCACCGTAAAGGGCTTTATCACAGGTTGTGTATAGAGTCTCCAATTGTGTATCGGAATCAGGAATAACCGTAACCACGCCTATGCTTATGGAATAGCGAACCGCGATGTCCCCGATGGTCGCTTCGGCAATGGTATGTCTAAACAATTCTGCCTTATCTGTGGATTCGATTTCATCTGTTCCCGGCAGCAAGATTGCAAACTCATCACCGCCATAGCGACCGAATAGGTCGTTCTCACCTAGTAATGACGTTATTCTCTTGCATAAATCCTGAAGTACGCGATCCCCGGCATCATGACCGTAGGTATCATTAATCGTCTTGAATTCATCAATATCAAAAAGCAGCAAAGAGATCGGCTTCTTCCTTTTGGCATAAGCAATCAGGCTTCCTCTAGCTTGATTTACGAACATTCTACGATTGAGAATGCCGGTTAGATCATCGTAGTTGGCTAATTGCTGCAGCTCGCGGTCTGCCCGTTCTTTCATTAACAGGACAAAACCCGTATTTCCTAAAATCATCACCAGATACAAGACCAGAAAGGAAATCGTCTGATAAATGCTGGGGATAAAGAAACCAATGACTTGTTTCAAAAATAGGGCAAATAAAGCCCGTCCGATCAACATGAAAATAACGATCCCGTACAGGTAACCCATCATTCGCATGAGCAAAGATGATGATTTATCAGTGATCATATGATAAGTAGGGAGAAATAGAATAGTGACCAAGCCGAGTGAAGCGACTGCAATCCGAATATCTTCTTGCTTCAGGAAAATAACAATATGAAATGTGGCAATGTTAATGAATGTCATGAGGTAGTAAAAATTTTTCGTTTGTCTCTGGAACTTCTGTTGAAGCTGCAACAAAGCGATCGTCTCTAAGCTGGCACCCAAAAAGAGAAGCGTATTGGAGAACGAGATTGTAAGAACATCCGGAATGCCACCACGAAGAACAAGGACGAACCATGCAAGTGCTTGTACGCATTTTCCGGCAAAAAAGATATTCATTGTCGATTCTTTCGCGTGTTGACTCCAATAGGCACTAATGAGAATGATCGTAAAAATATGCCCAACAACTAGTGTGATGAAAATCGTCTTCATATCCAATAAGTAATCCAATTGAACCACCAACTTACATACAAGTTCCAAGTCAATTAGAGTATAACCAATAATTCAACATTTTTCCACAAAATCTATCAGGATATTCCCCTAATTTCTGGGTGCCCACAGGATGATGGAGACACCGATTACACAAACTGCGGCGCCAAACCAATCATAGAGGTCAGGTGTTTTTTTATCTACTAGCCATCCCCAGAACAGCGCAAGCAAGATGAATACTCCGCCGTAGGCGGCATAAACGCGTCCGAATGATGGAAAGCTCTGCAGCGTGGGGATGATTCCATATACGATCAGAATGATACTGCCGACGATGCCATACCAGAGGGGCTTGGACTCTTTTAACCAGAGCCAGACCAAATAGCCTCCGCCAATTTCTGCGAGACCGGCAATAATGAATAGTAAGATGGCAATGAACATGTTCTAAGCTCCTTTCTAAGCTCAAGTTTATCATCTTGGCGAGAAGGTGTCTGCTTCATTTGACTTTAATTGAACGATCATTTAACATAAAACTTATGAGACATAAAGATGAGAATAAAAGCGAAGCGATCTTTGAGGCTACGATTCAACTTTTGAACGAAATTGGATTTTCTGACATATCCATGTCTAAGATTGCCAAACGTGCGGATGTTTCTTCGGCGACAATTTATGTGTATTTTGAGAATAAGGAAGATATGTTGGGCAAGTTGTATGTGCGGGTTAAAGAGAAAATGAGTCGACAATTGCTCCTGTTGGTTGATGAGAATTTGCCGCTCCAAGTGCTCTGTGAAAGATTCATGAGAAATTCGCTGCAGTTCATCATGAACAACAAGGATGATTTCATGTTTCTGGAGCAGTTTTCTACCTCCCCATTGATGGACAAATTATGTTTGGAAGATACGTCTTCGATGTTTACTCCTTTGTATGATTTGATCGAGAAGGGGAAGCAGAACGGGGAATTGAAACCCTTGGAGACGATATTAATACTCACGTATTGCTATTTTCCAGTAGCACAGTTAGCCAGAGCTCATTTCAAAGGACAATTCCAGGCAAGCGAAGAAAATTTGCAACAAATCATGAAGATGAGCTGGGATGCCATTAGAAATTAGTCGCGATATTTTGCAAATGAGAGAGCTGCTGCCCTCAATTAGCTGATGGTTCATAGCTAGTTGAGGGCGCAGCTTTATCTGTGCTATCCGGCATGTTATCATATAACAACACTTGTAATTCTGCTTCGGTGAACAGATCGGATGGTTCCATACCGCTTCTCCTCGAAATATGCTTAGATTTACGCTCTTGCTATCATGCTGCTAGGAGATTGGATCTTACCCTTGTTTTCTTTCACTTCTTTTTTTCAGTACCCATTCAATAAATTGATCTAACCGCTGCTCTGAGAAATCAGAGATTTGAAAGTTGAAGTCTTTGACGGTGCTTTCCTCCACATTCGGCAGCTGTGAAGGCAAATTCTTATGCATGTTATTCGTCATAGGCAAATTGAATTGGTTACGATTCATTCTTATCAGTTCCTTCCTCAATTACACGTGTTTAATAATTGCTGTAAGGAAAGAGACGTAAAAAAGACCATCTCTCTCAATGAAAGAAGGTCGGTTGCACTATTCGCTCCACTAGGTCAAAGTGCCCATATAATGACCTAGCTTCAAAGCTCCCTAATATCGTTCTATTTACTCGCATTATACAACTATCTACCATATTTAGTAAAGTGTTTGATTACATAAGTCATGATAAAACACAAAATGGGTGTGTCCATATATATGAGACACGATTGTCATTAAATTAGAGGAGAAGGATATGAACGAATGGATTGAATTATCTCGTCAGAGGTGCAGACAACGGGGGCTCGATCCCACTCAAATATCGCAGCCAGTGTTTCAATTATCGGAGATGGAATTATTGGAGGAGAGAGAAAGATATCATGATATTCTTTCCGTTATTCAATACTTTGCAGACAAAACATTGTCGATGTTATCCGGAAAACCGCACTTAATCATTGTAAGCAACAATAGTGGATATATTTTAGATCGGCACGGTGATCAAGCGTATAAATCGATGGTAGCTGAGTTCGGCATACATGATGGCATTAAGTGTGATGAAGCGTTTATGGGGACGAATGTTGTGACTTTAGCTCTTGAAGAACAGATGCCGATCCAGATTATTGGAGCCGAACATTATCATGTCTTGCTGGAGAATGCTGCCTGCTATTGTGTCCCGTTTTATTTCCCAATCTACCATGATCTGTCTGGAACGGTTTCCATCATGACATCGGTTGAACATCATAATCATACCTATCTTGCTTTGCTTTCCAATATGGTGGATTCCATCGAAAGAGAACTGTCGCTGCGCTTGACGAATCATAATCAGAATCTCATTCAACAGTTGGTCGTCAATAACATGCGCAATGGCATTATCATGACCGATGAGCGTGGTATCATTACCGAATTTAACGCATATGCAGAGAAAATAACGGGCAGAAATCGGGAAAGTGTCATTCATACTCCTGTATTTCCTTTTGAACATTTTGGAAGCTATTTTTATCAAGGCCTTAAATACGGCAAGCAATTCGAAAATATTGAGCTTTCGTTTCGCTATTCGCTTGACCAGAATTATGTCTGTTTGTTTGATTTGTTGCCAATAACGAATGAAAATGGTGAGTTGCTGGGAGCTTTTGCACAGTTTCGTGACATTACGGATCGTGTCATTTTGGAAAGACAATTCATCAATGCGGAAAAATTTTCTGCAATCGGTAAAATGGCAGCAGGCTTGGCTCATGAGATCAGGAATCCATTAACTTCAATTATTGGTTTCTTTCAGCTGCTGCAGCAATCTAATAACCCGCAGAAGTTTCAGAACTATGTAGGCTTAATTAATACAGAGCTGCAGAATATGAAGCAGTTGGTGTCTGATTTTGTCGTTATGGCTAAGCCGAGTACGCCGGAGCGAAAAGCCATTCCTATTAAAGAATTCCTGCAGGATACCATTCGTTTTATGGACAGCCAAGCTATTTTGAAAAACACTTCGATTCGTGCGAACTTCGATGAGGAGTTAACTGTTGCTTGGATTGATCCTGCGCAGGTCAAACAAGTCTTGGTCAACCTCATTCAAAATGCCATCGATTCCATTGAAAAAAATGGATTTATTCAGCTCTCCACGGAGCAGGACACGAATCGATCTCATTTTAAAATTATCATTGAAGATAATGGCGTGGGCATGACGAAAGAAGAACTCGCCCAGATTGTTAATCCCTTCTTTACAACCAAAGAGAACGGCGTTGGGCTTGGGTTATCCATTTGTTATCGAATCGTTGAAAATCATAAAGGAAACATGACGGCTACTTCTCGAAAAGGAATCGGAACACGGTTTGAAGTGACCTTACCGTTAAGCTAAGTTATGGAAATTCATGCCGAGTGATTGGGCAGCTGGGATGCTTCTCAAAAGTTGCATCCTTTTTTTGACATCGTATATAGTTAGATTAGGCACTTATTGTAGCAAATAATGGGTATTGGAGTGAATTTGAATGTCTGAAATTAAGCTCTCGATTGATTATGAACAGTATGAGGAAGGCATTAAGATGAAAGATCTACTGGAGGAGCTGGCCAATAAACCGGAAGGTGCGGAATTAACTAGCCTTATCATAGGGGATTGGGGAGGTTCTTACGAAAATGATTCCAGTGAAATCGTGGAAACTTTGACACGGTTGAAAGATCGTTTCCCACGCCTTCGCAAGCTGTTCATCGGGGATATGGGCTTCGAAGAATGTGAAGTCTCCTGGATCATGCAAAGCAACTTGTCTCCCCTATTAACGGCTTATCCGGAATTGGAATCCTTTACGATCAAAGGCAGCACAGGGCTTGAGCTAGAGCCAGCCAAACATGCCAAGCTGCAAGAACTTGCCATCATCTGCGGAGGACTAGGCAAGCATGTTCTTGCCAGTATTAGTCAAGCGGATTTCCCTAAGCTGAAGAAATTAGAGCTTTATCTGGGTGTCGACCAGTATGGATTTGATGGCGGCTTGTCAGACGTTTTAGCAGTAATTGAGCCTGGGAAATTCCCGGAATTAACGTATTTAGGGTTGAAAAACAGCGAAATAGAAGATGACATTGCCATTGCACTGGCGGATGCTCCCATTCTGGACCAGCTCCACACCCTGGATTTATCACTGGGTACCTTAACAGATAAAGGAGCAGAAGCACTTCTGAACAGCGCTAAGGTCCAAAACCTGAAGTTCCTCAACCTGAGCTATCATTATATGTCCGATAACATGATGAATCGCTGGGCGAACGCTGGCATTGAGGTGGATACAAGCGAACAACAGGATGCGGATGATGAAGAAGATTATCGTTACCCGCTTCTTACCGAGTAGAATATGGTCCCTATGTTGTTAATCGGCAACCCGGGAAATCGGCGCACAGCCGGCTTGCAAGCAGCGAGGGCTCGTTTGGGACTTCCGCCGGCTGTTGTCGTTCCTTATCTGGCTCTGCTGCAAGGTCTGTTGTCGCTGGCTGAAGTGGCGCAATGGACAGAGCTTCGCGGTTGCTCAGCACCATACGTCAGATTGGATGCGCCAGGTGAGGATTTTGATGTGGAGCGCGCCTTGATAGCATTAGGCGCGCCGGATCGTTCTGCCTCTGCGGAGGAAGAACGATTGCTGCCTTTTGGCGCACGCTGTGATCCGGATCCTTGGTCCAGTTCGATGGCTCTGGGAATTAAGGAACAGGTCGGCCGACTGTATCACCCCGCGCAATGGTTTCGCGGCTTCGGTCGCCTGCTTGCGCGGATTGAAAGCGAAGCAGCCGAGCTGTGGCCAGCCGCGCGCTGGGTGAATGCGCCGAAAGACATTGCGGCCATGTTTGACAAACGATACACCCATCAAATACTGACTGCTGCCGGCGTGCCCGTTCCGCGCTTATTGGCTGAACCTGATCGCATCCGAAATTATGAGGAGCTTAAGGAAACGATGATGCAGAAGCGGATGCATCGCGTGTTCGTTAAACTCGCTTTCGGCTCGGGGGCTTGCGGAGTTGTCGCTTATCAGCTTAACTCGTTGACAGGTGCGGAATTAGCTGTCACCACTTTAGGTGTTGAGACTTATGTAGCGCGACCGCCGATTTTCTTTAACTCGATGAAGATACGCAAATACGCGGATCAAACAACGATCCGTCTGATTGTGAACTGGCTGCTTAAGCAAGGAGCTCATACGGAGCAGTGGATTGCCAAAGCATCCTTTCAAGACAGAACCTACGATATCCGCCAATTAGTCGTTTCAGGCGAGCCTTGTCATCGTGTCGCTAGGGTTAGCCAGACACCGATAACAAATTTGCATTTGCGCAGTGAACGGATGAGTTTGGAGGCCGTGGGATTAGATAAGCGGCTGCAAACGACTATTGGTGATTGTGCAGTGAAGGCACTTGCTGCATTTCCGTCAGCTGCAGTAGCTGGTGTTGATGTGCTGCTCAGCAGTGGCTCGATGCAGCCCTATGTCATTGATGTAAATCCGTTTGGCGACTTACTTTATAAGGTCTTGCATCAGGGGGAAGACGCCTACACGTGGGAATTAATGAAGACAGAGGTGGAGCCACATACAGCAGCAGCGGCAAGGGAAGTGTTGAGAGAGGAGGAGTTGGCATGACAGATATGAATGCAATCATCGGCTCTCATGATATCGTGATGATCACTTTGGATACCTTGCGTTATGATGCTGCTGTACTTGAAGAGCCGAATTGCCCGAACCTGTGCGGCAGCGGATCTTGGGAAAAGAGGCATACCCCTGGGAGCTTCACCTACGCAGCACATCATGCTTTCTTCGGGGGATTTCTGCCCACGCCCGCTTCGCCAAACAAATCCGAGCATGAGCGGCTGTTTCATTCCAAGCATACCGGACTCAGGACACATCCGCATACGTGGTTATTTGACGCACCTGATCTCGTTTCTGGGCTGCAAGGTGAAGGCTATCGGACTATTTGTATCGGAGGCGTTATTTTTTTTACGAAAAAAGTACCGCTTGCCCGCGTATTGCCTAGCTACTTTCAACAGAGCTATTGGCGGATGACGTTCGGCGTAACGAATCCGCGCTCAACGGAGCACCAAGTGAATCATGCCTTGAAGCTGCTGACGCAGATGGATGAAACGGAACGTCTTTTTCTATTCTTGAATGTGTCCGCGATTCATGGACCCAACCATTATTATATAGACGGAGCCAAAAGAGATTCCATCGAGACGCAGCGCGCGGCCTTAAGGTATGTAGATGGAGAATTAGGACGTTTATTCGCGGCATTGCGGCAGCGTGAGCGACCGGTGTTCTGCCTCGTATTTTCGGATCATGGGACTTGCTATGGCGAAGATGGCTATGAGGGACATCGGCTTGCCCATGAAGCCGTATGGAATGTGCCTTATCGCGAGTTTATTTTAGCTTAGAGGATGTGAAACGAAGATGACTTCAAGAGACCACACAACAAGCCTTCGAAGCTGGAGTGAGAATTTGCGTTCAGAGCCTTATCGCTCTTATTTATACAGTTATCCGCACAAAACGGCCTACCGTGAGCTTGAGCCCAAAGCGCAGCTATCCGAACTATGGCGCAATGAGCCGGCAGAAACCTTGTTCTTGTACATGCACATTCCCTTCTGTGGAGCTCGCTGCGGTTTCTGCAATTTATTTACGCTGCCGGATAAACGTACTGGGGTGCATCAGCAGTATGTCGATGCGCTGGAAAGGCAAGCGCGCGAATGGGCTCCCATCGTTGCGAATAAGCCATTCGCCCGCTTTGCCATCGGCGGCGGAACGCCAACCTTGCTGGAGCCCTATCTCCTCGAACGGCTATTCACGATAGCCGAAGAAATCATGGGGCTTGACGCTCAGCAGGCATCCATTTCGGTGGAAACCTCGCCGGAAACCGTCACAGAGGAGAGACTGCGAATCTTGCATGAGCATCGCGTGGATCGGGTCAGCATGGGCATTCAAAGCTTCATAGAAGAGGAAGCGACAGCCATTTACCGCCCACAGAAGCCTTTGGAAGTGGAGAGAGCATTAGCATTATTGAAAAGAGAGCCATTTCCCATCTTAAATCTGGATCTCATTTATGGGCTGCCAGGCCAAAACGTACAATCCTGGCTGTATTCGCTTGAACGCGCACTTGCCTATGAGCCGGAAGAAATTTTCATTTATCCCTTATATACGCGTGAACAAACGATCGTAAAACCTGAGCAGATTCGCCGCAGTGGAGAGGATGTTCGTATGGCCTGTTATTTGGCCGCGCGTGACCGTTTGCGCGGTGCGGGCTATCAGCAGCATTCCATGCGTCGGTTCTCGAAGCCATCGGCCAACGCTGCTAAACAGCTGCTTCCATATGGATGTCAAGAGGATGGGATGGTAGGCTTAGGCTGTGGGGCGCGCTCTTATACGCGTGAGCTTCATTACGCGTCTCGTTATGCGGTAGATCGTCAAGCGACGGCTAGCATTATCGCGGATTATGTCGCGGCTAAGCAACATGATACTGCGGATTATGGCTACATGCTTAATCTCGAAGAACAGCAGCGGCGGTTTATTCTTAAAGCAATCTTACACAGCGAGGGCTTGGAGCTGTCTTCCTATACGGAACGCTTCGGAAGCGAGGCGTTGACCGATTATTCGGAGCTTCATCGCCTGCTAGATACAGGTCTGGCGCTGCAATCGGAGGATTTGTTCCAACTCACGGAGGAAGGTTTAGCCTATTCGGATGCTATCGGGGACTGGTTTATTTCGCCTGCGGTTAGAGAGCGGATGGAAGGATTCGTGTTTGTATGAGGGCAACACTTTATTACAGAGGCAGCATCTCCTCTTGTAATTATGATTGCCCGTATTGTCCTTTCAGCAAAAACAAGGACAATGCGCAGACGCTGGCTAAGGACCGCCTTCAGGTCGGCACATTCGTGAACTGGGTGAAAGATCAAGAGCAGGAGGGGCATCGTCTTTCGCTCTTTTTTAACCCTTATGGCGAAGGATTGACACATCGTTGGTACCGCGAAGCCATGATTGAACTTTCTCACATGGCACATGTTGACAAAGTGGCCATTCAAACGAATTTGTCCGCCAAGCTGGATTGGACAGATGATTTGAACCCGCACAAAGCGGCATTCTGGGCAAGCTATCATCCCGGACAAACGGAAGAAGCCAAATTCTTGCAGCAATGTCTCGCTTTGCATAAGCGTGCCATTCCTTTCAGTGTAGGCTCTGTGGGTGTTAGAAGCGCCTTCGCGGCACTGTCTTCGCTGAGACGTATTTTGCCTGCTGATGTGTATATGTGGGTCAATGCGTTTAAAGATCACAAAAACTATTACACTGACGATGATATTGATTTTCTAACCCGTTTAGATCCGCATTTCAATCGAAATGCAGTCGACTACGAGAGCTTTGGCAGAGATTGCTTGGCGGGCGAAGATGTTTTTTATGTGCAGGGAGCAGGGCTGGTTAAGCGTTGTTATAAGGATCGGTCCGTGATCGGGCACCTGTATCGAGATGGGTTAACGGCGTTGTCCGCCAAACGCGCATGTCGCATGAGCATTTGCGATTGTTATATAGGTTATATCCATATGCCGGAGCTGGAGCTGCAAAGTGTTTATGGGAGTCGGCTGTTAGAGCGAATTGCTGGAGATGAGAGATAAATGAGTAAAGCCAAGTTTCTTCCTGTTACCAGGAGGACCTTGGCTTTATTTGATCTTCCTAAGATCACTTTTTCTTCAGCATTATGAAGTGAGATGAGGACAGCTCGGGGTACTTCTGAGGGATAACATGGCTGATTGAGAAATCGGAATGCTGCATCAAATGATGCAAAATAGGACGGTCTTGAATGGTCGCGACCTCTTGCGGCTCGAGTCCGGTTGTTATTTTGGTATACAGGATGACCCATTTCTTGGCGCTCTCAAAAATGTTGGACAAGGTGGAGAGAAAATCTTCCTCATCGGTAATATGGTACAGCACATCGAGGCATACAACCAAATCTGCTTGAATAAATCCGCGGTTTACAAGTAAACCAGGCTTATAGAGCATGAAGCTTTTGGTCGTATCTTCCTTGAACTTCTCTTTGCACAAGCGAATGGAGGATTGAGCAACGTCCAGTCCTAAATAGGTTGAATACGACATCGTCAGCAGCTGATTGCCATCGCCGCAACCGAACTCGATGACGGATTCAATCTGGTGCTCTTGAATAAAATCATTGATGATTTGCGACTTGAATTCTGCTAATAAGCCATAAGAGCCGCTGCCTGAGTCTCCGCCATGGCTGTAATTATCGTTCCAGAACTCGATGTAATCGAAGGACATCCGGATGGTCTCCTTATTTATGGATTTTTTTCCTTAATACTGCGCGAAAACAATAAAGCCCACCCCATAGATCGGTATGGAGCGCATCAGACGGAAGGTCAAAGGAGGGAGCGGAGTAGAAGCTCAAGCCAGCCTCAAGGACCAGCTGATGAAACATTTCCAATTGAATGGTTGGGTAATCCAAAGTGAGCAGAAGCATACCGTCATCTTTAAGCGTTCGATTAAATTCCTTCAAAGCCAGAAGCATATCGGCGGAATTCAAGTGCTCGACGACAGAAATGCAAAAGATTTTGTCGAAAAAATGGTCGGCATAAGGCAGTTCCGTAAGGCTTGCTTGGCAAAGCTGCAGTGGTGAAGATTGAAATAGGCTTACCTTGGCGGCAGCTTCTTCACTAACGTCCGAACGCACGGATTCCAAAATATCGCTCGCTGCGTTCACTCGAGGATCTAGATCGCAGGCATAAGCCTGCTTACATTGTTCAGCCAGCACAAATTTGAAAGGATGCGGAATTCCGCAAGCTGCGTCTAAAGCGATATCGTTGGAGTCGATGAAGGAGGCGCACCAAGCATATTCATAAGGTCGACTCCACCAAGTATCAGGCAACTGGAAAACGAACTCATGCAGGGATGGATCAGAAGCGTTAATAAATCTGGATTCCAGCAAAGAAGCGGACTTCATCCAAAGCCCTCCTTTTCAATGTGGATACTTATTCGTTGCGCTTGCAATCAACTGCCACCTTAATGTTATGCGTGATTGTGAGCGGCTAGAAGGAAAGGGCACGGGAAGTGAGCAATTTTTTCACTTGACATTTGGAGTAATTATTCAGTAAGATGGGAAACATAATTCAATAATAGGCAATGACCAAAGACATGATTTCCTTCACGAACTGTTCAGAGAGAGAAGTTAAGGCTGAAAGCTTCTCCGGTAACCGGTTGTGAAATTACCCCTTTGCAGCCGTGATGTTGAACCCGTGAACGTCCTTTACGGCAGTAAGCAGCACCGATTTATCCTCGATACCGGATACTGATAAGGACCTTTCAGCTGCTCATTTGATGATGAATCAAAGTGTGACATGCTGCAGGTCGAATTTGGGTGGAACCACGAGCTGAACGCACTCGTCCCTTTCTGGGAGAGATGCGTTTTTTTGCGTTCAAAATAATCGGAATATGAGGGAAATGGAGGTCATATCATGGAGATCAATGTCACACTGCCAGATGGAACAAGTAGGAGGTACCCGCAAGGAACGACATTCGAACAGGTAGCGGAATCGATCAGCTCAGGTTTGAAGAAGAATGCGGTAGCGGCGAAACGGAACGGAAAGTTGGTTGACTTGAACCAACCTATTGAGCAGGATAGTCATATCGAAATTGTTACTCTAGACAGCAAAGATGGATTAAATGTCTACCGACACACAACTGCTCATATTATGGCGCAAGCCATCAAGCGGATTTACGGAAACAAGGCGGTTAAGCTGGGCATTGGCCCCGTGATCGAAGACGGGTTCTATTATGACATGGATTTGGAAAGACCCCTATCGACGGACGAGCTTGAGAAGATTGAGAAAGAGATGGAGAAAGTGATCCAAGAAAACATCCCGATCGTTCGACGGGTCGTTAGTCGTGCTGAAGCGATTCAAACTTTTGAGGATTTAGAGGACCCCTTCAAGTTGGAGCTGATTCGCGACTTGCCCGAGGATGCCCAAATTACGATTTATGATCAAGGCGAATTTTATGACTTGTGCCGCGGTCCGCATCTTCCTTCAACTGGCAGAGTGAAGGCGTTCAAGCTGATGAGCGTAGCAGGAGCGTACTGGCGTGGAGATTCATCGAACAAAATGCTGCAGCGGATCTATGGCACGTCCTTTCCCAAGAAAGCGCAGCTGGAAGAGCATCTGCATGTGCTCGAAGAAGCAAAGAAGCGGGATCACCGCAAACTGGGCAAAGAGCTTGAGTTGTTTATGTTTTCTGAGGAAGCGCCAGGCATGCCGTTTTTTCTTCCCAAAGGGATGACGATCCGAACAGAACTGGAGAACTTCGCCCGTGAGTTGCAGCGGCAGCGGGATTATGATGAAGTGCGTACGCCGCTTATGATGAACAACAGGGTCTGGGAGCAATCAGGCCACTGGGATCATTACAAAGATAACATGTACTTCACTCAAGTAGATGAAACGAAATTCGCGCTTAAACCGATGAATTGCCCCGGTCATATGCTTATCTTCAAAAACAGCTTACATTCCTATCGGGAGCTGCCGATCCGCCTTTCGGAATTTGGCCAAGTACACCGTCACGAGTTCTCTGGGGCCTTAAATGGCATGATGCGAGTTCGTACATTTTGTCAGGATGATGCCCATCTATTTGTACTTCCAGAGCAAATTGAGGAGGAAATTGGACGGATCATTACCTTGATCGACCATGTCTATCAGGTGTTGGGCTTTGAATATAAAATCGAGCTGTCTACACGTCCCGAAGATTCAATGGGCTCAGAAGAACTTTGGGATCAAGCCGAGAAGTCTCTGCAAAATGTGCTCGATAACCTAGGCATCCAGTATGTGATCAATGAGGGGGATGGCGCTTTCTATGGCCCCAAAATTGATTTCCACATCTTAGATGCATTGAAACGCAGCTGGCAGTGCGGTACCATCCAATTGGATTTCCAAATGCCGGAGAAATTCGACCTTACCTACATTGGCGAGGATAACCAAAAGCACAGGCCGGTCGTCATTCATCGTGCTTTGTACGGTTCGATTGAACGTTTTATTGGTATTTTAACTGAGCATTTTGCGGGAGCATTTCCATTATGGCTGTCACCTGTGCAAGCGAAAATATTGCCTGTCTCTGAGAATTATCTCGATTATGCGCTGCAGGTGAAAAGCCAATTAGAGAAAGCTGGCATCCGCGTCGAAGTTGATGGGCGCAATGAGAAACTCGGGTATAAAATTCGGGAGGCTCAACTTGAGAAAGCACCGTACATGCTCGTTCTCGGAGAGACGGAGAAGAACTCGGACAGCGTGTCTGTGCGCAAGCGTGGAGGCATTGATCTTGGTACGATGAAGATTGCGGAGATCATTGAGCGTATGACGAATGATATTCATGCGAAGTTAAGCGATGACATGCATAAATCATAACCAAAGCAGCGAAATGCATAAATCATAACCAAAGCGTTCCATACTAAAGCTTAGACTTGTGACACAAGAGGCTTGACCCGTTTGTATAACGAGGGGGGCCTCTTGCAAGTCACAGTTTGCAGGGATGGAGATGATACTATCAAGAATAAACTGCTCGTAATTAATGCGCATCCAAAAGTAGAATCTACAACTTCTTTTAGCTTACAGGTGCTTAGTCATTTTTTAGAGGTATATAAAGAACAAAACCCGACAGAGCCCATTGAACAAATTAATCTTTATGATGATCAAGTCCCCGCTGTTGACGCAACTGTTCTAAGTGCCTGGGAGAAGCTGGCCAAAGGCATAGGCAAAGGTGAACCCTTAACAGAGAATGAAGCAGTAGTAACAGGCCGGATGACAGAAGTGTTGAGTCAGTTCAAAAGCGCCAACAAATATGTGATCGCGCTGCCGCTGCATAATTTCAACATTCCTTCCAAGCTAAAAGATTACATGGATAATATTCTCATCGCACACGAAACCTTTCAATACACGGATGCAGGCTCTGTTGGACTATTAACTGACGGCAGAAGCGTCCTTGTCATCCAAGGCAGCGGCGGCGTTTACACGAATGACGACTGGTACACAGAAGTCGAATACTCACATAAGTATCTTAAATCGATGTTTAATTTCATGGGACTTGAGGATTATCAAATTATTCGAGCACAAGGCACTGCTTTCCTGAACAAAGATGATATCCTGAAACATGCGAAAGAAGAAGCGGCAAGAGCAGCTACCAAATTGTCCGCAGTAACTTCTTACCTGGCATAAACTGGCCGTTCTGCTTATACTTTTGAGCGCTAGCTCCAGTCACTTTCTCAAAACCTGCAATTATGCATCTTTTTTGCTCTTGGGATAGCCTTAATTATTAAATTCCTGCGATTGTGCAGGCTTTTGAGGCTTTTTCTGGATGAGCGGCTCGAAAAGATAAAAATACCTGCACAATCGCAGGCATTTCCACTTTTCAGCTCGATTTGGTATGAAATTCCTGCATTTTCGCAGGTTTTTGCATTCAGGTGACCTGAAGACGATCATCTATCGACGCTTACGTACTAAACTTGGCTTATGGAACAGTCTTCTTAGAATTTAGGAGGGGTTTTACTGGGTAAGAGAGGGCTTTATTTGAACGACTACCTTTCCTTTGGCACTTCCACTTTCAAGATATTGAAGCGCTAGCCCGGCATCTTTGAATGTAAATTCCTTATCAATAACAGGCTTAATGCGATTTTCTTCCATAAATTCTTTGATGATCTTTAATTGCGCTCCGCTTGGTTTCATAAAAAGGAAATGATAGCTCGTGCGGGTTTTCTTCTCAAGAGCTGTGATTTTACGGCTCACGATGGACAAAATGGCCGTCTTCATCCAACCTAATTTAGCTTCTTTTCCGAATCTTGCGTTCGGAAGGCCGGAGATGGATACTATTTTTCCGTTTGGCTTCAGCACCTGGAAAGATTTCTCCAAAACTTGTCCTCCTAAAGTATCGAACACCGCATCATAGCCCGTGAGATGTTCTTCAAAATTCTCTTTTTTATAATTAATGATTAGGTCGGCGCCTAGAGATTTGACCAAATCGTAACCTTTATCGCTTGCTGTAGTGGCAACATAAGCTCCCATTAATTTGGCCAATTGGATAGCGAAGGTGCCTACGCCGCCTGATCCTGCGTGAATCAAGATTTTCTGGCCTTTTTGAAGATTCAAAATATCGGAAAAGGCTTGGTATGTGGTAAGTCCAACCAATGGGATGGATGCCGCTTCTTCAAAGGTTAAGTTCCGCGGCTTCAGCGAAATATCTTCCTCATGTATAGCAATATATTCGGCCAGTGTCCCAATCCTGTCTTTGCGGGGTCTTCCGTAGACTTCATCTCCAGGTTTAAATGCGCTAACCCGGCTTCCTGCCTTAACCACAACGCCAGAAAAATCATTGCCTAAGATTAAGGGCATCTTATACGTTAGTAGAAATTTTGCTTTTCCTTCTTTGATTTTAAAATCGATAGGATTTAAGCTGGCTGCATAAATTTCAACGAGCACATCATATTCTCCGATGTTAGGCGTTGGTCTTTCAGTCATAAGTAAGGGAACATTTTTACCGTATTTCTCAATGACCATGGCTTTCATTCCTATCACTCCTGTTATGATTATTGGTTTAAACTTATGGACGAATAGGTCGCAAAAGTTTCCTGTGTATACTTAAACTGACGGGGGGCGTTGAATCCGAATTAGTCATTTATGATAAGCCCAGTGAAATAATGGCTAATCGGACAACACATGTAAGCAACCTTGCTGGTCAAGATTTGGTGCACTGGGCTTCAATGGCGGCAATTAATGCCTTGAGTTGTTCAAGAGGTTTGCTGACAGTCAGCACATAATAGTTTTCTACGCTCTTTTTTTCAAAATTAACAAAGCCAGATAGTCTCAACACCTTCAAATGATGGGAAATGGCCGGCCTGGACAAATTGATGTGGTCCGCTATCGTATTGACATTAAGTCCGGATTTATGCTCTGCAAGCAGCAAAATAATAGCTTGACGGTTTTCATCTGTCAGCACATCCAGCAATGGAATACACGCTTTGAATTGTTGCAGAATAGGCTCGATTTGCTGACTCATGCCATTCACCCCTTCCGTTTATTCGTTTAAATACTTAAACTAATTATAATCAACTTGTTTATAAAATCAAGGGGGAGCGGTAGGAAATGATCGGTTTGAATTAGCAGCAGGTGAGATATAATGGGATAAAAGAGGAATAGAGGAGGGAAAATGGTTGTTACAGTATCAAACCACCTCGGAATGGAACGAGGGATTATGGCTGCAAGCAGAACGCGTTTACAACAAGGCGTTTCCAAAGCATGGCAGGAAAAATCGCTCCATCGTTCGACGCATGTTCGAAAGAGGCATCTGTACGCTGCACACATGGAGCGAGCATGAAGAAGTGATAGCCATGGCACTCACCGCAAGCAATGATGCGGCGCGTATTCTTATCATTGATTATATAGCTGTTCGACAAGATCAACGAGGCAAGGGATTAGGCCGAATAAGCCTAAGGCATATCCGAGAGTGGGCAGAAACTACGGCAAATTGCAGAGGGATAGTCATTGAAGTTGAAGCAGACCCATCCACGGAAAATGCGGAGCGAATCCGCTTCTGGGAAAGGGTCGGCTTCCATTTGACCGATTATGTGCACACATATATTTGGGTCCCCGAGACTTATCGAGCTATGTATTTGAGTTTGAATGAGCATGAACCACTACTGGATGATGGGAAGCTACTTTTTGAATATATCACGGAGTATCATGAGAAGGCTTACCGCGGGAAATGAGGGGTGAATACTTGATAAATTGTGCTTGCTGCGTGGAATATTCGGTGTGTGCTAGTTAGTGGTGCTATATGGTGGATAGGATGGAGCAGCATTAGATTCGGGCGGATAGTTGAAACTGCCGCTGTAAGGCTGTTTTTCAGCTCTATAGCGAGGATTCAGTGCGAATTTCCCGCTGTAAGGCTGAAAAACAGCCTTAACGTTGTCGTGATGCTGCTTTAGGGGCTGACATTCAAGCTGTAAGGCTGTTTTTCAGCTCTATAGCGAGGATTCAGCGCGAACTGCCCGCTGTAAGGCTGAAAAACAGCCCTACCATTGTAGTGATGCCGCTTTAGTTACTGAAATTCAAGCTGTAAGCAGGTTTATTAGCGTAACAGTGAGGATCCAACTGGAGATGTGTGATGCACATTTGCAAAGCGTGTCCCTTCTTTTCCCCGCCATTCGAGTCGTACCTCAGGCAAAAATAGCCGAATAAGAGATAAATCGGTTGTATCGAATATGGCTATAAACCTAGGCGACTGATAGAATACTAGCAAATAGAAGCAAGAAAGGATTGAAGATGACTATGCCTTATTTATCATTGACGACTTGGAGTTTACATCGAAACCTTGGACCATTGCGGTGGACCCGCTGGGACGCAGATAACCGAACGCAAGTGACGGCGGTGCAAGATCAACCGGAACTTCTCACATTGCTAGAGCTGCCGATCGTTTTGGCGGAAAAAGGGTTTAAGTCGCTGGAAGTTTGCCATTTTCATATTCCGGATACGAGTGAAGCTTACTTGAAAAAGCTGCGGCAATCGTTTGCTGATGCAGGCATTCGCTTTTACACGCTGCTAATTGAGTACGGTGATCTTACCAACACGGATGAGGCGCGTAGGCAATCCGACATCGCATGGATAAAAAGCTGGATAGATCATGCTTCCGTGGCTGGAGCAGAACGGGTTCGAGTGATTGCTGGCGATGCGGAACCTTCTGACCAGCTTGCTTTGCAGCGTTCGGCAGCAGCGCTAAGTGAGCTTGCGGATTATGCATCTGCGCGAGGCGTTAGAGTTGTTACGGAAAATTTCCACGCACTAACTTCAACGGCGGAGAATTGTCTTGCCTTGTTGGAAACTTGCGGAGAGACACTTGGATTTACTTCAGATTATGGGAATTTCAAAGGGACTACGAAGTACGATGATCTCAGCAAAACGATTCCGCATAGCGAGTCTATTCACGCGAAGGCGCAAACCGATGCGGAGGGGAATCCCGATGAAGCGGAGTTTATTCAATGTATGGAGCTGGCTAAAAATGCCGGCTATGAGGGACCTTTCACACTAGTTTACGATGGCCCTGGTGAGATGTGGGAGGGAATTGAACGAGTGAGAAAGCTTGTGGCTCCCTATTTAGAATAGTGAGATTAACGGAGTGATTTGACTCAAGCAACAACTTATATCCGATAATGCATATCGGATTATAATAATTTGTGATTGACGAGTTTTAATAAAAGATGTTAATCTATGGATAGAAATTTTCAATCCTGTGACTACCGTATGAACGGAGACGCTTCTTCCTCTATCTAGAGGAGAGTGTCTCTTTTTTTTATCCCAAAAAGGAGATGAATGCGATGACAGAGCCATTACTGCGTATCGAACATTTAAACAAGACATTCCAGTCCAGCAAAGGGGCTGTCCAAGCTTTACATCATATTCAATTGCAAGTAAAAGAAGGGGAATTTATTACCGTTATTGGACCCAGCGGCTGCGGGAAAAGCACGCTGCTTAAGATTATCGCCGGCTTGGATGTGCAGCATAACGGGGATGTTCGGCTTGGCGGTCAACCGATTAAAGGTCCGGGTATTGATAAAGGCTTCATTTTTCAAGAACCGCGATTATTTCCTTGGCTGACTGTAGAGAAAAATATTGCGGCCGACCTCTCGCTAAGGGATGGGGAAGTTCGAAGAAAAGTCGATGAACTGATTGAGCTCGTTCGCTTGGAAGGATTTCAGAAATCATTCCCCAGAGAACTTTCCGGGGGGATGGCTCAACGTGTCGCAATCGCTCGAGCGCTGCTTCGCAATCCTAAAGTTTTGCTGCTGGATGAGCCGTTTGGTGCACTGGATGCTTTTACGCGAACGCATATGCAGGAAGTGCTGATTGATATTTGGCAAAAAAATAAAACAACGATGATTTTTGTGACGCACGATATAGATGAAGCTATTTATCTGGGCAATCGTGTCGTTATCCTCAAACCGCGTCCTGGTGCAATTCGGAACATTATTCCGATTGACCTGCCGGTTCCCAGGAAAAAAACGACCACGTCTTTTCAAGAGCTGCGCTTAAAGGTGTTAAGTGAATTCGAAAAAATCGAAGAGCTGGAGCTAATCGATAGTTCCGGCATCTAGTCGGAGAGGGGGATCTCGCAATGAGCCAACAAGGTGAATTGGCAGGAGTGAATCTAGACGTGGCGCAGAAGCCAAGTTTGACGGATAAACAAATAAGATTAAAGCAACGTTTGAAACGCACATATTTGGGGGCGATTGTACCTATCGCAGTGTTGATTGCATGGCAAGTATTAGGCCAATCAGGCATTATTTCATCCTTGCTGTTTCCAACGCCGATGCGCATTATAAGTGCGGGAATTCGCTTGATTCAGACAGGTGAGCTTTATGAAAATATTAGAATCAGCGTTTTTCGTGCCCTATCAGGTTTCCTTTTGGGCGGCACTTTGGGTCTGGCCTTTGGCATTCTTGTTGGTTTATTTCGCCGAACAGAGAGGGCGCTCGATCCGACCGTTCAAATGATTCGAATGGTGCCTCACTTGGCAATTGCGCCGCTTTTTATTCTATGGTTTGGGATTGGGGAAACGGCGAAAATTCTTTTAATTGCAAAAGGTGCCTTTTTCCCGCTCTATATCAATGCATTCCTAGGCATTCGCGGTGTAGATAATAAATTGTTTGATGTGACGCGAGTACTCGGGTTCAGTAAATGGAAGCAAGTGATCCGACTAACGATCCCTGGCGCGTTACCTCATATCTTGTTAGGCGTCCGTATCTCGCTTGGCGTATCCTGGTTGGGTTTGGTCGTAGCAGAGTTGATGGGTTCTACATCGGGCATCGGCTACATGATGTCGGATGCGCGGCAATTTTCCAAAACGCCGGTTGTTTTCGTAGGCATTCTCATATTCGCCGTCTTCGGTATTGCTGCCGATTCTGCTGTAAGAGGACTTGAACGCAAATGGCTTAGCTGGCAGGACAGCTACAAAGGACATTAAGAAAATACGATGCAGGAGGGTGCGGTCATGAGCAACAGTGTTAAAGCGATAAGGCAAACACAGGGAATTGGAAATTCCGAAGGGGCGGAGCTCGGTTTTCTGCGAGTAAAATGGTTCAAAGACAAACTAAATGATATTGTCATCGGTTCTATCTTACCCTTGCTGCTTCTGGTCATATGGCAGGTATCAGGCGATTTGTCCTTATTTTCACCTGAGTTTCTGCCGACACCTTTACGCATTTTGGCTGAGTTCCAAACCTTGATCGGATCAGGCGAGCTTATCCATCACTTAGCGATTTCGCTCCAGCGAGCGGCAGTTGGCTTTTTAATTGGCGGTGCAATAGGGCTTCTTTTCGGGTTTCTTGCCGGTTTTATTCAAAAGTTTGAGTTCATGCTGGATCCCTCTTTTCAAATGCTGCGGATGATTCCTCATTTGGCCATTGCCCCTTTAATCATATTGTGGTTTGGTTTTGGGGAGGTTTCGAAAATCGTTATCATCGCGATTGGCGCCTTTTTCCCTATGTACATTTATACCTTTCTGGGGATACGCAGTGTGGATTACAAGTTGTTTGAGGTTGCTCAAGTACTCAATTTCAGCAAGGCGAAGCAGATTTTTCGCTTAATTCTTCCGGCCTCTTTGCCAGGGATTTTATTAGGCTTACGGCTGTCTGTAGCTATATCTTGGTTAGGCCTCGTCGTTGCTGAATTAATTGGCTCGCAGGAAGGGATTGGTTTTCTAATTAATTATGGCAAGCAAAACTCGAGTGCAGAGCTTATTTTTGTTGGTGTCATCATTTTTGCTATTATCGGCAAGCTAGTCGATTCATTGGTTCGTTTATTAGAAAGAAAATGGCTTAGCTGGAGAGACAGCTTCCAAGGCTAAGTCGACAGCGACATCAAGGAGGTAATCTTATGGGGAAAGCCCAGCATACAAAATGGGAAGCTGATGTTCTGGTTATTGGCGGTGGACCGGCAGGCGCATGGGCCGCCTGGAGCGCAGCCAAACAAAACGCAAAAGTCATCTTGGTTGACAAAGGATATCTGGGATCAAGCGGAGCGACCGCACCAGGCGGCACGAATCTTCTGTATCTTCCTCCAGATCCCGTGCTGCGAGAGAAAGCGGTGCAGCAGCGCTACAAGGAAAGCGGATATTTGGCTGAACCTGAGTGGATTCACCGGGTTTTGGATCAAGTTTATGAAAGCTTGGTTTTGGTGGAAAATTGGGGTTATCCATTTCGCAGAGATGAGAATGGCGTTCCGCTGCGCGATCATTTGCAAGGGCCGGAGTATATGAAGCTTATGCGCAAGCAAGTGAGTCGTGCAGGCGTGAAAATTCTAGATCAATCGCCGGCTTTGGAATTGCTGGTAGATGAGCATGGGGTTGGAGGGGCGCGGGGAATATCGCGGCTAGACGATACCGAATGGGAAGTCCGCGCCAATGCGGTTGTCATTGCAACAGGAGGCTGCGCTTTTCTAAGCAAAGGGTTAGGCTGCAATGTCCTGACTGGCGAGGGACTCTTAATGGCGAGCGAGCTGGGGGCGGAGCTGTCCGGGATGGAGTTTACTAGGCAATATGCACCAAGCACAGCTTTCGGTACGGTGACACGCGGCCGGTTGTTGAATTGGGCTACCTATACATCGGAAGATGGGACTGTCCTGCAAGCCGGCGGGCCCAGAGCAGGCGATTTCTTGCCGAGTATGCTGAGCAAAGGGCCAGTATATGCGGTGCTAAATCATGCGGATACAGAAGAAAAGCAGCAGATTTTGCGAAAATCCCATGCGATTTTCTTCCTGCCTCTGGATCGCGCTGGCATCGATCCCTTCAAAGAGCGTTTCCCGCTCACGCTTCGCTATGAGGGGACGGTGAGGGGCACGGGCGGCATTCGCCTAACGGATGAAAGCTGCGCTTCCACCGTGCCAGGTCTTTATGCCGCCGGCGATGCCGCTACCCGTGAGCGAGTCACGGGTGCCAAATCAGGGGGAGGCGCCTTCAACGCCTCCTGGGCCATTTCCTCCGGCACGTGGTCGGGTGCCGGCGCTGCGAAGCATGCGCTGGCACAGAACCGCAGCGCAGGAGAAAGAGATCTGCGACCGGCCGGCCGATACGGCCTGGTCCAAGAAGAGCCGCCGACTGGCAGCGTGCTTGATGCGGCGGCGCTCGTGAAAGCTGTCCAGCAAGAGGTGTTTCCGCTGGACATTAATTATTTCCGCAGCGAGCCCGTGCTCCGTCAATCGCTGGAGCGATTGAACGGGCTGTGGGCGAGCGTACAAGGAGCTGTGACGCCAACGGTACAGGGCCGCGTTCGCTCGCGTGAAGTCGCGGCGATGATCGCGACGGCGAGATGGATGTATACGGCAGCTCTAGAGCGAAAAGAGACGCGTGGCTTGCATATGTTCCAAGAATATCCGGAGACTGACCCCAAGCAGCAGGTCCGGCTCATTGTATCAGGTATTGATGAGATTCGAGTTCGGAAAGAAAAACCATCGACACAGGAGGTTGTTGTCCAATGATTGAATTCGTAAGCGCCGAAAGATGCGTTGGCTGCACATTGTGTGTGAAGGTGTGCCCAACGAATGTTTTTGACAAAGGAGAGGATGGGATTCCTAGCATTGCTAGACAGGAGGATTGCCAGACTTGCTTTATTTGTGAAGCCTACTGTCCGGTTGATGCGCTCTATGTAGCGCCATTCGCCGATCCGCTCGACGTTTCTCCGCAAGAGGAGGAACTCGTGGAAGCGAATCTGCTAGGCAGTTGGAGAGAAACGATAGGCTGGGGCAAAGGCCGAACGACGTTAGCTGAGCTGGATACCACGCCATTCATCGATCTCATTTTACCGCAGCGTCGGTGACTTTAATATCAATTATGTGTCTTATGTTATGTAGGGGTGTCTCTGGCAGGCAGCTTGTTAACGAGTCTATCTAAAAGCTCCACAAGCATCAGCTTCTCAGCCGGGCTGAACTGCTCGAAAGGTTCGGCTAATTTATCTTTCCATGCTTGTTCCGTCTGTTTAATGACGTCATAGCCAGCTTCTGTCAAAATAACGGTTTTGACGCGTGTATCGCTTTCACTCGTTCGGCGTACAACGAGCCCCGCTTTCTCCAAGCGATCAAGCATTTGGGACATCGTGCTTTGCTGTACATCGAGCTTAATCGCTAGTTGTCCGACTGTCTGGTTCTCTTCCGTGGAGAGATGGCGAAGCAGCAGCCATTGAACACGGGTAATCGTTCGGCTCTCAAGGCCGAAGGTTGTATACCGCAGGTAACGATTAACCGCCAAAAGCGAAGCGGCAAGCTGGTCTAAAGTATCCGATTTGTGCATTCGATTCACTCCAAAGGTTGGTTTCATATTGGGTTAATTATATAGTGCACCTATATATAATACAATCTAAAAATGGAAATAAATGCGATATTTAGTGGGGATATTGAACGAAACAAACTAATAAAACATAGTTGACGAATATAAATGGGAGTGCTACTATGGTCTTAATCTTAGTAAACAACTTGGTTTATAGATGATTCAACGAATGGCATAACCAATCGGCCAACCGTACAAACGGAGGCGTTCCTTTCATAAAGGGATGCCTCTTTTTTGTTTCATTAAGGGAGCATGATGGAACATGCACAGGATTTCAAACGGCTTCAATGAAGATATGGGGAGGCAATGAGGATGGCAAAGTTGTGGGAGGATCAAGAATTGCGGTTATCGGCAGACGTTCTAGTCATTGGAGGGGGCCCTGCGGGAACTTGGGCAGCTTTAACGGCGTCAACGAACGGCTCTAAAGTTATTCTGGTTGATAAAGGCTACTGTGGAACTAGTGGAGCAACGGCGCCATCAGGTACAGGCGTTTGGTATATTAAGCCGGATGAGAAGCTGCGTGAAGAAGCGAGGCAAAGCCGTTATTTGCTGGGCGGCAAGCTGGCGGAAGTCCCTTGGATGAATCGGGTATTGGATCGTACGTATGAGAATATGAACAAGCTGGGTACATTGGGATATCCGTTTCCCAAGGACGATATCGGTGATCCCTATAAACGCGGCTTGCAAGGACCTGAGTATATGAAGCTTATGCGTAAAGTGGTTCAAAAAGCGGGCGTTCAGATTCTGGACCACAGTCCGGTTCTTGAATTGCTGGCTGATGAGCACGGGGTTGGCGGAGCCACTGGCATAAGAACTCAAAGCGGCCAAACCTGGACCGTACATGCCGGAGCTGTCGTTATTGCGACTGGCGGCTGCGCTTTTCTGAGCAAAGCTTTAGGAACTAACGTGCTGACCGGGGATGGTTATTTATTAGCTGCTGAAGCTGGGGCGGATTTCTCGGGGATGGAATTCTCGAATGCTTATGCCATTTGTCCAACGTTTTCCTCGGTTACCAAAACAGCTTACTATCGTTACGCTTCCTTCTATTACGAAGATGGCACGATCGTTGAGGGAGCCGGTTCACAGCGCGGACGTTCCATCATTGCCCGCAACTTGCTGCAAGGACGCCAAGTCTATGCAAGCTTGGATCAAGCGCCTGAGGACATTCGTCCATTGCTGCGTGTAAATCAAACGAACTTTTTCCTGCCGTTCGATCGGCTTGGCATTGATCCATTTAAAGATAAGTTTCCGGTTACCCTTCGCTTGGAAGGTACGGTTCGCGGAACCGGCGGCATTCGTGTCATTGACGAGAAGTGCTCGACCATTGTGCCTGGCCTATATGCGGCAGGAGATGCGGCTACGCGTGAGCTCATCTGTGGAGGATTCACAGGCGGAGGCAGCCATAATGCAGCTTGGGCGATGTCATCGGGCTCATTTGCAGGAGAAGGAGCTTCCCAATTCGCACGTGAGCTTGGAGATAAAGCGGCTCGTCGTCAATTGAAAAGCGTATCTACAACGACTTTTACGAAAAGCAGCACAGGCAGCGACAAGGCGAAGTCGAGTGAAGCGATTCGAGCTGTTCAGGAAGAGGTCATGCCGTATGACCGGAATTTGTTCCGAACACAGAAAGGTCTTGAAGGCTCGCTGAATCGGCTGGATGGCTTGTGGCACGATCTTCGGGAGCGTGAAGCTACGTTGGATCTAGAGGGGGTTAGGCACAGAGAGGCAACTGCCATGACGGCAACGGCACGTTGGATGTATAACACGGCTCAAGTGCGAACGGAAACAAGAGGGATGCATAAGCGAGAGGATTTCCCGGACTTGGACAGCACGCAAGGATACCGCTTGATCAGCGGGGGGCTTGACCAAGTATGGGTTCATAAAGCGGAAGAGACGAAGGAGGCTGTTCCCCAATGATTGAGCTGGTGAGCGAATCCAAATGCATTGAATGCAATATCTGTGTTTCTGTGTGCCCTACGAATGTATTTGATAAAGGCGACAACGGCATTCCCGTCATTGCACGCCAAAGTGATTGCCAAACTTGCTTCATGTGTGAGCTGTACTGCCCTGCTGATGCCCTGTATGTGGCAGCTGATGCAGAGGGGCCAACACTCGTGAGTGAAGAGCAGCTAGATGAACATGGATTATTTGGCGGCTATCGGGAAAAAGTCGGATGGGGCCCTGGCCGCAAGCCAGTTGCCCAGCATCCTTATCTATACGAACTAGCAAAGAGAACCGCCATTGGATAAATGGACGGCGTTAACCTGAGAGGAGATTAAGTCAAAATGAGATCGAATGTGAATCAAAGAAAAAGGGGACTGTTCCACAAATTAAATGTGATCCTGCTTGCTGGTGCTATGATGGCTTCCTTAGCGGCTTGCGGCAAATCAGATGGAGGTGCCAAGCCTGCGGATGCCAGTGCGACAGCAAGCAGCGGAAGTGCCAAAGCGCAACCGCCAAGTGTTCTGAATTATGGCTACATCGGGACTAACAAGCTTAATTTTCCAGGCGGTGCAGAAGGATGGGGCTTCTACAAAGGGATTATTCAGGATGAGCTGAAGAAATACGGGATCACCGAAGTTAAGCTCGTGGCTTTCCCGAACGGACCTGACCAAAGTGAGTCGTTGATTAGCGGCAGGCTGGATTTCGGCAGCTTGGGAGACACCCCAGCGCTGCTAGCCCGCTCCACAGGAGCTAAAACGAGAGCTATTACGCAAGGGGCGACAGATAGTGTCGGCTATTTGATCGGGAAAAAAGGAGGTCCCCAAACCCTCGCCGATCTGAAAGGGAAGACCGTCGCCATTCAGAAGGGCTCTTTCATGCATCGTTATATCGCAGGATTGGTGAAGGAACAGAACATTCCCGATGTGAAATTTATCCATATGCTTCGTCCTGATGGTGAAGCTGCTCTCTCACGGGGAGAAGTGGATGCAATGACGAACAGCGCGATTTTCGCCTTAAAGCAAATTGATCAAGGGTACCCATTGATTGATGAAGCCACGAAGCATCCTAATTTAATTGGCACTAGTATTACGGTGGTGTCGGAAGAGTATCTGAAGAAGTTTCCTGATTTTCAAAAGGTATGGAATGAAGCCAGGCTGAAGGCTCTTAAGGATTTGCAAGCCAAGCCAGATGAATATTACCAATTTCTATCCCAGCTCAACGGCTTTACACCGGAGCTAAATAAGAAAGTAACTCCTATCGCAACGATCAAAGATGTTAATTTTACCGATGACGGCATTAAGCTGCTAGAGGGTACGAAGAAATTTCTGGTGGATGAAAAATTGGCCGAAAAGGATTTCGATTTGAATCAGTGGATTTTAAAATAAGACGAAGTTACTTTCTGTAACGAAAGGATTGCATACACATGACAACTACTCAAACGGGCTATCAAGCGGTGATTACGCCGGAGGTCGAAGCGCAGCGCAAGGCGGAATATCCGGTACATCCTGTTTTTCTGAATCGTTGGTCTTCTCGCGCTTTTGAAGCGAAAGAGGTAACGAATGAAACCTTATACACGATTCTCGAAGCAGCACGTTGGGCACCATCGAGCAGCAATCTTCAGCCATGGCGCTTTATTGTTGCCAAAACCGAGGAGCAAAAGCAAAAGTTTCAAACGTTTATCAAACCGAATAATCAATTATGGACCGTTCATGCGCCTGTATTAGTGCTTATCCTTTCTCACAAGCTTCGCCAAGATGGAGAGCTGAATGGCGCGCATGCTTTCGATGCGGGCGCAGCCTGGGCTTCGATTGCGTTTCAGGCGCATTTGTTAGGGCTGGCAACACGTGCTGTCGGTGGATATGAGAAGGACAAAGCACGCGAGGTGCTTCAGGTGCCAGCTGATTATGAGCTGCATGCTGTGATTGCGCTTGGCTATCGCGGGGTGCGTGAAACGTTGTCAGCTGAGTTCCAAGAGCGAGAGCAGCCGAATGGCCGCAGAGTATTGCAAGAAAGCATCATTGAAGGTTCCTTCTAACCGCATGAGGCAGTGAAAGAAGCTCTGAAATATGAATAAAAATGGTGGACAGGATGCTTCCTGCTCCGCCTTTTTTTTATTTATAAGTGCGTGCAGCTGTACTTTTCGAAGGAAATTATTGATATGCATAAGTACCGACAGTTTTAAGGAGGTGCAAAGTGCGAGGAAGTGATGAGTTCGCATACGCGTTACATCGGATGAATGAAGATATTAAACATTCGGCTTCTCGATTGGAGGCATGCAGCAATTGCTTCGAAATTTTAAAGGATAAATTAGATCGTCTGTGTGATTTTATAACCAGCATAGAAAATGTGCGGCAATGGTCTTTATGGAACCATGAACCGAATGTGCAGGAACAATCGCGGATGCTCAGAACGACAGCTGTGAAAGCTCTTTGCGATTTGGAAAAATATCAGTCAAGGCGCATACATAATGAGGAAACTCAAATAAGCGAGTATATGCAAAAACTGTCTCATTCAGTCCGAGCGGATGTAACGTGTATGCAAGTCACTGAACAGTCAAAGGTTGTGTTTATTGGGTCTGGTGCTTTGCCTTTATCCGCGCTAACGATTGCCCAAGAATCAGGAGCAGAAGTCATCTGTCTGGATATTGATTTGGAGGCTGTGGAGCTTGGGCGCCATACGGCGGCGATGTCTGGTCTTGGTTCCCGTGTTGCGTTCTCTCATAAAAGGATAAGCGAATTAGCTGTTGCGCGTGAGGCTACGCATTTCATCATTGCTTCGCTTGTTGAGAATAAGCTGGAGATACTGGAAGAACTTAAGCATGCGGCGCATCATCAAGCTAAAATTTTGATCAGATACGGAAATGGGCTGAAATCGTTATTCAATTTTCCGCTGGAGGCTGATTTATCTGAGGACTGGACGCTGGATACGCTAAGGACACAGGGGCATCTCTATGACACGATTATTTTGGAGAGAGCGATCCAACTGAAGGGCGTGTGACAGTCGCCTTGTAGCTGATAGGCAGCTGGTGGAGAGATTCTAAGGCTGGAGCTCTGTGGCAAGCTGGTTTCATTGGATTAATTCCAGTGAAAGCTTGCAATAAGCCCTTTGACGGCTGATTTCATTGGACGAATTCCAATGAGAAGAAAAAAACCATTTGTGTATCTTTCATCCAGCCATCCTGAGTTTGAATAAGGGGCAATCCTCAAATTTTATCTACTTGAGGATTGCCCCTTTAGTGATCTTTAAGGATATACAATTGGCGAATAAACTGCTGAAGGATACGGATCGATGAGTACAGGAGTTGCGCTCCAGCCTGTATTACCGGGTCCTTGAATAATAGTGAAACCATTCGCGCTGCCAAAGTAGCTGCCTCTTCCAAGTCCTGTAGCCGTGACATTGTTGAAGGTGACAGATCCTCCGTTCGCGCGGTTTTCGATCGCATAGGTTCCTGCTCCGATAATTTGGTCGCGGTTGAAGGTGATATTGCTGATTGTGGAGCCAATAAAGTGAATCGCTTCATAGTTGCTGTCAATGATTTTGTTGTCATCAACATGGATGGTTGCTGTTAAAGGCTGATCCAAAGCAAAGAACCAGAGCGCGCCTGTTCCGAAGTTCCAGCCATTGTAGTAATCTTTGGAACCGCTGCGAATAATGGTGTTGCGGGAAATATTAATGACACCGCTGACCGGCGTGACCGGGGAGAAACGGTTGCCCACATGAATGCCGCCGCCTTCAGCTTGTTGATCCGCTACATAGTTATCTGTAACATCGTTGTTAGTTCCGCCATAAAGCGCAATGCCATTGGCAAGAACGGGCAATTCCACGCGATTGAACGTGAAGGCATTGTTCGAATCGGGGATGGAGTTTCCACTGGAATCACTCCACATCGCTAATCCGTCATCGCCGGTGTTGCGGAAAAAGGACTGTGTCACGGATGAGTTCGTAACCCCTTTGTGGAAGTTAATGCCATCTGCATTCTGATTGCGAATGCGAACGCCTGTAATTTTCAGATTATCGAACGGTCCATCGAGCCACATGCCGCATTTGGTATGTTCGATCCAAAGATTGCTGAGGGTTGAATTCGTTAACGCCCCGCCAATGCCATTAATTTGATCATTATCAATTCGTGTCATGACTTCTCCGAAGATAGCGAAATCGGAAAGATGCACGTTCGTGCTTGGATTTGGTGCATAGTTGCCATAAAAGCCTTCATTATTGCCTGTAGACGTGATGAAATGGAATTTGGAATACCAGATGCCCGCCCCTTTCATCGTGACATTATTGACGAGGATTTGTGTATTGATGGTGTAGGTGCCAGGCGGAACCCATAATACTTTTCCCTGCGCAGAAGCGGTGTTCACCGCATTTTGCGTAGCCGCAGTCGCATCAATAACACCAGTCGGATCGGCACCGAAATCTGAGGTTAACGATAAAGAGCCGGCAGGCTGAGTTGCGGCGGGCGCAACCTGTTCGAAATCCATGAGGTCAATGGTATAGGCACCTGCGTTATTGCCCGGATCTACCTGTACTTTGACTTTTGTCCCTGGCGTCATTTGGTTGACTAAGCGGTTCACTTCGTCATAGAAATGATGTGGACGAACATCGACCGGGTTATTGTTGAACGGATAACCGCCATAGATCCAGCCATATTTGGAGGTGAGTGTTAAATCCGTTTGTTTCACTCCATTGATGTATAAGGCGAGAGGAGCGGTAATCCCTGTCCCGGCAGCATTGTCGGGAATACTGTAGCGCATGACGATTGAATTTGCATTTTGCGGAACCGTAAATTCGACATATTGCCCTTGTGCGCTTAGTGTAACGGCTTTGCGTCCGGAAGCTTCTCCGGCCAAGCTTGGATACGAACGATCCGGGCCAATGATCGTCCCATTCGTGAGAGCATCCTCCGCTTGCACTTCTGCATAAGGCAGAGCAGGACCAGCGGTGGAGACGCCAATGGTTGTCGTTAGCGTGTTATTCGTTTCCTTCACTTCGGCAATTGTATTCGCTGGATCAACGGTAGCGACAACCGAAGTGGAGCCATTCACAGCCGTCCAAGTCCCGGATACACTGATGCTTCCAACGGCTCCAGCCGCCAGACCGCCGGCAAGTGAACCGTTTAATGTTGTTGAGCCGACGACGACACGCGCAGCTACGGCGCCATTCGCAGGATCAATGCCTTGATTCTTCACGACGACAGTGAAGCTCACGGAATTACCTGGCTGCGGATTGCTAGGCGACCAATTAACGCTCTGCACGATAAGATCCGGGCCTGGGAGTGGTGCAATCGTAATGGATTTGGAGGAAGAATTGTTGTTTTCATTCCATTCACTGATCGTGTTGTCAGGGTCAATGATGGCAGCTACAGTATAGGTACCCGAGGTGGATGACCATGGTGTTGAAGCTGTAATCGTTGTTTTCGCATTTAGGCCAAGGCTGGTCATTGCAGAGCCCGTTGCGATTTCATTGCCATTCATGCGAAATGAAACTTTGTGGGCTGTATTTGGACTGGCACCCGTACCCGAATTGGTAATTTCAGCACTAAATGTGACATTAGCGCCTTCCGTTAGGATTCCGCTGGGCGTCCAAGTCAGGTTAGAAACCGTTAAGTCCGGTTTCTGGGCTGAAGATGGATTGACTGTGATTTGATCCAAATTGATATTGGCTCCATCTCCGGCATCATATTTATAGGCAATGGTGTTCACACCGGCATTTAGATATACAGTTTCTGTTTTGATTGCCCAAGTGTTCCAGTCGTTGGTTGTAGGCAGAGCGCTTTGTGTTATCTTGGTTCCATTTACATACAAGGAAATGCTGGAAGCCGCAAATCCATTGCTAAACCGGAGAGCAACATCCTTCCAGCCAGCGGAGGAGGCATTGACGTTAAAGGAAGTTGATGCTCCTTGCGTCCAGTAGCCCTCAACAAAACCAGTACCCAGATAGCCGGTATGGTTGGTCGTAATTGCCGCACTGCCGCTTAATGTGGCATTCTCGGCTTGATATGTGGTACCCGTACCAGGGTCCGGTGATGATGAAGGGGTTGGCGTAGGGCTAGGAGGACCAGCGTCGCCATAAACCTCAAACTCGGAAATTTGCGCCGCAGGCCAAACGGAATTGGCAGTGAAGTTCAGCTTCACATAACGCGCACTCGTATTCGTAAACGTAATGGTTACGGTATTGGAAGTGTTCACATCAAAGGTATACGTTTGTGAAGCTTTTATCGTCGTATACGTTACATCATCTGAGCTTCCCAATACAGCCAATGTTTGGTTGCGTGTTCCCCAACCAGTGGGAAGTTTCAAAACAACTTGATTAATGGTCGCTGCCGTGCCTAAATCAACACGAAGCCACTGAGGAAAAGCATTATTGGCGCTTTCCCAATAGCTGGCTTGATTCCCGTCATTCGTGTTGCCTGCCCCATAGGTTTGGTTAGAGCTGCTGGATGTCACGGCTTTGCCTGCTGTCAAGTTCGTAGCTGCCGATGAATAACCGGCATAAAGCGGAAGCAGGGTCATAATAAGAATAAGCGCACAACACCATTTGGCTGCCTGCTTCGAGTTCAAGACTCGTTTTGCATGTAACATGGTTTCCTCCTCATTTCAGTTGGATTTATTTCATTATTGCGAAGACGGTTCGAAAGAATGATCACCTCCTTAAGAGTTAAATAATGCTATTGATTCCATTAATTCCTTAATACTAGGCCGGACTAAGCGCTAACTCAATGTAATGTGATACGCATTTCAAGTGTTTTATTACGATGTTATGTTTTAGCTATCAAAATACCAAAGAAAGTATCTATTTTCCCCTATGATGTCGATGGCAGGCATGCTATTTTTTTACCAAAAGAACGGAGAGGGGGATTGTTATGATCGAGCAAGAAATGAGCCGGCTTCTGGAGCAAGTGAAAACAAAGATTGCGGCTGCACAAAAAGCAATTCAATCTAATTGGGATCTGTTTATGCATGCTCAATTTGATCTAGCGCGGGAGCATATCCAGAAAGCTAGTCAACTATTTGAGGCGGCGGTTGCCTTAGAGAAATCGGATATTTCCACAGGCATGAGTACTGCCAAATTGGCATCTATTGCGGCTTTGGACGCTTATTGTCTTGCGCAGCCAAGCCGCGTTGCGGAAGCTAGAGGCACCTGGTATCGCCCTACGGAGAAAAGTGATGAGGAGGTGTGCCATACCCTAGATCGGATGCAGGCTGCCGGTTTGAATGAATTATATGTAGAAGCCTGGTTCTGGGGATACACCATCTATCCGAGTCAAGCTGCATCAGCTCAAGGGATTGAGGAGCAGCATCCTGCATTCCGGGGGTGGGACCCCTTGGAGGCTTTTGTGAAGGAATCAAGCAAACGCGGAATAGCTGTGCATGCTTGGTTAGACGGCTTCATGGTCGGTGTCGATCCGACTGGAGGGCCAGTCCTCCGCGTTTATCCGGAATGGTCGGCATTTTCGAAGGAACTGAATGCGCTGGACGTACCACAGCCAGAGCAAGGCACAGGGTATTATTGGCTGGACATTACGAATGCACATGCTCGGCACTATTTACGGGATATTATCAAAGAAATAGTCTCACGTTATGACGTTGTCGGCGTTAATTTGGATTTCATACGATTCCCTGAAGCTGCGCAGATTCGTACGGAGATGCAGCCAGCACACTGGGAAGCTTGGTCTGATAGGGTGGAGAAAATCGAAGATGAATTTGTAGCTGAGTTATACAACGAATTGAAGTCGATTCGTCCTCAGCTAATTGTATCCGCAACGCCGGAGCCGGGAACTGAGTCAGAGAAGATCGGTCATTGGTCGCACTATGTGGATGTGGTCATTCCGCAGGCTTATCATCGAACTTGCATCGAGGTGCGAGAATCAGTTTTGAGGCATAAGGCTGAGCTGGCATCAGGCAACCTGATATACAGCGGCGTCTATCCCATGTACATTGGACTGGATGCTCAGGATACGGTAGAGCAAATATTCGCTGCATCTGATCAGGATCAAGGGACAATTATTTTTGCTTTTGGTCAAGCAACGGAGGAAACCATACGTGCGTTGCGAACAGGCCCATGGAGAAACCCGGCCATATCCACTGGATTGTCACCGCGCAAAGCTGTTCAAGCGCTCTTGCAGTCGACAATGGATGATATCGAACATATCTACATGCCACGTGGAGCTTTAGCTATCCAAATGGGCAGGGATCTCAGAGACAACATGGAGAGCCTCCTGCATAATTTGCGAGTCCAGCTACCGCAGGAGGAAATCAGCGAGCCCGAAGCAAGGGCAGCAGCACTTGTGGACTGGCTGAGCATGGTTAACGACGAAGCTGAGATGCGCTCGATTGTTCGGAAACAGTTGATAAATACACTATCGACCATTCGCGAGCTTCTCATCTATGCGAGAATTAAACAAATAGACTAGAAGCAGGAGAAAAGACCGCCTGGAGCGAATGCATGTGAAACAAATTGCAGCCACGAGGTGATCACGATTCATTTATTAATTGTCGAGGATGAAATACGGCTCCGGCATGCGCTTGTCAATAACATTCCTTGGGACCAACATGGCATTGAGGTGGTCGGGCAAGCTGGGAATGGAACAGAGGCCTTGCGGTTGATTGAGCGTAAAAAGCCTGAAATTGTGTTATTGGATTTGCAGATGCCGGAAATGGATGGGCTGACATTAGCCAGAAAACTAAGGCAAACGGACCCTTTGTTGAAAATTATCGTGTTAAGCGGCCATGATGACTTTGCATACGCACAAGAGGCCCTGGAACTCGGAGTTCTGAAATATTTGCTGAAACCGGCTGGTGAAGAAGAGATTTTGATGACCGTGCTGGAAGCCGCCGAAAGGTTAAAAAAAGAGCTTGAACAGCGCCATAATCAAGATGAGCTGAAAGAGAAATGGAAGCTCCATCTGCCATTTTTAATTAATGACTTCATGCAGGGATGGCTGAATGGGAAATTTGAAGCGTGGGAAATTGAGTACAAAAGCAAGGCCCTGCAGCTTGAGTTAACGATGGATGACAAGTACGCAGTTGTCGTGGTTGATATGGATCCTATCTCAGAGGCTGAACAACGTTTTAGCAAAAAGGACACCCCTCTGCTGCAATTTTCGCTCAGCAGCATAGTGAAGGAATTTCTGCAGTCTGAACGATGCTGGGTATCTACGGATTATGCAGGCTGTTCTGTCGTTGTGTTTCAAGTGCCCGGCAATCAAGAGGTCAACATCGTTCTGCAAAAAATCAATACGATTACTGAAAAGCTGCTGTTTACTGTTCACAGATGCCTTAGACTGACAGCAAGTGCGGGGATCAGCGGGGCAATAGGCGGCGGTGAAGATATGAATAAGCTTTATGTACAAGCTGTTCGCGCGCTGCAGAACCGAATTGTACTTGGTCATGACTTGGCAATTCCTTATCGGGAAGAGCAAGGAAGAGAATTGGCTTTGATGTTGGAACCGAATCTGGAGAAAGCGCTGGAGATTGCTCTGGAGACAGGGGAAGGCGACAAAGCCAGCGAAATGATGACAGCCATTTGGGAAGGCGCAGTGGCGAAGCTGCTAACGTTCGGGGACATGCAAGAGCACATCTTGTATTTTGCCAGTCTTTTTGTGCGAATCATACAGAAACAGGGCTGGTCGGTTCAGGAAGTGGCAGGCGACGATTATATGTACTTTGTGAATCATAGAGAATTGACAACAAAGGAACAAATTTTATTATGGCTGCAGCGAATGATTAAAGCCTATTTAAACTACGCCAATCAGCGAAGGAAATCAACAAGTCATAGCATAATTAAAACTATCCTGAGTCTTGTTGAGAACGAAATCGACCAGGAAATGACGCTGCATGCTGTTGCAGACAGGCTGTATGTCAACTCCTCCTACCTCAGCCGATTATTTAAGCAGGAAACAGGCAAAGCCTTTTCGACGTATGTACTGGAACGGAAAATGGAGAGAGCCAAGGCCACCTTGCAAGAAGGTGTTCGGGTGTATGATGCAGCAGCAGCAGTTGGCTACAGGGACGTAAGTTATTTTACAAGAGTATTTCGCAAATTTTGGGGTGTGACGCCTGGCGAAGTACGTAATTAACTGCATAAGAAACGAGCAAATGACCTTCCAGATCCTAGGGAAGGCTTTTTTGCGTTGAAAGGAAGGGTTAATTATACGCGATTGCTCCGAGAAGTTATCAAAGTACCAAAACAAGTAATATTACTCTAATTCGCATTAAATGGACGGATGATACACTAAATCTAAGATGAATAGGCAAGAGGGAGGAGTCACCATGAGAGAACCGACCATGACAGAGAAAAGTGTTAGAAGTGCGAAAAAAAACGTGAAAAAGAGTTACACACGGCAATTATGGATTGATATTCGGAAGGATTGGGACTTGTATCTGGCTCTCATTCCAGGCATCGCTTTTCTGCTGTTGTTCAAGTACACCCCCATGTATGGCATTATTATCGCTTTTAAGGATTTCAATATTTTCGAGGGAATGTCGGCAAGTCCGTGGGTAGGCTGGAAACATTTCGAGAAATTGATATCATCCGCCAGTTTTTTGCAAGTATTTCAGAATACGCTGCTTATATCTGTGTATAAAATTGTTTTTCTATTCCCGCTGCCTATCATCATCGCGATCTTGTTGAATGAACTGAAACATATAGCTTTTAAGCGAAGCGTACAAACGGTGATCTACCTCCCCCATTTCTTATCGTGGGTTATTGTCAGTGGCTTGTTCATTGATCTGCTGTCAACGAATGGCGGGATTGTTAACAAAATGATTGTCGCACTAGGCGGCGAGCCCATTCGCTTTTTTCTGGACAGCCATATATTTCGTTCTGTGCTTGTAGCTTCAGCAGGTTGGAAGGATCTTGGTTGGAATACAATCATCTATTTGGCCGCTTTGGCAGGTATCGATCCCGGATTATATGAATCCGCCAAAATGGATGGTGCAAATAGATGGAAGCAAATCATACATATCACACTGCCAGGTCTGCTGCCAATCATTCTGCTCATGTTTATTCTACGGCTTGGTTATGTGCTGGAGGCAGGCACGGAGCAAGTGCTTGTCATGTACAATCCAAGTGTTTACAATGTCGCCGACGTTATTGGCACCTATGTTTACCGAATCGGTCTTGGCGAACAGGATTACAGCTTTTCAACGGCAGTGGGCGTCTTCGAATCGGTGGTCGCGTTTATTTTGATCATTTCGGGGAACAGCCTGTCGCGGAAGTTTTTTGGACGAGGCATCTGGTAATCGCGGAAAGAAGGAGGAACACGCATGCAAGTGAACAACGTTGTGAAAACAGCAAGCAGGAAGAAAACGGGCGGTCTTCGGACCTCATCCAGTGAGAAACTTTTTCACGTAATCAATTATGCATTCTTTATTCTGCTTGGACTGTCTACAATCTTTCCCTTTATTAATCTAATCGCCAAGTCGCTCAGCGGGGAAGCAGCTGTCGTATCCGGCATGGTATCTTTGTATCCGATTGATTTCCAAGTGGGAACGTACAAATATGTGGCAAGCAATTCCTTGTTCCTGAATGCTTTCTTAGTTTCCGTTACGGTGACATTCGTAGGATCAATTCTGGCATTAATCATGACAACACTTGCCGCGTATCCCTTATCAAAGCCGAGACTGCGGGGACGCAAGATTTTTATCCTCATGTATCTGTTCACCATGCTGTTCAGCGGGGGATTGATACCGACTTACTTGCTCATGCACAAGCTTCATCTGATCGACAAGCTGCCCGTCTTATTTCTGCCTTTTATGATTAACGTGTACAACATGCTGATTATCAAAAGTTACTTCGAAAGCTTGCCCGATAGCCTGGAAGAATCAGCCAAGATCGATGGAGCAAGCAATATCCGCATCCTGCTGCGTATTATTTTGCCGCTGTCGCTTCCTGTGTTAGCCACGATCGGACTGTTCTATGCCGTAACGTTCTGGAATGATTACTTCACTTCGTTAATTTACATCAATTCGGCCAATCTGAAGCCTTTGCAGCTTTACTTGAAAGAGCTGTTCGTCACTTCGACAGATGTGTTTCTTAGAACGAATGTCGATGCTTCCCTCAATGTTTCACCGCAATCCATCCAAGCCGCTTCGATTATTCTTGCCACACTGCCGATTATCGTCGTGTATCCTTTCCTCCAGAAATATTTTGTGAAAGGCGTTCTGGTAGGATCTGTTAAAGGGTGAGAATACCAGCTGTGCGTATGAAAGGTGGTGGTCGCGGGAGTTATCAGCTTGGTTCAGGTTCCTTGAAGGTAGGCATTGGCATGATCCCATGATCACGAATGAAAAGGGAGGTTTATGTATGTTAAAAAAATGTTTAACCGTATTATCCATTACAACGTTAACAGCGGCATTATCGGCTTGCGGTGGAAGCACTCAAACTACAGGAAGCTCTAGCTCGCCATCCGCGACTACGGCAGCAACAGCATCAGCAGCTGTAAATGCGCAGAAACCGGAATTCAAAGCACTTCTGCAGTATGGGCGTTTTGACCCGAATACTGAGGTTGTGGCGAAGTTTTTGAACGAAAAAACCGGTTATAAAGTAACGTATGATATGCTGCCTGTTGAGAACCCGGATGACAAATTAAATTTGCTAATGGCCAACAAGGAGCAATATGCCTTCATGCTGCTTACAGGACTACAGTATTCCAAGCTGGCGTCTTCCGGAGCGCTTGAGCCCATCGACGAGTTGGTGAACAAGTACGGAACGAATATGAAAAGTGTCATTTCCCAAAACTCCTGGAACGGGGCAAAACTGAACGGTAAAATCTACGGTATTCCGCAGACCGGATCAGGGACAGTTGTGAGCTCGTCACTGATTGTCCGCCAAGACTGGATGGATGAGCTTGGACTTAAAGCGCCGACGACACGCGATGAATTGTACATGGTGATGAAGACAATTAAAGAGAAGAAGAACGTGATGGCTTTGTCCGGTGGGAAAAGCCCGCTTCTTCCGGAGATCATGCCGACATTTGGTTTGACGATGGTGCAATCCACCTTAACAACAGGTTGGCAGGATGTTAGCGGCAAGTTGGTTAATGCCGTCGAGAATCCGAACATGAAGACGTATTTGGCTTTCATGAAGAAGCTTTACAGCGAGAAATTAATCGATCAGGAATGGTCGCTGAATCAGCCGAACAAAGTGATTGAAAACTTTACGAGCGGTAAAACCGCAATCATTTCAAATGGCTACTTCAATGCGCCGATTGTGCAAACTGCGCTGGTGAAAAATACGCCAAATGCGAAAGTTGCCAGCCTGCCTTATTTGAAAGGCGATGATGGGAAGGTCCAAGTCATGGCAAGCGCAGGAATCAATTATTATGTCGGTATTCCGAAGTGGGCTGAGAAGAAAGAGGACATCATCAAATATTTGGATTTAAAACTCGACAAAGAGATTCATAAGGAAGCAAGTATCGGGAAAGAAGGCGTCCATCATAAAGTTGAAAACGGCAATTATTTCCCGATTCTTCCGATCTTCAATGACCAATACAACAACGCGTCTTCGTTCCTAACCGGTGTAGATGAGAAGAATTACCCGATATACTGGCAGGCACGCGTACGGAAAGATCCGATTCTGACGGAGGCATTCAACAAGAATCAGGAAGCCGCCAAAGGGAATACCGTGGTTGATCCGCTTGCTTTTGCACCGCCGCTTGAAGCCATCGGTAAAAACAGTCTAAAGCTGCAGAAGCTGATGGAAGATACGTTCTTAAAGTACATAACAGGAGCAGAGCCTCTGGAGAACTATGACAAGTTCCTTGCGCAATGGAAAGCTGATGGCGGCGATGATATGACCAAAGCTGCTAACGAATGGTACGCTGCAAATAAGAAGTAAGCTGATTTACGCGCAAATCATCCCCTATGGTTCATGCCATGGGGTTTTACTACGAAAAGGGAGTGAAGAGCGATGAAGAAAATCGGATTCATAGATTACTTTCTGGATGAGTGGCATGCGGAGAAATATCCCGACTGGATTGAAAAGGCCTCAGGGGGCGAAATGAAAGTAACTTGCGCATATGGTTTGGTGAATATGCCAGGCAAGCTGACTAACGCAGCGTGGTGCAGGAAGAAAGGCATTGAGCTTCTGGATTCTATTCAAGCAGTTGTGGAACAAAGCGATTATTTGGTTGTGCTGTCGCCGGACCATCCCGAGTTCCATGAAGAGCTGGCGCTGCTTCCGCTGCAATCCGGCAAGCCAACTTATATAGATAAAACGTTTGCGCCAGACCTAGCAAGCGCGGTACGGATGTTTGAGTTGGCTGCTGCGCATGGAACGCCTATGTACTCGACTTCAGCGCTTCGTTTTGCTGCTGAATATTGCGAACTTGAGCGCTCAGGCATAGATGCGATAAGCAGCTTTGGTCCTGGCAAGTTTGAGAACTATTCGATCCACCAAATTGAACCGATTATCGCTTTGATGGGTACAGCGGTTCAACGTGTCATGTGGACGGGAACAGAGAGGACGCCATCACTGCTTATTGGATACGAGGATGGGAGACAGGCTGCTGTTAGTCTGTATGGCTCCGAGTGTCCGTTCATGATGAACGTGAATTATGGCAATGATCAGGCAAAGCTGCTTAAGATCGAATCGAACTTCTTCGGGGCATTTATTGAAAACCTCGTCGCCTTTTTTGAATCAGGTGTTCCCGTCGTATCTCAAGCGGAAACCTTGGCTATCGCTGCGATTTTGGAAGCGGGCATGAAGACGAAGAAGACACCTTATCAGTGGTTGGCACTGCCTTAGTTCGCTACCACCTGACTAGAAAAGCCTGCGAAAATGCAGGAATCTCAGGGTGAATTTGGGTATAAAATGGAAATACCTGCAATTTGTGCAGGTAATTTCAGCTTTTCCAGCTTCTAACCCGGAAAAAGCCTCAAAAACATGCACAAATGCAGGCATTTCATGCTTGAGGCTATTCCAAGCGTAAAAAAGATGCACAATTGCAGGTTTATAAAAAGGAGCCAGTCGAGGTTTGCACAGGATACATCAATCTACATAAAAAGAAGCTGTCCTCAAGTAGTTTATCTACTTTGGGGACAGCTCTTTTTTACTTTTATCTACTCATTATTCATATCTCCGTCGATTTCTCTATCTTCGGTTTTATCTTTATGCGAGTTAAATACTTTAATTTTGATATCCGCGTGTTTGCCATGATAAGCAGCGCTGATGGTTGCTGTGCCGGGTTTTACGGCTGTGATCGTACCGTCCGGTGCGATGGAAGCGACTTTATCATGGGAAGAGCGGTAGCTGTCCGCCTGCCTTATGTAGGCTGTTTGCCCATCCGAATAAGTGGCTTTAAGCGGTGCGAGATAAGTGTCGCCTTTGACTAAGCTATGTTTGTTTTCGTCAAAAGACAAGCGGGTCAAGGTGACAACCGTTACAAGTGCCTTCGTTACTTTTCCTTCGAACTGAGCGGTAATTTCAGTTGTTCCGGCTTTCACAGCGGAAATGAGGCCGCTCGCGGAAACCGTAGCCACTCTCGGATTGCTGGAGAGGTAAGAAGCTCCGGTGATTACGGCACGCGTACCGTCCGAATAAACAGCGGAAGTTACAACAGCTTGTGCAGTGCCGGATTCAAGACGATAGCTTGGCGAATCCAAGGTTAATCCAGTCATAGTGGGAGCCGTACGCGTAATGTTGACTGTTTTTTCATTAGTTTTGCGGCCGTCAACATAAACTGAAATTTTCAAGGCATTCGTGCCGATGAGAAGAGCCGCTTGGCCGACAAAATCACCGTTGCTTGCTACTACGGCGGGCACTTGATTGACGCGAACTTCTGCCGTGCCCGGTCCAAGAACTTCTACATTGCCTTTGATCTCCAAGCTGGCAAGTGAAGTTGAGGTGTTCTCGTAAGCCAAGTGACCGCGCAGGACAGCTGATCTCACGTTATCCCCAACCTTAAACGTGCTGGCGACAAGCTGACGTCTGGTCCGCGTGCCGGAGGCATCCAATGCGGAAATGACGAAGCCGCCCTGCGGGATGACGCTGTTATTCGGGGACATGTTCGTCCAGTTCCAAGTCAGTGCCTGCTGTGCATTAACGACTTTGGTCACTTTACCGGTGTTATCAACGATTGCTTCTACGCCAAAGGTTGATGTCGCTGTTGTCTGACCGAATGTGTCCGTGTAAACATTTAAATTATTTTCATTGCGGCTTACATTGTACAAATCAGCTTCGAGGTAGGCCTCATTATTCGCAGGAATGCTGGTGCCTAGCTGGTAATCTTTCACGTATACCTGATCCTGAAGGGAAGCTTTCACGATCGGCCAGTTGACTTGCGAATAGTCGAAAAGCATCAGACCGTTCGATTGGGCAAGACCCGCTTGGAATACGGACCGCTGAAGGGCGGGTTCCTGAATGTTCGCCAGAGCAATGCTGGCATACATCGGCACTTCGCCGTTTGTGACAATATTGCCTAGCGTAATATGCTGTTCAATTTCTTTCTGTGTTGTCTGGTAGGTGCCAATCATCAGGAAATCGATGTTTTTGGCATAGCCGGTTGCAGCGTAAGACGCGGTATACATGCTATCCTCGGGAAAATGGAGACGGCTGTCATATTGGAAGTGGGGACTTCCCCAGTGAACGCCGTTCAAATAATAACTTTCAAACCACGAGCCTACGTAAGCAGAAGATTGAACTTTTTTACCTTTTAATGCCGTATACCGATCCGTTAAGGAACGTACTTCATCTGTAAAGGTTTTGATCGTCAATGAACGGAATTCCCACCAATCGTTAATGAGCGGGCCATTTTGGCGTACATTATTCACATAGCTGAATACATCAGCCGGCCAGTTCGTCAATGACTTCCCGCGTGCTGTGAGAAATGTTTCAAATTTACTGCGCGTCAGCGGGCTGAAATCGGCCGTTTCATTGTCATACCGGGTGCGGTCGAGCACGACGCCATCTACATCGTAATTTTTGATGACTTCTTCCATGTTTTTCAACTCAAAAGCACGTGCCTCGTCATTCGCCGGATTAATGAAAGCTACCAGTGATTTGCCTGATTTGTAATAGTTGCTTTCCCGCAGGCGAAGAATTTGACCGCCATCCTCAGGTCGGAAAACGTGTTCTTCCCAATCCAGATGCTGATTCAGCAAGCCATATTCATTATGTGCGGGTGAGCCTTCAGCAAATACGTTAAAGGCGGCATGAATTTTCATGCCAAGCTGATGCCCGTAAGTCACGAATTCCTGAAGCATGTCCAGGTTCGGGTTGGCACCTGCTCGGGTTGGTGCCGTCATCTGAGAAATGTGAGGCCGCCCCGTTAGATCATTCTTCTTGTAGTTGGCAAACCCTTCGACACCCTTCACATCGAGCGCAATCGCGGTGACGCCGGCGTCCTTCGCTTTGGTCAGCATATCATGAACATTTTCAGGCGTTTGCAGCTTAAAAATGTTCGTTCCCTGATCTACCCAAAGCACGACTTCCTTCGGAGCGCTGGTTGGCTTCTTATAGAAAACGATGAGCGATTTGCGAACGTTCTCCACGCCGTTTTTGGCAGCGATAACATCGAGGAAATTGACCCCTTCGTTCAACACGTACTCAACTTGGAAGGTGTGATTCGCTTGCAGGATAGCGGTCGTTTGGTTGACGGAAACGGAGTAAGAAGCACCTTGTTCAAGGTTATCGAGTTTACCGGAAATGATGGTTTTCGGCTGTGTGACGGTCGACCAGTCATCATTATTCAGTTTGAGCTGAACTTTAAGCCCTTGGCCAGTCATGAGTTCGGTGACAGGAATGACTTCGCCGTTTTTGCGCAGCTTGATTTTGTCCCCGATCTTAAAGTTTTTGGCTAGATACTGCTTGTATGTTTTATTAGCCCAGCTGTCGTCATTAGCGACCAATAGGTAGCCGCCTGGCGGGATCATCAGATCAGTGGGACCTGTCCACACGGGCACCCCGCCGTTAACGGACGGGTTAATAACCTTGGTCACTTGTCCGGAGGCGTCAACCGCAACACCGACGGTCGTCTTGCCAACTGTGATTTGCGGCGCAAATTCCGGGGTAAACAAGGCTACATAATCGGTTATTGCTGAAACATCTTGATCAATGAGATTAATTTGCTTGCGTGGACCTTCAATGTCAATGGTGATATCTATCGGAGCGGCTTCGACTTCAATCAAGTCCGCTGCGCTCGGTTGAGCAGCAGCGGTGGAGCCAGTTCCCGCAGCTAAGGCGGTAATTGGACTAAGGGAAACGATTAGCGTTAGCAAGACAGCGAGATTCAGCCATTTTGATTTAATCAACGAAACCCACATTCCTTCCATTCGTAGAATAGGCGGTTAAATACGAACAGGCTCCAGATCAGGGGGAGGACCCCTCATGTCTTAGAAGTGTATTTCTTTCCCTTGTGCGCTGGATTCGTAAATGCCGCAAAGAATTTTCATCATCTCGACACCATCCTGTACAGGAGAAAGCGTCTCTTTTTTACCTTGGCAAACTTCGATGAAATAATTGAGCTCTTGTTGAAAACCGGCGACAAAGTCGAAGGATAGGTTATTGATTTGTGGTGTCAAATTAAGGATCGTATCATATTTCTCTGTAATGATGGACAGCTCTGGTTCCAGCTCTGCGCCGCCTTTTTCGCCATATAGCTTGACGGTTAGTTCGTCTTCTTTGGCATGAAGAGTGAAGCTAACGTCAACTAAGAGGGAGGCGCCGTTCTCGAAGCGAATCATAGCGTTCGCCATGTCTTCCACCGTGTTATGAGAAGCGTCGTAATCGGCGGCTTTGTAAAAAGCGAGATTTTTCACATTTGCGCGATTGCCAAGCTTCTTGTACGCATTGCCGGATACCGATTTCACTTTGGGTCTGCCCATCAAATACCAACATAGATCAATGACGTGAACGCCAACATCAATTAAAGGTCCGCCGCCCGAGCGCTCAATATCCGAGAACCAACCGCCCGGATTGCCTAGCCGGCGAATGCAGGAAGCTTTGGCATAATAGATCTCACCGAGCTCTCCGTTGTCTACGAATGATTTGACGATTGCTGTATTAGAGGCATATCGGCGAACAAAACCGACTTGCAGAATTTTGCCTGAACGCTGGACAGCGGCTTCGACGGCCAATGCTTCTTCAACCGTTTTACATAGCGGCTTTTCAGTGAGGACGTTTTTGCCGGCTTCCAAAGCGGCTATGGAAATAGGGGCATGGCTGTTGTTCCAAGTACAGATACTTACAGCATCTATCTTAGGATCGGCAAGCAGCTTCTTATAATCGGTATACACATGTGGAATGCCGTACTTATCTGCCTTGGCTTTGGCGCGTTCTTCATTTAAATCACAAATCGCGTAAAGCACCACATCGGGATTGTTTTGATAAGACTTTAAGTGCATTTCGGAGATAGAACCGGCTCCGATTACCGCTACATGTATGTTGCTCATCGTATGAAAGCACCTCGTTTATAGGATGGATAGATCAGGTAATGATAAATAAAGTTAGACGGGGTGAATGGTCGGCCAAGTTAATTCAATCCCATAGTTCACCAGAGTTTGCTGGAATTTACGAAGCTCGGACTCAGTATTTCGAACATCACGGGGGATCAGCTTACGGTCCAAACAGTAACTAGCCAGGAAACCTGCGGCTTCCCCGATGTTCCACTCCACGGGGTGAAGACGGTAACAACCGTTCGTAATATGGGTAACCCCTAAATTTTTGCATGCCGGCAACAAATTAGTCATTCGGACTGGAATCAAGCTGCCGAGTGGAATCTGGAACGGCAGGGAAGAGATGTCGATATAATGCCGGTTGCCCGTACTAGGATGCAGATCAATGCGATAACAGCCAATGCCAACGGAGTCATCAAATTGCACGGCTTTGCCTTCAGGCCGACATGCTGCGCTTACATGCTGCTCCAATACAGTGAATTCAGCTTTGATTCGGCGAGATTCCCGTATGTAAGGATACATGGCTAAGCCATCCTCGGTACCAACGATATCTTTGCGAAGGCGAAGTCCCGGATAGCCGTGCCCCCCGTCAGGTCGCGGTGCTTCTGTCTGAAGCCAGTAGAGCAGGGAAAGGCTAAGCTGCTTCGCATCCCAGAGATTTCGCTCTCTTTCTTGTTCGCTCACATCAATAACGGAGCCTAGCCAGTAATCATTTTGCGGCCAATTAACGAGTGTGATGCTTCCTGGGTAAAAGCCCTTCTCGAAATTCGTGCTGTCGATAATGCGCCGATAGTAGAATAGGGAGTACCTTTCTGTGCCTTCGAAAAGCTCGTAATCAACAGCCTCCAGCGTGTGCGGTCTTACCCCTGTCCAACTTAGCAGTCGATCAGGCCAGAAGTCAGCTTTGTACTGCCGCCAGAAATCGTAGCGCTCAGGACGCTCGATGGTGTGATCCTCGCCTTCGATGTAATCCATCGCGAAGCAGTAAGTAAAGCCTTGCATGTCCTGCGGAAGCGCTTCGCCAGCGACAGCATGGGGTTCACCGGTTTCGCTGAACGCTTCTGCACCTGTGACATATTCCGCGCCTGCAAGCGGAAGGACGTCTCCGCATTCTGTTGCATCAAGGAAGTAGGCAGCAGTAAGTTCAACAAGCTCGCCCGTGATTAAATTCGTCATGGTTACTTTACGGATATCATCGCCTTCCACTGAAGCCGATTTAATGCGATGACGGTACAGGATCTGCAAGCGTCCGCTATGAATATACGGTGCAAGCATATCTTGCAGAACCGCTACTGCGGCGCGAGGCTCGTGGCATAAACGCGAGACGCCGCCATTTCCGGGATTCAGGTAGACTTGCGAGCGAGCCTCCGCTGTTAGCGGGAAATGCCGCCGATAATAGTCACGAACCCCATTTCGAAACTGCCGATAGGTGCGTGTGCATCCGAACTTCTCAATCCATGGATGTTCATCCGGCGGGACGGCTTGGCTTGTCAATTGCCCGCCAATCCAATCGGTTTCCTCTGTCAGAATAACCGTCTTGCCTGATTTAGCTGCCGCGAGTGCAGCGGCGCTGCCGCCGGTGCCTCCGCCAATAATGATGATATCAGCGCTATGTTTGTGCATGTTGCGTTGGTTATCCTTGTCCGTCAACGATGATTCCCTCCTTTATTCCATCTCACCTATAAGTATCCACCAACAGGCTAACCCTATTGTATTACAGCGGTAACGGCGCTACAGCGGAGGACCATGACTTCTTTTGGTACTTTAATAACCATTGATCTTCTAGAAAAAGGGTTTGAAGCTATAGTGACGAAAAGGTTTAACAGAATATAGGAGAATCAAGTAGGAGGTTCACATTATGAGTCACCGCAAAAAAACGATTGATGCTGTGCAGTTGGATACAAATATGAACATACGGCCATCCGGCGATCAGGACGTCATGTGGTATTCACCACTTGAAGCGCCGTTCCACATTGCCGGTTTTGGTTGGCTTCAAGAGGAAGGGCTTTATCGGCGTCTGCCGGCTCATCCTTCTCATCACATACCTGATGCTGTTGATCAATTAGCGAATTGCACTTCGGGCGGGCAGATTCGGTTCACGACGGATGCCACGTCTCTGCTCGTGAAAGTGAAATTAACGGGGCCTGCGAATATGTATCATATGACGGCAACAGGTCAATGCGGGTTGGATTGCTACTTGGGAGGACCGGGGGAACAAGTCTATTACGGAACAACGACTTACGATCATCGTTTGACGGAGTATGAAAGCAGCCTTTTCACGCATAAGGTGAGAGAAAATCGCATATTTACTTTGAATTTCCCGCTTTATCAAGGCGTAGAGGAAATATGGATCGGCGTGGATCGAGAGGCCCGCATCTCGCCGCCGCCTAGCTACGACAACAATAGGAAGATTGTTGTTTATGGGACTTCGATCACACAAGGAGGCTGCGCATCCCGTCCAGGCATGTCTTATACGAACATTTTATCGCGCCGCATAAATCTGGAATTTCTGAACTTAGGTTTTTCCGGTAATGGCAAAGGAGAACCAGAGCTATCGCATATACTGGCGGAAATTATAGATCCTGCCTGCTTGATTGTTGACTATGAGGCGAACTGCGTTTCGACGGAATTATTGGCGAAGACCTTGCCCGAATTTATTTCAATCTACAGAGACAAACATCCCTTGACACCTATTCTCGTTATCTCCAGAATCACGCATGCCAAAGAACGATTTCATGCTGACATGGCCAAAGAACGTTCAGATCGCAAACAAATTCAGCAGCGAGTTGTTGAACAGCGACGCGTGATGCAGGATGACAACATTTATTTCTGCGATGGATCTACGCTGCTTGGTGCAGATGCTCATGAATGCACGGTGGATGGGTCACATCCGACGGATCTTGGTTTTCTGCGGATGGCGGATGGCTTAACGCCGATACTTCAGCAGATTGTGGGCGGATGACAGAGGCAAGACAGGCCTTAAGGGGTGGTCCCATGAAAATAACGAAGCCATTATCCACGTGCGTAGTTCTGACGATGTTAGGTGTAAGCGCAGGATGCAGCTATCCTTCCAAGGAAAAAAATGAAGATGAAACCAGCCCTGCGAAAGTTCCTCACATTCGAATTGTGGCGAACAGTCTAGGCATGAAGTTCCCATTGGGAATGGATGCCAATCACAATCCTTATCTGGCCTACATCGAAAAAAATACAGGCATGGAGGTCAATGTAACGCTCCCGCCGCTTAATGGCTATGATGATAAATTGAACGTAATTATGACCTCGGGGGAGCCGCCGGATCTGCTGAATACGGCCAATCCTTCGTGGTTCATTAACTTTGTAAATCAAAAGGCATTAACGCCTTTAAACGACTATATTGACAAATACGGAGCCAATCTGAAAGCCAAAATTCCTAAAGAAGCATGGGACAATGTCACGGTAAATGGTCAAATCTATGCCATTCCCAGCGTCAATGAGGTCAAAGGAACAGAGATTATTTATGCTCGGAAGGATTGGTTGGATAAACTTGGCCTGCAGCCTCCTCACAGTATCGAGGAATTTACGGCTGTGATGAAAGCTTTCGCTGAGAGGGATCCGGATGGAAACGGGATACAAGACACCTACGGCCTCTCCATCTTGGAGCGTCTGGGTAGAACCTCACCTTTTCTTGGCGCTTTCGGAGCGCAAATGAATGCGTGGTACGAACGAGATGGGAAGTTGGTATACTCCGGCATTCTCCCAGAGATGAAACAAGCGCTAACTTATATGAATAGCCTCTATGAGCAAAATATTTTGGACCCCGAATTCCCGTTGAATAAAATTGATATTCTTGGCGAAAAGGTAGCACGAGGGAAGATTGGCTTGTATTCTGCCGCTTGGTCGGATACGCGTTCACACATAGAACAAAACCGTAAAAGTGATCCAACTGCGGTATGGATTCCACTTGATTATCCAACGGGTCCCGGTGGAAAACATGGCGTTTACAGCACTTCCATCGTTCGTTCCTACAATGTCGTGCCGGTCAAAAGCCAAAACGCAGCGGCCGTGGTCAAATTTCTTGATTTTATAGCAGGGCCTGCTCAAAATACGCTGAAGCTTGGCTTTGAGAAAGAAGTATGGACCCAAGTAAACGGAAAGCTGTCTATTCGGTTGGATGAACATATTAAACAAGCTTATCGGGGCATCTATGGGGCCTTGGTTGATACCATAGACCGGGATTTGACGAGAAAACGTCTAGACGGATTAGGTGAACAGTTCAGACTTTATGAAAACTTGCAGCGGATTGATAACAATCTAATGCAAAATCGGTTTAATGGGCCTCCAACTCCGGCCATGGGCAAGCATCAGGTTAAACTGTCCAAGCTGCAGGAAGAAACCTTTACCCGAATTATCGCAGGAATGAGTCCAATTGATGAATTTGATGTTTTTGTGAAAAATTGGAAGGATGCCGGAGGGGATGAAATTACCGGAGAAGTGAACGAATGGTGGCGGCAATCCGGTAAGTAATGGGGAGTGAACCCGGTATAAATGGAGGGACCACCATATGGTAAGAGAGATCCTGCCCAAAGTACGGAAATTATTGACTGGCTTTATTCAAGTTAGGCTGACCTGGTATTTTATGCTCATTTTATTGCCGATCTCAGGCTTTAGTCTTTTTGCCATTGCGAAATCGCAAACGATTTTGGAAATACAAACCGGGGAAAGAACCCAAGGTGCTCTGCATACGATGGCTGATTATGTGGATCTGACGTTGCAGAATATCGAACAGCTTTCCTCGTTAATCGCCTTTGATATGAATATGAATAAGACGCTGCAATCCGTAGGGCAAGAGCCACGCAAACAGTCTTATGTGCAGCTCGCGCAAGTGATGGATCAGATAACGAATATGACAACCGTTAATTTGATGGTGGACCAAATCACGATCATCCATATGCCTTCGCGCACCGTTATCTCAACGAAGCTTGGCGGAAGCAAGCTGCCTGAGGGCGCAGAGAAGCAAGAGTGGTATATGCGCTTAATGGAGGCTAATGGAGGGACCGTTTTCTATACGCCACAAGCAGGTGAATCGTATTTTGACACAGATAGTGTGCATTTGATCCGAACGATGGACCCCTATAATCGAACCCTGATGAACCCTAATTTGCTCGTCATTTCCATTAAAAAAAGTGCCTTAATCGAGCTGGCAAAGCCACTGCTTCCTACTGCCAATGCAAATATCTATCTGTATGAAAGCAATGGCTCGCTAATCACAGGAACTGGAAAGTCCATGAACCCGCAGGCTTGGAATAAAGAAAATAAAGCTAGATTTATTCGTAAATCGCCGCAAACCGGAACTGAAATGGTGACCATTAGCGTAAAGTCCAAATTATCCGGGTGGTCGCTTATGATGGAACAGCCGCTATGGGAAATTCGCAGCCATACGGATTCGTTGAAAGTTTTTACCTATGGCATTGTAGTCGTAAGTTTAGTACTCGCGATTTGGATTTCCTGGATCGTCTACAGGGGAATTTCCTCACCGCTGCGCAAGCTCGCGTATGGGATGAAACAGCTGCGAACTGGCAATTTCACCATTCAGTTGGAGGATACGCGCGTGGACGAGCTTGGGTATGTCATTGAATCCTTCAATCGCATGGCTGAAAATCAAAAAACGCTGATACGTGATCATTATGAAAAGCAGCTTTTACTGTCCAAAATGGAGCTCAAATTTCTGCAATCGCAGATTAATCCGCATTTTCTCTATAACACTCTGGATTCAATCTACTGGACAGCTAAGAATTACGAGGCAGATGAAATCAGTGAAATGGTGCTCAATTTGTCCAAATTTTTCAGGCTGAGCTTAAACAAGGGAAATGAAACATTTCCGGTGGGCGAAACTGTCATGCACCTCACGTATTATATTAAAGTGCAGCAGCTGCGGTTTTTGGATCATTTTACTGTCCGCTACGATATCGCCAAGGAGAGTGAGCCTTATCATGTACTAAAGCTGCTCTTGCAGCCACTTGTCGAAAATGCCGTTCTGCATGGTCTTGAGAAACAAAGCAGGGGCGGGGAGCTGGTCATTTCCTCCTATTTGGATAAAAGCTTGCTGGTGCTAGAAGTGAGCGACAACGGCATCGGCGTGGAGCCTGACAAGTTGAAAGAGATTCAAACCAAGTTAGAACAAGCTTACAAGCTTGCGGCTGAAGGCATCTCGACAGATGGACGGAGGGAAAAGGATTTGTTTGGTCTGCGCAATGTAGTTACGCGGATGAGGATGTATTATGGGGAAGGCTCCGAATTCCATTTCGATAGCGATGTTCGCATCGGGACGCGGATTACGATTCGACTTCCGCTTGAGAAGTGCATCTCCGCTTTAGATGAACAGGCAAGTTAAAGCAGCTGCGGTTGTCCCAAAGCGATGCGCAGCATTGAGCTCCGCCATGCGTAGACGCTATAATGCGCGCCAAGGCTCGCTCGCGTTGGGACAGCGAATGCGGGCGACCATATTTAGCGAGGTTCATAGCCTAATCGGAAATTCCTGCGTAAATGCAGGCTTTTTCGATCAAATCGCATGAAAATTTCAGAAATCCTGCGATTATGCAGGCTTTCTGGGCTTTTCCATTCTAGAATCGAAAAAAGGTCGCTAAAGGATGCATTATCGCAGGCTTTTCACGTTTGTGCTGGTTCCCAAGACGAAAAGGATGCATAATCGCAGGAATTATGTGAAATATTCGGATCTGCGAAAACAGAGAGGGCTGATCTATAAGATCATTAGATCTTATAAATCAGCCCTCTTCCTAATGTGTTGTTTCTGCCATAGATGAATCAATCTGTAATATTGCGCATGTAGTACTCGATGATATCTTTGCGGCGAATAATGCCAACGAAGAGATGGTCATCATCAACGACGGGTACAAAATTCTGATCGGCGGCAAGCGCCAGCATATCTTCCATGTGAGCATGCAAGGAGACAGATTCATTGCGAATATGCTTTTCAATATTGCTAACCTGAATGTGATCCATGTTATCGAAAGTGAGGCCTGGCGTGTCTTTCATTGTCCACAGCAGATCGCCTTCCGAAAGTGTGCCAACGTATTTCCCATCTTCGTCAACAATGGGAAGAGCTGTGTAATAATGCTGTTCTAGCTGTTCTAATGCTTCCTTCATGGAAGATGTCGAAGTGATAAAGGATACTTTATCTTTGGGTAATAGAAAAGAGGCAGTTTTCATAGTTTTTGATTACCTTTCCCTGAATTTTCAATTCCCTATATGTATATTTAAACATACTTTGCCGTTAAAGGCATTGAAAAATCTTTCCATTACATAATAAGACGCATGGAAATGTTATTTTGTTCAGTATCTTTTACCCAGTTCATCAGATTTGAAACAAGGCTGGCTTATTCACTCCATTTTTATATGGAGAACAAATAGGTCTTGTTGTTTTGTTCAAAAGAATACAAGTTGACACCGCGAGATTACAAGTGTAATATGATGAATGTATTACAAGTGTAATCTAACTAGATAGGAGGTAAGCCTGTGACCCAAGTTCCCCAAATCTCCGATGCGGAGTGGGAAGTGATGAAAGTTTTATGGGCCAAATCGCCCTGCACCGCTAATGAAGTGATTGAAGTTCTAGAGAGTCGTACGGAGTGGAAGCCCAAAACCGTAAGAACACTTTTGAACCGATTAGCTCAAAAAGAAGCTATTTCTTATACCTTAGTTCACAAAGTGTATGCGTATTTCCCTCTCGTGTCGGCAGACGAATGTGTGAAGTCGGAAACCGATTCTTTCCTGAAAAGAATATACGGCGGGGCGTTTAAACCGCTGCTCGTTAACTTTTTGAAAGAAGAGAAGCTATCGCCGGAAGAAATCAAAGAATTGAAAAATATCCTTGATGACAAATCGAAATGATCCCCTAAAGGGCTGCATGCAATCTGCCGCAACCTCTTGGGGGCGAAGTTGGAAAGGGAGAATCACCTGTGACTCAACTGCTTGAACAACTTATTCCATTGTTTCATTGGGTATGGTCTGTCTCGGCGATGGCTAGTGTCTTGGTTGGATTCATCATTGTGATGCAGAAAGTGCTTAAAGCTCATTTGAAGCCCAGATGGCATTACATATTGTGGCTGCTCGTTATTCTGCGGTTAATTATGCCTTGGAGCCCAGAAAGCAAATTAAGTATTTATAATTGGGTCGGTACGCCGGAAGTCGTCCAATCTGTTGTTCACTTCGATCAAGCTGAATCAGCTTTAAGTCTGGATGAACATGAATCACCAGGCGCGAAGACACCAATCTTTTATCGCCTTTTACTGGCAGCTTGGCTGCTTGGCGTAGTTTTATTAGGGACTTATACTTTGAGCATTAACCTGAAGTTTGCGCGGAAATTAAAGCAAGAAACGGCAGCCGTCTCGGATGAAAGAATACGACAGCTATTCAGCCAAAGTAAAAAACGGATGGGAATCCAGGGTCACATTGCCTTGGTTGCTTCTGATGATTTAGCATCTCCATCGCTGTTTGGATTTATGAAACCTCAATTAATTATGCCGACAGTTTTGTTGCACAATTTGAATGACGAGCAATTGCAGCACGTCTTCCTTCACGAGCTTGCCCACAGCAAGCGCAAAGATATTTGGGTGAATGGCTTTATGCATGCGCTGCTCATCATTCACTGGTTTAATCCCATCCTCTGGTACGCGTATCGCCGAATGCGCGAAGACCAAGAAATTGCGAGTGATGCGCTTGCGTTAAGCTGCCTTGCTCCTGACAAAAGCCAAGCTTACGGCTATACGCTTATCACATTGCTGGAAAGTTTTTCGAAACGCAATCAAGTGTTTGGAAATGTCAATCTGGCTGGAAATAAAGCTCAATTACAAAGGAGAATTCTGATGATTAAACAGTTTAAGCTTCATTCCTATCGCTGGTCTTTTCTTGGATTAGCAACTATGCTCTTCATTAGCGGCTGCACATTAACGAGTCCTGATGCGAGTCAAAGCGCTAAACAATCCATGAGTGCCACAGCCACTGATAAACCTCAAGAAACAGCATCTCCAGATACAAGTCTAAAAACAAATGATGAGAAAACGGCCACCTCAGACACGGCATTATCGGCTCCAACACCAACGCCAAGCCTATCTCCATCCGCGGCATCAAGTGATAAGCAAAGTCCTGTTGCTGCCCAAGAGCAGCTGCCGACAGCATCTGCTCGTGTACCACAGCCTGTTCCTGCTGCCGATCAAAAAGGCGTGCGATCCGATACAGGTGTCAGACCGACAGCTGCTCCACAGCCGAAAGCCAGCACGAGGGAAGAATCGCCTAGAGCTGTTCCTTCGACAGAGCCCCAGCAAATTGTGGCCCAGGAAAAGACAGTAAGACCGGCTCCAGTAAGTGAGCCCCAATTCTTTGAACAGCCGCGGAACTAAGCGCAATACGCTTATGAAACAAAAAGCTGATTCTATCCTAGAGATGGAATCAGCTTTTTCGTGCAAGTTGCCGCATCAAATTTAGACTATACTTATTTGGAATTAACGAACATAATGGAGATATATCAACGAATCCAACAGGGAGGAAGTAGACATACATGCTGAAGATAGCGATTGTAGGTACGGGATGGTTTGCCGATATACATGCAGATTTGCTTACTGCGAGAAATGATGCGAAGGTTGTAGCTTTTGTAGGCACGACAGTGGAGAAAGCTGAGAAGTTGGCACTGCGATATGCAGGCTCGCAAGCTTTTGATCATTTGGAACAGATGCTGGATACATGCAAGCCAGATGCCGTTTATATTTGTGTGCCGCCAATGGCGCACGGTTACATAGAAGAAACAGTTATTGCGCGCGGTATTCCATTTTTGGTGGAGAAGCCGCTTGGCATCGAAGAAGAATCTGTTCAGCATATTCTATCATTAGTAGAAAGCAAAAAACTTATTACCTCGGTAGGCTATCATGTGAGGTATACAGACGCAGCCCAAACGGCCCGAAAATTGCTGGAAACCAGAATAATCGGAATGGCAACCGGCAGTTGGATGGGGAGCATGCCCGGTGTCTCATGGTGGCGGAAGCAGAACGGTTCCGGAGGTCAATTCATTGAGCAAACCACACATATTGTGGATCTAGTCCGGTACCTGATCGGTGAAGTGGACGAAGTGTATGCCGTTTACGCACAGCGCCATATGCACACCGTTCATGATCATGTGGAAGTAGCTGATGTTGGAGCAGTGACCTTGAAATTAGCTAATGGAGCTATCGCCACGTTGACTAATACGTGTATGCTGCCATTCGGGCACAAGGCAGGGCTGGAGTTGTATACGGATCAAGGTGTTCTGGAAATTGAGCAAAGCCGCTATTTGAAACATATTGAAAAAACGCAAACAACGGAGTATTTCGACGCAGCTAATCCGTATGAACGAGAATCCGAAGCTTTCCTGCACGCCATCAAGACAGGAGATCGGTCACTTATTTTGAGCGATTATGCCGATGCCGTGAAGAGCTTCCGCGTAACAACTGCCGCGCTGCAATCGTCAATCAGCGGCTTGCCGATCAAGCTTCGGTCATAAACAGAGGATCAGCGTATGTAAAAGAAGAGCGAACGGGTGGCTGCGTTCACTCTATAAATGTACGATTTAGTCTAGCTAACAGCGCCCCGAATGTTTGGCGTTCCTCATCTGTCCAGTCTTTGAACAACTGCGCGTGTCTAGCCAACCGCGCTTTTTTGGCTTCCATGACTCTATACATTCCTTCCTCCGTGACCTCAAAATTGCTGGATCTTCCATCCATGGGATCAGGCAATCGCCGAATATACCCCTTTGCTTCCAACACAGTCGTTTGTCTGCTGATCGTGGAGATATCCAAGCGAAATTCGCTTGCTAAAGCCTTTACACCAACCGGTCCACTTTTGGAAAGTTGGGTAAGAAGCGTATAGGTCGACCGGTCGAGGCCACCTAATTCTTTATCCAATGACGTACGACGAATCAGGACGACTAATTCATAATCAAGAAGTTCCAAATCTTCTGTTTTCATCCAAACATCCATCCTTTTCTAGAAATGCGCTTGACATTCAATTATCTAGTTGTACAATACAAGTATACATAAATGATTGTATTATTCAACTACTTCTTAAGTAAAGTAGGTGCAAGATTTCATGGGAAATCAAGCTAATCGCAATTCATCATTCTGGTTTATTATTTTATCTATCTTTTTCGGCAATTTCATGTCCATACTCAGCTCGACTACGATCAATGTAGCATTTCCGGTATTTATGAAGGATTTTCATGCCGAATTAGGTGCGGTTCAGTGGATGATTACCGGATTTCTGCTGGCAACCGGGGTCGTCGCTCCCGTAGTAGGTTATTTCGGAGACCGCTGGAGCTACAAGAGGCTGTATCTATTCGCCTTGTCAGGTTTCACACTGTTCTCAGGCTTATGTACGATTGCCTGGAATATTGAATCCTTAGTCGTGTTTCGAATCCTGCAAGGGGTCTTCAGCGGTTTAATTATTCCTACTACGATGACGATGATTTATCAATTTATTGAAAAAGACAGACAGGCGTTTGCGATGAGCTTATGGAGCTTGTCCTCCATGCTTGCTCCGGCATTTGGCCCGACATTGGGAGGATGGCTTACCGAATATTTCGGCTGGAGATCCTTATTTATCCTCAATCTGCCCATCGGCATTGTGGCCATCGCCGTTGCGTTTAAATGTCTGCCTTTGCACAAAACGGCCCCAACCAAGTCCTTTGATTTGCCCGGTTTTGTGACAGTTCTCATCAGCAGTTCGTTCATTATTCTAGCCTTCAGCGAAGGGAATGGATGGGGGTGGACTTCTTGGAAAACACTCTCTTTTCTGATCGTGGGTGCTGCGACATTAGCCTACTTCATTCGTAGGGAGCTCACGGTGAAGGATCCCTTGCTAAATCTAAGCGTATTTCGCACCAACCGCTTTACGTACAGCCTGATTATTAATTGTATAATAACAGCTTCCTTGTACTCAGGAACATTCCTAATCCCCATTTTCCTTCAAGACATTCAGCAATCTACCGCTTTGAATACGGCGTTGGTTCTACTGCCCGGTTCCATCGTGATGGCGTTCTTTTCACCTATCGTTGGGAAGCTTTATGCGCGCACAGGTCCTTTTTGGCTCATCCTTAGCGGGATTGTGCTGTTGATTGTTTCAACCTGGGAGTTAAGCCATGTGAAGCTCCAGGCAACCCATATGTACATTGCTGTATGGATGACGATTCGATATGTGGGAATTGCCTTTGCTTTTATGCCGGTTATGAATGCCGGCATGTCAGCGATTTCCAAAGAGAAGTCCGGTCATGCTTCAGCCGTTACGAACTGGGTGCGCCAAGCAACGGGCGCTTTATCCATTGGTATTTTCAGTTCATTGCTCGCTGCACGTTCATCAACGCACATCAAACAATTGAATGAAGCTGCAGCGGCAGGAACGCCTTTCTTACGAGAGCAAGGAATGACGTTAGGCGTGCAGGATGTCTTCTTAGCCGCTACGATAATTTGTGTGATTGCCATTCCACTAACCTTTTTGTTAAAAGAGAAGCGGAAGAAGAGGCAATCACTAACTGCTTAAGAGCTGCTATCGCTCTGATTTGGCTATTTAATTTGTCCAATTGATAAGCTGATCTTGTAGTTGCCATAGTGCAAGAGCTCGTCAAGAAAGGCATTTAATTCAACCATAGAAGGGACGCGAACTCGCATCCAATAGCAGCCGTCCCCGCTTACCCGATGCATTTCCGTTACCATTTCACTGCTCTGGACAAAAGTTACGAAGGATGAATGGGAAATGGTCATTTTCATAAACATAGTCACAAAAGCGTGAACGGTTAAGCCAATTTTCTCAGGATTCCAAAGTAATGTATACCCTTCAATAATGCCTGAATCCTGCATTTTTCGGATACGAGCCCCAACGGCTTGTCCGGTCAAATGCACGAGTTCTCCAATTTCCTTATGAGGGCGAATCGCATTTTCCAATAAAACTTGTAAAATCGCAAGATCTGTCTCATCTATACGATTGGCGAGCATTACGTCATTCTCCTTTCAGAATGAAACAAGAAACGGCAATTTCGTTTCATTGCATGATGTAAGGATGTTTGCTTATCTTCTATAATCGTAACATTACCATATAAAGAAAGAGATGAGGTAGGTTTTTATGAAACTTCGATTAATTCGTCATGCAACGCTTTGGTTAAATTATGCAGGTGTTCAGTTCTTAATTGATCCGATGTTTAGCGATCAGGGCATCAATCCGCCGATTGTTAATACAACGAACGAAAGAAGAAATCCGCTTGTTTCACTGCCTATTTCCTCAGAGGAAATGCTGGCTTTGTCGCCTGATGCGATCATCGTCACTCACTTGCACCCTGATCATTGGGATGTTGCAGCCAAAGAAGCGCTTAACAAGGAAACGGCGCTTTATTGTCAGCCGGGAAACGACTCCGAATTCACAGCCTCAGCCGACGGTCTATCTCGCAGGCGATACGATATGGTGCAAGGAAGTTCAAAGTGCGCTGGATAAGTATCAGCCTGATGTAACCATTGTCAATGCAGGAGGTGCACAGTTTGCTGTTGGGGAGCCCATTACGATGAATGCTTCTGATGTGATACAAGTATGCCAATACGCTCCTTATACCAAAGTTGTCACGGTGCATATGGATACGATCAACCACTGCTTAGTAACCAGAGAAGAATTGCGAAAAAGGCTTACGGATGAGAAATGGATAGATCATGTCGCAATACCGCAAGACGGTGAATGGGTCTGACCACAGGGAGATTTAGGGTTTCCCGCAAACGCCGTAAAAAATATTGAGGAATGGGTGTGAGGGTGGAAAGGCGCTTTGCGGTGGGAACCCCACATCCATCCCTCCCCATGAACAAAAGTATGGGTTTACACGCAAAAGGACCGGCAGGATTTGTTTCCTGACGGTTTTTCTTATTTTGTGCCGTAGGCGGGATATCGTTCTTGGTATCTGCTATTTCGGATGATCCATTCGTTTCGAATACGGGATTTGCCTTTATAAGGCGGTGCATCTATAATGCTAGAAAAAGCAATCGAGGGAGATAAATGATGTCAACGATAATCGACAAAATAGCATGGATTCATGTGGTAGATGGTCAAATCCTATGTGCGCGTTCGCACGGAAAAGAGCTCTATTATATTCCCGGAGGAAAAAGAGATCCCGGTGAAACCGATCATGAAACGCTTATACGTGAAATTGAAGAAGAACTGTCTGTTCAAATTAAGCCGGAGACAATCGCCTACGTGGGAACGTTTGAAGCGCAAGCGGATGGGAAATCAGAGGGGACGTTCGTTAAAATGACCTGCTACACGGCAGATTTCGCAGGCGAACTAAGGCCAGCGTCGGAAATAGCCGAGCTTGTTTGGCTAACCGCTGAAGAAACAGACCGTGTTTCGGCTGTTTGCCAGCTTATTTTTGACCAATTACGTGAATTGAAGTGGCTTTCTTAAACTTTCTAAATCCTGCGAGATTCTCAGCAAATCCTCCGTAATATCGAGACAGGATGTCACGATATCCTTTAACTCTATCCAGCCTTCATCCATCTCGGTTATCATCCGTTCAATATCGCGATAAGTAATTTTTCTTTCTTCACTATTGGACAGCATGTGATCTCTCCTTCTAGTTTGATTTCGATTAGTTCTTTCTTATACTTTTCGTTCCTGTGTTCACTTATGTGGGTGTCTTCAAAAATACAATTATTGGGTATGGGTGGAGGAGGGTATTTAAAGAAAAAAGTGAACCACTATTTGAGTGGCTCACTGATAGAGGACGTGAATATTCCTGTATTGCCTAATCAACATCCGAATACGTTCGCTTATTTTATCCGCACTAAATTGCTTTGCAGCACGGTATCTCCTACTTGAGGAGTAAAGGGAGTGTTCGTAACACCGGTTACATTCGTTATTAGTTTGCGGTCTTCCTGGTGAGTAATGCGAACCTCATATTTAAAAGTTACTTTGGATACATCGGCGAACAAAAAAACAGATTTATTCGGTCGAACGTTCACTGTACACTTTTTAGTGCCGCACGGGCTTACCTTCAAAGGAACAGGTGAACCTGTTGACCAATCGATCACTTGAACCGTAACAGCGCGGTTCGCTGTTCGATTGAGATTAACGACATCGATTAAAGCAAATTTTGTCTTGGGAGCTTTACGTAAAATTCCCGTTGATAACGTGATCCTGTGGACGATCATAATACCACTCCTTTCTTTTATTACAGTAGATGCAAATAAAAGGAAGGTGCTTGTATTTATAAGTGGAATTATTGCTTCTTCAAGCTTATTTCGCTGTCCAATGTTCGGGATGAAGGAGCGACGGAGGAAGCTGGGTGTCAGCATCTCCTTTGGCCGCATTGAGCTGGGATTGGGTCAGGAAAATGCTCTCGGTAAGGTTGGCGCCACTCAAATCGGCGTCTCGCAAATCAGCCCCGATGAGATCGGCTGCTCTCAGATCCGCGCCTCTTAAATTAGCGGCAATCAGATAGGCACCTCGTAAGTTGGCGCATCTTAAGTCTGCGCCCTTGAGGTTTGCCCCGATGAGGTCGGCCCCACGATTGTAAATCTTTTGTTTCTTTGCTGGGTTCTTCTGAAGGCGGCGGGCTTCTGTTCGCACCAACTCACTGGTCTGAAGAAGCAGGATATTCACATCTGCACGGTGAGCTGCCACATCAAGCTCCAGAATAGCGCTTGGACTGAGAAGGGTAAGCTGCTCGGTCTTCGTGAGCGCCCGTTGAAGTTCCTTATGAATGGAGTGGGCGGCTTGGAATGTCAAGGACTCCGATAAATACCAGAGAAGCTCATGAAGCTGCCTCATCATTGGAAAGACCTCGAACATCTGCTTCGCCGAAGCAGGGAACTGACGCCAATCATTTCCATCGTAAGTGATTTGTGAGACCTTCTGGCCGGCACCAAAACAGTCATAAACGGTACATCCTCGAAAGCCAAGCGGCCTTAACTTCGTGTGAACACCGCAGCGGAAGTCAGTCTTCAAGTTGGGACAGGGCTGACCGGCATTCTTGTCCATCGCGAAGTCGGAAGAAGCTGCGAATGGAAGTGCAACACAGCACAAACCAAAGCAGCTCTCACAGTCAGAAACGAGGTTAATTTGATTTCCGGCAGGAGAAATATCAACATACTCGTCTTGTTCATTCAAAACTTGGTCACCGTCCATATTAGTTGTTGTAGTTCTTATATAGTAGTACTTGAAGTTATGCAGCGTCAATCTTTAATTGCGTCACTGCAAGTACCAAGTTACACTGTTATTTTTGCTGTGAGAAAATAATATGTTATAAAGGAGTTGTCGGTCGCGCGCGATCGGCAGTTTTTTTTGACATATAAGAATTTATATGTTTTGGGTTTTGGGGTTAGCGAAGCTAACCCCTTATTTAAACATATAAGAATTTATATGTTTTGGGTTTTGGGGTTAGCGAAGCTAACCCCTTATTTAAAACATATAAGAATTTATATGTTTTGGGTTTTGGGGTTAGCGAAGCTAACCCCTTATTTAAATTTTTGGTAAAATGCAGATATGGACTCGAACATATTAAAACAAATCTTTTTCGATAAGCATCATCACTGGGATGCGTTTGTGCAAAAACATAGTGAACATATTCGGCCCAATGTCCTCAAAGAGGTACAAAAATTCCGTGGTTGTGGAGATCCTAGAAATGGATTCAAAATTCTAGTTTGTGAAGGGTGCCACGATATAAAGAGAGTGCCGTATCGCTGCAAAGGACGTTTTTGCACAACCTGCTCTTGTGGAGAAACGGAAGAGTGGAGCCGAGTATTGCTGGAGGATGTCTTTCAAGTCAATCATCGTCATGTGGTGTTTACCATTGATGAAGGGCTTTGGAGTGTCTTTTTGATGCACCGAAAAATGTTGAAAGAGTTTATGTATGAGGCTGTCCAAATTATTAAGATGCATTTTGAGAAGAAACATAAAATTACTCCTGGTATTATTGCAGGTCTACATACATTTGGCTCACGTTTGAATTTTAATCCGCATGTACATATGTTAGTCACGATGGGTGGAATGAAGTCAAATGGGGAGTGGAAAACGTATGATTACGTGCCGTTTGAAATGCTTAGAAAACAGTGGCAAACCGTGGTGTTGAAACTAATTCGGAAAAGCCTAAACGAAGAAGAAAAGAAACAGGTGCAACCCCGTTTACAGAAAGCCTATTCCGCCAATGGAGAAGGCTTTTATGTGCATGCTCCGAAGCAAAAAGGGAATGTGAAAGAGCAGCTAGGCTACATAGGTCGTTATATGAAACGACCAGCGATTGCATTAAAGAGGATTCAGTCGTATGACGGGGAGTATGTCGTATTTAGCTACCGCGATAAGACAAATGGAGAAGAAAAGACGGAGAAACTGACAGTTGAAGAATTTATTGCACGTGTGATACGTCATATACCGGAAGAGAATTTTAAAACGATTAGGTACTACGGAGTGTATTCACGGAGGCTGAAGAAGATAAGCAAAAAATTAGTGACAGAGTGGCAAAAAGAAGCAAGAAAGTGGGTAGTGCGAGCACAAAGACAACTAAAACGTAGAAATTGGAGAGAGAGGATTCAAAGAAAGACAGGAAAAGATCCACTAGTATGCCAAAAGTGTGAATGTTATTATGAATACAAGGGAGAAGTCTGTCTCGAGGAAGGGATACTAACTGTTAAATATGCAGCATGCGAGAGAACAAGAGGATGCTTGGAAAGGATGATACGAGATCTCACAGGGAAGCAAGAAACCAAAAAACAAAAAGAAAAAACCGCAGTTGTCAGTAAGCAATTATCTGCTGTCGAAGCAGACAGTGAAGTATATATGTTTGACCTGTTCGGAAAACGAAAACATACCGCTTAAGGTTGTGCAAGATTTTGACCGAATGGATCAAGGTGATCCCACAGTCCCGCCACAATTTACATGTGAAAGCTGTGAAGGAGCGATGTATCCAGAGTACTACAAAGGTATTCGTGGATATGAGTACAAAATTACCGATGTGCGTGCAACCTAAAAGGACCGTCAGGATGAACTTCCCTGACGGTTTTTCTTATATGGAGTACGATCTCCAAGCCGCTGTAATGAAATTTGTTTCAACAGAGCTCATTCGTGTTATTAGTTAGAAAAGCAAGACAAGGGAGGGAAGCAGCAGCCATGATAAATAGAAATGGCTCTATCACGAGTGATTGCAATTCAACCAATAAACATATGCTGCTCCGGAAATCGAGGAAGAATCGTGGTCTTCAATTATTTTCAATCGTAGGGATTTTCTTTATCGTGCTCATTACGGCAGTTGCCATCTATCAATCCCACAAGCCGATGCCTCCAGGTATGTCCATGGAAGGTCCGATACATACGGTTTCGGATGGAGACATTCAGTTCCTCTCTGATTTAACGTACAAAGAGGAGGGAACAACTACAACGAAACAAGAACAGATGATTTTCGAACGGATTTATCAAGCGATTGATGAAGCCGAACAATTCATTGTTATAGATATGTTCCTCTATAATGGATTTCACAAGAAGGATCAAACGTTTCCTCCGCTTAGCCGGACACTTACGGATAAGCTCATTGCTGCCAAAGTGAAGCATCCTCAGCTAAACATCGCTGTGATTTCCGATGAAATCAACACCTCCTACGGGTCAAGCCAGGCTACTGAACTCGAGAGATTGCGCGCTGCTGGCATTCCGAGTGTTATTACGGATGTCAACCCGCTGAGGGATTCCACACCTGTATATTCAGCGGGATGGCGAATATTCACGCAATGGTTTGGCCAGTCCGGACATGGATGGCTGCCCAATCCTCTGGCGGATCAGGCTCCTGACATGACGGTTCGATCTTATTTGAAGCTGCTGAATGTCAAAGCAAATCACCGCAAAGTCATCATCACGGACAAGACATTGATTGTCCCTTCTGCCAATGCGCATGACGCAAGCTTTTATAACTCAAACAGTGGTTTCGCTGTAAATGGGGACATTGTTGGCGATGCGCTGCTTAGCGAACGGGCTGCGATTCAACCTCATGCTGAGATGCAGCTTCCTACTTATAAGCCTGCGGGACAAGAAAAGGGCAATATCCAGGTGCGCCTGTTGACCGAAGGCAAAGTTTATCAGCATGTGCTGGAGGAAATTGCCGCAACTAAGTCTGGAGACACGTTATGGATGGGTATGTTTTATTTGGCAGATCGCAAGGTCATCAAGCAACTGCTTGAAGCCTCTACGCGTGGCGTACAGCTGCGGTTAGTTTTGGATCCCAATGAAAATGCATTTGGCAATGACAAAATTGGCTTGCCCAACCGTCCCGTAGCTGCCGAACTGAAGACGAAGTCGGAGGGACAGATTCAAATTCGGTGGTATAACACAACCAAAGAACAATATCATACGAAACTGATGTTTATCGAGAAGAATGATCGTGTTGTCATCCAGAATGGCTCATCCAATTTTACCACACGCAATCTGGACGATTTAAATTTAGAGAGCAACCTGGAGATTACGGCTCCTCTTGACAGCGGGGTTGCGCAGCAGGTTCGGAGCTATTTTGATCGTATATGGAATAACAAAGGGGCGCCGTTTACGCTGGATTACGCAGCCTACGAAGATAAAACGGTTTTCATCAAAAGACTGATGTACACGATCCAGAACTGGCTGAGATTAACAACATATTAACCTTGCGCTGATCATTTCGATCTCAGATCAAGTTTCAATGATGGTGCGCAAGGTTAAAGGATGGTAGGTAGGACTTTATTTGATGCTGGTTCGTCTAGCAAAGTCAGCAATTCATTGTAGAGATGGGAGAGGATGACAATGCCATGGACTAAAAGCAATTATCCGGAATCGTTAAAGAATTTTGAATCACGCACGCGCGATAAAGCTGTTGAAATTGCTAATGCGCTGCTCGAAGAAGGCTATGAAGAAGGGCGTGCAATTGCGATTGCAGCTGCTCAGGCGAAGGAATGGGCCCGTGACCATCCGCAGCGTACACATGCTAACAAAAATGAAGAAATGCGGGGAGCAGGACATCTTCATGTAGTACCCCTAGATGGCAAATGGGCAATTAAGATCGAGGGGACTGAAGATCCGAAGTTTGTCGCCGGGACCAAATCAGAAGCTGTAAAAAAAGCGCAGGAATGGGCCAGTGATGAGAATCAAAGCGCCATCATTCATCGGAAAAACGGTACGGTACAGACCTCTTATAATTATAAATAAAGAGGGGCATTACACCACAGGGTTCGGTGAGTCCATAAACCTGCGAAAGTGCAGGCTTTTTCAACGAAATCGCGTGAAAAGTGGAAAAGCCTGCGATTATGCAGGCTTTCTAGGGCATTTCACCATTACATCAATAAAAAGCTTCAAAAGCCTGCATAATCGCAGGTATTTTTGGCTAAAGCCAGTTCCAATAAGAAAAAAGATGCACTTTTGCAGGTTTGTCAAAAATACATCGCCCAAGCAGCCATACTATCACGGAAATGTAAGGAAAAAGGGATTTCCCACAAGTAGATTACTACTTATTGGAAATCCCTCTTCGCCTATAATGCAGGATAGGGAGCTGCCTGCCGGAATTGGTTAGCGTACAGCTCATAGTAATGGCCGCGGCAGGCCAAAAGCTCTTCGTGAGTGCCTCGTTCCACGATTTCCCCTCCGCGGATGACCAATATCGCACTTGCTTCGCGTATGGTACTGAGGCGATGGGCGATCACGAAGCTCGTTCGCCCTTTCATTAGCACGTTCATCGCTTGCTGGATGTGCAATTCTGTTCGCGTGTCGACGGAGCTCGTCGCCTCGTCGAGTACAAGAATCGCGGGGTCGGCGAGGATCGCCCGCGCGATGGTCAACATCTGCCGTTGGCCTTGACTCAAGTTGCCGCCGTCGGCGGTTAACCTTGCGTCATAGCCATCCGGCAGCTTGCGAATGAATCCGTCCGCGTTGGCTAGTCGCGCGGCGGCTTCGACTTCTTCGTCTGTCGCGTCCAGACGACCGAAGCGGATATTTTCTCGGATCGTATCCGAGAAAAGGTAGACATCCTGCAGCACGATGGCTAATCGGCTGCGGAGACTGTCTTTGTCGAGGTCGCGAATGTCGTGACCATCGATTGCAATTCGCCCCTCGTTGATGTCGTAGAAACGGGTCAGCAAGTTAATGATCGTCGTTTTGCCTGCCCCTGTGGGGCCAACCAAAGCGATCAAATCACCAGGTTTCGCGGTGAACGTGACATCACGGAGCGTGGGAACATCTTTGGTATAAGAAAAGGACACATGTTCGAAACTAACTTCGCCCCGGACCTCTGTTAGAGGCGTTGAGCCTGTGCCAGCTTCGTATTCTGTCTGTTGATCCATCACTTCGAAAACGCGTTCCGCTCCGGCAATGCCGGATTGAATCATATTGTACTGATTAGCCAGATCATTGATCGGACGGCTGAACTGTTTGGAATAGTTCAAAAAGCTGATCACAACGCCAACGAGCGTCCAACCTTTCAAAACCATCCAACCCCCAACTGCCGCTAGGAGAATGAAGCTGAAATGATTGATCATATTCATACTTGGCCCCATCATACCAGAGAGGTGCTGAGCGCCTGTGCCGGCTGTTCGAAGCTGCTCGTTAATGACAGCGAGCTGTTTCACGGAAGCAGCCTCGCGGCGGAACGTTTTGACCACCCTTTGTCCTGAGATGGTTTCTTCAATCAATCCGTTGAGCTCGCCAAGTCGCTGCTGCTGTTCTTTGAACAAGCGCTGAGTTCGTTTGGTAATGAGCTTTGTTGTCATTAGGACGATTGGCACGGTGGTTAAGGTAAGTAAGGTAAGCCAGATATTCAAGGTCAGCATCATGATGAAAGAGCCAACAATCGTAATGATACTGGAAATGAGCTGGGTTAGGTTTTGGCTAAGCGTGGTGGAGACATTGTCGACATCATTGGTTGTTCGGCTCATTAGCTCCCCATGAGTGGTTTGGTCAAAGTAGCGAATGGGCAGCCGGTGCAGGTGATTGAATAAATCCTGACGCATTTCCCAAACCGTTCTTTGGGATACCCCTGCCATCACATAGGTTTGAATCCATGACGCAGCACCGCTGAGCAAATAACTGCCGAGAAGAAGGAGACAAAGTCCAAAAAGTCCGTCCGCATTTCGCGGTAAAATATAATCGTCTATCGCCACGCCAATGAAGTAAGGCCCGAGCAGTGCAAGACCGCTTCCAATAATTGTGAGTAAAATAACGCTAATCAATCCGATTCTCTGTCTACGGAGATAACCCCACATGCGCAGGAGGGTTGCGCCCGTATGCTTGGCGCGTGGTTTGCGCTTGGTGTCTTTAGCCATGAAGGGCAGCCTCCTTTCCTTGCTGTGAGTTATAAATGGCTTGATAAATGGCGCTGGTTGCCAATAGCTCCTCATGTGTCCCTTGCGCGGCAATACGTCCTTCGTCAAAAACAAGGATCTGATCGGCTTGCATGACCGATGAGATGCGCTGCGCGATAATGATGCGGGTGCTGTTTGTCATGAGTGTCTGCAAAGACTGTTGAATGCGTCTTTCCGTGCCAAGGTCAATCGCACTGGTGCTGTCGTCTAGTACGAGCAATGGAGGACGCATTAACAGCGCCCGAGCTAAGGCGATTCGCTGCTTCTGGCCACCGGAGAGATTAACTCCGCGTTGTCCGAGCTTCGCTTCATAGCTGTCCGGAAGCCTGCGGATAAATTCATCCGCTTCTGCAGCCTTGGCTGCGGTCTCAACTTCAGCCTCAAGAGCGTTGGGCTTGCCGAAGCGAATATTGTCGCGAATGGATCCGCTGAACAGAATCGATTGCTGCAGCACGATACCGACTCGGTTGCGCAGACGCTCCACGGGCATGTCGCAGATATCTACGCCATCAAGTAGAATCCGTCCACTTGTAGGGTTATATAAACGCGGAATTAAGCTGACAAGTGTCGATTTACCGCTGCCTGTTGCTCCCAAGATACCGATGGTCTGCCCTGGCATAGCCGTGAATGATATATCCTGAAGCACGTACTGATCAGGCGCAGCCTCGTAAGCAAAGGAGACTTGTTGAAATTCCAGCCGACATCCACCTTCAATTGCTGTAAGAGGAGGTTGATCGATCTGAAGAGGATAAGGTTCATTAAGAATAGACTCGTTCTTATCTGGTTTGGTCTCCAGGACTTCACGAATTCGTTCAGCCGAAACTTGCGCGCGAGAGATGTTCATGAGCGTACTGGTGATAGAGACGAGGGAGAATAAGACCTGTGTGATATAAATGATGAACGCAGCCAAATCACCGATCGCCATGCGACCATTCCATGTTTGTGCGGCGCCTAACCAGATCACCACTACGATACTTATATTCAAAATTAACGTCATCAACGGACCGCTTGTGGCTAATGCGCGTGCCGAGCTCAAACTGGCATCAAGAAGGGCGGTATTGGATTTGCCAAAACGGGTCCGCTCGAAAGCCGCACGAACAAAAGCTTTTATGACTCGTATTCCTGTCGTGCTTTCTTGCATGACAGTGTTAACTTCATCAAGACGCTGCTGCATCTTGCGAAAGAGCGGTGTGGAGCGTTTCATCAGCACATAGAGAATGCCAAATTGAACGGGTACAACGACAAGTAGAATCAAAGACAGACGAGGAGAGATAAGAATAGCCATGATGATGCTGCCTATGAGCAGCGAAAGTTCACGGACGAATTGACGCAGCAGCATTTGCAGCAGATTCAGCATTTGCATCACATCGCCTGTCAGGCGGGTAATGAGCGACCCTGTTGAAATAGTGTCCAACTGGCGGAAAGATAAGGATTGGACTTTCTCGAATAGGCTGAGGCGCAAATCAGCACCAAAATTCTGTGCAGCTTTCACAGCAAAATAAGTGCAGCCCACGCCTCCGATTAGGCCTATCAAAGCGACGACAAGCATGTGCAGGCCTGTTGACCACACCAGACTCAGATTGCCTTGACTAACACCTTGATTTACAATCGCGGCCATTAAGCGAGGCTGAGTGAGATCCATGCACACTTCCATCACCATCAAGAGAGGGGCAAGCAGAGTAATGAACCAGTAAGGCTTAACGAATGATTTCAGTTTCCACATCAAAGGAGTTCCTTTCTTTTTGTTTGTCGGCTAACTAATTGCTCGAATCAGTTTGACGAAGATTATCTTGCATTTGCAGTAGAAGGCGGCGGAATAGCATCAGTTCCTCGGGGAGAAAATTGGCAAAGGTCAACTCATCCGTCGTTCTGATTGCTTCTTTGACATGTATGGTAACCTCCCGGCCCTTGTCTGTCAGATAGACGCGGGTTACACGCTGATCGTGTGGATCTGGCCTCCGTTCAAGCAAGCCTGTTTTCTCCATACGGTCTATCATCACAGTGATTGTTGCAGGTTTATTATGAATTCGGGCAGCGAGCTCATTTTGCCTAAGGCCATCTTCTACGAACAAACTTAGCAGCAGAGGAGGCTGTCCGGGATAAACATCATACTCGTTAATTAATTGATCGATGGTGCGGCGGTGCATTTTCAATAAATGAGACATCATATGTGTAAGAGGTTCATTAATGGGATGTTTGGACATGTAGACATCCTCCTTTTTAGTTAGTCGACTAAATAATAGTTTAGTGGTGACATGGCATACTGTCAATAAGTAATTTTACCGATTAGCAGGACTTTTTATTTTAAATAAACGCCATTTTATGGTACGATATCGTCATTATTTAAGTAAGCATGATGACAAATATGATGTATATACATCCTGAGAGGGCTGCAGAGAAAATGACGGATACCGTAAAGCTTTCCATTGGAGGCACCTATATATTTGCGCCAGATAACCCTAGAAAAACGAAAAATCGCGGCCGAAGATGTACAATTCTTTCTTTTGAATTTGACCAGAATACGAATCAAGTCGAAGTTCGAATTGTTTATCATGATACGAATCGACAGACATCCGTTGAAATAAGTGATTTAAAGCCGATTGATGAAGCAACTGACTAATAGAATATCGGAGGAGACGGACATGCGAATTTTCGTAGCTGGTTCTACGGGGGTAGTGGGCAAGCTGCTGCTGCCCAAATTAATTGTGGAAGGTCACGAAGTTATAGGCATGACCCACAAAGAGGAAAACAAAGCAATGATCGAGAACCTAGGCGCCAAAGCTGTCATTGCAGATGCGTTTGATCGGGCTTCTTTATTTTCAGCGATGGAAGAAGCACGGCCGGATGTCGTTATTCATCAGCTTACGTCACTTAGTACAAGAAACTTTTCAGACAATTCAAGGATACGAATAGATGGAACTCGAAATATCGTGGACGCTGCCCAATCCGTTGGTGTAAAGCAGCTGATTGCCCAGAGCATTGCTTGGGCCTACGAGTCAGGGGAGGGGGCTGCTGCGGAGGATATTCCTTTGGATCTCAACGCCGCGGAGCCTCGTCAGGGGACGGTTGCCGGTGTTAGCGCATTAGAAAAGACAGTTGCTGAAATGCCAAATCATGTAATTTTGCGATATGGCATGTTCTATGGTCAAGGAACTTGGTACGATCTACATGGATTCATGGCAGAGGAAGTAAGGCAGAAACGTGTGAAAGGAACGGATGCGATCTGTTCTTTTCTTCATGTGGAGGACGCAGCTAACACTGTTGTACTAGCGCTGAACTGGCCTTCGGGTCCTATTAATATTGTGGATGACGAGCCTGCTGCGGGCAAAGATTGGCTGCCCGTTTACGCGCAAGCAGTAGGGGCTCCATTACCAGAATTGCAATCAGGAAGTTCCGCGTGGGAACGTGGAGCACTGAATGGCAAAGCTCGGAAGGAATATGGCTGGAAACCTTCGTACCCAACGTGGAGAACTGGTTTTGCCCAAAGCTTGTCAACTCGCTAATAGCCGTATTTTGACATGGAGGAATGAACTTGAACGGAGGATTGTCTGTGAAAACAATAAGGGTATATCATTATGACGCATTCAGCAGTGTTCCTAATATGGGAAATCCAGCAGGGGTTGTCTTCCAGAGTGAAGACCTGCTAGAGGACCAAATGCGGGAAATAGCCGAAAAGGTTGGCTTCAACGAGACGGCATTTCCAATGAAGTCTGATCAAGCGGATTGGCGTATTCGATATTTTACACCAGGTCACGAAATCGATCTCTGCGGTCATGCTACGATGGCAACCATCTTTGCGTTGAAAACAAGAGGCGAGCTTGGTGATAAAACTGATTTTACCATAGAGACCAAAGCAGGCATTCTGCCAATTAAACTTCGCGAGAATTCGAATGAAGAGCTGCTTATCACGATGAAACAACCATCTCCTCAATTTCACAATTTCAACGGTTCGTTACAGCAGTTGGCGCATTCCATGGGCATCGAAGAGGGAGATATCGAAACAAAACTTCCTACTTTGTATGGAAACACGGGTGCTTGGACTTTGTTGATTCCGATAAAAAGCTTACATACTTTCAGTAAAATGAAACCTATGAACGCGCTGTTCCCAGACATCTTGAAAGAGATGCCAAGAGCTTCAATCCATCCGTTCTGTTTAGAAACTTATGATCCTGAAGCGCATATGCATGCTCGCCATTTTTCCTCACCATACTCAGGGACGATTGAAGATCCGGTTACCGGAACCGCCTCTGGCGTTATGGGCGCTTATTATGCCAAGTACGTCAATCCACATGCTGATTCCATCCTAACACTTACCGTGGAGCAAGGTCAGGAAATCGGAAGAGATGGCAGAGTCGCAGTCATCGTCACAAGATGTGAGGCAGATTATGAAATTGAGATTACAGGAAAGGCTGTTTATGTGAAGGAATTTGATGTCTCGCTCTAGAATAGAGCTTATGCTTCGCTCACAAAGCGTTCAATAAATTCGGAAACCTCCCGATCATACGTTTCGGGATCGACGGATCTAGCTAAACCATGACCAGCCCCGGGGATAACGAGCATCTTTTTAGGGACAGAGGCATGTTCGAACAATTCATAAACCATCCTTGTGGGCACGAAGGCGTCTGCACCCCCATGAATGAAGAGAATGGGTGTTTTGGATTTGCTGATCTGTTTAAGGGCGGAAGCTTCCTTGAAAAAGTAGCCTGCTCGGATTTTAGTTATTAGGCTAGTTAAAGGAACGATCGGAAACGAAGGGATATGATACAGGCGTTTGAGCTGATAGACCAGTTGATCTTGCACGGAGGTATAGCCGCAATCTTCGATAATCGCTTTGACATTGGGGGGCAGAGCTTCGCCGCTTGTCATCATAACCGTTGCTGCTCCCATAGATACGCCATGTAGAACGATTTGTGCTTGTGCACTCGTTTGCTTGATCACTTTGTCAATCCATTTGACGTAATCCTTGCGTTCGGGCCAACCGAAGCCGATGTAAGCTCCTTCACTGATCCCATGTCCACGGGCGTCCGGGAGGAGAACGTTGAAACCTAACTCTTCCCTATACATCTGTGCCAACTGCCCCATTTGCTTCGCTTGTCCAGAATAACCATGTGCCAGAATGACGGTCCGATCTGTTGGTTGGTTAGCGGGTAAAAAGTAGGCATGCAGCAGTAACCCATCGCTCGATGTCGTGTTCCACTTTTCAAAAGCTTGCTTACCCCACCATTCCTCCATTTCTGCAAATGACTTCACAGCGCTTTCTTTGATTTCTAGATCGGGATTGCCGTTTAGAAAGCTTTTATCAGCGCGAGCAATCGCGATGTGGTAGAAGTAAAGACTGGCACAAACGAGAATAATAAAGATCAACAAGACAACTAAGATCCCAATAACCACGAAGAACAATCCTTTCTTTTCCATCCCAATTTATACATAGCATTCTACTTAGAATAAAATTAATACTCAAAAAAACTACTCTCAATTATTGATGTAAAAGGATTTGGAAAGAAGGAGGGGCCCGAAAGTGGATAAAATTCGCTATCCCATTGGACAATTTGAGGCAAATCCCATTTCTCAAAAGTCGAACGAATTGATTGTATTCATCAAATAGCTGATATCGTTAAAACTCTTCGAGACGTTGTTAACCCGCTTAACTACGATCAGCTTCAAGTTTCGTATCGACCTGGAGGTTGGAGCACACAACAAATCATACATCACATGGCGGACAATGATATGAATGCCTACCTGCGCTTAAAAAGAGCATTGACAGAAGATGAACCTATTGCGAACTCGTATCGGGAAGATTTATTTGCAGAACTGAATGAATATAAGGATATGCCGATAGAAATGTCGGTGTTATTACTGGAGCAGCTACATAAGCGAATGATTACGCTGCTTAACAGCTTACGTACGGAGGAATTTCAAAGAAAGTTTAAAACACAAGCTTTAGGTTTAATCACGATTGATATTGCACTTCAAAGATTTGTATGGCACAACCAGCATCATATTTCCCAGATAAAATTGCTCAAAGACAGCAAGAGGTGGTAGACGGTTCCCTATTTACAGAATAACGATCCATTGGAAGAAGCGATCATAAGGGCAAAAGCCTACGTTGAGAGCGGGGCAAGTGTTCGGAGTAAGGCGAATAAGCCTTAGGTGTTTTTCGCGGCAGTATGAAGACGTTATCATTAGTCTTTTCGAGCGGAAGCAACTAGTAAGAACAAGACAAAGATCAGCAACCATATCCCTTCAACCATATGTACCATCGCCTTTTGCTTTAGTAAATCAAGCATATCAAGAATCCGAACTAATTTCTGTCTGAAATTTAACAAAAAATGTTGAATTTACTCGAATAATAGCAAAAAGAGAAAGGGTTAATTCCCCTCTCTCTGAAAAAAACTATTCATTCGGTTGATCAATACGGTGGCCATGACCCCCATGACCGCCATCATGCCAGTGGTAACCTCCATGCCCGCCGTGCCATCCCCCATGCCAATTACCACCGTGCCATCCATGATAGTAAGGGTGGTATGGTGTTGAAATCGGAATTGGATAAGGAGTAGCAACAGAATATGGAGTTACTACAGGGTATGGAGTTGCAACAGGATATTGAGGGTAAGTGTAATTGGTATAAGCCATTTTATAATCTCCTTCAAGTTCAAGTGGATACATCAACAATCTATGTGCGGTTGATACAATTGGATGCTTGCCTATTTGGAAATGGGCGCAGTGATGACTATCGTATAACTCTAAAACAAAAGGCTAAAACCCATATGTAGGAAGGGGATTGGCCTTTTTGTTTTGGGCGGTAATTGGGCAGGAAATCAAGCCAATCTCATCAGAGATTGGCTATTTGCTTTGTCTGAAAAGGTACGTAGATTCCTTAGACGATTGATAATGCTTCAGTATCAAGATGGATCAAGAATCGAATTAACAGTCTTCAATAAGATTATCCACCTATTCGTAAATGTTTCCTACTTTGCAGTTGTTTTTACTGCTCCTATGTATTAAAGGGAAGAAAGCGGGGGGAGCAGACTGGGCTTGCCATCGTATGACAAATTATCGAAAGGCATCAGGGAAGCACTTCAGTCGCCAGAGAACCTGCGACGGTGCGTTATTTACCGTTATTTTAGCCATTTTCACCTACCCATAGAAAAATTATGAATGATGAGAAATCTTGGGAGATAAATTTCCAAGGTTTTTTGTTTGTTCATATTGAGTTCATAACTCGATTGTATTTTGGGTGAGGTGTTAATGAAATGAGGGGAAGTGCAGGAATGAATCGACTTACACAATTTTCAATGAAGAACGTCTCGGCGCTATTTATCATTATGATCATGCTATTTGTCGGGGGTATTTACTCGTCTTCCCAGTTGATGGTCGAGAATATGCCTAACGTGTCATTCCCAGTCGTGGCCGTCACGACGACCTACATGGGAGCGCCCAAAGATGTTATGGACGAAATTACCGATCCGATCGAGAAGAAGCTGTCTAATATCGAGGATCTCGATTCGATGAGTTCTACATCAAGTGATAATTTCTCCACGATTATTTTGATGTTCAAGCAAAATGTAGACACGGACAAGAAGAAGCAGGCTGTGCAGGATCTGCTTGCCGATATTAAGCTGCCTACTGAGGCGGGTACGCCGAAAGCTTCCACCTTTGGTGCGGCATCCTTCCCGTCCAATTACTTGGTTGCTTATGCAGACAACAACATGAGCCAAACGGAGCTTGACAAGCTGTTCAAGGATACGATCAAACCAGGATTCGAAGGATTGAAAGGGATCGACCATATGGATGTTGTCGGTGCTCGCGACACCTCTCTCGATATCGAACTCGATGCCAGCGCTCTTGATGTGTATGGGTTATCGCCTGCCCAAGTCAGCGCAGCGATCAAGGCAGCCGTCGCACAGAGTCCGATCGGCAGCGTTGAGATCAGCGGCAATAGTAAGATGACTCGGGTAACGGGCAATATCAGCTCGCTGTATGATTTGCAGCAGGTGGAAATTACAACGCCAAAAGGCGATATCGTCACACTTAATACAGTAGCCAAAGTCAAAGCGATCACGGAATCGGATTTCAACGGACGCCTGGATGGCAAGCCTGCTATCGGGATGATCCTGTATAAAGCGAGCAGCGCAAATGCTGTTGAATTCTCAGGGTCCATTGAGAAACTTGTGCATGAATGGAAAACGACGATGCCGGACGTACAGTTAAAAAATACATACGATAGCGCGGATGAAATTAAGGACTCGATCACAGGACTTATTCGTGAGGGGATTGTAGGAGCGGTACTTGCATCGCTGATGATTCTGATCTTCTTAAGAAATGTGAGAATGACGCTGATGGTTCTCGTATCGATTCCGTTATCGATTCTCATTACGCTGCTGCTCATGTCGCAACTAGGACTCACGCTCAACACGATGACGCTTGGAGGTATTTTCATTGCCGTAGGCCGAGTGGTGGACGATTCTATCGTCGTCATCGAGAATATTTACGCGTCGCTTGAAAAAGCGCAGGAACGGAAAGAATCCGTCATTGCGTTAGCCACGAGTCAGGTTTCCATGGCTATCACGTCATCTACGTTAGCTACCGTAGGCGTGTTTGCGCCATTGGCGCTTGTAACGGGCATTGTTGGCGGGCTCTTCCGGCCATTTGCGATAACGATTGCCTGTGCGCTGCTGTCTTCCTTGGTTGTCTCTTTAACGGTTATTCCGATGCTGGCGAAGCTTCTAGTATTGCGCAGCAAATCGGGCAAAGCACATCATGATGAGTCGGCACCTAGCAAAATAACGAGTTTCTACGAAAAAGTGCTGAGCTGGAGCTTGACAAACAGAATTAAAACATTGCTGATTTCGCTGCTCTTGCTTGTTGTCACTATTGCAGCAACGGTTCCGGTGCTTTCGGTTTCGTTCCTGCCCGGCTCCAAGCCGCCCAAGACGATGTATTTCCAAATTAAAATGCCTTATTCGACTTCCTTTGAAGCGACGGATTCCAAAACGAAAGAAATTGAGAAAGTGCTGCAGGATACGAAGGATTCGAACGGTCAGCCTGTTTTTAAATTCGTAGAGGCATTGGTTGGCTATGCTGGCAATGACGATGAGCGTACGCCATATGCTTCGCAAATCTTCGTTGAAGTGAACGACAAGGTCGATCCGGATAAAGTTAAGGGGCAGGTGAAGGAATTCATCCTAAGCGAGCTTCCTGCCGGATCGGAAGTCGAGCCTAAATCGATGGAGGGCGACTTCGACACAACCTCGACAGACTTCTCCTACGCGCTGACGGGAGATGACCAGCTTCAACTGGAAAAAGCCGCAAAGCTTGTCAAGGATAAGCTGAGCACGTTCCCGGAGCTTAGCGAGATCGAGGATAACCTGAGCGATGCGAAGACCGAAGTTGAGATTGCTGTTGAACAGAAGAAGGCGAGAGCCTACGGCTTGAGCGCTTCGATTGTGCGCGATACGGCCCGTGCCTGGATTCAGAAGCAGGATCTTGGCGATATGAAGTTCGATAATATTGTCTATACGACGACCGTATCTTTGGATAAATCGGATAAAAATACGCTCGTAAAGCTGGGCAACATTCCCTTTACGACATCGAACGGTTCCATCGTTCTATTGAAGGAAGTTGCAAAAATCAGCGAGATGAAAGGAGCGGCTTCACTGGCAAGGGAAGACCAGTCTCAACTCGTTAAGGTGACCGCGAAGATCAATGCGGACAATAAGAGCGGTGTGAGCGCCAAATTGGCCATGGGCTTGAAAGAGGTCGAGCTGCCGGATGGCGTAACTCCGAAAACCGGCGGTGTCTCCGTAGATATTGATGAGAGCTTCTCGCAATTATATGTAGCGATGGCCGCAGCCATTTTCGTGGTTTACTTGATCATGGTGTTGGCGTTCGGAAATGCCAGTGCGCCATTCGCGATTCTCTTCTCTTTGCCACTGGCCGTTATCGGAGGGCTGTTGGGACTCGTAATCGCTAGAGAACCTTTGTCGGTTACCACGATGATCGGCTTCCTGATGCTGATCGGGATAGTCGTCACCAATGCCATCGTGTTGATCGACCGAGCTCAGCAGCTCAGACAAGAAGGTTATACAGTGAGACAAGCGCTGATCGAGGCAGGCAAGGTGCGTTTGCGTCCGATTATTATGACTGCCGGCGCTACGATTATGGCGCTGGTTCCGCTGGCACTGGGTATGTCAGGTGAAGGCGGTCTGATCGGTAAAGGACTGGGGGTTGTTGTTATCGGTGGTCTTATCACTTCGACTGTATTGACGCTTGTCGTAGTCCCAATTGTCTATGAACTGATCGAGAGCATGAAAAATCATTTCGGCAGGATGTTTAAGCAGGGTAAGAAAAATGAGGTGACTTCACCGGACACCGTTGAGGTTTAAAGAGAGAGAGTAGGCACATCGAAGAGAAAGGTTAGTTCTTAGAAACGGCGTAACAATATCGAACTTGGTCAATACTTGCAGCCGTGACGGCTGCAGCCGTACTGGCCGGCTGCTCCGTTCTTGGATCAGCCAAACCGGCTATACCGGAGCTGACACCGAGGGTAATTAAAACAGAAATGATTAGCAAACAAAAAATCAGCAATCCCATCGAACAAATTCTCGGACAGTCGTCACGAGCTTTGACGGTGATCGGCTGAAATAGCGCGCACAGCTAAATTGGAGAGAACCGATGCGGTCTGTCGAGCCACAATGAGAATTTCCTTAAAGTCGATATCCATGCCGCGAGAAGCGGACAGGGCAGCAGATATGGTATCTAGGGTCATACGGACCAAAAGACGTGCTTCAGCACTGCTATTGTTGTCTACGAAGCGGTTAATAATCTCCTGAAAGCCAGAGCGAATATCCTGACCAGTTTCACGGAGGCGGAGTATGACCGGCTGATTCGTGTGAGCGAGAATCATCACCTGTAATCTTTCAATGGTGGTGCAGTCGATCCAACGGTGTGCAGTACGTTCGAGAAGATCGGGAGCCGTCGGTTGGTTATCCAACCATTCAAGAAGCTCCTCAAGTTGAGCGTAGCGCAGCTGAATGAGGTTAATCAGGATCTCTTCTTTGCTGCGGAAGTGATAATACAGCGAGGACTTTGTCATACCCAGCGCCTCTGCAATATCTCGGATAGAGGTACTCTCGTACCCTTTTTCAATGAAAAATTTTAAAGCAATGCTCAATATCTGAGATCGCGTTTCTTCGCCGGAACGACGCTCTGACGAAATGGAGTTGCTCATGATATTAGCTCCTTCCTTTAACAGGAGCAACACGTATACTCCCTACACTTAATATTAGCTAAAATTATAATCTAAACTCATGCTAGCTCTCTAATTGACATTCGTCAAGTTTTTGCCGGTGCTAAGAAGCATTGCACATACAAACCATATTTCAAGATTGCCATTTCAATGTTCTTGACACTGAACGACCGTTCGTTTAGTATGAGCTTAATGAACGGTCGTTCAAATAACTTAAAAGGCTGTGTCTATTCATCCAAGACTGGCTGAGAAAGGATAATACCCATGAAAAATTCTGTTTCTACTCACATAGCTATCATTGGCGGCGGCCCTGCTGGACTTACCTGCGCACGTATTCTTCAGGGGTATGGTCTCTCTCCAATTGTGTATGAAGTCGATACTGCTGCTGATTCACGCGACGCTGGAGGTACACTTGATCTTCACGCGGACTCAGGACAGATCGCACTGGAAGACGCCGGACTCGTAGAAGCATTCCATGCACTGGCAAGAATGGAGGGGCAAGCCAAAAAACGACTTTCGCACACTGGCAAGCTCGTCGTATCTTTTGTGCCAGCGGAAGACGATTCTGCGGCTCCCGAAATCGATCGCGGCCACTTACGTACTATGCTCGCAGAACACCTTGATCCTAACACTATCCGTTGGGGGCACAAATTGGCCAGCGCGACCGAGCTCCAGGATGGACGGGTTCGCCTAGAATTTGAGAACGGCCACGTTGACGAGGCAGATCTGGTTATCGGAGCTGACGGAATATGGTCAAAGGTCCGACCTCTTCTCACGGATGCTAAACCCATTTATTCTGGAGTCTCTTACCTCGAAATTGATTTCGCCGACGTAGAATCCCGTCATCCTGCACTAAGCGAGCTTGTTGGTCCTGGCCATGTGTTCGTCACTGATGGCGCAGGGCACGGACTCGTCGTTCAGCGTAACAGCAATGGACATATTCGCGGCTACATTGCAATGCTTACACCGGTTGACTGGTATATGAAGGTCGGGATTTCTCTCGATGATACCGACGCAATCCGTGGATACCTGATTAAAGAGTTTTCAGAATGGGATCCTATCTTACGCCCATTTCTAACGGATACCGATTCAGGCTACATTAACCGCCCCATCTTTATCCTGCCTGCACCGCTTACATGGAAGAGTAACCGTAGCGTGACACTTATCGGTGATGCTGCTCATGCCATGGCACCTTTCGGAGGATTCGGCGTCAACCTCGCCATGTTAGACGCCACCGAAATCGCACGAGCAGTTGCGGAACAAGCAACTGTTGCTGAGGCTATCGCAGTGTACGAATCGGTGATGTTACCTCGTGCCAGTGAACACGCAATTGGTGCAAATGCTGCGATTCTCCGGTTTTTATCATCCGAGGGAGCTAAACCCGATATGGTGCCCGATCATGAGGCTGAGCATCGGCAATACAGGGAATCTGCTGAAGCCTATCGTTTACGACAAGCCGCGGACACATCGCCTGCTCGGAACCAGTCAAGCGAAATACAGATTGCACCGATAAGACTCAACACTACAGAAGGGCGTTGGACAATAACATTCAATACCCCGCGTGGTGAAAATAATGTCGAGCTAGTACTTGCCACCGACAATGAAGAGCTTACGGGCACCTTCGATGAGCAGCCTATTAAACATGGAAAAGTCAATGGCTGCGACGTAACCTTTACTACCCGTTTGACTTTACCATTCCCGATGAAAGTATCCTTCACACTTACAGTCAACGGAGACTTGATGACCGGTTCTGCGAAAGCACCGATGATGACGATACCTGTTAACGGAATTAGAATTGTCTCTTCATCCATTTAAGGAGGAATACAGAGCCTATGACTAGCCTTATGCAAGATACCATTTTCGCATTTGCCGCCATCTTTTTTGCTGGACTCCTCGCAGGTACAGAGTTTACGGTGCGATTTGGCCTACGGGGTCCACTTGACCTGCTCGAACAATCGGCGCACATTATTGTCCGACAAGGGCTTGTACGCACACTGCGCATCATAGCACCATCATTTTATTTTCCAGCTCTCATATTCGGAGTCGTTTCGCTATTCACGGGTGCTAGTGGAACTCCGTTCATACTCCGGATACTCGGTATTGTCATGCTAGTTATTTGGCTTGGAGTAACATTCGGCGGTACGGTTCCTATTAATAGTGCTGCACTGGAATGGCGGTCTGAAGCACCGCCTCACAACTTCCATTCTCTTGTGGAACGGTGGGAGCGACTCGCGATATTTCGCGTACTAGCATCTGTTTTTGCATTCATCTTTTTCCTAATCTCACAGATAATTATCATTGCCTCATGAACGAAGCTCCTGTATAGGGACGGCTGAACGCATATATTCAAGCAGCAGGGGGGTGCAAAGTATGGCGAGGATTATGGTCGTCGATGATGATCCGGATATCCGGGAGCTAATCCGCGTCTATTTGGTCGGAGAGGGGCTTGGTGTGATTGAAGCCGGCAATGGAGAGGAAGCGTTGAAGCTTATAGAATCTACGCAAGTCGATCTTGTCGTCCTAGATGTAATGATGCCGCTCATGGATGGTTGGGATTTGTGCCGCGAGCTCCGCAGTCACTTTAGCGATCTTCCGCTGCTGATGGTAACAGCAAAAAGTGAATCGACTCACAAGGTAAAAGGGTTCCGGCTCGGTACGGACGATTACGTCGTCAAGCCATTCGATCCGGTTGAGCTAATAATGCGGGTTAAGGCACTGCTTAAACGCTATAAGATCGCTTCTTCCCAACTGATTTCCATTGGCGATATGACGATTGATCACGTCTCTTTCGAGGTCCGCGTGCAGGAGCAGTGCTTTATCCTGCCGCTCAAGGAATTCAAGCTGCTGTTTAAGCTTGCCAGCTATCCCAGACTAATCTTTACCCGCACGCAGCTAATCGAGCAAATCTGGGGGATGGATTACGAAGGCGACGAAAGAACGGTAGATGTTCATATCAAGCGGCTGCGCGAGAAGTTCGAGCCCTTAACCGATCAGTTTCGAATCACTACGATTCACGGCCTCGGCTATCGCCTCGAGGTGAGCAGCTCAAGATCATGACCCTTTATCTACGCGTCGTTTTGACGTTCTTGGCCGTCGTCGTAGTTAGTGTATTGCTGGCTTTTTTCATTGCCATGCTGCTCTACACGAACCGAATTACAACCGAGTTGCAAGCTAGCTTGCTGAAAGTGGGAAACCAGCTCGCTGAGATGAGCAATGAGTATCAGACGACAAAATTGGAAACTCTACTTGAAGGAAGCACCAAATTCAACGACAGCTATTCCCTGTTCTTATTTGACGACAGCGGTTACCTAGCCTCCTTCGGGGTTGAAAAGAAAAACGACATGATTGAGATGGACCAGCGGAAGGTCATCTCTGTTCTGCAAGGAAACATCTACCAAAACGAAAAAACGAATTTTATATACGCCGACTTCAAGCAATCGACGAGTTTGATGATTGGCATCCCCTTGGCAGTAAACGGCAGGCAATACGCCCTCTTTTTAACGCCTAAGGTGTCTGAGGTAGCGAGGAAACAGACCCGAAACTCGATAACTACCGTATTGTTGATCGTGCTTCTCATCGGAAGCTTGCTCATACTGGTCGCATCGCGGTATATCGTCAGCCCGATGAAGAAGCTGACACGGGCTACGAATCGGCTGGCGCGCGGCAATTTCAACGTGAATGTGAATATACAAAGAAGCGACGAAATCGGTTTGCTTGCCGAAGGCTTTAATCATATGGCGGGTGAGTTGAAGCAGCTTGAGCAGATGAGGCAGGATTTCGTCTCTAACGTATCGCATGAAATCCAGTCACCGCTGACCTCGATAAGGGGATTCTCCAAGGTGCTCCGTCAATCGGCCTTGCGGAGGAGGAACGCCATCGTTACTTGGAAATCATTGAGCGGGAAAGCGAGCGCTTGACTCGGTTGAGTGAAAACCTGTTGAAGCTGGCTTCTTTGGAATCGGAGCATCATCCCTTTCATCCCAGCACGTATGATCTCGACGAGCAGCTTCGTCGCGTACTTGTTTTCTACGAGCCCCAGTGGTCGGAGAAAGAGCAAGTGCTGGATTTGAATTTGCCCAGAGTGAAAATATCGGCAGATGCCGATCAACTCAATCAGGTGTGGACGAACCTGCTTGGCAATGCCATCAAGTTTACCCCGCCTCAAGGAATGATTCAATTGAAGCTTGCGGCCAAAACGGATCACGTTGTCATCAGCATCCAGGATACAGGAATTGGCATTAAGAAAGAGGAGCAGGAGCGGATCTTCGAGCGTTTCTACAAAGCCGATCATGCTAGACAGCGGGGAACAGGGGGCAGCGGACTGGGACTTGCCATTGTAAGAAAAATTCTCGAGAGGCACCAAGGTAGCATTTCAGTCGCCAGCGAACCTGGCGAGGGTACGTTATTTACCGTTATTTTACCGATTATCACCTACCTGCAGAAAAATCATAAATAATGAAAACCTTGGAAGATTATAACCTTCCAAGGTTTTTCTGTTCCTACATATTGAGTTCATATGACTTTAGTCAAATTTCTAGTGAATCAAAGAAGAGCTGTGACACTGAGGTGGTGTTAAGTCACTAAATGAAAATTAGACCTACAACGCTTTACTGTTGTAAGTCCAATTCTCTATATGTGAATAGTGGGGTTGCTTATAGAATACCCAGTGAAGATTAAGGTGGGATTAAGATTAGATAATTATTCCATGAATAGACAAACCGTTGGAATGAACAAATCTCTATCGGGGGCTAGGGGTTGTTTTGTAATCATGAGTTCAATCCTCATTTCTTCTTGAGGAGAAGGACATTAAGAATATCCTATTACTATATGGAAGCAGGGATGAAAATCCTTGTTTTTTCATTTTATGATTCATTTGAAGTAATAGAAACTTCTACAAATCCATATAAATCTAGAAGATGAAGATTTCTCAGAATTTGTTCAGTATGAATAAATATCATAATCCACGGAGGCAACAGCATATGAAAAAATCACTTATCATAATCCAAACCATTCTCGCGCTATTCCTTTTCTCGTCTCAATCCTTGGCGGCAGAATCTAATCAATCAACTGTTCAAACTAAAATTGATTATGTCTATTACGATGCGAATGATCATACCTATTTTATAGTCACTCTGGGAGACTCGCTAGAAAGCCGCTGGGTGTTCAATGTCCAATCTTCTGTAGCATTTGATACTCATACACTACAACAGCTAAACGAGACTTACAAAGGTAAACAGACAACTATTATTTATACAGGTGACATTCAACACGAGGACGAAATCGAAATCATTTCATGTGATATTGAAGGTTTTGGAAATCTATATTGAGTAGAGAATAGGAGGCAATTAGTGTGATTAAACATTACAAATTACTTCTATGGGGAGCGGGTTTTGGATTGTTATAAGCCGCAGTGTTTATACACTGTTTACAAAGTTAAGAATAAATATAAAAACCAAAGAGGAAGTGTTCATTATGGATAGAAAAACAATGTGCGAGAGATTATTTATTCAATGTTTAACTAACGCAGAAGTAAATTTAGCAGTCAAAAGCAGCGAGAATTTTAAAGGCTTGGACTTTATGACAGATGAAGAAATTAAAGAGCTTTATGAGCAGTACGGATGAAAGAATGTGATTAACTCAACTGAAGGATCTTTTCTCGACAAATACTCCATAAAATGGTAACAAGCACTAGGTGCATTTACCCATTTATAGGAGATGATTAGATTTGAAGAAGTTTGTGAGTTTAATAGTTATTTTTTGCACAGTAGCTTTAGCAATTGTTCCAGTATCAGCTTTGGCCAAGGACTTTGAATACGAAGTTTATGTAAATAACAAGTTGATGAAATCAGAATATCCGCCAATTAGCCATAATAATGCTGTATATGTTCCGCTATGGAGTTTGCTGGGGCAATTGAATATGTCAGCAAAAGATTACAGTGGAGTATTGAGAATAAATCATCCATACCGCACACTATTAGTAAAAGCTGATCAGAATATGATGACTTACTTTGGACGAAATATGGATATACAGTATACGAGGCTCGAGTATCCAATAATAACAAAAGACTATGTCATGTATGCGCCATTAGTATTTCTAGGTGACTATTTGGATATGAAAATAGCTTACGGTGAAAATGGAAGAATAGATATTACATCTGCTGATTTGAGTAAGGATGTTTCATGGGGCAAGGATTATGATATTGAAAAAGCTGCTAAACAATTAAAATTAGATGCTGCTGCAGAAGAAATTTGGAAAACGAATTCGTCACTCTGGAATAAAAAAACCTATTTTGGAGGCCACTCTTCTAAGAAAAATTATATTGAAAACTCTGTAGTTAGTTACAGTGGTGCAACAGTAACCTTAGCAAACAGTTTAGAAACATATACGGTTACGTTTTCATCAATAGAGGATATAGTCAATGCATTAACTAATGTCGATCCCTTTGATGGTTTAGGCTGGTCTAATGATACAATTGATATGATTAAAGATGGATATGTCAAAATTGGTATGACAAAACTGATGGCAAGATATTCTTGGGGAGCTCCAGATAAAGTGAACAAATATAGCAGTAAGTATAGCTATTCCGAGCAATGGGTTTATAATTACACCAGTTCTATGAGTTTTCTGTATTTTGATGAAGATGGAAAGTTAACAAATATTCAAAATTAAAGATTGATTATAAAAGGGGAAACGTTACATTTTAACGTTTTCTTTTTTTATTTAATTTGGCTCAAATGACCTTTATCTACATATCTGTATGGTCTATTATTTAAATATATAATACACGTTGCAATGAGGATGGTGTCCATGAGTACAATCTTAAACAGGATTTTGAAGCAAATAGGTGACCAAGAAATAGTAGATAAACTTCTTTCTCTGTCAAAGGCAGACTTGAACTCGCTGCTTTTAGAACTTTTTGAAAAACAAACGGAGGGGTTTACCCCGGCGGATGTCCTAAAGACGTATCAATCCAACCGTTTCCCTACCCCAAGCGATGCTGACCCAGCTAAATTTCACGCTTTAGAAACACAGCTATTAACCGCTGCTCAGAAAATGAAAATCACAACTGTTCTGCTTTCACCATCGGCGCCTCTTGGCAGTTGCAGCGTTTTTGGATGCGTAGACCAATACAATGTGGTAAGCGCATTGCGTGGGACGGAAACCCTGTCTGATCCCTCTAATATGCTGGCTATTATTATTGCTGACAAATTAAAGAGCAGAACAGAGAGTAATATCATCCCTTTGCACTACGCTGCAACTGCAAGAGTTGTCCGGGCGCAGGCGTTTTCTGGAAAAGGCTTTTTTGCTCATTTCGGCCTTTATTGTATGGTATCTTCGGGCAAAGATAGTGGTTCGTATGCCTGTGAAAAAGAACTGTTGGAAAAGCATTTAATTTTTTATAAAAAGTTATTCCAAGAACAATACAACGCAAAACTATCCATTGTTCTGCGAAAAAGAGGCGGCTATACAGACGGCGATGGTTTTTTTGACAGAATGACCGAAGTTATTCAAACTATGTTTCCCGATACGCCGCTTTCTTTTGACTATGATGATGTGGACAACAAGTATTACCAAGGCGTTAATTTCAAGATATATATGGAAAGAGATGGCGAAAATTTTGAATTTGGTGATGGCGGTTTTGTTGACTGGATGTATCAAATGCTCGGAAACAAAAAGGAGCGATGTTTGATAAGCGGCATCGGACTAGATCGGTTTCTTCTATTTGGTTCATAAAAGGAAAATAATGGATGGTAAGTAGCCTCCTATTGAATTTAGGAGGTTTTTTGATTAGTATTAATTTAGATATATTGGAGAAGCTTGAATGATCGAAAAATGGGCATTTCAAAAAGAACCAGATAAAATAATGTTTATTTTCCAGAAGAATGGGAAATTCTATGGACACATAATTCCTATTCCCATCAGTTTGAGCAGATGAATAAAAGAAATTAAAATAGAGGAGAATTCTAGTATGTCACTCATGTCATCCTTTAAATTGCCTTGCGGGACGAAGAATAATTATCCTGAAAAACTGGATTATTTAACTCGAAAAGGTAAGGTCGTAATTTTCCAATCGCCTTCTTCCAAAGTTAAAACCGCTTATATTGTTTCTCCAAAACATAAGGGGGTAGAGTTTATAGTTGAAGGCTCTCCCTTAAACATTGATGCACTTTATGAAAGTATTGATCTTGAAGAACATGAAATTAGAGACGCAAGTGGTGTGTTTTTTTATAAATTAGCAGAAACAAGAGAAGATTTTGATCATGCATTTGAAAAATTTGTGAAAGCGGCAGAATAAAATTTGGATAATGGTAAAAAGACTGTAAACACCAGAGGAGGAAAGGTGTTTACAGTCTTTTTCGTGCTTGCGCCTGCTCGCGCAACGCCGTTTCCACGATGATTCAAATAAATGTTGCAATAAAATTAATCGATTTGTGTTTTTATTCAACTTTTATTTTTATACTAGTTTGCAATTTGCGATTTGTCTTAATGTCTTCTGGATCGGCATATGTTGTTCGAACTGTAACAGTGTAGGTACCTCTCTTCAAATGTGTTTTTGATTCGCGAAGACTTTCCGAGTATAGATCATTGTATCCGAAGAAGATAATCCATTGTAAAGAAGAAATATAAACATCATTTTCTTTAAAAGTAGACTTTAACAGAGCCAAAGTCTCTCCTGGGTCATATGTGTTTCCATGTTCATCCATCAATGTATATACAAATAAATCATGTGAATGAGCAATTCTTTTTTCTTCCTTTCCGGTGTAAGTAAGAGCGCTCCAGATGTTTATATCTTGTCCATATTGATACACTTCTTTCTCTGAGTGAATGCTGAGTTTAAAGAAGTCGTCTGAATTTGCTGAACTAGTCTCTGACTTATAGCTGTCTTTGCCTCCACGAACATTAATATTTGCAACATTTTCTTGTTCATTATAAGAAACTGTTCCTTGGAGAGTTTCACTTAAGCTTCTAAGAGGAACATAAATATGGCCATTGTAGTTCAGAGTACTATATTCAGTACCGGTTAAGTTTAATTTATTACCGTTTAAGACTACATCTCCACCGAATAAAGAGACTTGAAGACTATTTTCTGCAAATGAAATTGTAAAGGAGAAAGTCGACAAAAACAATACCAAAAAGCTTAAGATCACTTTTCTCATAAAATCCCTCCGTGTTCATTTAATTTTTTTAAAATAAGCATTTTACAAATACAGTAAATTGATGGTGTTTTTTTACTAGGATGATCTGACCAGTTCATCAATACCATTATAAAGGGAGTATTCCATTATTTTCAAATACTCCAAGTTACATGAGCTATGCACTTCGTGGTAACGAATGGTAATTCTGAGGTTTCGTTGTATCCCAAAGAGGACCATTTCGCGTGAGTGCGGCGGTTACTTATGATGAGGTAGGCACCTTTGTAGGTAGCTGGAGACTCGTCGTCTAGCTGTTCAACCTTCGAAGAAGACTCATCTTCCTTGGTGCGCGTAAGATGGGGGCACCTGCACACTCACTCAACTGTAAATCGCAATATTTCGGTGCTTGTAGCGTTTTCATTGGAAAATCACCTATGCTTTTTGACTTTTACCAATATTTATCTCGAACTGCATAGGTCATGTAAAATAAAACAAAGAGGAAATGATCTCCAATCATGATATAATATTGGGTAAAATGGTTATATGATATCAACAATGAGATTGATAGTTTTGCAGTCTAACTAAGAATGATAATGGGGAAAGCAGATGAACTATGAAGGTATTTATTAAAAATGGTTTTGATAATCAAATTGCAAATCATAATTTTTATGCAGCGTATGATGGATTTAGACAAATGGGCTTGGAAATTCTGTATTTTGAAAATATAGAGGAGCTAACGGAAAATACTAAAGAAGATATTATAGTAAGCTACGTTGATGATGTTAGGGCAACACTTTCTAAATATTCTATTGTCCCACCCGAAATTGATTATCCAGAAGAACTTGAAAGTTACTTAGGAAGAAAGATTTGGAAGTCTAAATTAAGTGTAATAGCAAACAATCCCGATAACTGGAATGTATTTATTAAACCAGTTGAGGATAAAAAGTTTACTGGAGTAGTTGTTAGAGGGACTAAGGACTTGGTTGGATGTGGTACATATGGAGAAGATCCAGAGATATTATGCTCTGAGGTTGTTAATTTTGTCGCTGAGTGGAGATGTTTTGTTAGACATGGAAAAATATTAGATATCCGAAGATATAGAGGAAATTGGAGATTTCACTTTGATTATAAAGTGGTAGAAAATGTTGTACTCCAATACAAATCTGCGCCAAATGGCTATGCTGTAGATTTTGGATTAACTGATAAGGGTGAAACATTGTTAATAGAAGTTAACGATGGCTATTCTTTGGGGCACTATGGGCTATTTTCCTTAGATTATGCGAAGTTACTTTCGGCTAGATGGTCTGAGCTGACATCAACGATAGATGAGTGTGATTTTTAATATAGCTGGCTTAGGATGACTAAAACACGAATTTTTTTATCCAACTTTAAGGGTGCTGCTTCGAATGAACTTATACTACAGAGGTGTTTCAGATGTTCGATTGGTATTTGAAGTTATTGCCAACCAAAACATAAGGTGAAACTAATAAACTGATTTGAATACATTTCTTTCTTCATCAGAAGGCATAAAAATTAATTAAGCAAGGAGTGTGCAATAATGGGTTGGTTTTCGAAAGAAATAAAAGATAATTCTTACGTAGTAATTCCGTAAGAAAATGTAACTAAGATACAAGTTGGAGATCCGTGTTATATTGGTTATCAACTAGATGGGCAAGAATTCTGGGAATTAAGTGGTGTCTCTTATACGACTGAAGTATCTTCGTTAGAAGTTCGTAAATACAAATACCATATGGCAGGACATCTGCATCATGCCTTATTGCCGTTTAGTAGGCTGCTATAAAATAGTAGCGATCCGTTGATTACTGGTGATATATTTTGAGATCTAATAGCCGTTTACAAAAAAAGTGAGCTTTACAATTGATAATGGAAAGTTACATATGGACTATATAGAAGTAATGAAAAGATAATTTCATTGAAGGAGGTTCGAGATGAGAAACGAAGAATGTTGTCCTGAATGTGGCGGAACTAAATTTGGAGAGGGCAAGTCGCACGGCGAAGCTAGGGTATATCCTATGAAAAAGATGCTAACATTAGGATCAGATGTTACTCATGTAATTTGTATAACATGTGGATTTATTTTAAAAAGTTTTGTTAAAGAGCCACATAAATTTGAGGATAAATAAAATGAATATCAACATTTATGAACGCAGTAAAACAAATCGTTTATTAAGTATCTCGGATTTTTAAACCTTAAATGTATCGGAGTTGATTTAAATAGGCGTTTACTGGAAACACACAGATGAAGCAAAAGCCAAGATTAGTGAGTTTTTCAAAGGTAAAGCAAGAAGTGACGAAGTAAGGAAAAAGATAAGTGATAGTCATAAGGGGAAAAAACTGTCAGAACAACATCGTTTAAAACTCAGTGAGGTGAAAACAGGGAAGAAGCTTAATGTTGATCGACGCGGCGAGAAAGCTAATAGAGCAATATTGAATGAGTTAGATGTAATTGAAATTAGAAGATTGTATGCAACAGACAAATCGTGGACACATAGGTCGTTGGCAAAGAAATATGGCGTTGGGAAAAGTACAATAACTGCGATATTATCTAATAAGTCATGGAGTCACATATAGCGATTGGGGTTTGTATAAACTTTACAATAAAATGAATATCTAGAAGACACCATGCGTATTTTAAGAAGTTGTTTCTCTGGAGATGAAATAGAAGGTTCAATGGTGAATGTAATATATAATTTGCGATGAAAGAATGATTTTATCAAAACCTCTTAACTTAAAAGGATGGTTTCCGTATTGTGGATAATACGCTTATCAATAAGAAAAAAATTAGGGGATGGAAAAGAAAAATAAAAAAGATTGAGCAGTGGAAGGAAAATACACTTAACCTTGATATAGAAAATTTAAATAAGTATCAAAGAGATTATGTAAAGTTATGGATCGACCCATTCTATAGACTTACAAGAAGAAATCCGCCAACATGGTATTGTAGACTATTATTGAAAGCAATGTTTGAAGTTTACTTCAATTGGAATAGTGAAATAAAGGGGATTAATAAAGATTATTACCTAAAACTCTGGATATATGAACCCAATTTTATAAATTCTCAAATAGTTGTAGCTGTAAACGATTGTTTACATTTTTACGATAATCCCTTCATCGTCAGTGAGATCCAAAAACCATTTCCACTTCAAAAATATAAAGAACTCAGCAACATAATTGACCAATTTGAATGGGAACTATGCTATGAGACTCAAGATTATATTGAATCTCATTTAGTACAGGATTATAATGACGGATTATATTCAGAGAATAAAATTATTAATATTAGATCTAAAGCATTTCTGGTTGATAGCATTACTTATCCAGAGGGCAAAAAAGATGCTGTTTATTTTGTTAAGAAAGGTTATGTATGGATAGGGAAGTTTAAAGATATTTAAATTGCATAAAAGCACGATTTTATAGAAACGAGGGCAAAGCACAATGATCGAACTTCACGATGCAGAAGACCAACTAAAAGAAATGCTTGGCGATAATAAAACTGATGTATTAGATGTTTGGAATACATTTAAGTCATTTGCAAGATTAGATGTTGAATGCGCCGAATCTTCACTATTATTTGAATGCGGTGTATATAACTTTACTGGGAAAGAACTTTTTCATTTTGGTTTTGTTCGTCAATTTGTTGTAGAAGAAGATGGAGAGTCTTCGCATATGGAGCAATTACATTGTTTGTTATTGTATGAACCGGTTGAGGAGTTACAATTCTTAAAAAAGACTTTATGGTCTTATGATACAGAAGATAACTATGAAATATTTTTTAATAAGGTTGAAGAATTGAAAGAGTTCTTAATTCCTGTTCAAAACTATCTCCCTTTAAAAGTGAAAATTTATCAAGAAAAAGTATAAATGGAAGAGCAATTTTATAGTACTAAGTTATCAAGTTTGGTTCATATATCAAATTATCATAATATGGTTCCCAGTCTTCTATGCCATTTTTGGCTTTAACAGCATCCTCAATAACTGATGGTGAATAAGATTTGTGATTGTTTAATATCGATACTTCTAGTTCACTCGCCTTACGAATAATTTGATGAAGATGATTTTGAATCATCCAGCCATTGGAGTTTGTATCTTATATATTGGGAAATTGATGTTATTGAATACAGGAGCATTACCATTTCGAAGCCATTCACTATGTGTAATCTTTACATCAACTGAAAAGGCTAAGAGTAAAATTGGTTTATTTATAATATCATCTATTGCAGGATGATCGTCTGTAACGAAATCGAAAATTAGAAAGCAATCTTTATATGTCGTAACTATTTGTCCGTAACCGTAGCTTGTTTCATTTAAGGGTATTGCGAAAATATCTCCATATTTTGTTCGAACTCTTTTTTAAAACTCCATTACTTCACCTCTTTGGATTCATTAAGTGATGGAAGTTGATAAAGAAACATTATACATCATACTGACAGATTCATACCCTCTTGTTTGTAAGATTTGTGGAGCAGAACCAATCCCTATTAAATTGCTAGATAACGATGTAGACATTGAGGTCTTATTTATGGAGATAGATGAATCTAATTAAAATTGAGGTTTTAACGGAAAGGAGTTGAGAAGCTTGCATCAGGGATTCAATAAAGGTGGCGGTCATCATGGCAGAACACACGATGCTGAAAAAATGTGTCCTATCATTTATAAGCGTAAACGTTCTAATACCGCTAAATGGAAAGGAAAATGGAATATAGCACAACATGGCGCTATCCATCCGATAATGGGGGACACGGCTAAAATGCTAACGAAGCAACGGCATAAGAAGAAATCGAGAATGTGGCATAAACAATTATGTAGAACATCTGAATAAAACTGAAATTTCATGGGGAGCTGATCGCTTACCGACGATGAAAAGTTTATCCAAGACTTACGTAATGCTTATATAGAAAAAGCCATGTATAGAAAGCACTTTCTGCCTATATGTTCAATCTATCTAGAATGATATCCCCTTTCTAATATCCACCAAAAAAATAACTTATTCTAGTTAATATTAACACTACTCAATTAATAGCCAATTAAAAATACATTTTATTTAGATCTAACTGATCTCCTAATATTAATATACAATGCGACTAGTCCAAGCAATGTGCAAATGAGAATGATGGGGATTACATTTCTTTTTTTAAATTTCTTAACACTTTTCTCGCTAAACTCTCGGTTGCCTAGTGAGGACATTTTTTGCTGAATTTCTTTCAATCTATTTCCATTTAGCGGATCGATAAGAGCTGCTTTAATTCCTATAATAAATCCTATTACCATCCAACTTAAAATAGCTATTAGAACCCAATACATTTAGGTCACCAACTTTCATAGACGATTTTATCTATTATTATTTTATAGCCTGTATCAATGATATACCACATATTGTGATGGAGGAAATCCAAAGAATATATGCAAAATAAATTTCCCGGACAATTAGATTTTCTTCGTTTCTTAGACATTTTCATACAAAATAACAACTGACACACATTTAACAGGGCTGAAAAAGCCTTGCTTTTTATTTTAAGTCGCCATATTATTATATGTAACTTATTATTAATTAATTTGAGGATACAAAAAGTCACTGTAATTGAACTCTAATGAAATAAAAAGCCTATTATCATAGTGTTTTGATCGTATCAAGACACAACAGATAACTAAAGATTATTTGATCTTTTCTTCGGGGCAGGGTGAAATTCCCTACCGGCGGTGAGGATGCATTCGTGTATCTCAAGCCCGCGACTCCCAGCTGTGTTGGTTGGGACTGACTTGGTGTAATTCCAAGGCCGACGGTATAGTCCGGATGGGAGAAGGTGAAGAACAACTTGTTAAAATTTACTTTTTACAGGTTTGTTTGTTGATGCCCCTGTTGATTCATGACAGGGGCATTATTTTTTCAGAAGGTTCAATTCAAAACATTTCTTAGGAGGTTTTTGAATTGGAACAAGCATTTAAGCTGGAAAGCAAGCAATCGAATGGGTATTCATCATGGACCCGAGGCATCAACGGGATTTGGTTTGTGGCAGTCGGGGCCGCACTTTGGGGGATGGACCCGCTTTTTCGGATTTTATTGTTGAAAAGTTTTACTTCTGCGCAGATTGTGTTTTTGGAGCATTTGCTATTGGCTTGTTATGCACTTCCTGTGCTGCTGAAGCACCGCAAGACTTTAGCCGGCAAACTCACGTTGGCAGTCATTGGTGCACTGCTATTTATCTCTTGGGGTGGATCGGCTATTGCCACCGTGCTTTTCACCGCGGCTTTTGCTCACGGCAATGCCAATGCAATCTTGCTGCTGCAGAAATTACAGCCCTTATTTGCCATCATCCTAGCTCGTGTTTTGCTCAAAGAAACGTTGCCTTCCAAATTTTTTATTTATATCTTAGCGGCGCTTCTAGGAACTTATTTGTTGACGTTTGGTCTTCACACACCTGAGATGGGGTTGAAGGATTTAGGTACGATAAGCTGCTTATTTTCAATTTTGGCAGCATGTTTATGGGGAGGGTCCACCGTTATGGGGAAATTCCTTCTTCAAAAAAATATAGATTTTCCTGTTGTGACTTCGCTTCGATTTTTATTGGCAATTCCTTTGCTATCGGTTGTTCTTTTGATGAGCGGCGATGTTTGGCATTTGAACGGAACGGGTAAAGAAGTGACAATGATCGCGGTGAACCTATTGTTTCAGGCTTTTTTTCCTGGATTAATCAGCATGCTCTTCTATTACAAGGGCTTGTCAACGACTAAGGCGTTCTTCGCGACGCTAGCGGAGCTTGCTTTCCCAGCAATAGGGATATGCATGAACTGGCTCGTATTTGGTCAAAAGCTAACCCTAGGGCAACTCTTAGGTTTCATACTGATTTGGCTTACCCTGTGGTTAATGAGCCGGGTTAAAGGAAATGCTGCTGCATAAAATTTAATATGATTAATAAAAATCCTGATGAGCACTCTCATCGGGATTTTCGTTTTGAAGCAGAATCATACAAATGTGAAATAGACTTTTGCTGCAACTTTTTAACTCAAATCACGTCTAATTCAAAAAAATGGAAGAAAAACCAAGAGACAGCCTTGATTTTAGGGTTTGAGGAGAATTCAAAATGAAGAAGCAGGTTTATGCTGTAGTTTTGACCGCCATCCTGTTGATTTTAAGCTCATGTGCGAACGAGGAAGTTCATCCGGTTATGAGGTCTGGTGAAGATCAAGCAGTACGCGAAGAAAAACTTAAAGACTCTGGGGATACAGAAGTTGTGTCACCGGACGGAAAGCATATTTATGTAGTTAATCTTCATATGGAAGGTGAGAATTTATTCGCTAAGCATACAATTCGGAATAGCATTTCGGGACAATCGGTGCCAATTGCCTTAGATTTGGTTTCAGGATATGCAGTATGGTTAGATAATGAACATGTGCTTTACATAGGTGGGATTGGTGAAGAGGGAGTTACGCAAATTGATATGCAAGGTCATATGACTTCAATGCCTGCTTTAAGTAAGATTATGGCACCAACAGAATTGAAGCAAACTGAGCGAGCAACGATCGGCAATGATCGTCTCTATTATCTAGAAACGAACTATCCAAGGAATGTTCACGACTTAAAATATATCGAGCTCTCCCAGATGGATGCCCCTGCGGCTCATCAAGTTAGAGGAGAGGTTTCCTTGTTCCAGCCGATGAAAGCTGGGCATATGATCTCTGTCGTAACGACTCGAAGCCATTTAGATGAATTGAAGCAAGAGCTCATACTCATTGATTCGAATGGTAAAGATCAAGGAGCTGCCCTTGCAATAGGAGCGGCTATCGGACCGATGGCCTGGTCACCGGATGAATCCAAATTAGCCTATGGGATGCTGGAGAAAGCAGGGAGTACGTATCAAATCTCTGTTTTTGATCTGAAGGCGGGAAGTAGTTCTGTCGTCTTCGAAGGATCAAGACTTATCGGAGATCTTCTCTGGAGTCCAGATAGTTCTCGACTTTCGGTGACAATTGAACGTTCCAAGGATGGTCTCGAAAGACAACCAGAAACAAACATAATTCAAATAAAATGAATGAGACAATTTTACATGGAAACAAGTATTCGAGAATATGGGGCTGTCCTAAAGGTCACAAGACCTGGAGGGCAGCCTTCTCTGTTTCGCAAATAAGAGCCTCTCGGGACTCCTATCTACATAAAAAGTGGCTATTTTTCACAAATAGAAGTCTTTGGAGACTCTTATCATCGGTAAAATACGCGAAAACTTCCATACACGAAGCATTAGGAGTCTCTATGAGCTCTTATCTACCTAAAAAGCGGCTGTTTTTCACAGATAGAAGTCTTTAATGTATCTGAGTCAATAGAGTGGACACAAAAAAGAGCTAAGAAGTTAGTTTTGTTTGCTTGTAAAACTGCGATTCGAATTTGTCTGGAGACAAATAGCCGAGCTTGCTGTGCGTACGCTTCCTGTTGTAGAAAAACTCAATGTACCAGTAGATTCGTTGGTGTGCTTCCTGGCGGCTTTGAAATTTATATCTGTACACTAATTCCCGCTTGAGAATGCTGTGAAAAGCCTCGATACAAGCGTTATCGTAGCAGTTGCCTTTACGGCTCATACTACGAATCATACGGTATTCTTTCAGTTGTTTACGGTACTCCTTAGACGCATACTGTGATCCCCGGTCTGAATGATGGATAAGGCCTTTAGGCGGCCTTTTAGCTTCGTATGCTTGATTTAAGGCGTCTAGCGTCAGTTCCACGGTCATGCGATTGCCAAGCTGCCAGCCAACGATTTTGCGGGTAAACAAGTCAAGAACGCTTGCTAAATAGAGGTTTCCTT
>NZ_JABMKZ010000109.1 GCF_013204855.1 Paenibacillus alba | reverse complement strand
TTCAAATCTTGCCAAACGTTATTGAATATTAGGACAGGGGTGTTTCCAGCAGCAGTCGATAGTAATTGTGCTGCTTCTGGAAGTTGTTCCGTGTTGACACTCACAATAATGAGATCATAATTTGGGCTCATCTCCTCATGCAGTTTGACGTTCCAGCTTTCTTTTATTAGCTGTTTCCCTCTTCGTACGTCCCACATTTCAAGCTCTATGCTGCTTCCGAAGGTTTCTTTTCTCCCTTTTCTAACGTAAAACTCAACTGTATGCCCTGCCTTTTCAAAAGCCCAAGCATATTGGGTCGATATTACACCTCTACCGAAGAATAAAATTCTCATATTGCCTCCTAAAAAAATATGTTAATCCTTGTTAATAATCAAACAACGTGTTGTATAATGTTATTGTATAGATTCACTATACGGTCATCAACCATCAGATTTTTAATATCTGTCGTATAATCGATTGAACAGAAAAATGGAGGCAAATAATGAATAAGCAACCTGAAATTACAGACAAAACAAGGCAAACATTTATAAATGTATTCTGTGATTTATATAGCCAAAAACCAATTGAAAAAATATCCATTCAAGAGATTGCTAACCAATCAGGATATAATCGCAGTACATTTTATC
>NZ_JABMKZ010000108.1 GCF_013204855.1 Paenibacillus alba | reverse complement strand
CCTAACCAACAACACACAGCACTCCACATGTGTCGAGTAGGTGAAAGGGATATCATGGTTTTCAAGTAACGTGATTTATTAAATGAGCAATTTCTTTTACTCTCTCCATTGTAATTCCTTCTCTTTGTTCAACTGCAAGTGGATGATCAGTCTGTTCTAGTTCTATTAACGGAACAGCGCCAACTTCTTGTGTATGTACCATTGTTTTCAACGACAGTGTAGTTACTGGATATATTGACAGCTCCGTCGACAACCAACCAAAATAAGGTTGCTCATTCTCCCTTCCTTGTACGTGCAATAATTCATTGGATTTCAAAAAATTCTCTGCACTAAGAGAAACCCAAACACTCCAAATAAATTTCTCATTACAATCAATTATCGGTATTTCAATATGTCCTCTTATATAGAAATATTGTTCATCAATTACACAAAAATCTCTAATCAACTCTGTTCTTTTCTCTTCTGGTACCGTGTAAAAGTGGTACGGAGCTTCGATTTCGTAACATAAAGGAACCTCACTTAATTCATTGTTACATTGAGGGCATTTCATGGTTTCTACTCCTTTATCATTTCTTCTCGATTTCATAATATGTTCTTGTTTAATATGTTCAACAAAAAAATCCCGATGTATCAAGGCTTTGAGCCACATCGGGACCGACTTAGCTATGACAAATCTACGTTACAAAT
>NZ_JABMKZ010000107.1 GCF_013204855.1 Paenibacillus alba | reverse complement strand
GAAGAGAAAACGAGGGAATGGACATAGCCGTCATTGGGGTGGCAGGGCGGTATCCCCAAGCGAGGACGATGGAAGAGTTTTGGCAGAATCTTAAAAGCGGCAAGGATTGTATAACGGAGATCCCGCAAGAGCGTTGGGATCACAGGTTATACTACGACGAAGACAAAAACAAAATAGGGAAAACCTATAGCAAATGGGGAGGATTTATAGAGGGAGTGGATCAATTCGATCCCCTCTTCTTTCATATCACACCAAGAGAAGCAGAAATCATGGACCCACAGGAGCGATTGTTCCTGCAGTGTGTTTATGAAGCGTTGGAGGATGCGGGGTACACCAGAGAGAGCCTGGGAAAACATGAGGCATTTGGATTGAAGGGGAACGTAGGGGTTTATGTAGGGGTCATGTACGAAGAATACCAGCTTTACGGAGCCCAAGAGCAGGTCCGTGGCAATAATGTGGCCCTATCGGGGAATCCATCCTCCATAGCAAACCGGGTGTCCTATTTCTGTAATTTCCATGGTCCGAGCATGGCGGTAGATACGATGTGTTCATCCTCATTAACGGCCATTCACCTGGCATGCCAAGGCTTACGAAGCGGGGGATGTGAAGTAGCCATTGCCGGGGGAGTGAATGTCTCCATCCATCCCAACAAATACTTGATGCTTGGACAAGGGAAATTTGCATCGAGCAAGGGGAAATGCG
>NZ_JABMKZ010000106.1 GCF_013204855.1 Paenibacillus alba | reverse complement strand
GCTTCGTATGCTTGATTTAAGGCGTCTAGCGTCAGTTCCACGGTCATGCGATTGCCAAGCTGCCAGCCAACGATTTTGCGGGTAAACAAGTCAAGAACGCTTGCTAAATAGAGGTTTCCTTGACGCGTAGGGATGTACGTGATGTCGGTAACCCATACTTGATTCGGTCTTGTACACACATCAAAATGCTGATTTAACCAGTTTGGCGCAATCGGGTGGCTGTGATTGGAATCCGTTGTTTGCACCTTGAATTTCCCTATAGCTTGTGAGCGTAAGCCCTTCTCTTTCATGATGCGTCCAACCGTTTTGACAGCGACTTTGATACCTTTCTTTCTCAGTTCCTCTGTGATTTTCGGACTTCCGTAATTCCGATCCGATTCCAAGTACTCCTTTTCCACCTCTTTAGCCAACGCTTCGCGGTGCTTTTTCCGCTCACTTGGGGGTGTGGTTCGCCATTTATAATAGCCGCTCTTGGATACACCTAGTACGCTGCACATCTTCTCAACTCGAAATGTTGAACGGTGGTCATCAATGAACTTGAATCTCACTTCGGGTCTTTGCTGAAGATGTGCAACGCCTTTTTTAAGATAGCTAGTTCTTCCTCTAGGTCTTTGTTGCGTTGCTCCAAGTCTTTCACAATCTGATCATGGCTACGAAGATTCCCACTACCAACAAAGGGCTCATCTGGAAATTGGCGATATTTACTGACCCAACTGCTCAATGTCTTCGC
>NZ_JABMKZ010000105.1 GCF_013204855.1 Paenibacillus alba | reverse complement strand
GAGGGGACCCACGCGTTCCCATCTCGAACACGACCGTTAAGCCCTCCAGCGTCGATGGTACTTGAACCGCAGGGTTCTGGGAGAGTAGAACGTTGCCAAGCGAACCCATGGCAAGCTTTCGAAGAAAGCTTCGAAAGCTTGTAGGTGGGTTTTTATTTTGGAAAGTTTCCTTGATAGGAAACACAGTAAGGGCCCTTAGCTCAGCTGGTTAGAGCGCACCCCTGATAAGGGTGAGGTCGGTGGTTCGAGTCCACTAGGGCCCACCAATATTACCCAAAAAGTGAAGCTAAGCTTCGCAGGTAATTCCGATTACTTTTCGGGGGCCCCATAACCATGCGGGCAATAATTATGAGGGGCCATAGCTCAGCTGGGAGAGCGCCTGCCTTGCAAGCAGGAGGTCAGCGGTTCGATCCCGCTTGGCTCCACCAAAACACATTTTAAGACAGGAATTTCCAAGAAATTTCGACTTGAAATGCAGTAAGAAGATGTGATAAGATAACTTTCGCCGCTGAAATAGGGCGAGGATAATGGAATCACATTGCAACAACATTGTTCCTTGAAAACTAGATAACGAAACAAACGTAAAGTAAGAACTTAGGTTGTGTTAACCTTCGGGTTGCACAAAAAATCTTTAAAGTTTTTTCTAGGTTAAGCTAGAAAGAGCACACGGAGGATGCCTAGGCACTAGGAGCCGAAGAAGGACGTGGCGAACGACGAAATGCCTCGGGGAGCCGTAAGCAGGCT
>NZ_JABMKZ010000104.1 GCF_013204855.1 Paenibacillus alba | reverse complement strand
GGTTAAGCCCTCGACCGATTAGTATTCGTCAGCTGCATACGTTGCCGCACTTCCACCTCGAACCTATCAACCTCGTCGTCTACAAGGGGTCTTACATACTGGGAAATCTCATCTTGAGGGGGGCTTCGCGCTTAGATGCTTTCAGCGCTTATCCCCTCCGTACATAGCTACCCAGCTATGCCTCTGGCGAGACAACTGGTACACCAGCGGTACGTCCATCCCGGTCCTCTCGTACTAAGGACAGCTCCTCTCAAATTTCCTACGCCCGCGACAGATAGGGACCGAACTGTCTCACGACGTTCTGAACCCAGCTCGCGTACCGCTTTAATGGGCGAACAGCCCAACCCTTGGGACCTACTTCAGCCCCAGGATGCGATGAGCCGACATCGAGGTGCCAAACCTCCCCGTCGATGTGGACTCTTGGGGGAGATAAGCCTGTTATCCCCAGGGTAGCTTTTATCCGTTGAGCGATGGCCCTTCCATTCGGTACCACCGGATCACTAAGTCCGACTTTCGTCCCTGCTCGACTTGTAGGTCTCGCAGTCAAGCTCCCTTATGCCTTTGCACTCTGCGAATGATTTCCAACCATTCTGAGGGAACCTTTAAACGCCTCCGTTACATTTTAGGAGGCGACCGCCCCAGTCAAACTGCCCACCTGACACTGTCCCCATACCGGATCACGGTACCAGGTTAGAACTCCGATACGATCAGGGTGGTATCCCAACGTCGCCTCCACCCAAGCTGGCGCTCAGGCTTC
>NZ_JABMKZ010000103.1 GCF_013204855.1 Paenibacillus alba | reverse complement strand
ATAATCGAAGTCAAGGCAAAGTATCCAATTCAACCTCTTTTAGGTTCTGGATCTATTTGCTTCGAGATAGGGATGGGGCCTAGTTCGCACATGTAAGCTTCAATGCAAAGCTATTGCCTTATGGGTGAAAGTCGGAGGTAAATCACAACTTTAAGGCCGAAAAACGTCCTTACAGGTGGGGTTCTGGCTGGCAAAAGGCGCCAAATTGAGGCAGATAGGGCTGTTTTTCAGCCTTATGGGTGAAAGTCGGAGGCAAAGCAGCACTTTAAGGCTGAAAAACGTTCATACAGGTGGGGATTGGCTGGCAAGGCGCCAGCTTGAGGCGGATAAGGCTGTTTTTCAGCCTTATGGGACGAAGTCGGAGGAAAATCACAACTTTAAGGCTGAAAAACGTTCATACAGGTGGGGATTGGCTGGCAAGGCGCCAGCTTGAGGCAGATAAGGCTGTTTTTCAGTCTTATTGCAATTAGACTTAACAGTGGACACAACGAATTGGGAAATTAGATAATAGACCTATCCAAATTACGAGGTGTCCGAGATGAGTGAATTCCGCCAACGGTACAATGAAAAGTTCAAAGAGGAAACGGTTAAGTACATTCAACAACATAGTAAATCGATTCCGGATATTGCAAGCGAATTGAACATTCCAGCGAAGACATTGAGCAGTTGGGTCAGTAAATATCGCCAATTTCCAGATGAGCCCTTTGTTGGTAGTGGGAATCTTCGTAGCCATGATCAGATTGTGAAAGACTTGGAGCAACGCAACAAAG
>NZ_JABMKZ010000102.1 GCF_013204855.1 Paenibacillus alba | reverse complement strand
CAGTTGCCTTTTGTACTTTGTTCTCAAGCATTCGGTTATCTACATCTTCTGTTTCTTCGGTTTTGTCATGCATTTGTTCTTCATTTCCCGTGTTACCTTCACCTTGGATTAAAAGTTGCCGTCTTAATTCCAAAGCGTCTCCTTCTACTATAACGACCTGACTGCAATTCGAGACCCATGCTTGGTAAAATGCATGAAGTCCCTTGATCGTGTCCAAAACCTCTAGTCCTTTCCCCTGCATCAACTTCTCGGTAGCTTTACTTACCTGCATCCCCCCCTCTTTCCAAAGTGGCCAATTGATGGTCAGGGTTCGTCCTTGTCGTTGCTCTTTAGCTATTAACTCATTTCTATGTTCGGTGTAAACATCCATATATGCATTTGCTGCCGCGTAATCCGCTTGACCCGGATTGCCCAATACCCCTGATCCGGAGGAGAATAGGATAAAGAAATCAAGGGCTTCTTCTTTACTGGCTTGGTCGAGATAGGCAACTCCCCGTACCTTGGGAGCAAATACTTCACCTAACTCCTCTACTGATTTTTTTTTGATGTAATTGTCACGTATGACCCCAGCACAATGAATGATGCCGTTTATACAGCCGTATTCTTCACGTACTCCCCTGATTAACTCCGTTACTTGACTCTCTACGCTTATATCCGTTTCTTTCAATACCACCTTTGCTCCGTTTTCCTCTAATTCCTTGATTCTTTCTCGAACACTTGCTTTATTCGGGGTTCGACTGCTTAATATCAATACGGGTTTTTTCACCTTACGAG
>NZ_JABMKZ010000100.1 GCF_013204855.1 Paenibacillus alba | reverse complement strand
CGGGACCTTAGCGGTTTTGAGGTGAAAAAGAACAAGTTAAGAAGGGTTGAGCCAAGCCCATCCTTTCTGGCGAGGTGTTGCGCTATCTTCTTGATGTTCTGTGCAACCGCAGTCATCAAGACTTGTTCCTGAACGTTTGCTCTTCCCCGAAACCGGGAATAGCGAAGTCCGTGGAGCACTTTGGCATCCGCAAAACTTCGCTCAATGGTTTGACATCGCAATTTGTAAAGAGCTTTCCCTTCGATACTCTGTCGGTTCTGCGCCACTTGCTCCTTACTTTCTTCCCAAATATGGCGCTGGATGGTCCTTTGCTTCTCTTGATTGGTTGTACATTGGGGTAGAAACGGGCATGATACACAAATTTTGGGATCAGACTTGTAGTCCTTGTATCCACTTCTTGTCGTTGTTCGATACGTCAGTTCTTGTTGGTTCGGGCATAGATAAACGTCTTTGTCTGCTTGGAATATAAAGCGATCTTTTGAGAATACGCCGTGTTCACGGGACAATCGCTCTGGAATAACAGCCATAAACTTCGTGGTCTTGTGACAGATGTAGGGTGTCATGTAGCCCGTATCGAGTGCGACAGCTTCAAGCGATTTCTCCCACCCAAATTTCTGGATTTGATGGTAGAGCCGATCGATGTAGACCGTAGAGTCATTCACATTTCCCGCGGTCACATAACAATCCGTGATGATGTTAAATTTGTGATCCACGGTGCGGTGATCCAAGTAGTGAAAGCCCTCTGGCTTTCCGTCTCGATTTAGATAACCGCTTTCTGGATCTGTTAAGCTAACCTTGATTGTTTTTTGCTCTGCCTCCTCTAAAGGAGGTAGAGGCTTTTTTCCATGCGATAT